>NZ_WUFT01000003.1 GCF_010668805.1 Rhizobium phaseoli | reverse complement strand
GAACACAAACCAGCAATCGCTAATCCGCTTGAGTTTCTTTAGAACGAAAGACTTCGTCGCCAGCAGCGCCGCCGCCCTCGTTCAGTGAGTGGGCTTATAGAACTAACCCTCCCAAACAGTCAACAGCGCTTTTCGAAAAAACTGATTTTTCTTTCAAACTATTGTTTTTGAAGGCGAAATTTCAGACCGCATGGAAATGCAGTCGTTTCCCGGATTCCGACCGAGCTGACACGGCCAGGAAAATGAACCTCTTTCGACTTTTTGGGGGAGGAATGCTTTTTCCGCTCCACCGCGCCCCGACATCATCACAATCTGCTGGTCTTAAGAGACACACGATTCACACAGGCAAATGCAGGCAGACTGCCTTTCCCTGTGCGATTTGACTTCCATGCCTATAATATGCACATCTTTCGCCCCAGCCAGGATGGCCGAGAAATGCTTCCAGAGACGTCGAATGTAAGGACGCGGACCCGACTGCCATGATGACGGAGAAAATGATGATCCGCTCGTTGGGCAACGAGCCTCCGCTTCTGGCCGACGGCAGACGTGCGCCCGACCGCCGCGAGGTTTCCTTGCGCTGGCTCTCGGGCACGTTCCTCACCGGCATTACATCCTCCGTCCTAATGGGCGTCGCCCTTTTTGCCGCCCTTGACGGCCGCCAGCAGCTGGCAATCCCCGCCGAGGCCTATGCAAGTGCTGCCGCGGACGCGCACGAGGATACGACAGTGGTGCGCGGCGGAAGGCTGATCGCGCCCGCCATCGCCGCAAAACCGTCCGACCGTGCCATCATGGAAGTTTCAACCGTCGTCCACGATGGCGAGAAAGAGGTCGTTCGTCGCCAGCCCTTCGCGCATGTGAAGATGACGCTGGCCGCCAACCATGTGGCGACCGAGGACTATCCCGACTTCGATCCCCTGGCGATCTTTTCCGCCGACGAGCCGCAGCCCGCCCCGCAAAGCCGCACCGGCGCGCTTTACGGCTCCGATGTCGAATCCGAAGTCAGCCTGAAGACCATTTCCTTCCCGACCGGCAAGAGCAGCATGAAGATGGCGTCCGGCCTGTCGCTCGAAGAGGTCGAAGAGAATGTGCGTTCCAATGGCTCGGTGCTGACCGATGGCAACACGCAGCTTGCAGCCCTTTATTACGTCGATCCGCGCCGCTTCTCCAATGAGGATGCCGATGTCGATCTGACCGCCGGCCTGTCGGCTCGCGTGCTCGAACAGAACATGACCGTTTCCGCATCGGAATCGATCACGCCGCAGACCGAGGAGTTCGCCGACGACATCCTGCCCGTCCGCGTCGACACGCCGATTGCCAAGGCGCTGACGGATTCCGGCTATCCGCAGCAATATGCCGATGGCATTGCCGGGTTTATCTCGCAGCAACTGGGTTCCGCCGATCTCGACAAGGGCGACGTGCTGCGGATCGGCATCATTCAGAAGGGCGAGCAGGCAAAGATCATCCGAGCCAGCGTCTATCGTGGCACGCGCCATCTTGTCACCGTCGCCGTCGACGACAAGGGCAGATACGTGCCCGGAAGCGAGCCGCCAATGCTGGATGCCATCGCCACCGCCTTCGATGACAATTCCTTCGCGCCGCCACCCGGCCAGAACCTGCCGCGCGTCTATGACGGCATTTATCGCGCGGCCCTGTCCTACGGCATGACCAAGGATATGACGGCGCTGATCATCAAGCTGCTCGCCAGCAATGTCGATTTCCAGGCGCAGCTGAGGTCGACCGACAGTCTCGAAGCCTTCTTCTCCGTCGCCGACAGCGCCGGCCAGGCGACCGAGGATTCCGAACTGCTCTACGTCAACGCCCGTTTCGGCGACACGCAGACGCGCTTCTACCGCTTCCAGGATCCCGACGACGGCACGGTCGACTATTTCGACGAGAACGGCAAGAGCATCCGCCAGTTCCTGCTGCGCAACCCGGTTCCGAACGGCATCTTCAAATCGGGCTTCGGCATGCGCCGTCACCCGATCCTCGGTTTCGCCCGCATGCACACCGGTGTCGACTGGGCGGCTCCTCGCGGTACGGCAATCATCGCCGCCGGCAACGGCACGGTCGAAAAAGCCGGCTGGGATTCCGGCGGTTACGGCAACCAGACGATCATCCGCCATGCCAACGGCTATGAATCCTCCTACAATCACCAGAGCGCCATCGCCAAGGGCGTTATCCCCGGCGCCAAGATTCGTCAGGGTCAGGTGATCGGCTGGGTCGGCACGACGGGCGAGTCCACCGGACCCCATCTGCATTACGAGCTGATCGTCAACGGCACCAAGGTCGATCCCTTGCGCATCCGTCTGCCGGGCGGAAAATCGCTGCAAGGCGAGGCGCTGGCGAAATTCGAGGACGAGCGCAAGCGTATTGATACGCTGCTGAACAATCAGACGGCAGATCAGGTGGCGAGCAAGTAATCGCCGCTATGGCCGGCAAGCAGATGAACCGTTCAGTCGTTTCGCCCCCGCCAAACAGAAATGGCGGCCAAAGCCGCCATTCTCGTTCATCCGGAGAAACGGCTTAGGCCGCTTCGCTCACCGTCTGCCGCGTCCTGAACTGCAACCGGTCCGAACCGCTCGTCACCTTCACCGTCGATCCATCAGGCACCTGGCCCGACAGGATCTGCTCGGCCAGCGGATCCTGCACGAACTTCTGGATCACCCGCTTCAACGGCCTTGCGCCGTAGACCGGATCGTAACCCTTGTTCGCCAGCCAGTGGCGGGCTTCCTCGTCAAGGTCGATGACGATCTTGCGTTCGGACAGTAGCGCCACCAGCCGCTTCAGCTGGATATCGACGATCGCGCCCATCTCCTCACGCTTCAGCCGGTGGAACAGAATAATCTCATCGATGCGGTTCAGGAATTCCGGCCGGAAATGCCCGCGCACGACCTCCATAACCTCCTCGCGAACCGTATCGCTGTCGTCACCGTCCTTGAGCTGCGTCAGATATTCGGCGCCGAGATTCGAGGTCATGATGATCATCGTGTTGCGGAAATCGACGGTCCGCCCCTGGCCGTCCGTCAGGCGTCCGTCATCCAGCACCTGCAGCAGGATGTTGAAGACGTCTGGATGCGCCTTTTCGATCTCGTCGAACAGCACGACCTGATACGGCCGGCGGCGCACGGCTTCCGTCAGCGCCCCGCCTTCGTCATAACCGACATAGCCCGGAGGCGCACCGATCATCCGGGCAACGGAGTGCTTCTCCATATATTCCGACATGTCCATGCGCACCATCGCCGTTTCGTCGTCGAAGAGGAAGCGGGCGAGCGCCTTGGTGAGCTCCGTTTTACCGACGCCGGTCGGGCCGAGGAAAATGAACGAGCCGATCGGCCGGTTCGGATCCTGCAGACCGGCGCGGGCGCGGCGCACCGCGCGCGACACCGCCTGAACCGCATCGCCCTGGCCGATTACCGATTTCGCCAGTTCGTCTTCCATCCGAAGCAGCTTGTCGCGTTCGCCCTCCAGCATCCTGTCGACCGGAATGCCGGTCCAGCGGGAAACGACATGGGCGATGTTGTCGGGGATAACCACCTCCTGCACCATCGCGCCGCGTTCGCCATCCTGCCTCTCAGCGTCGACCAGCTGCTTTTCCAGATCCGGGATGACACCGTAGGTCAGCTCGCCGGCGCGCTGGAATTCACCCTTGCGCTGGGCAATCGCCAGTTCGTTGCGGGCATCGTCGAGCTGCTTCTTGAGATCGGCGGCAAGGCCGAGCTTCTGCTTTTCCGCCTGCCAGCGGGCCGTCAGCGCATCGGCTTCCTCTTCGAGGCCGGTCAGTTCGGTCTCCAGCCGCTTCAGCCGGTCGGCCGAGGCGACGTCGGTTTCCTTCTTCAGCGCCTCGCGCTCGATCTTCAGCTGGATGATGCGGCGGTCGAGTTCGTCGAGCTCTTCCGGCTTGGAATCCACCTGCATGCGCAACCGCGCCGCCGCCTCGTCCATCAGGTCGATCGCCTTGTCGGGCAGGAAACGGTCGGTAATATAGCGGTTGGAAAGCGTCGCAGCCGCCACCAGTGCCGCATCGGCGATGCGCACCTTGTGATGCTGCTCGTATTTTTCCTTCAGGCCGCGCAGGATCGAGATCGTGTCCTCGACCGTCGGCTCGTCGACGACAACAGGCTGGAAGCGGCGGGCAAGCGCCGGGTCTTTTTCGACATGTTTGCGATATTCGTCGAGCGTGGTCGCACCGACGCAATGCAGCTCGCCGCGGGCAAGAGCGGGCTTCAGGAGGTTGGAGGCGTCCATTGCCCCATCGGCCTTGCCGGCACCGACCAGCGTGTGCATCTCATCGATGAACAGGATGATCTCGCCGTTCTCAGCCTGCACCTCGTTGAGCACGGCCTTCAGCCGCTCCTCGAATTCGCCGCGGTATTTCGCACCGGCAATCAGCGCGCCCATGTCGAGCGCCATCAGCTTCTTGTCCTTCAGCGATTCCGGCACGTCACCGTTGACAATGCGCAGCGCCAGACCCTCGACGATCGCCGTCTTGCCGACACCGGGTTCGCCGATCAGCACCGGATTGTTCTTGGTACGGCGCGAAAGCACCTGAATGGTGCGGCGGATTTCGTCGTCGCGGCCGATCACCGGGTCGAGCTTGCCGTCGCGGGCTTCGGCGGTGAGATCGCGGGCGAATTTCTTCAGCGAGTCGAAACCCTGCTCGGCATTGGAAGAATCCGCCGTCCGGCCCTTGCGGATGTCGTTGATGACTTGGTTCAGGCCCTGGGCCGTCACGCCGGCGTTTTTCAGCGTCGAAAAGGTCGATGCCGAGGATTCGATCGCCAGCGCCTGTAGCAGGCGCTCAACGGTGACGAAGCTGTCGCCGGCCTTCTTCGCCGCCTCTTCGGCGGTCGAGAGCACCTTGGCGAGCGGCTGCGCCAGATAAATATTGCCGTTACCGCCGGAAATTTTCGGCAGTTTGGCCAGCGCTGCGTCATTGGCGAGGCGCGCAGCCTTGGCATCGCCGCCGGCGCGCTCGATCAGCGACGCCGCCATGCCCTGATCGTCGTCGAGCAGGACTTTCAGCACATGTTCGGGCGTGAATTGCTGGTGACCCTGCGCCAGCGCATAGGTCTGCGCCGACTGGATGAAGCCGCGCACCCGCTCGGAGTATTTCTCGATATTCATATTCTACCTCCATGAATCGCCCTGCCCAAATCAGGCGCAGACCGATGATTGAGATCGACCCCCTGAAAAGGCAGGCCGCGCTTGGCCCATCTCAGATTTGGGCGAAGCAGTCGAGGAGAATATGGTACCCTGTTCTGCGAGTTTAAAGAGCCGACAAAACGAAAATCCCCGGCGCGAGGCCGGGGATTTTCGTTGCAATTCTAACAGATGGCATGAACCTCACGCTCCTCCTGAAGGAGAAGCGAAATTCTCATTCCGATGCGGCGTCAGCCAGTACCGGCGCCTCGCCGGACGAGCCCTCGCCCTCGGCGGCTGCTTCGCCCTCAGCGCCGCGGCGCGGGCGACGGGGACGGCTGCCGGTGCTGCGACGGCGGGGCTGGCGCGGTTGACCGGCGGAGCCTTCCTCATCCATGGCGACCTCGGCCGGAATGCCTTCGATCTCCGGCTGCGGGCCGGTTCCGTCGATCATCTCGGGCTGGGGCGCCGGTGCAGCCGCCGGGGCGGGCGCCGGTTGCGGCTGTGCCTGCGGCCGGTGCTGCTGCCTGCTCTGCGGCGGCTGGACGATAACGACATCGTCGCCGTCATTGTCGTTGTTATCCATATCGTCGCCGTCCCGATCCGCACCGTCGCGGTCAGAACCATCGCGATCATATTCGCCGCGATCGTCGCGCTGGAAGCGTTCCTGCATCTGCGCCTGGGCGCTGGCGATGATACGATAATAATGTTCGGCGTGCTGGAGATAGTTTTCGGCAATCACGCGGTCGCCGGAGCTTTGGGCGTCGCGGCCGAGCTGTGCGTATTTTTCGGCGATATGCTGCGCAGTACCGCGAATCTTCACATCGGGGCCGGAACTGTCATAGGTCCGGGTCAGCGGATTGCCGCCCTTGCGGTTGAAATTGTTGTTATTGTTATTGTTACTTCCGCCGCCGCCGCCGCCGTTATTGTTGTTACCACGCCCTCGACCGCGCTTGTTCTGCTGTCCTGGCCTCATAGATCGTTCACCTGAATTCTCTGTTTATGATGGATACATGGCACCAACCGCCATGACCGAAAAGCAGGTCAGGACCTTTGTGCCGCGAGCATACTGCGCCTTTGCGCCGACCTGCCGCTTGGTTTTCAAGTCAGATTGACTGATTCACGCATTGGGTCGTGTTCAACCGTTGAAACTCTCGTTTAAAAGAGCGGACCCCCGAGGCAAACCAAGTACCGAACGAATCTCGTTCATTCCCATCTGCCCAACACGTAACCGCAACCTATATTGCTTCCCTGGGAAATCCAAGCCTTTTCTTCGCAATAACAACAATGTCCCGTTCAATGCAGCAACTATCGCCTGTCACGCGAGCGCGAACACGAGCACCCTATCGTTCTGACCATAATCTTTTACGGATTTGAGGCATTTGAAGCCTTTCGCTTCAAAAATCGCCGTCACATCGTTTCGCTGATCGTAGCCGATTTCCAGCCCGACAACCCCATCAGGCCTCATGAACCTTGCAGCATCCTTGGCGATAGCGTTGTAGGCGTCAAGCCCCTCCGGGCCGCCATCCAGAGCCGCAACCGGATCAAATTTCGTCACTTCGGGAGCGAGATCGTGAATGACATTGGAAGCAATATAGGGCGGATTTGAGACAATCACGTGAAACGAACCCTGGATGCTCTCGAACCATTTCGACTGTACGGCTTGAAAACGATCCTGCAATCCGTGTCTTTCTGCATTCGATCTTGCCGTCCGAAGTGCATCCGCCGATATGTCGCTGCCGATACCTGACGCTTCAGGACATTCGCTCAAAAGCGCAAGGCATATCGCCCCTGTCCCGGTTCCCATGTCAAGAATATGGAGGCGGTCTTGTACCTTTGCAAGGTCCTTGAGATAGGCAAGCACCGTATCGACCAGGATTTCGGTATCCGGCCGCGGTTCAAGCGTTTCCACTGAGAGCCGAAGCGGCAGGCCATAGAACTCCCGCTCGCCGAGAATACGATGCACGGGCTCATGGCCGAGCCGGCGCTCCACCGCCTTGAAAATCAACTCCGCCTGCTCGAGAGAAAGCCTCTCGGACGATCGCGTCAAAAGCTCGGTCGGCGATAGTTTCAGAAGGCCCGCGACAAGCAGTCGCGCATCGGTCGCCGGGTCGGCGACACCTGCTTCGATGAAGCGGCGGCGCGCTTCGGCAAGCGTATCGGCGACCGTCGCGCTCATTGCTGCTCGCCGAGCTGCGCCAGCTGGCTTGCCTGATAATCGGCCATCAGCGCATCCACCACCTCCTCGATCTCACCTTCCATCATCCGGTCGAGCTTGTAGAGCGTCAGATTGATACGGTGGTCGGTGATGCGACCCTGCGGGAAATTATAGGTTCGGATGCGTTCCGAGCGGTCGCCGGAGCCGACCTGGCTCTTGCGGTCGGCCGAGCGCTCGCTGTCGGCCCTCTGCCGCTCGGCATCGTAGAGCCTCGAACGCAGCACCTGCATCGCCTTGGCGCGATTCTGGTGCTGCGATTTTTCCGAGCTGGTGACGACGATGCCGCTCGGCAGATGGGTGATGCGCACCGCCGAGTCCGTCGTATTGACGTGCTGGCCGCCGGCACCCGAAGAGCGCATCGTGTCGATACGGATATCCTCCTGGCGGATCTCGATGTCGATCTCCTCGGCCTCCGGCAGCACCGCCACCGTTGCGGCCGACGTATGGATGCGCCCGCCCGCCTCGGTCTCTGGCACACGCTGGACGCGATGCACGCCGGATTCGAATTTCAGCTTGGCGAACACGCCCCGGCCGGTGATCGTCGCGATGATTTCTTTGTAGCCGCCGGCTTCGCCTTCGCTTGCCGAGAGCACCTCAACCTTCCAGCCTTTTTCCGCCGCGAAACGCTCGTACATGCGAAAGAGATCGCCGGCAAAAAGGGCCGCTTCCGAGCCGCCAGTGCCGGCGCGGATTTCGAGGATGGCGCTCTTCTCGTCAGCGGCATCCTTCGGCAGCAGCAGGATCTGCATCTCCTGCTCAAGCGCCTCGATCTGCTCTTTCACCTCGGGCAGCTCCAGCTCCGCAAGGTCGCGCATGTCGCGGTCGACCGACTTGTCTTCGAGCAGCGTTTCGAGATCGGCAAGCTCGGCGATCGCCTTCTCATAGGCGCGGATCTTCGTCACGACGGGCTGCAGCTCGGAATATTCGGATGCGAGCTTCACATAGACATCGGCAGCCGGACCGGCCGACATGCGCGCTTCGATCTCGCCGAAACGGCGTTCCAGCTCGCGCATCTTTTCAACGGGAAGCTTCGCCACCCTTCACTCCGATTCTTCTTAGTCTCTGTCTAAAGGGGAATATTGTGGCTTTCGGCAAAGCGGGCAAGCACCTCGCGCATCGGCATCATGGCGTGGATATCGTCCAGCACCTCGTCCATCGCCTTGGTCAGCACCCCGACATCGAGCCCGAGCAACATTGCCTTCACCGGTCCGATCGAGGCCGGCGACATCGAGATCGAGCGGAAGCCGATGCCGAGCAGCGCCATCGCCGAGATCGGTTTGCTGGCAAGCTCGCCGCAGAGCGTTACCGGCGTCTTGTTCCGGTCGGCGCCGCGCACGATATCGCGCAGAATGCGCAAAAACGGTTTACCGAGCGGATCGAAGCGGTCCGAGACCCGCGCATTGCCGCGATCGACCGCCATCGAGAACTGGAAGAGGTCGTTCGAACCGACAGAGACGAAATCGACCGCCTCCATCAGTTCATCGAGCTGCCAAAGCAGTGCAGGCACTTCCAGCATCGCACCGAATTGCAGCTTGCGCGGCAGCCCGTGGCCGAAGCGCGAGAGATGCTGCACTTCCTTCTGCAACAGCTCGCGCACGATCTTCAGCTCGGAAACCTCGGTGACCATCGGCACCATCAACTTCAGCTCGGTGTCTGCCGACGCTTTCAACAGCGCGCGCAACTGGGTGCGCAACAGTCCCGGTCGGTCGAGCGACAGTCGGATGGCGCGCCAGCCGAGTGCGGGATTTTCTTCCTCATGGCCGCGGAAATACGGCACGACCTTGTCGCCGCCGATATCGAGCGTACGGAAGGTGACGGGCCGGCCCGCCGCCTGTTTTATCACATTACGATAGAACTGCTCCTGCTCGTCCGCCTTCGGCATGGTGGAGGCGATCATGAACTGCAGTTCGGTGCGGAAGAGACCGATGCCCTCGGCACCCGATTCCGAAAGCTGCGGCAGGTCGACCAGCAGCCCCGCATTCATCATCAACGCGATCCGCTGTCCATCCTTGGTCACCGGCTCGACGGCGCGCAGCGCCCGGAACTGCTCCTGCCGCCTGGCGCGGAAGCGAACCTTTTCCTCGTAGGAACGCCGGTGATCGGCCATCGGCCGCAAATGCACGTGTCCCTCGTCGGCGTCGATGATCACGGCATCGCCGTTCTCGGCGAGCGCCACCACACCGGCTGCCTGACCGATGACCGGAATACCCATGGCGCGCGCGACGATCACCACATGGCTCGTCACCGCGCCTTCTTCCAGCACCAGCCCGCGCACATTGGCACGCGGATAGTCGAGCAGCTCGGCCGCCCCCATGGCACGCGCCAGGACGACCGCGTCATTGGGGAAACCTTCGGCGGTCGTCCGCCCGGTATAACCCGTCAATTGTCTGAGCAGCCGGTTCGCCAGATCCTCGAAATCATGCATGCGTTCGCGCAGATAGGGGTCGGTCAACCGCATCATCCGGGCTTTGGTGTCGCTCTGCACCTTCTCGACCGCCGCTTCCGCCGTCAGGCCGTTGCGGATCGCCTCCTCGAGCTTGCGCACCCAGCCCTGGTCATGCGCGAACATGCGATAGGTTTCGAGCACCTCGCGGTGTTCGCCCTCCATCGACACGTCGCGACGCGACAGCATGTCGTCGATCGAGATCCTGAGCGAGCCCATGGCTTCAGCCAGCCGCCGGATTTCCTTCTCGGCATCCTCGTTGAGCAGGTTGGTAACGACGATGCGCGGCTCGTGCAGCACGACGTAACCAAGGCCGATGCCGTCATTATAGGTGTCGCCGTCGACGGTCACCGAACGCGTCAGGTCGAGTTCGAGGCCCGGCTTGGTGATCTTTTTCAGCTCGCCGGTGGCGATCATCTCGGCCAGCACCATCGCCGTCGTCTCGAGCGCTTCCAGCTCCTCCTCGCGATAGTTGCGGCTCGCCTTGTTCTGCACGACGAGAACGCCGAGCGAGCGCCCGGTCCGAAGGATCGGCACGCCGAGGAAGGAATGGTAGATTTCTTCGCCGGTTTCCGGCAGGTAGCGGAAAGCAGGATGCGACTGCGCATCGGAAAGGTTCAGCGGCTGCGCCGAGGCCGCGATCGTGCCGACCAGGCCTTGCCCCATCTTCAGTTGCGCCAGGTGCACGGCCTCACGGTTGAGGCCTTCGGTCGCGTAGAGTTCGAGCACGCCATCGGCGCGCAGCACGTAAACCGAGCAGACCTCGGCCACCATGTTGCCGGCGATCTGGCGGACGATCCGGTCAAGACGATCCTGCGGCTCCAGCGGCTCCGCCATCAACTCGCGCAGCCGCCTGAGCAGCACGCGCGGACCGCCGGAAAGGTCTCTCATGGCGTCTCAAGCTCCCGAAACAAAGCACTCAGTCCCGGCGGGCCGGCCCTCGTCTCCTCAACCTGAAGGGGCAGGCCGCCCACTGGGAATCAATTCTTATCCAGACCGTAGCAGGAATGCAAAGTCCTGACAGCGAGTTCCGCATAAGGACCGTCGATCAGGATGGAAATCTTGATCTCGGAGGTCGTGATCGCCTTGATGTTGATGCCTTTTTCGGCAAGTGCACGAAATGCGGTAGCGGCAACGCCAGCGTGGCTGCGCATGCCGATGCCGATGACCGACACTTTCACCAGCCCCGATTCGTTCTGCACGACATCGTAGCCGATCTTCTCCTTATGGTCGCCGAGCACCTTGATCGCCTTCTCGACGTCGCCTGATGGCACGGTGAAGGTCATGTCGGTCTTCGACCCGTCCTCGGAGATATTCTGGACGATCATGTCGACATTGATATGGGATTCCGCGAGCGGCCCGAAGATCGCCGCGGAAACGCCCGGCCGGTCGGCAAGACGGCGAAGCGAGATCTGAGCCTCATCCTTGGCATAGGCGATGCCGGTGACTACTTCCTGTTCCACGATTTCATCCTCGTCACAAATCAGCGTTCCGGGCGGGTTTAGCAGATCACCCATGCCCGGAGCATCGGGATCTTCGAATGACGAGCGCACGAAGGTGCGCACCTTGTGCACCATTGCAAGCTCGACTGAGCGCACCTGCAGCACCTTGGCGCCGAGCGAGGCCATCTCAAGCATTTCTTCGAAGGCGATCTTCTTCAGCCTGCGCGCCTTCGGCACGATGCGCGGGTCGGTCGTGTAGACACCGTCGACATCGGTATAGATATCGCAGCGATCCGCCTTGACTGCTGCCGCGATGGCGACGGCCGACGTGTCGGATCCGCCGCGGCCGAGCGTTGCGAGGCGGTTGTCTGGTCCCAGTCCCTGGAAGCCGGCAATGACGGCAACCTGCCCCTCGCCCATCCGCTTGACGATGTCGGAACCGTCGATTTCCATGATGCGCGCCGCGCCATGCGCGTTGTCGGTGCGGATCGGGATCTGCCATCCCTGCCAGGAGCGCGCATTGATATCCATCGCCTGCAATGCGATCGCCAGCAAGCCGGAGGTCACCTGCTCGCCGGAGGCGACCACCGCATCATATTCCCGCGCATCGTAAAACGGCGAATTGGCGCCGATCACCTTCGGCATGCCTTGGACCCAGCCGACCAGTTCATTGGTCTTGCCGGACATGGCCGACACCACAACCGCCACCTCGTGGCCGGCATCGACTTCGCGTTTGACATGGCGGGCGACGTTCTTGATGCGGTCCAAGTCAGCGACGGACGTGCCGCCGAATTTCATTACGATGCGTGCCATATGCCTCTACCACGACTGGCGCCGGGAAAGCGGAAAACCGGACCCGGCATCACGAAAGCTCTGGGACGGACCGCTTGGCCAGAGAGCCGCGCCCCCGACTTTTGGAACCGCTCAAAAAGCCTAGGTCCTCAAGGCCCCAAGTTGCGGCGTCTCTTAGCGAGTTTGGCGGGGGGAGGCAAGCGCGCGCGATAAAAGCGTTTGGCGACCGGCTTTGCGCTCATCGGTCCCCGGGTCTGCGCCCCTTGACTTATGCCCGCGATCGTCCGACTTCACATCCTACGAACCAAGGAGTGGACGATGACGGAAGGCGCCAGAAGCACGATCGACCAGGGCGAAGTGGACCGCTTCTCGGCGATGGCGGCAGAATGGTGGAGCCCGACCGGCAAGTTCAGGCCACTGCACAAGTTCAATCCCGTCCGCCTCGCCTATATAAGAGACAAGGTCTGCGAGAATTTCGGCGGCGATCCGAAGAGCGCTCGCCCGCTGGACGGCCTGCGTGTGCTCGATATCGGCTGCGGCGGCGGCCTGTTGTCCGAACCGGTTGCCCGCATGGGCGCTTCCGTCGTCGGCGCCGATCCGTCCGAAAAGAATATCGGCATCGCCTCGACCCATGCCAAGGCCTCCGGCGTTTCGGTCGATTACCGCGCCGTTACCGCCGAGGAACTGGCGGACGCCGGCGAAACTTTCGACATCGTCTTGAACATGGAAGTGGTCGAACACGTCGCCGACGTCGAGTTCTTCATGACCACCTGCGCGAAAATGGTCCGCCCCGGCGGCCTGATCTTCGTTGCCACCATCAACCGCACGATGAAGGCGGCCGCCCTTGCCATCTTCGCTGCCGAGAACATCTTACGCTGGCTGCCGCGCGGCACCCATCAGTATGAAAAACTGGTGCGCCCGGAAGAGCTGGAAAAGCCATTGGCGGCAAGCGGCCTCGAAATCACCGACCGCACCGGCGTCTTTTTCAATCCGCTGTCGAACCAGTGGAGCCTGTCCAAGGATATGGACGTGAACTATATGCTGCTGGCCAGGCGGCCGGCACAGTTGACTTAGTAAGCCGGCTACATTTTCAGCAGCGCGATAGGCAGGCGGTATGAGCAAAGAGGACATGCGGATTGCATGTCAGTTCACATCTTCGGGCAACACCGGAATGGCAGCGATCTCGATGCCCTCTTCGAGCAGCGCCTGCGCCTCGTCGACCGTCGCCTGGCCGATAATGCCGCGGGCATCCGCCTCGCCATAGTGGATCTTGCGGGCTTCCTCGGGAAACTGCGTGCCGACGTCCTCGGAATTGGCCTTGACCGCCGCGACCGCCTCTTTGAGTTTTTGCAGGGCATCCTGACGCATGGCATCCATCGCCAGCGTCTGCCTCTCGTCCTTCTTGCGCGCCGTCGACACCGAAGGCGCCATCAAGAGCTTGGAGACGGCGGCGGAATGACAGACCGGACAGGTCAGGAAACCGGTCGCGACCTGGCGATCGAAATCGGCACTTTCGGAGAACCAGCCTTCGAATTCATGGGTATTATCGCAACTGAGGGAATAGCGGATCAAGCGGCGACGCCTCCGGCGACTGCCCCCGCAATCTTCTCGACCGAGAACTCCCGGCCGTTCCTCAGATTCGGGATCTTGTCATGCGCAGCCTTGACCGCGGCGGGATCGATCTCGGCGATGATGACCGCCTCACCGGTGGCGCCGGCCGATGCCAGCACCGTGCCCCAGGGGTCGACGATCATCGAATGGCCGAAGGTCTCCCGGCCGTCCTCGTGCCGCCCGTTCTCGTGCCGGCCGGCCTGCGCGGCGGCGATGACGAAGACACCGTTCTCGATCGCGCGTGCCCTGAGCAGTATCTCCCAATGCGCTTCGCCGGTCTGCTTGGTAAAGGCGGCGGGAACTGTCATCACCTCGGCGCCGGCAACCGCCTGGGCGCGGAAGAGTGCTGGAAAGCGCACATCGTAGCAGATGGCAAAGCCCATTTCGGCAAAAGGCAGCGACAGGACACGCGCTTCGGAGCCGGCTGTATAGGCGGCACTTTCGCGCCAGCTCTCGCCATTGTCGAGGTCGACGTCAAACATATGGATCTTGTCGTAGCGATTTAGAATTTTGCCGTCGGGACCGAACAGGAAGCCGCGATTGGCAATCTTGCCGTCGGCCAGCGCAATCGCCGTCGAGCCGACATGCATGTGGATGCCGAGTTCCCGGGCGAGTTCCGAGCCGGTCCTGACGATGACGTCATGCGTCTCGTCTGCAAGCACGGCGCGCGCCGCCGTGCGGTCGCGCTGCAGCATGCCGGTCATTTCGGGCGTCTGCACATAGGTCGCACCTTGGGCAACCGCCTCGCGCACCAGCCGTGCCATGGCCGCGGCATTCTTTACCGGATCGACCCCGGAGCACATCTGGACGGCGGCGGCCTTGAAACTCATCGGCTCTTCCTCAGGCGGCCA
This sequence comes from Rhizobium phaseoli, assembly GCF_010668805.1. Taxonomy (GTDB): domain Bacteria; phylum Pseudomonadota; class Alphaproteobacteria; order Rhizobiales; family Rhizobiaceae; genus Rhizobium; species Rhizobium phaseoli_A. Next base: position 407,256 of record NZ_WUFT01000003.1, on the reverse strand, counting down.
GCATCGGATCGAGCTTGCCGGCCCGATCGAGCGCAAAGAGATCGTCGCAACCGCCGACATGGTCGGCGCCGATGAAAATCTGCGGGAAAGTGGTACGTCCGTTCGACTTGCCGATCATTTCCTGGCGAAGGTCCGGTGAATATGTCGCATCGTGCTCGACATAGTCGACACCCTTTTCTTCGAGAAGGGATTTGGCTCGGGTGCAAAAACCGCAGAACTGCCGCGTATAGATGGTGACGGGTATCATAATCTCTCCAGACCGATGCCGGGTATTTCTGTCATATAGGCTCGGACAATGCCCTTGCAAAGGTCAAAACCGTTATCTCGGCCGCGCCCGCCTTGCGTAGCGTCCGGCTTGCTGCAGCCACCGTCGCCCCTGTTGTATAGACGTCGTCGACAAGGACGATGCGCTTGCCGAAAATGTCGTTTTCGCAACCCTTGGCAATCGCGAAAGCGCCCCTGACATTGTCTTCGCGCGCCTTCGCGCCAAGGCCGACCTGCTGGCTGGTCCGCTTGACGCGCACCAGCGTGGCGGCAAGAAGCGGCTTACCCGAGAGCCTTGCCATATGGCGGGCAAGTTCGGCTGCCTGGTTGAATTTGCGCGTCAGCATACGGGTGCGGTGCAGCGGCACCGGGATCAGCGCATCGCAGCTTTCGACTGTCCCGTCGGAAGCCCGCAGCATCCAGGCAGCCATCATCGGCGCCAGATCGGTGCGGTCGCGATATTTCAGCCCATGCACGAGATCGCGGACCGCATGGTCGTGGGTCGCAGCCGAGCGCAGCCGGTCAAAGGGCGGCGGGTGGGCAATCGCCTCGGCGCTGAGGATGCCGGTGCCGAGATCGTGCGAGAAGGGAATGCCGAGCACCTCGCAATAGGGCCGTTCGATGAAGCGGATGCCGGACCAGCACTTCGCACACAGCCCGCGATGGCCGCCGGTCGAAATACCGCAGACGGAACAGGCCGGGGGATAGAGAAAATCGGCAAGCACGGAAAACGGCCGCAAGAGCTGCGCCCGCAAGAACTCCGTCCGTGTTTTGCCATCGATCGGCTCCATGCGGATGAGACTAAAGCATGTCGCGCAAAGTGTGCAGCGGTTTTCCCAGGCAAAGCGCAAAGCGCTTTTGCCGGGCAAAGCGCGAAAAGCTTTTGCCGCAACGACATGCGTAAAAACAAAGAGGTAAAGCGCAAGGAGCAAATCCGAAAGATCGCGACGCGCTTTGGCGTTCTTCCCGAAAGGAAAATCGTCTTGCTGCGTCATCGGCACAGGATTAAGGACATCGTCATGGAATCGATCTTCGACAGAGCCCTGATCGCCGCACATCGCCATCGCGCGCTCGCCAATAACGACCCGAAAGCCGCCTTCCTGCTCGACATTGCCGCTGAGGAAATGGCGGAAAGGCTTGCTGTTGTCGAGCGGACCTTCGAGACCGCCGTCGAACTGCATGGCTCGACTGGTGCCGCCGCCCGTGCCGCGCTGGCGACCGGCAAGATCGGCACGATGATCCGCGTCGAGAGCGAGAAGGCCTATGCGAGCCCAGGCGAAACCTTGATCGAGGCGCCGCTTGAGGACGTGCCGCTCCAGCCGCAATCGGCCAATCTCATCCTTGCTCCGCTCAGCCTGCATCTGACCAACGATACGCCGGGCGTCTTCATCCAGATCCGCCGCGCTCTGAAGCCCGACGGCCTGTTCCTGGCGGCTATCCCCGGCGCCGGAACGCTGCAGGAACTGCGCGAGGTGCTGCTGGCCGCCGAGGTCGAGATGACAGGCGGCGCAAGCCCGCGTGTCATCCCCTTCGCCGATGTGCGCGATGTCGGCAGCCTGTTGCAGCGCGCCGGCTTCACGCTGCCGGTGATCGACGCGGAAAACTACACGGTCCGATATGATTCGCTATTTCCGCTGATGCGGGATCTGAAAGCGATGGGCATGAGCAATCCGCTTGCTGCCCGCGGCCGAGTGCCGCTGACGCGCGCCTTCTTCCTGCGTGCCGCCGAGATCTATGCCGAGCGCTATTCCGATCCCGACGGGCGTATCCGCGCGACCTTTTCGATCATCTATGTCTCGGGATGGGCGCCGCACGAAAGCCAGCAAAAGCCGCTAAGGCCGGGTTCGGCCAAGGCACGCCTTGCCGATGCGCTGAAAGTGGACGAGCACAAGCTCAGCCAGTAAGAGCCGGTTGCTTCTTCAATTCGCGGGCATACCGTTGTTGATCACGTTGAAGACATTCTGAAGGGCGCCGGTGAAGAACCCGAGACCCGAAACGAGCGCGCCGCAAATGATCGCGGCGATCAGACCGTACTCGATGGCCGTCGCACCTCTGTTATCTGCAAGAAATGCTTTCAAAAGACGCATGACCCCAACCCCTGGCGCGAACTGACTGCAAAACGACCATTCCACGACCATCGGGCGATGGTCGGCATTTTTCAGCAACCGGCGCCGACGCCATAGCCCTGGACGACGCAGACCGAACCGGGCGTATCCTGCAGGACGCTGCGGCGAATCGTATAACGCTTGCCGCTTTCGCTCTTCGGGATCGATCCGGTTGTCATCGTGTCGAATTCAACCGGTGCGCTGGCAAAGACGCTCTTCTTAGAGGAATCCGCAAGCATCGGCGTCAGGATAAGCGTCAGGGCGACCACCGCCGTGCCGAACAGAAGAGCGATATTGAGCGCACCCGTCCTGCGCGAGGCAGACGAAACCCGTTCCTTTTCCCGGACAGCTTTCCAGAAATCATCGTCCATGACGTCAAGCCTTTTAATACACGCACGCCAGATGCTTGATTGAGGCCGATCTTTGGCAGAAGGTGTTAAACGATCCATTAATATCCACAGCCGAAAATGGCTCGACGCGATAATAATCAGGTAACGCTAATACATATTATCGGGAAATTGGCAGCGGTTCCGGGGATACATCATGCAAAAGACAAAGACTAAAGCGCGTCATCCGAATCCGGATCGGCGTGATGCGCTTCAAAGTAAATCCTGCAGCATCGGGATGAGCGGCTCGTCGGCCGGCGGCATCGGGTAATCGCGCAGCGCCTGCGGACGCACCCATTTCAGCGCTTGGCCCTCGCGGCCCTGGGGAATACCCTCATAGCGCCGGCAGATATAAAGCGGCATCAAAAGGTGGAAGGTCTCGTAAGAATGGCTGGCGAAGGTCAGCGGCGCCAGGCAGGCGATCTTGGTGTTGATGCCGAGCTCCTCTTCGAGCTCCCGCACCAGCGTTTCCTCAGGCGTCTCGCCGGGCTCGACCTTGCCACCGGGAAACTCCCACAACCCGGCAAGCGACTTTCCCTCGGGGCGCTGTGCCAACAGGATACGCCCGTCGGCATCGATCAGCGCACAGGCGGCGACCAGTAATATCTTCCGGCCGGCATCGCTCATCGCGGCTCCTGCTGCCAATAGCAATAATGATAGGCGTCACGAAAACCCAGGCGTTCATAGAGCGCGATGGCCGGACGGTTGGAGAGTTTCACCTGCAGCCACGCCGAACGGGCGCTGCGCATGCGCGCCCAGCGCAGCGCCGAGGTCAGGATCTCGGTGCCCAGTCCCTCGCGCCGCCGCGTTTCGGAGACCGAAAGCGACATGATGCCGGCAAGGTCGTTATCCTGGACGCAGAGCACGGTCGCCAGCGGTCCGTCGGCCGCATTCTCGATCATGAACAGGCCGGACGGCGGCTTGATCGCCGAAATGATTTCGGCAAGCGCCGGCTTCAAGCTCAGTGGCGCCTGGTCGACGGCGAGGTTGGCATCGACGAACCGGCCGATATCATGGGTCGGCAGGTGATCGAGCGTATCCGGCAGCGCGGCCTCGGCCAGGTCGCAGGTCATCACCACCGTCTCGTCGAACCGCGTCCAGCTCTGCGCACGCAGAAGCTCGATCAGCACCGGCGAAGCAAGCGGCGTCTGGCGGATGACCGCGGCGCGGCCATAGGCCTCGAACTTCCGGCTCGCCTTTTCCAGGCGGATTTCGACGTCGCGATGATCCGAGGGATCGAGCGGCACGATCGAATTCAGCCGGTTGGACGGATGGCCGGCCGTCAGCCGCACCTGCCAGCTGCCGTCATATTGCACGGACGCTGCCGGCCAGGCCCGGAAGCCCACGGCCTCCAGCCTGCGCACCAGCGGCAGATTGTGAGAAGAGATGGATGCCTGCACCAAAGAACGATCAGCTCCGATAGTCGCCATTGATCGCAACATATTCCTTGGTGAGGTCGCAGGTCCAGACGGTTGCCGAACCAGTGCCGAGTCCAATGTCCACTTTGACGGGGATATCCTGCGCCTTCATGACATTCGAGGCAGCCTCCTCGGAATAATCGGGATCGCGCTCGCCATTGACGGCGACCCTGATGTCGCCGAACCAGATGGCGAGCCGGTCGCGGTCGGCCATCTCGCCCGATTTGCCGACCGCCATGACGATGCGGCCCCAATTGGCGTCTTCGCCGGCGGCCGCCGTCTTGACCAGCGGCGAATTGGCGATCGACAGTCCGATGCGCTTGGCCGCGGCATCGCTCTCGGCGCCCGTCACGGTGATTTCGAGCATCTTGGTGGCGCCCTCGCCGTCCCGCACCACCTGTAGCGAAAGATCTTTCAGCACGTCGTTGAGGGCGGCACGGAAGGCCGCAAGGCGCGGGTCGCCGGCGCTTTCGATACGGGCCTGGCCGTCCTTGGCCGCAGCACCGGTCGCAAACAGCATCAGCGTATCGGAGGTGGAGGTGTCGCTGTCGACTGTCATGGAATTGAAGGTCGGGCCGACGCCATCGGATAGAAGCACTTGCAACGCCTCGGGCGCGATGTCGGCATCGGTGACGACGAACGAAAGCATCGTCGCCATATCGGGCGCGATCATGCCGGCGCCCTTGGCAATGCCGTTGATCGTCACGACGACGCCGCCAATCTCGGCGCTGCGGGTCGAAACTTTTGGATAGGTGTCGGTCGTCATGATCGCCTTGGCGGCCTCGAACCAGAAATCGCTGGTCGCCTCGCCCTGCATCCGCTCCAGAACGCCCGAGAATTTGGTGGCGTCGAGCGGCTCGCCGATGACGCCGGTCGAGGCCAGATAGACTTCGTTTTCAGCGCAGCCGACCGCAGCGGCAGCCGACTTCGCCGTCAGTGCGGTCGCTTGCCGACCCTTCAGGCCGGTGAAGGCATTGGCATTGCCGGAATTGACGACGACGGCGCGGGCGCTGCCATGCGGCAGATTGGCCCGGCAGAAATCGACCGGCGCCGACGGGCACTTCGAACGGGTGAAGACGCCCGCAACGGTCGCCGGCGTGTCGAAGACCATCATCAGCACGTCGGTGCGGTTCTTGTACTTGATGCCGGCGGAAGCCGTCGCCATGCGCACGCCGCGCAGCGGCGGCATCGAGACGAAGGATTTCGGAGCGAGCGGAGAGACGGAACCGGACATGATGAAACCTGCCAATGGGCATTTCCAGGCGAAATGGAAACCGGTTCGCCGTCCGGAAATGCAACAACAACAACGATATTACAGCGCCGTGCGTCTTTTCAGACGCGCAAAGGACGCTGTAACACTTTAAAATTGCTGCATAATTTTGCCCTTAAATCGATTCCGATTTAAGGAATTATGCAGTAAAGGGCCCGGAAAAACCGGGCCCTGATGCGGATATTACTGCTTCGGCGCCGGCGCGACAGGCTCGCTGCCCGGCTCAGGCTGCTTGTTGGCCTGATCGTAACCCTTGCGCAGCGTCTCGTCGGTGATTTCGATCTTGGCGGAGGCCTTCGCCTTGTTCAGAAGCTCAAGATACTTGTCGCGCATGACGAGCTGACGAACCTGATCCTGCACCTGCTCGAAGGGCGGCGGTGCGGCGTCGCGCTTATCCTCGACCTTGATGACGTGATAGCCGAAATCGGTTTTGACGGGCGTCTTGGAATAGGTGCCCTTCTCCATCGCGAAGGCCGCGTCCTCGAATTCCTTGACCATGCGGCCGCGCGAGAAATAGCCGAGATCGCCGCCTTCCGATTTGTTCGGATCGGTGGACTTTTCCTTGGCGAGTTCGGCGAAATCCTTGCCGGCGTCGAGCTGCTTGATGATGTCCTTGGCTTCGTCCTCGGTCTTGACGAGGATATGACGGGCGTGGACTTCCTCCTGCTTCGGCAGGGCAGCGACTTCCTTGTCGTAGCGAGCCTTAACTTCTTCAGGCGTTACGATGTCGACGACATGCTTCTTGAAGTAGGCATTGTGCAGCTCGCGGTCGGTGAGATACTGCATGCGCTTCTTGAATTCGTCGGTCTGATCGAGCTTTTCGGCCGCAGCGTCGGCAGCGAGCAGCTTCACGTCGATGGCGGCCGAAAGGGCTGCGACCTTCTTCTGGTCATCGGGAAGCTGCGCCAGCTGCGGGTCGAGATTGGCGACGGCGAGGTCGAGTTCCGACTGGTGAATCTCCAGCGTGCCGACCTTGGCGATGACGGCGTCATCGGCATAGGCCGGGGCCTGGAGCGCAACGAAAGTTGCAAACGCCAGTACGGCAAGTTTGTAGGTGCTCAACATGAAATACCCTTCACAGTTACATCGCCGGTTTCAGCATCGCCTGAATCGGCCCAAAATAGCCATCAACACCGGATTGTGGCCTTTCTGTATCCGCCAAATCCGTTGACATCATTCGACCCCCCTCTTATCTGTCACGCAACCTCGCGTCCAGAACAGTTTCCGGGCGTTTTAGCCGCGCGCCTGATTTTCGGCTGGGCCGCGAACAACAAACGTCGGGGATGAATATTTGAGAAAGGACCAGTCATATGGTCAGCTTTGGCGGTCTAGCCCGCAAGTTGTTTGGATCTTCCAATGACCGCCGTGTGCGGTCTTTCCAGCCGAACGTCACTGCCATCAACTCTATTGAAGAGAAGACCAAGGCCCTGACGGACGAGCAGCTCGCGGCAAAGACCGTGGAGTTTCGTGCGCTGCTTGCCGAGGGTAAGACGCTCGACGACATTCTGATCCCGGCCTTTGCCGTCGTGCGCGAAGCCTCGCGCCGCGTTCTCGGCCTGCGGCCTTTTGACGTACAGCTGGTCGGCGGCATGATCCTGCATTCCAATGCGATCGCCGAAATGAAGACCGGCGAAGGCAAGACCCTTGTCGCCACCCTGCCGGTCTATCTGAACGCGCTTTCCGGCAAGGGCGTGCACGTCGTCACCGTCAACGATTACCTCGCCCAACGCGATGCCGCGACCATGGGCCGCGTCTACAGCTTCCTCGGCATGACCACCGGCGTCATCGTCCATGGCCTCTCCGACGAGGAACGCCATGCGGCCTATGCCTGCGACATCACATACGCCACCAACAACGAACTCGGCTTCGATTATCTGCGCGATAACATGAAGTACGAGAAGAACCAGATGGTCCAGCGCGGCCACAACTTCGCGATCGTCGACGAAGTGGACTCGATCCTCGTCGACGAGGCGCGCACGCCGCTGATCATCTCCGGTCCGCTCGACGACCGCTCCGAACTCTATAATACGATCGACGCCTACATTCCGATGCTGGTGCCCAGCGATTACGAGATCGACGAGAAGCAGCGCTCGGCCAACTTCTCCGAAGAGGGTACCGAGAAGCTGGAAAACCTGCTTCGTCAGGCCGGTCTCTTGAAGGGCAACGCACTCTACGACATCGAGAACGTCGCGATCGTCCACCACGTCAACAACGCGCTGAAGGCCCACAAGCTGTTCCAGCGCGATAAGGACTATATCGTCCGCAACGACGAAGTTGTCATCATCGACGAGTTCACCGGCCGCATGATGCCGGGCCGCCGTTATTCGGAAGGTCAGCACCAGGCGCTCGAAGCCAAGGAAAGGGTGCAGATCCAGCCGGAAAACCAGACGCTGGCCTCGATCACCTTCCAGAACTATTTCCGCATGTACGCCAAGCTTGCCGGCATGACCGGTACGGCGCAGACGGAAGCGGAAGAATTCGCCAACATCTATAATCTCGATGTCATCGAGGTTCCGACCAACCTGCCGATCAAGCGCCTCGACGAAGACGACGAGGTTTACCGGACCTTCGACGAGAAGTTCAAGGCGATCATCGAGGAAATCCTCGATGCCCACAAGCGCGGCCAGCCGGTGCTGGTCGGCACCACCTCGATCGAAAAATCCGAACTGCTCGCCGAGCGCCTGCGCAATCAGGGCTTCGACGACTTCAAAGTGCTGAACGCCCGCTATCACGAGCAGGAAGCCTATATCGTCGCCCAGGCCGGCGTGCCGGGTGCCATCACGATCGCCACCAATATGGCCGGCCGCGGCACCGACATTCAGCTCGGCGGCAACCTCGACATGCGCATCGAGCGCGAACTCGGCGAAGTCGAAGCCGGTCCGGAGCGTGACGCCCGGGTCCAGGCAATCGTCGAGGAAATCAAGGAACTCAAGCAGAAGGCGCTCGCCGCAGGCGGTCTCTACGTCATCGCCACCGAACGCCATGAAAGCCGCCGCATCGACAACCAGCTGCGCGGCCGCTCCGGCCGTCAGGGCGACCCCGGCCGCTCAAAATTCTACCTCTCGCTTCAGGACGACCTGATGCGCATCTTCGGCTCCGACCGCATGGACAGCATGCTGACGAAGCTCGGCCTCAAGGAGGGCGAGGCGATCGTCCATCCGTGGATCAACAAGGCCCTGGAGCGCGCCCAGAAGAAGGTCGAAGCCCGCAACTTCGATATCCGCAAGAACCTGTTGAAGTACGACGACGTTCTCAACGATCAGCGCAAGGTGATCTTCGAGCAGCGCCTCGAACTGATGGAATCGACCAATATTTCCGAAACCGTTTCCGACATGCGCCGTGAGGTGATCGAGGATCTGGTCGAAAAGCACATTCCCGAGCGCGCTTATGCCGAACAATGGGATGCTGCCGGCCTGAAGACCGGTGCTCTGAACATCCTCAATCTCGACCTGCCAATCGAGGACTGGGTGAAAGAAGAGGGCATTGGCGAAGACGATATCCGCGAGCGCCTGACGGAAGCCACCAACGCCGCTTTCACGGAAAAGGCCGAGCGTTTCGGCGACGACATCATGCATTATGTCGAACGCTCGGTGGTCATGCAGACGCTCGATCATCTCTGGCGCGAGCACATCGTCAATCTCGACCATCTGCGTTCCGTCATCGGCTTCCGCGGCTATGCCCAGCGCGATCCGCTGCAGGAATACAAGTCGGAAGCCTTCGAGCTGTTCACCGCGCTGCTGAACAATCTGCGCGAGGCGGTGACCGCCCAGCTGATGCGCGTTGAGCTGGTGCAGCAGGCCCCTGTCGAGCCCGAACCGCCGTTGATGCAGGCTCACCACCTCGATCCGACGACCGGCGAGGACGATTTCGCCCCGGCGATCTACCAGGCATCGGAAGTCATCGTTTCGCCTGAGAACCGCAATCCCGACGACCCGGCCACCTGGGGCAAAGTCGGCCGCAACGAGACCTGCCCCTGCGGCTCCGGCAAGAAATACAAGCATTGCCACGGCGCCTTCGAGCAGGTCTGAGACAAGCCGCAAAGACTGAAATAAATGCCGCCTTCGGGCGGCATTTTCTTTTCTGCGGCAGCGTCGGAAAACCGGAATGACAGCATCGGGCAGCAAGCCCGATCCGGAACCGTTTCTTAACCCTGTTCTGTCAAGACTTCGGGACGATTTGCCTGACTTTCAGAGTTTTGCGTGTTCATCATGGCGGTCATAGAAACAGCGGAAAAGATGCTGCCCGCGGGCCTGCGCCCGATCGGCGGCCGCGCGTTGCGAATGCTTGCAGCCGTGCTCACCGAACGCGGTGAGAAGGCGGCCGCTCAGCGCATGGCGCTGACGGCCTTTGCGATCCGCATCCTCAGCGCCGCACTTGCCTTCGTCTCCCAGATCGTGCTTGCCCGGCTGATGGGCGAATATGAATACGGCATCTTCGTTTTCGTCTGGGTACTGGTCGTCGTCTTCGGCGATCTCTCATGCCTTGGTTTCCACACGGCGATCATCCGCTTCCTGCCGCAATACAGGGCAGCCGGCGCCTTCGAGGAAATCCGCGGCCTCACCGGCACGGCGCGCATATTTGCACTGCTTTCGGGCACGGTGGTGCTCGCCGCCGGCATGCTGGGGCTGCATTTCTTCGGCGATATGATCCAGGTCTATTATCTCGTCCCGATCTTCCTCGGCCTGCTCGCCATGCCGATGATCGCGCTCGGCGACATTCTGGAAGGCACCTCGCGGGCGAACCACTGGCCGGTGATGGCGCTGAGCCCGGTCTATATTATCCGCCCGATTCTCATCATCGCCTTCATGCTGATTGCCATTGCCAGCGGCGCCGAGCATACGGCCGTCACCGCGATGCAGGCAGCACTCGCCGCGACCTTCGTCACCGCGCTTGGCCAGTATGCCGCGACGCTCTATCGCCTTCGCCGGCATTACGACAAAGGCCCGCACAAGATCGATTTCCTCGCCTGGTTCAGCGTCGCCTTTCCGATTTTCCTGATCGAGGGCGTCAGCTTCCTGCTGACCAATTCCGATGTCGTCGTTGTCGGCATTTTCCTCGAGCCGCACGACGTCGCCATCTACTTTGCTGCCGCCAAGACGATGGCACTGGTGCATTTCATCAATTTCTCTGTCAAAGCGGCCTCCGGCCCGCGCTTCTCCTCGATTATCGCCGAAGGCGACCACGCCCAACTGGCGACCGCCGCCATCGACGCCGCCCGCTGGACCTTCTGGCCGGCGCTCGGTGTCGGCCTTGTGGTGCTTGCCGCCGGACATCTTCTGCTGTCGCTCTTCGGCGGCGCCTTCACCTCCGGTTATCTGGTCATGGCGATCCTGCTCGCGGGCATCCTCGCCAAGTCGTTAGTCGGCCCGGCCGAAACGCTGCTGATGATGGCCGGCAGACAGAATATCTGCGTCGCGCTCTACGCCGGCGCGCTGACGGCCAATGTCGGCCTCAACCTTGCTTTGATCCCGCATTACGGCATCGAAGGCACAGCGATCGCCACAGCCTCCGCCATGGCGGTCGAGGCAATCCTGCTGCATCTCGCCGTGCGCCGCACGCTCGGCATCGTCCTTTTCGCCTTCGCCAGCCCCTCCGCCGCAACGCCAGAAATGAGAGTTCGATAGATGGTGCGTATTCCTCCCGTTACCGAAAGCACCGACAGCGCTGCCAACCGCATGGTGCATGATCTCGCCGCGCTGCATTTCGAAGCGCCGCGGGCCGAGGCGCGCGCCGAGATCGGACGACCAGGACGCGAGCTCTGCATCTATCCGGGCAAGCTCGGCTATGAGTTGCAGGAAGAACTCGACTTTCTCTCCCACCGGGCGATGGAACCGAACGTCTTCTTCTCCGGCCGCTTTCTCGCTCCCGCCATGCCGCGGCTCGAAGACCGGCAGGTAAACTTCGCCCTGATCCGCGACCACCATGCCGGCCGCAGCCGCATGCGCTTTCTGATGCCGTTTTCGATCGACAAGCCGGGCTTTGCCGTCGGTCCGTCGATCATCCGCGGCTGGTCGAACAGCTTCGGCCCGCTTGGCACGCCGCTGGTCGACAGCGAGGATGCCGCCGAGACCCTCGACAACCTCTTCGAGGGATTGACCGCGCGCGATCTCAATCTGCCGGGTATCCTAGTGCTGCCGGATCTCAGGCTGAACGGCATCTTCGTGCGCATGGTCAAGGCCGTGGCGCTCAGCCGCAATCTCCCCGTTACCGTCACCAATCCCTACTTGCGGCCGATGCTGCAGAGCGACGAAGAGGCGCCGGCCTATCTCGGCCGCACCATCTCTTCCTCGCATATGCGCGAGATGCGCCGCCAATGGCGTCTGCTGGAGGAACAGGGGACGGCGGTTTATGCCGTCGCCCGCCAGCCGCGCGAAATCCACATCCGTTTCGAGGAATTCCTGGCGATGGAAGCCGGCGGCTGGAAGGGTAAGCGGCGAAGCGCTCTCGTCACCGATCGCTATCATACGGCCTTCGCCCGCGAGGCGGTGTCGAACCTTGCCGCTGTCGACGCCGTGCGTATTCACACGATCGACCTCAACGGAAAGGCGATCGCCGCCATCGTCGTTCTGATGATGGGCGGCGAGGCCTATACCTGGAAGACCGCTTATGACGAGAACTATGCCCGCTATTCGCCGGGCAAGCTGCTGATGAGCGAGCTCACCGAATGGCATCTCGACGACGCCAATATCGTCCGCTCCGATTCCTGCGCCGTCTCGGATCATCCGATCATGAGCCGCTTCTGGCAGGAGCGCGAGGAGATGGGAACTCTGGTGATCGGCCTGACGCAGAACGGCGACCGCGACATGCGCCAGGTCTCAGCCCAGCTTCACATGTACCGCAGCACCCGCAACATGGCGAAGATGCTGCGCGAAAAAATCATGTCGCTGGCCGGCCGGGGCTAACCTTCAATCGCCGCCTTTTCGCGCAGCAGCCGGCGGATCACCTTGCCGGTGGTCGTCAGCGGCAAGGCATCGATGAATTCCACCTCGCGCGGATATTCATGCATTGAAAGCCGCGTCTTCACCCATTCCCTGATATCGGCGGCCAGCGCCTCGCTTGGCTGATGGCCTGGCGACAGAACGATATAGGCCTTGACGATCTCGGTGCGCACAGCATCGGGTTTGCCAACGGCGGCGGCAAGCTGCACTGCGGGATGGCCGATCAGGCAATCCTCGATTTCGGCCGGGCCGATGCGATATCCAGACGAGGTGATGACGTCGTCGTCGCGGCCTTCGAAGGTAATGTAACCGTCCGCGTCCTGCCGGCCGATATCGCCGGTGAGCAGCCAGCCTTTGGCGAATTTTCGCGCCGTCGCCGCCGCATCGTCCCAATAGCCGAGGAACATCACGGGATCGGGACTGGCGATGGCGATTTGACCGGGTTCGCCGACTGGCAGCGCGTCACCCGCTTCACTGACGATCGCAACGCGATGCCCAGGCACCGCCCGTCCGATGGCGCCCGCCTTGGTGACGCCATGGGCAGCGCTCGAAGCAAGCACGAAATTGCACTCCGTCTGGCCGTAGAATTCGTTGACGGTGATGCCAAGCGTGCGCTGCGCCCATTCATAGGTCTCGCGGCCGAGCGCCTCCCCGGCCGAGCCGATGGTGCGCAGAACCAGATCGTATTTCGAGCGCGGATCGGCAACGGATCGCATCAGCCTCAATGCCGTCGGCGGAATGAAGGCGTTGCGCACCCCCATCTCGGCCATGATCCGGTAGGCCATGTCGGCATCGAATTTCTGCGCCGGCGACGAGACGACGGGAACGCCAAGCTGCAGGCTCGGCAACAGCGCATTGAGCAGCCCGCCGGCCCAGGCCCAGTCGGACGGCGTCCAGACCTTGTCGCCCGCTTTTGGAAAACCCTCATGCGCGAATTGCATCCCGGGAATATGGCCGGGCAGGACGCGGTGGCCATGCAGCGCACCCTTCGGCGGCCCGGTGGTTCCCGAGGTGAAAATCATCAACGCCGGATCGTCCGGACCGGTCTTGACGACATCGAAGACCGGAGAATGGCCATCGACCAATTCGCCGAAGGCGGCCGCATCGGCGCTCGCCCCGTCGATGCTGACGAGATGCTTCAGCATCGGCAGCCGATCGCGGATCTGCCGCATGCGCTCGAGACCGAAGCCATTGGTGACGACGGCCGCGACGCCTGCCGCCTTCAGCCGGTATTCCAACGCCTCGACGCCGAAGAGCAGCGCCAGCGGCAGCGCGATGGCGCCGGTTTTGTAGATCGCCACATGCGCGATCACCGTCTCGAAGGATTGCGGCAAGAGCAGCGCGACGCGATCGCCGCGTTTTATGCCAAGCGAAACCAGCGCATTTGCAAAGGCCGAGGAACGGTCGGCAAGCGCGCGGTAGGTCAGGGTGCGGTGATCGCCGTCCGGGCTGAAATGTTCGAGGCAGACGCGCTCCGGCGCCCGCACCGCCCAGTCGTCGCTGACGGCGCGGCCGATATTGAAGTCTTCGGGAATCCGCCACGAGAAATCGCGATAGAGATCGTCGTAGCGATCGTGGGACGGCAGTATCATAGGCGAAATCCGGTGAATGCTGCACCAGCTAACACCTTGTGCTGCAATTGCGCAAGCGGCCGGTCCGGGCGGCGATCACAGGCCTGGCTTCAAAGCCCATCACGCATTGTTGTGTGCCTGGCAGAACGGATTCTTCGCCGGCCGCCCTGCGACTTTGCCGGTTTCCGCGCTAGATCATCGAAAGTCGCCCCTGGGAACATCGAATTCAGCCACCAAATTCATCACGGAGCCGTTTCATGGAATACGCAAAATTTGGCAAGACCGGTCTGGAAGTCTCGAAAATCTGCCTGGGCTGCATGACCTTCGGCGATCCCGGCCGCGGCAATCATGCCTGGAGCCTGCGGGAAGAAGAAAGCCGGGCGATGATCAAGCAGGCGATCGACCTCGGCATCAATTTCCTCGACACCGCCAACACCTATTCCAACGGCTCCTCGGAAGAGATCGTCGGACGCGCCATAAAAGATTTCGCCAAGCGAGAGGACATCGTGCTGGCGACCAAGGTGTTCAACCGCATGCGGCCGGGTCCAAACGGCGCCGGCCTGTCGCGCAAGGCGATCTTCGATGAGATCGACAACAGCCTGCGCCGCCTCGGCACCGACTATGTCGACCTCTACCAGATTCACCGCTTCGACTACACGACGCCGATCGAGGAAACGCTGGAAGCGCTGCACGACGTCGTCAAATCGGGCAAGGCGCGTTATATCGGCGCCTCCTCCATGTATGCCTGGCAATTTGCCAAGGCACTCTACGTCTCGAGGCTGAACGGCTGGAGCGAATTCGTCAGCATGCAGGACCACCTGAACCTGCTCTACCGAGAGGAAGAGCGCGAAATGCTGCCGCTCTGCGAAGATCAGAAGATCGCCGTCATCCCCTGGAGCCCGCTTGCCCGCGGCCGGCTGACCCGCGACTGGGACGAGGCGACGGCACGCAGCGAAACCGACGAATTCGGCAAGACGCTCTACACCCAGTCGATCGATGCCGACCGCAAGATCGTCGAGGCCGTGGCCGAGATCGCCAGGGCCCGCGGCATCTCTCGCGCCCAGGTCGCAACCGCCTGGATCCTGCAGAAGCGTGCCGTGACCGCCCCGATCATCGGCGCTTCCAAACCGGGCCACCTCAGCGACGCCGCTGCCGCACTCTCGGTCAAGCTCACCACTGAAGAAATCACCACACTGGAAGCACCCTACATCCCGCACGCCGTCGCCGGCTTCAAATAGCCGCCGGCGGGTTTTCAGCCTCAGCTATCAAGGCAGATCCCCTTCCGTTTGCGCGGAGGGGAAATCGAAACCATCACCTTCCTGAAATTATATCCGACTGCTGGGATCGAGCTGCCGGCGCATCGTCACCAGAAACTGCTCGGCAAGCGCCCGGTCCTCGACGGCGCGGGCCAGAATGACGGCGCCCATCATCGATGAGAGCGTCGTCGCGGCATTGGCACGGCGTTCTTCTTCGCTCTCGCCGGGAACGATATCGGCGAGTGTGTCGACCAGCACCGACAGCCCGTCGCTGAAGACGGCGCGGACAGCACCGCGGCTGCGGCTCACCTCCTGGATCAGTGTCGCGAAGACGCAGCTGCCGCCTGGATCGTCGACCGTGCGCCAGTGGATATAATGGTCGAGAAGCGATTCCAGCGGCCGATCCGGAGAACCGGCGATATGCTCCTTCCAGCGCGTTTCGACCTTGTCGATCAGCTTACGGCTGACCTCCAGCGCCAGGTCGTCCTTCGAAGCGAAATGACCGTAGAAACCGCCATGCGTCAGCCCCGCCGCCTTCATGATGTCGGCGACGCCAACACCGTCGAAACCGTTCTCGCGGAAGAGCACGCCGGCAACGCCCAGGATTTTCTCTCGGTTTTCGGCAAACTTCTCGCGGCTCACCCGCATTTTTCATCTCCAGAAATAGTCGCTTGACAAAATATATGACGTCCATCATCAATAGGCAACAAATATGATGGCCATCATGTAAATCGATCTTGCATTTTCCCGAAGCTGAATTTCGAACGGAATCTCGCCCATGGTTTCCACAGCCCTCGCCTCCACCCTTGCCCGGCGTAACATCCACTACGGCTGGGTCGTCGCTGCCGCAACCTTCCTCACCATGCTGGTCACCGCAGGCGCCATGGGCGCACCTGGCGTTCTCATCAAGCCGCTGCAGGACGAGTTTGGCTGGGAGACCTCGCAGATTTCCTCAGCCCTTGCCATCCGCCTGATCCTTTTCGGCTTCATGGGCCCGTTCGCCGCCGCCTTCATGAATTATTTCGGCGTGCGCAAGGTCATCGTTTTCGCCTTGGCCCTGATCGGCGCCGGCTTTATCGGTTCGCTGTTCATGACGACCCTTTGGCAGTTGCTGCTGCTCTGGGGCATTGTCGTCGGCTTCGGCACCGGTCTAACGGCCATGGTGCTCGCCGCCACGATCTCGACCCGCTGGTTCACCAAGCATCGCGGCCTCGTCGTCGGCATGCTTTCGGCCAGCTCGGCCACCGGCCAGCTCGTCTTTCTGCCGCTGATGGCGGAGCTGACCCAACGCTACGGCTGGCGCTCGACGGTGTTTTTCGTCTGCGCCATGATCATGGTCGCAGCTCTTGCCGTGCTTGCCTTCATGCGTGACCGGCCGGCCGACCTCAACTTGCCCGCCCTCGGAGAAACCCAGGTCACGCCGCCGCCGCCCAGCACCTCTCTCGGCGTCGCGCTGATGACGCCGATCACCGTGCTCAGGGAAATCTCCAAGACGTCGACTTTCTGGATCCTGTTTGCCACCTTTTTCATCTGCGGCCTCAGCACCAATGGCCTGATCCAGACCCATTTCGTCACCCTCTGCGGCGATTTCGGCATCGTGCCGGTGGCCGCCGCCAGTGTGCTCGCCGTCATGGGCATCTTCGATTTCTTCGGCACCATCGGCTCCGGCTGGCTGTCCGACCGCTTCGACAATCGCTGGCTGCTGTTCTTTTATTACGGCTTCCGCGGCCTGTCGCTGCTCTACCTGCCGTTCAGCGATTTCAGCTTTTACGGCCTTTCCATCTTCGCCGTCTTCTACGGCCTCGACTGGATTGCCACCGTGCCGCCGACCGTCAAGATCGCCGCCGACCGCTTCGGCCGTGAAAAGGCCGGCCTCGTCTTCGGCTGGGTCTTTGCCGGCCATCAGCTGGGAGCCGCCACCGCCGCCTATGGCGCCGGCCTCTCGCGCACGGAGCTTTCGAGCTACCTGCCCGCCTTCTTCATCGCCGGCGCCTTCTGCCTGTTGGCGTCGATCCTGGCGATCACGCTGAAGAAGTCCGGCCTGACCGCTCCGGCAACTGCGGCCGCTCATTAATATCAAAAGCCTCCGGCCTCGAAACGAGGCCGGATCTCTCTACCGGATCAGTTGGATAACTTCACTTGCCCGTCTTGCGCGTCCGGGCGCTCACATGTTAGACAGCCGCCCGGTCGTATCCGTTGCCCCATTGGCGGAATTGGTAGACGCGCTCGACTCAAAATCGAGTTTCGAAAGAAGTGCTGGTTCGACTCCGGCATGGGGCACCAGCCTACGCTCTGTGAGCTTCGGCTGTCGCGCCGCAGTTCCGTCAGGAACGAAGGCGGACTGGTTCGATAGTTTATCCCGAATACGATTGTGTCGTACCTCCGCATCAATAAACTGACGCGGGAGCACGCAACGAATTCGCATCCAAGTGAAACTACTTGTTCTTCAACAGCCACATCTTGCCGGCCATTGTGATGCCGTAGACGTCTTTCGAGACATCGTCATCGAGGTGGCGCCGCTCGAGAAAACCAGGCTCCTTCAACTCACCCAGCGTCTTGGCGGTGACCGATTTGATTTTCTGCGGGCGCTCTTTCCAACGGTCGGTCTTTGCGTAGGTCACCGTCGCGTTCTGATGCGTCCATTTATTGGCTGGCTGAGGGTAAAGGTCTCCATCCCTGGCGAGTTTCAGTGCGGCAATCTGGGACGGCGTAAGCTCAATCATACTAAAAGATCCTGTGCAGGTGTTGTTTGCGCTGGGAATGCGCTTGTACCAAAGGCGTGCTCATAACACCGACGGACGAGTTTCACCACTGCATTGAGATATTCGGGCCACGAAAGGCGGAAACCCGGCTCATTGGAACCGGGTTTTGCCGTCGTCGGGTATTTCTGGTCAATCGCAACGCCGGACCGTCTTGGTGACTTCACCTTCGTCGGTCTGGCGGGTGACGCTTCTGGTTTCGCAGCCATTGTCGCGATAGCGGCGGTGCTCACGTTCGCGCACCGCACCGAAAGTGACGCCACGTTCGCTGATGGTGATGCCGGGTCTTACCCGCTCATGACGATAGCCGTCGTCATAGGAGCGTTCCCTGACATAAACGCTGTCGGCGAGAACAGGCGCTGCAAACGAACAGGCGGCAAGGGCCGCCACAGTACAGTTAAGGATGATCTTCCGCATGTCGTTTCTCCTTTCTGGATGAAAGAGCAACGAGACAAGCGACAAGTGGTTCCAACATCTTTGGAGGCCCGACCCTGCGCCAGACGAGTTCTACGCCTCACGGCCAAGACCGAAAACAAGGGCAGCGCCACCCAAATCAACTGTTTAATTTCGCATGCACATCGTACAGAGTGGCCGCCGCTATTACAGAAAGGGGCTGACGTGCATCAGGAAGTAGGGCTCATCGCGACGGTCGCCGTCAGTTTCGTTTTCGCGGCGATCCTGGGTTATGCCGCTGACCGGCTGCGGCTGCCGCCGCTCGTCGGCTACTTGATGGCCGGCATCCTGATGGGGCCGTTCACGCCGGGATTCGTTGCCGATTCCGCCCTTGCCGGTCAGCTCGCCGAAATGGGCGTCATCCTGCTGATGTTCGGCGTCGGCCTGCATTTTTCCACCTCCGACCTGCTGGCCGTGCGCGGGATCGCCGTGCCGGGCGCGATCGGGCGCATCATCCTCGCCACCCTGTTGGGCATCGGCCTCTGCAAACTCTGGGGCTGGAGCCTCGGCGCCGGCATCGTCTTGGGTCTCAGCCTGTCGGTTGCAAGCACCGTCGTTCTGCTGAAGGCGCTGGAGGAGCGCAATCTCGTCAACGCGCCAAGCGGGCGCGTCGCCGTCGGCTGGCTGATCGTCGAGGATCTGGTGATGGTGCTGGCGCTGGTGCTGCTGCCGGCCCTCGCCGAACTCCTGGGTGGCAACGCCGCCGCGACGACCAATCACGGCCTCGGCGAGCTTTCCCTGGCGCTGACGATCGGCCTGACGCTCTTGAAGGTGGCGGGGTTTGCCGCCATGGCGATCTTCCTCGGCCCGCGCATCGTGCCGTGGCTGCTGACGATGATCGCCCGCACCGGCTCGCGCGAACTCTTCACGCTGACAGTGCTGGCGATCGCGCTCGGCATCGCCTTCGGCTCCGCGGCAATCTTCGGGGTCTCCTTCGCGCTCGGCGCCTTTTTTGCCGGCGTGGTCATGAGCGAATCCCAGCTCAGCCACAGGGCCGCAGCCGACTCGCTGCCGTTGCAGAATGCCTTTTCCGTGCTGTTCTTCGTCTCCGTCGGCATGCTCTTCGACCCATCGATCCTGGTGCGCCAGCCGCTGGCGGTGATCGGCGCGCTGGCACTCGTCATCCTCGGCAAGGGCATCATCACCTTCACGATCGTCATGCTGCTGCGCTATCCGATCGGCCTGGGGCTGACCTTGGCCGGCGGCCTTGCCCAGATCGGCGAATTCTCCTTCATCCTTGCCGGCCTCGGCGTCTCCCTTGGGCTGCTGCCGCATGAGGGCCAGGATCTGATCCTTGCCGCCGCAATCCTGTCGATCACGCTCAATCCGATCGTGATCTTCGCGACCGACGGACTGAGGAAATACATCCATTCGAAATGGCCCTCCCTTTGGGAAAGCTACGGCAGGAAGAGGCAGAAGGCGCTCAGCAAGGAACTGGAAAAGATCAGGGCGCTCGGCGAGGAGCGCGAACGCCAGCATCAATTGAAGATGCAGCAGCTGATCGAGACTTTTCCTTTGTTCTCCGAGGTCGACGAAGACGCGCAGGAAGAACTGCTGCTGCTCTTCAAGGCGAAATCCGCGCCGCCCGGCGAGCGCGTCATCCGCCGCGGGGATCGCGGCGACGGCATGTATTTTATCTCGTCGGGAGCGGCGGAAGTCCGCCTCGCCAGCGGCGCGGTCCGCCTGGAACCCGGTGCCTTTTTCGGCGAAATGGCGCTTCTGACCGGCGGACGGCGCACCGCCGACGTCATCGCCGTCGACTTCTGCCAGTTCGAGGTGCTCGAGCGGCGCGACTTCAACATGTTCATGGCGCGTCATCCCAATCTGCGCGCCGCCGTCAGCGAAATGGCGCAGAAGCGCACGGAGATGAACGACCTGCATCAGCAATGGGAAAAATCGATGGATCTCTCCTGACGCAACCCAAGCATGTCTCGGCGATAACGCGGATTGCTCAGCCTGCCGGCCAATAGCCATCGTCGCGAAAATCCTCCGGGATCGGATCGAGCCGCGACAAGCTCTCGGCTGCGAAATCGATCTGCAGCGACAGGTATTGAAGGGAAGCCAGCATCGGCACGCCGGTCGCGAACTCCCGGATGCGCGAGAGATGATAGCCGCTTTCGCTCAGCCGTCGCGCCGCCTCCCGGCGCACGTCGTCCCGGCTCGGCCCGCCACCCTCTTCGAACCGCTCAACCCTGTGCACGGCCTGCCCGCGGCCGCCTTCGATCACTTTGAACATTCTCAAGCCACCTGCCCCACGTCGATGCCGTCCTAAAACCGCCCACAGTTTTAGGCATCATGCTCTGACACAGCTTGCCGCAGAATCGCCGATTCGCCATCCCGTGAAATCTTGGGAGAGGCGCCGATGCCCCACATCACGAAATTTTTAGACAGGGGTGGCACGAAGGACACGGGCAAGCATTTACAGCGCCGCGCACGCCCCCTAAAGCTTTTTGCACCGCAACAGGAAGGGAACGGAATGCTCCGCAGACTTTACGACTGGACCATGTCTTTGGCCTCGCGCAAATCGGCCGAAGTCTGGCTCGCCGTCATCGCCTTCGTCGAAAGCTCCATCTTTCTCGTCCCCGCCGATGTGCTCTTCCTGCCGATGGCGCTCGCCAAGCCGGAGCGCTCCTACCGCTACGCCCTGATCGCAACCGTCGCCTCCGTGCTCGGCGGCATCGCCGGCTGGGCGCTCGGCTACTACGCCTATGAGACGGTGGCGCGGCCGGTTCTCGAATTCTACGGCAAACTCGACGCCTTCGAGCAGATGAAGGCCTATGTCACATACGAGACGATCCTGCTGCTGCTCGTCACCTCGGGCCTTGCGCATCTGCCGCCGATCAAGATCGTCACCATCCTGTCCGGTGTTATTCACGTCAATCTCGGCCTTTTCATTGTGTCGGCAATCGTCGCGCGCGGGGCGCGCTTCCTGTTCCTCGCCTGGCTGCTGCGCCGTTACGGCGAGCCGATCCGGGATTTCATCGAGAAGCGCCTCGGCCAGATCGTCGGCATCGGTGCCGCTGCCGTGATCGTGTTATACCTCGCCTACCGCTATCTCGCTCACTAAGCTAAATCTCGCGGAGTTCCGCCATGACTGCCACTTCCTCGCCGCTCGCCCGCCCCGGCTTTGTCTATTCCATATTGCTCGCCATCGGCATGGCGGCCGCGGTCGGCACAGCGCTCGGCTTCCAGTATATCGGCGGCTATATCCCCTGCGCGCTCTGCCTGCTGCAGCGCCAGCCTTATTATTACGCCATCCCGATCGCCATTCTTGCCGCTATCTCCGAGCTCGTTGGCCTGCCCAACTGGATCACCCGCACGCTCATTCTCGCCGCCGGCATGCTGATGCTGGTGACAGCCGGCATGGGTGTCTATCACGCCGGCGTCGAATGGCATTTCTGGGCCGGACCGGCCACCTGCTCGACGACGGCAAGCAGCATGACGACCAATGCCGGCGATCTGCTCGGCGAGCTCAACACGATCAAGGGGCCGTCCTGCACCGATGCGGCGCTCCGGGTGCTCGGCCTGTCCTTTGCCGGCTGGAACGTGATTGCCGGAATCCTGCTTGCCGCCTTCGCTTTCGTTGGCGTTCGCAAGGCGGCCTAAGGCCACTTGATCACGGCTGCAGTTCGGTATCCCAGTAGAGATAGTCGAGCCAGCTGTCATGCAGATAGTTCGGCGGGAATAGCCGGCCGTTATTGTGCAGATCCTGCACCGTCGGCTGATAGGGCTTCTGCGACGGGAACATGCTTGCCTGCTTGGGAAGCTTGCTGCCCTTGCGCAGATTGCAGGGCGAACAGGCTGCCACGACATTCTCCCAGGTCGTCTCGCCGCCATGGGCGCGCGGGATGACGTGGTCAAAGGTCAGGTCGTCATGGGCTCCGCAATACTGGCATTCGAACCGGTCGCGCAGGAAGACGTTGAACCGGGTGAAGGCGGGATTGCGGGACGGCTGAACGTAGGTCTTGAGGCACACGACACTCGGAAGCCGCATCGAAAAACTCGGCGAAGAAACCGAATGCTCATATTCCGCGATGATGTTCACACGGTCGAGAAATACCGCCTTGATCGCGTCCTGCCAGGACCATAGCGACAAGGGGTAATAACTCAGTGGCCGGTAGTCAGCGTTCAGGACGAGCGCTGGCAGGGCCTGTGGGGAGACTGCAATCGTCAAGGGACTCTCCTGATCGATTCGGCATCTGCACCTGTATATTAGGCCGGTTGTTACAGGATTGTGAAGTCCAATAAATTCAGAGGATAAAGGCAATTTGAAGAGTGTGGCCGATCAGCCGGTCGGCACCATGTCGCGGCGCATTTTCGTGGCGTAATAGGCCCAGAAAAGCCGTGCCGCCACGGAGCGCCACGGAGCCCATGCTTCCGCCATGGCAGCCAGCGCCTTTGGCTGTGGCCGGGCCGCGAGACCGAATGCCGCACCGACGGCATTCTGCAGCGCGACATCGCCGGCCGGAAAGACATCGGCATGGCCGCCGCAGAACATCAGATAGACCTCCGCCGTCCACGGACCGACGCCCTTGAGCGCAGTGAGTTCGCCAAGCGCTTCTTCAGGCGGCTTCAAGCAGAGCCCGGAAAGATCGAGGCGACAGGAGGCAACGGCTTCGGCGAGCCGTGACAGGGTCTCGGCCTTGGCGCGTGACAGGCCGAATTCGCGCCAGGCCTCGGCATGGAGCAGCGTGTAACCTTCGGCGGTCAGGAGACCGTCCGCTGGCATCATGCGCCGCCAGATCGCCTCGGCGCTGGCGCGCGACACCATCTGCGAGACGATGATATGGGCAAGGCCGGCAAAACCCGGTTCGCGCAACCGCAGCGGAACAGGCCCTGCATCCACCGCGATCGGCACAAGGCGCGGATCGAGACGAAGCAGCGCCTCGAGCCCCCGGCTGACATCGTCTTCGTTGCGGATGATCTGCACATCGCCTCGCAGTGGTTCAAAACCCAAATTCATGGCAGAAGAAAGCATGACCCCGAGCGAGCGTCAAAAACCTGTCTTCCGTTTTGCGCCGAGTCCCAACGGACAGTTGCATCTCGGCCATGCCCTCTCGGCTCTCCTGAACCGCGATATGGCGGAGGCCGAGCATGGGCGCCTGCTGCTGCGCATCGAGGATATCGACCAGGCGCGCTGCAAGCCGGAGTTCGAGGTCGGAATCCTGAGCGATCTCGACTGGCTTGATATCGACTGGGAAAGCCCGGTGCGTCGCCAGTCGGAACACTTCCCCGAATATCAGGCAGCATTGCACGCGCTGATCGAGCGCGGCCTGGTCTATCCGGCTTTCCTGACGCGCGGCGAGGTGAAGGCGCGGGTCGCTGCCAATGAGGCCGCCGGTCGATCCTGGCCGCGCGATCCCGACGGCACGCCGCACTATCCCGCAAACGATCGCGAGCGCCCGGAAGACGAATGGCTAGAGATGCTGGCCTCGGGAAAGAAACATGCCTGGCGGCTCGATATGCGCAAGGCGCTCGACCTGATCGGCGAACTGCTGTTCTGGACCGAAACCGGCGACGGCAGATCGGGCGAGATCGCCGCCGAGCCAGAAGTCTGGGGCGACGTCATCCTGTCGCGCTCGGACGCGCCGTCGAGCTATCATCTTTCCGTCGTCGTCGACGATGCGCTGCAGGGCGTCACGCACGTGGTGCGCGGCTTCGACCTCTTCGCCGCGACATCGGTGCACCGGCTGCTGCAGGTGCTGCTCGACCTGCCGCAGCCGATCTATCACCATCACCGTCTCATACTCGATGCGGCTGGCCGGAAGCTTTCGAAAAGCGACGGCGACAGCGGGCTTGGCGAATTGCGCGCCCGCGGCATGTCAGGGGCCGATATTCGCCGCCTTGTCGGGCTCTGATGCCCGTTCGGCACGCTCTCTGCCGACGATCGAAAGCGTGTGGGAGAACATCCGGAAGACGCGGAATTTGATCAGCGCCGCATTGACCTCCGCCCCGATGATGAAGATGACGCCGACCATATAAAGAAAGATCAGCACGATCATGACCGAGGCGAGACCGGCATAGGTTGCGGTATAATTGGCGAAGGTGGCCAGATAATAGGCAAAGATCAGCGCGCCGGCGAGCCAGAGAAGCAGGGTCAGCAGCACCCCCGGGATGACATCGAAGACCCGCCGCTTGCCGGCCGGCAACCAGAGATGCATGACCAGCAATCCGACCGTCAGAACCACCAACGTGCCGTAGATGCGCCAGCTGAAGATGATGTCGAGCGTATCGGCAAACAGCGGAAACCAGTTCCTGGCATAATCGAGCGCCAGTGGCACGGCGACCAGCAGGATGCTGATCGCCGCAAAGATGATGACCGCGATCAGCACGTAGCCGAGGCTCGCGAGGCGGGTGAAATACCAGGGCCGCGTCTCCTGCACCCGGTAGGCGCGGTTGAGCGAGATGCGCAGCGCCTCGACGCCGTTCGAGGCGAAATAGGCGGCCGCCAGCACCGAGATCGTCAGCAGCCCGCCGCGCGGAATTGTCAGCACCTGCAGCACCTGGTCGGCGAGCGGCTTGGCAATCGCCTCGGGCCAGGTGTCGAAGATCAGATGGATGGCGGTCGAGGAAAATTGATCGGCGCCGAGGAAGCTTGCAAGCGCGGTGCCGAAGATCAGGAAGGGGAAAACTGCAAGCAGGCTCGACAGCGCCACGTGGCTCGCCATGGCGAAACCGTCATCCTCGAGCATGTGACAAATCGCGTCATAGATCACGTCGTAGATCGTGCGCAGCGCCTTCGGCATTCCGTCTCCGGCTTTCCAGATTGTATCCTCTGAGCGAATATGGGAAACGAGTTCCATTTTGTACAGGAATCATTCCATGGCGGGAGAGCGCACCATCGTCGTGACCGGATGTTCGTCCGGCATCGGCGCTCATTGTGCGCGAGCTCTGAAGGCCGATGGCTGGCGCGTCTTTGCGACAGTGCGCAAGGCGGAAGACCTGCCGGGGCTGGAGGCAGACGGCATTGAAGCCTTGCTGATGGACTATGCCAGGCCAGAGACGATTTCCGAGCTGGTCGAGGCGGTTCTGGAACGTAGCGGCGGTCGCATCGACGCGCTTTTCAACAATGGCGCCTACGGCCAGCCGGGCGCCGTCGAAGATCTTTCGACGGCCGCGTTGCGCGCCCAGTTCGAGGCTAATTTCTTCGGCTGGCACGAATTGACGCGGCAGATCATCCCGGCGATGCGCAAACGCCAGGAGGGGCGGATCGTGCAATGCTCGTCGATCCTCGGCGTTGTGCCCTATCGCTATCGCGGCGCCTACACCGCTTCCAAATTCGCGCTCGAAGGCCTCAGCATCACGCTGCGCATGGAGCTGCAGGGCAGCGGCATTCATGTGAGCCTGATCGAGCCGGGACCAATCGCCACGCGTTTCACCACCAATGCGCTCGCAAAGATCAAGGAACATATCGACCTTGAGAATTCGCCGCACGCGGCCGACTATGTCAGGCAACTGGCAAGACTCGATGGATCCGGCCCGGTCAGCAGCCATAAGCTCGGCCCGGAAGCGGTCTATTCCGTATTGAAACACGCATTGAACTCGAAAAATCCAAGGCCACATTATCCTGTAACGACTCCGGCCAAGCAGGGCATGTTCCTGAAGCGGCTGCTTCCGGCAGACCTCTTCTACCGCCTGATGCGCTGGACGGACTGAGAAAGCTGAATGCCATGTCCACGGTCACCTATATCCTCGCGATCATCGTCATGGGCCTCGTCGCCCTGGTCCTGATCCGCGGCCTCTTCAACATGATGAAGGGCGCCGATGCCAACCGTTCCAACAAACTGATGCAGCTTCGCGTCCTGCTCCAGGCAATCGCCGTCGTCCTGATCATGGTAACACTCTGGCTGACCGGCGGTGGCCGTCCGACCTGAGGAAACCGTGGGAGGGGTATTTTTTGATGACGGACGCCAACACCTCCTCCCTCATTCCTGTGCTCGTCACAGGAATCCAGCCACCGCGCGTCCACGCGGTGAATGACCACTGCCTGCCATTGAAAAAGTCTCCCGCGCCCAAGGACTTGGGCGCACTGGATTCCTGTGACGAGCACAGGAATGAGGGAGGAGAGGTAAGCGGCTTGAGGAAACACCTCGACGCGGTGTGCGTCAGTATGCCAGGGCGGGTTTGGCTGGAAGGCCAACCCCACCCTCCGTCATCCTCGGGCTTGACCCGAGGATCCATCCCCGTAGCCGCTGATGCATGCGGTGTGGATACTCGGGTCAGGCCCACGGCTCTCCGATTCGCACCAACGGCTGCCCCTCACCCTAACCCTCTCCCCGCTCGCGGGGAGAGGGGACGTGCCTTGCGAGACGTTAGCGAGGAGCGGAAAGGGTGTGGCATGTTCCCTTCTCCCCGTTTTACGGAGAGAAGGTGGCGGCAGCCGGATGAGGGGCCGGCCTCGCCAATCTCCTGCGTTGCGACAACCCTCCCCCTATCAGGCGATGCAGCATGGTAAAGCTCAACAAGATCTACACCAAAACCGGCGATGACGGCACCACAGGGCTGGTTTCCGGCCCGCGCCGGACAAAGGACGATCTGCGCGTCGAGGCCTATGGCACGATCGACGAAGCCAATTCCGCCATCGGCCTGGCGCGATTGCACACATCAGGCTTGCCTGAACTCGACGCTATGCTGATGTCGATCCAGAACGACCTCTTCGATCTCGGCGCCGATCTCGCCACACCCGATACCGGCGAGCCGCCGGCCTATGAACCGTTACGGATCGTCGAGACGCAGGTCGACCGAGTGGAGCGCGAAATCGACCAGCTGAACGCCGGCCTGGAACCGCTGAGATCCTTCATCCTACCGGGCGGCAGCCCGGCCGCCGCACATCTGCATCTTGCCCGGACGACTGCGCGGCGCGCCGAACGTTTGATGGTGGCGCTTGCCCGCACCGACGGTGAAATCGTCAGCGAAGCGGCGATGAAATATGTCAATCGGCTCTCCGATTTCCTCTTCGTCGCCGCGCGTCATGCAAATGATCGCGGCCATGCGGATGTGCTTTGGGTTCCGGGGAAAAACAGATAGGCTTGCCGCGATCGCGATCGCCGGGGGGCCTTATGTTCATACCTTTTCACGACGCCAACACGCTGAAATATATCAAGGTTCAGTGGGTGACGCTCTCACTGATCGCATTGAATGTCGCGGTCTGGCTTTTGACCAGCCTGGAGAGCGAGCAGGCCGCCCAGGCGACGACCGTCGGGCTCGGCTATATCCCGGCGATCGCCTTCGGCGACGCGGTGCTGGCGCAGGGCCTGGAAATCGTGCCGGAACCGTTGACCTACCTCACCTATGCCTTCGTCCATTCCGGCTTCTGGCATCTGGCGTCCAACATGATTTTCCTCTGGGTCTTTGGCGACAATGTCGAGGACGCGATGGGACACTTGCGCTTCCTGATTTTCTATCTCCTCTGCGCGGCCGCCGGCGCGCTCTGCCACGGTCTGCTGACCATGACCTCGCAAGCGCCGCTGGTCGGCGCCTCGGGCGCGATTTCCGGCGTCGTTGCCGCCTATGTCTTGCTGCATCCACGCGTCAAGGTCTGGGTTCTGGTATTCTTCCGCGT
Source organism: Rhizobium phaseoli (assembly GCF_010668805.1). Taxonomy (GTDB): domain Bacteria; phylum Pseudomonadota; class Alphaproteobacteria; order Rhizobiales; family Rhizobiaceae; genus Rhizobium; species Rhizobium phaseoli_A. The sequence continues at coordinate 379,274 of NZ_WUFT01000003.1, read as the reverse complement.
GCCGCTGCCGCTGCCGGCCTTCGTGCCGCTGCTTTTGTGGATCGGCCAGCAATTCTTCATGCTGGCGATCGCACCCGACGGCGACGTTTCCTGGGGCGCACATGTCGGCGGCATCCTTGCCGGGGCTCTTCTGATCCTGGTGTTGCGCCGGCCCGGCCTACCGCTGTTCGACCGGGAGATCGTCACGCCCCGCGCCGTGAGAAGCGATCCTGGCGCCGGCCCTGCCATCTCCGCCGGCACGGACGGGCGCACAGTGCAGCGCCTTCCCTGGGGCCGACGCTGACAACAATATTGACGTGAACGTAAACGTTCATATATTGCCCGCCGAATCGCCTACCGGCGGCATAGAAGCGTTGTATTTGGAGGAAAAGCGCGTATCGATGTCGCCATTCGACAATCGGAGCGGCGCGCAAGCGCGCATTTTCGTTGAAGCCAGTTTCCCGTGAAGGAAGGACCCCCATGAAGATTCTCGTGCCCGTGAAGCGGGTCGTCGACTACAACGTCAAGATCCGGGTGAAGCCGGATGGCACGGGTGTCGAGCTTGCCAATGTGAAGATGTCGATGAACCCGTTCGACGAGATCTCGGTGGAAGAGGCCTTGCGGCTGAAGGAAGCCGGCAAGTGCGAGGAAGTGATCGTCGTCTCGATCGGTCCGGCCAAGGCCGAAGAGACGCTGCGGACCGCCCTTGCCATGGGCGCCGACCGGGCGATCCTGGTCGAGACCGACGATGCGGTCGAGCCGCTGACGGTCGCCAAGATCCTCAAGGGCATCGTTGCTGCCGAACAGCCGGGTCTAATCATCGTCGGCAAGCAGGCGATCGACGACGATTCGAACCAGACCGGCCAGATGCTGGCAGCCCTGCTGGGGTCCGCCCAGGCGACCTTCGCCTCGAAGATCGAGATCGGGGATGGCAAAGCTCAGGTCACCCGCGAAGTCGATGGCGGCCTGCAGACGATCGAGATCACGCTGCCGGCAGTGGTCACCTCGGATCTGCGGCTGAACGAACCGCGTTATGCCTCGCTGCCGAACATCATGAAGGCGAAGAAGAAGCCGCTCGACAAGAAGAGCCCAGCTGATTTCGGTGTTTCCACGACGCCGCGGCTGAAGGTGCTGAAGACCGAGGAGCCCAGTGGCCGCAAGGCCGGCGTCAAGGTCAAGTCGGTCACTGAGCTGGTCGACAAGCTCAAGAACGAAGCCGGCGTGCTTTAAGCCAGGAAAGAGAGAACACCATCATGACCATTCTTCTTCTGGCCGATCACGACAATGTCAGCCTCTCCGACCAGACCGCCAAGGCGCTGACGGCAGCAAGCCAGATCGGCTCCGATATTCATGTGCTGGTTGCCGGCAAGGGCGCCAAGGCTGCGGCCGATGCGGCTGCCAAACTCTCCGGTGTGGCGAAGGTGCTGCTCGCCGAAAGCGACGAGCTTGCCAACAATCTGGCCGAGCCGCTTTCCGACCTGATCGTTTCGCTGGCCGGCTCCTATGACACGATCATTTCGGCCGCCACCTCGACCGGCAAGAACGTGCTGCCGCGGGTGGCTGCCCTGCTCGACGTCGCCCAGGTCTCGGAAATCATCGAAGTGATCTCATCCGATACCTTCAAGCGGCCGATCTATGCCGGCAATGCCATCCAGACGGTGCAGGCAAGCGATGCCAAGAAGGTCATCACCGTGCGCACCGCCTCCTTCGCTTCGGCAGCCGAAGGCGGCTCGGCCAGCGTCGAGTCGATCCCGGCGATCTCAAATCCGGGAATGTCGCGTTTCGTCAAGGATGCACTGTCGGCCTCCGATCGTCCGGAGCTGACCTCGGCGAAGATCATCATCTCCGGCGGCCGGGCGCTCGGCTCTGCCGAGAAATTCCGGGAGGTCATCCTTCCGGTTGCCGACAAGCTCGGGGCCGCCGTCGGGGCTTCCCGTGCTGCCGTCGATGCCGGTTATGCGCCGAACGACTGGCAGGTCGGCCAGACCGGCAAGGTGGTGGCGCCTGATCTTTATATCGCCGCCGGTATCTCCGGGGCCATCCAGCATCTGGCCGGCATGAAGGATAGTAAGGTGATCGTCGCCATCAACAAGGACGAGGAGGCACCGATCTTCCAGGTTGCCGACTACGGCTTGGTCGCCGATCTGTTCGAAGCTCTGCCGGAACTGGAAAAGGCGCTCTAAGCGCATGCCGCGCAAAACTGTGTAGCGGTTTTCCCAGGCAAAGCGCGAAGCGCTTTTGCCGCAACGACATGCGTAAAGCGAAGACCTAAAGCGCCAGAAGCGAATCGAAAGATTCGCAACGCGCTTTAAACGCGTCAAATGCTTTTCTTTCGCACTTGCGAATGACTGGAAAATTATCTTTTATCGGGCTACTACTGCTGCCGGGCGATCCTTCGTCTGGCAGTATTGCTAAAAAATGCGGCAGCGCGGGGGCGAATGCCGTGCGGGGGTTTGGAGATGAATGCGGTGTTGAAGAATATTGGTATTATCGGTGCCGGCCAGATGGGCTGCGGCATCGCGCATGTTTCGGCCGCCGCAGGTTACAGGGTTCACATCTACGATCTCTCCCAGGATCGCATCGAATCCGGCCTTGCCACCGTCAACGGCAACCTTGCCCGCCTGGTGACGAACGGCAAGATGACCGAAGAGGAACGCAAGTCGACCTTGTCGCTCATCACAGGCTCGTCCGATGTCAACGATCTCGCCCCGTCCGATCTCGTCATCGAGGCCGCCACCGAGGATGAAACGGTCAAGCGCAAGATTTATGCGCAGGTTTGTCCGGTCCTGAAGCCGGAGGCGCTGCTTGCCACCAACACCTCTTCCCTTTCCATCACCCGGCTAGCTGCCGCCACCGACCGCCCCGAACGCTTCATGGGCATACATTTCATGAACCCGGTGCCGGTGATGAAGCTGGTCGAACTGGTGCGCGGCATCGCGACCGATGAGAAGACCTTCTCGGCCGCCAGGGAATTCGTCGGCACCCTGGAAAAGACCATCACCGTCGCCGAGGATTTCCCGGCCTTCATCGTCAACCGTATCCTGCTGCCGATGATCAACGAGGCGATCTATACGCTCTATGAAGGCGTCGGCACCGTCGATGCCATCGATACGGCGATGAAGCTCGGCGCCAACCATCCGATGGGACCGCTGCAGCTTGCCGATTTCATCGGCCTCGACACCTGCCTTTCGATCATGCAGGTGCTGCACGACGGCTTGGCGGACTCGAAATACCGTCCATGCCCGCTGCTGGTGAAATATGTCGAGGCCGGTTGGCTCGGACGCAAGTCTGGACGCGGCTTCTATGACTATCGCGGCGAAATTCCGGTCCCGACGCGGTAAACAGCTGTCGCCCGAAAGGGCGAATGGACCGAGCGCCCGCGACATGCTTTCTTGCCGTGAACGGGAGGAAAACGCCATGTCGACTGAAACACCAATGTTCCTGCTGCAATGCTGCGTGCTCATCGGGCTTGCGGGTGTCTTCCTCATCAAGGGAGACGGAGACTCCTGAAGGGCTCTTGAGTGCAAGTCGCCCGAAAGTGTGCAGCGATTCCCAGCGACATGTATAAAAACAACGAGCTAAAGCGCGCCGCATGAATCAATTTCATGCCAAGCGCTTTAGGACCCGATCGCACCCTTGATCAGCGCCTTGGCATCTTCACTGTCCCAGGCAGCCGGGCCGTTCATCGCCGAAATCAGGCAGCCCTTGTCGTCGAGCAGCAGCGTCACCGGCAGACCGAAAGCGAGACCCTCCTTTTTCAGGCTATTGAAGACGCCGATCGTATTGTCGCGGTAAAGCTGCAGCGCATCGACGCCGGTCTCGCTCAGGAAGGCCTTCGGCTTCTCGTCGTCACCGGTATCGATATTGACCGGCACGACCTGGAACTTGTCGCTCCCCATACCCTTTTCCAGCGCGTTCAGCGCCGGCATCTCCTCGCGGCAGGGCACGCACCACGTGGCCCACAGATTGAGAAGCACGGTCTTGCCGGCAAAATGGTCGAGCGTCATCGCCTTGCCGTCAGGGCCGTTAAATGCAACCGCAGTCAGCTTGCGCGGTTCGTTGGCGGCGACCATGGCGGCGACCTGCCCCTTCATCAGCGATGTCAGATTGGCAGCACGCTCCTTGGCCAGGGAGCATTCGGCCGAAGCGGTATCGCCGATGCCATTGCCAATCCCCGTCTCCTTCACGTATACCGCTGCCGCACCGGCAACAATGCCTGCAACGGCGGCGATTGCGATCAGTTTTACGGACGGCAGGCCGAAGGGTTTTCTCGTCGTCATTTCATTCTCCAGGACGGGCATCTTCCATGGCCGAGAGCAAAACCGATACCAAATCCTCCAACCAGATGTGGGGCGGGCGCTTCGCTTCCGGCCCGGACGCGATCATGGAGGAGATAAATGCCTCGATCGGTTTCGACAAGAAGCTATTCGCACAGGATATCCGCGGTTCGATCGCCCACGCGACCATGCTCGCCCATCAGGGGATCATATCAGCCGACGATAAGGACAAGATCGTTCACGGGCTAAACACGATCCTGTCAGAAATCGAAAGCGGCAATTTCGAATTCTCGCGACAGCTCGAAGACATCCATATGAATGTCGAGGCGCGCCTGGCGACGCTGATCGGACCGGCGGCCGGCCGGCTGCATACCGCCCGCTCGCGCAACGACCAGGTCGCGCTCGACTTCCGCCTCTGGGTCAAGGAAGAGCTTGAGAAGACCGAGAAGATGCTGACCGGCCTGATCGCCGCCTTCCTCGACCGCGCCGAAGAACATGCCGAAAGTGTCATGCCGGGCTTTACCCATCTGCAGACCGCCCAGCCCGTGACCTTCGGCCATCACTGCATGGCCTATGTCGAAATGTTCGGCCGCGACCGCTCGCGCGTGCGCCACGCCATCGAACATCTGGACGAAAGCCCGATCGGCGCAGCCGCCCTCGCCGGCACCGGTTATCCGATCGACCGCCATATGACTGCCAAGGCGCTCGGTTTCCGCGAGCCGACCCGCAACTCCATCGACACGGTCTCCGACCGCGACTTCGCCATCGAGTTCCTGTCGATCGCGGCGATCACAGGCATGCACCTGTCGCGTCTGGCCGAAGAGATCGTCATCTGGTCGACCCCGCAATTCGGTTTCGTCCGTCTCTCCGACGCCTTCTCCACCGGTTCCTCGATCATGCCGCAGAAGAAGAACCCGGATGCCGCCGAACTGGTGCGCGCCAAGACCGGCCGCATCAACGGCTCGCTGGTGGCCCTGCTGACGATCATGAAGGGCCTGCCGCTCGCCTATTCCAAGGACATGCAGGAAGACAAGGAACAGGTGTTCGACGCCGCCGAGAGCCTGGAACTGGCGATTGCTGCCATGACCGGCATGGTGCGCGACATGACGGTCAACACCGCGCGCATGAAGGCTGCGGCCGGCTCCGGTTATTCGACGGCGACCGATCTTGCCGACTGGCTGGTGCGCGAAGCGGGCCTGCCCTTCCGCGATGCCCATCACGTCACCGGCCGGGCCGTGGCGCTTGCCGAAAGCAAGAGCTGCGACCTTGCCGAACTGCCGCTCGCCGACCTGCAGGCGATCCATCCCGACATCACCGACAAGGTCTACGGCGTGCTGACCGTTGAAGCCTCGGTCGCCAGCCGCAAGAGCTTCGGCGGCACGGCGCCGTCCGAAGTCCGCAGGCAGATCGCCTTCTGGCGCGCCCGTAACTGAAATGTCAGGCGGCGAAAGCCGCCGCGATCCTGCCGTCTACGCGGGAAGACCGTCCAACAATCAGGGTGCACAAGGCGGATAAACTTCGCTATGACAATGTCCATCAAATGCCGCCGAAGAGGATATCCATGCAGAAGAGCTTGCCGCAACTCATCCGCCTGACGGCGGTTCTCGCCGTCATCGGCCTTGCCGTTGCCGGATGCGGGCGCAAGGGCGACCTCGATCCGCCGAGTGCTGCGGCAACCAAGGAAGGTGACGTTTCCAAGCCGACGAAAAAGCCTGGAACCGTCGACAAGCCCTTCCTTCTCGATCCCCTTCTTTAAGGCATAAGCCCGTGAACCATTTCGAGTACCGCGACGGCGTCCTGCATGCTGAGAACGTTCCCGTTCCCGAGATCGCCAAGGCGGTCGGCACACCCTTCTACGTCTATTCCACCGCGACGCTGGAGCGCCATTACCGGGTCTTCTCCGAAGCTTTCGCGGAGATGGACTCGATGGTCTGTTATGCGATGAAGGCGAATTCGAACCAGGCGGTGCTGAAGACACTCGGCCGCCTCGGCGCAGGCATCGACGTCGTATCGGAGGGCGAACTGCGCCGCGCGCTCGCTGCCGACATTCCCGCCAGCCGCATCATGTTTTCGGGTGTCGGCAAGACGCCGCCGGAGATGGACTTCGCTCTCGAGGCAGGCATCTACTGTTTCAACGTCGAATCCGAGCCCGAGCTCGAAATCCTCAATCAGCGCGCTATCAAGGCCGGAACGAGAGCCCCGGTCTCCTTCCGCATCAACCCTGACGTCGATGCAAAAACCCATTCGAAGATCTCGACCGGCAAGAAGGAAAACAAATTCGGCATCTCCTGGGAGCGTGCCCGCGCCATCTATGCCCATGCCGCCAAGCTGCCGGGCATCGAGGTCACCGGCATCGACATGCATATCGGCAGCCAGATCACCGAATTGCAGCCCTTCGACGACGCCTTCAGGCTGTTGCACGATCTTGTCGCGACGTTGCGCGCCGACGGCCACACCATCGATCACGTCGATATCGGCGGCGGTCTCGGCATCCCCTATAAGGACGACAACAATCCGCCGCCGCTGCCGGATGCCTATGCGGCCATCGTCAAGAACCAGTTGCGCGGCCTCAACTGCAAGATCATCACCGAACCCGGCCGCCTGATCGTCGGCAATGCCGGTATCCTGGTGACCGAAGTCCTCTATGTGAAGGATGGCGGCGAAAAGACCTTCGTCATTGTCGACGGTGCGATGAACGATCTCATCCGCCCGACGCTCTACGAGGCCTATCACGAGATCCGCCCGGTGACGATTTCGGCGGCGAACGCCCCGCGCATCCGCGCCGACGTGGTCGGCCCCGTCTGCGAGACCGGCGATTATCTGGCGCTCGACCGCGAGATGGCGATGCCGAAGCCCGGCGACCTGATCGCCGTCAGCACCGCCGGCGCTTACGGCGCGGTTCAGGCCGGCACCTATAACAGCCGGCTGCTGGTGCCCGAGGTTCTGGTCAAAGGCAGCGATTTCCATACGATTCGCCCGCGCAGAACCTATGCCGAACTGATCAGCCTCGACTCCGTTCCTGCCTGGCTCGACTAAAGCATGTCGCGCAAGAGTGCGCAGCGCACGACAGGCGCAAAACAAAGATTTAAAGCGCGAGGAGCAATCTGAAAGATCGCGACGCGCTTTAACCAGCCATCACTTTTTGGCGAATTAACGTGAAAAGCCGGTATGGCCGGCCACTCGCCCTCGCCTTCGCCACAAAGAGTGTTATCCTTGTCAGTCATGAGCGTATTGCCCTGCAATCGCCGGAAGCGCCCTCTGTTTCAGAACGCCAGATCGCGGAGACCGGACCGATGACAAGCCCCTCAAGGCAGAGGAAAGGTGCATTTGCGCTCCGCCCCTCGCTTGCCCGGCTGGTGACGACGAAACGCCTGCTGGCGCGTATTGTGCTGTTTTTCGAGCAGTTGCTGCCACCTTTGATGCCGGTTCTGGCGGTGATCGCCGTCTATCTCTCCGTCTCCTGGTTCGGCATCTTTCGCAGCGTGCCGGATTGGCTGCGCATCCTGCTGCTGATTGCCTTTGTCGCCGCTTTTGTCGTCTCGCTCCTGCCCTTCCGCACCCTGCGCTGGCCAAAAGTCACTGACGCCGACCGCATGCTGGAAGAGCGCAACGGCCTGTCGCACCAGCCGGTCACCGTCCAGGAAGACGAGCCGGCCTTCGATACGCCCTTCGCCCGGGCGCTCTGGCGCGAGCACCAGACGCGCATGGCCGAAAAGATCGCAGCACTCGATGCCGGACTGCCGCGGCCTGATATCGCCGTTCATGACCGTTTCGCGCTGCGCGCCGTGCCGGCGCTGCTGCTGGTCACTGCCTTTGCCTATTCGCTGTCAATCAACGGCGGCTCGATCGGTGACGCATTGCAGGCAGCACCCGAGCACGTCACCGTCGATCCGGCGGTGCGCATCGACGCCTGGGTGACGCCGCCGTCCTATACCGGCCGCGCCCCGGTCTATCTGACCGCTGACGGCAGCGAGCAGGCGTCGATCGGCATTCCGCAGTTTTCAGGCCTCACCGTGCGCGTCAGCGGCGGCAAGACAGCCGAAAAGGTCGTATTCCGCAAGGCAAACGGCGAGGCGCAGGATATCGCCGTGCAGGCGGATACCAAGCCGCAGCAGGCGGCGGCATCCGGCATTCAACAGCCGAATACGGTCCCGGCCGGCCAGGTGCCGGCCAGCCAGGCTCCCGTCGCCCAGACGCATGTGATGAAGCTCGAGGAGAATGGCGCCCTCGAAGTCAACGGTCGCCGCTGGAGCTTCGAGGTCCTCCCCGACAAGGCGCCGGAGATTGCTTTCGACGGCATGCCGAAACCCAGCGTCAACGGCGCGCTTGAAATCGGCTTTACCGTCAAGGACGATTACGGCGTCCAGGAGGCGCATGCGGAGATCGTTCCTCTGGAAACCGATCCGACGGCGACCCCGCTCTATCCCTTGCCGGAATACCGGCTGGACATTCCCCGCCGCAACGCCCGTGACGCCAAGGGCGTGACCAGCCGCAACCTGACCGAACACCCGCTTGCCGGCAAGCGCGTGCGCGTGACGCTCGTCGCCAAGGATGCCGCCGGCCAGACCGGCCGCAGCCCGCCGCATGAGATGACCTTGCCGTCGCGGCCCTTTAACGAGCCGCTTGCCGCCGCCGTCGCCGAGGAACGCCAGGTTTTCGCGCTCGACACCCGCAAGATGCCGCAGGCGATCGCGCTGAACGAGGCGCTGACCATCCGTCCCGAGGAGACCATCCCCAAGCTCACCAATTATCTCCTGCTGGAATCCGCTTTGACGCGCATGAAGCTCGCAAAGGGTGAGGACGCGCTCAAGGATACCGCCCAATATCTCTGGGATATCGCACTCGGCATGGAGGACGGCGATCTTTCGCTTGCCGAGCGCAAGCTGCGCGAAGCCCAGCAGAAGCTTGCCGACGCATTGGACCGCAACGCCCCGGACGCCGAGATCAAGAAGCTGATGGATGAACTGCGCAAGGCGATGCAGGACTATATGACCGAGCTTGCCCAACGCATGCAGAACGCGCCGATGCAGCCGAACCAGAACGCGCAGAACATCCTGCGCCAGCAGGATCTGGAACGGATGATGGACCAGATCGAGAATCTCGCCCGCTCCGGCAATCGCGACGCCGCCCAGCAGATGCTGTCGGAATTGCAGCGGATGATGAACAACCTGCAGGCCGGCCGCCCGCAGCGCGGCCAGCAGAGCCAGGAAAATAGCGAGGCCCGCAAGCAGATCGACAAGCTCGGCGAGATCCTGCGCGACCAGCAGAAGTTGATGGATCAGACCTTCCGCCTCGACCAGCAGCTCAGGGACCGCATGCAACGCGGTGAACCCGACATGGGTGAAAACGATCCGCTGCTCGACGAGATGAACCCCGGAGAAAACGGCGAACCGCAGGATCAGCAGCGGGGCCAGCAAGGCAAAGACGGCCAGAAGCCCTCCGACCAGATGACCGCCGAGCAGTTGCGCGAGGCATTGAAACAGCTGCGCGCCCAGCAGGATGCGCTCGGCAGGCAGCTCGGCGAATTGCAGAAGGGCCTCGGCGAGTTGGGCATGAAGCCTGGCCCGGGCTTCGGACAGGCGCAACGCGAGATGGAAGGCGCCGGTCGCGAACTCGGCCAGGGCCATGGCCAGCCGGCCATCGAAGGCCAGGGCCGCGCGCTCGAAGCACTTCGCCAGGGCGCCCGCGACATGATGAACCAGATGATGCAGGCGCAACAGGGCCAGCAAGGGCAGGGTCCGAACGGCCAGATGAGCCAGGGCGGCGACCAGAATGGCCGCGACCCGCTCGGCCGGCCACGCCCCCCGGGACCGGATTTCGGCGACAACAGCGTGAAGGTTCCCGACGAGATCGACGTTCAGCGCGCCCGGGAAATCCTCGATGCGATCCGCGAGAAGCTCGGCAACAATCCGCCGCAGGAAATGGAACGGCGGTATCTCGAACGATTGCTGGACATCCAGTAGAGCTGACGCCGCCGTGAATATGACCGGCATTGGCGCAGGGATTTTAGGCCGGATCGGCCTAAAATTTGAATCCGGATCTCATCAAAGCCGGATCTCACTAAAGAAAGTGCGCCGAATACCGCCCACCACAATGCCCTGATGCACGTCATCAGGACGTGTGCAGCGGTTCCGGGATGACGACATGCATGAAAATAAAGAGCTTTAAGCGACCAACGCCCGGGCAACCGCCTTGCGGATATCGGGAAGCGCGAATGGTTTGCTGACGACGTCGATGATCTTTTCGGCAAGATCGTCGGCCCGTTCGCGCTGCTCGGCATAGCCGGTCATCAGTAGGATCTTCAGGCCAGGAAAGGCGTCTTTTGCCTGATGGGCAAGTTCGATGCCGTCCATCACGGGCATGCGGATATCTGAAAGCAGCAGATCGTAGACCCCTTCCCTGAGCTTCTCCAGGCCCTCGGCCCCATCGGCCGCCTCATCGGTCTCGTGGCCATCAAGCCGCAGGGCTCGGGCTACGAAGGATCGCAGGGAGTCCTCGTCTTCCGTGATCAGAATTCTTGCCATATGTGCATTGCTCCGTGGTCAGCCCCGCGACGGAAATCACCAGACTTTCCTTTTCGATCGGTAAAGATCAGGAAGCGATGGACGAGATGGTTAACAACCCGTCTCGAACGGCAAGGCAGCGAAGGGCATCTTTCAAACCACTTTGCAGTCGCTCAGGCGTCCCCGGTGACCACGCCGACGAAGGGCAGTTCGCGGAAGGCATAGGCGACATCCATGCCGTAGCCGACGACAAAATAATCAGGGCATTCGAAGCCGACATAATCGGCCTCCAGCTTTTCCTTGCGCTTGACGCGTTTGTCGAGCAGCACGGCGATCGTGACGTTGCGCGCGCCGCGCTCGAACAGCAGTTCCTTGGCAAACAGCAGCGTCCGCCCGGATTCGAGGATATCGTCGATCAACAGAACGTCGCGGCCATGGACGTCGCTGTCGATATCCTTGACGATGCGCACACCCTGCGAGACCGTGCCGATGCCATAGCTCGACAGCGTGATGAACTCGACCTCCGGCGCAAGCCCGCTATCATGCAGGGCGCGGATCAGGTCGGCGGCAAAGATGAACGAACCCTTGAGCACGGCGATGACGAGCAGATCTTGGGTCGGGCCATTGGCGATCTCCCGGGCCATCGAATGATTACGCTCGGCGATCTGCTCGGCAGTAAAGAGCGGCTTGATATTTTTTCCGCGCACGACAGGCATAAGGGCTTGCTCCATGAAAAGAAGCGTAAGCCGTTAGCACATATGCGAGCGTGAAACAGCCTCGCCAGCCGTGAAATTAACTGGATTGGCGCGACTTGCGGCGGGAAAGTCACCCAATCCCCGTTCGAGCGCTCTATGGCAAGAATGAAAGCCGGACCTCGCGCAGTTTTCCGCCGGCATGCTGGACACGGGCCGAAAAACCCCGGCTCTGGCCGCCATAGATGACATCGGTCGGCGGATTGATGACGATGCTTGCGGTCAGCCGCTCGTCGGTCACGAGGTCGGCACGGATCGGACGCACCGTCTGCGTCGTGCCGCTGTCATTTTCGAGGATACCGTTGATATCAAGCACGCGCATGCCGTTCGCGTCGCGCGGCGCCACCGTCACATGGGTGAAATGCAGCGGCGCTCCGGAAGAGGTGGGCTTGGCGGCAAGGCCGGAAAAGCCGCCCGCAAGCCCGAAGACCAGCACGGCGAGCGCCAGCACCAGCCCTGCGAAGCTCCGCATCGAGGCGCGCTGCAGGAAGGCTTCCACGTCCCGCAGAATGCTTGCCATCGCTGGCGTCAGCGGCGGCTGTGCTGCGTGTGCGCCAGCCGCACGCTTGCGGTTGTCGTTATAGGTCCTCGCGGCAAATTCCTTTGGTCGGATTTTGCCGAGCGTCACGAATTCGGCGTCGGAAATATCGGCAGGACGCGCCGCACGGTGCTGGCGGGCGGCGGGTTCCGGCGGCAGGAAATCATAGGCCTGGCCCGGTGTCCGGCGGCTGAAGGAGGATGCTTCCATGGTGGCTGCCTCGCAGATGTCCACATGGTTTCGCTGCCAGGGGAAATCTTGGCATTGAAACGAATCCCGCTCAGTCGTAAATTTTAATGGTTAATGCTTCGCAAAGATCGCCATCAAACGGGCGTCTTTCCGGCAAAATTTACCGGCTGTTAACGGTGTTGGTTAACAAGTCACGCGGTGAAACCCACAACAGACTGAGCTGCCCGTTGATCCATTTCGAGAATGTCGGTTTGCGCTATGGCATGGGCCCGGAAATCCTCCGGGACCTGACCTTCGACATTCCGAAGAAATCCTTTCAGTTCCTGACAGGCCCATCGGGCGCCGGCAAGACTTCGCTGCTGCGGCTGCTGTTCATGTCGCTGCAGCCGACGCGCGGCCTGATCCGCATGTTCGGGCGCGACATTTCCGAAATCCCCCGCCCGGAACTGCCGTTGCTGCGCCGCCGCGTCGGCATCGTCTTCCAAGATTTCCGCCTGCTCGATCATCTGACGACCTATGAGAATGTCGCTTTGCCCTTACGCGTGCGCGGCAAGGATGAGAGCTCCTACAAGACCGACGTCCTGGAACTGTTGAAATGGGTCGGCCTCGGCGAACGCATCAACGTGCTGCCGCCCGTGCTCTCCGGCGGCGAGAAGCAGCGCGCCGCGATCGCCAGGGCGCTGATGGACCGGCCGGAGGTGCTGCTTGCCGACGAACCCACAGGCAATGTCGACCCGCCGATGGCCAAGCGGCTGCTCAATCTTTTCCTCGAGCTGAACCGCCTCGGCACCGCCGTGGTGATCGCCACGCATGACCTGGCGCTGATGGAACAGGTGGAAGCTCGCCGCATGATCCTCTCGGGGGGGCATCTCGATATCTATGACTGAGCTCCCATCCAGAAACCCGGACAAGGCGCCTGGTAAGGCTGAGCAGAAACGGCCGGAAATGCGCGTGCGTCCGACCGCGCCGATCCTGCCGCCATCCAACATCCAGGGCAGTGCGTTGATGGTGGTCATCGCAATCATGGCCTTTCTCGCCTGCCTGACGCTCGGCGGCGTCAGCATGGTACGCTCGACGGCAGCAAGCTGGGAGAGCCAGATCTCCCGCGAGATCACCATCCAGATCAAGCCGGACGACAATCTCGACATGGAAAAGGCGCTGACCCAGGCGCGCGACCTGGCGCTGACCTTCGTCGGCACCAAGGGCGGCCAGATCGTCGATGAGGCGGCGACCGCCCGCCTGCTCGAACCCTGGCTCGGCCCGGGTCTCGATCTCAAGGATCTGCCCGTTCCCCGCCTCGTCATCATCACCATCGACGAGAGCAATCCACCGGATTTCGATTCGATGCGGGCGCTGCTGAAAGACAGCATCCCGCAGGCCAGCCTCGACGATCACCGCACCTGGGTCGACCGGCTGGTGTCCATGGCGCACACGACCGTCATGATCGGCACAGGCATCCTGCTGCTGGTTTTCACGGCGATGGTGCTCACCGTCGTATTCGCCACGCGCGGCGCGCTGTCGGGCAATCGTCACGTCGTCGAAGTTCTGCATTTCGTCGGCGCCGAAAGTTCCTTCGTTGCCACCGAATTCCAGAAGCATTTCCTGAAGATCAGCCTCAAGGGCTCGGCAATCGGCAGCGCCCTTGCCGCCCTCTTCTTCGCCACCGCCGGTTTCTGGCAAAGCCGCACCCTCGCCACTCCGGAAACGGACCAGGCGACGGCGCTCTTCGGCACCTTCTCGGTGGGGGTGCTCGGTTATGCCGGCATCTTCGCAACGATGATCGTCATTGCGCTCCTGACCACCATCACCGCGCGACTGACCGTCATGCAGACGATCTACGAAATCGATACATTACGCTCGGACCCGACGCGCACCGACGGCATCGCGAGTTGATCGTGACCATGCCGTTTTGCCATGAAAGCGTCTGTTCCGTGCCGCAATCAGCGTATAGTCACGATTCATGACCATGGGAGACACGACACCCAACCCGATTCATCAGGACCCGGAGCTCGACCGCCCGGCGGGTTTGCCGCCGCGGCGCGGCCTGATCCGCCGCCTGCTGCGTTGGGGCGGCTTTGCCTGCATATTGGCAATCGCCCTGGTGTTCGGCGGTTTCCTGCGTTTCGCCGATTCCGTAACGACGCTCAAGCCTCCGGCCGAGCCGAAGGCCGATGCGATCGTGGTGCTGACGGGCGGTTACCAACGCATCGACCAGGCCGTGGAGCTGCTGCAGAAAGGTGCCGGCAAGCGTCTGCTCATTTCCGGCGTGCACCCGACGACCACACCGGCGCAGATCCGCAAGATGACCCAGGGCTCGGCCGATCTCTTCTCCTGCTGTGTCGATATCGGCTACGATGCGATCGACACGATCGGCAATGCCGAGGAAGCTTCGAACTGGATCCACGCCAAGGGATACCGCAGCGTCCTCATCGTCACCAACAACTACCATATGCCGCGAAGCCTCGCCGAGCTCTCCTATGTCGATCCCGATATCGAGTTCATCGCTTATCCCGTGGTCAATTCGGATTTGAAGAGCCGCAACTGGTTCACCGACCCGAATGCGATGCGTGTCATGCTTGCCGAATATGTAAAAGTGCTGCTGACCGGCGCCCGCAACATCACCGGCTTCGGTCGCCACACAGGGCTGCGCTCGGCAAACGCGTCGGGAGAGAACTGACGCTTTTGCCAGAGCATGATGCCGAAAACTGTGAGCAATTTTTTCATGACATCATGCTCCAACTCCCGGCCTAAAATCTGAATCCTGTTCCGGGACGTCATCAAACGCTTTTTATGCCGAGCAATATCGTGTAGGCCGGTCGCGTGAGCATGCCTCGGGAAAGTTTCATGATCGCCCTGCGTTCCGTCCTCTTCAACACGATCTTCTACGCCAACCTCATCATCCGGATGATCGTTCTCTCGCCATACTATTTCCTGGCGCCGCGCCTGACCGCCTATGCGATCCCGAAGAATTGGGCACGCTCCAACCACTGGCTGATGCGGGTGATCGTCGGCACCACCTTCGAGATCGAAGGGCTGGAGAACCTCCCGGATGGCAGCTACATCCTGGCGCCGAAGCACCAATCCTTCTGGGATACCTATGCGCTGCTGCCCTGGCTGAAGGACCCGGTCTACATCCTGAAGCGCGAGCTGATGTGGATTCCGCTGTTCGGCTGGTATGCGAAGAAGCAACGGGTGATCCCGGTTGATCGCGGCGCCCGCGGCAAGGTGATGGTCGAGGTGCTGAAGCGCACCAAAGAAGAGCTTTCGACCGGCCGCCAGCTGATCATCTATCCTGAGGGCACCCGTCGCCCGCCGGGCGCCGAGCCGGTCTATAAGTATGGCATCGCCCGCATGTACCGTGATCTCGCCATCCCCGTGGTGCCGATCGTCATGCATCCCGGTCTTTTCTGGCCGCGGCGCAGCATTCGTCGTTATCCCGGTCATTTCAAGGTGAAGATCCTGCCGCCGATCATGCCGGGAATGGATCCGGACGCGTTTTTCGCCCATTTGATCGAGGTGTCGGAGCGGGCAAGCGACGAGCTTCTGCTCGAAACCGTTGACGCAAATCCGCATGTGCCGCTGCCGCCGACGGCGGTCGAAAGGCTGGCGGAGCTGCGCAGGCTGAAGGCGGCTACCGCCTAAATCAGGCGGCGCGCAGCCGCTCCACTTCGTCGACGACCTGCTCCAGCCAATGATCGCGAATGCCCATCTGCTTGAGATGCATCGCCGTGTTGAAGACATAGGCATCATTCGGGCCTGACTGACCCTTGGCCTGGTTTACCACCCGCGCCGCCTCAGATGCGTCGAGCGTACCGGCATATTGCTCATGGTCGCGATCAGCAATGTAGGTAACCGCCTCCGCCCTGCGGCCTCCCGCAAATTGCAGCCGCACCCGGCGCTCCAGATAGACATTGGTAACCAGCTCGCGAGCGCGGAGATAATCGATCACCTCATCCCATTTTTCCGGGGAAATGCGGAAAGCCATGCCGCGGCAGGCGCCGCCCCTGTCGAGGCCGAGAACCAGGCCCGGATTGTCGCGCGTGCCGCGATGGACAAAGGAGCGGACGCAGAGCGAACGCCTGTAGCCGTAGATCAGGGCCTCAGCCCGCTCCATGAACTCGAAGCCCGGATTCCACATCAGCGAACCGTAGCCAAATACCCAAATTTCGTCCATATCGCACGCCAGACCGGAATCACATTTGCGATTCACCATTGGAGAACATCATGGCAGCGTCAAGCCAATCCGGCAGCAGCCAATCCAGCAGCGGCAAGAAATTCTGGTTGCTGGGTGGCGGCATCCTGCTGGTGATCGCGCTTTATACCGGCGGCTGGTTCTATGCGGCGTCGACGCTGAAGACCACGGTGCTGAAGGCGATCGCACCGCGCGACCAGGCAGGTGTCAGCGGCGAATGCTCCGATATCGAATTCCGCGGCTATCCTTTCCGCATCGGCCTGTTCTGCTCCAAGATCGATGTAGACGACCATGTCAACGGCGTCTCGGCCACCTTCGGGGCGTTGCGTTCGGCAGCGCAGGTCTACGCACCCGGCAATATCGTCTGGGAGCTCGATTCGCCGGCCGCGATCCGCACCAGCAATGGCCTTTCGATCTCGGCCCAATGGGCAAACCTGAAAGCAAGCCTGGCGACGAGGTTGCGGGGCATTGACCGCAGCTCAACGGTCATCGAGGGCCTGAAGGCGACGGCGGTCTCCTCCTACACCGGCCAGACCATCAGCTTCGATGCCGCTCGCACCGAAATTCAACTGCGCCAGAACGGTGCCGATCTCGACGGCGCGATCTCCGTGCAGGATGCCAACACCGCGATCAAGGACTGGCCGCAGATCTTCCCGAAATTCTCTGCCAGCATCGATCTGACCTTGGCCGGCAAGGCCGGCCTGATCGACGGCAGCGATCCGAGCGGCCTCAATGGTGCCACCGGCGAACTGCGCCGCATCGTCGCCGACATCGGCGACGGCAAGGTGATGACGCTGACCGGCCCCTTCTCCTTCGACGAACAGGGCCTGCTCTCGGGAAAATTCAAGCTGGAGATCGAACAGCTCGGCCCCTGGGGCGACAGCCTGAAACAGGCCTTTCCGGATATTGCCTCGACCGTCAAAACGGCGACCAAGCTCTTGAAATCGCTTGCGGGCGGCAAAGACAAGGTCTCGGTCGATCTCGTCGTCGATCACGGCAACGCCACCGTCAGCGGTTTCATCCCGCTCGGCCGGATACCGCCGATCTGACATATGTCGCCTCTCAGCCTATCCGCTTGACGAAGAAGACCTCAGGCACCGACTGCAGCCCCGGCAGCTCGATCGCGCCGGTTTCGGTAAATCCATTGCGGCGATGCCAGTCCTGAGGGCGGCTCTCGTCGCATTCGCTCGAAGTCATCAGCAGGCGGGCGCCGTCGCCGCGCATCGCCCCTTCCCAGGCGTCAAACAGCGCCGTTCCGACGCCCAAACGGCGGTGGCCGGGCAGGACGCGGATCATCTCCATGTAGGGAACTCTGCCCCAGAAGCGGGAGAAGCGCAGGAAACCGACGATCTCGCCGGCTTCCCTGGCAACGAGATATTCGCCAAGCGCCACGCATCGCGATACCCAGGCTTGACCAGCGCTGGCATCCTCGCGAACGAGCCAATCAATATCCGCCTGGCTGGCGCACGCCACCGCCACCATTGCGGTTACTTCTTGTCCAGCGCGTGGCGGCCGAAATCAGGCGCATCGACATCCTGGCCGGCCTGGATGATCGAGCGTCGGATGGCGCGCGTGCGGGTGAAGAGTTCGAAGATCTTGTCGCCCTCGCCCCAGCGGATCGCGCGCTGCAGATAGGCGAGATCCTCCGAGAAGCGCGCCAGCATTTCGAGGATCGCATCGCGATTGTGCAGGCAGACGTCGCGCCACATGGTCGGGTCGGAAGCCGCAAGTCGGGTGAAATCGCGAAAGCCGGAGGCGGAGTATTTGATGACCTCCGACTCGGTCACCGTCTCCAGATCGTCGGCGGTGCCGACGATGTTGTAGGCGATGATATGCGGCAGGTGCGAGACGATCGCCAGCACCTTGTCGTGATGCTCCGCATCCATTTCGTCGACCTTCGAGCCGAGTGCTTCCCAGAAGCTGCGCAGACGCTTCAGCGCCATCTCGTCGGTACCAGCGACCGGCGTGAAGATACACCAGCGGCCTTCGAAGAGGCCCGGGAAGCCGGCATCCGGGCCGGATTTTTCGGTGCCGGCCAATGGGTGGCCGGGAATGAAATGCACATTATCAGGCATATGCGGCAGCATCTGCGCGATGACCGAGGCCTTGGTGGAGCCGACATCGGTGACGACAGCCCCGGGCTTCAGGCTAGCGGCTATCTCCTTCGCCACGCTTTCCGAGGCGCCGACCGGCACCGAGACGATCACCAGATCGGCATCCTTGACGGCATCGGCCGAAGACGTCGTGTAGCGGTCGCCGAGACCGAGCTCTTCGGCCCGCTTTAGCGTATCGGCGCTACGCGTCGCGACGACGATCTCCTTTGCAAGGCCGAGCCGCCTGATGTCGTAGGCAAGTGAAGAGCCGATCAGGCCGATGCCGATCAGCGCGATACGATCGAACTGCACGTTCATGCCCTGCGTCCCATGAATTCGGTGAGTGCGGCGATGACGCCGCGATTGGCCTCGTCGGGGCCGATGCTCATCCTGAGCGCATTGGCAAAGCCATAACTGCGCACGGCGCGCAGGATGTAGCCGCGGCTCGTCAGGAGATCATCGGCATCGGCGGCGCGCTTGCCGTCGATCTCGGGGAAATGGATGAGGACGAAGTTGGCGACGGACGGCGTCACCTTCAGGCCGATCGCTTCGAGCGCCTGGGTCAGCGTCTCCACCCACATCTGGTTGAAGGAGACGGCTTGCTGGATGAAGGCCTGGTCGCGGATCGCCGCGGCACCGGCGGCGATTGCCGGCGCGTTCAAATTGAACGGCCCGCGGACGCGGTTCACCGCGTCGACGATCTCGGCCGGCGCATACATCCAGCCGACCCGCAGCGCCGCAAGCCCGTAGGCCTTCGAGAAGGTGCGGGTCATCACCACGTTGGCGTTGGAGGACACCACCTCGATGCCGGCTTCATAATCGTTGCGGCGCACATATTCTGCATAGGCGGCATCGAGCACCAGCACGACATGTTTCGGCAGCCCGGCCTGCAGGCGGCGGATCTCGCTGACTGGGATATAGGTGCCGGTTGGGTTGCCGGGATTGGCGATGAAGACGATCTTGGTCTTCTCCGTCACCGCCGCAAGGATCGCGTCGACATCGACGGTATGATCCTTTTCCCGGACGACGACAGGCGTGGCGCCGGCGCCGAGGATCTGGATCTTGTAGACCAGGAAGCCGTGCTCGGTGATGATGCCCTCGTCGCCGGCGCCGAGATAGACATGGCAGAGCAGGCCGAGCAATTCGTCGGAACCGTTGCCGCAGAGAATGTTTGCCGGGTTGAGGCCGTGCACGGCGGCAATCGCCTCGCGCAGTTCCACCGCCTGCCCGTCCGGGTAACGCCCCAGATTGTCGGCAGCAGCCTTGAACGCATCGACCGCCTTCGGGCTGGCGCCGAGCGGCGTTTCGTTGGACGAAAGCTTGTAGACGCGGGCAACACCCGGCGCATGTTCCTTGCCCGGCACATAAGATGCGATATCGAGAATACCGGGACGCGGAACGGGCTTGCTCATCTCAACGCTCATGGATCGACCTTGGAACTGCCGGAAATTACCAGGTGGCATTAAAGTGGAATGCGGTTCTTGTCGAGAGCCGGGCGGCGTCACCGGCTGCGTGTAGTCGGCACGCCATGGGGTGCCAGAACCGGCACGAAGACGCGGCGGGAGGCCCGCGCCGCGACCGGCAGCCCCTGATAGAGCCGCTTCTGCGCCTCGACGATGATGACGCCTGAGAAAGCCGGCCACAGCGTCCGGCCGATCCGCTCGAAGGCGCGGCGAAGGCGCAGGATGGTCCTGAGCTTCGAGGGCGGGAAGAACAGCGCTTCGGCCGTCGCGCCGGGCGTAAAATTCGTTTCGCGCAGCAGATGCGTCAGCTGACCGCGCGAATAGGGCCGGCCAGAGCCGAAGGGCGTGTGCTCCATGCGCGCCCAGACGCCGCGCCGGTTCGGCACGACGATAATCAGCCGTCCGCCCGGCGCCAGCACCCGCCAGACTTCCTTCAGCGTCTCGCGCGGGCTTTCGGCGAATTCCAGCGAATGCACCATCAGCACCCGGTCGATCGAGGAATCCGGCAGCGGCAGTTCCTCGTCGAAAATCAGCGCCGTCGACGAGAGCGAGCCCATCGGCCAGTTCACCGCGCCCTGCCCGGCCGGCATGAAGGCGAAGGTTCGCTCGGTATCGGCCTGGAAGTGGTCGAGGAAGGGCACGGCATAGCCAAGACCGACCAGACGCTCTTGCGGCAGCCGCACCCAGAGCGAGGACAGCGCCATGGCGATCGACTGCTCGGCAAAGCGCCCGAGCTCGGAGTGGTAGAACTGGCGTAGGTCGACGATATCGGCGTGCATTGCGACAAATGTTATCAGCGGGCGGTTGGACTTCAAGGCCGGAACCTCTACATTTCCGCGAGACTCGCATGACAAGGGATTATTGAACGATGAAACCTTTGGAATTAGACGTTTTTCTCTGCCGCACCGACAATTTCGGCGTTCTCGTCCACGATCCGGAGACAGGCTTTACCGCGGCGATCGACGCCCCGGAGGAGGCGCCGATCCTGCAGGCGGCGACACGCCGCGGCTGGAAAATCACCCATATCTTCACCACCCATCATCACACCGACCATGTCACTGGCAACCTGGCGCTGAAGGAGCAGTTCGGCTGCGAGATCATCGGCCCGATCAACGAGGCGATTGCCATTCCCGGCCTCGACCGGACGATGGCCGATGGCGACAGCTTCCTTTTCGGCGATCACACCGTCAACGTCATCGAGACGCCTGGCCACACCGCCGGCCATATCTGCTATCACTTCGTCGACGACAAACTGCTCTTTGCCGCCGATACGCTGTTTGCGCTCGGCTGCGGCCGGCTGTTCGAACGCCCGGCCGCCGACATGTGGCATTCGCTGCAGAAACTCGCCGTGCTGCCCGATGAGACCGCCGTCTATTTCGGCCACGAATACACCTTGTCCAATGCCCGCTTCGCACTGACGGTCGATCCCGACAATGAACGTCTGAAGAGCCGCGCCGCCGAGATCGAGGCCTTGCGCGCCGACGGCAAATTCACCATCCCGACGACGCTGGGCCTCGAAAAGGAAACCAACCCGTTCCTGCGCGCCGCCGATCCGGCGATCCGCCGCAATCTGCTGATGGAAGGCAAGACCAATGAGGAAGTCTTTGCCGAGATCCGCAAGCGCAAGGACAATTTCTGATGTCTCCCGAAGACATCATCCGCGGACTCGCCATGCAGCCGCATCCGGAAGGCGGCTGGTACGCTGAGACGTTCCGCGATACGGCGGGCGGAGAACGCGGCCACTCGACGGCGATCTATTATCTCCTAACCAGGGGACAGCGTTCCCACTGGCATCGCGTCCATGACGCGGTGGAGGTCTGGCATTATTATGCCGGCGCGCCGCTCTCGCTGCATCGCTCCGAAGATGGGAAGGCGAGCGAGACCCTGACGCTCGGAACCGACCTCCCGGCCGGCGAGCGGCCGCAGGCGATCATTCCCGCCAATTGGTGGCAATCGGCCGAAAGCCTCGGCGATTTCACCCTTGTGGGCTGCACCGTCTCACCCGGCTTTACGTTTTCGAGCTTCGAGATGGCACCATCAGGCTGGACGCCCGGCGGCTGAGATCATTCCGCCACAATCGGCGGCTGGATCTTGCGGCGGAACATGTCCTGGGCGGCCAGCACCGCCCCGCCGGTGACCAGCAGGCAGGCAAGCGCGATGCGCCAGCTCGGCTCGGCAAACCCGAACAGCACCAGAATTAGCGTCGAAAGCAATGGTGCGGCATAACTTGCCGCGCCGAGGATCTGGATGTCGCCGTTCTTGACGCCGTAATCCCAGGCATAGAAGGCAGCCCCGACCGGCAGGAGCCCGAGCCCGGCGACGGCGAGCCATTCGAAACCCGTCGCCGGCCAGACGGTTGTCTCCAGGCCGAGATGGCAGACGAGCGACAGGATCGAGGTCGCTAGGCAGAAACCGGTGACGACATCGGTGGAGACGGCGTCGAAACGCCGGGTCAGCAGCGAGTAACCGGACCAGGTGAAGGCGCAGAGGAAAGCGGCGGTGTAACCGACGGCATAGGCGCCGTTAAAATCGATGCCGTTGCGGCCGACGATCAGGAAGGTGCCGCAAAGCCCGGCAAGGGCGCCGGTAACATGATACCAGCGCAGCCGCTCGCCCGGCAGCAGCGCCGAGCCGACGACGATCAGCAGCGGCCAAAGGTAGGCAATCAGCCCCGCCTCGACCGCCGGCGCGTTTCTGAGCGCAGTGAAATAGAGGAAATGATAGCCGAACAGCCCCGAAATACCGGTCACCCAGACCTTGGCCGGCTGCTTCAGCAGCGCCAGCCGCGACGGGTTGAGGGCAAGCACGGCGAGCCCGGGAATGCTGCCGATTGCAAAGCAGACCGCCGAAAGCTGGAACGGCGGCATCTTGCCGGAGGCGGCCGTCAGCAGCGCCAGGAACGACCACATCAAAATGGCGGTAAAACCGATCAACGTCGCGCGAAGCTTCACCCGTCCCCCTTTGACGGAGGATGATCTCCGTCAGCTGCTGCCGTATTTGACGGCAGTGATCGTCACCATTCCATATTCTGTGGGAATGCGCACATAGACGGGAGCGTATACATTTGCCGCCTCCGACTTGGCAAACCAGATTTCCATCCGGTCGCTCTTGCTGAGATAGACGATGTCCTTGCGGCCCTTCTTGTAGCCCGAGCGCGGCACGAAGCGCACGCTGCAGACAGTCGCCTTGCCCTTGAAGCCGTTGGTCGAGAAATCCTCGTCGCCCTTCGGCGACAGTACCAGATCCATGCGCGTCTCGCCGTCGAAGATCGGCAGCGTCTGCGAGCAGACCTTGGTATCGCCGGTGAAGACCAGGCCGGAGATCGGATCGAGCACCGAGCGCATATCGCGCGGCGTCACGTCGATCCAGTTCTTCGGACGTTTCGGCGGCGGTGTCGTCGTCGCCGAGACGATGTTGCCGTCGCGGTAGCTGACCTCGTAGACGCGGGCTTTTTTGCCGCTCTTGTAGTAGAGCGAATAATTCTGCGCCTGCAGCCGGTCGTTGCGCACGACGCCGGTGACGCTGGTTTTGGCCGAAATCGTCGTCACCAGATCGGCAAGACCGGCCGAGTTGATGCTGCCGGCGATGTTATAGCTATGATCGTCCTCGATCTTCGTCAGAAACGCTGCGCGGGCGATCGGCAGGCCGGCAAGCGTCACCCGGTATTCCGTCCGATGCTGGATTTCGGCCGCCGCTGCCGGTATGGCAAGCAGCGCTGTGATCGCCGAAATGAAAATCCGTCTGCCCGAATGAGCCATGAATAAAGCCTTGTCTTGCCGCGCGCCGGCAGCCTTTGCTAGAGCGCTCTATACTCCTGCCGTGAAGGGAAGAAAACAGCAGCTTTTTGACAGAATTGCGGGAAAGGCCAAGGTTTGGCTTGACGCGCGCAGCCTGCCTGACTATAGAACCGCAACTTTCCAATCATGCCCGTTGGATTGCGCGCCTGGTTTTGACCGGGATGGCAATTCGATGGCCCGACAAAAACAAGAATAGGTGTTCCATGTCCCGCGTGTGCGAATTGACCGGCAAGGCCGTCCTGACTGGTAACAATGTCAGCCATGCCAACAACAAGACCAAGCGCCGGTTCCTGCCGAACCTGTGCCAGGTCACGCTGATTTCCGACGCCCTCAACCAGCGTTATCGTCTTCGCGTTTCGGCTGCAGCCCTTCGCTCCGTCGAGCATCGTGGCGGCCTCGATGCCTTCCTGCTGAAGGCCAACGAAACCGAACTGTCGATGCGCGCGCGCCTGCTGCGCCGTCAGATCGTCAAGAAGACCGCCGAAGCCGCTGTTGCTGTTGCTGCCTAAGCTTCTGCCCTTCTTTCATACGGCTTTAAAGGCTTGAACGGATGATACCGGACAAGCCTTTTGCTTTGCCGGCCCGTCGCTCCAACTGGTGGCATCACCCAGGATAAAAAAATGCCGAAGACCCGCTATACCATCGCCTATGTCGCGCTGATGACGCTCGTCGTCGTCGCCTCCAACTTCCTCGTGCAGTTTCCGCTGAACGCCGAAGTCGCCGGCATTAATCTTGCCGACATCCTGACCTGGGGCGCCTTCTCCTATCCGATCGCCTTCCTGATCACCGATCTGACCAACCGCCAGTTCGGCCCGCAGGCAGCCCGCAAGGTCGTCCTTGCCGGCTTCGTCGTCGGCGTCACGCTCTCCTTCTTCACCTCGGTGCCGCGCATCGCCATCGGCTCCGGCTCGGCCTATCTCGCCGGCCAGCTGCTCGATATCGCCGTCTTCAACCGCCTCCGCCGTCAGGCCTGGTGGCGCGCGCCGCTGGTGGGATCGCTGATCGGCTCGGCGCTGGATACGGTGATGTTTTTCTCGCTGTCCTTCGCCGCGTTTTTCGTCTTCCTCGGCCCGAACGAGCCCTTCGCGCTGGAAGCCGCCCCCGTGCTCGGCGTCTTCGCCAGCGAGGCCCCGCGCTGGATCTCCTGGGCGATCGGCGATTTCGCCGTCAAGATGATCGTCGGCCTCGTCATGCTCTTGCCCTATGGCGCGCTGATGAACGTGCTGCGGCCGATGCAGGCCGCCCGCGCCAGCTGAGTTAAAGCGCGTCGCGGTCAACTTGATTCATGCGACGCGCTTTAGCTCTTTGTTTTTATGCATGTCGTTATCCGGGAACCGCTGCACACTTCCCGGCGACATGCATGAGCTCACCGCCGCCGTCGGACCGCTCCGGCGGCGATGGCCGGATGCAGAAGAACCCCTGCAGCCAGCTCGTCGATCTCAAGCGACGAATCGAGCCGCAACACCGGCGCCGTCTGCATTTCCAGCCATTGCTCATGCGCTGAAAGACTGCGCCGTTCAGGACCGGCCGTGTCGTAGCTTGCCGCCCATTCCAGGAACTGCCCGCTTTTTACTTCCATGTCGCCGCCAGGCCCGATCCTGTCTCCGTATCGGGCCACCTCCCGCGCGCGGATCCGCGCCATCCGAAGCTCCGGCTCGATCCTGAGGAACACGATCAGATCGTAGAGCGGCTCCAGCGGCGTGCCCCACTTCAGCGCCGATCCGGAAAGAACCCAGCCACCAGGCCGTCCCGTCTCCTCAAGCAACAGCCGAATGCGCTCACCGGCATCCCTCGGCGTGGTGAACGGCGGATCGGTTGGCAGCCAGAAGAAATCGTCGGTGTCGAGATGGGCGATATCGAGCTTCTCGGCGAGCATAAGGCCAAGCGAAGTCTTGCCGGAACCGGACGCGCCCATGACGTGAATATGCACCATGATTTCCTCCGCAAGCCAGCCATTTATGCCGCGGGGCGTGATAGCCGAGACCTATGACATCAGTTTGACGCTTTGTGTTCGGCCTGTTCGGACAGCCGGAACTCCAGCATCAGATTGCGCTGCAGGATCGAATGATTGTCGTCCGACACCAGGATGATATGGGTGCTGCCGTCGGCGGCCTGGAAGGTGTCCAGCCCTTCCATATTGTCGATCTGAGAATTGAAATTGCCTTCGAGCAGCAATTCGCCGTCGACGACGGCGCCGGGCCTGATATCGCCGCCCTTGATGCGCCGAATCCGCATACCGATGCCTTCGGCCATATTGAAGCGACGTTCCAGCAGCAGCAGGTCGCCGTTCGGCAGGAAGGCGCCGTCGGTGATGTCGAAGCTGCCGTCCCGCGCCACCGAGAAACGCCCTTTCAGCGGGCTGTTCAGAATAGCCGCGACCCGGTTCCCGTCGCTATCGAGACCGCGTTCGGAGACGATGACAACGCCGCCCTTGAGCGGGCTCGATGCCGGCGCCACGGTGATGGTCTCGATGCCGCGGTTGTCGCTCAGCATCTTGCGCGGGATGAGGATCGGCAGAGTGACGATCGCGCCGGAATCGGTAAAACCCGGATCGGGATAGACATCGACGCGGTGATCCTGCTCGAAGGAGACCAGGACCCTGTTGCCGTCGAGCGCCAGGCCCTCGGCATCCATATGCCCCTTGCCCTCGAAGCTGCGCCCGGCGATGTTCTTCATCGGGGTGATCTCGACATTGGAAAGGCCGGAAAGCCTGCCCTTGAGGTCGCGCTCGATACTGCCGGTCAGCCATTGGCCGGTGTCGAGCACGACGACG
The DNA here is from genome assembly GCF_010668805.1 of Rhizobium phaseoli. Lineage (GTDB taxonomy): Bacteria > Pseudomonadota > Alphaproteobacteria > Rhizobiales > Rhizobiaceae > Rhizobium > Rhizobium phaseoli_A. The sequence continues at coordinate 352,718 of NZ_WUFT01000003.1, read as the reverse complement.
AAATGTTTCTGGTCCGGCCGGAAGCGGATGGCGGAGAGCGAGCCGAACAAGGCTTTGCTGGAGACCATCTCCAGCCCGCCGAGAAATTCCAGAGAACCGAATGTCGTCTGCGAAGAGCCGATCCTGAAATCGGAGATTTGCCGGCTAATGACCGGCACGTCGCCCGCCCAAGAGGGGCACGCGCCGGCAGCGATGCAGACAGCAATCGACACTGCGCGGCAAAGGCGCTTACCAGTCATGTTTCCCTCAGCCGCGTCAGCCGGCACGGCGGAGCCGGCCGCCACGCGACGGGGCGGATTGATCTTCGAACAGCGAGGCGAGCTGCTCGGTCATCGCGCCGGCAAGTTCGTCGGCGTCGACGATCGTCACGGCGCGGCGATAGTAACGCGTCACGTCGTGACCGATACCGATCGCCAGCAATTCCACCGGCGAGCGCGTCTCGATCTGCTCGATGACGGCGCGCAGGTGCCGCTCGAGATAATTGCCCGGATTGACCGACAACGTCGAATCGTCGACCGGCGCCCCGTCCGAAATCATCATCAGAATGCGGCGCTGCTCGCGGCGTGCGAGCAGGCGATTATGCGCCCAGATCAGCGCCTCGCCGTCGATATTTTCCTTGAGCAGGCCCTCGCGCATCATCAGCCCGAGATTGGCGCGTGCCCGCCGCCACGGCGCGTCGGCCGATTTGTAGATGATGTGGCGCAGGTCGTTGAGGCGGCCGGGTGTCTGCGGCTTGCCGCCGGCAAGCCAGCTCTCACGTGCCTGCCCACCCTTCCAGGCCTTGGTGGTAAAACCGAGGATCTCGACCTTGACGCCGCAGCGCTCCAGCGTGCGGGCGAGAATATCGGCGCAGGTGGCGGCAACCGTGATCGGCCGGCCGCGCATCGAGCCGGAATTGTCGATGAGCAGGGTGACGACGGTGTCGCGGAACTGCGTGTCGCGCTCCATCTTGAAGGACAGCGCCTGCATCGGATCGATGATGATGCGCTGCAGCCGGGCCGGATCGAGATAACCCTCTTCCAGGTCGAAATCCCAGGAGCGGTTCTGCTGCGCCATCAGCCGGCGCTGCAGCCGGTTGGCGAGGCGGCCGACCGCGCCCTGCAGGTGTGCCAGCTGCTTGTCGAGGAAGGCGCGCAGGCGCTCTAGTTCGGCGGCGTCGCAGAGTTCCTCGGCGGTGATGATCTCGTCGAACTCTTCGGTAAAGACGTGATAATCGACCTTCTCGTTGAAATCGGCAAAAGGCGTGTTCGGACGGCGGGTCTCGCCCGGCGTTTCCGAATCGTCCTCGCCCTCTTCCATCATGTCGTCGTCGGAAATTTCGGCGCCTTCGGTCTCGCCGTCTTCCATCTGCTCGTCGGCGACTTCGCTGTCTTCGACGGGGGCGGCGTCGGTGCCGGCATCCTCGTCGACCTCGTCCTGATCCTGCTCGTCGCCGCTCGGCTGATCTTCCTGATCCGACTGGTCGTCATTATCGGCGTCGCTGTCGTCGTCGCCGTATTCCTCGGCCATTTCCATGGCCGACAGCATGTTGCGGATGACCTTGGCGAAGGCCTGCTGGTCGTTGATCGCGCTCGACAGATTGTCGAGTTCGGACCCCGCCTTGTCCTCGATGAAGCCGCGCCAGAGGTCGAGCACCTTGCCGGCGGAGGCCGGTGGCCGCTGGCCGGTCAGCTTCTCCCGCACCATCATCGCCACGGCTTCGCCGACCGGTGCGTCTTCCTGGCGCTCGATGCCGGTGAAATTCGCCTTGGAATATTTCTCTTCCGTCATGGAGCGCAGGTTCGACGCCATGCCCTCCATGCGCAGCGCGCCGATCGATTCGACCCGCGCCTGCTCGACAACATCGAAGATCGCCCGGGCGTCCGAGCCCTGCGGCGCCATCGTCGAATGCACCTTCTCGTCATGGCAGGCGAGACGCAGCGCCATGGAATCGCCAAGCCCGCGGGTGACCGCCAGCTCATGCGCCGTCGGCCGCTTGGAAAGCTCCGGCAGCCGGATGCGCTCGCCGGTCATCCCCGGCCGTTCATTGGCGAAGGTCACCTCGACATCGCCGTCGCCGGCGATCGAGCGCACGCAGCCGGTTATCGCCCGGCGTAATGGCTCGACGTCGACAGGTGCGCCGGGCTTTGCTTTCGAATTGTCACCGCGAGCTGCCATGATCGGTCGGTCTCAGGCTCCGAGAACGATATTGGCGGCACTTTCCTTCAGCTCGACGCCGAAGGCCCGCTGATAATGCTCGGCGACCAGAGGGCGCTCCAGCTCGTCACACTTGTTGAGGAAGGTGACGCGGAAGGCGAAGGCGAGATCGCCGAAGATTTCGGCGTTTTCAGCCCAGGTGATGACGGTACGCGGGCTCATGACGGTGGAGAGATCGCCATTCATGAAGGCGGCGCGCGTCAGGTCGGCGACGCGGACCATCTTCGACACGGTGTCGCGACCTTCCTTGTCCTTGCCGAAGCTCTTCACTTTGGCGGCGACGATATTCACTTCGTGATCATGCGGCAGATAGTTCAGCGTCGTCACGATCGACCAGCGGTCCATCTGCGCCTGGTTGATCTGCTGCGTGCCGTGATAGAGGCCGGTGGTATCACCGAGGCCGATCGTATTGGCGGTCGCAAACAGCCGGAAGGCCGGGTGCGGCCGGATGACGCGGCTCTGGTCGAGCAGCGTCAGGCGGCCGGAGGATTCGAGCACGCGCTGGATGACGAACATCACATCGGGACGGCCGGCATCATATTCGTCGAAGACCAGCGCGACATTGTGCTGATAGGCCCAGGGCAGGATGCCGTCCTTGAATTCGGTGACCTGCAGCCCGTCCTTAACGACGATCGCATCCTTGCCGACGAGATCGATACGGCTGACATGGCTGTCGAGATTGATGCGCACGCAGGGCCAGTTGAGCCGTGCGGCCACCTGCTCGATATGCGAGGACTTGCCCGTGCCGTGATAGCCGGAGATCATCACGCGGCGGTTATGGGCGAAGCCTGCGAGAATGGCGAGCGTCGTGTCGCGATCGAACAGGTAGTCGGTGTCGAGGTCCGGCACATAGGCGTCGCCCTTGCTGTAGGCGGGAACGCGGATGTCGGAATCGATGCCGAAGGCCTCGCGGACCGAAACGGTGGTATCGGGCAGTTCTGAAATATCAAGTTCGATCTTGCTCATCATGTCTCCAAGGCGGGTGAAGCCACCCGGCCATACTGTCTCAGGCCATGTCGCAACCGTGACGCCGCGATTTTATTCCGCGCTCGTCCAGGTCGGAACGTCGGCGATGCTTCTCCGGGACTGAAACGAAACCTCGGCGGGATAATGACCGCGTGCGAGCATTCTTGAAAGAGTCCCGGACAAGAAACGCCGCGTCCGGAAGGTCGGCGGAGGCGATGTCGGGAAAACGCACAAATATGAGCCGCGTTTGCCTGCGGCCTCAGCCGATGTGGACCATACCCGATTGAAGCCCAAGAGCAAGGACGGGAACTAACAAAAACCGTTCTGCTTCAACAATTGATAGGCCTGGATAACGGCGCGGAAACGCTCTTCCGAGCCCCGGTCGCCGCCATTGGCATCCGGATGGTGCTTCTTGACCAGTTCCTTGTAGCGGCTCTTGATCTCCGCCGACGTTGCATTGGCGTCGAGGCCCATCGTATCGAAGGCCTTGCTTTCCAGCGATTTCAGCTTACGCGCCTGGGGAAACCGCGGGCCGCTGCCCTTGCCGCTTTCCTTCACGAAACCGAAGGGATCACGAACACGTGTGTAGGCGCCGGAGCGCACCTCCGAATGCAGCGGACTGTCCTTCGCCGCCTTGTTGACGCCGACGGTCCATGTCGGCCGGTGGCCGGTGATCGCCTCTTTCTGGTAGCGCGCGATTTCGCCGTCCGACAGGCCGGAGAAATAATTATAGCCCTTGTTGTAGTCCTTGACGTGCTCGAAGCAGAACAAAAAGAACTGGCCTTCCGCATTGCGTCCCACAGGAGCGCGATGCGAGCCTTTTTTGTCGCAGCCGTCCCACTGGCAGGTAGGCGGGGCCTCCTCTGCCTCCGGCTCGCGTTTGCGGCGTGTTCGGATGCGATCGAAATATTTGGAATCAAGTCTCATGACGGCGCTAATTATGGGGCTGTCGCGACGCGACAACAAGAATTGACAAATGGGTTTGTTGCTGGCTTGGTGGGAACCTTTTTCGCGAAACAGCAAGACCGGATAATGACCCTGCGAACCCGCATCGAAGAAAAGCTTGTCGAAGCCTTCGCGCCCGACCGCCTGAGCGTCATCGACGAAAGCCATCTGCATGCCGGCCATCAGCCCGATATCACAGGCACCGGCGAAACCCATATGCGGGTGAGGATCGTCTCAGTCAAGTTCGCTGGCATGTCGCGGCTGGCGCGCCACCGGGCGATCACCGACCTGTTGAAACCGGAACTCGATGCCGGCCTGCATGCACTGGCCGTCGAACCGGCAGCACCGGATGAACCGACCCGCTGGTAGCGGCACAGCAGCTTATATGGTTGGCTGCAGCCGCTGATCCAAGCCGGATCAGGCTGGTTTTGCGCCGTCTTCCCCAGCCGGGCGGATGCGCAGCTTAGTGATGCGGTTCTTCTCCCGCTTCATGACGACGAAACGCTTGCCATAAAAGGTGAAGGCCTGGCGCTCTTCCGGGATGGTCATCGATTCATGGATGACGAGGCCGGCAATCGTCGTCGCCTCCTCGTCGGGCAGGTTCCAGTCGAGCGCGCGGTTGAGGTCGCGGATCGGCACGCCGCCGTCGACGACGACGGAACCGTCGGCCTCCTGGCGCACGCCCTGGATGTCGATATCGTGCTCGTCGGAAATATCGCCGACGATTTCCTCGAGGATATCTTCCAGCGTGACGATGCCCTGCACCTCGCCATATTCGTCGACGACGACGGCGAAATGCTGCTTGCGCCGCAGGAAGGCGTTGAGCTGATCTTCAAGATTGGTGCTGTCGGGCACGAACCACGGCTTCTGCGCGATCTTGACGATATCGAGGTTCTGCGGCTCCATGTTCGGCTCGGCAAGCGCCCGCAGCAGATCCTTGGCGTGGACGACGCCGATGATGTTGTCGATCGTGCCGCGCCACAAAGGCATGCGCGTATAGGGACTTTCGAGAATGGCGCGCACCACCGCTTCGGGCGGATCGTCGGCGTTGATCGCCCGCATTGCGGTGCGGTGGACCATGATGTCGGAAAGTTCCAGCTCGCTGAGATCGAGCACGCCGCCGAGGCGGTCGCGATCGGCCTTCACCACCGATCCCTCGCGGTGCAACAGGTCGACGGCGCCGCGCAGCTCCTCATGCGCCGTCAGCATCGACGTCTCCCGCGACAGATTGATGCCGAACAGCGCAAGGATCCGGCGGACGATCGCGTTGACGAAGGAAGAAAGCGGGCCGACGACGAGGACGAAGAGCCTGGCCGGAACCGCAATGGCGAGTGCGAAACGGTCGGGTGTCGAAATCGCCCAGCTCTTCGGCAGCACTTCGGCGAAAATGACCAGGATGACGGTCATCGCAAGCGTCGCCAGCGCCACGCCGGAATTGCCGAACAGACCGAGAAACAGGCTGGTGGCAATCGAGGAGGACAGGATATTGGCAAGATTGTTGCCGATGAGCAGCGCGCCGATCAGCCGGTCGCGCCGCTCGATCAGCTGCCGGACGAGGCCGGCGCGTTCGTCGCCGTTGGCTTCAAGCGTATGAATACGGCTGCGCGAAACGGCCGTCAGCGCCGTCTCGGAGCCGGAAAAGAAGGCGGACATCAGCACGAGCGCCGTGATCGAAAGGATCTCCGGCCAATATGTTGCAAGAAATGCCAGAGCGCCTTCGACAGTTGTCACGGATGTTTTTCCCGGAGAAAGCTGATCACTTCGGAAGCCGGCACGTCGTCGGCGACGAAGGACTGGCCGATGCCGCGCGTCAGGATGAAGGTGAGTTTGCCGCTCTTGACCTTCTTGTCCTGGGCGATCGCATCCATCAGCGTTTCAGCCGGCGGCAGCTCGCCCGGAATATCCGCCATACGGGTCGGCAGGCCGACCTCCTTGAGGTGCCGCTCGACGCGCCGCGCATCGTCGGGGCTTGCAAGGTTCATCCGTGCGGAGAATTCGTGCGCCAGCACCATGCCGATCGAAACGCCCTCGCCGTGCACGAGACGGGAGCTGTCATAGGCGGTCGCCGCCTCAAGCGCATGGCCGAACGTATGGCCGAGATTGAGCAGCGCCCGGGGGCCGTTCTCGCGCTCGTCGGCAACGACGACATCGGCCTTCGCCTGACAGCTGGCGGCAATCGCCTCGATGCGGGCGGAACCGCCGGCAAAAACCGACGTCCAGTTGGCTTCCAGCCAGGCGAAGAAATTCGGCTTATCGATCAACCCGTATTTGGCGACCTCCGCGTAACCGGCGCGGAATTCGCGCTCGCTCAGCGTATTCAGCACATCGGTATCGGCCAGAACCAGATCCGGCTGATGGAAAACGCCGATCAGATTCTTGCCGTGGCGGGAGTTGATGCCGGTCTTGCCGCCGACCGAGGAATCGACCTGCGACAGCAGCGAGGTCGGCACCTGCACGAAGCGCACGCCACGCCGCACGATGCCGGCGGCAAATCCCGAAAGGTCGCCGATGACGCCGCCGCCGAGCGCGATGACGCAATCATTGCGCTCGACACGGGCTTCGAGCACCTTGTCGCAGGCAGTCATCAGATGCTCGAAGCTCTTGGTCTTTTCGCCGGCCGGCAGGACGACCGCAGCCGAGGCGATGCCCGCTTGATCAAGACTTGCGACCAGCGCCTTGAGATAGAGCGGAGCGACATTTTTGTCGGTGATAACAGCCGCCTTGCGTCCCTTGAGCCGGGAGGCGATCTCGGCGCCGGCCCGTGCGATCAGCCCCGGCCCGATCAGGATGTCATAGGCGCGCTCGCCGAGCGGCACATGCACCGTCTGGACTGATGAGGCGGAGGATATCGCATTCATGACGCTGCACTTTCCTTCTGAGCTTCGATCACGGCGTTCAGCACCTCGTCGGCCATGATTTCCTTGCGCACGTCGCGCGACAGCACGGTGAGGTCTGCCTGCGCATAGATCGGATAACGCGCATTCATCAGGTCTTCGAGCGTCTGCTTCGGATTTTCGGTCTTGAGCAGCGGCCGCGAGTCGCGCTTGGCGACCCTGTCCCAGAGCACGTCGAGATCGGCCTTGAGCCAGACGGACAGGCCGCCCCTCTTGATATGTCTGCGTGTCCGGTCGTTGATGAAGGCGCCGCCGCCGGTGGAGACGACCCGTGGCCCGCTCTTTAAGAGCCGCTTCACCACCCGCGTTTCCAGCGCCCGGAACTCCACTTCGCCATAGGCCGCGAAGAGTTCGGGGATCGTCATGCGTGACACCCGCTCGATTTCATGATCGCTGTCGATGAATGGAATGCCGAGTTGGGTGGCAACGATCCGGCCGACCGAGGATTTGCCGGCGCCCATCAGTCCGACAAGGATGAGATTACGTGAACCGAGCGCGGCGCGAGCTCTGTCTTTCAAGCTGTCAGCAACGGTCAGCAGTGGTTCACTCATCGGTCCATTCACACTTTGTTTGCAAACCGTATCGACAAATGCAGCTGGAGCGTCAAGTCGCGGACAAGGGAATCAGGCTTGAATACCGCTTCTTGCACTTGCGGATACGCTTCTTATAACAGAAGCAGAGCATGAAGGAGTTGCCGGATGCCGACCCTGTTCCGTTTTCTGTTCGTCTGCGCGATCCTCGCCGGGACGGTCTACGGAGCGATGTGGGCGCTTGTGACCTTCGTCGAGCCCGAGCCGCGCGACGTGACGATCCGCATTCCGTCCGAGCGGGTCAATCCGCCGGCGACGGGCGCGATCGCTCCGACCAGGAAGTGACCGGCATGGTGGATCTCGGCCGCGTCCATGTGGAATCCTTCCTGGAGATGATGAGCGCCGAGCGCGGCGCCGCCGCCAACACGCTGCAATCCTATGAGCGCGACCTCGAAGATGTCAGCTCCTTCCTGCACGAGCGCCGCATACGGCTCACCGAGGCTGCCTCTGCCGATCTCGCCGCCTATCTCTCCTCGCTTGCCCGGAAGGGTTTCAAAGCCTCGTCCCAGGCGCGCCGGCTTGCCGCCATGCGGCAGTTCTACAAATTCCTCTACGCCGAGGGCCTGAGGACCGACGACCCCACCGGCATTCTCGACGCGCCGAAGAAAGGCCGTCCGCTGCCGAAGACGATGGGGGTCGACGAGGTCGGCAAGCTGCTTTCACAGGCTGAGGCCGAAGCGGGGGATCCGGCGCCGGGCCAGCTGCAGCGCCTGCGCATGCTGGCGCTGCTGGAGCTGCTCTATGCCACCGGCATGCGTGTCAGCGAGCTGGTTTCGCTTCCCGCCCGCGTGCTCGACCAGGAAGGCCGTTTCCTGATGATCCGCGGCAAGGGCAACAAGGAGCGGCTGGTGCCGCTGTCGCATTCGGCGCTATCGGCACTGAAATCCTACGGCCGCCTGCTGGCGGCGGAAAATGCCGCGGTCAAGCAGCCGCAGGAAAGCCCGTGGCTGTTTCCCGCCGCCTCGAAGGAGGGCTACCTGCCACGCCAGGTTTTCGCCCGCGACCTGAAGAACCTGGCGATCCGCGCCGGGCTGACGCCGTCGATGATCTCGCCGCATGTGATGCGCCACGCCTTTGCCAGCCACCTGCTGGCCAATGGCGCCGACCTGCGCGTCGTGCAGGAACTCCTCGGCCATTCGGACATTTCGACCACACAGATCTACACGCATGTCCTGGAAGAGAGGCTGCAGCAGCTTGTCCAGACGCATCACCCCCTTGCCAAACAGGCGAAAAAGCACGAATAGGACCGGCGACAAGGGGCGGAGCCAGGAAAACGCCCCGGGCACAAGGAACGGAAACGCACCTCATGCACAATTATCTCGACTTCGAAAAGCCGATCTCCGACCTCGAAGGCAAGATCATCGAGCTGAAGAAGCTCGCCACGGAAGACGAGAGCATCGACACCACCGATGAAATCGGCAGGCTGGAGATTCGCGTCCGCGAGGCGATCGTCGAAATCTATTCCAAGCTCAATCCCTGGCAGAAGACCCAGGTCGCCCGCCATCCGCAGCGGCCGCATTTCGTCGACTACGCCAAGACGCTGTTCCAGGAATTCACCCCGCTCGCCGGCGACCGCAAATTTTCCGAGGATGCCGCGATCCAGGCGGGCCTTGCCCGCTTCCGCGGCCAGCCCGTCGCCGTCATCGGCCAGGAAAAGGGCAACGACACCAAGAGCCGCCTGAAGCACAATTTCGGCAGCCCGCGGCCGGAAGGTTACCGCAAGGCGATCCGCATCCTCGAAATGGCCGATCGTTTTGGCCTGCCGGTGATTTCGCTGGTGGATACGGCAGGCGCCTATCCCGGCGTCGGCGCCGAAGAGCGCGGCCAGGCCGAGGCGATCGCCCGCTCGACGGAAAAATGTCTCGGCGTCAAGGTTCCCCTCGTGTCGATCGTCATCGGCGAAGGCGGCTCGGGTGGCGCGATCGCCATCGCCACCGGCAACAAGGTCTATATGCTCGAGCATTCGATCTACAGCGTCATCTCGCCGGAAGGCGCCGCCTCCATCCTCTGGCGCGATTCGACCCGCGCCCGGGAAGCGGCGACCAACATGAAGATCACCGCTGAAGACCTGAAATCGCTCGGCGTCATCGACGGCATCATTTCCGAGCCGCTGGGCGGCGCCCATCGCGATCCCGACAGTGTCATTGCCGCAACCGGCGACATGATCGCCAATGCGCTCGGCGAAATGGCGTCCCGTTCCGGCGAGCAGCTGCGCAACGAGCGACGCCAGAAATTCCTCAATATCGGCCGCAATCTCTAGAACAGGATGATTTTAGGCCCGGTTGGCCTAAAATCTGTTCCGCAGATCGATGATCGGCGGGTGGACGCCGTGTGCTGGCAGAGACAATAGTCTCCGCGTCCAGCCCCATCGTTCGCAAGCCGGCATCTCAGCCGGCGGCGAACTTCTGGACGGCGGTGACGTCGAAATAGTCCCGCCACTCGACAATCTTGTCGCCTTCGACTTCGAAGATGCCCATGAGCATCACCCGTCCGATTTCGCTGCCGTCAGCGCGCTCGAACCGGTCAAGCCTTTCGGTGAGAACGCGGCATCCGTCAGCCGCGATTGCGAGCATATCGAAATGGACCGTCGAGATGCCCATAATCAGTCGGAAAGGAGTGCCTTATGCAGACTGAGGTGCCGCCGGAATCGCTCGGCATAATCTCCTCCCACCGCGGCAACGACGCTTTGTCGTCCCGCCAGCGCCGCTCGCCACGCCGTGACGCGGGGAAGGTCCTCGAAGATCGACTGCGATACCGCCGCGTCAACAATGTCAAAATAGCGAAAGAGAGGCGCATACACGGCATCGACCATGCTAAAGGCAATTCCGCTGAAATAGGGTTCCGCTGCGATTACAGCCTCCAGTCGCTGTAGCTTGCCCCGAAAGGCGGCACGCTTGGCGTCTGCGGTCGTGCGATCCTTGGCGTTAAGGAATTGCCAGGCTTCGGCTTGAGTCGCAGTGCCATATTCGATCCACGCGCGCTGCTGCGCGCGCGACAGCGCATCCTCGGAGTAGAGCTTGCCGCCACCCCGCGTCTCTTCGAGATATTCGCAGATCACCATGCTTTCGAACAGGATTGCGTCCCTGTCATCCGCCCGCTCCATCTTCAGCAAGGGCACCTTGCCAGACGGCGAAAGCGCCAGGAACCAGTCCGGTTTGTCCGCGAGATCGACGTTGATCCGGTCGAAGGGCACACCCTTTTCCAGAAGGACGATCGCGGCCCGCTGAACGAAGGGGCAGAGCGGGTGGCTGATGAGCGTCAGGCGCGTTGCGGTCATGATGGTCTCTCGATCTTTTGTCGTGGAAAGGTGTGGAACGGGCCGACCGTCAGAGCAGTTGCCCGCCCGAAATGTCGAAGGTGGTGCCGTTCGCCCAGCCCATCTCGTCGGACAGGATGGCCGCAACCGCGCCGCCGATATCGTCGGGCTGCCCGACCCGGCCGAGCGCGATGCCCTGCGCCACGAAGGGCCGGGCGAGATGCACCGCCATGTTGCGGCCGAGGCCCCGGCTAGCGCCGGTGATGATGGCGATCTGTTTGGTCATTGCTCGCTCTTTCGTAAGCTTGTTTGGCGAGGAACTCGGTGCCGCTGCGGCTTCGTTCCGATAAGAGTGAGATAGACCGCTTAGGCGCCGCCGGCCCGCCCAAAGCTCTCAATCTCTTGCCCGATTGTCTCAAGGTCTTTTCTTATTGAAAGAGCGGTGGCATAGAGGGTTCATGAACGAGCACCTTCAACCTCATATCGACATTGCCCTGCGACACGCGCGATCGGGTATAACGATCACTCAGATCCCACGATTGGAAATCGGAGTCGGACAAGCGACCTCAGGCACGTCGCCATGCCTCTACCGATCCATGATCTGCTTCATCCTGCAGGGATCGAAAGATGTGGCGATCCACGACAATTTGCTGCGCTACGACTCAGCGCAATACCTCGTCAGCGCTCTGGATCTTCCCCTTAGCGGCCAAATCCACAATGCCGATGACGGGCGGCCCTATGTCTCGGTGTCGCTGGTCTTGGACCCGTCGCTGCTATCTCAAATTGCGTCCGACATGCCGCCGATCCGCGATCCCGATGCGCCCGGTATCGGGATCGCGATCAATTCGATGACGCAGCCGTTGCGCGACACGCTGCTGCGTCTGCTTACCTTGCTCGATACCCCGAGCGACATACCCGTTCTGGCATCGATGGCGGAGCGCGAATTGCTCTATCGTCTCCTCCAAGGGCCGCAGGGACGATTGCTGCGCCACATAGCGCAGCCAGAAGGCGCGCTTGGTCGCATTCGCCGTGCCGTTGAATGGATCCGCGACCATCAGAACACCCGGTTACGGATCGAGGCATTGTGCGATGTCAGCGGCATGAGCCGCGCCAGCCTGCACCGGCATTTCGTGGCACTGACCAGCCTCAGCCCGGTCCAGTATCAGAAGCAGCTTCGTCTTCAGGAGGCTCGCCAGCTACTGCTCGCGGGCGATCACAGCGCCTCCGACGTGGCCTTTGCCGTCGGTTATGAGAGTGCCTCGCAGTTTAGCCGCGAATACCTGAGGCAGTTCGGTGCGCCACCTGCGCGCGACGTGCGTCAACTCAGACATTCGATAAGCAACCCCGTTTAGTGTTTGGTCCTCGATCACTGGCAGCCTCCCGGAGTGGGAGACCGACATTTTTGCCACAAGGCACTGTGATACGGGATTAGTCACTATTGCGGCGCTAGACTAACGAGCAACTCTGCGCATGGCACAGAACTACGAAACGGTATCCATCATCCGACCATGGAGCAGATGGCCTGTCGAAATCGGGCAGCCACGCAACATCCGGCGTTCAGGCTGGTTAAAAAACCTGAGATGATTAGGCAAGATGTTGAGCCTATTGGGCGGGACTGAAATCCCGCCTCTCGTTTATCTAGAGGACGATCGACACGGAAGGTGATTGAGAAAAGCAACGCCGTCGTTAGTCGAGACGAGAATCTAAAGAAACGAGCAACATTTATGACACGTCTTAATGGAAAGCGTACCCTGATCACCGGTGGCACTTCAGGCATCGGCCTCGAAACCGCAAAGCAGTTTCTGAACGAAGGCGCTCGCGTCATCGTGACCGGCAACAATCCGGACTCCCTTGAACAGGCGAAATCCGCGCTCGGGCCAGAGGTTTTGGTTCTGAAGGCCGACAGCGCGAGCGTCGAGGCGCAACGCGGGCTCGCAAATGCGGTGAAGGAGCATTACGGACAGTTGGACGTTGCCTTTCTCAATGCCGGCATCTCGGTCTGGCAGCCGATCGAAGCCTGGACTGAGGAAGCCTTCAATCAATCCTTTGCCATCAACGTGCGCGGCCCCTACTTCCTGATCCAGGCTCTGCTACCGGTCTTCGCACAGCCCGCTTCCGTGGTGCTCAACACCTCGGTCAACGCCCATGTCGGCGCCGTCAACTCCTCCGTCTACGGCGCCACCAAAGCGGCCTTCCTCAACCTGTCTAAAACGCTCTCGTCCGAACTCCTGCCGCGCGGCATCCGCGTCAATGCGGTCAGCCCCGGCCCGGTCGAAACCCCGCTCTACGACAAGCTCGGTATTCCAGACGCCTATCGGGACCAGGTGAACAAGGACATCGCCTCGACGATCCCCCTTGGCCGCTTCGGCACCGCCGCCGAGGTTGCCAAGGCTGTCGTCTATCTGGCATCCGACGAATCCGCTTGGACGATCGGCACAGAAATCGTGGTCGATGGCGGGCGCACCCTGAACCGCTGATCGGTCCGGTCGTACCCGTTCCAAAGGGTCCGCCTTCGCTAAGGCAAATACAGTTCTCCGCGGTGCCTGAAGCCACGGGCACCGCCTTCGGAGGAGGAAGGTTCCGCGGCAATTTCAACAAGCGTTCGCGGTTGGATACGAGAGCGCCTCCCAATTCAGCCGCGAGTATCTTCGGCAATTTGGCGCGCCGCCGGCGCGGCATGTCCAGGAGATGCGTCAAGCGATTAAACACCCGACGGTGGCTTAGCCGTCTGCGGCGGCGGGCCAATCTCCAAGACGTCGAGCCGATTCCGGCGGATGGTGTCGCCCGGAAATCGCTGAGACTTTTCGGCATCATGTCCGAGACAAGTTCGACTTTCGCCGATTGAGGCCAAATCTTGGCCACATTGATATTATCTGTAGCATTCGCGCTTGCGGGGATGTTCAGGGCAAGTCATAGGCTGGTAAGGATTTATAAAGTATAAGCCGCCTATGATTCCGTCTGATGCCCGAACTCCATAGGCGGACCGGGTCGCTTTATCTTTATGGGCTAGTTTGGATGCGCATACGTCATTTTGCCTATGTTTCCCTCATGGCGCTGGCTCTGACCGGCTGCAATGACGCGTTGGATACCGCGCAGGTCGATCTTTCCAAGGTCAAGAACAAGGTCGAGCAGCCGCTTCCCGCCCATATCCTCACCGCCATGTCCGCCAAGGGCATGGATCGCAATTCGCCGATCATGATCCGCATCTTCAAGGAAGAAGGTGCCATGGAGATCTGGAAGGCGAAGACCGACAACCGTTTCGACAAGATCGCCGATTACAAGATCTGCGCCTGGTCCGGCCGTCTCGGTCCGAAGGTAAAGACCGGCGACCGGCAGGCGCCGGAAGGTTTTTACGACCTAACGCGCGCCAACCTGAACCCCAACTCGAAATATTATCTGGCGATCAACACCGGCTTCCCGAACCGCTACGACGCGGCGAACGGCCGCAGCGGCTCCGATCTGATGATCCATGGCGCCTGCTCGTCCTCCGGCTGCTATTCGATGACCGACCAGCAGGTGCTTGAAATTTACGCCTTCGCCCGCGACGCCTTCAAGGGCGGCCAGGCGACCGTGCAGCTGCAGGCCTTCCCCTTCCGCATGACGGCGGAAAACATGGTCAAGCATCGCCTCGACTCAAGCTACGACTTCTGGAAGATGCTGAAGGTCGGCTACGACAATTTCGAAGTGACGAAGCGCCCGCCCGAGGTGGCCGTCTGCGAGAAGAAATACGTCTTCAACCAGCAGGCAACCGATGGCGGCGCCTTCAATGCCGCCGGCAAATGCCCTGCCATGTCGACGCCGCCGGCGCTGACGGCAGCCCTTTCCGCCTACGGCAAGACCTATGATGCCGATTATGCCAAGGCGATGAGCAAATTCGACGGCATGGCCTGGTACGACCCCTCCGAAGCCGAGCGCAAGGCCGTGGTCGCCAAGACCCGCAAGGGCCGCGAACTGGCTTATGCCCCGACCGGCACCTCGCTGGAAGCCGGCCGCATGGTCAAGGTTGCCGAACTCGAAGACATGATGGCCAAGCGCACAGCTCAGGGCATCGCCGCCAAGACCGCGCCGGGGGCCACGCCTCTCGCCGCTGCCCAGCCGCAGCCAATGGCAGTTGCTGCTGCGACGCCTGCGGCCGTCGCGACCCCGGCAGTGGTGCCGGTGCCGATGCCGAACCCGCTGGCCTATACGGCACCCGAACCGCAGGAAACCGCTGAGGTCGCGGCAAAGAAGCCGTTCTGGAAATTCTGGGCGCGGAACTGAACGGCTTGAACCCCGTTCTCTACGATCTTCGCGGCCTGAAATGCCCCTTCCCCGTGATCAAGACACGCAAGAAGCTTGCCGCCATGGCAAGCGGCACGCTCATTCGCGTCGACACCACCGATCCGCTGGCGGTGATCGACATGCCGCATTTCTGCAATGAGGACGGCCACGAACTGGTCGAGACCGAAAAGACCGAAAGCGGTCACCGCTTCCTGATTAAAAAGGGCTAACTAGCACGGCTTGCTTTGGCGTTGCTCGCCCAGGACGCAGACCCACAGATCCTCTTTGCTGATCGGCATCGATCTTGAAGGACAAAAAACGATGAGCGCCGCTGCCTCATTTCGCAAGGACTACTCCGAACTCGTCCCGCTAAACCAAGATTTCTACCAGAATATTTTCAAGTTGAAAGGACGCGCCTTTCTGTTCGAGGGAACCGATGACGGTGTGCAAGGCTATGGAACTTTCAATCTGCAGGTTGAAGACCATGAGTATGGCCTGTTCAACGGGTTGTCACTGATTGAGCTGAGGTTGTGGAGTTTCGAAATCGAAGGGCGCACGATCGTCTGCGCTGTAGCGCAGCATTTCCGGCGTCTTTCCAACGCCCCAGCGGACATGCGCTTTCGCTATACTGTCGAAGCGATCAATGTAAGCTGTCTCCATCACAGCGCAGACGCCGCGATCACAAAGGCCGATTGCCAGATGCTGTCGCGCATTTTGCGGAAGATGCTGCCCGATTATCACCGCATGGCATTCCGAAATTTTCCGCTGCAAGCGGCCGTTTCCATTGAGATCGTTGAAAGGTGGAGCAATCCGAATCGGCAAATTGCATCTTTTCTCACGTTGACGACGCAAGTCGCGTGGGACGTTGATTCTGCAGAGCGCCAGGTCGAAGGTATAGACAGCTTCTTCAAAGAAGGTTGGCGCGAGAGATATGATTTTGCCTCCGACAATAATTTTGCCGTCAAGTTCCGCGCTCCGCGAATTGAAGACATTCCTTCATTTAGCGTCATATTCGATGGCCTTGAGTTCACCTACAACCATCAGGAAGTTTCAGAAAAAATAGGACAAAAGAGCTTTTGTTCTACTGTGTTATACGCTCCTTGGTCGCCGAACTCTCTCAGGGCATCCGTCGACGGGGCGCCGATATCTTCTATTGCCGATGAGACGAGAGCAAGAGCTGACCGGTTTGCGCGCTTTAGCGCTTACAAAGACCTTAGAGCAAGCCGGGGTGAGAAGTATCGGGACACCCCTCTTAGCGTGATTTTGCTTTTGGGAGAACTTTGATGTCTGAATCTATTGGTCCTGATTATGAATAAGCTTCTGGCTAAATCCGCATACCGGGAATGGCGAGCGGATTGTCGGATAGCGCGGCGCGATCAGGCATGTCGATGCGCGGTTTGCCGAGGAAGGCGTCGAACAGATCCTTGACGAAGGCTTCCGGCAGGTCCTTGGTGATCAGCACCATGCGTGTGCGCCGGTCGCTGGAATCCGGCCAGGCGGCAAGCCGCACCGGCGGATGGAAGATGCTTTGCACGCCATGCAGCACCAGCGGACGGTCCGGCCGATCGGAGACGGAAACGATCGCCTTCATCCGCAGCAGCTTCTCGCCATGGGCCGAGCGCAGCAGATCGATGAACATGTCGAGCGCCATCGGATCGATCGGCTTTTCCTCGATGATCGAGAACGAGCGGATCGAGGCATCGTGACGGTTGACGTCGTGCGGGTCTTGATGCGCGTGATCACCATCATGAGCATGATGGTGATGGCCGTGGTGATCCCCGTCATCACGATGGCCATGATCGTGGCCGTGAGCATGATGGTGGTGCGCCTCACGCGCATCCTCGTCCTGCAGCCAGCGGCCGACATCGGCGATCTTCGTCGCCGGATCGTAAAGCCCGTTGACGAGCACCGCGGCGCTGCCGGCCTCAGCACTGTCGGCACCCATCATCGCCGCGCGCGGATTGAGCCCCCGCAGGCGCTTTTCCAGCCCGTCCGTGGCCGCGGCCATCGCCTTTTTCGAAACGATCAGCCGGTCGGCGACCGCCGCCTGCTTGCGTGCTTCCTCGTGATTGTCGAGCGTCTGCAGCCCGTTCACCGCATCGACGACGGTCACCACGCCGTCGAGCTCGAAATTCGTGGCAATGACGGGATTGCCCATGATCGCCTGCATGACCGGAGCAGGATCGGCAAGGCCGGTCGTTTCGATGACGACACGCTTCACCGGCTTGACGCGGCCCGTCTGCACGGCGTCCATCAGGTTTGCCAGCGTATCCACCAGCTCGCCGCGCACGGTGCAGCAGAGGCAGCCATCGGAGAGTTCGATGATCGAATCGCCCGAACTTTCGACCAGCAAATGATCGATGCCGACATCGCCGAATTCATTGATGATGACGGCTGCATCCTTCATCACCGGATCTTTGAGTATCCGGTTGAGCAGCGTCGATTTGCCGGCGCCGAGAAAGCCGGTCAGGATGGTGACCGGGATCCTGTCGTTGAGCGCGCTCATGTCGTTTTACCTTGAAAACCTATCTTAGAAAGATGTCGGGCGCGGCATCGGCACCGGCACGTTGGCGATCGCTCCCGCCGTATCGCCGGTCGCCACCTTTTCCGGCTGCTGCGCCGGCTGTGGATCCTGGCCGGGAATGAGGCCGGCAAAGACGAAACGCGGATCGTGATCCATTTCCAGGATATAGGGCGACTGCACCTTCATGCGGCCGACCTCGTCGCGCGTTTCGCTGCGCACCTTGGCGCCCTTGGCGCTGCAGATATCGGCGGTAATGTCGGAAACCTGGTCTTGTCCCGGCCCGTAGGGCTTCAAGGAACCCAGCGTATCATTGCCGGGAAACGGCGAGGTGAAACCCTTCTGCAAAAGGTTCGCCGTCGCATCGGCGCGGGCTGCGAGACTGTCAGTGCCGAGCACGACCGAGACCAGCGTATGGCCGCTGCGCGTCGCCGAACCGATCTGGTTGAAGCCCGAGGCGCAGATGAAGCCGGTCTTCATGCCATCGGCGCCGGCGAAACGGCCGATCAGCATGTTGAGGCTCGGCACGTTCTGCTGGCCGTTGGTAAAACCCTCCAGCGCGAAATAGCCGGCATATTGCGGAAAATCGCGGCGCAGCGCCACGGTCAACACCGCAAGGTCGCGGGCCGTCGTATATTGTCCTTTGCCGGGCAGGCCGTTCGGATTGACGAAATGCGAATCCGTCATGCCGAGCTTCAGCGCCTCGCCGTTCATCCGCGTCACGAAGGCTTCCTGCGTGCCGCCGACCGCTTCGGCGACCGCGACGGCAATGTCGTTGGCCGATTTCACCATCAGGATTTTCAGCGCGCTGTCGAGCGTCAGCTTCTGGCCCGGCTTGAAATACATTTTGGCGGCCGGCTGCGCGGCGGCGCGCTTGCTCATGACGACAGGCGTATCGAGGCTGATCTGGCCGGCGCGGATCGCGTCGAACACGGTGTAGACGGTCATCAGCTTGGTCAGCGAGGCCGGATACCATTTGCGGAAGGCTTCTTCATGCTCAAGCACGCGGCCGGTCTGCACATCGACGAGAATATGCGGATTGGCCTGAGCCAGCGGAATGGAGGCAAGCAAACCGGCAGTCGCGGCGACCACGAAACTCAACGGCCGCAAAGCGGCAAACAAACGGAAGTGGCTCGTCGACACGGTTCGTCCTTCGGATATTCGGAAAATCTCGAAACCTTCACCTATTTATCCTATATGGCTATGACATGGCAAAGGTCATTGACTAAGTAATTTCCACAGCCTCACACCGCAGCCCCATACTCCGGGGGCTCACACCCTTGTGATGCGATGAAAGATTGTCGGGATTTCATAACAGGAACGCGAATATGCCGATTTTGAACAGAGCCGCGGAATTGCAGGACGAAGTCGCCGAATGGCGCCGTCATATTCACGCCCGGCCCGAGCTCCTCTTCGCGGTGGAAAATACCGCCGCTTTCGTTGCTGAAAAACTCAGGGAATTCGGCGTCGACGAGATCGTTACCGGCATCGGCCGCACCGGCGTCGTCGGCCTGATCAGGGGCAAGGGCGAAGGCCGCCGCACCGTCGGCCTGCGCGCCGACATGGACGCCCTGCCGCTGACCGAAATATCAGGCAAGCCCTGGGCTTCGAAGACGCCGGGCAAGATGCATGCCTGCGGCCATGATGGCCACACCGCCATGCTGCTCGGCGCCGCGAAATACCTGGCCGAAACCCGCAATTTCAACGGCAATATCGCCGTCATCTTCCAGCCCGCCGAAGAGGGCGGCGGCGGCGGCAACCTGATGGTCAAGGACGGCATGATGGAGCGCTTCGGCATCGAAGAGGTCTACGGCATGCACAATCTGCCGGGCCTGCCGGTGGGACAGTTTGCCACCCGAAAGGGGGCGATCATGGCGGCGACCGACGAATTCACCGTCACCATCAAGGGTCGCGGCGGCCACGCCGCCCAGCCGCACCGGACGATCGACCCGATCGCCATCGGCGCCCAGATCGTCGCCAACCTGCAGATGATCGCCTCACGCACCGCCGATCCGATCAGCTCGGTCGTCGTCTCGGTGACCAAATTCAATGCTGGCTTCGCCCATAACGTTATTCCGAACGATGCGACCTTCGCCGGCACGGTGCGCACCCTCGACCCCGAGGTGCGCACGCTGGCCGAGACGCGGTTCCGGCAGATCGTCGAGGGCCTGGCCGCAGCCCACGGGGCCGAAGCCGAGATCAGCTTCCACCGCAACTACCCCGTCACCGTCAACCATCCTGACGAGACCGAGCATGCGGTCGCCACCGCCAGCGCCATTGCCGGCGAAGGCAACGTCAACGCCGAGATCGACCCGATGATGGGCGGCGAGGATTTCTCCTACATGCTGAACGCCCGCCCCGGCGCCTTCATCTTCATCGGCAACGGCGACAGCGCCGGCCTGCACAACCCGGCCTACGACTTCAACGACGAAGCCATCGCCCACGGCATCTCCTACTGGGTCCGCCTGGCCGAACAACGCCTCGGCGTCTGACAACAATTAAGGCTTGGCTTCGCGCCAAGCCTTTTGTATGCATGGCATCCAGTGGTCCCGTAGCTCAGCAGGATAGAGCACCAGATTCCTAATCTGGGGGTCACGCGTTCGAATCGCGTCGGGATCACCATAATGGCCGTTACCACTAGGTCATCGCCGCGACCTGCGAGGTCGGAGTAATTGAGCCCGCTGCACGTCTCCGTTTGACATCTACGAAAAGCCTTTTTGTATCCACATTAATCATTGTCCACCGCATTGAATTATTGTAGATACATTTAATGGAGATCGTATGGGACGAACCGAAGCGGATTGCCAATATCGAGAAACATGGCCTCGATTTCGCCGATCTGACTTTCGAGTTCTTCCTGTCTTCCTTGTCGTTCCCGCCAAAGACGGACGGTCCAAGGCCACAGGCCGCCTCGCCGACGGAACGATCGTCGCAATCTTCGTAAATCTGGGCTCTGAGGCGCTTTCGATCATTTCGATGCGCCCCGCCCGCAAGGACGAAAGGAGCATGATCCGATGATTATCAAAGCCCGGAAAACGGCCCAGTTCCAGCTTGGCCGCGGCTACTCCAAGGAGGATTGGGATGCCGTCTCCGACAATCCCCCTCTGTCCAACGAAGAGATGGCAAGAGCCAAGCCCTTCAAGGAGGCATTTCCTGAGGTTGCTGAAAAGATGGAGAGGGCCATTGCAGCCCGCGGTCGACCCAAGCTGGACAGCCCGAAGCAACCCCTGAACATCCGTCTCGATGCCGATATCATCCAGTTTTACAAGGCCACTGGCAAAGGCTGGCAATCAAGGATGAACGATGCATTGCGAAAGGCGGCTGGCTTATAGCGCCCTTCGCAGATCCCCTGCAAAAACTGGCGGCGCCTAGATCGTCTTCCAAAGCTTTGGCTAGCCTCATCATCACATCGCGGAGCTATCGGCTCGCCGTGTCCTCACCGCGCGCCGCGCCCCCAATCCCAACAGCGCCGCCGCAACCCAACCACCGATAAACCCGATCGCACCCCAGACAAGACCTGCAAAACTGACCGGCACACCCGGCACAAAATCCCGCCAGGTATTGGCGAAAACCACGTCGTCCGGCTCGCCCAGCAGCACAAAGGGCTTGGCGACGGGGGCGGCGGTGCCGAGTTTCAGTTGCTGCGACAGCAGCGTTTCGTAGCGCGCGATCGTGCTCTGCATCGAGACACCACGGTCGCGCAGGAAATCGTCGGAGGATTGCGCATAGGTGTTCAGCGCCTGCTGGCGATCGAGGTGGTGGTCGGCTGCCTGTCTGTTGAAATCCTCGACGATGACCCGCAATTCGTCGATCGCGCCGCCGATCCGCTGGCGGTATTGCTGCGCAAATTCCGGCGCCTGCGAAAAGACCGTGCCGCCGGCAAGCCCGGCGACGATGGCGATGATCCTTGCAATCGGTCCCATTCTCGATGCCTCCGGCGCTTCTCTGCGGTAACGATCCGCGGCCGCAAAGGTTTCGGATGACACAATCGGTAACGCTATGTGATTGAACCGACAGCGCTTCCAGCGAGTTGCTCCCCTGACCAACTGAGAAAGAGAGCCTTGTCATGAAACAGATTATCCTTGCCTGCACGCTTGCTGCCGCATCCATTTTTTCGGCAATGCCCTCCCAGGCGGCCAGCGTCACCATCACCACGGATGACGCGCGTCCCTACTACCGTCATGCGGAACGGCCCTACTATCGCCATGCGGAACGCCCCTATTATCGGGAGCACATGAGGGCGCGCCATGTTTCCCGCGATTGCTTCACCAAGACGGAAAAAATTCGCCGTCACGGCCATACGGTCGTCCAGGAAACCAGGGTCTGCCGATAGGCGATCCAAGCAGGGGCTCGGCTGATCAGTCGGGCCCCTCACCGAAATGTGGAATACTTTCTGTATCGCGAAACCCAACTTTTGCGAGTGAGTTTCGCGACAAACCATCCTCGTGGAAAGGCAACACCGGCCTATAGTGGCTTTCGGAAGAACACGACGCGCTGTGTTTCCTCAAATCCTAAAGCGGCATGGAGCGCATGGCTGGCCGAATTCTCAAGCGGCGCGTCAGAGCCAAACTCGACACACCCAAGCGACTTCCCCCAATCGGCAACGGCATTGCACAGCAATCCCGCGATACCTTTTCGCCTGTCGACGGGCCTGATATAAATCCCTTCGAGGAATAGAACGGGCGAGCTGCTGCATCCATTCACATAATCATGTCGCAACGTGGCCTCAGCAAACCCGACGGCTTCATTCGCAGCATTTCGAGCGATGAACGCGACGGCTTCGCCACTGTCTGAAAGAAACGCCCGGACCAACTCCGCTCGATGATCTTCAAGCGAGTGATGCGGCCATAGCGCAACGCGAAGCTGCGCCCATGGTTCAACATCTTTTATAGTCCCAATCTCAATAATCGATTCCATATTGCGGTTCCCTTCTTGTCGCAAAAATCCCAATCAAGCGACAGTTTGGGACAGGTGAGTGCGCAGAATGCTTCACGAAGATATTTCCAGCAAGATAAGAGGTTTTCATCTGATCTCCTGGTGCGGAACTTCTCCCATATCAGCCGCGTTATCCGCCAGAAGGAGTGAGCGTCATGCGTATCAAGATGACTCTTTTGGCAATCGCTTATCTCGCCGTCAGCGCCGTGCTGCTTGCGATTACCTATCACCCGCAGGTGCCAGTTGCCCTGCAGAAGACCGATCGTATGGCCGGTTCGTCCTTCCTCGTCGAGCGCTTCGCCGGTTGAGCACCGATCAATGCCGATCATTGATCGGAGGTCCGCCGAGCAGGATCCGGTTCTGCACCGAATGCACGCCTTCGACGGCCTTGGCGACGGCGGTCGCCCGTTCGATCTCGCCGACGGTGCCGACCGTACCGGTCAGCACGATCTGGTCGTTTTCCATCGTCACTTCGACATCTGAGGCATCAATGCCGCCGGCAATCGCCAGCGCATTGGCGACATCAGCTTCGACCGATGCGCGATTGGAAATTTCCGCTTCCATCGCAGGCTCCAGCCCGTGAAATGTCTGTTCCTTGAACACCATGATCCATTCCTCCTTAAATCTGCGGAAGAAACGCCTGTCGGCCGGATTTGGTTGCAGGGCCGCTACCAGTTGAGGCGATAGCGCAGATTGACGCTGCCGGCCTCACCTGCCGAAAACGGATTATTGACCGAGGCATCGAGATTGAGGTTCGGCAGGATCGCCTGGTTGACGGCAACCGAACTCGAAAAATCGCCGCTGGCATTGCTGACGCCTGCGCCTGCCGAAAGCGACGTGCCCGTCCAGGGATGGATCAGCTTCAGCGCCTGCGAGGCCGTCACCGAGGCTTGTTTGATATCGACGGCGTCATACTGCACGCTGATGGATCGGCTCGATTGCATGTCAAGCGAGTCCGAGAGGATCCAGCTGCGTGAGCGGCTGAGCGTCAGCGCGCCGCTGCCGCGCAGCGTATCGACGCTGACCGTTGCGCCCCGCTGCGATTGGCCTGCCGGCGTGACGCTGGTCCTGTCGATCCTGCCCCAGAGCATCGCCTGTCCGGAATCGGGCAGCGGCGCCCCGCCTTTGGTCGAGGCCAGGCCAATATCGGCGCCGGCGCTGGTTTCCCATTCCGCCGGCAGGCGAAAACCCATCGTCGCCTTGTAGGATCGGTCGGAGAGTTTGGCCGGCGACCAGATCAGCAGATCATCCGCCCGCGCCGCGGTGGCGAGCGAGGTCACGATGGAAAAAACAATGCACGCTATTTTGAATGTCGTCATGAAGTCCGAACGTACTACCTGACACGGTGACGCAGGGCCGAAACCAACGCAGCAACGCGTATAAATGCGCTCGCGGAGAACGCGATGAAGGATCGCGGCCAAGCCGCCTATCCCGGTTTCATTCTCGTTTTTTATCTTTGGCCGGAAGGCCGTCGGCACCTCAGCGCCCGTTGCTTGATGGACGCCACAGCGCCCCGAATTGCCATGCGACCGTAAAACGGCGCGACGGAATTTCGATTCCGCCAGCAACGCAACAAGGATCACACCCAGCCGCCGCTGTGTAAACCCCTTGAAGGATGAAATCTGCTGCACCGCACACTTGCCGCTCCCTGCAAAGCCTAGTAGAGCCTCAGCCTACGAGAGAAACTTTCGCGAAATTGCATATGATGACCGGCAAAACCGCGCCGCGGCGCCTCAGCATCTTCGGCTCGACCGGCTCGATCGGCCAAAATACCCTCAATGTCGTCGATCACCTGGGCGGGCGGGAGAATTTCGAAATTTCCGTGCTGACCGGCAACGGCAATGTCGAATTGCTGGCCCGGCAGGCGAAAACCTTCGGCGCGCGGATGGCGGTGACCGCAAATGACCGGCATTACGAGTCGCTGAAGAGCGCGCTTTCCGGCAGCGGCATCGCGGTCGCATCCGGAAAATCCGGCCTGATGGAAGCGGCCGACCGGCAAGCCGACTGGGTGATGGCGGCAATCGTCGGCACCGCGGGCCTGGCGCCGACACTTGCCGCAGCAAAGCGCGGCGCCGATATCGCCCTTGCCAACAAGGAATGCCTGGTTTCGGCCGGCGATCTGTTCATCGCAGCGATCCGCAAGGGCGGCGGCAGGCTGCTTCCCGTCGACAGCGAGCACAATGCGATTTTCCAGGTGCTGGAGGAAAACCAGCGCCATGCCATCGAGCGCGTCGTGCTGACGGCTTCGGGCGGCCCCTTCCGCACCGCCTCGCTGAAGGAGATGACGGGTGTGACGGCGGAGACCGCGCGCGCCCACCCGAACTGGTCGATGGGCCTGAAGATCTCGATCGACAGCGCCTCGATGTTCAACAAGGCGCTTGAAATGATCGAGGCCCGCCATCTGTTCGGCCTGACGCCCGAACAGATCGAGGTCATCATCCATCCGCAATCGATCATCCATTCGATGGTCGGCTATACCGACGGTTCGGTGCTCGCTCAGCTCGGCGCCCCCGATATGCGCACCGCCATCGGTTATGCGCTGTCCTTTCCGCGCCGGCCGAACCTGCCGATCGAGCGGCTGGATTTCGCCAAGCTCGCCAGACTCGATTTCGAGGCGCCGGACGAGCTGCGATTTCCCGCCTTGCGGCTGGCGCGCCTGGCGATGACGCGCGGCGGTGTTCAGGGCGCGGTGCTGAACGGCGCCAAGGAAGTGGCGCTCGAAGCCTTCATCGAAGGGCGGCTGCCCTTCCTCGCCATGGCCGAGATCACCGAAAGGGTCATGGACGATCTGGCCGGCCTGCCGCCGGCTGAAGACATGGACGATGTCTTCGCCGCCGACCGGCAGGCCAGGCAGAGGGCAGCGGATCTGATGAAGCTGGAGATCGCCGGCTGAAGTTTACCGCAGCCGGTTGCCAACCTCGTCGAACAAGCGGCAATCCGACGGTTCGAACAGCAAGCCGACCTGCTCGCCCGCCGCGATGCTGATCGGTGAGCGGTGCTCGACGGTCAGCGACTGGCCGTCGGCCAACTGGCAGTAGAGATACTGCGTTCCGCCGAGATATTCCGAAAAATCGACCGTGGCCGTCAGCTTGCCCGACGGATCGGGCCCCACCTTGAGATGCTCCGGCCGCAGACCGAGCGTCACCGTGCCTCCGGCCGGCCGGCCCGAGTTGATCAAGGCGGTTTCGATGCTGGAGCCGGCGACCTCGACCAGTCCGCCCTCGCCCCAGCGGGCATTCAACAGGTTCATCCTCGGTGAGCCGATGAAGCCCGCCACGAAGGTATTGGCGGGATCTTCGTAGATCTGCCTTGGCGTTCCGGCCTGCTCGACGCGGCCGTCGCGCAGCACGACGATCTTGTCGGCGAGCGTCATCGCCTCCGTCTGGTCGTGCGTGACATAGATCATCGTATTGCCGAGCTCGCGGTGAAGGCGGGCGATCTCGATGCGCATCGAGACGCGCAGCTCCGCATCGAGATTGGACAGCGGTTCGTCGAACAGGAAGACATCGGGCTTGCGCACGATCGCCCGGCCGATCGCCACGCGCTGGCGCTGACCGCCGGAAAGCTGCCCGGGCCGGCGGTCGAGAAGATGGTCGATCTTCAGGATGGCGGAGGCGGCCTTGACGCGCGTCTCAATCTCGGCGGCATTGGTGCGCGCCATCTTCAACCCGAAGGCCAGGTTGTCGCGTACGCTCATATGCGGATAGAGCGCATAGGACTGGAAGACCATGGCGATGCCGCGCTCGGACGGATCGAGATCGGTGACCATCCGTCCCTTGATTTCGACCTCGCCGTCGGTGACGTCCTCGAGACCGGCGATCATCCGAAGCAGCGTCGATTTTCCGCAGCCGGACGGGCCGACGAAGACGACGAATTCGCCCTCTTCGATCGTCAGGTCGATCCCGTGGACCACCTGCAGATTGCCATAGCTTTTTCGCACGTCCTGGAGCACGACGCTCTTGTTAGCCATACTGTTCGTCATCCCCAAACGACCTACTTGTCCGACTGGACCCAGACGAGCATCTCTCCGGGTCCGCGGTTGTCCCAGAGATGATAGGGCACGAAACGCGCGGTGGCGACCTGCCTTTCAGCCGGCGCCTGGCGATAGAGCGGCGTTCCCCAGTTCGACGTCTCCTCGCGCTCGACCTTGAGATCGAGAGCGACGGCATCATTGAGATCCTTCAGCACGACGGTTTCGGCGGCCGGGAGCTCGCGAGGCAGGATGATGGCGTTGAGGTCTTCGCCATTGTCGGTCGTTTCGACGCAATAGACCAGGGGCCCGCGCATCAGTGCGACGCGGCCGGCATCCTGGCGCACCTTCGGATTGGCATATTGCGGGCGAAGTGCCAGCGGCAAATGGAGATCGATACGGTCACCGTCGGCCCATTGGCGATCGATCCTGGCATATCCGTCGCGGATATTGGTGCCGAGATCGAGCACCTCCCCATTGACGCTGAGGGTGGCACCTTCAGCCCAATCCGGAATGCGTAGCGACAGCGCGAATGTCGCCGGCGTCTTGAGCCAGGTGGTGAACGCCACCGCACCGTCCCAGGGATAGTTGGTGGTCTGCTGCAGCTCCCCTTCGGCGCCATTGGCAAGCTTCAGCCGTACGGTGCTTTCGCCGTAGAGATGCACGGCGATCTCATCGTCGGCAACGGCATACATATAGGAGCCGATCGAGGTCACCAGCCGGGCGATATTCGGCGGGCAGCAGGGGCAATGGTGCCATTTCCACCGATGATGCTTGCCGGCACTTTCGAGCGGATTGTCGTAGAAGAAGGTCTTGCCGTCGGTGGAAAGGCCGGGCAGCGCGCCGTTGTAAAGCGCCTGTTCCATGATGTCGGCATAACGCCGGTCCGGGCCGCGCCCGAGCATGCGGCTTGCCCAGAACACTAGGCCGACAGAGGCGCAGGTTTCCGCGTAAGCCGTGGCGTTCGGCAGGTCGTAATAGTCGGTAAAACCTTCATTCGAGGCGGCCGGGCCGATGCCGCCGGTGATGTACATCTGCTTGGTTGTGAGGTCGTCCCAGAGCGTTTCCAACGCCGCCGTCAGGCTGTCGTCCTTATATTCGGTGGCGATATCGGCCATCCCGGAATAGAGATACATGGCGCGCACGGCATGGCCGACGACCTTTTTCTGCTCGCGCACCGGCTGGTGGGCCTGGCCGTACTCATAGGTCTTCTGATGGAAGTCAGCAGCGCTCCGGCCGTCGCGAGCGGCTTCGGCCGTGAAGAAGTGCGGCTCGGTGCCGCGCTCGTCGATGAAGAATTTCGACAGCTCGAGATATTTCTTCTCGCCGGTGACGCGGGCAAGCTTGACCAGCGCAAGCTCGACCTCCTCATGGCCGCAATAGCCGGGGAGCTGACCTTCGCCATGGCCGAACATGGTGATCATGTAATCGGCAAAACGGCACATGATATCGAGCAGCTTGCGCTTGCCGGTCGCCTGGTAATAGGCAACCGCGGCTTCCATCAGATGGCCGGCGCAATAGAGCTCGTGATGGTCGCGCAGGTTGGTCCAGCGGCGGGCGGGCTCGACGCGCTGGAACCAGGCATTGAGATAACCGTCCTTGTCCTGCAGCCGCTCATACATGTCGATGATTTCGTCGGCGCGCGCCTCCAGCTTTGGGTTCGGCCGGCGATAGAGCGAATAGGCGATGGTCTCGATCGACTTGCCGAGGTCGGAATCCCAGAACATCTGCGTTGTCCCGCCCCAGGGCTGAATGGGAATGACGACGCCGGGGCTCGGCTGGGAGACATCGATCGCCTTCAGCATGCCGGCCTCGACGCAGCGGTCGAGCAGGGTCTCGGCGGTGGAATTGCAGACGGCGTCCTGCCATTTGCCCCAGAAGCCGCCAAGCTCCACATCGGGAACGGCGACGGGACGAAACTGGCGGTCGTTGCTTGATTTGGTCATGGCTCGACTTTCCCTATGATCATTTCACCGCGCCGGCCATCAGCCCGCGCATGTAGTAGCGTTGCAGGAGAAGGAAGACGATCAGGCAAGGGATCGTCATGACGACGACGCCGGCCTGCACCGCTCCCCAGTTGATGGCGCCGAGCCGCCCGGCGCGAACCGCCGTCATCAGCACCGGCAGGGTGTATTTCTCATTGCTGGAGAGCAGCACCAGGGCGGCCAGAAACTCGTTCCAGGCATTGAGGAAGGCAAAGATCGCCACCGTCGCCACACCCGGAAGCACCAGCGGCAGCAGAACGCGGGCCAGAAGCCGGAGGTCGCGGGCACCGTCGATGCGGGCCGCCTCTTCGATCTCCTTCGGCACCGCGTCGAAGGCATTGCGCATCATGAAGACCGAGAAGGGCAGCTGCAGCGTCACATAGACGAGCGTCAGCCCGAGCAGCGAATTGTTGAGGCCGAGTTTTGCCAGGATGATGAAGAGCGGCGTCAGGATCGACTGGAACGGGATCATCAGCGTGGTGATGATCAGCACGAACAGCGCATTCTTCAGCGGGAACCGATAGCGCGAGAAGCCGTAACCGGCGAGCAGGCTGACGCCAACGGTCAGCACCACGGTGGCGACCGAGACGAACAGCGAATTGATCATGTGTTGCCAGATACCGGCGCCGAACGTATCGAGCAGCGCGTAGGAATCGATGCTGACGCCGGATGTCGGCCATGGCGGCAGCGGCGGCAGGCTGGCCTCGGTGCCATGCCGGAAGGAAGACAGCAGCGTGATCACGAACGGCGCCAGAAAGAAGATCGAGATGGCGATGCCGGTGATATGATAGGCGGACTTCACCCGGAAGGCTTTGCGGGCGCGGCGTTGCCGTGAGGTGATCATGGACGCTCCTCCCCGACGCGCAGCAGCCAGAGCTGCACGATGCTGATCGCCATCAGGATAGCGAGCAGCACGATCGACAGTGCTGCGCCGTAACCGAGATTGAACGACACGAAGGACTGGTTGAAGATGTAATAGACCACCGAGATCATCTTGTTCTGCGGTCCGCCCGAGGTCATGATGTAGAACTGGTCGAAGGCGAGGATCGAGCCGGTGACCGAGACGATCAGCGCCAGCGCGATCGTCTTGCGCATCAGCGGCAGCGTCAGATGCCGGAAACGCTGCCAGCGGCCGGCGCCGTCGATGCGGGCGGCCTCCGTCAGTTCGGACGGAATGGCCTGCAGCCCGGTGAGAAGAATGATCATCGTGAAGCCGGCGATCTTCCAGACGACCATCACCACGATCGTCAGAAAGGCGGTGTCGAAGGTCGCCAGCAGATTGGGGCTCTTTTCCACAAGGCCGAGCGCTTTCAGGGCTGGGCCGATGAAGCCGCTATCGACATTGGCAAGCCAGACCCAGAGCAGCGAGGCGGTGGCCAGACCGACGACGACCGGCAGGAAGATCACCGTGCGATAGGCACTGACGAACTGCCGCTCCTTCTCGACGAAAATTGCCAACGGAAAGGCGACGGCGAAGATCGCGATGGTGACGATGAGCGTGTAATAGGCGGTAAAATAGAGCGCCGTCACGAAGCGCGTGTCGTTGACCATGCGGTAATAATTGTTGAAGCCGATCCAGCGCGACGCCCCCATCAGCGGCCAGTTGTGCAGGCTCATCCATCCGGTAAACAGCACCGGCATGATGAAGAAGACGATGACCAGCGCCATGGCCGGCGCGATATAGGCAAGGCCGCGCCAGTTCGACTGGCGGCGTCGCCTGCGCCGAGGCAATAGGATCTCTGGACCGGAACCGGTCATCGAAACGCTCCGCATCTGTCGGTTGGGATTTGGCCGGGAAGCTGCCACCGCTCCCCGGCCGCGGCCGGGAGAGAGTTATTGGCCGCTATCGATGATCGATTGCATTTCCGCCTGGGCGCTGGAAAACGCGCCGTCGACATCATCGCCGAAGATCGCGGCGTTGGTGAAGCTCGCCCACGGCCCGTTGGCGCTGTTGATCAGGTCGTTGAACTGCAGCGTATAGGGCGTCTTGGCGACACTGATCGCCTTGAGGCCGACCTGCATGCGCGGATCGAGACCCTCCAGCACCTTATCGGCGATATCGCCGCGTGTCGGCAGGCTGCCGTATTTCGCCATGATCTTCTGGCCGTCCTCCGAATAGACATATTCGAGGAAGCCCTTCACCGCGTCGATCTTCTTCGTGCCCTTGGTGATGACGAAATTGTCGCCGCCGGCAAAAGACGACGGCTTGCCGTCGACGCCGGGGATGAGGGTGACGCCAAAATTGATGTCGGGATGCTCGGTCACCAGCGTGCCGATGGCAAAGGCGCCGAGGGTCTGCTGGCCGATCTTGCCATTGGTGAAGGTCAGGAAGTTGGCGCCGGTGTCGCTGGCGGCACCCGCCGGCACCAGGTCCTTCTTGACCATGTTGCGGTAGATATCGACGGCCTTGCGCATCTGCGGCGTATCGAGCGTCGCTTTTTTGCTGTCGGCAGACAGGATATCGGCGCCCGCACCCCAGGTGAGCGGCGTGAAGGTGAAGATCATGCAGCCGCCGCAGCCGCCGCCGGAGAAATAAAAGCCGTAGGTATCGTCACCCAGCGCCCGGATCTTCTCGGCATTGGCGGTGATTTCATCCCAGTTGGCAGGCGCCTTTTCCGGGTCGAGACCGGCCTTCTTGTAAAGGTCCTTGTTCCAGGCAAAGACCGATGTCTCTACCGAAAGCGGCAGGCCGTAAATCTTGTCCTGATAGGTGCCGAGGCGGACATGCGACGGTGACAGCGAGTTGAAATAGGGCAGCGATTTTGCCCAGTCCGTCAGATCCTCAAGCTGGCCGGCGGCAGCAAAGGCGGGGTTATAGATCAGATCCATCGACAGCGCGTCGGGCGCCTGTCCGCCGGCAATTGCCGTCGCATATTTCTGCACCAGTTCGGAGAACGGCACTTCGGTCATCACGACCTTGGTCTCATGGCCGGAGTTATAGGCTTCGACGACCTTCTTGAAGGCGTCGCCGATGCCGGAGCGAACCCACATTTCGACATTTTCAGCCGCCGACGCAGCCGAAAACAGGCATAGGCTGGCGATGCTGGTCGCTGCCAAAAGACGCTTGATCATGACACTCCTCCCGATATGGCGCATCTCCCTGCGCCTTTGCTCATTCTCTTGATACTTTTCCCTTGGTCTCACTCAGTGGGGGCTTTGCCCCCGCATGACTGCCGGACGATCAGCCGGCACGGCAATTTCCTCACGCCCGGCTCGACCGGCCGTCCTTCCGCAAGCGCCAGCACCGTCAATCCGGCCTGCCGCCCGAGCTCCTTCAACTCCATATCCACCGTCGTCAGCGGCGGCCGGGTCTGGGCCGCGACAATCTCCCAATTGTCGAAGCCGATCACCGAGACATCCTGCGGCACCTTGACGCCGCGCTCGCGCAGCGCATCGGCGGCACCGCGGGCAATCTGGTCATTGCCGCAAAACAGCGCGTCGGGCTTTTCTCCCGGCCTCTTCCAAAGCTGCTCCACCGCCTCATGGCCCCAGCTTTCCGACCAGACGCCGTAGAGCACCGGCTCGCGGTGGCCGGCCACTGCATGATAGGCGCCGGCCCGCTCGCGCACCGAAAAGAACTCTTCCGGCCCGGTGATATGGGCGATCCGCCGCCGCCCGACCTTGGCGAGCCATTCCACCGCCAGTCTCGCCCCCTGTTCGTCGTCCGAACGGAAGGTGACACTGTTCTGCGTCCCCTCGGTGAAGGCGTAGACGACAGGCACATGCAAATTCGACAGATCGACAGGCAGACGCCTGTCCAGCCGCTTTCCCGTGGCGATGATGCCGTCGACCTGTTTGTCGAGCATCGCATCGACATGGATCTGGGCGAGCGCAGGATCGTCTTCGATAGCGCAGAGGAAAACCGAAACCCCGTGATCGACGAGCGCGTCCGAGATACCCGCCATCACCGGCAGGGTGAAACGGCCGTAAGTGTCGTTGGTCAGCAGCCCGATGGTGAAGCTGCGTTTGCTGAGAAGCCCTCTCGCCAGCGCATTCGGCCGATAGCCGATTTCGCCGGCGATCCGCTTTACCCGCTCGCGTGTTTCCGCGCCCATCCGGCCGGTATCGTTGAGCGCCTTCGACGCCGTCGAAATGCTCACCCCGGCAGCCGCGGCCACCTTATGGATGGTGATCCTGCCTCTTTTTCCTCCCGCTATGTTCAGAGTTTCCTCCTTCTGAAGTGGCTTGAGAAAAGCTTTTACCAATCGCTATGTCAAGTGAGAAAAGGTTTTTCCATGCAAACTGAGAGATCAGGATCAGAGAAAGGCAGTGCGCGGATAAATGCGAACGCAGAGGAAGATCCGAGCGCATCGATTGAACCGATTGCGATATATCGTGGTCTTGAGACCGAAGCAGCGCGGGTAAAATTCTAGGCAGGCGCAGGGAAGCTGCAGGCGCGCCCTTGCGGAAACAGGACGATCGCAGTCAGGACCTCCAATGGAGGTCCTGACCTATGACTAAGCGATCATCGAAAAATCAGGCGACGTGCCTTGCCAGCGCGCAGCGCGACCAGAGAGAATGCAGCGCCTCGACCAGATGGACGATATCGGCATCCGAATGCAGCGGCGTCGGGGTGATGCGCAGCCGCTCGGTCTTCTTCGGCACGGTGGGATAGTTGATCGGCTGGACATAGACGCCGCAATTGTCGAGCAACAGGTCGGAAATCCACTTGCATTTGGCGGCATCGCCGACCAGCACCGGCACGATATGGCTCGGATTGGGCACATGCGGAATGCCGCTCTGATCGAGCAACATCCTGAGCTTGCGCACCCGGTCCTGATGGCGGGCGCGCTCGAACTGGCTGACCTTCAGGTGCTGGATCGAGGCGACGGCGCCGGCAGCAAGCGCCGGCGGCAGCGCCGTGGTGAAGATGAAGCCGGAGGCAAACGAGCGGATGAAATCGCAAAGTGCTGAAGACGCGGCGATATAGCCGCCCATCACCCCGAAAGCCTTGCCGAGCGTGCCCTCGATGACGGTCAGCCGGTCCATCAACCCCTCGCGCTCGGCAATGCCGCCGCCGCGCGGGCCGTACATGCCGACCGCATGCACTTCGTCGAGATAGGTCATCGCGCCGTATTTGTCGGCGAGGTCGCAGATTTCCTTGATCGGGGCGATATCGCCATCCATCGAATAGACGCTTTCGAAGGCGATCAGCTTCGGCGCCTTCGGATCGGCGGCCTTAAGCTTGGCTTCGAGATCGGCGACGTCATTGTGCTTCCAGATCACCTTGTCGCACTTGGCATGACGGATGCCTTCGATCATCGAAGCATGGTTCAGCGCGTCGGAGAAGATAATCAAGCCGGGGATCTTGGCGCCGAGCGTGCCGAGCGCTGCCCAGTTGGACACATAGCCCGATGTGAAGATCAGTGCCGATTCCTTGGCGTGCAGATCGGCAAGTTCACGCTCGAGCATGACGTGATAATGGGTGGTGCCAGAAATATTCCGGGTGCCTCCCGCACCCGCGCCACAGTGGTCGATGGCGTTTTTCATCGCCTCGATCACCTTCGGGTTCTGGCCCATGCCGAGATAGTCGTTGGAGCACCAGACCGTGACTTCCTTTTCGCCATCAGCGGTATGGCGCGTTGCGCGCGGGAAATTACCGCGGTGGCGCTCGAGATCGGCAAAAACGCGGTAGCGGCCCTCGGCATGAAGCCCGTCCAGCTCGTTTTTGAAAAACGCTTCGAAATCCATCATCTGCTCCAGTATCGCGCGGCCGTTCTTGCCGACCGGACGTCCGCGCGTCAATGCTTACACTTTGCTTTACCATCAACTGCGGCAAAAGGCCCAGTTTTTTGAATGATTCCAGATAAAAAATCTGCGTGTGTCGATCAAGGAAATTGATCAGGCAGACCGGTCGGAATCTGCCAATCGCCTAGAGCACGACGACATCCGCTACCGCAAAAAAATCGGCGCGGCAGTGGACAACCCTTTCTTCCGACATAGTTTTCGGTCTAGCCTGAGAAAAAATAATAGGGACGGCCTTTGCCCGCTGGGCAACAACCTCGGAGAAAAACATGAAGAAAGCTGTCATACTCGCATTGGTCGGCCTGTCGATCGCAAGCTGCACGCCGACCCAGCAGGGCGCCGGCATCGGCGCTGCATCGGGCGCCGTCATCGGCGGCGTCGTCACCGGTAATGTTCGTGGCGCGGCGGTCGGCGCCGCTATCGGCGGCGTCTCAGGCGCACTGATCGGCAGCGTCGCCGAACAGCCCGGCCAGTGCTACTATCGCGACCGCTACGGCCGCCGCTACATCGACACTTGCCCGCGCTGAGAACTGCGCGCAAATCGGCACATTCAGGAAATCCCGGACACACCTCCGGGATTTTTTGTACTAAATTAGCGCGCGGGCAATTTAAAATGGTACACCCCGCGCGTTTTTGTCGCTAAGCTGTTCACGGCTGGGCAACGAAGCTTCATTATTGACGTAACCAAAAGCGGCGTATGCGGATTAGAGGGACAGGCCCGAAAACAGGTACTGCGTATCGGCGAACAGGCACCATGATGGTGGTCGCAGCGGCAGCTGCGTTCTCACCGGTCCTGATCGGCGACGCTTACGCCTTCAAGCTTTTCGGCATGACCATCTTCGGCAAGGACGAGGACGAAGGTCAACAGGTGCCCGATCCGGTGCGCTATCATGTCGACCTCAAGGCCGACACCGCCGATCCCGACCTGAAAGAAGCGCTTGAGAATAGCTCCCGTCTTGTCGGTGACCAGAAGCAGCCGGTTTCCGGCGATCTCGGCGTCGTCGTCAAGGCCCGCGACGACCGTGAGCGGCTGATCGCCACCCTGTATGAAAAGGCCCGCTATGGCGGCGTGGTGACCATCACCATCGACGGCAAGAATATCGACGACCTGCCGCCCAATCCGACATTCGACCGATCGGCGCCCGTCCCGGTCACCGTCGACATTGCGCCGGGCCCGATCTTCAAGGTCAGGGAGGTCCAGTTCGGCGGCGATGCCGCAAGCCACAACCCCGCCGATTACGATCTTGCCCCGGGCGCTCAAGCCGGCTCGCTTGCCATCATCAAGGCCGGCGACAAGATCATCGAGCAGTTGAAGAGCGAGGGCCGGCCGTTTGCCAAGCTGACCGAACGCAAGGTCGTCGCCGACCACAGGAGCGACACCGTCGACATCGTTCTTGCGGCCGAAGGTGGCCCGGTCGCTCCGATCGGCGATGTCGGCGTCACCGGCGAAAAGACCGTCAAGCCAGGTTTCATCCAGCGTTATTCCCGGCTCGACAAGGGCGAAGCCTATTCCCCGGAAACGCTGAAAAAAGCCGGCGAGCGGCTTCGCGCCCTCGGCGTCTTTTCAAGCGTCACCATCCACGAAGGCGATGCGCTGGCGCCGGACGGCACGCTGCCGATGACGATCGAGGTTTCCGAAGGCAAGCAGCGCTATTTCGGCGTCGGCGCGCAATATTCCACCACCGACGGCTTCGGCATCCAGGGCTATTGGGGCCATCGCAACCTGTTCGGCGAAGCCGAAACGCTGCGGATCGAGGGATCGGTCTCGCGGCTTGGCGAAACCACCGATGTCGGCAACCTCGACTATTCCGCCGGTATTTTGTTTACCAAGCCCGGCGCCTTCTTCCCGGCCGCCACGCTGAAGGCCGGCATCGTTGCCAAGACAGAAAATCCGGATGCCTATAATGCAACGCTCGTAACCGCCTCGCTCGGCCTGTCCTACGAGCTCACCGACCGGGACACGATCTCGGGGAGCGGCGAGCTCAGCTGGGAACGCGACGACGACGCCTTCGGCACCAACGACTATCTGACCTTCACCCTGCCGCTGCAATATGACCGCGACGCACGCGACGACAAGTTCAACCCGACCGAAGGTTATCGCGCAACATTTTCGGCCAAACCCGGCTACGAGATCTTCAACGCCACGCCCTATGCGGCATTCCAGGGCTCGATCTCCGGCTATCTGCCGTTCGGCGCCGAGGACGGCGTGGTGCTGGCCGGCAAGGTCGCCGCCGGCGTGCTGATCGGCGGCGGCGGCATCGAGAACATTCCCGCCACGCAGCGCTTCTTTGCCGGCGGCGGCGGCTCGGTGCGCGGATACAGCTTTCAGGAAATCTCGCCCTATAACGATAATGGCGACCCCACCGGCGGCCGCTCCTATGTCACAGGTTCGCTGGAGGCCCGCATCAAGATCACCGATACGATCGGCATCGTGCCCTTCATCGATGTCGGCACGGTATCGGACAGCACCTTTCCCGGTTTTTCCGATATCCGCGCCGGCGCCGGCGCCGGCATACGATATGCGACGCCTTTCGGCCCGCTGCGGCTTGATTTTGCCATGCCGCTGAACAAGTACGAAGATGGCACAGATTATGGAATCTACGCCGGCATCGGCCAGTCCTTCTAGAATTGCCGATTCCGATTTGTGAGCCATTATGAAAACGGGGTAGTGTCCGCGCCGATGCAAACGCTGGCAAAAATCGTCAACTGGATCTTACGGCTCACCGCCTATGGCGTGGGCGTCACCTTGATTCTTGCCGTCCTGGCCCTTGCGATCTTCGGCTTCACCGCCTTTGGCGCCCGCATCGTCACCGAAAAGATAGCCTCAACGCTTTCCAACCGCGACATGACGATTACCGTGCGTGAACCGCAAGGCCTTTTGACCGGCGGGCTTCGCGCCGCCGAGATCTCGATTTCCGACACTAGGGGCGTGTTTGCGGAAATTCACGGCATCGCGATCGACTGGAACCCGCTGGCGCTGCTGACTGGAACCTTCCACGCCAAACGATTCGAGATCGAAACGATCGACGTGCTGCGCAAGCCGATACGCACCCTGCCCTCGCGGCCCGGAGCGGAAAATGCCGGCGGGTTCAGTCTTCCGATCAAGGTCGACATCGACCGCGTCGCGCTGCCCGACATCAAACTGGCCGAACCCTTTGCCGGGCGCGCTTTTGCGCTTGCCGCCGAAGGCAGTCTTTCGGCGAACGGCGATGGCGGCGAGGCGGTCGTCAATGTCAGCCGTCATGCCGTCCCGGATGCGCGGCTTGCCGCCGACATTGCCTATGCGCCGGCCGAAAACCGGCTGCGACTGAAGGCACAGCTGTCCGAACCGAAGGGCGGGCTGCTGGCCGGCTTTCTCGGCCTGCCGGATGATCCTGCCGTCAACATCGATCTCGACGGCCAGGGACCGATATCCGACTGGAAAGGCAAATTGCAGGCGGCCCTCGACGGACAGCAGCGCGCCGCAATCGAAGGCCGGCATCAGATCACAGCAGACGGGCTGCACCACCTCGACCTCAAGGGCGGCGGCGACCTGAGCTCGCTGCTTCCCTCGGCTTTCCGTCCGCTTTTTTCAGGCCAGACCAATATCGATCTTGCCACCACCTTCGATAACCACGGCAAGTTCGATATTCAGACCGGCAATATCGCCACCGGCAGCGTTGTCATCGCCGCCTCCGGCACGCTTGATCCGGCCGGCAACAATAGCCTGAACGCCAATCTGCTCGGCACCTCTGGGCCTGTCGATTTCCGTTGGCCGCTCGCCGAAGGCGAAGCACGTTTCCTGATATCAGGCCTCAACCTGGCCCTGACCGGCGATGCGCAGGCGGCCCGGTTGAATGTCAGCGGCTCGCTCGATACCGCAACCTTGCCCCAGGCCAATATCGGCAACGTCAAGCTGACGGCAAAGAGCGACGCCTTCAATCTCGCCGCCCGTTCCGGCAGCGTCCAGCTGCGCCTCGTTGCCGGCGACGCGAGTTTTGCAGAGCCGAACCTCAATCGCGCCGTCCAGGGCCCGGTCACGATCGCCTCGCCTCTGCAGATAACGCCAGGCAGCATCGGCTTCAACGGCACCACTGTCGAAAGCGCCAATATCAACGGCAGCCTCAACGGCTCCTATCGGCTGACCGACCAAGCGCTGACCGGCAACACCAAGCTCACCATCGCTCCGGCAGCCCTGCCGGCTGCGGTGACGGCCAGGTTCGACGGACCGATCTCACTCGAAAGCCAGGTGGTCGGCACCATCCCGTCGAAATTCGCGCTGTCCAACCTCGTGCTCAAATCCGGCACGCTCGAGGCCGCCGGCAACGTCGTGCTCGACGGCTCGATGCTGAACGCCGATCTCTCCGGCCGGCTGCCCGACGTTGGCAAACTGATCCCCGGCGCCATCGGCGGCGCGGCTTATGCGTTGAGAGTTGGCGGTGAGCTCCCCACAATCTCCGTGACTGCCAATCTCAAGGCCGCCAACCTTGAAATGGCCGACCGCGCGCTCGGCAATCTCAATATCGACCTGTCGGGTCTCGCCGATCCCAAGGCGCCGCAGGGCAGGATCGCCGCCACCGGCACGATCGACGGCCAGCCGATCAACCTCAACGCCGATATCAGCTCTGAGAACGGCCGGATGCGTATTCCGGCGCTGACCGCCGATATCGGCGGCAACCGGCTGTCCGGCAATCTGGAATTCTCCCCCGCCCTGGAGCCGACAGGCGCGCTGACCTTCGACTTCCCCAATATCGGCCTGCTCGCGGCCCTCGGCGGGCAGAAGGCCGAAGGTGATCTCAAGGGATCGCTTGGCGTCGCCAGCGACAATGGCAAGATCGCGCTCAAGCTGCGTGCATCAGGCGCATCGATCCGCCGTGATACGCTTGCGATCGTCAAGCCGGATATCGATGTCACGGTCAGCGATCTCTCCACTTTTGCGGCAAACGGCACGGTCAAGGCCGAGGAACTGAATGCCGGAGCAAACAAGCTCGCCGGCCTTGCGCTCGGTTTCACCAGGCAGGAGAACCAGACCGATTTCGATCTCAATGCCGCCTATGACGGCAACCCGGTGCTGGCCGCCGGCAATATCGAGATGGCGGATGGGGCGATCAACCTTAACCTTGACCGCTTTTCGGCAAGCCCCCGCAATATCCCGGTCGAACTTGCGGCACCGACGCAGGTCGCAATTGTCGGCGGCACCGCCAGCCTGACCGGGCTGACGCTGAAAACAGGCACCGGCTCGGTGAGCGTTACCGGTTCGGCCGGCGAGACGCTGAAGCTTGATGCCGACATTCGCGACCTGCCGGCGGCTCTCGCCAACGGTTTCGTGCCGAACCTTTCGGCCGGCGGCACGATCTCCGGAACGATTGCCGTGACCGGAACGCCGGCCGCACCCGTCGCCGACTTCAAGCTCGACTGGAAGGATGCGACGACCGGCCAGACCAAGGGAGCCGGGCTGGCGCCGCTCGGCATCACCGCCGGCGGCAAATTCGCCGATAACAAGCTTGATTTCGACACGACGGTCGGCGGCGGTGACGGCCTGTCCCTCACGGCCGCCGGCAATGTCGCACTCGCCGATCCTAAGGCACCGGTCCTGAACGTCGACGCCGATATTCTCAATCTGCCCGCCCGCATCGCCAATGGTTTTGTTCCCGATCTGGCCGCCGAAGGCGCGATTACCGGAAAGGTCTCGGCCTCTGGCTCTCTCGATGCGCCAACCGCCAATTTCGATCTCGATTGGAAAGGCGCTGCGACGAGCCAGACGAAACGCGCCGGTTTTGCCGATCTCGCGGTAAAGACTTCAGGAAAATTCGCCGACAGCAAACTCGACTTCGACGCAGCGATATCAGGCGCCGACAAGCTGTCGGTAAACGCAACCGGCAATCTTGCCGTGACAAGCACGACGATCGGCAACGTCAAGCTCGATGCCGCGCTGGCCAATGTTCCGGCAGCTATCGCCAATGGCTTCGTCGCCGATCTCGCCGCCGAAGGCATGATCTCCGGAAAGCTCTCGGCCGCAGGTTCGCTTGCAGCCCCGACCGTCAATTTCGACCTTGATTGGAAAGGTGCTGCCACGAGCCACACCAAGCATGCCGGCATTGCGGCCCTTGGCGTCACCGCATCCGGAAAATTCGCCGAAAACAAGCTGGATTTCAACGCGGCAGCAAACGGCGCCGACCGCCTGTCGATCAAGGCAAACGGCAATGTCGCTGTCACAGGCACCACGATCGGTGAGGTCAAAGTCGACGCCGCCCTGGCCAACGTCCCGGCCGGCATCGCCAACGGCTTCGTCGCCG
The DNA here is from genome assembly GCF_010668805.1 of Rhizobium phaseoli. Taxonomy (GTDB): domain Bacteria; phylum Pseudomonadota; class Alphaproteobacteria; order Rhizobiales; family Rhizobiaceae; genus Rhizobium; species Rhizobium phaseoli_A. The sequence goes on along the minus strand of NZ_WUFT01000003.1, from coordinate 312,180 downwards.
ATCTTGCGGCGGAAGGCGCCATTACCGGAACGGTCTCGGCCAGCGGATCCCTTTCCGCTCCGGCCGCCGATTTCGACCTCAATTGGAAAAATGCCGCAACGCGCCACACGAAACACGCTGGCCTCGCCGGCCTCGACGTGACTGCATCGGGAAAATTCGCCGAAAACAAGCTGGATTTCGATATGGCAGCAAGCGGCAATAATGGCCTGTCGCTGAAGGCCGCGGGCAATGTCGCGCTTGCCGGCACGGCGATCGACAGCATCAAGCTCGACGCCGCGATCGCCAAGGTTCCGGCCGCTCTCGCCAACGCCTTCGTTCCGGATCTCGCGGCGGACGGCACGATATCAGGCACGATATCCGCCGCCGGCAGCCCTGCGGCACCGAATGCCGATTTCAAGCTCGACTGGACCGATGCCGCAACGAGGCAGACGAAGAGCGCTCATCTCTCCGGCCTGGCGCTGACCGCATCGGGACACTTTGCCGACGACAAGCTCGATTTCGATGCCGACCTCGGCGGCAAGGACGGCCTCTCGCTGAAAGCCACCGGCAATGTCGCCATGGCGGGCACGTCGATCCGCAACCTCGACGTCAAGGCCGATCTTGCCAATCTGCCGGCAGCCCTTGCCAACGACTTCGTCCCCGGTCTCGCCGCTGAAGGAACGGTGTCGGGAACGGCATCCGCCTCCGGCGCGCTGCCCAAACCCGCCGTCGATTTCAAGCTCGACTGGAAGAACGCCGCAACCGCTCAGACCAGAAGCAGCGGTCTTTCCGGCTTGAGTGCCGCGGCATCCGGAAAATACGCCAATGACAGGGTCGACTTCGATGCCAACCTCGCCGGCAAGGACGGGGTGTTGGCCAAGGCGACAGGCGGCGTCACGATCGCCGGAACGGCAATCCGGGATCTTTCGGTCAACGCCGACATTCCGGCGCTGCCGGCCAATATCGCCAATGCCTTCGTTCCCGGTCTCGGCGCCGAAGGCACGCTTTCGGCAAGCGCCGTCACGTTGGGAACGCCGGCAAATCCGATCGTCGATTTCAAGCTCGACTGGAAGGATGCCGCGACCAGCCACACCAAGGCTGCCGGCCTCTCCCGTATGGCGCTGACGGCAACGGGAAAATACGCCCGTGACAAACTCGATTTCGATGCCGCCCTCAACGGCAGCGGCGGCATTGCGCTGAAAGCCGCCGGCAATCTCGCCATCGCAGGCACGACGATCCGGTCGATCGACGTCACGGCGAACGCCGCCGATGTTCCGGCTGCCATTGCCAACGGCTTTGTTCCAGGCCTTGCAGCCGAGGGCGCGGTCTCGGCGACGGTCAAGGCATCAGGCGCGCTATCGGCGCCCTCCGTCGATTTCAAGGTCGACTGGAAGAACGCCGCGACGAGCCAGACAAAAGGCGCCGGCCTCTCGCCATTCACCATCGGCGCATCCGGCAAACTTGCCGGAAACAGACTGACGGTCGACACCAGCCTTGCCGGCGACGCCGGCATGTCGCTGAAGGGTGGCGGCAGTGTTGTGATCACAGGCAATCGCGCCATCGACATGCGCTTCAACGGCAATCTTCCTTTCGCCGTGCTCGGCGCGCCGCTGGCGCAGCAGGGCCTCGTCGCCGATGGCGTCGCCACCGTCAACCTGCAGGTTGGCGGAACGGCCGCAGCCCCCGTCATCAACGGCACTGTCTCGACATCAGGCGCGAAGCTTGTCGACGTGCGGCGCAATCTCGCCGTCAACAATCTGACCGCAACCGTGACCTTCAATGGCAGCCAAGCCGTGATATCGCGCCTCAGCGGCAATCTTGGCGGCGGCGGCACGATTTCGGCAAGCGGCACCATCGGCATCCAGCCGGCCGGTGGCTTTCCCGCCGACATTTCGATCAAACTCGACAAGGCGGTCTATGTCGATGGAACGCTTGTCGTCTCGACAGTCAACGGCACGATCGCCCTGCGCGGGCCGATTATGAATGCGACTTTGAGCGGCAAGCTTCGCCTGGACAAGACCTCGATCACCGTCCCGGAAAAATTGCCGACCTCGCTCAGTCAGATCGACATCCGCCATAAGAATGCGCCGCGGGCAGTACTTGCGCAACTGCGCGACGACGGCGAACGGAAACCCGGCGAAAAATCCTCGACGATCACCCTCGATCTCGAAATCGACGCGCCCTCGCATATTTTCGTGCGCGGCCGCGGCATCGATGCCGAGCTCGGCGGCCGTGTGACGATCAGCGGAACGGCGGCAGCGCCCATCGTGACCGGCGGATTCACCATGCGCCGCGGTCGCTTGACCATTCTCAACCGCCGCCTGGATTTCACCGACAAAAGCCGGATCACTTTTGCCGGCGACCTGACGCCGGCCCTTGATATGGAAGCGACCTCGGCTTCCGGTTCGACGACGCTGACCGTCGACGTCGCCGGCCTTGCCACCGACCCGGCGATCACCTTTTCCTCCTCGCCCCAACTGCCGCAGGACGAGGTTCTGGCACAGCTGATCTTTGGCCAGTCGATGTCGAAGCTCTCGCCGGTGCAGATCGCCCAGCTCGCCGACGCCGTCAGCCAACTGGCCGGCAACCGCTCCAACTCGCTTTTCGAAGGCCTGCGTAACCAACTCGGCGTCGACGATCTCGACATCAGCACCGATTCCAAGGGCCAGACCAGCGTCAGCGTCGGGCGCTATCTCAACGACCGCACCTATTTCGAACTGCAGCAGGGCGGAGCGGCCGGCGCCAAGGCAATCATCAACCTCGATGTCGGCCGCGGCGTTAAACTGCGGGGTGCTGCCGGCGGCAACGGTGCGGGCGAAGCGGGCATCGTCTACGAACGGGAATATTGAGCCGGCTTAAAAACCCATCTTGCTGGTCTTAAGCAGAATAGTGCTCTCGGTCGAGTTGATGCCGTTGATCAGCCGGATGCGTCGCAGCGTCTCGTCGAATGACGCAAGGTCGCGATCTTCGAGTTCGGCGACGAAATCCCATTTGCCGTTGGTGCTGTGAAGCGCGCGCACTTGCGGCAGACCCCGCAACTGATCGGCCACCCTATCGGCGAGCTTGCCGAGCACCTCAATCATGACGATGGCGCGCACCCCAGCCGACCGGGTCTCATGACCGGTGCGGATGGTGAAGCCGACAATGGTGCCCCCGGCGACCAGCCGGTCGATCCGGGCGGCAACCGTTGCCCGCGATGCGCCGGTCATCGCCGCAAGCGAAGAGACGGAAATCCGGGCATTGTGGCGAAGTGCACTCAGGAGCTCAGTATCGAGATCGTCCACGCTGATCACTTTGTCAAAATAGATTTATCAACCTGCGCAATCATACTCCATTTCTTACATTTTTCCATCTTTTTGCCGCCAGCCCTTTAACCCAATATCGGCCGAAACCGGCCTCAACATGGAGCCCCTTAGATGAATGCCCAATCACAATCTGTCACCCTCATCGGCGCGCCGCTGGAAGAAGGCTCCGGCCGCAGAGGCGCTGCCATGGGGCCTGCGGCGCTGCGCATTGCCGGCGTTGACCAGACACTGATCGAGCTTGGCCATGACGTCGCCGACATCGGCGATCTGAGGATTGTGCCGGCAATGGACCTGCCGAATCATCCGAAGGCCCATAATCTCAGGATCGTCGGCGCCTTCACGCGGGCTCTCGAAAGCAGCGTCCACGACGTGGCCGCCTCCGGCCGTTTTCCGCTGATCCTCGGCGGCGACCATAGCCTTTCCATGGGCACCGTCTCCGGCATGGCTCGTTACGCCGCCAGCAAAGGCCGGCCGCTCTTCGTGCTTTGGCTCGATGCCCACACCGATTTCAATTCCCCGACCACCTCGCCCTCCGGCAATATTCACGGCATGCCCGTCGCCTTCTTCTGCGGCGAGGCGGAGTTTGCCGAAATTCTTCCTAGGGATCGTCCGTTCGTCGACCCGAAGAATGTCTTCCAGGTCGGCATCCGCTCGGTCGATGCGCGCGAACGCGAGGAAATCCACGAACATGGCGTCAACGTTTTCGATATGCGCGCCATCGACGAGCAGGGCATCGGCGCCATCATGCGAGAGATCGTCAGTATCGTCGCCAAGGCGAACGGCCTGTTGCATGTCAGCCTCGACCTCGATTTCCTCGACCCCGAAATCGCCCCCGGCGTCGGCACGACAGTGCCTGGCGGCGCGACCTTTCGCGAGGCGCATCTGGTGATGGAAATGCTGTCCGACAGCGGCCTCGTTTCGTCGCTCGATCTCGTTGAACTCAATCCGTTTCTCGACGATCGCGGCAAGAGCGCCCGCATTCTGGTGGAGCTGACGGCAAGCCTCTTCGGCCGCCGCATCTTCGATCGCCCAACCCGTGCCGCATAGACGGCCCACGCCGCATAAAGGGAGAACGGCCATGAACACTTCGGAAAAACTGATCGCCACGGAACAGCGGCTCGGCGCCCACAACTACAAGCCGCTCGACGTCGTGCTGACGCGCGGCGAAGGGGTTTATGTCTGGGATACCGACGGCAATCGTTATCTCGATTGCCTCTCGGCCTATTCCGCCGTCAACCAGGGCCATTGCCATCCGAAGATCCTCGCCGCCATGGTCGAGCAGGCGGGCAGGCTGACACTCACCTCCCGCGCCTTCCGCAACGACCAGCTCGCCTATCTCTACGAAGAACTCGCGGCCCTCACCGGCTCGCATAAGATCCTGCCGATGAATTCCGGCGCCGAGGCGGTGGAAACCGCCATCAAGGCGGTGCGCAAATGGGGATACGAGGTCAAGGGCGTACCGGAAGGCAAGGCGGAGATCATCGTCTGCGCCGATAATTTCCATGGCCGGACGCTGAGCATCATCAGCTTCTCCACCGATCCCGACGCCCGCACCGGCTTCGGCCCCTACACCGCCGGTTTCCGCATCATTCCCTTCGGCGATGCCGAGGCTTTCGCCGCCGCCATCAACGGCAATACGGTGGCCGCCCTGATCGAGCCGATCCAGGGGGAAGCTGGCGTCGTCATCCCGCCGGCCGGTTATTTCACCCGCATCCGCGGGCTCTGCACTGATAACAACGTCACCCTCATTCTCGACGAGATTCAGACCGGCCTCGGCCGCACCGGCAAGCTGCTGGCCGAGGAACACGAAGGCATCGAGGCCGATGTGACGCTGATCGGCAAGGCGCTGTCCGGCGGCTTCTATCCCGTCTCGGCCGTGCTTTCCAATTCCGAGGTTCTAGGTGTGCTCAAGCCCGGCCAGCACGGCTCGACCTTCGGCGGCAATCCGCTCGCCTGCGCGGTGGCGCGCACCGCCCTGAAGGTGCTGACGGAAGAGGGCATGATCGAGAACGCCGCTGAGATGGGCGACTATTTCCTCGAAGGCCTCAGATCGATCCGTTCGAACATCGTCAGGGACGTGCGCGGCCGCGGCCTGATGATGGCCGTCGAACTGGAACCCGAAGCCGGCGGCGCACGGCAATATTGCCATGCGCTGAAGGAGCGCGGCCTTCTCGCCAAGGATACCCACGACCATACGATCCGCCTCGCCCCGCCCTTGATCATATCAAGAGAGCAGGTGGATTGGGCGGTCTCGCAGATTGAAAAGACGATCACCTGAGCCGGATCGTCGAGTTGTTCGGCGCCGGCCACGCATTTGCGGGTCGCCGGCTTCCGCCCGAGGCAGAAAACCTTTGCCATCTGGCCTGCCAATTTAGATTTGGGCAACACTCTTCCGTTAATGTCGTCAGTAACCGTAACGATGCTTCGCGAAAAGCAATGTCATCGCGTGGTGTGAAGGCAAAGCTCGTCCGTGCCAATGGTGGCGCGCCTGCTTCTGCCCTGGCTTACGACAGTTGGGAAGAATTCTATGGCCACGATCAATTCCACTAGCTTCAGCGGCGATACGCTCGAGATCATTGCCTTCCGCCTGCATGATCAGGAATTCTGCGTCAAGACCACGACCATCCGCGAAATCCGCGGCTGGGCGCCGTCGACGCCGATCCCGCATGCGCCGGCCGATGTCATCGGCGTCATGAACCTGCGCGGCTCGGTGATCCCGATCATCGACCTCGCCTACAAGCTCGGCATGAAGAGCACCGTTGCCAACGAGCGCAGCGCCATTGTCGTCGCCGAAGTTCACAGCATGGTTATCGGCATGCTCGTCGACCGCGTCTCGGATATTCTCACCATCTCGTCCAGCCAGGTCCAGCCGGTGCCTGAGGTGACCGCGTCCTTCGACCGCGCCTATTGCGAAGGCATCATCGCTTCAGAAAATGGCATGATCTGCTTCCTGAACCTCGCCAAGATGTTCAAGGAAAACGAGACGGACGAACTGGCGGCCTGATCCGCTTAAACGATTCAACTATAAAAAACCGCCCACTTCGGGCGGTTTTTTATTGCAGTATTACACGTTGGACTTCAGTCGAATGTCACTTCTTTCAACTTTAAGCAATATAAGCAATATCTTTTATACGCAATTTTAACCACACTCCCTCAGCATGGTGATGCATACGGATGAAGTCTCCGGCGCAGAGGGAGTGGTACCGGCTACCGGTTCTTCCCGGCCCCGCATACCTCGTCCGCCCCCTCGCTTCTCCGGCCGAAACAGCAAAAGCTGTGCATCTCAAAGGGACAGGAATGTTTGGTCTAACCTCCGATTCGAAATACATTCTTGACGCCATCTCCAAATCGCAGGCGATCATCGAATTCGATCTCAAGGGAAATATTCTCACGGCGAATGAGAATTTCTGCAACGCGCTTGGTTACCGCCTGAACGAGATCGTCGGCAAACATCACAGCATGTTTTGCGAGCCGGCCTATACAGCGACGCCCGAATATCGCGCTTTCTGGGCGCGGCTTGGACGCGGCGAATATGATGCCGGCGCTTATAAGCGCCTTGCCAAGGGCAACAGGGAGATATGGATCCAGGCTTCCTATAACCCTGTTTCCAGGGGCGGAAAGCCATACAAGGTGGTGAAGTTTGCCGCCGATATCACCGCCGCGAAGAAGCAGGCGGTCGAGGATTCCGGCAAGCTTGAAGCGATCTCGCGCTCGCAGGCGGTGATCGAATTCACCCCGAAGGGCGAGATCCTGACCGCCAATGAGAATTTCTGTCAGGCCATGGGATATTCCCTGGCCGAAATCATCGGCAAACATCACAGCATCTTCTGCGACCCGGCATATACCCGCACCGAGGATTACAGCAGCTTCTGGCGACGTCTCGCCGACGGCGAATTCATCGCCAACGAGTTCGTCCGCTTCGGCAAGGGCGGCCGCGAAATCTGGATTCAGGCAGCTTATAACCCGATCGTCGATGCCGACGGCAAGATCTACAAGGTGGTGAAGTTCGCAACCGACGTCACCCAGCGGATGAGCGCGATATCCCTGCTCGGCGGCGCGCTGCGTCAGCTTTCCGAAGGCGATCTGACGAGGACGGTGGATACGCCCTTTGTCCCCTCGATGGAGCAATTGCGCCAGGATTTCAACACCGCCGTCACCGGCCTTGCCGAGACGATGAAAACGATCGGCGCGAATGCCACTGCGATCGCCGCCGGCTCGAACGAGATCGGCGGATCGGCCGACTCCTTTTCCAAGCGGACGGAACAGCAGGCCGCATCGATCGAGGAGACCGCAGCCGCGCTGGAGGAGATCACCACCACCGTCAACGATTCCAGCCGCCGCGCCGATGAGGCAGGCCGCCTCGTCGCCGTGACCAAGCAGGGTGCCGAGCAGTCGGGCGTTGTGGTCCGCAACGCCGTTGCCGCCATGGGCCAGATCGAGCAATCCTCGCGCGAAATCACCAACATCATCGGCGTTATCGACGATATCGCCTTTCAGACCAACCTTCTGGCGCTGAATGCCGGCGTCGAGGCAGCCCGTGCCGGCGAGGCCGGCAAGGGCTTCGCCGTGGTGGCACAGGAGGTCCGCGAACTCGCCCAGCGCTCTGCCAAAGCCGCCAAGGAGATCAAGGCGCTGATCAATACGTCGAGCGACCTCGTCAAGAACGGCGTCGGCCTCGTCGGCCAGACCGGCAAGGCGCTCGAGGAGATCGTCACACAGGTCGGCGATATCAACGGCAACGTCGTCGCCATCGTCGAAGCCTCAAAGGAACAGGCAACCGGCCTCAAGGAAATCAACCAGGCGGTCAATACGCTGGACCAGGCAACCCAGCAGAATGCCGCCATGGTCGAGGAAAGCACCGCCGCCAGCCATAACCTGGCAAACGAAGCCGAAATGCTGCGGCTCCTGCTGGCCAGGTTCCGGCTGCCCGGTCAGACCCGGATACAGGCCCAGCAGACTGCCGGCAGGTTAGACGCGAGACAGCCAAGCTCGCCGGCGCTGCATCTGGTTTCGCGTGTTGCAAAAGCACATGGCGGTACTGCCGCACAGAGCTGGGAAGAGTTTTGATGTCAGTCTTCCGGCACATCGCCATTATACGGTGCCGCCACACGGCGGCACTTTGATCATACGGCACGGCATACGCGGTAAAGAACGCCGCAGGAGGCCGATGCGCAGGCAGGTGCCCCTGCCCCCGTCCTGCATGAGCCGATCAACACTACCGGGCCTGGTTTGCTTCCGGCGCGGGCTTTCGGATCAAGGGAGCGGCCTGCAGCACCAGTGCATCCAGGCCGTTCTCAGGGTTCTCCAGGATTTCGAACAATTGCCGCCGCATGCGCGGCTCCCAGAATTTGTTGATATGGGTGGCGACGCCCTCGACGGCTTCGCTTGCCGGCTGGCTCTTGAAAAAGGTGGCGATCTGGTTTGCCATGTAAACCAGCTTGGTCTTGGTATCATGCGACATCGGCAATGCTTCCGGGCGAGATGCGGTGCGGGTGGGTGAAAATCTCGAAATCCTCGCCGCGCACCAGAGCGACGAGCGTCATGCCGGCCTCTTCGGCCGTGCGGATGGCAAGCGCCGTCGGTGCGGATATGGCGATGAGCACGGGAGAACCAAGGATCGCCGCCTTCTGCACCATCTCGACCGAGAGCCGGCTGGTTACGGCGACGGCGCCGTTCCGGCCGTTTTCGCCGGCGTCGATGACGGCGCCGCAGAGCTTGTCGAGCGCATTGTGCCGGCCGACATCTTCCCGCACAGCAACCAATCCCTTGGCCGGGAGATAGAAGCCGGCGCCGTGTACCGCCCGGGTCTCCCGATGCAGCGGCTGTGCCTCGTTCAGCAGCGAAACGGCGCGTACGATATCGGCATGCGACAGCGTCAGCGGCGATGCCGAGACATCCGGCACCGGCCGCACCGCCTGCTCGATCGATTCGATGCCGCAGAGCCCGCAGCCGACCGGGCCGGCCATGCTGCGGCGTCGTGCTCGCAGGCGATCCGCGACGTCGTCGACAAGGCTCACCTGCACATCGATCCCCTGCTCGCCTTCGACGATCTCGATGGCCGCTATCTCGGCGCGTTCGGTGATAATCCCTTCGGTCAGACTGAAACCGACGGCGAAATCCTCGAGATCATCGGGCGTCGCCATCATCACCGCATGCGAGCTGCCGCCATAGGAAAAGGCAATCGGCACTTCTTCCGGCACGATGCGAGAGCCGGAGTGCATGAGGCCGTTGCGGCGGGCGGTTTCGGGAGCACGGGCGGTGGTTTGGAAGGTCATGATGCAAATCCCTCCTTGCCAAACCACCCCCGCATCGTCACTCGGCCGCCTCGAGCTTGCTGGCGATGCGGCGCGATTGCCGCGCCTGCTCGTCATATTCGCGCTGCCATTCGCTCGGCCCGTTGGAAGGCGAGACCTGCACCGCCGTCACCTTGTACTCAGGGCAGTTCGTCGCCCAGTCGGAGAAATCGGTGGTGATGACGTTCGCCTGCGTATTGGGATGATGGAAGGTCGTATAGACCACACCCGGCGCAACACGATCGGTAATCAGGGATCTCAGCGTGGTGTCGCCGGAGCGGCTGCCGAGCTTTACCCAGTCGCCGTCGCGAATGCCGCGCTGCTCGGCATCGTGCGGATGGATCTCCAGCCGGTCTTCGGCGTGCCAGACGACATTTTCGGTGCGCCGCGTCTGCGCCCCGACATTGTACTGGCTGAGAGTGCGGCCGGTGGTGAGCAGCAGCGGGAAGCGCGGGCCGGTGCGCTCGTCGGTCGCGACATATTCGGTGCGGATGAATTTGCCCTTGCCGCGCACGAAGCCGTCGACATGCATGATCGGCGAGCCGAGCGGGTTCTTCTCGTTGCAGGGCCACTGCACCGAGCCGATCTTGTCGAGATAGTCGTAGGAGACCATCGCAAAGCTTGGCGTCGTCACGGCGATCTCGTCCATGATCTCCGACGGATGGGTGTAATTCCAGTTGAGCCCCATCGCCTGGGCAAGCTTTTGCGTCACCTCCCAGTCGCCATAGCCGTTGCGCGGCGACATCACCTTGCGCACGCGGTTGATGCGGCGCTCAGCATTGGTGAAGGTGCCGTCTTTCTCGAGGAAGGTCGAGCCCGGCAGGAAGACATGGGCGTAATTGGCAGTCTCGTTGAGGAACAGGTCCTGCACGACGACGCATTCCATCGCCGCAAGCCCGGCTGCGACATGTTTGGTATCCGGATCGGACTGGAGAATGTCCTCGCCCTGAACGTAGAGGCCCTTGAAGGAGCCGTCGACCGCCGCATCCAGCATGTTCGGAATGCGCAGGCCCGGCTCGTCGTTGAGCTTCACGCCCCAGAGCTTTTCGAAGATATCACGCGTCGCATCGTCGGAAATATGCCGGTAGCCCGGCAGTTCGTGCGGGAACGAGCCCATATCGCAGGAGCCCTGCACGTTGTTCTGGCCGCGCAGCGGGTTCACGCCGACACCGGGACGGCCGATATTGCCGGTCGCCATCGCCAGATTGGCGATGGCGATAACCGTGGTCGAGCCCTGGCTGTGTTCGGTGACGCCGAGACCGTAATAGATCGCGCCATTGCCGCCCTTGGCAAAGAGCCTTGCCGCGCCACGCAGATCCGCCGCCGGCACGCCGGTGAAGATCTCGGTCTGTTCGGGGCTGTACTGCGGTTCGGCGACGAAACCGGCCCAGTCCTCGAACTCCGACCAGTCGCAGCGCTCACGGATGAACGTCTCGTCGAAGAGCCCTTCGGTGACGATCACATGCGCCAGCGCCGTCATGACAGCGACATTGGTGCCAGGCTTCAGCGGCAGGTGGTAGGAGGCTTCGATATGCGGCGACCGGACGATATCGGTGCGGCGCGGATCGATGACAATCAGCTTGGCGCCCTGGCGCAACCGCTTCTTCAGCCGCGAGCCGAACACCGGATGGCCGTCGGTCGGATTGGCACCGATGATGACGACGACATCAGATTGCTCGACACTGTCGAAATTCTGCGTGCCGGCCGACGTGCCGAATGTCTGACCGAGACCGTAACCGGTCGGCGAATGGCAGACACGGGCGCAGGTATCGACATTATTGTTGCCGAAGCCGGCGCGGATCAGCTTCTGCACCAGATAGGTCTCTTCATTGGTGCAGCGTGAAGAGGTGATACCGCCGATCGCCTCGCGGCCGTATTGATACTGGATGCGGCGGAACTCCGACGCCACATGCGCGAAGGCTTCGTCCCAGCTGACCTCCCGCCAGGGATCGCTGACCTTTTCGCGGATCATCGGGTTGAGGATCCGGTCCTTATGGGTGGAATAGCCGTAAGCGAAGCGGCCCTTGACGCAGGAATGGCCGCGATTGGCCTGGCCGTCCTTCCACGGCACCATGCGCACCAGTTCCTCGCCGCGCATTTCCGCCTTGAAGGAGCAGCCGACGCCGCAATAGGCGCAGGTGGTGACGGCCGAATGTTCCGGCTGGCCGATCTCTATCACCGACTTTTCCGTCAGCGTCGCCGTCGGGCAGGCCTGGACGCAGGCGCCGCAGGAGACGCATTCGGATTCGATGAAATTCTCGTGCATGCCGGGGGACACGCGCGAACCGAAACCGCGCCCCTCGATCGTCAGCGCGAAGGTGCCCTGCACTTCCTCGCAGGCGCGCACGCAGCGCGAACAGACGATGCACTTGGAGGGATCATAGGTGAAATAGGGGTTGGACTCGTCCTTCGGCATCCATTTCAGATTGATGTCGCCATTGCTGCGCGCCTTGACGTGGTTGTCGCCCTCGTAGCCGTAGCGCACATCGCGCAGGCCGACGGCACCCGCCATGTCCTGCAATTCGCAATCGCCGTTGGCAGCACAGGTCAGACAGTCGAGCGGATGGTCGGAAATATAGAGTTCCATCACGCCGCGGCGGATATCCTTCAGCCGACCTGTCTGCGTATGCACCACCATGTTTGCCGCCACCGGCGTCGTGCAGGAGGCAGGTGTGCCGTTGCGTCCCTCGATCTCGACGAGGCAGAGCCGGCAGGAACCGAAAGCGTCGACCATATCGGTGGCACAGAGCTTCGGCACCTTGATGCCGGCCTCCATCGAGGCCCGCATGATGGAGGTACCTTCCGGCACATTGATCTGCTGCCCGTCGATAGTGAGCGTCACCATCGCCTCGGACTTCGAAGCCGGAGTGCCGTAGTCGATTTCATGGATGAGCGACATGGTCGGCCCCCTGTACGGAAGTGGAAATGCGCGATGCAGGAAAGAGTGTAGGTGCGACGTCTGATGTCATCACTCAGCCGCCTCCACCATCGGCGCCGGCGAAAAATCCTCGGGGAAATGCGTCATCGCACTCACGACGGGATAAGGCGTGAAACCGCCGAGCGCACAGAGCGAACCGAACTTCATCGTGTTGCAGAGGTCGGCAAGCAGCGCCCTGTTCTTCTCCGGCTCGATACCTTGGGCGATCTTGTCGGCCGTCTCGACGCCGCGTGTCGAGCCGATGCGGCAGGGCGTGCACTTGCCGCAGCTTTCGACGGCGCAGAATTCCATGGCGAAACGCGCCTGCTTCAGCATATCGGCGCTGTCGTCGAAGACGACGATACCGGCATGGCCGATCAGCCCGTCCTTGGCGGCGAAGGATTCATAATCGAACGGCGTGTCGAACAGCGCCCGCGGGAAATAGGCGCCAAGCGGCCCGCCGACCTGCACGGCCTTGACCGGTCGCCCTGTCGCCGTGCCGCCGCCGATCGCGTCGACGATATCTCCGAGCGAAAGGCCGAAGGCCGTTTCATAAAGCCCGCCATATCTGACATTGCCGGCGATCTGCAGCGGAATGGTGCCACGCGAGCGGCCCATGCCGAAATCGCGATAGAATGCGGCACCCTTTTCCATGATCACCGGCACGGACGCGAGCGAGATCACGTTGTTGATGACGGTCGGACAGTTAAACAGCCCCTGATGCGCCGGCAGCGGCGGCTTGGCGCGCACAACGCCGCGCTTGCCTTCGAGACTGTTCAGCAGCGCCGTCTCCTCGCCGCAGACATAGGCGCCGGCGCCGGTGCGCACCTCGATATCGAAGGCACGACCGGAGCCGAGCACCGACAGGCCGAGAATACCGGCCTGGCGCGCAATGCCGACAGCCTCGCTCATCACCGCGATCGCATGCGGATATTCCGACCGCGTGTAGACGTAGCCTTTCGTCGCTCCCGTGGCGAGGCCTGCGATCGCCATACCCTCGATCAGCACGAAGGGATCACCCTCCATGATCATCCGGTCGGCAAACGTGCCGCTGTCGCCCTCATCGGCATTGCAGACGATATATTTGCGTTCGCCGGCGGCGTCGAGAACGGTCTTCCACTTGATGCCTGTGGGAAAGCCTGCGCCGCCGCGTCCGCGCAGGCCGGAATCGGTGACTTCCTTGACGACCTCGGCGGGTGACATCGAAACGGCGCGGCGAAGACCGGCAAGACCGCCATGCGCCTCGTAATCGGCGAGCGACAGCGGATCGGTCACGCCGCAGCGGGCAAAGGTCAGGCGGGTCTGTCCTTTGAGGAACGGGAGGTCTTCAACCTCCCCGAGACAGAGCGGGTGATCGCCACCATCAGCCATCCCGGCATCGAACAGGCCAGGCACATCCCTCGCCTTCACCGGCCCGTAGCCGATCCGCTTGCCGGCGACCTCGATCTCGACCAGCGGCTCCAGCCAGAACATTCCGCGCGAGCCGTTGCGCACGATCTCTGCATCGAAGCCGCGGGCGGCGATCTCCTGGGCAATCGCCTTTGCCACCTTTTCGGCCCCGAGCGCCAGCGCTGCGGCATCGCGCGGAACATAAATCCTGACTGTCATCGGCGTGCCTCCGCGACAAGTTCCGCAGCCATCTGATCGTCGATCCGGCCATAGACTTCGCCATCGAGCATCGCCGCCGGCGCGCAGGCGCAGAGCCCGAGACAGTAGACCGGCTCCAGCGTCACGGCGCCATCAAGCGTTGTCTGATGGAAATCGATGCCGAGCAGCGTCTTGAGGCGTTCGGCCAGCGCATCGCCACCCATCGACTGACAGGCTTCGGCACGACAGAGCTTCAGCACATGCCGGCCGGTGGGATGATCGCGATAATCGTGGTAAAAAGTCATCACGCCATGCACCTCGGCGCGGGAGAGGTTCAATTCCTCCGCAATCACAGGCAGGGCTTCCGACGGCACATAGCCGAATTCTTCCTGAACCTGGTGCAGAATGGGAAGCAGCGGCCCTTCGAGAAAGCGCAGATCGGCTATGATGGAACGGGTGCGCGTTGTGATATCGCCCTCGGCGATATGAATGGTCATAAGGCAGCTCTCCCAGCGGCTAGAGCATTTCCGTTTTTCTTCGAGTCACGAAAATGCTCTATCTCTTTGTTTTTATGCAATTCCAAACGCAAAACCGCTTCACACTTTTGCTGGAATTGCTCTAGAGCATGACGCCGAAAAGTGTGAGCGGTTTTCGGACGACATCATGCTCTAACCCTTTAATTTAGAAGAGGATTCAGATTTTAGGCCGATCCGGCCTAAAATCATCCTGTTCTAGCGCGTTGCGGAATGGGCGCGCTCCCCCAACGCTATTCCGCAAGCAACATCTCAGGGAAGCCGCCGGCAATCAATAAAGCTATCTCGTGGATCGATAGGTTTTTTCTATCAGAGTTCCTCATCCTGTACGAGCACCCGCGCTTCGTGCAGCAAGGCCGATACGAGCGGCGTAAACGGCTCGCGATAAGGCGCGACAAGCCCGACCAGATGATGCGCCTCCGGCTCGATAATCGGAATCATCCGGATTTCCACTGGAAATCCAAAGGATTTCGCGACGTTGCGCGGCATGATGCTCGCCCAGCGCCCGGTCCGGACATGCGAGAACAGCACGATCATCGAGTTGGATTCGAGCGTCGGATGCACCGTGGCGCCGGCTTCCGTCAGGTGCCGGTTGATAATGCGGCGGTTCTGCATGTCGGCCGTCAATAGACAAAGCCGAAGATCGCCAACCTCGCGCCAGGTCACGTTGTCGCGATCAGACAAGGGGCTGCCTGCAGCCGTGATCAGATTATAGCGCTCGGCATAAAGCGGAACGGTGGTGACTCGGCCGAGCGGCTCGTTTTCGAGATAGGTGATGCCGGCATCGATTTCGAGATTCTCGAGCATGCTCAGCACCTGCAGCGAATTGCGCGAGACGATCGAGAAGGTCACGCCGGGGTGCCGTTCTTGAAAAGGCGTGGTGATACGCGACAGCATGGCGAGCGCGGTCGGAATGGCGGCAAGGCGAATATGGCCGGAAAGGCCGCGGCGCGCGGCGCGCATCTCCTCGCGCATGGTGCGGGCATCGCCGACGATGCGACGGGCCCATTCCAACACGCGCTGCCCTTCCGGCGTCAGCCCCTGGAATCGCGAGCCGCGCTGCACCAGCATGACACCCAATTGATCCTCGAGCTGCCGGATAGCCGCAGATAGCGTCGGCTGCGAGATCCCGCATTCCTCGGCGGCGCGGCCGAAGTGCTTTTCATTGGCAAGGGCGATGAAGAATTCCAGCTTGTCGATCATCCGGTCTCCCGCGACATTTCGCGTCCGGCCTCATCTTCGACATAGCAGGCACACTCCGCAAGGGTGGGTGCTGATGCATGTCGCCCAAAACCGGGCAGCGGCTTTGGCACGACATGCATAAAACAAAAAAAAGCCCGTCGCATGAAGCAAGTTCTATGCGACGCGCTTTAGCAGTTTTCTGCAGCCGGAAATAGATCGAAGAGCGATTCGAGGAAGCCAAGCACGCTGACATTGCCGATGCTGTAATAAACCAGCCTGCCCTGACGGCGTGTATTGACTAGGCCTTCGAGCCTCAAACGCGCAAGCTGCTGCGAGACCATCGCCTGCTGAATACCGAGAATATTTTCGATTTCACCGACCGTCCGCTCCTCTTTCGCCAGTATGCAGAGGATCAGAAGTCGGGTGTGATGCGCCAAAGCTTTCAGCAGATCGCTCGCTTCATGGGCTTTTCCAGCGAGTTTATGCAACTCCTCGCCGGTCATACCCGGCTCCGGTTTAGGCAACGGCATTCGATATCTCGGAAGGAGGCGGTGAGGTAGATCAGCACAATAGCATATTCGCAAAAGCGAATTGGTCAATAGTGATGAAATGCCAAAAAAGATCCAAGTAAATCAGCAGATAAGCTGTCCGCCATTGATCTCGATCACCTGGCCGGTGATGTATCCGGAGAGCGAGGGAGCCGCCAGGAACAGGTAGGCGGGAGCGCAATCCTCCGCCGTGCCGAGCCGCTGCAGGGGGATGGATTTCCTCGTCTGCTCCAGCTTTTCTCTGGAGGAATAGCGCTCGTGGAAATCCGTCTCGATCGTTCCCGGCGAGACGCAGTTGACGCGGATGCCATCCGGGGCAAGCTCGCGGGCAAGCGCTTTGGAATAGGTCGCAACAAAGGCTTTCGAGGCCGAATAGATCGAGGAGCCGGGACTGCCGCCGGTCAGCGCCGAAATCGACACGGTGTTGACGATGGCAGCGCCGTCGGCCGCCTTCAATGCCGGCAGCAAAGCCCGCGTCAGCATCACCACCGATGTCTGGTTGAGACGTATGACCGCCTCATATTCTGCGTCGGTCAGCGTGTCAGCGGGAAACCGGCCAAGCATGGTGCCGGCATTGTTGACGAGCACATGCACCCTGTCGAAGAAAGCCAGAACCTGTTCGGCAAATTGCGCCGCCCCGCCGGCGGCGGAGAAATCGGCATGCAACAGCAGCGCCCGTCTTTCTGATTCAGCCGTCAGCAGGAAATCCGGCAGATCCCGTCCCGGCTTGCGCCCGGTATGGACGATCACCTTCGCGCCGCAGTCCAGAAACTGCCGAGCGACTTCGAGGCCAATGCCGCGGCCGGCGCCGGTGACGACGACATTGCGATTTTCGAACAGTCTGGGATGAAACACGAAGCCGTCCTCCTCGCGGACAGTGCCGCCGGTTGCGTCACTCGCCCTTAACATATGAGCGCGGCAATCGAAAGAAAGGCAGGCATCGATCTTTCCGGGAGGACCCAGCCTCCCCAGGAGTTAGCTTTCGGCCTCCAGAAGCCGCGCACCCGGCCCTTCCTGGCCGAGCCGGTCGCAGGGATTGCGCAACGGACAGCTTTCGATCGACAGGCAACCGCAGCCGATGCAGCCGGTCAATCGGTCTCGCAACAGGCTGAGCCGGCTGATTCGCACATCGAGATCATCCTTCCAGCGCGCTGACAGCGTCTGCCAGTCGGCGACCGTCGGCGTGCGTCCCTGCGGCAGGGACCTGAACGCTGCCTGGATTTCCGCAAGTGGAATGCCGACACGCTGCGCCACCTTGATGATGCCGAGACGGCGAAGCACATCGCGCCCATAACGCCGCTGGTTGCCGCGGGAGCGGATGCTCGAGATCAGTCCTTTGGTCTCGTAAAAATGCAGCGCCGAGACGGCAAGGCCGCTGCGCTCCGCCACTTCACCGACCGTCAGGAGCCTGCCGAGCGGCGTTGCAGGAATCGTACCCATCGTCTCTTGACCTCAATATTGGTTGAGGTTTTATACCGTTTGCTCCGGCAGCCGTAAAGCCCGATCGGTGGCTCGCCACCGATCGGGGCCTCTATGCCGATATCGCTGCCTGAGGCAGAGAGCTGCGGTCCGTTCCCGGCAGGTACGGGCCCACCAGGGGAACACCCGAACGGAAGTCCCTCGGGTGTTCCCCTCAAGGTGCCTTCCGACCGGGTGGACGGGTTTGCAATTTTGCGGTTGCGGGAAGAAAAACCCGATGATAGTTTCAGCCGAAATAACAGGGGAGCTCCGTATCGCCGGGGCTGAGATGTGAGGCGCCAAGCCTCTGGACCCTTCAAAGCTGATCTGGGTAATGCCAGCGGAGCGAGGTTCAGATGTTCTCAGGCGCACAAGTGTCACTCTATCCGATGTCCGGCAATTTCGTCGGAATCATCCTCGATGCCATCAAGGCGCTCGATCCCTATCGCGATAGGCTGCGCATCGAGACCGACGACATCTCCACCCTGCTGGTCGGCCCGCCTGATATCCTTTTCGCCGCTATGCGCGATCTTTTCGTCGCCGCCGCCAATACCGGCGAGCACTGCGTGCTGTCCGCCGCGGTCTCACGTGGCTGCCCGGGCGAGCCCGACGATGCCATCTGCGGCGTCAACCCTTCCGCCGGCCGGGCGGAGCCGCTTGCCGACCGGATTGCAGCAGCGCTTGCCGCCGTTGAAACCACCACGAAGACCGGACAGCCGGCAGCCGCGCAATTCTCGCTCTACGTCATGGGAACCGGCAGCCATATGGACGAGATCTATGGCTGCATCGATTTCTTGAAGCGCTCCGGCACCTTCGACCGCGCCAAGAATTTCTGCACCCGGCTGCGGGGCGATGCGGGCGCTGTCTTTGCGACCATTCATGAGACCTTCTATCGCTTCGGCAACCCGGAGGGACACGTGACGCTCGACATCACCGTCTCCGCCAATACAGTGCCGCGCGTCTTGGCAGACGCGCAAGGGACGCTGTAACACTTCAAATTGCTGCATGATCGACCCCTAAATCGATTCCGATTTAAGGAATGATGCAGTGCCCGACGAAAGCCTGAAATCGAACGCTGATGACATCGCCACAACCATCGGATTCGCGCCTTGCCGCGCTCCGCGCCGCTCTCTACCGGGGCATACCCGCCTTTCTCGCGGGCTGCGCCTTTTTGGCGGCGTGGGAACTCTATGTCGATCTTTCCGGCATCAAACCTTCCATCCTGCCGGCGCCTTCGCGCATCGTTTTCCAGGGCTGGCTGAACCGTGAGGCGCTGATATCAAACACCTGGCCGACGCTGGGGGCGACGCTCGGCGGTTTCGCACTGTCGCTTGCCTTTGCCTTCGCCGCTTCGATCCTGATGGATTTCGTGCCGTTCATGCGCAGGGCATTGCTGCCGATTTTCATCGCCAGCCAGACGCTGCCGCTGGTGGCGATCGCACCCCTTGTCGTCCTCTGGTTCGGTTTCGGCCTGTTGCCGAAGATCCTGCTGGTGGCGCTCGTCACCTTCTTTCCGCTGCTGGTCGCCCTGCTGCAGGGCTATCAATCGACCGACCGCGACATTGCCGAATTGCTGAACTCGATGAAGGCCAGCCGCTGGCGGATTTTCCGCCTGGCACGTCTTCCCTCCGCGCTGCCGTATTTTTTCGCCGGCCTCAGAATCTCGATCACCTATGCCGTCGTCGGCGCGATCTTTGCCGAATATGCCGGCGCAGCCCGCGGCCTCGGCATCTATATCCTAAACGCTAAGAATAATTTCCGCCCCGATCTCGTGCTTGCCGCCGTCGTCATCAGCGCCGTGCTCACCCTCTGCCTCTTCGGACTGACGCTGTTGATCGAGCGCCTTGTCATGCCCTGGCAACGGTCGCAGGAGCCGCGGCGATGAGCGATACGATGGTCGAACTGCGCAACATCTCGAAGTCGTTCGACGGCATGAAGGTGCTGGGCGATATTTCGCTCACGGTCGCCAACGGCGAGTTCGTTTCGATCGTCGGCCCATCCGGCTCCGGAAAATCGACGGTGCTCCGATTGCTGACGCAGGCGCTTCGCCCCGATTCCGGCTCCGTGCTTTTCAAGGGCGCGCCGCTGGAACAGGCGCCGCATTCCTTTGCCTTCATGCCGCAGCGCGATGCGCTGATGCCCTGGCGCCGGATCATCGACAATGCCGCACTTGGCCTTGAAGTGCGCGGCATGAGCCGCCGCGCGGCCCGCGCCACGGTGGCGCCGCTGTTTGAGCGCTTCGGCCTTGCCGGTTTTGAGCACCATTATCCATCCGAACTATCCGGCGGCATGCGCCAGCGCGCCGCCCTGCTGCGCACTGTCGTCCAGACCCAGGACATGCTGCTGCTCGACGAGCCGTTCGGCGCGCTCGACGCGCTGACGCGCACGCAGATCCAGGAATGGCTGCAGGGCATGTGGACCGAACACCGCTGGACGGCGCTGCTGATCACCCACGATGTCCGCGAGGCGGTGTTCCTCTCCGACCGGATCTACGTGCTTTCGGCCCGCCCGGCGCGTATCATCCGCGAATTCCACGTTCCCCTGCCCCGCCCGAGAAGCATTGCCGATCTCGGCTCGCCGGCGGCCCAGGCGATCGAAACCGAAATCCTGCAAACACTGCTTCATCCGCTGGAAAAGGATGATTTCAGGCCGGTCGGCCTGAAATCTGAATCCCGTTCTAATTTAAAGAGTTAGAGCATGATGTCATGAGAAAACCGCTCACACTTTTCGGCATCACGCTCTAGAGACCTGAGGAGGTCACCATGCTGCTTCTCACCCGTCGCCAGACGATCTTTGCCGCCATCGCCGCAAGCCTTGCCGGCCGCCCGGCCTTCGCCCAGTCGGCGCCCGCAAAGGTGCGCATGGCGCTCGATTGGACGCCCAACACCAACCATATCGGCATCTATGTCGCCAAGGCGAAGGGCTTCTACGAGGCCGCCGGTCTCGATGTCGAAATTCTTCCCTTCACCGACACCAGCGCCGGAACGCTGGTGTCGAACGGCGTCGCCGATTTCGGCATCAGCAGCGAGATCGAGGCCCTCATGCAGCGCGCCGCCGGCGGCGATGTGAAGATGGTCTACGGCGTCGTCCAGACCGAAACAGCACGCCTGATCTACAAGGGCGGACGCGACGACATCAAGAGCCCTAAGGATCTCGACGGCAAGACCTATGGCGGCTTCGGTGGAACCTGGGAGAGCGCTTTGATCTCCGCGATGATCCGTAACGATGGCGGCAAAGGCGAGGTCAAGACCGTTACGCTCGGCACCTCCGCCTACGAGGCGCTGGACAACGGCTCGATCGATTTCACGCTGGAGATCTACACCTGGGAAGGCATCGCCGCCGAGCTGGAAAAACGCAGGATCGGCCGCTTCCATTATGCCGATTATGGCGTACCCGACGAGCAGACGACGGTCATCGTCTCCAGCGACGCCTATCTCTCGGCAAGTCCGGAAAATGCCCGCGCTTTCATTCAGGCAACGCGAAAGGGTTATGCCTATTCCGTCGATCATCCCGACGAAGCTTGCGAACTGCTGATATCAGGAAGCAACGGCGCCCTGATGAACACGGACCTTGTGAAGGCTTCGCAGAAGGCATTGATCGACGGACACTTCCTGAAGTCCGAAGCCGGCGTGATCGGCACCCTCGACCCGGCAAAGGCCGATGCCATTGGTGGCTTCCTGGTCGAGAACGGCATCCTGGTCGACGCGAATGGCGCCGCACTCAAGGAGAAGCCGGACTTTTCCGCCTATTACACCAACGAACTGCTGGCCTGAGCCATTCCGGCCTTGCCCATCGCGGTTTTCCGCGGAAAAGCCCTTGGGCACTGCATGATTTCTTAAATCGGAATCGATATAAGAAAAAATTATGCAGTTATTCAAAGTGTTACAGAGCCGCGCGTCTGAAGGCGCGCGGCTCTGTAAGGCGAGGGACAAGATGCGCCAACAGGAGAGACTGGCCGGAGCGGACTTTCTGCGCGCGGCGGCCTGTCTGCTGGTGCTCGCCCACCATCTGGCGCTCCGGCTGGATATGCGCAGAATTCCCGACGAACTGGGACCCATCGCAAACATCCTGCGCTTCGGCAATTTCGGCGTTGCCATCTTCTTCGTGCTTAGCGGCTTTCTTCTTGCCCATCCCTTCTGGCGCGCGCTCGACGACGGCAGCACCATGCCCAGCCTCCGCCAATACACAATCCGCAGGGCGGCGCGCATCGCTCCGGGCTTCTGGGTGGCCGCAACCGTCAGCTTCACCCTCAGCCTGACGCTGCTTGCTCTGCCGCTGACGCCGGAGCTCGCCTTCCGCTACTTCTCCGGGCTGCTGTTCATGAGCCAGTGGCATTGGCGCACATTTTTTCCTGTCGAAGCCGACGGGCCGCTCTGGTCCATTCCCTTCGAGGTCACCAGCTATATCCTCCTGCCGCTCTGCTTCTTCCTGCTGTTTCGTTTGTCCATCCTGAGACAACGTCCCTTGCTTGCCCGCTTTGCCTGGCTCTGCGTCATCGCAACTGTACTCTTGGCCCATGTGCTGATCCTCACCGTCTTTCCGTTCGACGACATTGGACGCGGCTGGCAATACGGCCTCCAGGGCGGGGCAAAGGAGTGGATGCCGCGATATAATCCGATCGGCTTCTTCGCCGTCTTCGCGCTCGGCGCGCTTGCCGCCGGCGTCGAAGTCATGCTCTCAAGAAGGCCCTCCGCCTGGTTCGATGCCGCAGCGCTGCTGGCTCTTGCCGTTGCCGGCTACCGTCTCGTCATATCGCCCGGCGGCTCCGCCGAAGCTTACGGCTGGCTCGAGATTCCCTATGGTTTCCCGGTCTTCCCGCTGGCGATCGCAACGGCGCTCGTTTCGCTCTGTCATTCGCAACGCCTCGGCCGGCTGCTCGACAACGCCCCTGTCCGTTACGTCGCAAAGATCTCCTTCGGCATTTATATCTGGCAGGAAGTCATCCTGATTTCGATCCAGAGGCTCAACCCCGGCTCATTCGGGGCTTCATCAGAAAATGTCGTCACCGGCTGGCTGCTATCTTGTGGACTGGCGGCAGCACTCGTGCTTCTGGTCGCAAGCCTCAGTTACCACTTGCTGGAAAGGCCGGCGATCGATACCGGCAATCGCCTGACATCCCCCCAATCCAATCGGGCTACTCCTTTTAAAGTATAATTCGCCAGCAAGCTCAACTACTGGCATTAAATTTAAAAGGAAATACTCCCATTTTTGGCCTCATTCGGGTTAGCAATTTGTTATTTAGACCGATGACAAACGACAGAAGAGCATGTATTTGTCTCCCTTCAGTTCAGTATCGCATCTAAACTTGTGGACCTTGCGTTATGAATGCTTTTACTTCGAAGACGAATTCACGCTTCGATCCGTCTCAGCGTCAGGACAAAACCAAGACCCTGGTTATCGCCAACTCCAACATTCGCCAGCCGGATAGCTTTCCCCCTGTCAAAAGAAAGATGATCGTGAGGCTGGGCATGAAGCGGCTGTTCGATATCGCCGCCTCGCTCAGCGCCCTCATCGTGCTGGCGCCGTTTTTTCTGGCAATCGCTCTGTTCATCAAACTCGATGATGGCGGCCCGGTATTTTTCCGCCAGATCCGCTGGGGGCTGAACGGCCGGAAGATCACGGTCTTCAAGTTCCGCTCGATGCGGACCGACGCTTGTGATCCGAGCGGCATTCAGCAGACCGTCAAGGGCGACAGCCGGATGACAGCTATCGGCGCGGTGCTTCGCAGGACCAATATCGACGAGCTGCCGCAGCTTTTCAATGTCCTGTTGGGCGAGATGTCGCTGGTCGGTCCACGCTGCCATGCGGTCAATATGCGCGCAGCCGGCAGGCTCTATGAGGAGCTGGTGCCGGACTACCACCAACGCCACATCATGCGCCCCGGCATCACCGGCCTGGCGCAGACACGCGGCTGGCGCGGCCCGACGGCACGGCCGTTGCAAGCGCGCGCCCGTATCGCCTGCGATATCTACTATGTCAGGCATTTCAGCCTGCTGCTCGACGTGAAGATTCTCTTGCAGACGCTCGTCATCGAGCTACGTGGTGGCACCGGCTACTAAGACGATCCGGCATGTTGGCGAGGCGGCCATTAACGGCCGCGCCGTCTTCCTCTGAAGCCGCCGATGGATACTGTCTGCCCCATCCCTGGGAGATGAATCAACAAAAAAGGCGGCTGTTGCAGCCGCCTTTGATCGTTGCAGTCGATTGTAATCAATCCTGCTGGACGACGCCGCTCAGATGCGTCAGTTCCATGATGAAATGTTCGAGCTTCGACTTATGCTCGTGCAGCTCGGTATTCTCGAGTTCCGTGCGGGCGGCCTCGATGCGACGGGTCAGCTCGTCCTTGTGCAGTTCCTCAACCGGAACAGCGGATTCGGCAAGCAATGTGCAGCCGGTCGGCAGGATATCGGCAAAACCGCCGAATACGACGTAATCCTGCTTCTTGCCGGAAGCCGAACGCACGCTCACGACACCAGGCTTGACCGTCGTCATCGTCGGCGCATGGTGCGCCATAACCGTCATCTCGCCTTCGGTTGCCGGAATGACGACCTCAGTCACCATCTCCGACAGCAGCAGACGCTCCGGCGAAACGAGCTCAAAGTTGAAATTGTCAGCCATCAGTGACTTACCTTCTCGGCTATGGCTTTCGCATCTTGCAATAGGGTCCCGCAGAACGGGCAGTGCATTATCGCTTGGTCGAGATAACCGAGGCCTTCTTCGCTCTGAACCAGCCCCACCACCATCATCAGCACGCCATTATCTGCGCGATAGATAGTCGGCGCTGCCGGTTCCGGAAGATCCGCCACGACCCCCTTCAGGGAATCGCAGCAGAATATCTCGTCTAGCGCGTCGCTCATCAAGCAGCTGCGAGCTTCTTGGCCTTTTCGATCGCTTCTTCCATCGAGCCGACCATGTAGAAGGCAGCTTCCGGAAGGTGATCGTATTCACCGTTGACCAGGCCCTTGAAGCCCTTGATCGTGTCTTCGAGAGCGACCAGCTTGCCCGGCGAGCCGGTGAAGACTTCGGCGACGAAGAACGGCTGCGACAGGAAGCGCTCGATCTTGCGGGCGCGAGCAACAGCAATCTTGTCCTCTTCGGACAGTTCGTCCATGCCCAGGATGGCGATGATGTCCTGCAGGGCCTTGTAACGCTGCAGCGTCGACTGGACCTTACGGGCGACTTCGTAATGCTCTTCGCCGACGACCAGCGGGTCTAGCATGCGCGAGGTCGAGTCGAGCGGATCGACGGCCGGGTAAATGCCCTTTTCAGCGATCGAGCGCGACAGAACCGTCGTCGCGTCAAGATGCGCGAACGAGGTTGCCGGCGCCGGGTCGGTCAAGTCGTCGGCCGGAACGTAAATGGCCTGGACGGAGGTAATCGAGCCGGTTGTCGTCGTGGTGATGCGCTCCTGCATCTGGCCCATGTCGGTGGCAAGCGTCGGCTGATATCCAACGGCCGACGGGATGCGGCCGAGCAGAGCCGACACTTCGGAACCTGCCTGGGTGAAGCGGAAGATGTTGTCGACGAAGAACAGAACGTCCTGGCCCTGGTCGCGGAAGTGTTCGGCGACCGTCAGACCGGTCAGAGCGACGCGGGCGCGGGCGCCCGGCGGTTCGTTCATCTGGCCGTAAACCAGCGCGGCCTTCGAGCCTTCGCCGCCGCCATGCTTGTTGACGTTCGATTCGATCATTTCATGGTAAAGGTCGTTGCCTTCGCGGGTGCGTTCACCGACGCCCGCAAAAACCGAATAACCACCATGCGCCTTGGCGACGTTGTTGATCAGTTCCATGATCAAAACGGTCTTGCCGACGCCGGCGCCGCCGAAGAGGCCGATCTTGCCGCCGCGTGCGTAAGGGGCGAGAAGGTCGACGACCTTGATGCCGGTGACCAGGATCTGCGCTTCCGTCGACTGCTCGACATAGGACGGCGCATCCTGGTGGATGGCGCGCTTGTGCGCGGTGACCAGCGGGCCTGCTTCGTCGACCGGCTCACCGATGACGTTCATGATGCGGCCGAGCGTCTCGTTGCCGACCGGAACCATGATCGGAGCACCGGTGTCGCTGACGACCTGGCCGCGGACGAGACCTTCGCTTGAGTCCATCGCGATGGTACGGACTTCGTTTTCGCCAAGGTGCTGTGCAACTTCGAGAACCAGACGGACGCCGTTGTTGGTGGTTTCCAGCGCGTTCAGGATCTTCGGCAGTTCGCCTTCGAAAGCAACGTCGACGACGGCGCCGATAACCTGTGTGACTCTGCCGACAGAGCCGATCTTGGGGGTAGCTGCCTCAGCCATTTTCTGACCCTCTTTTCCTAGCCTCAGAGCGCTTCCGCGCCCGAAATGATTTCAATGAGTTCCTTGGTGATCTGCGCCTGACGCTGGCGGTTGTAGCTCAGCGTCAGTTTGTTGATCATCTCACCGGCGTTACGCGTCGCATTGTCCATAGCGCTCATCTTAGCGCCCATCTCGCCTGCGACATTCTCAAGGAGCGCGCGGAAGATCTGGACGGAGATGTTGCGCGGGATCAGATCCTCGAGGATCGATGCCGGATCCGGCTCATATTCGTAGACGGCGCCGGCATGCTCGGCATCTTCGTTCTGCGCCGCACCGGTCGAAGCCGGAATGAGCTGCTGCGCCGTCGGGATCTGACTGATCACCGACTTGAACTCGGAATAGAACAGCGTGCAAACGTCGAATTCGCCGGCCTCGTACATCTCGGTGATGCGCTTGCCGAGCTGATCCGCATTCTCGAACCCGATGCGCTTGACGTCGCGCAATTCCTTGCGCTCGATGATCAACGAAGCATATTCACGGCGAAGGATGTCGTATCCCTTCTTGCCGACGGTGAAGATCTTCACCGTCTTGCCCTCGGCAAGCAGCTTGCGCACATGGTCACGCGCAAAGCGCGCGATCTGCGAGTTGAAGCCGCCGCAAAGACCGCGTTCGGCCGTGCAGACAACCAGCAGATGAACCTGGTCCTTGCCGGTGCCGGTCATCAGCATCGGCGCGCCATCCGCATCGGTGACGGCCTTGGCGATGTTCGCCAGAACCGCACCCATGCGCTGCGAATAGGGCCGGGCGGCCTCGGCCGCCTCCTGCGCACGCCGAAGCTTCGCCGCGGCGACCATTTTCATCGCCTTGGTGATCTTCTGCGTCGCCTTGACGGAGGCGATCCGGTTTTTCAGATCCTTAAGTGAAGGCATCCGTGATCCGTCCTAACTTAGGGCCTGATTACGCGAAAGACTTTGCGAAGGTATCGAGAGCAGCGGTGAGCTTGCCCCTGGTATCGTCGCTGATTGCCTTTTCCGTGCGGATCGCGTCGAGGATGGCGGAGCCTTCCGAACGCAGATAGGAGAGGAAGCCCTGCTCGAACTTACCGACCGATGCGACCGGCAGCTTGTCGAGATAGCCATTGACGCCGGCAAAAATCACCGCGACCTGTTCTTCCGTCTTCAGCGGCGAGAACTGCGGCTGCTTCAGGAGTTCGGTCAGGCGTGCACCGCGGTTCAACAGGCGCTGCGTCGAAGCGTCGAGGTCCGAACCGAACTGGGCAAAGGCAGCCATTTCGCGATACTGGGCGAGTTCACCCTTGATCGAGCCGGCAACCTGCTTCATCGCCTTGATCTGGGCTGCGGAACCAACGCGGGAAACCGACAGACCGACGTTCACCGCCGGGCGGATACCCTGGTAGAACAGGTCTGTTTCAAGGAAGATCTGGCCGTCGGTGATCGAGATCACGTTGGTCGGAATGAAGGCCGACACGTCGTTGCCCTGCGTTTCGATGACCGGAAGAGCGGTCAGCGAACCGGCGCCCTGGTCGTCGTTCATCTTCGCAGCGCGCTCGAGCAGGCGCGAATGCAGGTAGAAAACGTCGCCCGGATAGGCTTCGCGGCCCGGCGGGCGGCGCAGCAGCAGCGACATCTGGCGGTAGGAAACGGCCTGCTTGGACAGGTCATCGTAACCGATCAGCGCATGCATGCCGTTGTCGCGGAAATATTCGCCCATGGCGCAGCCGGCAAACGGAGCCAGATACTGCATCGGAGCCGGATCGGAAGCGGTCGCCGCGACGATGATCGAATACTTCAGCGCGCCGCGCTCTTCGAGCACCTTGACGAACTGAGCGACGGTCGAGCGCTTCTGGCCGATGGCAACGTAGACGCAGTAAAGCTTCTCGCCTTCCGGGCCGTTCTCGTGAATGGCCTTCTGGTTGAGGAAGGCGTCGAGAAGGATCGCGGTCTTGCCGGTCTGACGGTCGCCGATAACCAGCTCGCGCTGGCCGCGGCCGACCGGGATCAGCGCATCGATGGCCTTGAGGCCGGTCGACATCGGCTCATGAACCGACTTGCGCGGAATGATGCCGGGAGCCTTGATGTCGACGCGCGAGCGGCGCGTCGCATTGATCGGGCCCTTGCCGTCGATCGGGTTGCCGAGCGCGTCGACGACGCGGCCGAGCAATTCCGGACCGACCGGAACGTCGACGATGGCGCCAGTCCGCTTGACGGTGTCGCCTTCTTTGATGTCACGGTCGGAGCCGAAGATGACGACGCCGACATTGTCGGATTCGAGGTTCAAAGCCATGCCGCGGATGCCGCCGGGGAACTCGACCATTTCACCTGCCTGGACATTGTCCAGACCGTAGACGCGGGCGATACCGTCACCGACGGAGAGAACCTGGCCGACTTCCGAGACTTCTGCCTCTTTGCCGAAATTTTTGATCTGGTCTTTGAGAATTGCGGAAATTTCCGCGGCGCGGATATCCATCAGCCAACCTCTTTCAATGCGAGCTTAAGAGTGGAGAGTTTGGTACGAAGAGACGTATCAATCTGGCGGGACCCGACCTTGACGATCAGACCACCAAGAATTGACGGATCAACCGTGACGGCAATCGTCACGTCTTTGCCGGTAACGCTCTTGAGTGCCACCTTCAATTCAGTTTCCTGCGCTTGCGAAAGCGCATGTGCCGAGGTGACCTCGGCGGAGATTTCACCGCGATGGTTCGCGGCGATGATGCGGAAGGCTCTGATCATGCCCGGCAGGGCAAACAGGCGGCGGTTGCGCGCCACGACCTTCAGGAAATTGGCGAAGAAACCGCTGATTCCGGCCTTCTCGCTGATGGCGGCAATCGCCTTCAGCTGGTCTTCGGCAGAGAAAACCGGGCTTGCGACGAAACGCTTCAGGTCGGCGCTCTCATCCAGCATCGCCTGGAAACGGTCAAGATCGGCGGTGACGCCGTCGACGGCGCCCTGCTCAAGCGCCAGATCGAAAAGCGATGAGGCATAGCGTTCGGCAACACCAGATGTAAGCTGGGACGTGTCTGCCACTGGCACAAATTTCCCTGATTTCAACCCAAAATCCGGCTCTCGGCGGGCGCCGAACCTATGATCTTGAATTCGTTTTGATTTCCCCCAGAAATCACAAGAGAAGCCTCTTGCTTCTTCCGAAATTCGGGGTCCGTCTAACATAGGATGTTCGGACTCGCAACACGCGTAATGCCCGAATACGCCTTTCACATGAATTTCTGTCCGCAAAATCGCGCAACGGCCTGAGAGCTGGCCAGGAAAGCCGGCCGCCGGCCGCGAGATTCACGTCTGGGTGAAGCCGAAAACATAGAGCAGCGGCAGCGCGGCCAAGACAATCTGCACAACCAGGAGTAAATAGTTGACGAGATTACTCCCCTTATCGGACAGGATGGAGATGATACGGGCAAAGGCCGCCATCGCAAAGGAGGCGCCGAGCGCCATGTAAACCCAGTCCTGGGCGAGCATGATCGCCGACAGGCCGAAGCCGAGATAGAAACCGCCCATCGAGCGTCCCTCGCCATATCCTTCCGGCCGCCCCTCCTGCGCCTGCAGGCCGAGAAGACGGAAAGTTGGGCCTGGCGCAAACATCATGATGAAGCCGGCGAGCGCCGTGAAAGCGGCGGAGCAGAACGCCAGCTGCTCGCCGAGTTCGGTCGGAAAATAGAATTCCATGCGTCGCCCCAAATCACCCGGAAGAATCAGTGTTTTATGACATGGGCCGGAAAAGGAGGAAATGGCGGCGTTATGATTTATAGGAAACTCTGCGGATCGATGTCGAGCTGCACCTGTACCGATCCGCGCTCCTTCGGCGATTGCGACAGCATCGCCCGCAAAAAACCCTGCATGTCCGAGTTGCGCCGGCCGTGCACCAGCAGGCGAAAGCGGTGGCGGCCGCGCACCAGCGCCAGCGGCGCTTCGGCGGGGCCAAGCACCGAAATGCCTGAAACCTGCGGCGCTGCGTTGCGCATGCCGCGCGCATGGTTTTCGGCATCGTGGCGGGTCTCGGCCGAAACGATGATCGAGGCAAGCCTGCCGAAGGGCGGCAATATCGCGCGTTCGCGTTCGGTGATCTCGCGCTCATAGAAGGCGTCGGAATCACCTGAGACGATCGCCTGCATGACGGGGTGTTGCGGCTGATAAGTCTGCAGCAGCCCATGGCTCTTGAGGCCGGTGCGCCCGGCCCGGCCGGTCACCTGCGACAAAAGCTGAAAGGTGCGCTCGGCGGCGCGCGGGTCGCCATTGGCCAGGCCGAGATCGGCATCGATAATGCCGACCAGCGTCATCAGCGGAAAATTATGGCCCTTGGCGACGAGCTGGGTGCCGATGACGATATCGGCCTCCCCCTTGGCGATCGCCTCCAGCTCCAGCCGCAGCCGCTTTACCCCGCCCATGATATCCGAGGAGAGAACGATCGTTCGTGCCTGCGGGAAATGCCGTTCCACCTCCTCGGCAATGCGCTCGACGCCTGGCCCGCAGGCGACGAGATGGTCGAGCGTGCCGCATTCCGGGCACGCCTCCGGTGTGCGTTCGGCATGGCCGCATTGATGGCATTGCAGCTGCTTGCGGAAGCGATGCTCGACCAGCCAGCTCGAACATTGCGGGCATTGGAAGCGATGGCCGCAGACCCGGCAGAGCGTCAGCGGCGCATAACCGCGCCGATTGAGAAAGAGCAGCGCCTGCTCGCGTTTCTCCACCGTCTTGCCGATCGCCCGGATCAGCACCGGCGACAGGAAGCCGCCGCGTTCCGGCGCGTGCCGGCGCATGTCGACCAGATGCAGGTCCGGCAGCGCCGCATCGCCGAAACGCGTCGGCAGGTGAACGGTGCTGTAACGTCCGCTCTGCCCGTTGACCTGGCTTTCGACCGACGGCGTCGCCGACACCAGAATGACCGGAAAATCGCCGATGCGGCCGCGCACCACGGCCATATCACGGGCATTATAGAAGACGCGGTCCTCCTGTTTGTAGGCAGGATCGTGCTCCTCGTCGACGATGATCAGGCCGAGATCCTCGAACGGCAGGAACAGCGCCGAGCGGGCGCCGGCGACGACGCGGACCTCGCCGGTCACCGCCTGGCGCCAGACCTTTTCGCGCATGCGAGGTGCGAGATCGGAATGCCATTCGGCCGGTTTCGCCCCGAAGCGATCCTGAAAACGCTCCATGAAACTTGCCGTCAACGCGATCTCCGGCAGCAGGATCAGCACCTGTTTGCCGCGTTTCAGCGTCTCGGCAATCGCCTCGAAATAGACCTCGGTCTTGCCGGAGCCGGTCACCCCGTCGATCAGCGACACCGAGAACTCGCCCTTGCGGACGTCGGAAACGATCTCTTCGGCCGCCGCCTTCTGCGGCCCTTCGAGGCGTGCGGCGGCAAAATCCGGGTCCGGCATCGCCACCACCGGCGGCGGCGGCAGGAATATCGTCTCAAAAATGCCAAGCCTGATCAGCCCGTCGACGACGCTGGTCGACACACCCGCCGCATGCGCAAGGCCGCTGCGGGTCCAGGACAAGCAGTCGGAGGCCGTATCGAGCACCCGGGCGCGCGCGGGCGTCATCCGCTCCGGTTCGCCGCCGACGAGTTTCAGCCCCTCCACCATCGGCTCCGGCTCGAAGGCATTTGGCGCCCTGAGCGCCATGCGGGCGACGAGGCCAGGCGGCGAGAGCGTATAGGTAGCGACCCAATCGACGAATTCCCGCATCTCCCGGGAAAGCGGCGGGCAGTCGAAGACATGGCTGATCGGCCGGAGCTTCTTCGGATCGACCCCATCCTCGCCGCCGTCCCAGACGACGCCGATGACTTTCCGCGGCCCGAGCGGCACCTGCACGACCGAGCCGGGCTCGACCGCCATGCCATCCGGCACCGAATAGGAATAGGGTTTTGGCGCCGGCATCGGCACCAGCACGGGAACCGTTCGGTTCGCGGGCGGTGCCTCGAAAAGCGCGCCAAAAAGATCGGACGAATCTGTGCTCATCGGGCGGACCATGCCCGCAAATCGATGCAATTGGAACCGTAAAGACGGGACGCACATCGGGCGCGGAATCCGGCGCAGGAAGATTCCGCGAGATCGCCCATCCCATACGAACAGGTTGCCGGGCGAGCGATTGGCCGCATACATTGCCGAAAGATTTTTGTTCGAAATGCCGAAGCGCTGTTCTTCGGCCGCTGAATTGGAGAGCACCAATGGCCAGACTGACCGAAGATGCCAAGGGCGTCTACGTGATCGCCGTAACCCCGTTCACCGATGACGGCGCGCTCGATCTCGCCAGTATCGACAGCATGGTCGATTTCTACGAGGGCGCCGGCGTCACCGGCCTGACGCTGCTTGGGCAACTCGGCGAGGCCCCGAAGCTGACCGCCGAGGAATCGCGGACCGTCGTCGAGCGTGTGCTGAAGCGCCTCGACGGACGTCTGCCGGTGGTCGTCGGCGTGTCGGCGCCGGGGCTTGCGCCGATGCGCGAACTTGCCGAAACCGTCATGGGCGAGGGTACTGCCGGCGTCATGGTCGCGCCGCCCTGGACCGTCAAGACCGACGACCAGGCTTTCGCCTTCTACCAATCAGTCGGCGAAGCCTTGGGCGAGACACCCTTCGTGCTGCAGGATTATCCGCTCACCACCAATGTGACGATTGCGCCCAAGGTTATCGAGCGCATCGTCAACGAGGTGCAAAATTGCGTCATGCTCAAACATGAGGATTGGCCGGGCCTTGCAAAAATCACCGCGCTTCGCACTGCCAGCGACAAGGGCACCATGCGGCGCATCTCCATCCTTTGCGGCAATGGCGGGCTTTTCCTGCCCGAAGAGATGGGCCGGGGCGCCGATGGCGCCATGACCGGCTTTTGTTATCCTGAGATGATGGTCGGCGTCGTCGCGGCCCATGCAGCCGGAAATCCCGATCGCGCCCACGCGATCTTCGACGCCTATCTGCCGCTTGCCCGCTACGAACAGCAGCAGGGCATCGGGCTTGCCTCCCGCAAATACGTTCTTGCCAAGCGCGGCGTCATCAAATCCGCCACCCTGCGCAAGCCGGGCGCCAAGCTTTCGGCGCTCGATATTGCCGATGTCGAGCGGCTGCTGGCGCGTCAGGCCATTCGTCTCAAAGAGATCGGGGCCTGAAGCTTAAAACGTGGAGAGCGAGCCTGAAACAGCCCGACCAGAGGGAATGCGGGCAATTTCGAGACAAAGTGTATCGCCGTCCGGCGCGTGAGGTCGAAACCCGAGAGCCTCCCAGAATTTGGCTGCGCCGGGATTGCCCGGATGAACGGTGACGACACTGCAGAAATCCCGCGTATGATTGAGCAGCGCCAGAGCCAGCAGCCGGCCGATGCCGTGCCGGCGCATCTCGGGACTGACGTAGAAGCGCCGCATCCGCAATGCTTGGGATAGGGCGGGTTCGACGGTCACACCCCCGATGCCGGCGAGCGCCTCCCCGACATAGGCGCCGAGCAGAATTTCGCCATGACGCTCGAACCTGAGGTCGCCGGCCGACCATTCGTCGATAAGGCGGGTGATATGGAAATGGCCCTCCCGCCGGGCCTCGCTTTCGAGGTCGGCGATCTCCCGCGGCAATCGATCGCGGATCACGCGGATGTCGGCCAACATGGCAAAACCTATTTAGACCGCAGGAACGGCAAGCTCGCGTGGCATCGCCGCAGCTGGAAGGCTGACCGGCACGAAAGTCGCGTCGCCATTGGCTGCCATGTCGTGCACCGTATGTTTCTCCAGCGCCTTGGTCACGTCGTTGAGGTCGCCGTCCAGATGTTCGGCCGGAATGAGGTTTCCGATGACGAAATCGAAGCGGTCGCCGCGTTTGTTCAACAATTCGTGGAACACCGTCATGTCGCGGAGCTCGGTCGACCACTTCGCCAGCCAGTAGAACAGGCCGGAATTGCGCGCCGTCATATGGACGGGAAGGATCGGCAGATTGTATTTGCGCGCCAGCCCGACCGCCGACGTCTTCCATGGGCGTTCGTTCAGCCGGCCGTTCGCCCAATAAGCGATGCGGCCTGAGGGAAAGAGCACGGTCGCCTTGCCTTCCCTGACCGCATGGTTGGTCAATTGCAGCGTCTCGCGCGCCTTGAGCTTGCTCTTGTGTTCCTCCCGCCATTCAACGGGGATGATCATCTCGGCAAACCGCGGATTGACACGGATCGCATCGCGATTGGCGAAGAACATCATATCCGGCCGGCGCGTCTTCAGAAGATCGAATACGGCGACACCATCGGCGATTCCTGTGGGATGGTTGCTGACCAGAATGAAGCCGCCGGTATCGGGAATGCGTTCGCCGTTGGTGATGCCGATATCGAGTTTCAGCACGTCGCTCAGATATTCGAACGACTGGAAACCCGGCATCTTGGCGACGGCATTGGCGAATTCGATCGCCTTGTTGTAGCGCAGCAACGTATAGAGAAACGGCCGCATGACCGGCCAGAGCGGATTTTTCACGATCCTCTGGCCGCGTTCGGCGATCAGCGTATCGACGATATGACCGGGCTTTCCCTGTGAAACGAGAGCGATCGCTTCCGCGAGCTGTCCGAAAGCCGTCATGGAATCGCGCCGTGCCATGAAAGATCCTGTCTATGGGTATAAAGCTATCGCAGTAGAATATGATCTAGGGATGACAAAGGTTTGGCCGGCATTAGCAATTCCATAACCGTTCCTGCTCCAAATTGGCGGACTTGAAGGCAAATTCAAGGCCAGCGATGTGAATGAACTGCTTGTTATCGCCGATCCACGCCTGATGGCGGAACGGGCCGCGTGGCTTGAAAATCTCGCCGGCGAGCGCCGTCTTTCCGAGCACACGCTCGATGCCTATGAGCGCGACACCCGCCAGTTCCTGACCTTCCTGACCGGCCACCTCGCCGGCCCAGCGACGCTTGGCGATATCAGGGAATTGCGCCCTGCCGATTTCCGCGCCTTTCTCGCAGCCAGGCGCAAGCAGGGCTCCGGCGCCCGCTCGCTCGGCCGCAATCTCGCCGGCCTTCGTTCGCTGCTGCGCCACCTGGAAAAGAAAGGCCTGGTCAATGCCGCCGGCGCCGGCGCGATACGCTCGCCGAAACAGCCGAAATCGTTGCCCAAGCCGCTATCGGACACGCAGGCGATCACCGTCGTCAGCAACGAAGCCCAGCTCCATGACGAACCCTGGATCGCCGCCCGCGATGCGGCCGTCATGACGCTGCTCTACGGCTGCGGCCTGCGCATCTCCGAAGCGCTGGGTCTCGTTCCCTCAGACCTGCAAAAGGGCGCCACGGCGCTGCGCATCACCGGCAAGGGCAACAAGACGCGGCTGGTGCCACTGCTGTCGGTGGTTTTCGACTCCGTCGAGAAATACCGCACGCTCTGCCCCTATCACCTCGAACCCGGCGAGCCGCTTTTTCGCGGCGCCCGCGGCGGCAAGCTGCAGCCGGCGATCATCCAGCGCGCCATGCAGAAGCTGCGCAGTGCCTTCGGCCTGCCGGAGACCGCGACACCCCATGCGTTGCGCCACTCCTTCGCCACCCACCTGCTTGCCGGCGGCGGCGACCTGCGCACCATCCAGGAACTGCTTGGCCACGCCAGCCTTTCGACAACGCAGGTCTATACCGGCGTCGATGCGTCGCGGCTGCTCGAGGTGTATGATCGGGCGCACCCGCGCGCTTTGACCCTTTTCTGGTCAGATTGAACATTCTGCCGGAGCAAGAAAGACCCTAAGCTTTCGTTAACGCATTCTCTTAAAGGAATATGCGCAAGCCGGGCGTAGAGCATGAAGCCACTAGGCATGTGACCGGAACAATCATCATGACGACATCGATCGGCCGCCGGACTTTTCTCGCAGCACCCGGCAATCTGCTGCTCTGGCTGATTGCGGCCTTTCACATGCTGCTTCTTGCAGCCCTGTTTGTGGCCTTCCTGGCCGCAAGGTCGGCTGCCGCCGAGGACAGCACCTGCACGGGCCGCAACCTGATGGTCGAGCTGCAGCAGAACGACCCGGCCCGCTATGCCGAGGCACTGAAGGAAGCCGATGCAACGCCGAACGGCAAGGGCATCTTCTGGAAGATCGAAAAGCCCGGACTTGCACCCTCATGGCTGCTCGGCAGCATGCACGTCACCGACCCGCGTGTGCTGGCCCTGCCGCCACGCGCCCAGGCAGCCCACGACGCGGCCAATACGATCATCATCGAATCCGACGAAATCCTCGACGAGCGCAAGGCGACCGCCGCCCTGCTCGCAAAG
This sequence comes from Rhizobium phaseoli, assembly GCF_010668805.1. GTDB lineage: Bacteria > Pseudomonadota > Alphaproteobacteria > Rhizobiales > Rhizobiaceae > Rhizobium > Rhizobium phaseoli_A. The sequence continues at coordinate 275,876 of NZ_WUFT01000003.1, read as the reverse complement.
CCGGAGTTGACGATGTTCACCGACGGCACGACGATCGACAAGCTGCTCTCCCCCGAAGACTACAAGCGCCTCGAGGCCGGCTTGAAGCAGCGCGGCATTCCGCTCAGTGCGGTTTCCCGCATGCGGCCCTGGATGATTTCCAGCGCGGTCGCCCTGCCGGCCTGCGAGATCGCCCGCAAGTCCAAAGGCGTACAATTTCTCGACCAGAAGATCGCCACCGACGCCGTTGCTCAGGGAAAGCAGGTCAAGGGGCTGGAAACCCTTGGTGAACAGATCCAGGCCATGGCCGACCTGCCGATCGAATTCCATCTGAAATCGCTGATCGAGACGCTGGAGCTCGGCGACAAAATGAGCGATGTCGTCGAGACGATGACCGACCTCTATCTCTCCGGCGATATCGGCCTGACCATGCCGATGCTGAAGACCGTGACGCCGCAGACGGAAGGCGAAGATAACGACTACGCCGCCTTCGAACAGCGCGTCATCCTCGACCGCAACAAGGTGATGGCCGAGCGCGCCGCCCCCATTCTCGACAGTGGCAACGTCTTCATGGCGGTCGGCGCCCTGCACCTGCCCGGCAAGGCCGGCGTCATCGAACTGCTGCGCCAGCAGGGTTTTACGGTGACGGCGGTGAACTGAACCGACCAGGCGCTCAGCCGAGCGTCATCCGCCGCAGCACATTGGTTTTCCAATAGAACTGATGGACGAGCGCGCCGGCGACATGCGCCGCGATCAGCGCCCAGAGAATGATCTTCAGGATATCCGCGTGGAACGACCCAGCGGGATTGATGCCGAAATAGTAAGCGGCGATGCCCGTAAGCGGCATGGCGAAGATCAGAATGTACAGACCGGCATGGGCAAGCTTCGCCGCAAGACGGAAGATCGCCGGCTCCTCCGCCACCTCGGCCGGCACGCCTTTGGTAAAACGCAGCCCGAGCCGGACGACCGCAAGCAACAGGATGGCGATGCCGACATAGGCATGGATATTCGCCGACGCAACCTGCTCCGGCGTCGGCACTTCGCCTCTACGCATCAGCCGATGCCAGACATTCATGCCGTCGGGAAACAGCAGATTGAAGAAGATCAGCAGCGCGATCGCCCAATGCAGGAAACGTTGGTTGAGACTGTAAGCCATGGTGGACGGCTGCTGCATTTTCTCGACCTTCGTCAAATGTGTATCTCTGCGATTTACAACACTAGACTAAGGGTAATCCATGGCTAAGTTCCCAAGTGGTTTGTTTTGCGCCACTCTTCGTACTCTCCGCGGGCGTCGTCATGCAGCGGATAGTAGCGCTGCAACGACCCGCCTTCCATAAGCTTCACTCGCGAGAACTCCTCCCAATCGTGATGCTTTTGCGATTCTTCGATGACCTTGGCGGCCATCGCGACTGGAAGCATCACCACCCCATCATCGTCGGCGACGATAATGTCCCCGGGGATGACCGTGACACCGCCGCAGGCAATCGGAACGTTGACGGCGTTGGGATAGATGCCGGTCTGCACATGATAGTTGGGCGTCCAGCCGCGCAGCCATAGAGGGAGATCCAGCTTTTCGACATTGGGCCGATCGCGCATGCACCCATCGATCACGATGCCGGCGCCGCCTTTGCCTTTGAAATAGGTCGACATCATATCGCCGAAGACGCCCGAGCTCATGTCGCCGCGCGCGTCGACTACGACCACATCGCCCTCCTGCACCTGATAAAGCACATGGCGGTGCAACTGCGTCTCCGGATCTGCATATTCTCCCTCGGTGAAAAGGTCCGGCCGCTGCGGCATGAATTGCAGCGTCAGGGCCGGCCCGACGATCGACTTCCCGCGATTCTGCGGCACGGGACCGACCATATGCGGATTGCGGAAGCCCATGTGGCCAAGCGTGCCGGCAACCGTCGCGGCGCCGATTTCCTTCAGGGCGTCGATCAGCTCTTTGGGCGGTCGCGGAATGTCATGCTTATCAGTCATTTTAGGCTCCGGTGGATGAAACTACCAGTTTGTGACAGAACCGTCGCGGCGCTTCAGATGCGGCGCTTCCCAGAAGCGAAAGCTCTCCGCCTTGACCGCTTCTTCGTTGACCTCAACGCCGAGCCCCGGCAGACCGCTGACGGGATAGTCGGTGCCGTCGAGCCGCGGCTGTACGGGGAAGAAGTCGGAATTATCGAAGCCGAGCTTTGCTTCGGGCGCCCTTGTCTCGAGCCAGGCGAAATTCGGTACCGCGGCGGCGAGATGGATGGTCGCGGCCGTGCAGACCGGGCCGAGCGGATTGTGCGGCATCAGGTCCACATAATGCGCTTCGCTCCAGCCCGCGACCTTCATCGCTTCGGTGAGACCGCCAACATTGCAGACATCGAGCCGGTTGAACTGATGGATGCCACGCTCGATGTAGGGCAGGAACTGCCACTTGCTGGCAAATTCCTCGCCGATGGCGAAGGGGATGTCGGTCATCGTGCGCAGGGATTCGTAGGCCTCGGGTGTCTCGTCTCGTATCGGCTCCTCGAGGAAATCAAGCACGCCACGGCCAAGCTTGTTACAGAAGCTTGCCGCCTCTGCCACCGACAGCCGATGATGATAATCGATGCCGAGGACGACGTCGTCGCCCAGCACCTCGCGCGCCTTGTTCAGCATAGCTGCGGTAGCGCCGATCGACTCCCGCGGCTCAAAAACGTCCTTGCTGCTTTGCCCGATGGGGAAGAAGCGGATCGCCTGCCACCCTTGTGCGCGTAGTTCGCGGGCTCGTTCGATTGCAACATCGCCCTCGGCCTCGTCACCGGTCGAGGCAAAGGTCGGAATGCGGTCGCGCTGCTTGCCGCCCAAAAATTCGTAAGCCGGCACCCCCAGCGCTTTGCCCTTGATGTCGTGAAGAGCAATGTCGATGGCTGAAATCGCAGCCTGCAAAACGCGTCCGCCTTCGAAGTATTGGCTGCGATAGACTTCTTGCCAGATCCGACCAATCTGCATCGGGTCGCGGCCGATGAGAAACTCGCGATAGTGCTCGATGGCGCCAGCCACGGCCTGCTCGCGACCGCTCAAACCGCTCTCGCCCCAGCCGAAGATGCCGTTGTCGGTCTCGACCTTGACCAGCATCTGGTTGCGCGTTCCGACCCATACTGGATAGGGTTTGATCGCCGTGATTTTAAGCTTCGTCGTCATCAACGCCCTCGTTTCACCCGCATCCGCTTGGTCTCAGTTGGCCTTCAGGGCCATTTCGGTTTCGCCGTCGAACAAATGCATCCGCTCCTGATCGAACTCGAGCCAAATCTGTTCGTCGGGCGCGACGGCAATGGTCGGCGGCACGCTGACATTGACGATGGCGCCGGACAGCAACGCCTGTACGAAGGTGACGTCTCCGGTCGGTTCCACGGTGTAGGCCTTTGCCGGGATGCTTCCAGGCAGCGCACTCTTGTGCAGCTTGATCGTGGAGTGACGTGCGCCGAGCACGACTTTCCTGGTTGTTGCCCTCTCGACCCTTCGGGCGTTGTTCGGCGAGAGCTCGAGGTGCCAGCCCTCCGCGCTGGTCAACACGGTGTTGCCGCCTGCCGTTGATGTCTCCAGCGGAACAAGGCTCATCGCCGGGCTGCCGACGAAGCTGGCGACGAACATGTTCACCGGATGAGCAAAGACCTGCGCCGGTGAATCGTATTGTTGCAGGTAGCCGCCATTCATCACCGCCATCCTGTCGGCCATGGTGACCGCTTCGAGCTGGTCGTGCGTCACGTAGATGATCGTCGCTTTGAGGTCCTGGTGGAAACGCTTGATCTCCGACCGCATCTGCACGCGCAGCTTTGCATCGAGGTTGGAGAGTGGCTCATCCATCAAAAATACCGCTGGATCGCGAACGAGGGCACGGCCGAGCGCCACGCGCTGCTGTTGCCCGCCCGAAAGTTCGCGTGGCTTGCGCTCGAGCAACTGCGTCATGTCGAGTACGCGTGCTGCTTCCCTGACCTTCTTGTCGATCTCGTCCCTTGGCAGTTTGCGCATCTGCAGCGGGAACGCCAGATTTTTGTAGACCGATTTCTGCGGATAGAGCGCGTAGTTCTGGAACACCATTGCGATGTCCCGGTCTTTGGGGTCCAGGTCGTTGACTCCCCGGTCGCCGATGACGATGTCGCCGGATGTGATGGGGATGAGCCCCGCTACGAGATTGAGCGTGGTGGTTTTGCCGCAGCCTGACGGGCCGACGAGCGCGACGAATTCGCCGTCGTTGACCGTCAGCGAAACATTGTTGACAGCTTTGAAGCTGCCGTAGGTCTTGACCAGATCTTGAAGGACCACGTGGGCCACCGGCAACTCCCCTAGAGCATGATGCCGAAAAGTGTCAGCGGTTTTCTCATGACATCATGCTCTAACTCTTTAATTTAGAACAGGATTCAGATTTTAGGCCACCGGCCTAAAATCATCCTGTTCTAGTGCTTGACTGCGCCTTCCGTAAGCGCCCGTACGAAGTATCGTTGCAGGACGAGGAACAGGACCACGACGGGCACGCTCATCATGAAGCTGGCCGCCATCAGGCCCGGAAAGTCCGTTGTATTTTCCGAGAAGAAACGCTGGATGCCGACCGGCAGCGTCAACTGATCGTTCTTGGAGAGGAAAGTGTAGGCGTAGATGTACTCGTTCCACGCGCCAATGAAGGAATAGATCGCCGTGGCGATGATCCCTGGCGCCGAGAGCGGCATCACGATCAGAAGAAACGCCTGGAACCGCGTTGCTCCGTCGATGCGCGCCGCCTGCTCGAGTTGCACCGGAATATTGTCGTAGAAGCCCTTGAGGAGCCAGATTGCCAGCGGCAGGCCGAATGTGAGGTAGGTGAGGACGAGCGACCCATGCGTGTTCACCAGCCCGATCGCGCGCATCAGGATGAAGAGCGGCACGAGAAAGATCACTGCCGGAAACATGTTGCGGAGCAAGACGGCGAAGAACAGAAAGTTCCGCCCCGGGAAGGTGAAGCGTGAAAACGCGTAGGCCGCAGGAACTGCCACGATCACAGAAAGGATGGTCGTGACGGTGGAGACGAAAAGGCTGTTCCAGAAGAAGCGCAGGAAGTCCTGGCCGACGCTGTTTTGCGGATCGAGCAGCTTCTGGTAGCTGGCGAGGGTAGGATGGTCCGGCCACCATTGCGGCGGGAACTGCATGGCCGCGAAGCCTGATTTGATCGAGGTGATCAGCATCCAGACCATCGGTAATGCCGTGTAAAGCAGCATGAACACAAGGAAGATGCGGCCGCCCCACCGCCATCCATCGATACGCATGCGGCGACGCGCCTGGCCTCGATGAACCGTCTCGGCAATCGTGCTCATTCGCTCCCGTCCTTCCGCTCGTTGCCGCTCAGCGCACGGACGTAGAAGTAGCCGAGCGACATCAGGATCAGGAACAGCAGCACCGAATAGGCCGATGCCACCCCCCAGCGCTGGCGGCCGAAGGCGAGTTCATAAATGTGGGTGATCCAGATATGCGATGCGTTCGACGGCCCGCCGCCGGTCATGATCCAGGGAATGATGAAAGAATTGAAGTTGGCCACTGCCAGCAGAAGGATCGTCACCGTCGAGACGTTTCTCAAGTGCGGAAAGGTGACGTGCCAGAACCGCTGCCATGCATTGGCTCCGTCGACTTTTGCGGCGCGCAGCAACTGGTCGGGAACCGTCTGCAGGCCAGCCATCATCATGATCATGGCAAAGGGAAACTCTCGCCAGATATTGACGACGATCAGCGAGGGCAGCACCGTGCTGACGCTGTCGATGAAATTCGGCGGCCGGTCGGCCCATCCGAGACCGACCAGCACCGCGCCAATGATCCCGAAGTCCGAATGATAGATCCACTTCCAGATATAGGACGCGGCGACCGCGCTGATGACCCAGGGAATGATCAGGACGGCGCGCAGGATGCCACGGCCGACAAAATCACGATGGAGCGCCAGGGCGCAGGCAAACCCCAGGACAAATGAGATGAACGTGGATCCCAGTGTCCAGATAAGCGTGTTCGAGGTGACCTTCCAGAACACCGGACTGGTGAGGATGGCGATGTAGTTGTCGAAGCCGATGAAAATCTTGTCCCGCAGCTGCAGGCCAGGCGGTGTGTTGAAGAACGACAGCTCGATCGTGTAGTAGATAGGGTAGGCGATGACGATGAGCATTACGGCGATCGCAGGAAGCACATAGGCGTAGTCGGCCCGATGCTCCCAAATCTTTCGCAGCACGCCCGACCTATCGGGTTTCGGTCTTCGGAGAGCCTCGGCCTTGCCAGTCAAGATCGTCACTATGCCGCGCCCTTGTTCTTCGGAACAGATCGGCTGCAGTCGGCAGCCGGTCAGATCGTCTGGCTTCGACTAGAGTCCGCCGTCCATCAGGTCTTTGACCTTCTTGGCTGCGTCGTCGGCTGCTTGGTCGACGGTCATGGCCCCGGTCAGGGCATTCTGCAGCATGTCCGGGACGATGATGTTCATGATCTCGGGGGACTGTGGCAGCGCCGGGAACGGAATGCCGTATGGCAGCATCGAGGTCGTGACATCGAGGAACTTGATACTATCAAGACGTTCCTTCATCCATTTGGTCTTGAAGCCGTTGAGGTTTCCCGGGTTCGAGCCGGCATAGGCCATCTTCAGCGACCATTCCGGGCTCGTCCACATGCAGATGATCGCCTTTGCAGCCGGCTCGTCCACCTTGCCGCCCTCGACATATTCGGGCTTCAGGATGTGAATGTTGGAGCCGCCGAACACGACGGCACGCTTGCCGTCGGGGCCAGTCGGAATCAGGCCGTAGCGCATATTGTCGATGACGGTCTGCGCCTTGTCCTTGTCGGTATCCGTCGCCTTTTTCTGCAGGTCGAGCATGACGTTGTAGTCGGACGGGTGCGAGATCATCATGCCGAGCTGGCCGGCGAGGAAGAGGGGCTGGTTGTCGGCCTGCTGGTTGGTGAGCGCCGAAACCGGAACCGACTTGTCGCGAACATACATATCGTAGGAGGCCTGCAGTGCCGCCTTGCTCTGCGAACTGTTGAGCTCGACCTCCTTATAGGTCGGGTTGGCGGTCGCTTCGTCGAAGACGCCGCCGCCATAGGCCCACAGCTGCGGCATGAAGCGATATGGCGTATTGCCGGCATTCTTGCGAGCCACGAGACCGTAACCGGCAATGCCGAGCTTGTCGTGAATCTGCTTGGAATCCTTGACGACGTCGTCCCAGGTTGCCGGAGCCTTGTCCGGATCGAGGCCTGCACGCTTGAAGATGTCGGCGTTCCAGATGAACGCCATCGTCTCGTTGTTGGTGGGAATGCCGTAGGTCACCCCCTCCCAGGTTACAGCCTTCATTGCGCCGGGCCAGAAATCGTCGGTCGAATACCCTACATCCTCGGGCTTGAGCGGCTGCAAATAGCCCTTTGAGGCGAACTCGGTGCCACCAAGGATCTGCAGGCGAACCGCCATGGGCGCTGCATTGCCAAGGAGCGCGGTCCGGAACTTATCCAGCAGGTCGTTATAGGTGAGGGCTTGCTCCTCAAGCTGGATGTTTGGATAGGTTTTGCGGAACGTCTCGAAGAACTCTTTATAATACTGGCGCAGGAGATCGGGGTCGCCCTCGAACACGCCCTGATACCAGAAAGTCAGTCGCCCCTTATAGTCGAGCGGGGTGACCTTGCCGCAATCGGCCGCCGTGTCGAAATCCTGCGTGCCGGCAATGGAGCGCACATATTCCGGCGACCACTTGCTCAAGTCGACCGACGCTCCCAGCGCCGACGTGGACATCAACGATACCATCAAAGCAGTAGAAACAGCGCCGCGCAGGACGGCACCACCGAGTGAAATCCTCGACATAGGTATCCTCCAGGTTCTCCCATGCCGCTCTGCGTCGAGGCGAGCGGTCTTTGCTCATTGGCTGCGGGACGTTTTCAGCCAATGTATCTCTTTGGACAGATCATACGTTTTCAGATCGAAGATTGCCTGTCAACTGAAGAAATCGTACATTGTTTAGATAGATCTCGCGTGATATCGAAGCAATATATGTATTGAACGGGAACAGCTTTGGCCGAAACAACTGATTTTAGAGCGCAACCACCCGAAGGGATCGACGCGATCGGGGCCTCCAGCGAGGGCGCCTCGCTTTATCAGCTGATCAGGGACGACATCATCGAAGGGCGGCTCGCTGCCAACGAACGGCTTGTGGTCACCGATCTCGCCCGACGCCACGGCACTTCGACCAACCCGGTGCGCGAGGCTCTGCAACTGTTGCGCGGGGAGGGCTTTGTCACCCTCGTTCCCAACCGCGGAGCGCGCGTCCGGCCCATAGATCAGGATTTTGTTCGGGACATCTACGAGATAGGAGTGTTGATCGAGCCGGCACTGACGCGATGGTTCGTGAATATGGCCACCGTCGAGGATATTGCTGAACTCGAACGCATCCAGGGCTTGATCGAAGAGAACAACTTCGCCGATACGTTCAGGCACAGCGAGCTGGACACCGCCTTTCATACCGTCATGTACCAAAGGCACTACAACCGCCATGCCGCCGAGCTTTGGTGGAAGCATCGCGAAGTGCTTCGAGCCGTGAGCCGGCGTTTCAACTTCACGCTCGCTCGGCGTGCCGCGATCCTGAGCGAGCATCGCGAGCTCATCGCGCATGTAAAAGCGGGAAATGCGAACGAGGCAGGCGAACTCATCGCACGCCATGTCGAAGGCTCCGGCCGGCACATCCTCGAGCACATGCGTGCGCGAAACGCCGCTCGGGCAGGGTAGAGGCCTCGAATTTATCCCGACCACTTCAGATAAAGGCAGTTGAGATGAAAATCACCAGCGTTCGGCCGTGGCTGATCAAGTCCGATGCTTCTTATTGGGGAGAGTATTTGTTCGTCGAAGTGACGACCGACGAGGGAGTGAGCGGCTGGGGAGAGATCACCACCACGACAAGGCTCGCCAATCGCGCCCTCTGCACGATCCTGCGGCAGATCGGTGCCGCTGTGACAGGCGAGGACCCGGCGCGCATCGAGTATCTGTGGCACAAGATATTCCGCAGCTTCACCTATATGGGCAGTCGCGGCGCCGCAGTCGAATGCGTGAGCGCCATTGACATAGCCCTCTGGGACATCCGGGGCAAAGTCCTGGATAAGCCGATTTACGAGCTGTTGGGCGGACCGGTACGCGATGAAATTGCGCTATACACTCATCCCAACCAGGCCAAGTTTACCAGCAAGGAGGCTGTGGTCCGCGAAATTCGAGACATCGTCGAATCCGGCCACATGGCGCTCAAGTTCGATCCTTTCCCCCACCAAGGCCGCACCGCCGATGGACAGTCTCGCGAACAGCGGGACGGCTACCTCGATGGCAGCATGACTCGCAAAGATGAGCGCGAAGCCGCCGAACTGACGGCCCTCATCCGCGAAACGGCAGGCCCTGATGTCGACATCCTCATCGATGCGCATGGCCGGTTCGACGTTCCCACCGCCATCCGCCTTTGCCGGAGCCTCGAGGAAGCTGGTCAGATCGACTGGTTCGAAGAGCCTTGTCCGCCGGAGAGCCTCAACGCTCTCAGACAGGTTCGTGAGAAGGTCAGCGCCGCTATTTCGTGGGGCGAGCGCGGTCACACGAAGTGGGATTTCGTGCCGGTGCTCGAAAATAGGCTCGCTGACTACATCATGCCTGATGTCACCTGGACCGGCGGCATTACCGAACTCAAAAAGATTTCCGCCCTATGCGAAGCCTACTACATCCCGGTCTCGCCGCATGACGCCGCAGGTCCGATCAACGTAGTTGCGGGCGCGCAGGTGATGATGACCGTTCCTAACTTCTACAAACTCGAAACGTCCGAGTGGAACCTGGGCAAATACGATCACCTCATCGACAGACCGCTCGATGTTTCGAACGGCAGCCTCAAGCTTACGTCCAAGCCTGGTCTCGGCGTCGAAATGAACCGCGACTACCTTCAAAACCACGAGATAGAGCTGGACTAGCAACGCTCTCCGCCGCCCCAGCTTGCACGGCGGCGAGCCCGCCCGACCAAAACGAGGATAAATCATGCCAGAGGCAGATGGAGCCGACGAGGCGCTCAATCGGGTGAACACGCATTCCAAGCCATCCGACCTTCGCATCACCGACATGCGGGTCGCCGAAATCGTCGGGGCGCCGTTCACCTCAGTGCTGCTTAAGATTTACACCAATCAGGGCATCGTCGGGCTTGGCGAGGTGCGCGACAGCGCCAGCGCCACCTACGCGCTGATGCTGAAGAGCCGGTTGCTGGGCGAGAACCCTTGCAACATCGACCGACTGTTTCGCCGGATCAAGCAGTTCGGCGGGCACGGCCGGCAAGGCGGCGGCGTCTCGGCGATTGAAATCGCGTTGTGGGATCTTGCCGGCAAGGCCTATGGCGTCCCCATCTACCAGATGCTCGGCGGCCGTTTTCGGGAGAAAGTGCGCGTCTACTGCGATACCGACGCCACCGTGCCGAGCGGCACCGAGACCGGCAAGCGCCTCAAGCAGCGCATGGATCTCGGCTTCACCTTTCTCAAGATGGATCTGGGACTGATGCAGATCGCAGATGTGCCCGGCGCGGTCGTCTTTCCTGCCGGCTCATTGGAAGGATACCGCGATTCTCCCAATCGCGGGCCGCTGAAAACCATAGAGGAGCGGCGTGTCCGCAACGCTGCCTACGATTTGCATAACGTCCAGCACCCGTTTACCGGCCTTCACTTTTCCGACAAGGGTCTCGACCTGCTTGAGCAGTACATCGCCGAGGTTCGTGAGGTCATCGGCATGGATGTGCCGCTCGCCATCGACCATATCGGCCATATCTCGATGCAGAATGGCATCCGCCTTGCCAGGCGAATTGAAAAATACGTGCCAGCCTGGCTCGAGGATGTGATCCCATGGCAGTATACCGAGCAATACCGACAACTGCAGGATGCCACCACGGTACCGATCTGCACCGGCGAGGATATCTACCTCAAGGAAGGCTTCGAGCCTCTGCTCGCCAGCGGCGGCGTCTCCGTTATCCACCCGGACCTGCTCACCAGTGGGGGCATCCTCGAGACCAAGAAGATCGGCGATATGGCACAGGACCGGGGTGTCGCCATGGCCATCCATATGGCGGAAAGTCCGATCGCAGCAATGGCCGCGGCACATGTCGCGACCGCGACCGAAAATTTCATGGCGCTCGAATACCATTCCGCCGATGTCGACTGGTGGGACGATATCGTCACTGGCCTTCCGAAGCCCCTGGTACAAAACGGCTTCATCACTGTTCCGGACAAGCCGGGCCTGGGCATTGACGACGTCGTCGACGAGGTGATCTCGCAGCATCTGCAGCCGGGTGTCACCGGCATTTGGCGTCCTACCAGCCACTGGGACGATGAGTACTCCTGGGATCGCACCTGGAGCTGAGGCGAAAGGAACGAAGATGAAGATCACCGATCTCCGCTGCGCCGTTATCGGCAAACACCCGATTGTCCGCATTGTGACGGACGATGGCCTCTATGGCTTGGGCGAAGTCGAATTCACCAAGTCCTATCTCAAGCCCTTTGTGCTGCATTTCCGCGACGCGCTGATCGGCGAGGACCCGACCGACGTCGAGCGAGTCATGCTGAAGATCCGCCAACGCGGCTCCTTCAAGCCGTATGGCGCGGCGGTGAGCGCGATTGAGCATGCGCTGTGGGATATTGCCGGCAAGGCCGCGGGTGTGCCCGCCTATAAACTGCTCGGCGGCAAGGTGCGGGACAAAGTGCGGGTCTATAACGGCTCTGTTCGCCGGAAACGCACGGGCGACCGGCCGGAGGATTATGCCGCTGACGTCAAGTGGATGATGGAGCAGCCGCAGAACTTCTTCATGGTCAAGCAAGGAATCTCGTTCCACTCCAACATGAAGGACACCATCGAGGACTTCCATTACGGCGTGACGCAGAACAAGGCCGGCTATCACGGCGCCATGGATCAGGGTGTGATCAGCGAGCGCGGTTTCAATCACATGCTCGACTGCGTGATCGCCATGAAGGAGGTGCTGGGCGACAAAGTCAGCCTGGCGCTGGACTGCGGGCCCGGCTGGATGTTGCCCGACGCGATCAAATTCGCCCGCGCGGTCGAGAAGTACAATTTGATGTGGCTCGAGGACATGCTGACTGGCGACTACGTGCCGTGGGTCAATCCGCAGGCGTATCGGGAACTGACAACCTCCACCTCGACGCCAATCCACACTGGTGAGCAGATCTACCTGCGGCACAATTTCAAGGAACTGATCGAGACGCAGGCGGTACGCGTCATCGGCCCCGATCCAGCCGATATTGGCGGCATTGCCGAGCTCAAATGGGTCGCCGAGCACGCCTACATGCACTCGATCCTGATGGCGCCGCACGGCACCGCTAACGGCCTGCTGGGCCTCGGCGCGTTGATCAATGTCTGCGCCACGTTACCGGCAAATTACGTCGCGTTCGAATATCCGACCGCTTCTGACCCCTGGTGGGAGGATCTTGTCATCGGCTTGCCGCCGCAAATCGTGAAGGACAGCATGGTGGACCTCCTGGAAGCGCCGGGGCTGGGCCTCGACATCGACGCTGAAGCGGCCAGGAAATATCTCAGGGAAGAGGATGCGGGCTTTTTCGACTGAACCCTCCCCCTGCCGTGGCCATCTTGTCGGGCGCCAGGTAATAGGGGTTGCCGAAATAAGTGGTATCGACCTGTAAACAGCGAATGGCAGTTCAATGCCGCCTTTGCGCGCCGCGTCGAAAGGCGCTGAAGGTTTAGTCTAAAACAGCCGCCCGCCTTCCCGGCAAGCGGCTGTATGCTTCGGTACGAATATGCAAGACTACATATGGATCGGCTTGAAGAAGGTCGCGAGTGCGGCTTCCTTCACCGCTTCCGACATGGTCGGATGCGCATGGCAGGTACGGCCGAGATCTTCCGATGAGCCGCCGAACTCCATCAGCACGGCGATCTCGTGGATCATCTCGCCGGCGCCGAAGCCGACGATATGGCCGCCGAGCACCCGGTCGGTTTCCTTGTCGGCAAGGATCTTGACGAAGCCGTCTGTCGCCAGCATTGCGCGTGCGCGGCCATTGGCCGTGAACGGGAACTTGCCGACCTTGAAGGCGATACCAGCGGCTTTCAGCTCTTCCTCGGTCTTGCCGACCGAGGCGATCTCCGGCTGCGTATAAACGACGCTTGGAATGACGTCATAATTGACGTGGCCATGCTGGCCGGCGAGAATTTCGGCGAGCGCCACGCCCTCGTCTTCCGCCTTGTGCGCCAGCATCGGACCCTTGACCACATCGCCGATCGCATAAATGCCGGCGACATTGGTCTTGAAGTGGCCGTCGATCTCGACGCGGCCGCGATTGTCGAGCGCAACTCCGGCCTCTTCCAGGCCGAGACCCGCCGTATAGGGCTTGCGGCCGGTGGCGATCAGCACGACGTCGGCGTCGAGCGTCACCTTTTCACCGCCTTTGGCCGGCTCGAACGTGACCTTGGCGCCCTTGTCGCCCTTTTCGACCCCGGTCACCTTGGCGCCGAGATGGAAATCGATGCCCTGCTTGGCGAGCATGCGCTGGAACTGCTTGGAGACTTCGCCGTCCATGCCGCCGAGGATGGTGTCGAGATATTCGACAACGGTGACCTTGGCGCCAAGCCGCGACCAGACCGAGCCGAGCTCGAGCCCGATGACGCCGCCGCCGACGACGATCAGCGTTTCCGGCACCTTTTCCAGCGCGATGCCGCCAGTGGACGAGATGATGGTCTTCTCATCGATCTCGACCTGCACGCCGGGAATGCCGGCGACGTCGGAGCCGGTGGCGATGACGATGTTCTTGCCTTCGATCTCCTTCACCGTGCCGTCTTCGGCTACGACGGCGACCTTGCCGGCCGAGACGATCTTGCCGCTGCCCTGGAACGCATCGATCTTGTTCTTCTTGAAGAGGAAGGCGACGCCGTCGACATTCGACTTCACCGTGGCGTCCTTGTGAGCCATCATATTGCCGAGATTGAGCGTCGGCGCCGCAATGTCGATCCCGAGAGCGCTCATGCCGTGGCCGGCCTGATGGAACATTTCGGAGGCATGCAGCAGCGCCTTCGACGGAATGCAGCCGACGTTCAGGCAGGTGCCGCCATAGGTCGCGCGCTTTTCGACGACGGCGACCTTGAGGCCGAGCTGGGCTGCTTTGACGGCGCAGACATAGCCGCCCGGGCCGGTGCCGATAATGATCACATCGTAGGACATTGCTTCTTTCCCTTTGGATTTTTCGTTTAGTCGGCCGCGCGCGACAGCGCGAGGCGGAAGCCGAAGCCGACGAGCGCCGCTCCGGTGATGCGGTTGAACCATTTGCCGCTGGCAATGAAGCGGTCACGGATCGCCTTGACCGTGAAGAAATAGGAGACGCCGGCAAACCAGGCGATCAGCGCCGTTGCCATGCCGATGCCGTAGGAGAACTGGATCAGCGCCGGCGTGTCGTGATGCACGAGCGTCGAAAACAGTGACAGGAAGAACAGCACCGGCTTCGGATTCAGCGCATTGGTGATGAAACCCATGCCGAGGCACTTGAACATCGAGACCGGCTTGCGATCCTCGGCCGTCACCTCGATGTCCTGCACCTTGAAGCCGGGGTCGCGAAACGACTTGATGCCGAGATAGACGAGATAGGCGACGCCAGCCCATTTGATGACCGCAAACAGCGTCAGCGATTTCGAGACGATCAGGCCGAGCCCGAGGATCGTGTAGCTGATATGAAAGAGCAGCGAGAAGCCCATGCCGAGCCCGGTCATGATGGCGGCGCGCCGCCCATGCACGATGCTCTGGCGCAAAATGACGGCGAAATCGGCCCCCGGCACGACGATGAAGATCGAGAAGACGGCCATCAGGCCGAGGAATTCGAGAATGTAAGGCATGCTGTTTTCGCCCTGTCTTTTAGCGGCCGCCGCTCACATTGAGGATCGCGCCGGTTATATAGGAAGCCGAAGGGGAAAGGAGATAGAGGATCGCATCAGCCACCTCCTCGGGCGTGCCGCTGCGCTGCATCGGGATCGATGGCGCCATTTCGCGGGCCCGGTCCGGTAGCCCGCCGGATGCATGGAGATCGGTTTCGATGACGCCGGGCCTGATAGCGTTCACGCGGATGCCCTCGGTAGCGACCTCGCGCGCCAGCCCGACGGTGAATGTGTCGATCGCCGCCTTCGAGGCGGCATAATCGACATACTGCGTCGGCGAACCGAGGATCGCCGCCATCGACGAGACGTTGACGATCGCGCCGCCCCGCCCACCATAGCGGCTCGACATGCGGCGCACGGCCTCTGCGGCGCAGAGCATGGAGCCGGTCACATTGATGCGCATCATGCGTTCGATCCGCTCCGCCGCCATCTCGTCGACGCGCTGCGGATAGTCGACGACGCCGGCATTGTTGACGAGCCCGTCGAGCCGGCCGAAATGCCGATCGACCGCTGCAAACATCGCGACGATATCCGCAGTCTTGCCGACATCACCCGCAATCGCCACGGCCTCGCCGCCGCCTTCGGCAATCGCCGCAACGACGGCATCCGCAGCTTTGCGGTTGGAAGCGTAGTTCACCGCGACACGCCAGCCCTGGCGCGCGGCGAGCCGCGAGACGGCGGCGCCGATGCCCCGGCTTCCGCCGGTCACGAGAACAACCGGTGCATCACTCATATCGCGCACTCCTTGAATGTCAGCACGTCCCAGGGCGCCACGGTAGCCTTGCCCTCGCCCCAGGCGCTGGATTGGCGGATGGCGGGACCAAGTCCGGGAAACACGAGCCTTTCGGCCGCCGCAGCCCCTTCCGGCTGCAGATTGTCCATCTCGCCCTTGGCATCCATGCCATAGACGGCTCCTTGCCAGACCGTGCAAGCATCGAGATCGGCGCCGGTCGCGTCACCCTCGGGGCAATTGAACATCAGGATGCCGATGGCGCGCACCGGATCTTCCGACGGCATGACATAACCTTCCATCACCACCGGCGTCTTGAGGGCGCTGACCTTGAACTGGTTGCTCGCCGCAGCCGACTGTGAATTCAGCGGGGCAAAGCGCAACTCGTATGCCCCGTCGCGATCGACGTAAATGGCCTGTTCCTGCTTGCAGGCAGCGCTGAGCGTCGATACCGGAACGGCGCAAAACGCAGCGGCTGCGATTGCAGCCACGCCTTTCCGTTTCGCCGTGATCCCGATCTTCCCGCTCATTGCAGCTTCGGCTCCTTCCGCCCGTCGGCATTCTCGACAACGCTGAAATCGGTCAGCAGCACCAGCGCCCGGCCATCCTTATCCAGCCCCCAAAAGACAGGATAGACACCGTCGCCCCAGCCGCTCCAGAATACCGCGACATTCCCCTTCTCGCCGGCAACCGGCCGGTGCAGCGCGTAACTGCCCTTGTTGACGTCGAGGTCGGATGCCAGCACGTCGTCGTAATAATTGATGTCGGCGTCAGGCTTTTGCGCCTGCACCTGCGCTTCACGTTCTCCGATCAGACCAAGCGTCTCGGCATCCATGTAGCAGCCGAGGCCGGCATCGACTGGGTAACCGAAGATCTCGCCGTCCTTCAGCGTCGCTACATCCTGCCCGGGCAGGACGGCAAGCTCCCAATGATCCGGCTTGCCCTCGGCAAACCGCAGGCCGGCGGCGGCAATGCGCCCAAAGGCCTGGTAGAGCGTCACCGGATATTCGCCCGGCGCAACCGTTCTTGCCAGCGCCGGACGATCGGGCTGAGCGAGCGGATCGGCCGCAACGATGCGCCCCGAGGTCAGCTCGACATTGCCCATATGGATCACGCCGATCGACCGGCCGGAGAGTTCGGCGTCGCTGAGCGTCACCAGCTCGAAATTGCTGCTTGCCTTGCTGATATCCCAGCCGGCCGCCGCTGCCGAGACCGGAACATGCGCGGCGGCAGCGCAGAGAAGAAGGCGCGCCGCTCGCATGATCCGGTTTCGCATCGAAAGCGCTCCTTTAGAGATCGAGAACCAGACGTTCCGGATCTTCCAGGCTTTCCTTGACGCGCACGAGGAAGGTGACTGCTTCCTTACCGTCGACGATGCGATGATCGTAGGACAGCGCCAGATACATCATCGGACGGATAACCACCTGGCCCCCGATCGCCACCGGCCGCTCCTGGATCTTGTGCATGCCGAGAATGCCGGACTGCGGCGCATTCAGGATCGGCGAGGACATCAGCGAGCCGTAGACGCCGCCATTGGTGATGGTGAAGGTGCCGCCCTGCATGTCGGCCATGGAGAGCGAGCCATCACGGGCTGCCTTGGCCAGACGGCCGAGTTCTTTTTCGATTTCGGCGATCGACATCTGGTCGGCGTCACGGATGACGGGAACGACGAGGCCCTTGTCGGTGCCGACGGCCATGCCGACATGGCAGTAGTTCTTGTAGATGAGGTCGGTGCCGTCGATCTCGGCGTTGACCGCCGGCAGTTCCTTCAGCGCATGCGTCACCGCCTTGGTGAAGAAGCCCATGAAGCCGAGCTTGACGCCGTGCTTCTTCTCGAAAATGTCCTTGTACTTGTTGCGCAGGTCCATGACCGCCTTCATGTCCACCTCATTATAGGTGGTGAGCATCGCGGCGGTGTTCTGCGCGTCCTTCAGGCGCTTGGCGATCGTCTGGCGCAGGCGCGTCATCTTCACGCGCTCTTCGCGCGAGGCATCCTCGACCGTCGACGGGCCGCGCGGGGCGGCAGGCGTTGCAGCCGGTGCTGCCGCCGGAGCCGAAATGCCCTTGGCGACGGCAGCGATGACATCGCCCTTCAGCACCTGGCCGCGCTTGCCGCTGCCATCGACCTGGTCGGCCGAAAGGTTGTTTTCAGCAAGCATCTTCGAAGCCGCCGGCGCCGGCGGCATGGTGGAGACGGAAGCGCTCGACGACGACGACGCGGCAGCAGCAGCAACCGGCGCCGGCTGAGCAGGAGCAGCCGCGGCTGGCTGGGCAGGAGCAGCGGCCGGTGCCGCAGCAGCGACAGCACCTTCGGCGATCTGGCCGAGCAGCGCGCCGAGGCCGACGGTCTCACCGGCGGCGACAACGATTTCCGAAAGCGTGCCGGAGGTCGGCGCTGGAACTTCGATGGTCACCTTGTCGGTTTCAAGCTCGAGAATCGGCTCGTCGGCCTTGATGGCGTCGCCGACCTTCTTGAACCAGGTGCCGACGGTTGCCTCGCTGACGGATTCACCGAGAGTTGGAACGCGGATTTCTGTGGCCATTGTTCAGATCCTGATTTCGTGTGTGTTCGTTTAATGCGTTTCAGACGGCCGGCGGCCGCAAGATGATCGAGGGCATCGGCAGGATATCGAAACGGAAACCGAAACCGGAAGCGATGATCGGATCACCGTCGGCAAGCACCTGTGCTGCCGCCTGATCCTCGACTTCGACGATTGCCATGCCGAAGGCACCTTCACCCTCGAACACGGGACCGACGACGATCGCCGATCCCGCAAGGGCGTGCCGGTGCCAGTATTCGACGTGGCGTTTCATCGCCGCCATTTCCTCTCCGGTCCCGTCATGCGG
The DNA here is from genome assembly GCF_010668805.1 of Rhizobium phaseoli. GTDB lineage: Bacteria > Pseudomonadota > Alphaproteobacteria > Rhizobiales > Rhizobiaceae > Rhizobium > Rhizobium phaseoli_A. Next base: position 257,424 of record NZ_WUFT01000003.1, on the reverse strand, counting down.
GAAAGTGGGGCGCGGCGGCAGCAATCTCAGAAAGAAATAAGCCATTGCGCCCCCCTTGTGTTAACCGCCCAATGCATCCTCGAGGAATGCGGCGAGCTGCGACAGATGCTTGGACATCAGGCCCGTCGCCGGCGAGGCGGCGGCCGGACGGCCGGTATAACGGACGCGCTGATACTTTGCATCGATATGGGCGAGCACCCATTCGAGGAAGGGGTCGATGAACGACCATGCGCCCATGTTCTTCGGCTCTTCCTGACACCAGACCATCTCGGCATTGCGGAAGCGCGACAGCTCGTTGATCAGCGCCTTTGCCGGGAACGGATAGAGCTGCTCGACGCGCAGGAGATAGACATCGTCGATGCCGCGCTTTTCACGCTCTTCGAGAAGATCGTAATAGACCTTGCCGGAGCACATGACGACGCGGCGGATCTTGTTGTCCTTTTGCAGCTTGATCGGGCCGTCCTTGATCACCTCGGCATCGTCCCAGAGCAGGCGATGGAAGGCGGATTCGCCGGCCATTTCGGCAAGCGTCGAGACTGCCCGCTTGTGGCGCAGCAGCGACTTCGGCGTCATCAGGATCAGCGGCTTGCGGAAGTCGCGCTTCAGCTGCCGGCGCAGGATGTGGAAGTAGTTCGCCGGCGTCGTAACGTTGGCGACCTGCATGTTATCCTCAGCGCAAAGCTGCAGGAAACGCTCGAGGCGGGCCGAGGAGTGTTCCGGACCCTGCCCTTCATAGCCATGCGGCAGCAGGCAGACGAGACCCGACATGCGCAGCCACTTGCGTTCGCCCGACGAGATGAACTGGTCGAAGACCACCTGCGCACCGTTGGCGAAATCGCCGAACTGCGCTTCCCAGAGCGTCAGCGCATTCGGGCGGGCAAGCGAATAGCCGTATTCGAAACCGAGCACCGCCTCTTCCGAAAGCATCGAATTGATGACTTCGTAGCGACCCTGCGTCGGCGAGAGATTGGCGAGCGGGATGTAGCGTTCCTCGGTTTCCTGATCGTAGAGAACCGAGTGGCGCTGCGAGAAGGTGCCGCGTTCGCAATCCTGGCCGGACAGGCGGATCTTGCTGCCTTCGACGCAAAGCGCGCCGAAGGACAGCGCTTCAGCCATCGCCCAGTCGATACCCTCGCCGGTGGCGATCATATTGGCGCGGTTTTCCATGAAGCGCTGGATCGTGCGGTGTGCAGTGAAGCCCGCCGGGATCTCCGACAGCTTGCGGCCGATATCCTTCAGCGTCTTCATCGGCACGGCGGTCTTGCCGCGGCGCTGCTCGTCGGCATTGTCGGCTGCGCGCAAGCCCGACCACTCGCCGTCCAGCCAGTCGGCCTTGTTCGGCTTATAGTGCTGGCCGGCCTCGAACTCCTGTTCGAGATGGGCGCGCCAGTCGGCCTTCATCTTTTCGACTTCACCTTCGGTGAGCAGGCCCTCGGCGACCAGGCGGGCCGCATAGATCTGCAGCACGGTCTTGTGGCCGCGGATAACCTTGTACATCTTCGGCTGCGTGAAGGACGGTTCATCGCCTTCATTGTGGCCGTAGCGGCGGTAGCAGAACAGGTCGAGCACCACCGGCTTGTGGAACTTCATGCGGAATTCGGTCGCGACCTTGGCCGCATAGACCACCGCTTCCGGATCGTCGCCGTTGACGTGGAAGATCGGCGCCTCGATCATCTTGGCGACGTCGGACGGATAGGGCGACGAACGCGAGAAGGCCGGGTTCGTGGTGAAGCCGATCTGGTTGTTGATGATGACATGCATGGTGCCGGCGACGCGGTGGCCGCGCAAGCCGGAAAGGCCGAGGATTTCGGCAATGACGCCCTGGCCGGCAAAGGCTGCGTCGCCATGGATCAACAGCGGCAGAACCTTGGCGCGTTCGGAAAGCGGAATGATGTCGCCGTCCCAGACGGTGGCATTCATGTCCTGCTTGGCGCGGACCTTGCCCATGACGACGGGATCGACGATTTCAAGATGCGACGGATTGGCCGTCAGTGAGACATGCACCTTGTTGCCGTCGAATTCGCGGTCGGAAGAGGCCCCGAGATGATATTTGACGTCGCCCGAGCCTTCGACTTCGTCGGGTGCGGCCGAGCCGCCCTTGAACTCGTGGAAGATCGCCCGGTGCGGCTTGCCCATAACCTGCGACAGCACGTTGAGGCGGCCGCGATGGGCCATGCCGAAGACGGCTTCCTTGAGGCCAAGATGACCGCCGCGCTTGAGGATCTGCTCCAAAGCCGGGATCAGCGATTCGCCGCCATCGAGGCCGAAACGCTTGGTGCCCTTGAATTTGACGTCGAGGAACTGTTCGTAGCCTTCGGCCTCGGCGAGCTTGGCAAGGATTGCCTTCTTGCCTTCAGCCGAGAAAGCGACGCCCTTGTCCGGCCCTTCGATACGCTCCTGGATCCAGGCTTTCTCTTCCGGATTGGAGATGTGCATGAATTCGACGCCGAGCGTCGAACAATAGGTGCGCTCGAGGATATCGATCATCTCGCGGATGGTCGCGTATTCCAGGCCGAGCACGTTGTCGATGAAGATCCTGCGGTCGTAATCGGCTGATGTGAAGCCGTAATTCTCCGGCGACAGCTCGCGATAGTCGTCGACGGGAGCAGCGATGCCTAGCGGGTCGAGCTTGGCATGCAGGTGACCGCGCATGCGGTAGGCGCGGATCATCATAATGGCGCGCACGGAATCGCGCGTCGCCTGCAGCACGTCGGTGCTGTCGGCAGGCTTGCCCTGAGCTTCGGCCTTCGCCTTGACCTTGGTCTCGATGACCTTCTCGACAATGCCCCAGTCGCCGTCGAGAGCAGACACCAGGTCGCCGCCGGCGGCCAGCGGCCAGTTTTTTCTGCGCCAGGAAGGCCCCTTGGCCGCCCTCTTCACATCGCTCGGATCTTCCTCAAGCGCCTTGAAAAAGGTCCGCCACTGATCGTCGACCGAGGCGGGGTCCTCTTCGTAGCGCGCATGGAGCTGCTCGATATAGGCAGCGTTGGCGCCATCCAGAAACGAGGTGACCTGAAACTGCTCGTTGGCTTCTTGCCGTGCCATGGTGATATGCGGACGCTTCCGCCCGCCTCCTGACTTTGATGAATTTGCCGGCTTGATCGCCGGCTGCCGCATTCCGATTGCCGCCTGTCCGCGGCGCATCTGCATGTCTCGTGCCGTCAAGACCGGGCGGAAGGCGCAGATGCCGCTCCTCCGCCCGGGTATAAGTTGGATTAGCCCTTGAGGACTTCAACCAGCGTCTTGCCGAGACGGGCTGGAGACGGCGACACCTTGATGCCTGCCGATTCCATCGCCGCGATCTTCGATTCCGCGTCGCCCTTGCCGCCGGAAACCACGGCGCCGGCATGGCCCATGGTGCGGCCCTTCGGCGCCGTGCGGCCTGCAATGAAGCCGGCCATCGGCTTGCTGCGGCCCTTCTTGGCTTCGTCCTTGAGGAACTGCGCCGCATCCTCCTCTGCCGAGCCGCCGATTTCGCCGATCATGATGATTGACTGGGTGGCTTCGTCGGCCAGGAACATTTCGAGCACGTCGATGAACTCGGTGCCCTTGACCGGGTCGCCGCCGATGCCGACGGCCGTGGTCTGGCCGAGGCCTTCGTTGGAGGTCTGGAACACGGCTTCATAGGTCAGCGTGCCCGAGCGCGAGACGATACCGACCGAACCCTTGCGGAAGATCGAGCCCGGCATGATGCCGATCTTGCATTCTTCCGGCGTCATGATGCCCGGGCAGTTCGGGCCGAGCAGGCGCGACTTGGAACGGTCGAGGCGAGCCTTGACGCGCACCATGTCCATGACCGGGATGCCTTCGGTGATGCAGGTGATGAACGGGATCTCGGCGTCAATCGCCTCGATGATCGCATCGGCAGCACCGGCCGGCGGAACATAGATGACGGTCGCGTCGGCGCCGGTCTTTTCCTTGCCCTCGGCAACGGTCGCGAAGATCGGCAGGCTTTCGCCCTTTGCGCCGGTCCAGGTTTCGCCGCCCTTCTTCGGGTGGATACCGCCGACCATCTGCGTGCCGTAATAGGCGAGCGCCTGTTCGGTGTGGAACGTACCGGTCTTGCCGGTCAGACCCTGAACGAGGATCTTGGTGTCTTTGTTGACGAGAATAGACATGCGAGGCCTTTGTCTAGGAGAGGTTGGAAGACGTGGGGGACGAGCGACGATAGATGCCGCTGACGACCTCCTGCCAAGTATCGCTGCCTGCAGGCGAAAAGCTGACGCCCATCCGGTAGCAGTCTTCATTTTCGAATGTGAAAGCGGTGCGCTGTCTGCCGCGCGGCGAAGTCTTCATCAGCACGAGTTCCTTGCCGTTCCATTCGCCGGAAGCTGGCGAGGGCGGCGCAAAACCCGCGCTGTCGAACTGGTAGAGCTTGTAGGTTTCATCCGAGGCGTCGAAGCCGAAGACATTGCGGGCCTCGAACGAAACAGCCCCATCGCGCATCTGCCGATAGCGCTGCTCGAAGAAGAAGCCACCGAACAGCGCCTCGCCGGAAAGTTTGGCACTGGCCTTACCTTCAGCCGTCCACGCCGACCCTGCGACGCGCTCCTCCCCTTCCCATACGCCGGCAAAGGCATTGAGACGGATATGAGCAGCAGATGGCGCGGACTGGGAGGTCATGATCGCTCTCAGCCGTTGATCGCCGCGACGATCTTCTTGGCCGCATCGTCCAAGTCGTCAGCCGCCGTGATCGCCAGACCCGACTCGTTCAGGATCTTCTTGCCGAGCTCGACATTGGTACCTTCAAGGCGCACGACGAGCGGAACCTTGAGGCCGACTTCCTTGACCGCGGCAATGACGCCCTCGGCAATGACATCGCACTTCATGATGCCGCCGAAGATGTTGACGAGAATGCCTTCGACCTTGGGGTCTGCGGTGATGATCTTGAAAGCCGCAGCAACCTTCTCCTTGCCGGCGCCGCCGCCGACGTCACAGAAGTTAGCCGGCTCCTTGCCGTAGAGCTTGATGATATCCATCGTCGCCATGGCAAGGCCCGCACCGTTGACCATGCAGCCGATATTGCCGTCGAGCGCAACGTAAGCGAGGTCCCACTTCGAGGCCTCGATTTCCTTGGCGTCTTCTTCGGTCTCGTCACGCAGCGTCTTGACGTCATCGTGACGGAAAAGCGCATTGCCGTCGAAGGACATCTTGGCGTCGAGGACGCGCAGGTGGCCATCCTTCATGACGATCAGCGGATTGACTTCGAGCAGCGCCATGTCCTTCTCGTTGAAGGCCTTGTAGAGCGCCGGGAAAAGCGCCTTGGCATCTTCGGCGGCGGCGCCATCGAGCGCGAGCGCCTTGGAGATCGCAGCAACGTCGGCAGCCGTTACGCCGGCTTCCGGGTCGATGGCGATCGTGTGGATCTTCTCCGGCGTATCATGAGCGACCGCTTCGATGTCCATGCCGCCTTCGGTCGATACGACGAAGGCAACGCGGCCGACCGAGCGGTCGACAAGGATCGAGCAATAGAGTTCGCGGGCAATGTCGGCGCCATCTTCGATGTAGAGGCGGTTGACCTGCTTGCCGGCGTCGCCGGTCTGCGCCGTCACCAGCGTGTTGCCGAGCATATCCTTGGCATGGGCGACCACTTCGTCGATCGACTTGGCGAGACGCACGCCGCCCTTGGCTTCCGGGCCCAGTTCCTTGAACTTGCCCTTGCCGCGGCCGCCGGCATGGATCTGGCTCTTGACCACGTAGAGCGGGCCGGGGAGCGACTTGGCGGCAGCCTCGGCCTCTTCGACCTTGAGAATAGCCACACCCTCGGCAACCGGCGCGCCATAACCCTTCAGCAGAGCCTTGGCCTGATATTCATGAATGTTCATGGGTTTATCCCTGTTTTATGACTTCAGCGCGTCGACTACTTCAGCGCAGGCGCGATATTGATGCAGGCTTCGCAGAGACCGGCGACGGCGCCGACAGACTTGTCGAAGGCTTCCTTCTCGGTCTTGTTGAGGTCGATCTCGATGATGCGCTCGACGCCGCCGGCGCCGATGACGGTGGGAACGCCGACATACATGTCCTTGACGCCGTACTGGCCGGTCAACTGGGCAGCGCAGGGCAGAACGCGCTTCTTGTCCTTGAGGTAGGATTCGGCCATCTCGATCGCCGAGGCGGCCGGCGCGTAGTAGGCCGAGCCGGTCTTCAGCAGGCCGACGATTTCGGCGCCGCCGTCACGGGTGCGCTGGATGATCTCTTCGAGGCGCTCCTTGGTGACCCAGCCCATGGTGACGAGGTCGGTGAGCGGAATGCCGCCGACCGTCGAGTAGCGGGCAAGCGGCACCATCGTGTCGCCGTGGCCGCCGAGCACGAAGGCGGTCACGTCCTGGACGGACACGTTGAATTCCTTCGAGAGGAAAAGCCGGAAACGCGACGAATCGAGAACGCCGGCCATGCCGACGACCTTGTTGGCCGGAAGGCCGGAAAACTTCTGCAGCGCCCAGACCATGGCGTCGAGCGGGTTGGTGATGCAGATCACGAAGGCGTTCGGCGCATACTTCTTGATGCCGGCGCCGACCTGCTCCATGACCTTGAGGTTGATGCCGAGAAGATCGTCGCGGCTCATGCCCGGCTTGCGGGCGACACCGGCGGTGACGATGCAGACGTCGGCGCCTTCGATCGCGGAATAGTCGCTGGCGCCCGTCAGGTTGACGTCGAAGCCTTCGACCGGAGAGGACTGTGCGATGTCGAGACCCTTGCCCTGGGGAATGCCGTCGGCGATGTCGAAGAGGACGATGTCGCCCAATTCCTTCAGGCCGGCGAGGTGCGCCAAGGTGCCACCAATCATGCCAGAACCAATGAGTGCGATCTTGTTACGCGCCATTTCGCTGTTTCCTTTGCGATCAAATTCGTCGAGCGATGCGCAGCAAGGCGCAGCCCAATGACGCAATCGCATAGACCCTAAGCCTAAAAATGGCAATCCATTAATTTTGATGCAGCAATTTCAATCGTTTAGATACTAAATATCTTACGTAAACGTAAGATATCATGTCACCGAATTGTTACTCGGCGGCGCGCTTCTCATGATGCAGTGCGAGATATTCGGCGCTGCGCATCTCGAACAGGCGCGATACGGTGCGGTCGAATTCAAAACCCTCGGTGCCCCGGCGCTGCACCAGCAGTTCCTCCGGCATCGCCGCTGCGGAAATGTAGAGCCGCACGGCATGATCGTAGAACGTATCGACCAGAATGATGAGGCGTTTGATCTGGTTCCGCTTTTCCGGCCCGAGCACGGGAATGTGATCGACGAAGACCGTATCGAAACGCTCGGCGATTGCCAGGAAATCGACCGCCCCGAGCGGCTTGTCGCAAAGATCGGCAAAGGCGAACCGCGCCATGCGGTCGACAGCAAGCGGCACGTGGATGGCGCGCCCCTTCATCGGAATATCCAGCGGCTGCGCCTTACGCCCGTGCAGCGCCTGCGTCCAGGACGCATCCATCGCCATATCGTTGTGATCGTTGATCGGCACCAGATAGACCGGCTGGCTGCTCAGCTTCTCCGTGCGGTAGTCGGTCGGCGAACCCAGGGTGACGACATCGACATGCTGCTTGAGAAGGGCGACGAAAGGCAGGAAGAGGCCGCGATTGAGACCATCCATGTAGAGATTATCGGGCTCGACGTTCGAGGTCGCAACCAGCACGCATCCGCGCGCGAAAAGTTCGGAGAACAGCCGCGACAGGATCATCGCATCGGCGATATCGGTGACCGTGAATTCGTCGAAGCAGAGCAGTTCTGCTTGGTCGTAAAGGGCTGCGGCAACCGGCGGCATCGGATCGGCCTGCTTCGTCTCGCCGTTCTTGAGCTTCAGCCGGTGCGCTGCGATGCGGTTGTGCACATCCGCCATGAATTCGTGGAAATGCGCCCGGCGTTTCTTCCTGCACGGTGCCAACGAGAAGAACATGTCCATCAGCATGGTCTTGCCGCGGCCGACGCTGCCGTGGATATAAAGCCCGTTGATGCCGTCGGCGGATTTCTTCTTGGCGGCAAACAGCCAGCCCAGGGCGCTCGATTTTGCCGCCGGCCGCCGCTGCTTCAGCCCGGCCAGCACCCGATCCAGGCTCTTTGCCACGTCCATCTGGGCGGAGTCGACCTGCAGAGCGCCCGATGCGGTCAGCGCTTTAAGCTGTTCGCAGACGCTGAGCGCATAATCGGGCATTGGCTGCATGAGGGCATATCCGCCTGTCAGACATCGGCGGAGGCCCGCCGGTGGTTTACCGCGCCGGTTCGTTTTACCGGCTGAGGCTGATCTGCTGGCCCGTGCTGGTCTGTCCCTGGAAGCGGTTGTCAGCCGTCTTGTAGACGCTGCCGAGCTGATTGCCCGAGCGATCCTTGAGCAGCACCTGCTTGCCGGCAACCTCCCAGGAGCCCATCGCCGTCAGCTCGCCGACGCAGCCGCGCGTACCGCCGCGCGAACCGCTGCCGAGATTGGTCAGCGTCAGGAACATGTCGCAGCTGCCATTGACGCGCCAGCTTCCAACCATCGATTCCTTGGTGACATCAAGCGCATTTGCGGCCATTGCGCCAGGCTGCGCACCCGGCATCGGCGCCGTCGTCGCCGGCGCGGCTGGAAACTGCGAGTTGTTGACCGGCGGAAGCTGCCCGCCTTGCACCGAGGGAACCGGCTGCGCCGTCAGCGGCGCAGGCCCGACATTCGAGCCGGAGTTGTAATCATATGCCGTACGCTGACAACCGGCTAGCGCGAGAGTAACCACCAGACCTGTCATCGCATATCGCAACTGCATCATCATACTCCTGAATTCGGCTAGCGCCGCAGAGAAACGGGCGTGAGAGAAGTCCGATTACCGTAATTCGCTTTGGTTAATCAAGTCGAGCCGCATAAATTGCCCGTGACAACAACTAACCAAAAAACGATACAGTTCAACTGCCCCGCTGCAAAACTTCCTGCACATAGAATTTGTCAGCAAGGTGTTGGGCGCGCTGATCTCTGTCCGGATCCCTGTCGAACCCCCGCAATATCTCGGAATAACACCCCAGCGCATCCGCGGGAGGATTACACCAGCACCGATACCGGACCCTGCTCGCGCACCGAAGCGAGCCGCGACCCGATCTCTGCGACGGCCTCGGGATCGAAGCCGTCACTTCCGCCATCGGCATGGATGCTGATCAGACCCGGCGCTCGACCATCATCTTCTTGATTTCGGCGATCGCTTTGGCCGGGTTAAGACCCTTCGGGCAGGTCTGAGCGCAATTCATGATCGTGTGGCAGCGATAAAGCCGGAAGGGATCCTCGAGATTGTCGAGACGTTCGCCGGTCGCCTCGTCTCTGGAGTCGATCAGCCAGCGATAGGCCTGCAGCAGAACGGCCGGACCGAGATAGCGGTCGCCGTTCCACCAGTAGCTCGGACAGGAGGTCGAGCAGCAGGCGCAGAGGATGCATTCATAGAGACCGTCGAGCTTCTGCCGGTCCTCGTGGCTCTGCTTCCATTCCTTGGCGGGCGCCGGCGACACCGTCTTCAACCACGGCTCGATCGAGCGATGCTGGGCGTAGAAGTTGGTGAGATCGGGCACCAGATCCTTGACGACGGGCAAATGCGGCAGCGGATAGATCTTCACCGAGCCCTTGATATCGTCGAGGCCCTTGGTGCAGGCGAGCGTGTTGGTGCCGTCGATATTCATCGCGCAGGATCCGCAGATGCCCTCGCGACAGGAGCGGCGCAAGGTCAGCGTCGGATCGATCTTGTTCTTGATATAGAGCAGGCCATCGAGCACCATCGGCCCGCAATCGTCGACATCGATGTAGAAAGTGTCGATCGACGGGTTCTGGCCGTCATCCGGGCTCCAGCGGTAGACGCGGAATTCGCGGGTGTTCGTGGCACCGGCTGGCTTCGGCCAGACCTTGCCTTCGCGCATCTGAGAGTTCTTGGGGAGAGCGAGTTCAACCATGTCCGGTTCCTCCTGAGATCAGTACACGCGAGCCTTCGGCTCGATCTTGTGCGGATCGATGCCTTCGGCGATAAGCTCGGTGTGAACCGGCCGGTAGTCGAGTTTCACGGCGCCTGCCTCGTTCACCCAGGCAAGCGTATGCTTGCGCCAGTTGACGTCGTCGCGGCCGGCGAAGGCACCCTCGGTATAGTCCTCGCGCGCATGTGAACCTCGGCTTTCCTTGCGGGCCTCGGCGCCATAGATCGTCGTGATGGCGTTGGCCATCAGGTTCTGCAGCTCCAGCGTCTCCACAAGATCCGAGTTCCAGATCATCGAGCGGTCGGTAACCTTGATATCACGCATTTCCTGCCAGATCGCAGAGATGCGCCGGCAACCGGATTCCAGCGATTCCTGCGTACGGAAGACCGCCGCGTCTTCCTGCATGGCGCGCTGCATCTTCTCGCGCAGTTCCGCCGTCGGCGTGCCGCCGCTGGCGTGACGCAGACCGTCGAAGCGGTCGATGATCTTGTCGCAGGCTGCGACGTTGAGATGGGGGATCTGCGCGGCGCGATCAATCACCTCGCCGGCGCGGATCGCAGCGGCGCGGCCGAAGACCACGAGGTCGATCAGCGAGTTGGAACCGAGACGGTTGGCGCCGTGCACCGAGGCGCAGCCGGCTTCACCGACAGCCATCAGCCCGGGGATGATCCGCTCTGGATTGGCGCTGTCGGCATTCAGCACTTCGCCCCAGTAGTTCGTGGGAATGCCGCCCATATTGTAGTGAACGGTCGGCAGAACCGGGATCGGCTCGCGTGTGACGTCGACGCCGGCAAAGATCTTGGCGCTCTCGGAAATGCCCGGCAGCCTTTCATGCAGAACGGCCGGATCGAGATGGTCGAGATGCAGGAAGATGTGGTCCTTGTTCTTGCCGACACCGCGGCCTTCGCGGATTTCCAACGTCATGCAGCGCGAAACGACGTCGCGCGAGGCGAGGTCCTTGGCCGATGGTGCGTAACGCTCCATGAAGCGCTCGCCCTCGGAATTGACCAGGTAGCCGCCCTCGCCGCGCGCACCTTCGGTGATCAGACAGCCCGAACCGTAGATGCCGGTCGGGTGGAACTGAACGAATTCCATGTCCTGCAGCGGCAGGCCGGCACGCGCCACCATGCCGCCGCCGTCGCCGGTGCAGGTATGGGCAGAGGTTGCCGAGAAATAGGCGCGGCCGTAGCCGCCGGTCGCCAGCACCACCATCTTGGCGGCGAAGCGATGGATCGTGCCGTCATCGAGGCACCAGGCGACGACGCCGGTGCAGCGGCTGCCATCTTCCGACATGATCAGGTCGAGCGCGAAATACTCGATGAAGAATTCGGCATTGTGGCGCAGCGACTGGCCATAGAGCGTATGCAGGATGGCATGGCCGGTCCGGTCGGCAACGGCGCAGGTGCGCTGCACCGGCGGGCCTTCGCCGTAATTCTGCATGTGGCCGCCGAACGGGCGCTGATAGATCTTGCCTTCCTCGTTGCGCGAGAACGGCACGCCGTAATGCTCGAGCTCATAGACCGCCTTCGGCGCTTCCATGGTCAGATATTGCATGGCGTCGACATCGCCGAGCCAGTCGGAACCCTTGACGGTGTCATAGAGGTGCCACTGCCAGCTATCCGGCGTCATATTGCGCAGCGAGGCGGCGATGCCGCCCTGGGCCGCGACCGTATGCGAGCGGGTCGGGAATACCTTGGTGATGCAGGCCGTGCGGAATCCCTGCTCGGCCATCCCCAGCGTGGCGCGCAAGCCAGCGCCGCCGGCGCCGACGACGATCACGTCGTAGGAGTGATCGATATATTTGTAGGCCTTGCCGTTCTGGGCGGGTGAGGTCGGTGCCATATCGAGCTTATCCTACGAATGCGATTTTCAGGATGGCGAACAGACAGAGGCCGGCGATCACGATCGCAAAGAACGTGTTCAGCATCACCAGCGCGATCTTGCCGAACTCGGCATGCACGTAATCCTCGATGATGACCTGCATGCCGAGCTTCATATGGATGACGCCGGAGATCACCATCAACCCCATGATGACCGCGACGAAAGGGTTCGACAGTGCACGAACCACGTCCGCATAGGGCGCGCCGGCATAGGTGAGCAGGAAGATGAGGAAAAACAGGATCAGCGGAACATTGGCGACGGCCGTCAGTCGCTGGCGCCAGAAATGGTCCGTGCCGTCCTTAGCGGAGCCGAGCCCGCGAACCTTGCCGAGGGGGGTGCGCATATCCATGAGAGGACCTTCAGAAGCGAATGAGGAAGCCGATCACCCAGACCAGCACGGTCAGACAGAGCGACCCGATGATGTTGGCGATGGCGAGCTTGGTCGAGAATTCCTTCCCGAAGCCGTAGCCGAGATCCCACATGAAGTGGCGGAAACCGCCGAGCATGTGGTGCAGCAGCGCCCAGGTATAGCCGAGCAGCACCAGCTTGCCGAGAAGGCTGCCGAGCACCCAGTTGGCCCAGTCATAGGAACCCTGGCCGCTTGCCGCTGCGATCAGCCACCAGGCGACCAGCAGCGTGCCGACGTAGAGCGCGCCACCGGTAATGCGGTGGACGATGGACATGACCATGGTGGGAATAGGTTTGTAAATTTGCAGATGCGGCGATAGGGGCCGGTTATTTGTCACGTTCGCCATCAGAACCTCGCGGCGGCTTCTCTGCGCTCCCGGATTTCGGAGCATGCTCAGTCAACCACACGAATGACAAATTCTCTGTGTGCGTTGCATCAATTGCGACGTTTAATCACCGGGAACGCCGACGACAAGCACAATCGCTGTCGGCTTTTAATTTAATCGATTCGCGTTACCGGGAAGTTTGCAGGCTAAAGAAACTGGTCTTTTCCGCTCAATATTTGTGCCGAATCTCCAGCCCGAATGGACAAGCTTCGGCTTTTGGCGCAATCTGGCGTTAACGATTTGTTAACGATCGGAATTCCGGAGGCCGGCATCCATGTTTCGCAACCTGTCCGCAGTCACTCTGCTTGCCCTGTCTGCGCTTGCCGCATTCCCGGCCGCGGCCGGCGACCGGCATAACGATCATCGCTTTCCCGGCCAGCGTCACGCTTTCCACGGCGGATCGTTTCTCGGCGAACGCGTGAACTGGCGCGATCGCGGTATCCGTTTCGATCATGCCTATGGCCGTCGGGCCGGCAGAGACAGGATGCCGTTCCTGAAGCAGTTTTCATCGGCGGCGACCAATCGCGTCGGGCGCAGCAATCTCGTCATCGTCTCACCCGAGCCCCGGGGTTATGACGGCGGCGACACTTATGCCGGCTCTTCCTATGTCTATCAGGCTGATGGCGGAACCTATGTCGGCGGCTATAGTTTCTATCCGCCCAGACGGCCTGAACCTTTGGCACCGAAAGCAAAGGTCATCGACGTCGCCGTCCAGGACGACCCTTGCGCCTATGAGGCCAATGTCTGCGTCATCCGGCCTTAGAGGCAGGATAAGCCGGAAGCGAAACGCCACACCGTCGTCTTCTTGATTTCGCTATCTTCCAGCGCCCGCGTCACCGGCACCTCATAGGCCGCGCAGAATTCCAGCCGATCCCGAGGCAGGTAACTGCGTCCGGGATCGCCGACCAGCACCGGCTTTCCCTGGTCCGCCAGCTTCGCGAACCAGGGAACGAGCGCATCGGCAAAAGCGCTGTCGTAGAAGACGTCGCCGGCAAGCACGATATCCGCCTCGACGGCCTGCCCGATCAGATCGGCGCCGCTAAAGCCGAGCGAAACATCATTGGCCCCGCCATTCAGCCGGACTGCCGCCTCCGCCCAGGGATCGATATCGTTGGCGGTAACCTCCAGGGCACCGGCCATCGCCGCTGCAATGCCGACAAGGCCGGAGCCGCTGGCGAAATCCAGCACCCGCTTGCCGCGCACCACCTCCGGATGATCGAGGATGTAGCGCGCCAGTCCCTGACCGCCCGCCCAGGCGAAAGCCCAGAAGGGCGGCGGCAGGCCGATCGCCTCCAGCTCCTCCTCCGTCTTCAACCACAGCTCATGCGCCTCGCTCGCCAGATAGAGTGAAATCTCCGGCACATGCGGCGGCGCCATCTGGCTGGTATTGGCGCGGATGAAGGCTTCCGGATCGGTCTTCACCGCGGCGGATTGTCCAATCCGCCCATGCGGCAGACTTCGTCCCATTCGTCATCCGTCACCGGCTGTACCGAAAGCCGCATCGAGGTGACGAGCGCCATCTTGGCGAGCTTCTCGCTCGCCTTGACGTCCTTCAGCGTCACCGGCTTCGGCATGTCCATGACGGCGCGGATGTGGACGCAATCCCACTTCGGATCGCCCTTGGCGGTGGAATCGGGTTGCGACAGTGCTGAGACTTCCACGATCCCGACGACTTCGAGCCCGTCATTGGAATGGTAGAAAAACCCTTTGTCGCCGATCTGCATCGCCCGCATGTTGTTGCGCGCCAGATAGTTGCGAACGCCCGTCCATTCCGTGCCCTTTTCGCCGGCGGCCTTCTGCTGCTCCCAGGACCAGGAGGCGGGTTCGGATTTGTAAAGCCAGTGCGCCATGCTCACGCCTCCGGCTTGTTGAAGACCCAGTTGTAGGCCTTGACGTCAACGCTTTCGAACAGTCCGGCCCTGGCATAAGGATCGGCATCGGCAAGCGCCCGCGCCGCCTCCTTCGTCTCAGCTTCGACGATGATCAGGCTGCCGCAGGCTTTGCCCTCGTCATCGAGAAACGGGCCGGCGATCTTCAATGTGCCCTCGGCGTTCAGCCCGTTCAGATACTCGACATGTGTCGGACGCGTCTCCATGCGCACGTTCAGATGTCCCGGCTTGTCCTTGCAGAGAAGGGCGAAAAGCATGTCTGTCTCCTATTCGGTGGTGATCGGACGCGTCATCAGCTGCTCGATCGCTTCTGATATATCGAGCCTGCCGTCGATGATGGCGGAAACGGCGTCGGTGATCGGCATGCTGACCGCAAGCTCTGCGGCAAGCCGCGAGGCGACGGAGGCGGCAAGCGCACCTTCCACCAGCGCGCCCTGCAGCGGATCGGCCTTTTCGCCGCGCCCGAGCGCGATGCCGAAGCGCAGGTTGCGCGATTGATGGCTGGTTGCCGTCAGCACCAGATCGCCAAGGCCGGAAAGCCCGCGCACCGTATCGGCCTGGCCGCCCTTGGCGACGACGAAACGCGACATTTCCGCAAGCCCGCGGGCAATCAGCGCCGCACGGGCGGAATCGCCGATGCCGCCGCCTTCGACGATGCCGCAGGCAATCGCCAGCACGTTCTTCAGCGCGCCGCCAAGCTGCACGCCGATGCGGTCGCTGGAAGCGTAGAGCCGAAAGGTCCGGCCGGAAATCGCCTGGGCGAGCCGCTCCGCGATCTCCATATCCTCGGCCGCAATCGCCATCGCCGTCGGCAGGCCCTTGGCGATATCGGCGGCAAAACCCGGGCCGGAAAGCACGGCAACGGAATGGTCCGGCAATTCCCGTTCCAGCATGTCGGTCAAAAGATTGCCGGTTGCCCGCTCGATGCCCTTGGCGCAGGTGACGACAACGGCATCCTTTGAAAGATAGGGGCCGTATTGGCGCGCCGCATCGGCCTGCGCCTGCGACGGCATGGCAAAAAGCACGATGGAGGCGTCGGCAATCGCTTCCGCCTCGGCGGCAAATTCCAGCGTATCGGGCAGGAGAATACCGGGCAGCACCGCATCATGCAGCCGTTCGGCCTTCAGATCTGAAATCAGTGACGGATTGCGCCCGACGAGCGTCACCGCGCTGCGGCCGGCAAGGGCAATGACGGCAGCAAGCGCCGTGCCGAAAGCCCCCGATCCGACGACGGCGATGTTTTCGCTCATGCCTTGGCCCCTCTCTTGCCGAAACCGATCAGCGTTTGCGCATGGGAATCGAGCGGCCAGCGCGAGCGCGGCTGGACGTCGAGCGGATCGGGCGCAGCCCCTGTCGCCATCCGCTCCAGTCCTGCCCAGGCGATCATCACCGCATTGTCGGTGCAAAGGTGCAGCGGCGGCGCGACGAAGCGGAAGCCGTTTTTGTCGCAGAGCGCCTGCAGCGTGCCGCGCAGTTCGAGATTGGCGGCGACACCGCCGGCAACGACGAGCGCCGGCTTCTCGCTAGTCGCTGAGCCAGTTGCTGAGAATGTCGCCGCAAATTCCGTCTTGAACCGCTGCAGGCCGCGGCCGATGCGATCCTTCAGCGTGCGCGAAACCGCCTTCTGGAACGAGGCGCAAATATCCGCGACGTCCTGATCGCTGAGCGGCGCGATCTCCTGTGCCGCCTGCCGCACCGCCGTCTTCAGGCCGGAGAAGGAGAAATCGAGCCGTGCCTCGCCGACCAGCGGTCGCGGAAATGCGAAGCGATCGGGATTGCCGTCCCGCGCCATCCGTTCCACCGCCGGGCCGCCAGGATAGGGCAGGCCGAGCAGCTTTGCCGTCTTGTCGAAAGCCTCGCCGAGCGCATCGTCGATCGTCGTGCCCCAGCGCTCATACTCTCCGACGCCGCGCACCAGGATGAGCTGGGTATGGCCGCCAGAGACGAGCAGCATCAGATAGGGAAAAGAGAGCCCGTCCGTCAGCCGCGCCGTCAGCGCATGACCTTCGAGATGGTTGACCGCATAAAGCGGTTTGCCGGCGGCCCTGGCGATCGCCTTGCCGGTCATCAACCCCACAAGCAGCCCGCCGATCAGCCCAGGTCCCGACGTCGCGGCAATGGCGTCGATATCGGCCAGCGACACATTGGCGCGCTTCAACGCTTCTTCGATCAGCTCGTCCAGCGCCTCGACATGGGCGCGGGCGGCGATTTCCGGCACCACGCCGCCATAGGCGCTATGCTCGTCGAGCTGGGAAAGCACGACGTCCGACAACACGTTGGAATGCCCTTCCGCATCGCGCTCGACGACGGCGGCTGCGGTTTCGTCGCAGCTCGTTTCGATGCCAAGGATGCGCAGAAAGGGAACCATGAAGCTTGTTCGTTGATTGCGATGGGATGGAAACCCGTTTACGAGAACTCCGGTAACAACGGAATAGAGCGGATGCAAACAAAACCTTTCCGGATCGGCACGCGAGGCAGCCCGCTGGCGCTTGCCCAGGCGCATGAGGCCCGCGACAGGTTGATGGCGGCGCATCATCTGCCCGAGGAGATGTTCGAGATCGTCGTGCTGACGACCAAGGGCGACCGCATCACCGACCGCTCGCTGGCCGAGATCGGCGGCAAGGGCCTCTTCACCGAGGAAATTGAGCAGAAGCTCGTTGCCGGTGAGCTGGATTTTGCCGTGCACTCCGCCAAGGATATTGCCACGAAGCTGCCCGAGGGGCTTTATCTCTCCGCCTATCTGCCGCGCGAAGATATCCGCGACGCCGTCATCGGCCGCACCGCCCGCAAACTGATCGACCTGCCACATGGCGCCACCGTCGGCTCCTCGTCGCTCCGCCGTCAGGCGCTGATCCGCCGCATGCGACCGGATATCAATGTCATCACCTTCCGCGGCCTGGTGGAAACGCGCCTGCGCAAGCTCGACGAGGGTCAGGTCGATGCGACCCTGCTGGCGCTTGCCGGCCTGAAGCGCCTGGGGAAGGTCGAGGTTCTCACAGATATCCTCGATCCCGACAGCTTCCCGCCGGCCCCCGCGCAGGGAGCGATCTGCATCGAAAGCCGCATCGGTGATACCAGGATCGACGATCTGCTGGCCCCGGTCAACGATATCCCGACCTTCGACACCGTCTCCTGCGAACGTGCCTTTCTCGCCGCGCTCGACGGCTCCTGCCGCACGCCGATCGGCGGATATGCCGTCTGCGAAGGCGACCTGATCCGCTTCTCCGGCCTTATCATCACGCCTGACGGCCGCAGCCAGCATGCGGTAACGACCGACGGCCACCGCCGCGATGCGGCAGCCCTCGGCACCCGCGCCGGCCAGGACGTGCGCGCAAGGGCCGGCAGCGCCTTTTTCGACGACTGGCACTGAAGCGGCCATGCGCGTGCTCGTCACCCGCCCCGCGCAGTCGGCGACGAAAACCGCACAACGTCTGCGCGTTATGGGCCACGAGCCGCTGCTGCTGCCGCTGCGTCGGCCGCTACACGACAGCGCCACAGCCGCAGCCGCGCTGGCGACAACCAGCGGCGCAATCGCAGTGACCAGCGCCGAAGCCATCAGGGTTATCTCCGCTCTCGAAGAGCAGCTTCGCCCGCATCTTGCCCGCCCCCTTTTCGCCGTCGGCGAGACGACGGCGGAAGAAGCGCGCAAGCTCGGCTTCCGATCAGTCGCTTCATCCAACGGCAACGGCCGCGATCTCGCCGACCTCGTCGGCATTTTCGCCGATCTCGTCGCGGCGCAGGGAACCGACCGCCTGCTCTATCTTGCCGGCGTGCCGCGCGCCGAAACTTTCGAAGCAGGATTGCGGCAAAGAGGCATCCACTTTTCCGTCGCCGAATGTTATCGCATGCAGCCGGCAGCCCCCAGCCCGGCAGAGATCGAAGCGATTTTCTCAGGCCGGAAGCCGGAGGTCATTCTCTTCTATTCCCGGCAGACGGCCGAGGATTTCTTTGGCGCCCCTGAACTGCGATCGGCCCTGCCGGAAGACAGCGGAATCCGTCTTCTCTGCCTCAGCGAAGCGGTGGCGCAAGCCATCCCGGCCGCTCTGAAAAAAAACGTAATGATTTCGCCAATGGCGGATGAGAAAAGCCTTTTGTCGCTGCTTTGAAGGCTTTAGCCGCCCAAATTTGATCTAACCTCTTCCCTTAACTGGCATCACTGTCTAGTTTCGTTGCAATGCAGGATAAAGAGGACCTCATGGTATCGGGAAACCCGCCACGCCATTCGAAGAGCGCCGACGAGCCGGTCACGATCGACCTCGATGCACAGGAATTCGCCTCCGCAGCCGATACCGAAAAACCGGTGGACCATGAAGCCGGCGATGCCGACAGCACCGCCGCCGCCGATGTCGGCCTGCCACCCGAAACCGACACTGCGTCGCATGCCGAATATGAAGAGAAACCGGCGATGGATGCGCCTGAGGAGGAACCGGCAGCCCCGGCACCTTCTTTCATGCCTGCCGAACAGCCCGCGCCGAAAAGCGCTGCCACCTCCGGTCTCATTGCCGCCGGCATCGTCGGCGGCCTCGTGGCGCTGCTTGGCGCCGGCGCCATCCAATATGCCGGTTACCTCCCGGGCGGCTCTTCCGCGCCGCAGACGACTTCGCCGCAAATTGCCGATCTTTCCGGCGATATCGACGGCCTGAAACAGGCCGTCGCCAACCTTGCCGCCAATCCGGCGAGCGTAGGTGACGGTGCGCTTGAGCAGCGCGTCGCCGCGCTGGAAACGGCTGCGAAGGCCCCCATAGCCGCCGCACCGGCCGATTCGGCAAATGTCGAGGCACTCAACCAGAAGATTGCGGAACTGACCGGTCAGGTCGACCAGCTACGCACCACACTTTCGCAGTCTTCCGAGCAGCAGACGACGAGCGGCGCCGATATCACCAAGCGCCTCGAAGAGGCAGAAAAGAAGCTGAACGCGCCGCGCGAGGATGTCGCCGTTGCCCGGGCGATCGCAGCTGCCGCCCTCAAGGCGGCGATCGATCGCGGTGGGCCGTTCCTGGCCGAACTCGACACCTTCGCCGGTGTCGCACCTGACGATCCCGCCGTCGCCGACCTGCGCGCCTTTGCCGAGACCGGCATTCCCTCGCGCGCCGAACTCGTGCGCCAGGTTGCCGATGTCGCCACCGCGATCGTCGAAGCCGTCAACCAGCCGGATCCGAACGAGAGCTGGTCGGACCGGTTGATGTCGAGCGCCAAATCGCTGGTATCAGTCCGTCCCGTCGGCAATATCGAGGGCGAAAGCGTCGAAGCCATCGCCGCCCGCCTGGAGGATAAGGTGAAGAGCGGCGACCTGCCGGGTGCTTCCGCCGAATGGAATAGTCTGCCCGCTCCCGGCAAACAGGCTTCCGCCGCCTTCAAGCAATCGCTCGAAGCGCGTATCCGCGTCGAGCAACTGGTCGGCGGGGCGCTGTCGAAAGCGGTTTCCGGCACCGGCAAGGAGGGATGAGACCATGCTGATCCGCCTTGTCGCCTTCGCCCTCTTCGTGCTGTTTCTCGCCTATGGCTTCTCCTGGCTCGCCGATCGTCCGGGTGACCTCTCGCTGATCTGGGAGGGCCAGATCTACCAGACGAAGCTGATCGTCGCCGCCAGTGCGATCATCGCTCTGATCGCCGCCGTGATGATCGGCTGGTGGTTCGTCCGCCTGGTCTGGACGTCGCCGCATTCGGTGACCCGGTATTTCCGCGCCCGCAAGCGCGACCGCGGTTATCAGGCGCTGTCGACCGGCCTGATTGCTGCCGGCGCCGGCAATGCGGCTCTCGCCCGCAAGATGGCCGCCCGCTCACGCGGCCTCATCCGCGCCGATCAGGAGCCGCTGATCAACCTGCTCGAAGCCCAGGCCGCCCTGATCGAGGGCCGCCATGATGAGGCACGCGCCAAGTTCGAGGCGATGGCCAACGATCCCGAGACACGCGAGCTCGGCCTGCGCGGCCTTTATCTGGAGGCTCGCCGTCTCGGCGCCAACGAGGCCGCCCGCCAATATGCCGAAAAGGCTGCCGACAACGCGCCTTACCTGCCTTGGGCCGCACAGGCGACTCTCGAGTATCGCAGCCAGGCCGGCCACTGGGACGATGCCATCCGCCTGCTCGAGCAACAGAAGGCCGCCCGCGTCGTCGAAAAGGCCGATGCCAACCGTCTGCACGCCGTGCTGCTGACGGCGCGCGCCGGCGAGAAGCTGGAAAGCAATCCGACCGGTGCCCGCGACGACGCGTTGCAGGCGCTGAAGCTCGCCGCCGATTTCATTCCGGCAGCCCTGATAGCCGCCAAGGCGTTGTTTCGCGAAGGCGGTGTGCGCAAGGCCGCCTCGATTCTCGAACAGTCATGGAAATCGGCACCGCATCCTGAGATCGGCCAGGCCTATGTCAGAGCCCGCAGTGGTGATTCCACCCTCGACCGGCTGAAGCGCGCCGAACGGTTGGAAGGGCTGCGCCCGAACAACGTCGAATCCCTTCTCGTCGTCGCCCAGGCAGCGCTCGACGCGCAGGAATTCGCCAAGGCCCGCGCCAAGGCGGAAGCGGCAGCGCGCATGCAGCCGCGTGAGAGCGCCTTCCTGCTGTTGGCCGACATCGAAGAAGCCGAGACCGGAGACCAGGGGCGGGTGCGCCATTGGCTGGCCCAGGCGCTGAAAGCCCCACGCGATTCAGCCTGGGTGGCGGATGGTTTCGTGTCCGACAAATGGCTGCCGGTATCGCCGGTCACCGGCCGCCTGGACGCTTTCGAATGGAAGGCGCCGTTCGGCCAGGTCGAAGGGCGGCTCGAAGATGGTTCGGTGCCTGCCTCAATCGAAACCGCCTTGAAGACACTGCCGCCGCTGCGCGACGTCAGGCCGGAAAGCCCGGTCAACGACCATCGCATCATCGAGCTGGAACGCGCCGCGACGATTGCCGAGGCGGTACGCCCGACGCCGGCATCAGTATCGGCATCGGCATCGGCATCGGCAAAACCGAAGCCCGTCGAACCCGTCAGCGATAAAGCGCCCGCATCGGGCGAGGCAAAACCTTTCTTTGGCGGGCGGCCGGATGATCCCGGCGTCCGCGATCCCAGGGTGGAGCAGGAACCCAAGACCCGGCTCCGCCTTTTCTGAAATGGAACGAAAACCGCATGTTCGAACGCTTTCAGGCATTCTTCCAGAATCTTACCGCCGACCACCCCAGGAAAGGTTTTGCCCCTGACGATCCGCGAATCGCAGTGGCGGCGCTCTGCATGCAGGTCATGGAGGCCGACGGTCAGATCAAAGCCAGCGAGAAGAAGCGGCTGCGCAAGCTGCTGAAGGAGCAGTATGCCCTCGACGGCAAGCAGCTCGATGCGCTGATCGCCGCCGGCCTTGAGGCCGAAAGCACCGCCGTCGACTATTATCGCTTCACCGCCGACTTGAAACGCCATCTCAATACCGAGCAACGGCTGGAGCTGATCGGCATTCTCTGGGACATCGTCTATGCCGATGGCGAACGCAGCGAAATGGAAGACCATGTGATCTGGCGTATCGCCGATCTGCTCGGCGTTTCCTCGCGCGAGCGCATCCAGAAGCGGCAGGAGGCCGCCGCCAGGGTCACGGATGTCCGGGTTGCGCAAGATGATACCGACTGAGCAAAACCCCAACCGCGACCGGCGCCCGATCCTCATCGTCCTGCATCAGGAGCGGTCGAGCCCCGGCCGCGTCGGCCAACTGCTTGTCGAAAAGGGCTACCGCCTGGATATCCGTCGCCCGGTTCTCGACGAGCCGCTTCCAGCGACGCTTGAGGACCATGCCGGCGCCGTCGTCTTCGGCGGGCCGATGAGCGCCAATGATCCCGATGACTTCGTCAAGAAGGAAATCGGCTGGATCGACGTGCCGCTGCGAGAAAAACGCCCCTATCTCGGCATCTGCCTCGGCGCCCAGATGCTGGTGCGTCATCTCGGCGGCAAGGTGCAGCCGAATGCCGACGGCTCGACGGAAATCGGCTGGTATCCGCTGCGCCCGACCGAGAAGGGCCGCCTGCTGATGCATTGGCCGAAGATGGTCTATCATTTCCACCGCGAAGGCTTCGAGCTGCCGCACGGCGCCGATCTGCTCGCAGAAGGCGATGCCTATCCGAACCAGGCCTTCCGCTATGAAGGCAACGCCTGGGGCCTGCAGTTCCATGCCGAACTGACCCGGGTGATGATGCATCGCTGGGTGGTGCACGGCGCGCACCGCTTCATCCTGCCGAACGCCCAGCAGGGCCGCGAACACCTCGAAGGCCGTATGCTGTTCGACGCGCCGCTGAAAGCCTGGCTGAGCGAATTCCTCGATATCGTCTTCGAAGGCAAGACGGCAAAGGCCGCCGCCCCGATCACGCTTCCTGCGTAGAGAGCTGCGTATAGGACAGCATGCCCTATCTCAGGTGCTCGGCGCGTCGAGCGTATCGATCCGCCGCAATTTCGGGAAACTCGAAGCCCAGATCGCCGCCACCGCCAAAGTTCCGATCCCGCCGATGACGACCGCCGGCACAGCGCCGAAGATCGATGCCATCGTGCCCGCCCGGAATTCTCCGAGTTCGTTCGAAGCGCCGACGAAGACCATGTTGACCGCATTGACGCGGCCGCGTAGCTGATCCGGCGTCCAGAGCGCAATCAGGCTCTCGCGCACATAGACCGACACCATGTCGGCCGCCCCCATCAACGCCAGCGCAGCGATCGAGACTTCGGTATTGGTCGACATGCCGAAGACGATGGTTCCCAGACCGAACAGGGCGACGCCGATGAACATGTAGATGCCGGCGCGATGTTTGAGCGGATAGGCGGCGAGGAAGATCGCCATGACGATGGCGCCGAGCCCCGGCGCCGAGCGCAGCAGCCCGAGGCCCCAGGGGCCGAGGGTCAGGATATCGCGTGCGAAGATCGGCATCAGTGCGGTTGCGCCGCCGAGCAGTACGGCGAAGAGATCGAGCGAGATCGCCCCGAGCACCACTTTTTCGGCGCGGATGAAACTGAAGCCACCAAGGATCATCGCCCAACTCTTGGTCTCGCCCGTCGTCTTCTGCACCGGTTTCGGGATCATGTAGAGAAGAGCCGCACCGAGCGCGGAAAAGATCACCGCCACCGTATAGGCGGTCGGTGCGCTGACGCCGTAGAGCAAGCCGCCGAGCACCGGCCCGGTGATTGCTGCGAGCTGCCAGGACGACGAATTCCAGGCGATCGCATTGGAGAGATCCTGCTCCGGCACGAGATTGGGAGCCAGCGACTGTACCGCCGGCGACATGAAAGCGCGTTCGATGCCAAAGATCAGAAGCACCGCGAAAACAGGCAGGGGCGTGAAGGTCCCCATCGCCGTCATGACAAGCAGCGCCAGCGTGCACAGCGCGCTCACCAGCGAGCAGAGGGCCGCGATCGCCCGGCGATTGTACCGGTCGGCCACCGAACCGGTGACGAGCATCAGCAGCAGCGACGGCAGGAACTGCACGAGACCGATCAGGCCGAGATAGATGGCGCTGCCCGTCTGGTCATACATCTGCCACCCGACGGCGACGCTGACGATCTGCTGCGAGAAGGACAGCAGGAAACGCGCTAGGAAGAACCGCGTGTAGGACGAATGCCGGAACGCGGCAAATCGGTCTCCGGTGGGCGAAAACGACATGGGTGTTTTCCGAGGAGACGGGCGCCGAAATAGCGGCATGGCCGCCCGTTAAACATGATTCACCGCGTGTTTCCACACGGCACTTGCTCGTTTAGTCGCCAATGTCTACATGTCTGTCAACAACGAATTGGAGACGACGATGTTTGCGCTGTTTCAAACCATTGATTTGGCTTTGAATATTTACACCTGGATCCTGATTGGCAGTGCCGTTTTTTCCTGGCTCTATGCCTTCAACGTCATCAACTCCAGCAATCAGTTCGTCAATTCGGTCGGCACATTCCTCTATAATGTCACCGAACCGGTGCTGAAGCCGATCCGTCGCTTTTTGCCGAACCTTGGCGGCATCGACATTTCGCCGATCATCCTGCTCTTGATCATCTTCTTCCTGCGCACCTTGCTTTGGACCACGGTCTACCCGCTGGTCGCTTGAGCCGTCCCTGGAGCGTTTTCGATGATCATTTGCGCCTCGCCGTCCGGCTGACGCCGAATGGCGGGCGTAATGCGATCGATGGCATCGAGGCGGATGGCGAGGGCGAAACCCATCTGAAGGCGCGCGTCACTGCCGTGCCGGAAAAGGGCCAAGCCAACAAGGCCTTGGTCCTTCTCATCGCCCAATCGCTGCGCATCCCCAAATCCAGCATCAGCCTCATCTCCGGCGACACCGCACGCAAAAAAATCCTCCGGATCGACGGCGACCCGGAGGATTTGGCAAAAAAACTAGAAGTGCTTTTCGGTTAGAGCGTAGCGCGTCCGCTGGACGCGCTGAGCGATCAGCCCTTCTTCTTGGCGCGCTCGACGGCTTCGAGGATGAGTTCGCCGGCTTCCTTGGAATCGCCCCAGCCGAAGATCTTCACCCACTTGCCGGGCTCCAGATCCTTGTAGTGCTCGAAGAAGTGCTCGATCTGCTTCAGCGTGATCTCGGGAAGATCGGTGTAGTCCTTCACCTTCTCATAACGCAGCGTCAGCTTCGGCGACGGCACGGCGATGATCTTCTCGTCCTTGCCGGAATTGTCTTCCATCTTCAGGACGCCGATCGGGCGCACATTGATGACGCAGCCCGGAACCAGCGGGCGGGTGCTGGCGATCAGCACGTCGATCGGGTCGCCGTCCTCAGACAGCGTGTGCGGCACGAAACCATAATTGCCCGGATAGGTCATCGGCGTGTAGAGGAAACGATCGACGACCAGCGTGCCGGCTTCCTTGTCCATCTCATACTTGATGGGATGGCCACCGACCGGAACCTCGACGATAACGTTGACGTCCTCTGGTGGATTATTACCGATGGAAATGGCGTCGATGCGCATAGGAAACTCCCGCGAGATTGAATTGATCGCAGCCAGATAATCAGTTTCATGTGGCAACGCAACATTTGAGATCACCGATGCGTGATGGCACCGGCGTAAAAAGCTTAAACTTTCGAATGGGAAACAGCGGTCGCAACCAACCCGGTCAGCTCCAGATGAAGCCGATCTTCTTCAACTGCTTGTGGTCGAAATTTTCCATGCCTTCGCAGAAATCGACACCGCCGTGATGACGGTAGAAGCGACCGGCGGTCTCGTTTTCCTCGAGGCACCAGACGACCAGCCCGTTGCAGCCGAGCGACTTCAGCAGCCGGCGTGCCTCGCCGAACAGCATCCGGCCGAGACCGATGCCCTGATATTCCGGCCGAAGGTAAAGCTCGTAAATCTCGCCTTCCTGCGGCAGTGCCCGGGCGCGGTTGAGGCCGAGCGTCGCGTAGCCGGCAACGGTTCCGGCGACATCGAGAACCAGCAGCGTCGCCGGTCCGCGCGTTGCTTTGCGCCACCAGTTTTCACCGCGCCGCTCGATCATCTGCGTCAGTGCTCGATGCGGAATAATGCCTGCATAAGTGTGTTGCCAGGCGAGCCTGTGCGTTTCCGATATGGCTCGGGCATCGTTGGGTTCGGCCCGCCGAACATCGATCGACAACGTCTTCATAACGTTTACTCTGGTCCCGCCAAGGGCAATTAACCATATGCGGCCAGCGCATCGTGATCGATTGCCCACAGACTTGATATGTGGACGACAGATAAAATTTAACGCTTTTTTAACGATTGTCACAAGTCGGAATCAGCGCAGCGCACAATAAAAAACCCCGGCACGAAGGCCGGGGTTTCAAACGTTGTTTTTAAAGCTCTTTGTTTATGCATGTCGTTATCCCGCGACATGCAACTCTTTCAGAGAGCCGCTTTGGACTTTTCGAAGCGCTTGCGGTCGTTTGCGTCGAGATAAATCTTGCGCAGACGAATATTCTTCGGCGTCACTTCCATCAGTTCGTCTTCCTGGATCCAGGAAAGAGCCCGATCAAGCGTCATGCGGATCGGCGGCGTCAGCTTGACGGCTTCGTCCTTGCCGGCGGCGCGGATGTTGGTGAGCTGCTTGCCCTTCAGGACGTTCACTTCAAGGTCGTTATCGCGTGTGTGAATGCCGATGATCATGCCGGCATAGACCTTTTCGCCCGGATCGATGATCATCGGGCCGCGGTCTTCCAGGTTGAACATCGCATAAGCGACGGCTTCGCCGGGAGCGTTGGCGAGCAGCACGCCGTTGACGCGGCCGCCGATCACGCCCTTGTAGGGCTGGTAGTCGTGGAACAGGCGGTTCATGATCGCCGTTCCGCGTGTATCCGTCAGCAGTTCCGACTGGTAGCCGATCAAGCCACGGGTCGGTGCGTAGAAACGCAGGCGGAGACGGTTGCCACCCGAAGGACGCAGCTCGACCATTTCGGCCTTGCGCTCGGACATCTTCTGCACGACGACACCGGAATGTTCCTCGTCGACGTCGACGACGACCTCCTCGATCGGCTCCAGAAGCTGGCCGTTTTCATCCTTGTGCATCACGACGCGCGGACGCGACACGGCGAGCTCGAAGCCTTCGCGTCGCATGGTTTCGATGAGAACGGCGAGCTGAAGTTCGCCGCGGCCGGACACGTAGAACGAATCCTTGCCTTCGGCTTCTTCGATCTTCAGGGCGACGTTGCCTTCGGCTTCCTTAAGCAGACGGTCGCGGATAACGCGGGAGGTAACCTTGTCGCCCTCGGTGCCCGCCAGCGGGCTATCGTTGACGATGAAGGACATGGTGACGGTCGGCGGATCGATCGGCTGCGCCTGCAGCGGCACGGTGATCGAGGGATCGCAGAAAGTGTCGGCGACCGTGCCCTTGGAAAGGCCGGCGATCGCAACGATATCGCCTTGATGCGCTTCGTCGATCGCCGTGCGCTCGATACCGCGGAAGGCGAGGATCTTGGAAATTCGGCCGGTTTCGATCGTCTTGCCGTCGGCGTGAAGAACCTTCACCGCCTGGTTCGGCTTGATGGAACCGGAATTGATGCGGCCGGTGATGATGCGGCCGAGGAAGGGGTTGGCTTCGAGGATCGTGCCGATCATCGTGAACGGGCCTTCATGAACGGTCGGCTCCGGCACATGCTTGAGCACGAGGTCGAGCAGAGGTGCGAGACCCTGGTCCTTCGGGCCTTCCGGATTGACGTTCATCCAGCCGTCGCGGCCCGAACCGTAGAGGATCGGGAAGTCGAGCTGCTCGTCGGTGGCGTCGAGATTGGCGAAAAGGTCGAAGACTTCATTGATGACTTCTTCGTGGCGGCCATCCGGACGGTCGATCTTGTTGATCGCGACGATCGGGCGAAGGCCGACCTTCAGCGCCTTGCCGACGACGAACTTGGTCTGCGGCATCGGGCCTTCGGAAGCATCGACGAGAACGATCGCGCCATCCACCATCGAGAGAATGCGCTCGACTTCACCGCCAAAGTCGGCGTGGCCGGGGGTGTCGACGATGTTGATGCGGACACCCTTCCACTCGACCGAGGTCGCCTTGGCGAGAATGGTGATGCCACGTTCTTTTTCGAGATCGTTCGAGTCCATCACGCGTTCAGCGACACGCTGATTTTCGCGGAACGAGCCGGACTGCTTGAGAAGCTCATCCACTAGGGTCGTCTTGCCATGGTCAACGTGCGCGATGATCGCGATATTGCGAAGTGCCATATGTGAAATCTCTGAGGCTGCGGCGCACGCTCTTGAGGACGCGCCTATTGGTTTGGGGCGTCCATACAGTTTTTTTTGCGTTTGCGAAAGAGGGGAACACGCAAAACTGCGGCATGGCTGTCGCCCTGCCGCATCATAGCGTGTCATCAAATTGTCTTAGGCGTCGCTGCCTGTCAATTCCTCGAAGGTCGAAAGCCCCTTTTTCAGAAGCATCGCATGCGGGCTCGGCAGCTTGCCGCGGAAGGCCTTGTAGGCGTCCTCCGGATCGACCGAGCCGCCGACGGAATAGATATTCTCCTTGAGCTTGCGCGCCATCTCGCCGTTGAAAGCATCTCCCGTCTCCTCAAAGGCGGCAAACGCGTCGGCGTCGAGCACCTCCGACCACATATAGGAGTAATAGCCGGCCGAATAACCGCCGGAAAAGATGTGCTGGAAGTGCGGCGTGGCATGGCGCATGACGATCGATTTCGGCATGCCGATCTCGGCCAGCACCTCCGCCTGCACCGCCATCGGATCCGCAACCGCCTCCCGCGTGTGAAACGCCATATCGACCAGCGCCGACGAGGTGAATTCGACGGTGTTGAAGCCGGCATTGAAGGTGCGGGCCGCCAGCACCTTGTCGAGCAGAGCCTGCGGCATCGGCTCGCCGGTTTCGACATGCACGGCGTAGCGCTTCAAAATATCCGGCACTGTCAGCCAATGCTCGTAGAGCTGCGACGGCAGCTCGACGAAATCGCGCGAAACGCCGGTGCCGGAAACCGAGGGGTAGGTGACGTTCGAAAGCATGCCGTGCAGCGCATGGCCGAATTCGTGGAACAGCGTGCGCGCATCGTCGAGCGACAACAGTGCCGGCTTGCCTTCGGCAGGCTTGGCGAAATTGCAGACATTGTAGATGATCGGCAGCTCGCCGCGGCGGCCGTTCTTCAATTCCAGTCTGTGCTGCGATTGCAACGAGCTCATCCAGGCGCCGGATCGTTTCGAGCCGCGGGCGAAATAATCGCCGAGGAAGAGCGCGACCAGCCGGTCTTCGCGATCCCTGATTTCAAACACCCTGACATCCGGGTGATAGGCGGCCACATCATTTTTCTCGACGGCGCGGATACCGAACAGCCGGCCGGCCACGTCGAAGCAGGCCTCGACGATCTTTTCGAGCTGCAGATAGGGCTTGAGCTCGGCTTCGGAGAAATCGAATTTCCGCGCCCGGATCTTTTCGGCGTAGTGACGCCAGTCCCAGGGCATCACCTCGTGGTTTCGCCCCTCCTCGGCGATCAGCGCTGATATATCGGCCTCCTCTTCGCCGGCACGTTTCACCGCCCTTGCCCAGACGGCCTTAAGCAGGTCGTTCACCGCATCCGCTGTCTTTGCCATCGTGTTGTCGAGCTTCAGCTCGGCGAAATTGCCGTAACCAAGCAGGCTCGCCACCTGATGGCGCAACGCCAGCGTTTCCTTGATAACGGTGCGATTGTCCGTCTCGCCGTGATTTTCGCCGCGCGCCACCCAAGCCTTGAACGCCTGCTCGCGCAGATCGCGGCGCTCAGAGAAGGTCAGGAACGGCTCGATGATCGAGCGTGACAGCGTCACCGCATATTTGCCTTCTTCCCCGCGTTCGCGCGCAGCCGCAGCCATGGCGTCACGCAGGAATTCCGGCAGCCCGTCGAGTTCGGCCCCGGAAGAAAGCGCGAGTGCCCAGGCCTTCTCGTCGGCGAGCACGTTCTGGCCGAATTGCGTCCCGAGGCCGGCAAGCTTTTCATTGATCGCCGCAAGCTTCTCCTGCTCGGCCTTTTCAAGCTTGGCGCCCGACTTGACGAAGCCCTTCCAGTGGCGTTCCAGCACCCGTGTCTGTTCGAGCGTCAGGCCAAGGCTGTCGCGCGCCTCCCAGAGTGTGTCGATGCGCGCGAAAAGCGCGGCATTCATGCCGATCTTCGAATAGTGGCGCGACATCTTCGGCGAGATCTCCCGCTCCAGCGCCTGGATCACATCATTGGTATGGGCGCCCGCCTTGTTCCAGAACAGCGCCGAAACGCGCGACAGTGCATCGCCGGCAATCTCCAGCGCCGTGACCGTATTGTCGAATGTCGGCGCCTCGCCGTTACCGGCGATCTCGTCGATCTCCCTTTCATGGGCGGCAAGCGCCGCTTCGAAGGCGGCGGCAAAATCACCATCGTCAACGGCATCGAAACGCGGCAGGCCGTGAAGGCCGTCCCAAGTCACCAGCGCCGGATTGAAATCATGGGGAGAGGGCATCGGAGAATTCCTTTTTGGCATGCACGGGTTCGTCAATATAGGAGAGCTGTCGTAGAATTGGTATGCGCGAAGGACCTTTTGCCTCGCCTGCAAAATCTGGTGGACAAAAATTGACGCGCGAAAATTAACCATTCGTTAACGATTGACGCGAATCGCGTGTTAGCGCTAGCTTTCCCATGTTTCTTCTTCTACGGGGACATGCGCCATGGAAATTTTTTCTGTGCGGTCTTCTCAGAGTTTGCTTTTTAAAAACAATCCTAATAACGCAAAAACTTCGAAGACCTCTGATATTGAAATCGAGACCAGGGCGGTGGCTCCAGCCTCGTTCCAGATCGACGACAATGGTGACGAAGGACCGGATTTCACCGCGGTCAGCCCTGGCGAATTGCGCAATTACGCGCGTCAGAGCTTCGACAGCGGCCTGATCGACCAAAGCACCTACGCAGCAATCTCCGAGCCGCTGCCGATGCACGCGATCGATCCGCTCGGCAACGTCATCGATCTCTCCAGCGTCACCGACGGCACCAGCTTCAATTTTCTCGATTATTACAAAAATCAGTTGCAGATCGCCATGTCGATCGGCGATCCCCAGGAGGTCCAGACGCTGAAATCGATCGTCAATTTCCTGGATAGCTAGGCTCTAAATCAAGCCTTGCGCCAGCCGATGAGGCCGGGTGTTGCATGCCAGAGTGCCTGGGCGGCAAACCCCATGAAAAGAACGCCGGAGCAGCGCACGATCAGCCGCTCATGCGCGCGATAAAAGCGGCGCACCGCACCTGCGCCGATGATGCCGATCAGGATGATGTCGGCCGTCACGAAACCGACGAACGACACACCGACAAGCCCCGGCAACGCCTCGAAATCAAGCACTTCGGCCGAGCCTGCGACCAGTGCGGTGAAGGTGGCGAGCGCCACCGGATAGCCCTTCGGATTGGTGACGCCGAAGATCAGACCGCGGCGAAACGGCCGCTCGACCACCACGAGAGCCTGCCCCGCGGCTTTCGGCTTGGCATTGACGGCGCTCCATCCGATCCAGGCGAGATAGAAGCCGCAGACGAGGCCGAGCAGGTCGAAGACGAAGGTTCCGATCGTCTTTGCCCCGACGATCGCGATCAGCGCCAGCGACGACCAGATGATATCCCCGACCAGATGCCCCATCATGAAGAAGGCGCCGGCCTTGCGGCCCTGCCCGGCACCGATGCCCAGCAGCTGCAGAAAGGCGGGGCCGGGAATGAGCACATAAAAGAGTGCCGCCAGAAAGGCGCCGACGACGAGAGACTGCGTCATGGAAATTCTCCGGGGATGATTTGGTAGACTAAGCGATGGCAGACTACCGTCAAGGGCTATGAAAAGCGGGATCGGGGATGATGGCGTTTGTGCCTTTGCTGAACAGGCGGTTCCGCCATTCAAGCGGGCCTCGACGACGCAGATTGCCTGACGATCCCAAGTGCATCGAGAGGGTGGTTCTCATTTTCACTGGGTACCGGCCCGGGCCTCTAGCCGGTAAATTTTCACCCATTCGATCAAGTGTCTCGCCAGATTGCCAATCGAAGCTGCCGGGCGTCACGAAGATCAAAGGTCCAGCGACGACGCAACGTCAAAAGGGTGAACATTATGGACAGACTCTTCTATATTGGCGTATCGGCCGCACTCTTTGCGGCCTTTGCCTTTTCGCTCAACTTTGTTGTGCCCTTCATCATGGGTGACTATTCCACCTTTGATTTTGCCCTCGTCCGTCATGTCGTCTCGGCTCTCGTCGGGCTTTACATTCTGTTTTCGCAGAAAGGTGCAATGCGCCATCTCACGCTTCGGAACTGTTTGCAGGCCGTCTGGCTCGCCTTCATTGGATATGTCGGCTACTTCCTGACGGTGACCGGAGCGGCCGTCTTTGCCGGGCCCGTCATCGCTCCGGCATTTCTCGGTCTGGTGCCGATCGTATTGATGATCATTGGCAATCAGCGTCAGGAATCATTGCCGTGGCGCTCCCTTATCGTGCCTTTGGCGCTGGTGCTGGTCGGCCTTATCCTCGTCAATGGCACCGCGTTCACGGCTGAAGGATTGAACTCCGTTAAATCCTTGTGGGTTGGTGTGCCGCTGGCGCTTGCTGCCGTGGGGCTTTGGGTCTGGTTCGCTCTCGCCAACCAGGCTGCACTCGCCGCCCGACCGGAAATGCCCTCCGGTGTGTGGTCGGGCCTGATATTGGTCGGAGGTGGCGTCTTAATGCTGGCCTTCTACCCTATCGGTGCCGCGATGGACCTCTTCCAGCTTCCAGCACTGGGATTCGGCTGGAGTGCCGCCGGCAGCCTGTATGTTTGGGGTGGATCCTTCGCGCTGCTGGCAACCGTAGGCGGCGTCTGGGCCTGGAATATTGCGTCACGGAGCCTGCCCGTTGCCTTGGCTGCACAATTGATCGTTTCGGAAACAGCCTTCGGTGTCATCGGCGGACTTATCGTGCATGCTCGTTGGCCAACCCCCATCGAAGTCGCTGGGGTGGTTGTCCTGATCGCCGGCGTTGTTCTGTCAGTGCGGATTTTCTACGATCGCCAATTTGCATCGGGAAAGATATCGCTTGCGCACGAGTGACCTGCTTCGCGTAGGGCCAGGTTCAGCGCAATACGCTCCGGCGAGACGGAGCAACCGATGCGCTCAGATTCTTCGATCGAACACAGCGACCGGCGTCTTCAGACGATAGAGCGTCGTCGGTCGCCGGGCTCTCTCGGTCTGTCGTTTTTCGCCCTCGACCACCTCGAGCAGATCGAGATCGTTGATCTTGCGGCGAAAGGCGCTTTGGTCCAGTCGTTCGCCCATCACCGTTTCATAGATTGCCTGCAGTTCCGACATCGTGAAGACCTCGGGAAGCAGCCTTGCCGGAATGGTCGAGTAGGCGCCCTTGCCGCGCAGCCGCTCCAGCGCCGCGATGATAATCTCATTATGATCGAAGGGCATCTCGCCTACGGCATCGACCGGCCGCAATTCCAGCGGGCTGGCGCCGCCTTCCAATGCTCCCCGCGGGACCAGCGCAAAATAGGCGATCGATACCGACCAGTCGCGAGGATCGCGCCGCGCCGACGCGAAGGTGCCAAGCTGTTCGAAGAAGATGCCCTCAAGGCCTGCCTTGGCCTTGAGGATACGCCGCACCGCCGCCTCCGCATCGGCGTCCTCGTCGGTGTGCAGATAGCCGCCGATCAGTGCCGGCACGCCGGCAAACGGCTCGGCCGACCGCGGCAGCAATGCCACGCATAGCCGTCCTTCGTGCAGGGTCAGCAAGACGATGTCGACCGTGACGATCGGTCGTGCGAATTCAGCCCCTGCCATCAACATCATCCCGCCTACCAATATCGGTTTTCATAGCGGCTAATCGCGAAAAACACAATTTGCAAATAGCAACTTGCAAAGTGCACTTTGCAAGTATATATAATTGGCACGAAGGCAGCGGGCAGGACGCCCGAGCCGGATCGCCAAGGCAACAGCAAAGGAGTGATGCCATGGGTATGGGACGTTTCAGCACGGCCGACTGGGCGGCCTACAACGCACGGCATGTGGATGGCCGCAGCCGGTCGGAAGTATTCGGCGCCACCGGCATTGATCCGCAGTTCGATCCGGCGCGTTTTGCCACCCGCGAGAGCCGCGACAGTGCCTACAATCCGCACTCGACCCCGATTATCCTGGCCTCGGATGTGACCGGCTCGATGGGCATGATCGCCCACGAGCTTATGCGCGGCGGGCTCATCACCCTGACGTCGGAGATTTACGACCGCCGACCGGTATCCGATCCGCATATCATGGTGGCGGCGATAGGAGATGCGTATACCGACGCGGCACCCCTGCAGGCCACCCAGTTCGAGGCCGATATCTCGCTTGCCAGCCAGATCCGCGCCTTGTGGCTGGAAGGCAATGGCGGTGGCAATGAGGGCGAGAGTTACAGCGCCGCCCACCTTCTGGCGGCGCTCAAAACCTCGACCGATGCCTTCGAAAGACACGGCCGCAAGGGCTATCTCTTCACCATTGGCGACGAGCCGGTTCACAATGGCATGACGGCCGACCAGATCGCCCGCATCTTCGGCATCGAACCGCCGCGTGGTCTGAACGCCCGAGAATGCCTGGCGATGGCGCAGAGATCCTACGAGGTCTTCCACATCGTCATCCGCGACGGCTATGCCGCCAGGCGGCTCGAGCGGGTGCTCGCGAGCTGGCAGCCGTTGCTGCCAGGCCGGACCTTCGTGCTCGATGATCACCGGCGCATTGCCGAACTGGTGGTCTCGATCATCGAGATCACCGAGGGCCGGGATGCCGGCGACGTCGCCGCCAGCTGGCCGGGTGCGGCTGCCGCAGTCGTCGCCAAGGCCATCGGCGAACGCCCGAAGCGGCGCCTGCTGCCATTCTTCTAATCCGGGAAAGTGCCAAGCACTTTCCCCAGGGATTTAAGCAAAGGGTTGGAGCGGTTCTGAACCGCTCTAGCCCATACCTTCCAGAACAAAAGCCGCGGCGCGCTCCGGGCGCCATTTTGAGGAGCAGAGCATGAGCAGCCAGGCACAGGCCGTAATAGGCGCGCTTTATGGCGACGAAGGCAAGGGACTGATGGTCGATCGCCTCGCCGCAGCCACGCCGGGGGCCGTGGTGGTTCGCAGCAATGGCGGGGCTCAGGCCGGTCATACCGTGCTTGGCGACGCCGGTGCCCGTCATGTCTTTCACCATGTCGGCGCGGGCAGCTTTGCCGGGGCTGTCACCCATTTCAGCCGTTTCTTCGTCGCTCATCCGATGCTGCTGCTCGACGAATTGGCCGCCCTCGGCCAGCTGGGTGTGAAGCCTGAGATCAGCAGCGACCCGCGTGCGCCGGTCACCACGCCGTTCGACGTCATCATCAACCAGGCCTTGGAGCTGGCGCGCGGCGCCGCCCGTCATGGCAGTTGCGGCCTCGGCTTCGGTGAGACCATCGAGCGCAATCTGCACCCGGAATTCGCCCTCTCGACCAAGAATCTGTTCCGCCCCGATCTGCACGCCCGCCTTGTTTCCATCCGCGATGCCTGGGTGCCACTCCGGCTGGCCGCCCTCGGCATCACCGCCCTGCCCGCAGAACTGGCCACCGCACTGGCTGACGACACCACCATCGCCCGCTTCGAGGCCGATTGCGCCGCCTATCTCGACCGCGTCACGCTCTGGCCCGACCGACGGCTGTGCGAACGCCGCTCTGTTATCTTCGAAGCGGCACAGGGCCTCGGGCTTGATCAGGACAGTGGCGTTTTTCCCCACGTCACCCGTTCGAAAACCGGGCTCGCCAACATGCTCGCTGTCGCCGCCGAGGCGGGTATCACCGAGCTGGACGCGACATATGCGACGCGCTGCTACACCACCCGGCACGGCGCAGGGCCCCTCAAGGGGGAAGTTGCCGCACTCCCCGGCATCAATGTCGTCGACCCCACCAATGCTCCGAACGAGTGGCAGGGATGCCTAAGGCTTGCGCCGCTCGATCTCGGCCCGTTGCGTGAGGCCATCACCCGCGATCTGACGTCGGACCGCAACGGTATCACGGTCAGAGCAGGGCTTGCGGTGACCTGCCTCGATCAGACGGAGGATGGTTTTACCGTGACGGATTGCGGAGGGGTGATGCCGCTTGATCCTGCCAAAGCGGCGGCTGATATAGCCGAACTGGTCGGCCTGCCGCTCTGGGCCGAGAGCTGGGGACCGCGGCGCGGGGATGTCAGGCTGTATATGGATGCAGCCGCGGCAGAAATCGCTGAGCAATGAAAGAGCCCGCGCGGCAATGCCGGCGGGCTCATATCCGGTGCGCAAGCGACCGTGACTACTTCTTGAGATTGCGCTTGCCGAGCGTACGCAGGCGCAGCGCGTTGAGCTTGATGAAGCCGGCGGCATCCTTCTGGTCGTAGGCGCCCTGATCGTCCTCGAAGGTGACGAGCTTGTCGGAATAGAGCGACTTTTCGCTTTCGCGGCCGATGACCATGACATTGCCCTTGTAGAGCTTCAGCGTCACTTCGCCTTCGACATGCTCCTGGCTCTTGTCGATCAGCGCCTGCAGCATCTCGCGCTCCGGCGAGAACCAGAAGCCGAAATAGATCAGCTCGGCGTAGCGCGGCATGATCTCGTCCTTGAGATGGGCGGCACCCCGGTCGAGCGTGATCGATTCGATAGCGCGATGCGCCGAGAGCAGGATCGTGCCGCCTGGCGTTTCGTAGACGCCGCGCGACTTCATGCCGACATAACGGTTCTCGACGAGGTCGAGACGGCCGATGCCGTTGTCGCGGCCGTAATTGTTGAGCGTCGCCAAGAGTGTCGCCGGGCTCATCCGCACGCCATTGATCGAAACCGCGTCACCCTTTTCGAAATCGACCTTGATCACCGTTGCCTTGTCGGGTGCAGCCTCGGGCGAAATGGTGCGCATGTGCACATATTCCGGCGCCTCCTGAGACGGGTCCTCGAGAACCTTGCCCTCGGAGGACGAATGCAGAAGGTTGGCGTCGACGGAGAACGGCGCCTCGCCCTTCTTGTCCTTGGCAACGGGGATCTGATGCTGTTCGGCGAAGGCCAGCAGGTCGGTGCGGCTCTTGAACGCCCAGTCGCGCCACGGCGCGATGATCTTGATGTCGGGGTTCAAAGCATAGGCGGACAGCTCGAAACGGACCTGGTCGTTGCCCTTGCCGGTCGCGCCATGGGCGATCGCATCGGCGCCCGTCTTGCGGGCGATATCGATCAGATGCTTGGAAATCAACGGACGGGCGATCGAGGTGCCGAGCAGGTAGACGCCCTCGTAAACGGCATTGGCACGGAACATCGGGAAGACGAAATCGCGCACGAATTCCTCGCGCACGTCCTCGATGTAGATCTCCTTGATGCCGAGCATTTCGGCCTTCTTGCGCGCCGGCTCCAGCTCTTCGCCCTGGCCGAGATCGGCGGTGAAGGTGACGACTTCGGCGCCGAGCTCGGTCTGCAGCCACTTCAGGATGATCGAGGTGTCGAGGCCGCCGGAATAGGCGAGAACGACTTTCTTCACGTCTTTGTATGATGCCATGATGATGAGGTCCGTTGCATAAAAGGCCGGCGAAAACCCGGTGTCGCGGCACTTTTAGCGAGATTGGCGCGTGACGCAAGGGCAAGCGCGACGGCCCATGCGCCAATAGCGTTTGACAGCGCCAAAGCGGAGCCCATATTCGGCTGCGTCCGAACAACGCTCCTGGAGAGACCGAGCCGTGACGAATATTCAAGACATTTTCAAGAAGTCCAATGTTGCCGTCATCACCGGCGGCGCTTCCGGCATCGGCCTGGCGGCGGCAAAATATTTCGCCGGGCGCGGCATGAGCGCCGTCATCGCCGATCTCGGCGGCGACCGGCTGGCCGAGGCCGCCGAAGAACTCAAGGCCATCGCCGGCGAGGAGAATGTGATGGCGGTCGAAACCGACGTCGCATCCAAGGACTCGCTGGAGGCGCTCGAACGCGCCGTGCTCCAGCGTTTCGGCCGCGTGCACGTGCTGATGAACAATGCCGGCATCGGCCCGGAAACCTCGATCTTCAGCTCGCAGGGGAACTGGGACCATATCTTCGCCGTCAATCTGATGGGCGTCATCAACGGTACGCGCACCTTCGGCCCGAAGATGCTGTCGCACGGTGAACCCGGCCTGATCATCAACACCGGCTCGAAGCAAGGCATCACCACGCCGCCCGGCAATCCCGCCTACAATATCTCCAAATCGGGCGTGAAGGTCTTTACCGAAGCGCTCGAGCACGAGCTTCGCAACATCGACGGCGGAAAGATCTCCGCACATCTGCTGATCCCCGGCTTCGTCTTCACCGGCCTCACCAAGGGCGACCGCGCGGAAAAGCCGGCCGCCGCCTGGACGCCGGAGCAGACCGTCGATTTCATGGTCGAAAGTCTCGAGCGCGGCGATTTCTATATCCTCTGCCCCGACAATGACGTGGCCCGGCCGGTCGACGAACGCCGCATGGCCTGGGCAGCCGGCGACATCATCGACAACCGCCCGCCGCTGTCACGCTGGCACAAGGATTACGGCGACAAGTTCAAGGCCTTCCTGGAACAGAAGTGATCGGTACTATTCCAAGGTTTGATTGGTAATTTTCTGGAAGCCGAGTAAGAAATCGTCGGATCTTTCCGGCTTTCAGAGTGTGCCATGGATTTCCTGCCCAGCCTGTCGACGCTTCTCGCCTTTGCCGCCGCGACGCTGTTGCTGGCGGCGACCCCAGGCCCCGACATGACGCTGTCGATCAGCCGTTCGCTGGCCCAGGGCAAGAAGGCGGCTCTTTTCGTCGTTGTCGGCACCAGCCTCGGGATCGTCGTTCATACCATGCTGGTCGCTTTCGGCATTTCTGCGCTGATCACCGCCTCGCCGACCGCCTTCCTGATCCTGAAGACCGGCGGTGCCGCCTATCTGCTCTGGCTGGCCGTGCAGGCGATCCGCTTCGGCTCGAAGCTCACCGTCGCCAAGGTCGAGG
This sequence comes from Rhizobium phaseoli, assembly GCF_010668805.1. Taxonomy (GTDB): domain Bacteria; phylum Pseudomonadota; class Alphaproteobacteria; order Rhizobiales; family Rhizobiaceae; genus Rhizobium; species Rhizobium phaseoli_A. Next base: position 218,625 of record NZ_WUFT01000003.1, on the reverse strand, counting down.
CGCGGAAGGGCTCGGCGCTTTCGAACATCTCGTCGGGTTTCTGGGTCAATCTTCTGAACCCCAAGGTCATCATCTTTTTCATGACCTTCCTGCCGCAATTCGTCAGCGCCGGCGATCCCGCCGTCACGCAGAAGCTGCTTTTCCTCGGGCTTTGCTTCATCCTGATCGGCATGCCGGTCAATGCCAGCGTCGTCTTTGCCGCCGACTGGCTGGCCTCCTGGCTGCAGACCAACAAGAAGGTGTTGCGCGGCATGGACTACACCTTCGCCGGCGTCTTCTCGATCTTTGCCGCGAAAATCCTGCTCACCCAGGCCAGATGATCAGCCAATCCGCGGTCGCTAGACGATCAGCACGCTGTCGGCCTTAGCCGATCACGCTGTCGCCTTAGCCGATCAGCAAAGCATCATCGTCGAGCGTCTGGCCGCGCATCTTGCGGAACATGGCGATCAGGTCCTCGACCTGGAGGTTCTTTCGGTTGTCGCCCGCCACGTCGAGAACGATCTCGCCGCCATGCAGCATAATCGTGCGGTGGCCGTAATCCAGCGCCTGACGCATCGAGTGCGTCACCATCATCGTCGTCAGCTTGCGCTCGGCAACGATCTTCTGGGTGAGGTTCATCACGAACTCCGCCATCCCGGGATCGAGCGCTGCCGTATGTTCGTCGAGCAGCAGCACTTCCGAGCCTGCAAGCGTCGCCATGACAAGCGAAACGGCTTGGCGCTGGCCGCCGGAGAGCAGATCCATGCGGTCCTTCAGCCGGTTTTCCAGCCCGAGATTGAGTTCGGCAATCCGCTCCCGGAAATAATCGCGCCTGTTGCCGCCGAGCGCTGGCGCAAGCCCGCGCTTCTCGCCGCGGCGGGCAGCCAGAGCAAGATTTTCCTCGATCGACAGCGAACCGCAGCTTCCCGTCAGCGGATCCTGGAAGACGCGCGCAACGAGACCGGCGCGCGATGCCGTCGACTTGCGCGTCACCTCGTTCTTGCCGATCAGCACCTGCCCCTCGCTCGGCAGGACGTCGCCGGCAAGCACGCCAAGCAGCGTCGATTTGCCGGCGCCGTTGGAGCCGATGACGGTGACGAAGGAGCCCTGCTCGATGGTCAGGCTGACACCGTTCAGCGCCTGCTTCTGCAACGGCGTGCCGCGGCCGAAAACGACCTTGATATCCTTGACGCTGATCATGATGCGGCACCTCCGCGGAGACGGGGAAGGATGAGCGCCACCGTCACCAGCACCGCCGTCACGAAATTGAGGTCGGACGCCTGCAGGCCGATGACGTCGCTCGACAGCGCCAGCTGGATGGCGATGCGATAGAGGATCGAGCCGAGCACGCAGCCGATCAACGCGATCAACAACCCGCGGCGCCCGAGCAGCGTCTCGCCGATGATGACGGCGGCAAGACCGACGACGATGGTACCGACACCCGAAGTGACGTCGGCAAAGCCGTTGGTCTGGGCAAACAGCGCACCGCCAAACGCCACCAGCGCATTCGAGATCGCCATGCCGAGATAGATCTGCCGGCTGGTATCGACGCCCTGGGCGCGGGCCATCCGCGCATTGGCGCCGGTCGCCCGCATGGCAAGCCCGGCGTCGCTTTCGAGGAAACGCCAGACCAGGACGAGGGCGACGATCACAAGAACGCCGACGAAGAGCGGCCGCACGTAGAAATCGCGAAGGCCATGGCCGAAGAACGGGCTGATCATCGTATCGGCATTGATGAGGGCGACATTGGGCTTGCCCATCACCCTGAGATTGACGGAAAACAGCGCGATCATCGTCAGGATCGAGGCGAGCAGGTTGAGGATCTTGAAGCGCACGTTGAGCAGCGCCGTTACCATGCCCGCACCGGCACCGGCCGCCATCGCGACCAGGGCCGCAAGCCAGGCATTGAGACCGGCGATGATCAGCACCGCGGTCACCGCAGCACCTAGCGGAAACGAGCCGTCGACCGTCAGATCGGGAAAGTCGAGAATGCGGAAGGCGAGATAGACGCCGAGAGCGACGAAGGAATAGACCAGACCGAGCTCGACGGCCCCCCAGAATGCGATTTGGCTCAAGGCTTTTGGCCCCTTTTTGTTGCCGTTCCGCCCGTCGCGAAACCGCAGCCTTTTAATACTTGAGCCGCCCCCGTGCAAACGGGAGCGGCTGAATGTGAATAGTCGATGGAACGACGACCGATTATTCGATGACCTTAGTGGCGCGAGAAAGCACGCTCTGCGGCAGGGTGACGCCCATCTTGGCCGCAGCCGCCTTGTTGACGACGAGATCGCTGCCCGCGGCAGTCTTGACCGCGATATCACCGGGGTTTTCGCCCTTCAGCACCCGCACGACGATTTCGCCCGTCTGCTTACCGACATCGTAATAGTTGAAGCCGAGGGCAGCGATCGACCCGCGCGAAACCGAATCCGTATCGGCGGTGAAGAGCGGCAGCTTGCTCTCCTCGGCAACCGCGACGGCGCCTTCGAGCGCCGAGATGATGGTGTTGTCGGTCGGGATGTAGATCGCGTCGGCACGGCCGACGAGGGCGCGGGCCGCACCCTGGACCTCGGCCGACTTGGTCGCAGCCGATTCCACAACCTTCAGGCCGGCCTTTTCGGCTTCGACCTTCAGGACGGCGAGCAGCGAAACGGAATTGGCCTCGCCGGAGTTGTAGAGATAGCCGATGGTTTTCACATCGGGCAGGATTTCCTTGATCAGCGCCAGATGCTCGGCGACCGGCGACATATCGGAAAGGCCGGTGACGTTGCCGCCGGGCTTGTCCATGTTCTTAACCAGTTGGGCGCCGAGCGGATCCGACACGGCGGTGAAGACGACCGGAATGTCGCGCGTCGAGGAGACGACCGCCTGGGCCGAGGGCGTCGAGATCGGCACGATGACATTCGGCTCGTCGCCGGCGAACTGGCGGGCAATCTGAGCGGCCGTCGCCGGATTGCCCTGCGCTGACTCGAACACGAATTTCAGGTTCTCGCCTTCCTTGTAGCCGGCGGCCGTCAGCGCATCGAGAACGCCCTTGCGGGCTGCATCCAGCGCCGGATGCTCGACGATCGCCGTCACGGCGACCGTGACGTTGTCAGCCTTTGCGGGCAGGGAAAGCGCCAAACTGGCGGCAAGAGCGAGCAGAATCGGGCGCATTTGTATCCTCCTGATTGATTTTGGCGGCACTATTAGGAAAAGCGCATGCTTAAATCAATGCAGGAGAATTGTAGCAAGGATCAAACTTGCTGATCAGTCGTCGGCGCCGTGATTGGCGATCATCATCGCCTCGAAGGCCAGGCGCTCGGTCTTGCGCATCCGTTCGGAGTCCGATTTCAGCTGGCCGCAGGCGGCAAGAATGTCGCGGCCGCGCGGCGTGCGGATCGGCGAGGCGTAACCGGCTGAATTGATGAAATCGGCGAACTTTTCGATCTGCTCCCAGTCGGAACACTGGTAATTGGTGCCGGGCCAGGGATTGAACGGAATGAGGTTGATCTTCGCCGGCACGCCTTTCAAGAGCTTGATCAGCCCCTTGGCGTCTTCAAGGCTGTCGTTGACATCTTTCAGCATGACATATTCGAAGGTGATGCGTCGTGCATTGGAAAGGCCGGGATAGGCCTTGCACGCCTCGATCAGCTCCTTCAGCGGATACTTCTTGTTGATCGGCACGAGAATGTCGCGCAGGTCATCGCGCACCGCATGCAGCGAGATTGCCAGCATGACGCCGATCTCCTCGCCGGTGCGGAAGATCTCCGGCACGACGCCGGAGGTGGACAGCGTCACGCGACGCCTGGACAGCGACAGGCCGTCGCCATCCGTGGCGATCAGCAATGCCTGCTTGACGGCGTCGAAATTATAGAGCGGCTCACCCATGCCCATCATCACGATATTGCTGACCTTGCGGCCCTCGGCAGGCATGATCGTTCCTTGCGGCGCTTCACGATCCGGGAAGTCGCCGAGCCGGTCGCGGGCAAGCAGCAACTGCGACAGAATTTCCTCCGCCGTCAGGTTGCGCACCAGCCTCTGTGTCCCGGTATGACAGAAGGAACAGGTGAGCGTGCAGCCGACCTGGCTGGAAAGACAGAGCGTGCCGCGGCCCTCTTCCGGAATATAGACGGCTTCGATCTCGACGGGGCGCCCGGCGCCCCGCGCGGGAAAGCGCAGCAGCCATTTGCGCGTGCCGTCGTTGGAGACCTGTTCCTCGACGATCTCCGGACGTTCGATGGTGAAATGCTGCTTCAGCATCTCACGCATATCCTTGGCGACATTCGTCATATGGTCGAAATCGGAGACGCCGCGCACATAGATCCAGTTCCAGAGCTGCGCGACGCGCATCTTGATCTGCTTCTCGGCCACTCCCTTTTCCCGGAGTGCCGCTCCCATCTCCTCGCGCGACAGCCCGATCAAAGACGGCTTTTCCAGGCTGGCGGCGGTGTGCGCCTGCGGCTTGCTAACAACGATCGCATCCATGACGGACATAGGCATTCATCCCGAATTCAAACATGTCCTGCCCCTGCGAGCCCGCATGCTTCAGGGTGAACCGGAAGACTTGCGGACGCATGACGGCAGATCGGCAAAAATTGAATGGCGGAACGGCGACTGATCGCGATCTATCCGCTGTTGGCGCGCCCTTTAGCATCATTTTGCCCGCGCGTCACTATAGATGGAAAACAGCAAGGCCGGCGCAAGGCCGGCCTCTTGAAACTCTGCGGCTCAAGACCGCTTACTTGCAGCTTTCGATCTGCTTCAGCGCAGCCGAGATGCCGGAGAGCGAATAGCTGTAAGAGGTGCCGGTGCCCTTGCGGGAAACGGCATTCACCGTCATCGAATGACCGGTCTTCATCGCCGCGACGAGAGCCGGCTCCTGGGCGGCATTCTCGACCCATCCGGCCTTGTCCTTGGTGAACATCACGAAGGTCTTGTTGTCGATGACGACGTTGATCTTCGAATTTTCCTTCACCGTATAGCCCATCATCGCCTGCGGTTCGTAGGAGATGTTCTGGCCCGGACGCTGCGAGACGATGAAGAAGTTGTCGCCGTGGTCGACGCTTGCCGGCTGCTTTGCCGTCGGAACGGACAGCACATAGCATACGGTGCTGTTGCCCGATTTGTAGGAGTAGGCGCCCCATGCCTGGAACTGCTGGATGCGGTTCGGCGCAGCGGCCTGCTGCGCTGCCGCAACTCCGGCCATGACAAGGGTGAGTGCGAGAGCGGATACGATACTTTTTACAAACATGGATTCCTGCCGGTTCTTGCGATCAAGGCCCGAAGCGATCATAGCGGGCGCCGCATAATCACGATCTGCTTTATTTTGACTTAATTCAGGTTACCAAATGGTCAACAATAGCCGCGATTTGTATGTGCCTGTGTCATTTCAGCTCGAGTGTCAATTTTCGACCCTTTGACGGCATCGGCCGCAACACCGTGTCCCGATGGTGCTGGCCGTCCGTTCCGCTGAATTTAAGACACAAAGATTCAGGCAAGAGTTTGACCTTTCCCAAATCCGTTGTACCTCATTAAGACTTGGAAATCCGATACGATTTTATTGCGCAGGGGGCTGGTGAGGAGACATGGATGCCGAGGAAAGACAGCGTTTCGCTGCCCTCGCGAAGGCCGTCGCCAGAGATCGCGACCAGCAGGCCTTTTCCATCCTGTTCGACTATTTCGCGCCCCGGCTGAAAGCCTGGCTGATGCGCCAGAAGATGACGTCAGGCGAGGCCGAGGAACTGGTTCAGGAGATCATGATCGTGCTCTGGCACAAGGCGGATCTCTACGATGCCACGCGATCTTCGCTTTCCACATGGCTTTTCCGCATTGCCCGCAACCGCCGCATCGACCTGCAGCGCCGCACCAATACCCGCATCATTGATGAGACCGATCCGGCCCTGCAGCCGCCGGCCGATATCGGCGCGGAAGAAATCATCGCCAATGACGATCGCGACGCCAGGATACGCGCCGCCGTCGGCCAATTGCCGGAGGAGCAGCGCGACATGCTGCGCGCCGCCTTCTTCCTCGGTCAATCGCATTCGGAAATCGCCGAAGCGACCGGGCTGCCGCTCGGCACGGTCAAGTCGCGTATCCGGCTTGCCTTCGCCAAGCTCCGCAAGGTGCTGGAACGCGAGATGGCCTAATGCATGTCGCCCGGAAGTGTGCAGCGGTTCCGGGATAACGACATGCATAAACAAAGGATTAAAGCACGTCACATGAATCAGATTTGATGCGACGCGCTTTAGATCGTCTTCATCGTATCTTCAGTCTGGTCGGCCAGAACGCGGTCGGCCGCCTCATAGTGACCTGGGCGGATATGGCCACGCACCATGGCGAAGGCGGCCGAGAGCACGGCAATATCGTCGGAAAAGCCGATGACGGCGAAAACATCCGGGATCATGTCGATCGGCATGACGAAATAGGCAAGCGCAGCAAGCAGCACGCCGCGAACCTTTGTCGGCGTCTGCGGATCGAGCGCGCAGTAAAAACCGGCAACGACATCGCGTGAGAAGGGAATCTGCCGCACAGCCCGCCGGAAAGTCGGCCAGAATTTCTGCCTTACGGTCTTTTCCCGTCGGCTCTGCGTGTCCTCGTCGCCCGGCAACAGGATTTCCCCGAATTTGACGTCGTTCATCCCTGCCTCCTTTCGTCCATGCGAACATATGGGGATGGCGCCCACTCTTTCAATCGCCCCGCTTTCAGACGCCGCGTCGCGCCGCAACCTTCTCCATCGCCTTGGCCAGCTTGAAATCCAGCTCCGTCAGTCCGCCGGCATCATGCGTGTTCAGCGTCACGTCCACCCTGGAATAGACGTTGAACCATTCAGGATGGTGGTTGAGTTTTTCGGCCGTGATCGCCGCCTCCGTCATGAAACCGAAAGCCTCGACAAAGTTTGCAAACTTGAAGCTCTTCGATATCGAAGAGGCGGCATCATTGAGCGCCCAGCCTGCAAGCTCCGCCAGTTGCGCCTCGACCGCCGTCCGTTCAAGTCTTTCCATTTTCATGCCATGCTCCTCCTATGTGTCCGACAGGTCTATCGATGAAACGCATCAGCATCCTCTTCGTTTGCATGGGCAATATATGCCGTTCTCCACTCGCGGAAGGAATTTTCAGCCACCTGGTCGCCGAGGCGGGCCTGACCCGCCGTTTCACGGTCGATTCCGCCGGCACTGGCGGCTGGCATGAAGGCGCGCCGCCCGACCGGCGGTCGATTGCCACCACTCAAAATCACGCCATCGATATTTCAGGACAGCGTGCCCGCCGTGTCCGCTCCAGCGATTTCAGGGATTTCGATCTGATCCTGGCCATGGACCGCGACAACCTGGCAGCACTCGAGAAGATCGCGCCGCCTGAGGCAAACATTCGCCTCTTCGGTGATATCGCGCTCAAAACGGGAGAGGATATTCCCGATCCCTATTATGGCGGCCCGGCAGGTTTCGAGCTGGTCTACGCCAGGCTCTTGACCGGCTGCAGCAGCCTGCTCGAAACGCTGGGCGTCGAGCGCGCCTCGTGCAGCGGGAACACTTCCTCGGTAAGGTAAGGGCCGCCGCCGACCGATTCGCGCGACGACAGCAGCACGAAGCGCGGCGCGGTGAAGGTTGTGGTGTGGAAGTTGCCGCGTCCCGCCAGATATTGCACGACATCGTCGAGCCGCGACGATTTCAGCCGCGCCAGCGTCACATGCGGCATGAATTTGCGCGGATCCGGCGGCAGGCCGATACGCTGGCAGATGCGCTCGATCTCACCCTGCAGCGCATGCATTTCAGGCGATTGCGAAACACCGGCCCAGACCGAATGCGGTTTCTTCGAGCCGAAGGAACCGATGCCTTCGAGCCGGAACTGGAATTCCGGCCGGTCGATCCGGTCGAGGCGTTCTACGATTTCATCGGCCGTGCGGCCGTCGACATCACCAATGAAGCGCAGCGTGATGTGGTAATTCTCCACATCGATCCATCGTGCTCCGGGGAGGCCACCGCGCAGCAATGAAAGGCTCATCGCCGCATTGCGCGGAATTTCGAGGGCGGTAAACAGTCTCGGCATAACGAGCACTCCCCGAATCTTTTGCAGATGCTTACACGGAATCACGCAATCAACAGCCGCGCAAGTCCCTAATTCTTCACAGAAGAAATCGCTTCGACGAAATTTGTGACGGCGGGCTCCATCTTCCTGACCATGATCTCGACACCTCTCGTGTTCGGATGCATGCCGTCTTCGAGTTTAAGCCCTGGATCCAGCGCGACACCGTCGAGAAAAAACGCATAGAGCGGAAGTCCGTGTTTTTCCGAAAGTCTCTGGTAAATCGGATTGAACCGCGCCGCATAATCCGCTCCCATGTTCGGCGGCGCCATTATGCCGGCAAGCAAAACGGCGATCCCGCGATCCTTTAGCCGAGCAATCATCTGATCGAGATTCTTCTCGCTTTCTTCAGGCGGGATGCCGCGCAACGCATCATTGGCGCCAAGCTCCAAAATGACGCCATCGGTGCCGTCAGGTATCGACCAATCGATGCGCGCAAGTCCCCCTGACGTCGTGTCGCCGGAGACCCCGGCATTGGCAACGGCAACATCGAGCCCCTTCGCCTTCAGGGCCGCCTGCAGCTTTTCCGGAAAGCCGTCGCCGGGCGGCAGCTGGTAGCCCGCCATCAAACTGTCCCCGAAACCGACGAGATTGATCGTCCGGGCATCGGCTGCAGCGGCAAAGATCAGCGAGACGGCGATGACGGTGAATTGAAGCGCGGCAACTTTAAATCTCATTCTGGCTTCCCTAGATTGGCGAAGTGCTGTTATGCGGCCATTCGATTATGGATTTTATATAGGGCGATTTCTGTTGGCAAAAACCATCATCGAGTTGAAGGGCGCCGATCTGACGCTCGGCAGTGCAGCCGCCTCCGTGCATGTGCTGAAGGGCATCGATCTCGATATCGCTGCCGGTGAATCGGTCGGCATCGTCGGCCCGTCCGGTTCCGGCAAGTCGACCCTGCTGATGGTGCTGGCCGGGCTGGAAAAACTCGACAGCGGCGAGATCAACATCAACGACACGCCGCTCCACGCGCTGAGCGAGGATCAGGTCGCCGATTTCCGCGGCCGTAACATCGGTATCGTTTTCCAATCTTTCCACCTGATTGCCAACATGACGGCGCTGGAAAACGTTGCCGTGCCGCTGGAACTCGCCAATGTCGGCAATGCCTTCGAGATCGCCCATCGCGAGCTGAAATCGGTCGGCCTCGGCGAACGGCTGAACCACTATCCCGGCCAGCTTTCCGGCGGCGAACAGCAGCGCGTGGCGATCGCCAGGGCGCTCGCCCCTTCGCCCGCCCTGCTGATCGCCGATGAACCCACAGGCAATCTCGACACCGAGACCGGTCGCCAGATCGCCGACCTGCTGTTTTCAAAGCAAGTCGAACGCGGCATGACCCTGCTTCTCGTCACCCATGACGTCTCGCTCGCAAACCGCTGCTCGCGCCAGATCCGCGTCCGCTCCGGCAGGATCGAAGGCGACAGCGCCGCCCGCCACAACGCGGCGGCAATCGCATGAGCATCGTCACGCCGCGCGTCTCGCTCGCTTTTCGCCTGGCGCTCCGCGAGCTGCGCGGCGGCATTCGCGGCTTCTACATCTTCCTCGCCTGTATCGCGCTGGGCACCGGCGCCATCGCCGCCGTCAATTCCGTTTCGCAGTCAATCACCGACACGATCGCTTCGCAGGGGCAGGAGCTGCTGGCCGGCGACGTGCGCTTCGAGCTCAACAATCGCGAGGCGACGCCTGAGGAAATGGGCTTCCTCGACGGCCTCGGCACCGTTTCGGTGTCGACGGGCCTGCGCTCGATGGCCCGCAAACCTGACGGTTCCGATCAGGCGCTGGTCGAGGTCAAGGCCGTCGATGACGCCTACCCGCTCTACGGCCGCTTCGTGGCCGAGCCGGATTATCCGCTCGCAGCGCTGCTTTCAGGCCAAGGCGGCACCTATGGTGCGGTTGCAGCTCCGCTGCTTCTCGATCGGCTCGGGCTTGCGGTCGGCGACGAATTGCTGCTCGGCAACGTCAAGCTCAGCATCACCGGCACGGTGAAAACCGAACCGGATGCATTGTCGGAGGGTTTTGGCTTTGCGCCGCGCCTGCTCGTCAGCCGCCGGGCGCTCGCAGCCTCCGGGCTGATCCAGACGGGAAGCCTGGTCGAACATGCCTACAAGATCCGGCTGGAAGACAGGGGCGCGATGTCCGGCATCCAGGCGCGCGCCGCCAAGGAATTCCCCTCCGCCGGCTGGGCTGTTCGGACCAGCGACCGCGCCGCGCCCTCGCTCACCGAAAACATCACCCGCTTCTCGCAGTTCCTGACGCTGGTCGGCCTCACCGCGCTGATCGTCGGCGGCGTAGGTGTCGCCAATGCCGTCCGCGCCTTCCTCGATTCCAAACGCACCACCATCGCCACCTTCAAATGTCTCGGTGCGCCGGCGCAGGTCGTGGTGTTGATCTATCTCTTCCAGATCGCCATCATCGCGCTTGGCGGCATCCTGATCGGCCTTGTCATCGGCGCTCTATCGCCGATCTTCGCCGCGCAGTTCCTGGCGCAATTCCTGCCGGTATCCACAGCGCCGACCCTTTATCCCGGCGCCCTGCTGCTTGCCACGCTCTTCGGCATCCTGACGACACTCGCCTTCGCCATCCTGCCGCTCGGCCACGCCCGCGAAGTGCCGGCGACGGCACTCTTCCGCGAGCAGGGTTTCGAGGTCCGCCGCCTGCCCTCCTGGCCCTATATCCTGCTGGCCGCGCTGTTCATGGCCGCCCTTGCCGGCCTTGCCATCCTCACCGCCTATGACCGCTTCATCGCCGTCGTCTTCGTCGGTGCGATCGTCTTCGCCTTCATCGCCCTCCGCCTGGTCGCAGCAGCGATCGCCTGGCTTGCGCGCCGCAGCCCGCGGGTCAATTCGCCGGCATTGCGGCTGGCAATCGGCAACATCCACCGCCCCGGCGCACTGACGCCCTCGGTGGTGCTCTCGCTCGGCCTTGGCCTGGCATTGCTGGTGACGCTGACCTTGATCGACGGCAACCTGCGTCAGCAGTTGACCGGCCGTATGAACGAGGGCGCGCCGAACTTCTTTTTCGTCGATATCCAGAGCGCCGAGGTCGATGCTTTCCGCGATCTCGTCCGGGCGCAAGCGCCGAAGGGCAAGCTCGTGGAGGTGCCGATGCTGCGCGGCCGGATCGTCGCCTTCAACGGCGAAGATGTCACCAAGATGAACGTGCCGGCCGCCGGCCGCTGGGTGCTGAACGGCGATCGCGGCATAACCTATGCCGACACCCTGCCGGAGAACGCCGCGCTTACCGAAGGCAGCTGGTGGGACAAGGATTACAGCGGCGAGCCGCTCGTCTCCTTCTCCTCGGAAGAGGCGCATGAACTCGGCCTGAAGATCGGCGATAAGATCACCGTCAACGTGCTCGGCCGCAACATCACCGCGAAGATCGCCAATCTGCGCCGCGTCCAATGGGAATCGCTGTCGATCAATTTCGTCATGGTCTTCTCGCCGAACACCTTCCGCGGCGCCCCGCATGCCTGGCTAGCGACGCTGACCGATCCCTCCTCGACACCGGCCGAGGATGCAGCGATCCTGAAATCCGTCACCAACACCTATCCGACGATCACCAGCGTGCGCGTCAAGGACGCGATCGATATCGTCAACCAGCTGGTCGGCCAGCTTGCGACTGCAATTCGCGCCGCAGCCTCCGTTGCTCTCATCGCCTCGATCCTCGTGCTGGCCGGCGCGCTTGCCGCCGGGAACCGGGCGCGCACCCACGATGCGGTGGTGCTGAAGACGCTTGGCGCCACCCGCGCCATGCTGATTCGCGCCTTCAGCTACGAATATCTGATCCTCGGGCTGGCGACCGCGATCTTCGCGTTGATCGCCGGCGGCGTTGCCGCATGGTTCATCGTCGCCCGCATCATGCGCCTGCCCTCGACCTTCCTGCCCGATGTGGCGGGACTGACGCTGGTGACCGCGCTCGTCCTCACCGTCGGCATCGGCCTCATCGGCACCTGGCGGATCCTCGGGCAGAAGGCGGCGCCCGTCCTGCGCGAACTCTGACCGGATAGCGGCGCCCAAACCCTTCACCTTACGGCGATTTAACCGACCGAGCCTTTGCAAGCCTCTTGTTTGCGATCGGCGAAAGCCTCATATTGTCTGCAGGCATGCTGGAGCTCCGCAGCGGCGCCCGGGTCGAAAACCCGACACCGTATTTCCATCGGAGCTTGTAAGAGGAAACTATGGCTGACCTTCGTAACTATCAAAGCCGCGCGCAGACCGGCGAGATGATTGATCAAGGCCTGCGCACTTATATGCTCAAGGTCTACAACCTGATGGCGCTGGGTCTGGCGATCACCGGTGTGGCCGCATATCTCGGATTTAACTTCGCTGTTCAGGACGGCCAGCTCACCCAGTTCGGCGTGCTGTTGTTCCAGTCGCCTTTGCGCTGGGTCGTCATCCTTGCGCCTCTTGCGGCCGTCTTCTTCCTGAGCTTCCGCATCAATAGCATGAGCGTGGCCGCCGCCCAGACGACTTTCTGGGTCTATGCCGCACTCGTCGGCCTGTCGCTGTCGTCGATCTTCCTGGTCTACACCGGCCAGAGCGTCGTTCAGACCTTCTTCGTCACCGCCGCCTCCTTCGGCGCGCTGTCGCTTTACGGCTACACGACGAAGCGTGATCTGTCGGCGATGGGCTCGTTCCTGATCATGGGTCTCTTCGGCCTGATCATCGCTTCGATCGTCAACATCTTCCTGGCGTCGTCTGCGCTGCAGTTTGCGATCTCCGCGATCGGCGTCCTGATCTTCGCAGGCCTCACCGCCTACGACACGCAGCGGATCAAGGAATTGTACCTGGAAGCCGATGACGTCGCCGTGGCCGGCCGCAAGGCGATCATGGGTGCGCTGACGCTCTATCTCGACTTCATCAACCTCTTCATGTTCCTGCTGCAATTCATGGGCAACCGTAAGTAAGCAGGACAGACTGACATCGAAAAGGCGGCTTCGGCCGCCTTTTTTGTTGCGCCGGCTTTCGCGGAATGGTTTAGGAAAGACCTTGCCCTCCGATGGACCTGCCGCCGAAATGTCCTTCCTCCTGCGCAATGCTTCCGAAGCCGATATCCCCGCCATTGCCGAAATCTATCGCGAATCCGTCCTGAACGGCACGTCGAGCTATGAGATCACGCCGCCGTCCGAGATCGAAATGACGCAACGGTTTGCGACGATCATCGGTCAGCAATATCCCTATATCGCCGCAGCCGATGCTGACGGAAAGCTGCTCGGCTACGCCTATGCCTCGGCCTTTCGCGTCCGTCCGGCCTATCGCTGGATGGTCGAGGATTCGATCTATCTGGCGCCCGAAGCCCGCGGCCGCGGCATCGGCAAAGCACTGATGACCGAGCTGATCGACCGCTGCACAAGTCTCGGTTTTCGTCAGATGATTGCCGTCATCGGCGGCGCCAGCCCCGCTTCGATCGCGCTTCATCTCAAGGCGGGCTTCGTGGAGGTCGGCCTGATGCGGGGCGCCGGCTACAAGCATGGCCGCTGGCTGGATACGATGCTCATGCAGCGCGTCCTCGGCGAAGGTATGACGACCGATCCGGATTCGTCCACCTATCCCGGCACGCTGTTTGCCGGCTGATGCATATCATCAGGAAGTGTGCACGGGTTCCGGGGGACATGCAGAAAAGAATGTTTCGGCTTACTTATCGACCAGCTTCAGCGCCTTGTCGAACACCTTCAACACCTGGTTCAGCTCGTGACCGCGCTTCAGAATGGTGCCGTGGACGTTGATCACCGAATAAGCGCCCTGCTTGGCGGCAAGCTTGGGATTTTTCTCGACGCGGAAGAGAGGCATTTCACCTGAGCGTTTGAAGACTGAGAACACCGCCCTGTCTTTCAGATGATCGATAGCGTAGTCGCGCCATTCGCCGTCACCGACCATACGGCCGTAGATCCAGAGGATCGCATCCAGTTCGCGCCGATGAAAGGTCACCGGAAGCGGATCCTTGCTTTGCTTGTATTCCCTGAGATCGACGACGACTGAGGAACTATTGTCGACGGAACGGCTTTCGCCGTGTCGCAAATCCGGCTGATCTGTCATTCAGTCTCCAAGGCCTCTGCATGTGACAGGAGAGTGACAGTTTGCCCGAGCCGCCGTAAATTGCAAGAGTGCCGGCCGTCACATTCGGCCGCACTCCAGCGCCGCGCGTCAGGCGCGCAAGGATGCCGTAGCATTTTGAATCGGCGCATCGTGCGATGTACATGATAGCGCTGTCGCTTTCTCGGCAGCGCCGCATTTCAGTCAAAACAGTGCCTCATTTGCAGGGGATTTATGAATCCCGGTTTGGCGCCAGCGCGCCAAAGGGCCCGGCGGAGCGTATCGACCTTAACCCCAGCCCCGAATACGCTCAGCCGGGCCACCCGGTACTTCATCCGCAAGCGGATGAAATCTCAGATATTTTTGCCAGCCATCACCACCGTCGCCCCCAGGATCGCAGCCGGATCGCCGTTGTCGGTCGCCGATTGCAGCAGGATCGCGCAGCCTTCGAGCTGCGGCCGCTGCAGGACGCTGGCCGGCAGCGTCAGACTGGTCGCCTTGCCGTCCCACATGCCGACGGTTTCGACATTGGTGACGCTGTGCAGATAGGAAATCTTCTTTCCGCTGTTCTCGCCCTTTTCGACGTCGATGGTCTTTTCCTTGTCGAAATAGACCATCACGACATTGGCTTTGCCCTGTCCCGCGCCGATCTTGATCTCCAGCTCGTCGCCGCGCATCGACGCGCTGATGGGCACGGTCAGCCCGTTGCCTTCGCCGCTATACGTATCGAGCTTGCCGTTGATACCGTTGAGATCGGCGCCGGCCAGATGATCGCGCCCGTTGACGACCGCCTGCGGCGTGTAGACGTTGCTGCGGCCCATCGTCCTCGCATAGCCATATTGCCGCTCGGTGTTTTCCTTTGAGCTCAGCGTATCGGCCCAGCCGAGATAATTCCAGTAATCGACATGATAGGCGAGCGCGATGACATCGCCCTGGCTGACCAACTTGCGGAAAGCGGCATCAGCGGGAGGACAGGAGGAGCAGCCCTGCGCCGTAAACAGTTCGACGACACCTTTCGGCGTGCCGTCTTCGGCCTGCAGCGGGCCTGAGAGAACAACGCCGGCGATCAGCGGAATCAGAAAACGGGGGGACATTCACCTGCACCTCTTTTTCAGCGCCGACGGCGTGTTCGAACCGGAGGCCCTGACATATGAACGTACGAATAATCCTTCCGGGTCCAAACGAAAAGTCACGAACGGGTGAGGCGCAGCGCAACCGGAACCCGCATAAAACAAATCATCGTGAGGTCCCTCAAATACCGTCGCCGCAAGAAAAGCCGCCGGAAACTGCTCTCCGGCGGCCATCATCATATTATGAAGCTCTTAACAATCAGGCAGCGAGATCGCGCAGAACCGTCTGCAGGATGCCGCCATTGTTGAGGTAGACCACCTCGTCGAGCGTATCGACGCGCGACAGCAGCGGAACTTCCTTCACAGTGCCGTCGCCATAGGTGATCTTGGCGATCTTCTTCTCGCGCGGCTTGATCTTCTCCAGACCTTCGATGGTGACGAGTTCGTCGCCCTTCAGACCGAGGCTCTGCCAGGTCGTTCCCTCTTCGAAGACGAAGGGAATGATGCCCATGCCGACCAGGTTCGAGCGATGGATACGCTCGAAGGACTGGGCAACGACAGCCTTGACACCGAGCAGGTTGGTGCCCTTGGCAGCCCAGTCGCGCGAGGAGCCGTTGCCATATTCGACACCGGCGAAAATGACGAGCGGCACGCCTTCGGCCTTGTACTGCATCGCGGCGTCGTAGATCGAAGTCTCTTCCTTCGACGGGTAGTGGATGGTGTAGCCACCTTCCTTGCCGTTCGGGCCGAGCATATGGTTGCGGATGCGGATATTGGCGAAGGTGCCGCGCATCATCACTTCATGGTTGCCGCGGCGCGTGCCGTACTGGTTGAAGTCGGCAACTGCGACCTCATGGCCGAGCAGATAGGCACCTGCAGGGGATGCCGCCTTGATCGAACCGGCCGGCGAAATGTGGTCGGTGGTGATCTTATCGCCGAACAGGCCAAGGACGCGGGCGCCCTTAATATCGGCGATGCCGGTGCCCTTCTTGCCCATGCCGACGAAATAGGGCGGGTTCTGGACATAGGTCGAATCGTCGTCCCAGGCATAGGTCTGGCCCGGAGGAACCTGAACGGCCTGCCAGTTGACGTCGCCCTTGAAGACGTCGGCATACTTGCTTTCGTAAAGTTCGCGGGTCACGTATTTCTGAATGAACTCCTGCACCTCGTGCGAGGTCGGCCAGATATCCTTGAGATAAACCGGATTGCCGTTCTGGTCTTCGCCGATCGGCTCCTTGGTCAGATCCATCTGCACCGTGCCGGCGAGCGCATAGGCGACGACGAGCGGCGGCGAAGCCAGGTAGTTCGCCTGCACGTCGGGCGAAATGCGGCCTTCGAAGTTACGGTTGCCGGAAAGGACGCCGGAAACGATCAGGCCCTTGTCGTTGATCGTCTTCGAGATCGGCGCCGGCAGCGGGCCGGAATTACCGATGCAGGTGGTGCAGCCGAAGCCGACGAGGTTGAAGCCGAGCTTGTCGAGATCCGCCTGCAGCCCTGATGTGGCAAGATATTCGCCGACGACTTGCGATCCAGGTGCCAGCGAGGTCTTCACCCAGGGCTTGGTCTTCAGGCCCTTGGCAACCGCGTTGCGGGCCAGAAGCCCGGCAGCGATCAGCACCGACGGATTGGAGGTGTTGGTGCACGAGGTGATGGCGGCAATCGCCACGTCGCCATGGCCGAGATCGAAATCCGTGCCTTCGACTGCGTAGCGGTTGTGGAGCTGGCCCGGCTTCTTGTAATCGGCATCCATCGAGCCGGCAAAGCCGGTCGCGATGTTCTCGAGCGAGATGCGGCCTTCCGGACGCTTCGGGCCGGCCATCGACGGCACCACGTCGCCGAGATCGAGTTCCAGCGTATCGGTGAAGACGAGATCTGAACCGTCGCCGTCACGCCACATGCCCTGGGCCTTCGAATAGGCTTCGACGAGCGCGATCCGGTCATGCGTGCGGCCGGACACGGTGAGGTAGTTGATGGTTTCGCCATCGACCGGGAAGAAGCCGCAGGTGGCGCCGTATTCCGGGCCCATATTGCCGATCGTCGCGCGGTCGGCGAGCGGCATGTTGTCCATGCCGGGGCCGAAGAATTCGACGAACTTCGAAACGACGCCCTTCTTGCGCAGCATCTGCACGACCGTGAGGACGAGGTCGGTCGCCGTGACGCCTTCCTTCAGCTTGCCGATCAACTTGAAGCCGATGACTTCAGGCAGCAGCATCGAGACCGGCTGGCCGAGCATCGCCGCCTCAGCTTCGATACCTCCCACACCCCAGCCGAGCACGCCGAGACCGTTGATCATCGTCGTGTGGCTGTCGGTGCCGACGCAAGTATCCGGATAGGCGATCGTCTCGCCGTCCTCTTCCTTGGTCCAGACGGTCTGGCCGAGATATTCGAGATTGACCTGATGACAGATGCCGGTGCCGGGAGGCACGACGCGGAAATTCTTGAAGGCCTGCTGGCCCCATTTCAGGAACCGGTAGCGCTCGCCGTTGCGCTGGTATTCCAGCTCGACATTCCTGGCGAACGCCTGCGGCGTGCCGAATTCGTCGACGATGACCGAGTGGTCGATGACGAGATCGACGGGAACGAGCGGGTTGATCTTCTCGGGATCGCCGCCGAGCGACACCATCGCGTCGCGCATCGCGGCAAGATCGACGACGGCCGGAACGCCGGTGAAGTCCTGCATCAGCACGCGCGCCGGGCGATAGGCAATTTCGTTTTCGACCGCACCCTTATTATTCAGCCATTCGGCAACAGCGAGGATATGCTCCTTGGTGACCGACTGGCCGTCTTCGAAGCGCAGCAGGTTTTCGAGCAGCACCTTCATCGAATAGGGAAGCTTCGAGACGCCGGCCAGACCGTTTGCCTCAGCCTTGGGCAGGCTGTAATAGACATAGTCCTTTCCACCAACGGAAAGCGTGGAACGACAATTGAAACTGTCAAGAGATTTAGACACGAGAAACCCCGTTCTGATAGCCAACACAGTCGTGCGAACGCCTATGCACTTAATGCACATCAGGATGCGGGTACGGCCATTTCCGCTGTCCGCACGTGGAACAGATGCTCCAAGTTCGGCGCAAGGATGAAATTCACGCCGACCGCTGGCGTGGTTGCGGCTCTTATAGATAATTTCCTAAAAACTTGCCATACCCGAGCGTGGTCAAAATCGGAGATTTTTTGACCCTGCCGCGACCCGAAACGAAGAAAGAGCCGACGCATGCATCTCACCGCCGAAAATCTGGCTGCCAGGCGCGGTGAGGATCTGATTTTCGTTAACATTTCCTTTCACTTGGCAGCCGGCGAGGCGCTTATTCTGACGGGAAGAAATGGATCGGGAAAGTCCACTTTGCTGCGGGTTGTCGCCGGCCTCCTGAGGCCGGAAAAAGGCGCCGTCATCTTCCATGACGGAGGGGGCAGGGAAGACCGCCATCCTTCCGAGGTCAGCCACTACCTTGGCCATCGAAATGCGATGAAGAATGAACTTACGGTTGCAGAAAACCTCGCTTTCTGGTGCCGCTTTTTTGGCGGTATGGGAGGCTCTGCCGGCCTCTCCGTCGAGGACGCCGCTGACGCCGTCGGCCTGTCGGGGATCACCCACCTTCCCTTCGGTTACCTCTCCGCCGGCCAGCAGCGTCGATTCGCCTTCGCCAAGCTGCTCGTCGCCCACCGCCCCTTATGGATCCTCGATGAACCGACAGCCGCACTCGATGCCAGCGCCGACCGGCTGCTGGCCGAATTGATCGAAGCACACCTCGCCAAAGGCGGCATCGTGCTGGCGGCGACGCATCAGCCGCTGGGGCTGGAAAAAGCGCAGGAATTGAAGATGACGGGCTTTGCCGGTGTGGATCAGGGGGTGTGGGGATGATGGCTTTCGGTGTCGCACCCCCCCTCTGCCCTGCCGGGCATCTCCCCCACAAGGGGGGAGTTCGGCAAGATGCACTGGCTTCGCAAAATCTTGATCACTCGCCAAGCGGCTGCGGTCATCTGCGGCGTTTGATTGGGGCAAGGGGACGCCCCTGGCCGATCTCCCCCCTTGTGGGGGAGATGCCCGGCAGGGCAGAGGGGGGTGCCGCCCGATCCACCGCGCATGCACAGAGCCGCCCCGCATGATCGCCCTCTTCCTCCGCGACCTCAAACTCTCGATCCGCGCCGGCGGCGGCGCGCTGATCGGCGTGCTGTTCTTCCTGACCATTGTCGCCGTCATCCCTTTCGGCGTCGGTCCTGACCTCAAGCTGCTCTCGCGCATCGGCCCGGCCATCGTCTGGATCGGCGCATTGCTCGCCGCCCTTCTTGGCCTCGACCGACTGTTCCAGGCCGAGCGCGACGACGGATCGCTCGACCTGATGCTGATCCAGGACACGCCGCTCGTTCTCACCGTACTCGTCAAGTGCTTCGCCCACTGGACCGCCACCAGCCTGCCGCTGGTCATCGCCTCGCCGCTGCTCGGCCTGTTCATGAACATGGACGAGACGGCGATCGGCGCGACTGCGCTGACGCTGCTTGTCGGTTCGCCCGCCATCACCTTCATCGGCGCCGTCGGCGCAGCTGTCGCCGTCGCATTGCCGCGCGGCGGCCTACTGGTCTCGATCCTCGTGTTGCCGCTGACCATCCCCGTGCTGATCTTCGGCGTCAGCGCCACCTATGCTGCCGTCGAGGGTCCCGCCCCGTTCCTGCCGCCCTTTCTCATCCTGATCGCGCTGACGCTATTCTTCGCGGTCATCGGCCCGGCTGCCGCGGCTCTTGCGCTGCGAAACACGGCGGATTGATTGGCATCCGATTGCGGGAAAAGCCGGATCACGGTAAGGAAGCGAACATGAGCCAAACCAGCCTTGCCATCAGCAAATTCAGCGATCTCGCCAACCCGACCCGGTTCTTGGCGCTGGCGGCGCGCGTCATTCCCTGGCTGGCCGCCATTACCGCCCTCTTTTTTGCGGTCGGCCTCTATCTCAGCTTCTCCACAGAAGGCGATTACCAGCAGGGCGAAACCGTGCGCATCATGTACATCCATGTGCCCGCCGCCTGGCTTGCGATGATGTGCTACACGATCATGAGCGTCTCAGCGATCGGCACGCTGGTCTGGCGCCATCCGCTGGCCGACGTTTCCGCCAAGGCCGCAGCGCCGCTCGGCGCCGCCTTTACCCTGCTTGCGCTTGTCACCGGCTCGCTCTGGGGCAAGCCGATGTGGGGCACCTGGTGGGTCTGGGATGCGCGACTGACCTCGGTTTTCGTTCTCTTCCTGATGTATCTCGGACTGATTGCGCTCAGCCGCGCCATTGACGATCCGTCGAGAGCCGCACGTGTCAGCGCCGTGCTCATCCTCGTCGGCTTCGTCAACATCCCGATCATCAAGTTCTCGGTCGAGTGGTGGAATACGCTGCATCAATCGGCAAGCGTGATGCGCCTCGATGGTCCGGCGATCGATCCGGAATTCCTGCGCCCGCTCTTCGTCATGGCGATCGCCTTTACCCTGCTTTTCTTCACGCTGCATATCATGGCGATGCGCAACGAGATCTGGCGCCGCCGCATTGCCGCCCAGCGCCGTCTTGCCGCCCGCCTGGCGAGCCGGGAGGAATAGCCGGTGACGCATGCCTTCTACGTTTACGCCTCCTACGGCTTTGCAGCACTTCTGACAGTCGCCGTCACTCTCTGGACCTGGGCTGACGGTCGGGCTCGCCGCCGTGAACTCGCAGCCCTCGAAGCCGCCGGCATTCGCCGCCGCTCGGCGCGCGCAAAGGACGGCGAATGAGCGAAACGCCTGAAACCACGACCACCAAACCGCGCGGACTTGGCCGCTACGCGCTGGCGCTTGTGCCGCTGATCGTCTTCGGCGGCATTGCCGCGACGGCCGCAAAGATGCTCTACGACCAGGATTTCCACGGCAAGAACATCGCCGAAATCCCCTCCGCCCTGATCGGCACCAAGGCACCGGCGCTGAACCTGCCGCCGCTCGACGGCACCAACCTGCCGGCGCTGACCGACGCGGCCATCAAGGGCAAGCTGACACTCGTCAACGTCTTCGCCTCGTGGTGCATCCCTTGCCGGGATGAACATCCTGTTTTGAAAGAACTGGCGAAAGACGGACGGCTGAACATCGTCGCCATCAACTACAAGGACAAGAGCGACAACGCCGTGCGTTTCCTCGGTGAGCTTGGCAACCCCTATCAGGCGATCGGCATCGATCCGAACGGCAAGGCAGCGATCGACTGGGGTGTCTACGGCATCCCGGAAAGTTATCTCGTCGGCCCTGACGGCACGATCCTCTACAAACGCGTCGGCCCCTTCGACGATATCAGCCTGAAGGAAGGGCTGTTTCCGGCGATGGAAAAGGCAGCATTGGGGAAGCCGGTTTCGTAAGAGCTTACGCGCCGCCCTGCCAGACCTTGATCGCCTCCACCGGCCAGATCAGCATAACCACGTTCAGCGTCAGGTTGTCGCGGATCATGTAGCCGGTGAAAATCTCGAAGAAGATGGCGATCGCAACCGTCAGCGCCACCGGCGCACGGGCTGCGAAGAAGAAACCGATGCACATGAAGACGGTATCCATCGCCGAATTCAGGATGCTATCGCCGTAATAGTCGAGCGCGATCGTCGCCGTACGATAGCGATCGATGATCAGCGGCGAATTCTCTAATAGTTCCCAGCCGGATTCGATGAACAGCGCCAGCAGCAGCCTTGCCGCCAACGGCTTGCGGCGCAGGATCAGATGGCCGAGCCCGTAGAACAGGAAGCCATGGATGATATGCGACGGCGTGTACCAATCCGACAGGTGCTGCGAATTGCCGCTGGTATTGACCCCGCCCTCCCATAACTTGACGTAGCCGCAGGCGCAGATCGGCACGCGGCCCATCATATATTCGGCGACGATCTGGGCGACCAGCACAGCAAGGCAGGCGACAAACCAGAAGGTCTGATGTCTGGCCCGATATTCGACGTCTGCCGCGCTCACTTCTCGCCGTCCGTTTCCAGGTTGATGCTATGTTTGAGCACCAGCGGCATCTGCGCCAGCGTGAAGATGATGGTGATCGGCATCGTGCCCCAGACCTTGAAGGCGACCCAGGTGCCGTCGGAGAAATTGCGCCAGACGACCTCGTTCAGCACGGCGAGAAACAGGAAGAAGATGCCCCAGCGAATGGTGAGCTTGCGCCAGCCCTCCGGATCGAGCTGGAAGGCGGCATTGAAGACGTAGCCGAGCAGCGACCTGCCGAAGGCAAGCCCGCCAAGCAGCGCCACCCCGAAGAGCGCGTTGACGATGGTCGGCTTCATCTTGATGAAGGTCTCGTTCTGCAGGTAGATACCGAGCGCTCCGAAAATCAGCACCACGATGCCGGAGACGAACGGCATGATCGGCAGATGGCCGAGCACGATCTTCGAAACGATCAGCGAAATCGCCGTCGCCGCCATGAAAAGCCCGGTTGCGACGAACAGCGGACCACCCAGCTCCGAAAGAGCAGGAAACCGCTCCACCAGCCACTGGCCGCGCAGATTGGCGAAGAAGAAGATCAGCAGCGGCCCGAGTTCCAGCGCCAGCTTCAGCAGCGGATGATGCCGGTCGGCCGGGGTCGGGGTGATATCGCTTTCGGTGCTCATGCGTTCTTCAAACCTGCTATTCCTGAAAACCTGTGCCGCCCGTGCCTTGCAGGCTTTCGGCGGCATATCTGTGGCATCATTGGGGAAGTCCGGCAATGGCGTGAGCGAAATCCTCGGCCTCGAACGGTTCCAGATCCTCGACGCCCTCGCCAACGCCGATGAAATAGACCGGCAGCTTGTGCTTGGCCGAGATGGCAACGAGAATGCCGCCGCGCGCCGTGCCGTCAAGCTTGGTCATGATCAGCCCGTTGACGCCGGCGACGTTGCGGAAGATCTCAACCTGGCTGAGCGCATTCTGTCCCGTCGTCGCATCGAGCGTCTGCAGCACGGTGTGCGGCGCATCGGGATCGAGCTTGCCGAGCACGCGCACGATCTTCTCGAGCTCGGCCATCAGCTCGGCCTTGTTCTGCAGCCGGCCGGCGGTATCGACGATCAGCACGTCGCATTTTTTTGCTTTCGCCTGTTCGAAGGCGTCATAGGCAAGGCCGGCGGCATCGGCGCCGAGTTTGGTGCCGATGAATTCGGATTTCGTCCGCTCGGCCCAGATCTTCAACTGCTCGATCGCCGCGGCGCGGAAGGTATCGCCGGCAGCCAGCATCACCTTCAGCCCGGCGCCGGAAAGCTTCGCCGCAAGCTTGCCGATCGTCGTCGTTTTGCCGGTGCCGTTGACGCCGACCACGAGGATGACATGCGGCTTGTGCGAGAGATCAAGCTGCAGCGGCTTGGCGACTGGCTTCAAAACCTTGGCGATTTCCGACGCCATGATCCGGCTGACATCCTCGCCGGTGACGTCCTTGCCATAACGCTCGGACGCCAGCGTGTCGGTGACGCGCAATGCGGTCTCGACGCCGAGATCGGCCTGGATCAGCAGATCTTCGAGATCCTGCAGCGTCTCGTCATCAAGCTTGCGCTTGGTGAACAGCGCGGTGATTTGACCGGTCAGCTGCGAGGAGGTGCGTGCAAGGCCGTTGCGCAGCCGCTGGAACCAGCTGAGTTTCGGCGGCGGGAGAATGAGTTCCGGTGCGACGATTGCCGGGCCGGTTGCGAAGCCTTTCGGGAGAATCGGCTCAACGGCTGGCGCTGGCTCCATCTCAGATGGCAGGGGCGTTCCAACCGATAGCGCGCGATCTGCGGCTTCCCCCCCTACCCTGCCGAGCATCCCTCCCACAGGTGGGGGGAAACTCGCGGCAATCTCTTCCGCCGCATTGACGGCATCATCCGCAGCAGCCGGCTCATTCTCCACATCTGCAGGCGCACTCTCCACATGCACTGCCTGGCGAGCGGCATCCAACTGCTCAGTCCCCCCACCTATGGGGGGGACGCCCGGCAGGGTAGGGGGGGTATCTTCCTCCGCTTCCGCCTCGGCCTCCAGCAGCGACAACGGCACGACACCCATATCGCCGAGCTGATCGGCCGGCAGCAACACGTCCGTTTCGGCCTCGACAGGCTCCTCTATCTCACCCTCACCGACATCCGCCGCCGGCCCACCACCCGTCTCCATCTCCTCGGCAAGAACCGGATCATCGGCAACCGGCAGATCCTCGACGCGCGAGCGCGGCTCAAGCTCCCTTGCCACCGCATCAGGCACGGGCTCTTCCGCCGGCTTTTCCTTGCCGAAGGTGAAGACCTTTTTGATGAAACTGAGCGCCATGGGGATTCCGTGAGAAGTCAGGCCGCCGCGGCGGCCGTCAATTGCATGTCGAGGTGCTTGCCATTGTGGCCGGTGATCGTGGCCGGCACAAGTTCGCCGGGACGAAGGCCGGGTGCCGCGGCAAGCGTGAAGTTTTCCGTATGCGCCAGGCCGCTGTTTTCGACAAGCAGCCATTGCCGGCTGCCGATCATGCCATCGAGATGGGCTTGATGGAGCCTATGTCCAGTGGCACGCAGCCTGGCGGCGCGTTCTTTGACCAGCGACCGGTCGAGTTGCGGCATGCGGGCGGCCGGCGTGCCGGGGCGTGGGCTGTAGGGAAAGACATGCAGATGCGCGATATCGGCCTCTTCGGCCAGCCGCACGGCATTGCCGAACATCTCTTCCGTTTCCGTCGGGAAGCCGGCGATCATATCGGCGCCAAAGCTCATCTCCGGGCGAAGCCGGCGTACGTCTTCGATGAAACGCAGCGCATCGGCGCGCGAGTGCCGGCGCTTCATCCGCTTCAGGATCATGTCGTCGCCATGCTGCAGCGACAGATGCAGATGCGGCATGAAGCGGGGCTCGTCGGCGATGAGATCCAGCAGGTGGGCATCGGCCTCGATGCTGTCGATTGAGGAAAGCCTGAGGCGGCGTATTTCGGGGATTTGCTTCAACAGCGTCTTGGCGAGAAGCCCGAGCGTCGGCGCGCCCGGCAAATCGTCGCCATAACTGGTTGCGTCGACGCCGGTCAGCACGATTTCGCAGTAGCCGCTGTCAGCGAGCTTGCGGGCCTGATCAACGACCGCGCCCATCGGCACCGAGCGGGAATTGCCGCGGCCATAGGGGATGATGCAGAAGGTGCAGCGGTGGTCGCAGCCGTTCTGCACCTGGATGAAGGCGCGCACATGCCCGTCGATGTGCCTGACCATCTGCGGCGCCGTCGCCTTGACGCTCATGATATCGTTGACACGGAGTTTCTCTTCGGCCGAAACGCCGAAATCCGGCAGGCGGCGATAGGAGGCGCTCGCAAGCTTCTCCTCGTTGCCGAGCACGGCATCGACCTCCGCCATTTCAGCAAAGGTCTCTTTCTCAGTCTGTGCTGCGCAGCCGGTGACGATGATGCGGGCATGCGGATTGTCGCGCCGCGCCCGACGGATCGCCTGGCGCGCCTGACGCACGGCCTCGCCGGTGACCGCACACGTATTGACCAGGACGGCGTTATTAAGCCCAGCCTTCTCAGCCTGCGCCTTCATCACTTCGGATTCATAGGTGTTGAGGCGGCAGCCAAAGGTAATGACCTCGACGCCGCTCACTGCGCCTCCGCCTCTCGGGTACCATCGCGTGACCAGAGACCAGTCGAGGGATCGAGACTGCCCGACCATTCCCATTCGGCCGGGCCGGTCATGATCACGTGATCGTCGCGCTCGCGCCATTCGATCGAAAGCGCAGCCGGCGGCTTGGCGCTCGCCACGTTGATCGTCACCTTGCGGCCGGTGCGGCCGGTGCGTGCGGCGCTGACGGCGGCAGAACAGGCAGCCGAGCCGCAGGCAAGCGTCAATCCCGCACTGCGCTCCCAGGTGCGCGTCGTCACCGATGTCGGCGAGGTCACCTGCGCCAGCGTGATATTGGCGCGCTCGGGAAACATTGGATGGTTTTCGAGCAGCGGCCCGAAACGGGCGAGATCGTAGGACATCACGTCCCGATCCACCCAGAAGATTGCATGCGGATTGCCCATCGACATCACCGAGGGCGAATGCAACACCGGATTGTCGATCGGGCCGATCTGCAGTTCGATGCGGCTGGTGTCGTGGAATTCTTCCGCCAGCGGGATCCTGTTCCAATCGAACACCGGCTTACCCATATCGACGGAGATCGTCCCGTCCTCATGCTCGACGGCGTTGAGAATGCCGGCAACCGTCTGGAAGGTAAAAGCCTTCCGGCCTGTCTCGGCGGCCAGCGCCTGCACCACGCAACGCGTGCCGTTGCCGCAGGCCTGCGCCTTCGAACCGTCGGAATTCAGGATGTCGATGAAGGCATCGGTGCCGTCGGCCTTCGGATCATGGATCGCCATGATCTGATCGAATTCGGTCTGCGGATCGGCATTGAGCGCGACCGCCGCCGCAGGCGTCACCTTATCGGGCCGGCCGCGCATGTCGACGACCAGGATCTTGTTGCCAAGCCCGTTCATCCTCGCGAATTCGACCGTTGCGCTCATAGTATCATTCCGTCCGTGTTTCCGCTGTATATGGCGGAAATGCGAAGGAATTACCAGTGGGTGAGTGCCGCGCGGCCATTGCCGCCAGCCACCCTTTCGAGGCAGTCCGGTTTACCGCTCAACACCATCGGAAGCAAAAGACGCCGCATGCGCTTCGACGATGGCGGCGGTGATGACCTTTCTCAGCTCGTAGACCAGCGAGCGGGACCGCTTGCGATCCAGATCCTGTGCCGCCTTCGCAAGGTTCAGGCCTTCGTTCAGAACAATATGATGGGCCCGCGCCAGCGCCCAGCTCTCAATATCAGCATTTAGCATTCAATATCTCCGCCGATTCATCCGGCATCAAGGATATTCACGAATCATTTTACAGGACGCACTTAAGTAGAAAGTAGAATCACAAGCGCAATAATTTGCAACTGGCCTCTATGACGAATTTGGACTGTGAGCGGTAAATCTAACCGGCCGTGCCCGGACCGCGCAGACTCGCACAACGCCCGCTATGCGGTCTTTTGTCCGCATCCGCCTTGACTTTCGCGCGACTTTCCTGTTTACCGCGCCTAATCCGCGACGAGCCGCATGACTCCGAGCCGCCGACCGGGACCTGAGATCCCGGAGGTCAACACCCGACAGCGCGATGCGCCCTCGGGTGCTTTTTGGCTTTGCGTCTTGTTTTCGTCAAGGAAAAGCACGACGTTTCCGGGCAGATCGAACCGCCCGAAACGTATCAAGGAAGAGCCGATGTTTGAAAACCTCCAGGACCGTCTTGGATCCATTCTGAATGGACTGACAGGCCGTGGCGCGCTTTCGGAAGCCGATGTTTCCGCAGCGCTGCGCGAGGTTCGCCGTGCGTTGCTGGAGGCCGACGTCGCGCTCGACGTCGTGCGTTCCTTTACCGACCGCGTGCGTGAAAAGGCCGTCGGCGCCGAGATCCTGAAGTCGATCAAACCAGGCCAGATGGTCGTCAAGATCGTCCATGACGAGCTGATCGAGATGCTGGGCGGCGAAGGTGTCGGTATCGACCTGCATGCGGCCGCCCCCGTCGTCGTGATGATGGTCGGCCTGCAGGGCTCCGGCAAGACCACGACGACCGCCAAGATCGCCCATCGCCTGTCGACGCGCGATAAGAAGAAAGTGCTGATGGCGTCGCTCGACACGCGCCGTCCGGCAGCCCAGGAGCAGCTTCGCCAGCTCGGCGCCCAGGCCAATATCGACACGCTGCCTGTCATATCAGGCCAGTCGCCGACCGATATCGCCACCCGCGCCGTCCAGGCCGCCAAGCTCGGCGGTCATGACGTCGTCATCCTCGATACCGCCGGCCGCACCCATATCGACGAGCCGTTGATGGCCGAGATGGCCGACATCAAGAAGCGCTCGAACCCGCATGAAATCCTGCTGGTCGCCGACAGCCTCACCGGTCAGGACGCCGTCAACCTCGCTCGCAGTTTCGACGAGCGCGTCGGCATCACCGGCCTGGTGCTGACCCGCATGGACGGCGACGGCCGCGGTGGTGCCGCCCTTTCGATGCGCGCCGTCACCGGCAAGCCGATCAAGCTGATCGGCGTCGGCGAGAAGATGAGCGAGCTCGAGGAGTTCCATCCCCGCCGCATCGCCGACCGCATCCTTGGCATGGGCGACATCGTTTCGCTCGTCGAGCGCGCGGCCGAGAATATCGACGCCGAGAAGGCGGCCGCCATGGCCGCCAAGATGGCCAAGGGCAAATTCGACCTCGACGACCTCGCCGACCAGCTGCGCCAGATGCAGAAGATGGGCGGCATGGGCGGTATCATGGGGATGATGCCCGGCATGTCTGGCATGAAGGACAAGATGGCCGCAGCCGGCCTCGACGACAAGCTTTTCGGCCGCCAGATCGCCATCATCCAGTCGATGACCAAGGCCGAGCGCGCCAATCCCGACCTGCTCAAGCATTCGCGCAAGAAGCGCATCGCCGCCGGCTCCGGCACCGATGCCGCCGCCATCAACAAGCTTCTGAAGATGCACCGCCAGATGGCGGACATGATGAAGATGATGGGCGGCAAGGGCAAAGGCGGCATGATGAAGCAGATGATGGGCGGCCTTGCCGGCAAGATGGGGCTTGGCGGCGGCATGGGCGGCTTCGGTGGCGGCATGCCCGATCTCTCGAACATCGATCCCCGGCAGCTCGAAGCCTTGCAGAAGCAGGCGGAAGCGGCGGGACTTGGAAAGCCGGGTGGGGGTATGCCCGGTCTCGGCGGTCTGCCGGGTGGTATGCCGGGCCTCGGCGGCGCCAAGCTGCCGGGCCTTGGCGGTGGTTTCCCGGGATTGCCCGGATTGCCGAAGAAGAAGTGAAAGGATCGCTTGCCCCATGATTGATCCAAACGTCAAAGCCCAGCTCGCGAGCTATCGTCAGTCGATCGACAACATCGACGCCGCTCTCGTGCACATGCTGGCCGAACGCTTCCGCTGCACCAAAGAGGTCGGCGTGCTGAAGGCCAAATACAATCTGCCGCCGGCCGACCCGGCGCGCGAGGAATACCAGATCGAACGCCTTCGCCAGCTGGCGAAGGCTGCCAATCTGGACCCGGATTTCGCCGAGAAGTTCCTGAACTTCGTCATCAAGGAAGTCATCCGGCATCATGAGCAGATCGCTGCGGATCACGCTGAACAAAGCGCCGCAGCCCGATAACCCCGCCTGATCAGGCGATCAAGAAAAGCCTAAGGAGTAAAGAACATGGCACTGAAAATTCGTCTCGCCCGCGGTGGCTCCAAGAAGCGCCCGTACTACCACGTCGTTCTCGCCGATGCGCGCAGCCCGCGTGACGGCCGCTTCCTCGAAAGCCTCGGTTCCTGGAACCCGATGCTTGCCAAGGACGATGAAAAGCGCGTTCAGCTGAACGCCGAGCGCATCAAGCATTGGATCGAACAAGGCGCCCAGCCGACGGATCGCGTTCTGCGCTTCCTCAATGAAGCCGGCGTTGCCAAGCGTGAAGTCAAGAACAACCCGGTCAAGGCAAAGCCTGGCAAGCGCGCCCAGGAACGCGCCGCCGAAAAGGCTCAGAAGGTTGCTGACGCCGCCGCTGCTGCTGCCGACGCCGCGGAATAATCGGGACAGTCCCTTACCGAACGGGCGGCATGGCGACATGCCGCCCGTTTTCGTTTCCAATCGTCCGCACTTCGTTTATGAGAAACCTGTCTTTCGGCTTCACATGAAGGAACCCATGACAAAGCTTGAAAACCCCGTTCTGATGGCGACGATCGGTGGCGCGCAAGGCCTCCGGGGAGAGGTGCGCGCCAAGGCCTACACGGCCGATCCGAGCTCACTTGGCGATTACGGCCACCTGCACAGCATGGATGGCCGCAGCTTCGAAGTCCTCGAAATCCGCGAGACGAAGAATGTCGTCGTCGTCCGTTTCCGCGGCGTCAACGACCGCAATGCCGCCGAGGCGCTGAATGGGCTTGAGCTCTACATCGAGCGCGACAACCTGCCGGACGAGGAGCTGGAGGACGACGAGTTCTACTATGCCGATCTCGAGGGTCTCGAAGCACGCGACGACAAGGGTGTCAGCTATGGCACGGTCACCGGCGTCTTCGATTTCGGCGGCGGTGACCTGCTAGAACTCAAGGGTCCGGGCAAACGTCCGGTGCTGATCCCCTTTTCCGAAGCCTCGGTGCTGGAAATCGACCTCGAGGCCGGCACGCTGCTGATCGATCCGATGGCGGCAGGGCTGGTCGACGATCCCGAAGAGCTTTCGAAATTCACCGCCGACAAGCCGAAAAAGAAGAAGTAACGCCATGGCCTTCCGGGCGAGCGTGCTGACACTCTATCCGGAAATGTTTCCGGGGCACCTGGGCTTCTCGCTCGCCGGCAAGGCGATGGAACGAGGGCAATGGTCGCTGGATGCAGTGCAGATCCGCGACTTCGCCACCGACAGGCACCGCACCGTCGACGACACCCCGGCTGGCGGCGGCGCCGGCATGGTGCTGAAACCCGATGTTCTCGCCCGTGCGATCGACAGCACCGCAGAAAATGATACCCGCCCGCGCCTGCTGATGAGCCCGCGCGGCCGACCGCTGACGCAGGAGCGTGTACGCGAGCTTGCTTCAGGCGACGGCGTCATCATCGTCTGCGGCCGCTTCGAGGGCGTCGACCAGCGGGTGATCGAGGCGCGTGGGCTGGAAGAGGTCTCAATCGGCGACTACGTGCTTTCAGGCGGCGAGCCGGCGGCGCTGATCGTGCTCGACGCGATCATCCGCATCCTGCCCGGTGTCATGGGCAACGATCTCTCCGGCCTTCACGAAAGCTTCGAAGGTGGCCTGCTGGAACATCCCCACTATACCCGGCCGCAGGCTTGGGAAGGCCGGGAAATCCCAGCCATTCTCACCTCGGGCAACCACGGCGCCATTGAAAAATGGCGGCATCAGGAGGCGGTGCGACTGACGCGGGAGCGACGGCCGGACCTGCTCGAAAAAGCTGAGAGTGACTAAAACGGCTGATTTCGCGGCCTTTTTCACAAAAATGTCGTGCGAGGGATGACAAGCCCTGGGCTATGGTGTATTGGCGCACGCGGAAATGGGGTTTATCCCCGTCTGCCAGCAAACAAAGAATGGCGAACCCGCTCCCGCCCGAAAGGGCAAAGTCCCGAGGCCAGTTCCAAAGGATCAGTGTCGAGCGCTCTGGCTGTTTCAGAAGAACCAAAGGTTAAGACGATGAACATCATTCAGCAGCTTGAGGCCGAACAGGTCGCCAAGATCGAAGCCAAGCGCACGCTTCCAGAATTTTCCCCGGGCGACACCCTTCGCGTCAACGTGAAGGTCACGGAAGGCACCCGTACCCGCGTTCAGGCCTATGAAGGCGTCTGCATCGCCCGCTCCGGCGGCGGCCTGCAGGAAAACTTCACGGTCCGCAAGATCTCCTACGGCGAAGGCGTCGAGCGCGTATTCCCGGTTTACTCGCCGATGATCGAAAGCGTCGACGTCGTTCGCCGCGGCAAGGTCCGTCGCGCCAAGCTTTATTACCTGCGCGACCGTCGCGGCAAGTCTGCCCGTATCGTTGAAGACACCGGCGTCCGCGCCCGTAAACTCAACGACGCCGAGCGCGCCGCCATTGCCGAGGAAAAGGCACGCATCGAAGCTGAAAAGGTTGCAGCAGCCCAGGCGCTCGCCGCCGAGAAGGCAGCAGCAGAAGCAGCGGAAGCCAAGGCCGCTGCTGAAGCAGCCGCCGCCGCAGCGGAACCGGCAGCAGAATAACATCTGCGCGACGCAGTCTTTGCTTCAAGCAGACTTCTTCGCTTGGAGCGAAATTCTTCGCTTGGAAAGGCGGCCTTCGGGTCGCCTTTTTCTATTTTTTGCTTCGGCGTGCAGCAGGCGGCCTTGCCTCGGACCTATCTTCCATGACAGTTTTTGCCGTTCAATTTTAGGGAACCGATCAATGTTGTTTCGCCGCACCGTTCTTGCGGGCTTAGCCGCCCTTACTCTTCTGCCGCTCGCCGCAATGGCCGCTGAGCTGCCCGATCTCGGCGGCAAGAGCGTCGTCGTCGTTACCGAGAATGCCTATCCGCCGCTGCAATTCGTCGATCCGAAATCCGGCAAGCCGATCGGCTGGGAATATGATGCGATGAACGAGATCGCCAAGCGGCTGAATTTCAAGGTGGAGTATCAGAACACCAGCTGGGACGCGATGATCCAGGCGGTTTCCGACGGCCAGTACAATATCGGCATGACCGGCATTACCATCAAGGAAGACCGCAAGCAGAAGGTGGATTTCTCCGAGCCCTATATGCGCTCGCAGCAGTTCATGCTGGTGCGCGGCGACGAGAAGCGTTTCACCGATGGAAAATCCTTCGCCGCATTCAAGGATGGCCTGGTCGGCGCGCAACCCGGCACGACGCCTTTCTATACCGCCGTCTATGAAGTGCTGGACGGCAACGAACAGAACCCGCGCATTAAGCTGTTCGAAACCTTCGGCGCCACCGTCCAGGCCCTGAAGGCCGGCGACGTCGACGTCGTGCTGACCGACGGCACTGCCGGCAAGGGTTATGTCGATGCCTCGGGCGGCGCCCTGAAACTGATCGGCGAGCCGCTCGGCACCGAGGATTTCGGCTTCATTTTCCCGAAGGGCTCCGATCTCGTCGCCCCGGTCAATGCTGCCATCGCTGCGCTCAAGGCCGACGGCACGCTGGATGCGCTGAACAAGAAGTGGTTCCTCGACTACAAGATGGGCGAATGACGCCGAGCCATTGCTGATGGCCTTGCGACCATCTCCCGACAGACACGTCAAGGACGACTATCCCTGGTGGCTGATCGCGCTTGTCGTGATCGGCATTGCCCTTGCTGCCGTCATCGTCGCCAACGATATCTATGCCCAGGTTTTCCGCACCGTCGTCAACGGTGTCGGCATCACCGTCTTCGTCACGCTGGTCGCCTTCGTGCTCGCCACCGTGCTCGGCCTCGGCATCTGCCTGCTCGGCATGGCCGACAGCGCGGTGTTGCGCCAGATCGCCCGGTTCTACATCGAGATCATCCGCGGCATCCCGATCCTCGTGCTCCTGTTCTACGTCGCCTTCGTCGGTGCACCGGCCCTGGTTGCTTCCTATAACGCCCTGATTTCGCCGCTGGTGACATCCGGCATGGCCGAGCCCATTCTGGTGCGCGATCTCTCGTTGATGTGGCGGGCGATCATCGCCCTGACGATCGGTTACTCCTCCTTCATCGCCGAGATCTTTCGGGCCGGTTTCCAGTCGGTCGATCTCGGCCAGATCGAGGCGGCCAAGGCGCTCGGCCTTTCCCGCTACCGGCGCTTCCGTTCCGTCGTCTTCCCGCAGGCGATCCGGGTGATCTTCCCGCCGCTTTCCAACGATTTCGTTTCGATGGTGAAGGATTCATCGCTCGTCTCCGTGCTCGGCGTCGCCGACATCACCCAGATGGGCAAGGTCTATGCCGCCGGCTCCTTCCGCTTCTTCGAAACCTATTCGATCGTCACCTATATCTACCTGATCCTGACGATCGGCCTGTCGCTGGCGCTGCGGCGGACGGAGAAGTGGATGAAGTCGCGGTGAACGATCGACAGCCGTGACACGGCTGAGGGGACCGCGGACGCTCTTTGATGATTCAAATTGAAGCCGCCGCGAAAAATCGTTATATGCAGGCGATGGAATCCAAGTTCAGATGCACAGGCGCGCATATTTTCGTGCTGCAGGACCACTATCGCCTGCCGGCGCGGTTCTTTGCATGCGTTTCCGGTGCGCTTAGCAGCCGACTTCGTTGATCGAACGACGGCCGGCGGAGCCTGATCCGCTTTTTACTCGATTTCCCAAAGCATCCAAAAAACGGACTTAACGCCATGAGCGCACCGCGTACCCTCTACGACAAGATCTGGGACGATCACCTGGTCGACGAACAGGCAGACGGCACCTGTCTTCTCTACATCGACCGCCATCTGGTCCACGAAGTCACCTCGCCGCAAGCTTTCGAAGGCCTGCGCATGACCGGCCGCAAGGTTCGCGCCCCGGAAAAGACGCTCGCCGTCGTCGACCATAACGTTCCGACCTCGCCCGATCGCCATCTCGGCATCAAGAACGAGGAAAGCCGCATCCAGGTGGAAGCGCTGGCCACCAACGCCGCCGAATTCGGCGTCGAATATTATTCGGCAAGCGACAAGCGCCAGGGCATCGTCCACATCGTCGGTCCGGAACAGGGCTTCACCCTGCCCGGCATGACCATCGTCTGTGGTGACAGCCACACCTCGACGCACGGCGCCTTCGGCGCGCTGGCGCACGGCATCGGCACCTCCGAGGTCGAGCATGTGCTGGCGACCCAGACGCTGATCCAGAAGAAGGCGAAGAACATGCTGGTGCGGGTCGACGGCCTGCTGCCGCCGCACGTCACCGCCAAGGACATCATCCTCGCCATCATCGGCGAAATCGGCACCGCCGGCGGCACCGGCCACGTCATCGAATTTGCCGGCGAAGCGATCCGCGCGCTGTCGATGGAAGGCCGCATGACCATCTGCAACATGACGATCGAAGGCGGCGCCCGCGCCGGCCTGATCGCCCCTGACGAAAAGACCTTCGAATACATCAAGGGCAAGCCGCGCGCGCCGAAGGGCGAGGCGCTGGAACAGGCGATCGCCTACTGGAAGACGCTGCAGACCGACGAAGGCGCTCACTATGACCGCGTCGTCGTGCTCGATGCCGCCAGCCTGCCGCCGATCGTCTCCTGGGGCTCCTCGCCCGAGGACGTCATCTCCGTCCAGGGCATCGTGCCGAACCCCGACGATATCCAGGACGAGACCAAGCGCACCTCCAAATGGCGCGCCCTCGACTATATGGGTCTGAAGCCCGGCACCAAGATGACCGACATCACGCTCGATCGCGTCTTCATCGGCTCCTGCACCAACGGCCGCATCGAGGATCTGCGCGAAGTCGCCAAGGTCGTCGAAGGCAAGACGGTTGCTTCAACCGTCGACGCAATGATCGTTCCGGGCTCCGGCCTCGTCAAGGAACAGGCCGAAGCCGAAGGCCTCGACAAGATCTTCAAGGCGGCCGGCTTCGACTGGCGCGAGCCGGGCTGCTCGATGTGTCTTGCCATGAATGACGACCGCCTGAAGCCGGGCGAGCGTTGCGCCTCGACCTCGAACCGCAACTTCGAAGGCCGTCAGGGCTTCAAGGGCCGCACGCATCTCGTCTCGCCGGCAATGGCCGCTGCCGCCGCAATCGCCGGTCACTTCGTCGATATCCGCGACTGGAACTGATCCGCTAAACGGCCGAAATTGAAAGCCCACCGATGCGCCTCGAGCGCATCGGTGGGCTTCGTCAATTATTGATCCTGCAGCTCGGCTGGCAATGATCGAAACGACGATCAGAAGGTTGCCGTCATCGGGTCCGGTCCCATGCGGGCGCCGGCGCTGTCGAGCTTGGCGATCGCCGCCAGGTCATCGGCATCAAGCTTGAAGTCGAATACCTGGAAATTCTCCTCGATACGCGACGGCGTCACCGACTTCGGGATGACGACGAGGCCGGTGTCGAGGTGCCAGCGGATGATGACCTGGGCCGGCGTCTTCCGATGCTTGCCGGCGATCTCACCGATAACCGGGTTCGAGATGAACTTGCCCTGGCCGAGTGGGCTCCAGGATTCGGTGGCGATATTCAGCTTCTTGTGCGCCGCCTGCGAAGCCTTCTGCTGGAAGTCGGGATGCAGCTCGATCTGGTTGATGACCGGAAGGACGCCGGTTTCGCCGATGATGCGCTCCAGATGTTCGGGGAAGAAATTCGACACGCCGATCGAGCGGGCGCGGCCCTCTTCGCGGATGCGCACGAAAGCCTTCCAGGTCTCGGTGTAGAGGCCGCGATGCGGCGACGGCCAGTGAATGAGATAGAGATCGACATAGTCGGAACCGAGCTTCTTCAGGCTGCCGTCGAAGGCGCTGAGCGCATTGTCGTAACCCTGGTCGGTATTCCGAAGCTTGGTGGTGACGAAGATATCCTTGCGGTCGAGGCCGGACGAGCGGATGCCTTCACCGACGCCCTCTTCGTTGTCGTAGCCGGACGCCGTATCGATATGGCGATAGCCGGCGGCAATTGCGGTGCGCACCGTCGGGGCGGCAATGTCTTGCGGCGTCTGCCAGACGCCGAGGCCGACCTGGGGAATGGAATGTCCGTCATGGAAAGTGATGATGGGTTGAGCGGTCACAATGTATCTCCGGGAGTTTGAAGAATTGGACGAGGCATGAATTGCGCCCACACTTTTAGGCGTCCCGGAGCGCATTTCAGCCTGAGCGCTCGGTCACCGGAAACATATAGGCAGCCGTATCCGGAAGACAATCAGAAGACCCGGACAATCGTCCCTTTCCGAAGATGCGGCAGAAGCCGGCGCATGTCACGCAGGCTGACCGCCACGCAGCCGGCCGTCGGCTCGTAGCCCGGCCGGATCAGATGGAAGAAGATCGCCGAACCGCGATTGCGCGCCCGCGAAGAGATGTTCCAGTCCATCACCAGGCAGATATCGTAGAGCCCGTCGCCGCGCCGCATCTCCTCGTGGCTTGCGCCGAATGGCGCCCGGACGAGGCGATTATAGCTGGCATTGTCCGGCTGATCGCACCAGAGCATGTCGGCGCGGATGCGGCGGATGGGAAGCGAAGTGACGAGCCGGCCGTTCCGCTCGCCGCGACGAAAGCCGGATATCAGCCGCATCGAGGCGATCGGCGTGGCGCCGTCGCCCTCGCGTTTGATGGCGGTGCGGCCGGAGCGGCCGATCGCGGCGGGCAAGGTGATGGCGCCGAGCCGGACGATCGCCCGGCTTTTGCGCCCCGGCGCCGGACGCACCACGATCGTCGACGGCTTCATCCCCGGCTTCCGCCTTGTTTTTTCCATTTTTCTCGCATGTCTTGCATTGTCTGGGGCTCCCATTGAAATCATATGAAAACCTGTGCGGCAACAGCCCGCCGCCCGATCCTTGCCAAACCCGGAATTTGGCGTAGGACTAGGGAAGATAACACGAGGACAAGACGGCATGACCGCACGCACCATTCTTCTGGTGGATGACGACGACGACCTTCGTCAGACGCTGACGGAGCAATTGTCGCTGTATGAGGAATTTTCGGTTCTGCAGGAAGCCAACGCCGGCAAGGGTGTTGCGACCGCCCGCTCGACACCGGTCGATCTGCTGATCATGGATGTCGGCCTGCCCGATATGGATGGCCGCGAGGCGGTGAAACTGCTGCGCAAGGGCGGCTTCAAGGCGCCGATCATCATGCTGACCGGCCACGATACCGATTCGGATACGATCCTTGGCCTCGAAGCCGGCGCCAACGACTATGTCACCAAGCCCTTCCGCTTCGCCGTGCTGCTCGCGCGCATTCGCGTGCAGCTGCGCCAGCACGAGCAGAGCGAGGACGCCACCTTCACCGTCGGCCCCTACCTCTTCAAGCCGAGCCAGAAGCTGCTCACCACCGACAACGGCCAGAAGATCCGCCTGACGGAAAAGGAGGCGGCGATCATCCGCTACCTCTATCGTGCCGAACAGAAGGTCGTGACCCGCGACGTGCTTCTCGAAGAGGTCTGGGGCTATAATTCCGGCGTGACGACGCATACGCTGGAAACCCACGTCTACCGGCTGCGCCAGAAGATCGAGCGCGATCCCTCCAATGCCGAAATCCTCGTTACCGAAAACGGCGGCTACAAGATCATACCCTAGAGCATTTTCATTTTTCTCCGAATCACGGAAATGCTCTATCTCTCTGTTTTCACGCAATTCCAGCAAAGCCGCTACGCGCTTTTGCTGGAATTGCTCTTAGGCGAAAAGCCCGCATGGCGCTGACCGACGACATACACATGCTCGCGCAGCTTCCTTTGTTCAGGGACATGAACGAGGATCAGCTGCGGTTGATCGCCTTCGGCGCCGATCGGCGCATGATCGCCGCCGGCCAGATGCTGTTTCGCCAGGGCTCGCCCGCCGAGAGTGCCTATGTCGTCCTCAGCGGCAGCCTGGAGCTGAGCGCCGCAAGCAGCGACGGCATACAGAAGACGGAGGGGATCGCCGGCCCCGGAACGATGATTTCCGAACTGGCGCTGGTCACGCTGGTGGAGCGCAAGTTCACCGCGGTGGCGCGCGAGGACACCGGCATCATCCGCATCACCCGCGCCCTTTTCCACCGGCTGATCGAGGAATATCCGGACGCAGCCCTGCTGATCCAGAACCGCATCCGCGACAATCTCGCCGAACTTGCGGCAAAGGCCGCAAGCCAGTTCTACCGCTTCAGCTGAAGCCCGGGAGCGCCGGACTCGATCGAACACATCCATCAGGCGCAAGCTCAATCGCGGGTAAGGCCGTCGATCGCCGCCGCAAGCTTCACAAGGTCTGCGGCGTTGAACCCGGCGGCATTGAGACAGTTCGTCTCAAGCAGCTTCAACCCCTCTTCTGTACGGCAGACATCGATGACATAGGCCGGTGAGTAGCCGGGGTTGATGTCCACCATGCGCTGCCCGAATTCGAGCACATCGTCATCGATCTCATGGCGGTGGATGACACGCGATCCGTCCTTGTAGAGCGAATAGGTGACGATCCGATCGTTGACGGCCCAGAGACGCCATTCGCGCAGGATGCGGACAGGCTTGGTGAACATCAGCAGCGTATCGTGACGAAGCGATCCGGTCGGGATTTCATCCTCGTCGAGCGCAAGAACCCTCGCTGCCATTTGGATGACCTCGCCTGTCGACTTCACTTTGCCAGGTTCCTCCTTGCTGTCGTCGACAGGGCGCAGGAACCAATCCCTTCCATCGTCAGTCAGACGCGCGGGAACGTCGCGCAGCGTCAGGAACAGCGCATCAGCGCCGTTGAGGAGATAGGGATGTCACATCTCTTCCTGAACGAATGGGCGCAGCTTGAATACACCAGGCCAGTAGCCATTCGCCTCGGCGTTCCTCCACAGCGAGTAGGAGCCGAACATGACCACTGCGCCAGGATCGGCAACGACAGGCTCGGGGATAAGCTCGCCGATGAACGGAACGACCTTGTGCCATGTGTACGGGATCGCGAGCTGGTCGAGTGCCTCGGCCAGCTTATGGGTGTCTTCAAACTCCTGGAGAAGCCACTGCATCAGAAATCGAAATGCGCCGTGACCGGCACATGGTCCGAGGGCCGGTCCCAGCCGCGCGCCTCCTTCAGGATCTCGATCCGCCGGAGATGCGGCCCGAGATCCGACGACGACCAGATATGGTCGAGACGGCGGCCGCGATCGGCCGCCTCCCAATCCTTGGCTCGGTAGCTCCACCAAGTATAGAGCTTCTCGTTCTCCGGCACATGCTGGCGCATGAGATCGAGCCAGCCGCCGCGCTTCATCACCTCGAGCAGCCCGTCGGTTTCGACAGGCGTATGGCTGACGATCTTCAGAAGCTGCTTGTGCGACCAGACATCGTGCTCCAGCGGCGCGACGTTCAGGTCGCCGACCAGGATGGCGGAGGTGTTGCTCTCACCATTGGCTTTCAGCCGCTTCATCTCCTCGATGAAATCGAGTTTGTGGCCGAATTTCGGATTGATGGTGCGATCCGGCTCGTCGCCGCCG
Organism: Rhizobium phaseoli; assembly: GCF_010668805.1. Taxonomy (GTDB): domain Bacteria; phylum Pseudomonadota; class Alphaproteobacteria; order Rhizobiales; family Rhizobiaceae; genus Rhizobium; species Rhizobium phaseoli_A. The sequence continues at coordinate 179,030 of NZ_WUFT01000003.1, read as the reverse complement.
GCTGGAACGTAGAAATTGTGCAGCCGGACACGGCGATTGCCGTGCTCGAAGATCGCCGAAATGTGGCGGGCATCGCCGACACCGCAATAATCCTGCCGGTGATCCTCCGTCAGCGGAATCCGCGAGGCGATCGCCACGCCGTGATAGCCTTTCTGGCCGTGAATGATGATGTGATCGTAGCCCATCGCCCGCAGCGGTGCGGCCGGAAAGAGCTCGTTCGCCACCTTGGTTTCCTGCAGGCAGAGAATGTCGGGCCTGTGCTTGAGAACCAGCTGCTCGACGATCGGCATGCGCAGCCGCACCGAATTGATGTTCCAGGTGGTGATCGAAAAGCCCATATTCCCAGCCCTTTCCCGCACGCCGGGTGTCGAGACGGCGTGCTTTCATGAAAGGGCTTTAGAACAAAGGCGGACGGGAGGGAACCGGCCGCGTGCAAAAGGCTCGGGCGATCAACCGAAAACCCTCAGTCGCGTGAGGCTGCCGTGCCTGGAATGCTCTCATAGGGCACGCGGAACACGCGATCGTCGAACTGCATGCCTGTCTTGACATTGAAGATCATCACCGACGTGTCCTTGCCCTGGTTGTCGGTGATCGTCCACTGACGCAGGTCGTAGGTCTTCGGGTCGAACATCATGGTGATGGTCGAGCTGCCGAACACCGTATTGTTGCCGAGCGCGATCGTCGTCAGGTCCGACTCTTCCTTGACGCGCTTCACCATGCCGGCCGACAGGTCGATATGCTGCGCCAGGAGCAGGCTGAGCGGCGTCTTCGAGAGCGGATAGAGGTCCCAGGTTTTCAGCTTCGTATTGCCGATGGCGACGTTTTTGCCGTCGGCGATCACCCGCATCGGCGATGGGTCGTCATAATTGAAGCGCAGTTTGCCGGGCCGCTGGATGAAGAACTTGCCGCCGGTCTGCTCGCCGCGCGGACCGAACTGCACGAATTCGCCCTGCATCGTCGTGACGCCGGAGAAATGGTCGGCGATCGCCTGCGCAGTGCCGGAGGCGGGAGCTGCCGCCTGCGCATAAGCACCGAAGGGAACGGCGCTCACCATCGCAGCGACGGCAAAGGCGCCGAGAAGATCGCGGCGCGTTACCGTCAAGCCGGAGAGGAAGGGGTCGGAGTTACTCATCTAAATCTCCTTTATGCGATCTGCATGCTGCCGAAAGGCGGCGTCTTCAAGGCGTAGCGATCGGCCCGCGAGAGGTAACGGCTTCGACGCTGTCAGGTTTCCGCAAAAGCGGCCCTGTTGGAAATATATGCCGATTATTTCAGCGGTCGAGGATGTCGCCCTCGGTCGGAACAAGAATCTCGCGTTTACCGGCATGATTGGCCGGCCCGATGATGCCTTCCTTCTCCATCCGCTCGATGAGCGAGGCGGCCCGGTTGTAGCCGATGCCGAGCCGGCGCTGGACGTATGAGGTCGAGGCCTTGCCGTCACGCAGCACGATGGCGACCGCCTGATCGTAGGGATCTTCCGAATCCGAGAGGTTTGACGTGCCGGCCGGGCCACCGCCGCCGTAGTCGCCATCCTCGTCGTCGTCGGCGGTGATCGCATCGAGATACTGCGGTGAGCCCTGGGTCTTCAGGTAGGAGACGATCTCTTCCACCTCGACATCCGAGACGAACGGCCCGTGCACGCGCTGGATACGTCCGCCGCCCGCCATGTAGAGCATGTCGCCCATGCCGAGCAGCTGCTCGGCGCCCTGCTCGCCAAGAATGGTGCGGCTGTCGATCTTCGAGGTGACCTGGAAGGAGATTCGGGTCGGGAAGTTCGCCTTGATCGTGCCGGTGATGACGTCGACCGACGGGCGCTGCGTCGCCATGATCACGTGGATGCCGGCCGCGCGCGCCATTTGCGCCAACCGTTGCACGGCCCCTTCGATATCCTTGCCGGCGACCATCATCAGGTCGGCCATTTCGTCGATGATGACGACGATATAGGGCATCGGCTTGAGATCGAATTCTTCGGTCTCGTACATTGCCTCGCCGGTGTGACGGTCGAAGCCGGTCTGCACGGTGCGCGAGATCGCCTCGCCCTTCGACAAGGCCTGCTCGACGCGGGTGTTGAAGCCGTCGATGTTGCGCACGCCGATCTTCGACATCTTCTTATAGCGCTCTTCCATCTCGCGCACGGTCCATTTGAGCGCGACGACGGCCTTCTTTGGATCGGTGACGACGGGTGAAAGCAGATGCGGGATGCCGTCATAGACCGAAAGTTCGAGCATCTTCGGGTCGATCATGATCAACCGGCACTGTTCCGGCGTCATGCGGTAAAGCAGCGACAGAATCATCGTGTTGATGGCAACCGACTTGCCGGAGCCGGTGGTGCCGGCGACGAGCAGATGCGGCATCTTGGCGAGATCGGCGATGACGGCTTCGCCGCCGATGGTCTTGCCGAGCGCCATGGCGAGCTTCGCCTTGCTGCCTTCGAAATCCCTGGAGGCAACAAGTTCACGCAGATAGACGGTCTCGCGCGTCTGGTTCGGCAATTCGATGCCGATCGCGTTGCGGCCGGGCACGACGGCGACGCGGGCGGCAATGGCGCTCATCGAGCGGGCGATATCGTCGGCAAGGCCGATGACGCGCGACGACTTGATGCCGGGCGCCGGCTCCAGTTCATAGAGCGTGACGACGGGGCCAGGACGGACGTGGATGATCTCGCCCTTGACGCCGAAATCCTCGAGCACGCCTTCAAGCATGCGGGCGTTCTGCTCCAGCGCATCGGCTGATAGCGTCGAGTCGCGCACGACATTCTTCGGTTCGGCAAGCAGATGCATCGAGGGAAGCTGGAAACCCTCGGGACGGATGAATGAGCCCTGCGCCTCCCGCTCGATGCGGGCGCTGGGCTTCGGACGCGAGACCAAAGGTACGACGCGCGGCTCCGGCTTGCCGGCGGCCTTTGCCGGTGCACGGATCATCCAGTCGTCGTCATCATCATCGGGCAGGATATCGGCCGGACGCGGCGGCATGTCGGCATCGAAGGGCAGATCGTCGTCGTCATCATCGTCGTCATCGACGGAAAGCGACGGTGCAGAGACGATACGCCGCGGCGAAGCTGCTCGCGCCTCCATCGACGGCTCCATGCGCTCGCCGCGGACGGTGGGCGCCTTGGCGCGGACCGGTTCGTTCAGTTTGCCGAACTCGTCATCGTTGAAATCATAGGGTGATTCGAAATCGCCCTGGCGCCGCTTACGCGGCCCCATGCCGAAGAGCCGCCGCAGCCGCCCCTGGCTCATGTACCAGGCATGCGTCATCGCACCGCTGAGAGCGACCCAGCGCGACTCGTCGTCCTCGTCCTCGTCTCCGACGACGCGGACCTTGCTTGTCGTCCCGACGTAATCTTCCTCGATCTCGTCTTCGGCGTCGCTACGACCGACGATGCCCGAGGCAAAGAGCATCATCCAGGCGGTCGGTGCGGCAAAGATGCAGCCGACGACCATCGCGAAGGTGCCGGTGGGATAAGCGCCGACGAAGAGTGCGGGAAAACGCAGGATCATATCGCCGACGACACCGCCGATGCCGTTCGGGATCGGCCAGGTGAGCGGCGGCGGGAAACAGCCGATCACGGCGCAGGACAGCACCGTACCGGCAAGCCAGGCGCCGGCACGAGCGGGGATGCGGCTGAAGCGGCGGCCCGAGATCAGCGCCAGCGCCCAGGCGACGATCGGCAGCATCGAAACGACGCTGGCAAGGCCGAGGAACTGCATGACGATATCGGCAAAGGCAGCCCCGCTATAACCGAGGATATTGGTCGGCAGGTTGGCAGTGGCGTAGGAATAGCTCGGATCGGCAACGTTCCATGTCGCCAGCGCCGCGACGCAGAGCGCCAATAGCAGAAAGATCGCAAAGCCGATGAGTGCCTGGATCTGCCGCAGCATGAATGCCGAGAAGGAGAACCGATCCGGACGGCTATCCATCGCCGGCGACGTGCTTCTTGCCATGTGTCTAACCCGTCCAATGCCTGAGGGCATGCGAATCACTGAAGCTTCGCCATGCCAAAATGCGTCCGCTCCACCTAATCAGAGCCGGGTTAAAGCGATGTTAACCATGCACGCCTGGACGTGCATTCGCGACAGGGAAATAAAAAAAGCCCGAACTTTGAGGGGTCCGGGCCAAATGCGGTCTATGATTAGATAGGCCGCGACGGGCTGTGGAGCGGCGCCCTTAAGCCAGGCGCCGCAAAGCTGATTTACGAGTGGTAGGCGGCTTCGCCGTGGGTCGCGAGGTCGAGACCTTCGCGCTCGGCTTCGACGCTGACGCGCAGGCCGATGACGACATCGACGATCTTGTAGAGGATCGCCGAACCGACGCCGCACCAGATGATAGTGGTGAGAACGGCAGTGAGCTGAACAACGACCTGGCTTCCCATCGTCACACCTTCGACATAGCCGACGCCGCCGAGCGACGCGCTGGCAAAGACGCCCGTTGCGATAGCGCCGAATATGCCGCCCACGCAGTGTACGCCGAAGACGTCTGCGGTGTCGTCATAGCCGAACTTGTTCTTCACGACGGATACGAAGAAGTAGCAAAGCGGCGAAACGGCTAGGCCCATGACAATCGCGCCCATCGGACCGGCGATTCCAGCAGCCGGCGTGATGGCAACGAGACCCGCAACCATGCCGGAAGCACCGCCGAGCATCGACGCCTTGCCGCGAGCAAGGGTTTCGACGAGCGACCAGGAAACGATGGCAGCTGCGGTCGCGATGAAGGTGTTGACCGTTGCAAGCATCGCACCGCCGGAGGCTTCGAGGTTGGAGCCCGCGTTGAAGCCAAACCAGCCGACCCAGAGCATCGAGGCGCCGACCATGGTCAGCGTCATCGAATGCGGTGCCATCATGTCCTTGCCGTAGCCGGTGCGCTTACCGACCAGAAGAGCGCCAACGATACCGGCGATACCGGCATTGATGTGGACGACCGTACCACCTGCGAAGTCAAGCGCGCCCATCTTGAAGAGCATGCCGTTCGAATCCCAGACCATGTGCGCGATCGGAAAATAGACGAAAGTCGCCCAAAGTGCACAGAAGAGAACTGCAGCCGAAAATTTGATGCGCTCGGCGAAGGCCCCGATGATCAGGGCAGGCGTGATCGCTGCGAAGGTCATCTGGAATAACATGAAGATGAATTCCGGAATGACGACGCCCTTGGAGAAGGTTGCAGCCGTGGTTGCCGTGGAAACGCCGGCAAGGAACATCTTGGCCGTGCCGCCCCAATAGGGGCTGTCCGAACCGCCGAAAGCGAAGGAATAACCGTAAATCACCCAGATCAGCATAACGACCGCGCCGATCATCGTGCACTGCATCAAAACGGAGAGCATGTTCTTGGTGCGAACGAGACCGCCATAGAAGAGTGCCAGGCCGGGCACCAGCATGAACAGCACAAGGATCGTGGAAATGAACATGAAGGCAGTATCGCCCTTGTCCGGCACCGGTGCTGCAGCCGCAGCGGCAGCCGCAGCCGGTGCAGCTTCCTGCGCGAAAGCGACGGCCGGCGCGAGAAGCGCTGCCGAAGCTGCGCAAATCCGCGCAAAGGTGGAAGAAAACTTCGAAATTGACATTGGAAAAAGCTCCTTGATCTGCCGCTTACAGCGCTTCTGAATCGGTTTCGCCCGTACGGATGCGCACGGCATGGTCGATCGAATAGACGAAAATCTTGCCGTCGCCGATCTGACCGGTCTTGGCCGCTGCCGCGATGGCTTCAACAGCCTTGTCGACGAGTTCGGATGCAACGGCGATTTCGATCTTGAGCTTCGGCAGGAAGCTGACCGCATATTCGGTGCCGCGATAGATTTCGGTGTGCCCCTTCTGGCGCCCGTAGCCCTTCACTTCGGTCACGGTCAGCCCCTGAATGCCGATCGCCGTAAGAGCTTCGCGGACCTCATCGAGCTTGAACGGCTTGATAATAGCCATCACAATTTTCATCTGGTTTCCCATCCTTCGTTATCCTCGGCGCGGAGCCGACTCTCCTTGCCGCTGACGTTCCTGAACAGCGACCGACGATATACATTCAAGGGACGTGCCAGATTCGAGGCATGGAATAACTTATTGAAAAATAAAGATTATAATACCGCGCGCCAATAAACAGGCAAATGACCGGCAAATGACCGGCCATCAATCGCACAAATAATGCGCAATTTTAAAAAGATGCATATTTTTTATTCATTTGCCTTTTTCCGAATCAAACCCTCCTGGGCGACAGAGGCAATCAGCTCACCCGATCGGGTAAACAGGCTACCCCGGGTCAGCCCTCTGGCACCCGAAGCCGAGGGGCTGTCCTGCGTATAGAGCAACCAGTCGTCGAGCTTGCAGGGCCTGTGAAACCACATCGAATGATCGAGGCTCGCCACCTGCAGGCTCTGATCGAAGATGGAGGTGCCGTGTGCATAAAGCGACGTATCGAGCAGCGTCATGTCCGAGAGGTAGGCAAGCACGGCCGCCTGATAGAGCCGGTCGTCGGGAACCGGGCCGGTGGCGCGTACCCAGACGTCCTGTTTGGGCTCGAGCTTCTTGTCGGAAAAATAATGCGTCAGCGAGACGGGACGGATCTCGATCGGCCGCTCGCGCTGCCAGTATTTGCGGATCGCCTCCGGCGCATGCGCGAGATATTGCTCCTTGATCTGCTGTTCGCCGAGCAGCGCTTCGGGCATCGTCACATCGGGAATGACGATCTGGTGATCGAAGCCCGGCTCGTCCACCTGGAAGGAGGCCGACAGCGTGAAAATCGCCTTGCCGTGCTGGATGGCGACGACGCGCCTCGTATTGAAACTCGATCCGTCGCGGATGCGCTCCGCCTGGTAGATGATCGGCACCGAGGGATCGCCGGGCCGCATGAAATAAGCATGCAGCGAATGGACGAAACGCTCGCCTTCGATGGTGCGCTGCGCCGCCATCAGCGCCTGGCCGATCACCTGGCCGCCGAAAACCCGCTGCCAACCGGCCTGCGGGCTGCGCCCACGGAAGATATCGACCTCGATCGGCTCCAGGTCGAGCGTCGAAAGCAGTGTCTCCATTGCCGAAGACCCGATCGTCTCACGCATCATTTTGTATGTCTCCCGGCGGTAGGAAGTGAAGTTGCGATGATCTATATAGGTCACATCTGAGGCACAGGGTACGGGAGCGGCGCGATGCTGGACATGCTGGTTGTGGGCGGTGGTTATGTCGGCCTTTCCGCCGCTGTCGCGGTCAAACAGGCAGCCCCCCATCTGAATGTCGTCGTCGTCGAGGCGGCCCCGGAGCATGTCTGGAAAAACGACACACGCGCTTCCGCCGTCATCGCGGCGGCGGCGAAGATGCTCGAGGTCTTCGGCATCTGGAACGAGATCGAGCCGGACGCCCAGCCGATCACCAAAATGATCGTGACCGACTCCAAGACCTCCGATCCGGTGCGCCCGGTTTTTCTCACCTTCGACGGCGAAGCGGCGGAAGGCCAGCCTTTCGCCCACATGATCCCGAATGTTGCCATGGTCGCAGCGCTGCGCGGCGTCTGCGAGCGGCTCGGCATCGACATCCGTCACGGGCTCAGCGCCACGGAGCTGAAGACGCACGACAGCCACATAACCGTCACGCTTTCGGATGGCAGCGCGCTGGAGAGCCGGCTGTTGGTTGCCTGCGACGGCGTGCGCTCGACGCTGCGCGATCTCGCCGGCATCAAGACCGTTACCTGGAACTACGGCCAGTCGGGCATCGTTGCCACGGTCGAACATGAGCGGCCGCATGATGGCTGCGCCGAAGAGCATTTCCTGCCGGCCGGTCCCTTCGCCATCCTGCCGCTCAAGAACAATCGCTCTTCGCTGGTCTGGACAGAGCGGACACACGATGCCGATCGGCTGGTTGCCGCCGACGACCTGGTCTTCGAGGAAGAACTCGAACGCCGTTTCGGCCACAAGCTCGGGGCGCTGAAAATCATCGGCGACAAACGCGCCTTCCCGCTCGGCCTGACGCTGGCCCGCGCTTTCGTCGCACCACGTTTCGCGCTGGCCGGCGACGCCGCCCATGGCATTCACCCGATCTCAGGCCAGGGCCTCAATCTCGGCTTCAAGGATGTAGCGGCACTTGCCGAAACGATCGTCGAGGCTGATCGGCTCGGCCTCGATATCGGATCGATCAACATTCTCGAACGCTACCAGACCTGGCGCCGCTTCGACACCTTCCGTATGGGCGTGACGACGGATGTGCTGAACCGGCTATTCTCCAACGACGCAACACCGATCCGCATCGCCCGCGACGTCGGCCTCGGCATCGTCGACCGGCTGCCGCGCCTCAAGTCTTTTTTCATCGGCCAGGCAGCTGGAACGACGGCAAAGGACAATCCGCGGCTGCTGGCCGGCCAAGTCATTTAACGGTGATTTAAAGCGGTCTATTCGTCGAGGCGGCGGGCTTCGGACACCAGCATGATCGGAATGCCATCGCGGATCGGATAGGCAAGCCGCGCCTTTTCCGAGACTAGCTCATTGTGTTCGCGATCATAGGAAAGCCGGCCCTTGGAGAGCGGGCAGACCAACAGATCGAGCAGCTTTGGATCGACGCGGCTGAGTTTTTCGTCCATGGCTGAAGTCTACTGCAGAACCGTGTCGGAGTCACCGAAGACGCGCGCCAGCACGATCTCGGTAATGGCGATCAGCGTTTCGGCCCGCGTCTTCAGATCGGGCGCTTCCAGCAGCGCCTGCTTTTCAGCCGGTCCGAACGGCGACATCATCGCCAGCGAATTGACAAGCGTCAGATTGCTCGCCCGCTCGACGCTCTCCCAGTCCGCTTCCAGCTTGTTGGCATCGAGATAGGCCTTGAAGGCAGTCAGCAGCGCTGCGCGGTCGACCGCCTCCTCCTCGTTCGCGGCCGAGAGATCGGCGATGAACGGCGCGATTCGGAAGGTGCGGAACGGGTCGCTGGTTGCTTTCTCTCCCAGCAGCCGAAAGCGGCAGACACCGGTCAGCGAGACGATATAGCGGCCGTCGCCAGTCTCGGCGAAGGAGGTGATGCGGCCAAGGCAGCCGACGGCGGCAAGATTCGGATCGCCGCCCTTGTCTTCGTGTTCGCCGAGCGCCGGCTGCACCATGCCGATCAGCCGGTTTCCCGTTAGTGCAGCATCCAGCATCGCCAGATAACGCGGTTCGAAAATGTTGAGCGGAAGCTGCCCGGCCGGCAGAAGGAGGGCACCGGTCAGGGGAAAGACGGCGATTGTATCAGGCAGATCGCCCGGCTTCAGGTATCTGGCATTCCCGACTTGCATGAAACCGTCCCGCATTCTGGTAACGGGCATGCCCGTCCTCACGAGAATGTGGTGCCCCCGTCCGAAAACGCAAGGGCCGATGCTCCAAACTTAGCGCATCGCCCCAAAAATCCGAATCGATTTCCAACGGGATCAGGCGCGGATTCAAAACGATCCAACGCCTTGCCGCCCTGTCGAACCCGCGGCGCGTTACGAGAACAGCATCGCCGAAAGCTTGCGCCGGGCCGAAATCGTCGCCGGATCCTTGAAGCCCCAGACCTCGAAGAACTGCAGCAGCTGGCGACGGGCGCCGTCATCGTCAAAGGCGCGGTCCTTGCGCATGATCAGCAGCAGGTGCTCGGCTGCTTCGTCGCGCCGGCCTTCGACATTGAGGATCTTGGCGAGCTTCAGCCGCGCCTCATGGTCGTCGGGGTTTACGGCAAGGTCACGTTCGAGCGCAACGGGATCGCCGAGCTTGCGGGCTTCCTCGATCTGTTCGAGCTTTTTCAGTACGGCCTGAATGCCGGCGTCCTTCGCCAGCTCTTCCGGCAGATCAGTCAGAGTTTCGCGCGCCCGCTCATGCTGGTTTGCGGCGATCATGCATTCGGCCATGCCGGCAATCGCCTTGGCATTTTCCGGATCGGCCTGCATCACCGCGGCGTAGAGCTGAGCGGCCTCGTTGATGTTGCCGGCGGCCAGCAGTTCTGCTGCTTCCGTAACCACGGCTTCGATCTCGGCCGCCTCATCGGCACCGGCCGGGCCGGCGATGCGGTCGATGAACTGCTGGATCTGGCTTTCCGGCACTGCACCCATGAAGCCGTCGGCGGGGCGGCCGTTGACGAAGGCAATAACTGCCGGGATCGACTGGATGCCGAGCTGGCCGGCAATCGAGGGATGGTCGTCGATGTTCATCTTAACCAACCGGACACGGCCTTTGGCTTCGTTGACCACCTTCTCCAACACCGGCGTCAGCTGCTTGCACGGGCCGCACCAGGGCGCCCAGAAATCGACCAGCACCGGTTGATGGCGCGATTCCTCGATGACGTCCTTGCCGAAATTCGCGGTCGTGGTGTCGGTGATGTAGCTGCCGGCTGCAGCCGCCGGTTCCGGGGTGGCGCCGAAGCTTGTCGTCGCCGTCATCTGATTTCCGAAGGAACCGTTATAGGGGTTGTCGCTGCCGCTCATAGGTATCTCCCGCCGCGCCGATCTTGCCGGCCTCATTGTAAGCGCTAAAATCGTATGTCAGGACGTCACTTTCAAGACAAGCGGCTTATGCCCGGTCGCTTCCATGAAACGAATGAGGTCGGCGCTCGCAATCGATGTCGTCGCATCGTTGGACAGCGGATGGCAGTTGATGATCTCCTCGCGCATCAGATCGGCATCGAGCACGAAGGTGACATTCGCCGCCGTATCGTTGATCGCGCCGAATGCGGTGACCGCGCCGGGAATGACGCCGAGATATTCCATCAACTTCTCGGGCCTGCCGAAGGAGACCCTGCCGGATCCGCCAATGGCATTATGCACCTGCTTGAGATCGACGGCAGCATTTTCCTCGACGGTCATGAGAAAATACCTGTCCTTCTTGTCCTTGACGAACAGGTTCTTGGTGTGGCCGCCGGGGATCTCGTGGCGCAGCGCAACCGATTCCGCCACGGTGAAAACCGGCGCATGGTCGACGGTCTTATGGGCAATGCCGAGCCCATCGAGAAAGGCAAACAATTCTTCTCTGGTCTTCGGGACATTTTCGGACATGGGCAATCCATTGGATAGGAAGGGAAAAAGACAAGGCGTCTTGATTAAGTCCGTCGACATCGTTTGGCAATCTTTGCGGCCGACGCTTTACCCCGCATTTGCGGCCTTTCCGCCCGGTCCGCGTGAGCAGGAGAATTTTTCTTCGGCTCTCCGTCATTTCCCTGTTGCATTTGAAAACCCGTTAGGCCATATAGCGCCGGTCGCCGCGAGGCGGCGCCCACGGTCCAACAACTACCCCGGACCGATGCGGATTGAGCGGGTGTAGCTCAGGGGTAGAGCACAACCTTGCCAAGGTTGGGGTCGAGGGTTCGAATCCCTTCGCCCGCTCCAGTTTCTCTAAATTTCAGAACCCTTAGTGCACCTTTGCCGTGCAAGGTGCCTATTAGGAGTGTTTGCCGATCCGCGCGTGTGCTCCTCGCGGCCGGAGCGCGTAAACCGCCGTGTTTGACGCGATCTTGCATGCATTCGACGACACGCTGCATAGCAACGCCTCCCTGCTTGGCCTCGACACGTAAAATGACATTCCGATCATCGTGATCGGCAGGAGCAGATGGCGCACTCAATGAGATTGGCCGCACGGCTTGCGACAATCCCGCACTTGGTGTCAGATGACCGGCGAAATTCTTGACGACGGCACTGGCCTCAAGGTCCAGGGCGCCGCCGGCATTGCGGCCCCTACCTTCCTGATTGCTCCCAACATCATCTGAGGTTTCCCCATGCGTATCGCCGTCGGTGGCATTCATATCGAATGCAGCACTTACAATCCCGTCCTGAACGAGGAGAAGGATTTTCGCGTGCTGCGCGGGGACGCACTGCTGGCATCACCCTACTTCGCCTTTCTCAAGGATTACGAGGCCGAATTTCTGCCGACGATCCATGCCCGCGCCATTGCCGGCGGCCCGGTTTCACGCGCCACCTACGAGGCCTTCAAGGGCGAATTTCTCGAGCGGCTGAAGCCGCTGCTGCCGCTGGACGGTCTCTACCTCGCCATGCATGGCGCCATGTATGTCGAGGGCATGGAGGATGCCGAAGGCGACTGGATTGGTGCGGCCCGCGCGCTGGTCGGCGAAGCCTGCACGGTGTCGGCAAGCTACGACCTGCATGGCAACGTCACCCAGCGCATTATCGATGCGCTCGATATTTATTCCACCTACCGCACTGCGCCGCATATCGATGTCGAGGAGACGATGCGCCGCTCGGTCTCCATGCTGGTGAAGAGCCTGAAGACTGGCGTAACGCCGGTTGTTCTCTGGGCGCCGGTCCCGGTCGTGCTGCCCGGCGAGCGCACCAGCACCGTCGATGAGCCGGCGAAAAGCCTCTATGAGATGCTGCCCGACATCGATACGATTGATGGCATCTGGGATGCGTCGCTGATGGTTGGTTATGTCTGGGCCGACGAACCGCGCGCCACGGCCGCCGCCATCATCACCGGCACCGACCACGCGGTAATGGAGCGCGAGGCCAGACGTCTCGCCAGGGCCTATTGGGACGCGCGCGAAGACTTTGTCTTCGGCTGCGAGACCGGCTCGTTGGAGGAATGCGTCGCGAGAGCCATTGCCAGCCCGACCGCCCCCGTCGTGCTCGCCGAATCCGGTGACAACCCGACCGGCGGCGGCGTTGGGGACCGGGCCGACGTGCTGGCCGAGCTGATCGGCAGGGGTGCTGCCGGCGTCGTCTTCGCCGGCATCACCGACAAGGCAGCAACCGAGGCCTGCTATGCCGCAGGCGTGGGCGCCGAACTGGACCTCAGCGTTGGCGCTTCACTCGACAGCGAGGGCAGCAAGCCGGTCAATGCTCGTTTCATCGTCGAGTTCCTGCATGAAACCGCCGAACCCGCCGACCGCCAGGCGGTCGTTTCGATCGATGGCATCGATCTCGTACTGTCCGCCAAACGCCGGCCCTATCACAACATCGCCGATTTCACCCGGCTCGGCCTCGATCCGCACAAGGCGAGGATCATTGTCGTCAAATCGGGTTATCTCTCTCCCGAGCTGGCGCCGATCGCAAATCCCAGCCTGATGGCGCTCTCGACCGGTGTCGTCGATCAGTTCGTCGAGCGCCTGCCGCGGCTGCGCAAGCAGCATCCGACCTATCCCTTCGACAAGGATTTTGCCTTCGAGCCGCAGGTCTTCCTGTCGGCGCGTTCGGCGGGGACTTGAGACGACCGATCGGCGAGAGGCGTGTCCCATCTTCACGGCCTCGCGGCACGACACCGCGGGGTAGGTGCGCTCAGCAGAGACTCCGACGCCTCATACCAGCCTATGCGATTGAGCGGCGATCACCCGCTCCACGGAAGATCGGAGGAACAAATATAGCAGGAAACAACGGCCGCGGACCGGCGCGTAAGTGCTGCTTTTGCTGCACTGCTTATATGACTTCTGCTAGATATTATTTCACGGATAATTATTAACGACCACTTCTGCCCATTTGTGTTCTCTTATCCCTGCGAATCAAAAAGGTTTGATTTGCCGGGGGACGGTCGCCATGTTCAAGCATGGGGCGATGCAACAGTTGGGTAGGAGCCTATGCTGCAACGGATTGAAGATATTGATGCAGCGCTTGTCGACAGGCTGCAGCATTCGGCATTCAAGTACTTCCTGAAATATTCCAATCCCGAAAATGGCCTGGTGGCCGATACCTCTATCGGCGGCGTGCCGGCAAGTATCGCAGCCGTCGGCTTTGCCCTGTCCTCCTATCCAGTCGGGGTCGAGCGTTGCTGGATCAGCCGCGCCGAAGCGGCCGAACGCACGGTCAATACGCTGCGGTTTTTCGCCGAGGCGCGTCAGGGCGAGGAACGCCACGCCACCGGCCACCGCGGCTTCTTCTACCACTTCCTGCATATGGATACCGGCCATCGCGCCTGGAACAGCGAGCTGTCGACCATCGATACGGCGCTGCTGGTCGCCGGCATCCTGACATCGGCGCAGTATTTCAACCGCGAAGACGACGAGACGGAAACGGAAATTCGTGAGCTCGCGACCTTCATCTACGAGCGCGTCGATTGGCGCTGGGCGTTGAACAAGGGCGACACCATTGCCATGGGTTGGAAGCCCTCTTCCGGCTTCCTGCGCTGGCGCTATCACGGCTTCGACGAGGCGATCATCCTCTACGCACTGGCGCTCGCATCGCCGACGCACCCCATCCCGCAGTCTTGCTACGACGCCTTCACGTCAAGCTATTCCTGGATGCTGCACGGCGAACAGTCCTATCTCTATGCCGGGCCGCTGTTCATCCACCTGTTCTCCCATGCCTGGATCGATTTCCGCGGCATTCAGGACAAGCCGATGGCGGAGCGGAACTGGGATTATTTCCGCAACACCCAAGTGGTCATCGACGTCCAGCGTGATTATGCCGAGCGCAATCCCGGCCAGTTCGTCGGCTATAACAAGAATATCTGGGGTTTCTCCGCCTGCGACGGCCCGCCGCCGACGCGGCGCATGCGCGGCGGCCGCCAGCCGAAGGTTCTGGGCTATGCCGCCCGTGGCGCCCCACTCGGCCCGGATGACGGCACGATCGCACCTTGGGCGGCCCTTGCCTGCCTACCCTACGACCGGCAGGCAGCTATGGACGGCACCAAGGCACTTTTGACCAGCTACCCGAACCTGCTCTTGGAAGGCGGCTTTCCCGGCGGCTTCAACCCGACAGTCAAGACCAAGCGGCCGGAAGGCTGGGTCGACGACCGCACCGTCGGCATCGATCAGGGCCTTCTCGTCATGACCATCGAGAACGAGCGCTCCGACTTCATCTGGAAGCTGATGCGGCAATCGCCGGCCATCCGGCATGGGCTCGAGCGCGCCGGCTTTACCGGCGGCTGGCTCGAAGGCATCGAGCCGCAAGACGTGGTGCGCAGGTTCGGCTGAAGCAATTCCAGGAAAAGTGTGAAGCGGTTTTCCGTCCGGAATTGCGTTAAAACAAGAAGTGATGGGGGTTCTGCGCGTCCTCGGACGCGCGACGCTTTCACTCAGCTTTCGAAGACATGCGCCTTGCCGGCGATATCGAGCCGAACGAGATCGCCTCGCGCCGGCAGCGCGACGCTCGAGGTCTTGATCAGGATCGGCGGCAGCGCAACACCGTCGAGCGACACGGCAACCGTGCAGACCGCGCCGCCGAACTCCACCTCGACGACACGTCCGCCATGATTGTGATCGCTGTCATCGGCAACGACGCGGATCTGCTCGGGCCGCAGCATGATCTCCGCTTTGCCCTGACGGCTGCCTTCGACGGCGACGCGGCCAAGCGCGCAGTCGGCCAGGCCGTTGCGAATGATGGCGGGAAGCAGCACGGCATCGCCGAGGAACAGTGCCGTCTCGCGATCCCTGGGATGCAGATACAATGATTGCGGCGACCCGGACTGAACCAGCCGTCCTTCTCTGAGCACCGCGACTTGATCGGCAAAGGTCAGCGCCTCTTCCTGGTCATGCGTAACCAGAATGGTGGTGATGCCGGCCGCCTTGAGAACGCGCGCAACCGCCTTGCGCATGTTCTCACGCAACCCGGTGTCGAGTGCCGAGAAAGGTTCGTCGAGCAGCATCAGCCGCGGCTTGCGGCCAAGCGCGCGGGCAAGCGCCACGCGCTGCTGCTGGCCGCCGGAAAGCTGATGCGGGCGCCGCACCAACATGCCGCGGTCGAGCTCGACCATATCGAGCAGCTCGATGATACGCTTCTCGCGATCGGCCGCACCCCGCTCGAAGCCGAAGCCGATATTTTCGGCGACGCTTAGGTGCGGAAACAGCGCTCCGTCCTGCGAAACGATGCCGATGCCGCGCTTGTGAGCCGGCACCGTCGCGGGGCCGTCGGCAAGCACCTCGCCATCGAGCGTCACTCTCCCGACATCGGGCTGCTCGAAGCCGGCAATGATGCGCAGCAGTGTCGTCTTGCCCGAACCGGACGGGCCGACGACGGCGGTGCGGCTGCCGGCCTGGACATCGAGCGAAATATCCTTCAGCGCCTGCACAGGCCCATAGCGCTTGCTGATGTTTTCGATCGTAAGCAGCGTCATTGGCCGGCAGTCCGTTTCGATTGGGTATAGAGCATAAGCGTGAGCGGCAGCGACAGCACGATCATCATGAAGGCATAGGGCGCAGCCGAAACATAGTCGATCTCGCTGGTCAGCGACCAGAATTTCGTCGCAAGCGTATCGACACCGTTGGGCGACAGCATCAGGGTCGCCGTCAGTTCATTGGTAATCCCGAGGGCGGCGAGCGCGACGCTGGCCGCCGCTCCGGGTGCGGCAAGCCGCATGGTGATCTGCCGCACCGCCTGGCCGGGCGTGCGGCCGAGGCCCATCGCGGCGCGCTCCAGCTCCACCGGCGCCTGGGCGATGCTGGCGCGCAGCCCCACCATGGCGCGGGGCAGGAAAAGCATCACATAGGCGACGAGCAGCGTTGCGAAGGTCTGGTAGAGGGGTAGCACGAGACGCACGGTGATCGTCACCAGCGCCAGCGCAACGACGACACCCGGCAGCGAGCCGACATAATAATGGCAGGCTTCGAGCACGCGCTGCAAGCGGCCGGGCGCACGCACGGAAAGCCAGGCCATCGGTGCTGCGGCAATCGTCGCCAGCACGCCGCCGACAATGGCAAGCACGATCGTCTGCAGGAAGGCGCTGCCGACGTCGATGCGCCAGATCTCGGTGCCGCCGAGATAGAGCCAGCGGCCAAGCGTCACCAGCGGCACGCCGAGGGTCAGCACCGCCAGGGCGACAGGCAGAAAAACGGCCGGCGCCACGAACCAGCCGAGCCGCCGCCGGTCTGTCGGACGCGGCGAGCCGGACCCGACGCGTGCATAGCGTTCGTTGCCGCGCACCAGCACCTCGAAGCCAAGCAGAAAAAGACAGCAGGCGACGAGCACGCCGCCGAGCATGTTGGAGGCAGGGCTGTTGTAGGAGGACTGGAACTGGTCGACGATCGCCGTCGCGAAAGTGTCGAACCGGATCATCACAAACAGGCCGTACTCCGACAGCAGATGCAGCCCGATCAGCAGCGAGCCGCCGCAAATGGCGAGCCGGAGCTGCGGCAGCACCGCGCGGAAGAAGACCCGCCAGGGATTGAGACCGAGCGAAGCCGCGGCATCCTCGATCGCCGGATCGAGACGGCGCAACGCCGCGGCGACCGGCAGGTACAGGAAGGGATAATAGGCGATCACCGAGACGAAGACGCCGCTCTGCAGGCCGCGCATGCCGGGCACGAGGCTGACCCAGGCATAGCTGTGCACGAAGGCAGGCACGGCGAGCGGGGCGATCGCAAGCCAGGCCCAGAGCCGCGCGAAAGGAATGTCGGTTCGCTCGGTCAGCCAGGCAAGCGTCACGGCAAGCGCGATCGATAGCGGAATGGTCAGCGATTCCAGCAGAACCGTGTTGACGAGCAGTTCGCCGACGCGCGGCCGGAAGACCAGGGCCTTTACCGTTTCCCAGCCGACATCATAGGTGACCCAGCCGATGAAGCCGAGCGGCACCAGACTGAAGATCGCGGCGACGGTTGCCAGCAGCACCACGGAAGCGTGCGGCATGGGCCGGCGCGGCAAACCCATCCGCGCCCTCGGCGCGACCGGGGCGGCGTTGCCGGATGCGAGCAATCTGTTGTCCTGCAGCAAGGCCGATGCCTTTACACGCTGAAAAAGGAAGGCAACCGCTTTGGAAGAGCGGTTGCCGGATTTCGTCATGCCCTAAGGTTTTCTTGAGCCAAAAGCAATAGTTTTGGCCGGAAGTCGCCTGCGGCAGAAGGTCAGATCAGGCCGGCGGCTGTCATCAGCTCGACGACCTTCTTGCTGTCGAGCGTCGAAGCTTCGACTTTCGGCGCGTTGAGATCGCCGAGCGGCGTGAGCTTGCCGTTGGAGGCCGCGTCCTTGCCGACGGCATATTCGAAGGAGTCACCATCCTTGAGAACCGTCTGGCCGGTCTTGCTGGTGAGGAATTTCAGGAAAGCCTGGGCTTCCTTCATGTGCTGCGTGGACTTCAGGATGCCGCCGCCCGAAACGCTGACGAAGGCGCCGGGATCCTGGTTCTTGAAGTAGTGCAGGCCGACATTCTTGCTGTTTTCGCCGGTCTTGGCCTGATCGCCGAACCAATAATAGTGATAGATGACCGCACCCTCGACTTCGCCTGCATTGACGGCCTTCATGGCGACGCTGTTGCCCTTGTAGGGCGTGGCGTTTTCCTTGAGAGCCTTCAGCCAGTCGGCAGTCGCCTGCTCACCCTTGAGCTGCAATAGCGCAGCGACGATGGCCTGGAAGTCGGCGCCGGCTGGTGACGCGCCCCAGCGGCCCTTCCAGGCCGGATCTGCGAGGTCGAGCATCGATTTCGGCAGCTTGTCTTCGGTGAGCTTCGTCTTGTCATAGGCAAAAACCGTGGTGCGGGCGGCAATGCCGGTCCACATCCCGTCGGCCGGGCGATACTGGTCGGGAACCTGATCCAGCGTTTCCTTTTCGATGGGGGCGAAGAGGCCCGCGCCATCGACCAGCGTCATCGCCGGCGAATTCTCGGTCAGAAACACATCGGCAGGTGAGGCGTCGCCTTCCTGGATGATCTGATTGGCGAACTGCATGTCGCTGCCCTGCCGCATGGTGACCTTGATGCCGGTCTCCTTTGTGAAGGCATCGATCCATTCGCGGCCCAGGCTTTCATGCTGAGCATTGTAGACGACGAGACTTTCGTCCTGCGCATTGGCGCTGCCTGTGAGCGCGGTGGCGGAGAGAAGCGAAGCGGCAAGCGCAAGGGAAAAACGGCTAAAAGCAATGTTCATAATGGCCTCCGTGGCGATGTCACCCGAGGTCTCCACGGGTGATGAGAGGCGTATATTTTTCCTGACTGAAGATTTCAAGTTTGGCTTGCCCGAAAAAGCCATCACAATATCTTGACTAAATGTTTCATATTACAGTGGAATAAATCGCGATTGGCCAAAAGAACGACGTTCCGTGCATGTCGCCCGAAAGTGTGCAGCGGTTCCGAGACAACGACATGCATCAGAACAAAGAGAAAAAGCGCGTCGCATGAACCAATTGCATGCGACGCGCTTTAGGGAATGTCGCCTGTTGCAGCCGGCTTATTCGACGTCGAACTTGACGCCCTGCGCAAGCGGCAGCGTCCTGCCGTAGTTGATCGTGTTGGTGGAGCGGCGCATATAGGCCTTCCAGGCATCCGAGCCGGATTCGCGGCCGCCGCCGGTTTCCTTCTCGCCGCCGAAGGCGCCGCCGATTTCGGCGCCCGATGGCCCAAGATTGACATTGGCGATGCCGCAATCCGAGCCGCGGGCGGAGACGAAGGTTTCGGCCTCGCGCATGTCATTGGTGAAGATCGACGACGACAGCCCCTGCGGTACGGCATTGTGCAGCGCCAGTACGTCGTCGAAGTCGCTGTATTTCATCACATAGAGGATCGGCGCGAAGGTCTCGTGCTCGACCGGGCCGGTCTGATCAGGCATTTCGACGAGCGCCGGGCGAACGTAGAAGGCATCAGCCGAACCATTGTCGACGCGGTCGCCGCCGGTCACCCTACCGCCGGCCGATTTCGCTTCACCGAGTGCTGCCTGCATCTTCTCGAAAGCCTGGCCGTCGATCAGCGGTCCCACCAGCGTGCCGGTTTCGAGCGGATTGCCGATGGTGACGGAGCCATAGGCCTTCTGCAGGCGCGGCACCAACTGGTCGTAGACGCTGTCATGCACGAAGAGACGACGCAGCGTCGTGCAGCGCTGGCCGGCCGTGCCCATGGCGGAGAAGGCAACGCCGCGCAGCGTCAGGTCGAGATCCGCGCTTGGGCAGACGATCGCCGCATTGTTACCGCCGAGTTCGAGAATGGCGCGGGCAAAACGCTGCGACAGCCGCGGGCCGACGGCGCGGCCCATGGCCGTCGAGCCGGTGGCGGAAACGAGCGGGATCTTCGGATGGTCGACCAGCACTTCGCCGACGTCACGGCCGCCGATGATCAAGGTCGACAGATTGGCCGGTGCCGGGCCGCCCTCGGCGATGAAGCGCTTCAGCGCCTTTTCGAACAGCGCCTGCACGGCAAGCGCGGTCAAAGGTGTCTTTTCCGAGGGTTTCCAGACGGTGGAATTGCCGCAGACCATTGCAAGCGCCGCATTCCACGACCAGACGGCAACAGGGAAGTTGAAGGCGGAGATGATGCCGATCACACCGAGCGGATGCCAGCTTTCCATCATCCGGTGCTCGGAGCGCTCGGTGGCGATCGTCAGGCCGTAGAGCTGACGGGAAAGGCCGACGGCGAAATCGCAGATATCGATCATCTCCTGCACTTCGCCGAGGCCTTCGGAGGTGATCTTGCCGACCTCGATCGAGACGAGACGGCCGAGCGCCGTCTTTGCGGCGCGCAGCTCCTCGCCGAGCAGGCGAACCAGCTCGCCGCGCTTGGGCGCCGGTACGGCACGCCATTCGAGAAAGGCCTTGTGCGCCTCTTCGATCGCCGCCTTCGTGTCGGCAACCGTGTGTTCCCTGAGCCTGCCTATTTCCTTGCCCGTCACCGGCGAGGTGACGGAAAGCGTGCCGCCGTGATAGCGGCCGGCATCGACGCCGAGTTCGGCAAGCAGCTTGGCGGTTTCGGTGGCGAGATCGAGGACGGCGATAGTCATTGTCGTGGTTCCAATCTTATTATTCTCAGAAGCGAGTTTCGCTTCCCGGAAGCGTTTACCGGTTCTTAAAAGCGGGCATCGGCGAAATGGGCGACTTGAGCGCCCGCTTCGTACCACAGTTCTTTGAGCGCGCGGAAGCGCGGTTCGGTCGGCGACGTCAGCGGCAGCGGCAGGTCGGCTTCGGCAAGCCGGCCGAGAATATGCTCCGCCAGCGTCCGGCCGAACACCGTGCCGGGCGCAATGCCGCGGCCATTGTAACCCGAAAAGCCGACGACCCCAGGCGCGAATTTGTGAAAGCGCGGCAGCGCATTATCGGTCATGCCGATCTGGCCATACCATTCGCACTCGAATTCGACATCGCCGATAATAGGAAAGAGCCGCTTCAAGGCGCGCTTGGCCCAACCCTTATGCACGGTGTGCCCGGTATTGCGCAGCGCCCCGACACTGCCGAACACCAGACGCCCGGCCTGATCCATCCGGAAGGAGGAGAGGATTTCCTTGGTATCCCAGGCGCCTTCCCGCCCCGGCAGGATCGACTGACGCAGATTGTGGCCGAGCGGCACGGTGGCGAAATTGAAATAGGGCAGATGCACCTGTTCGCTGCGCACCTGCTCCCACGGTCCGGTGCTGTAGGCGTCCGTCGCGACGATGATCCATTCCGCGCTGACTTCGCCCTTTGCAGTCTTCACCGTCCAGCGGTTGCCGTTACGCTCGGTTGCAACGACCGGGCTGGATGTGTGAATGGCGACGCCTGATTTGACGGCGGCATGGGCAAGACCGCGCGCATAGGCCAGCGGCTGCAGCGTTCCGGCCCGCATGTCGAGCAGCGAACCGGTATAGGCATCGCTGCCGATGCGTCTGGCCGTCTCCGCCGCACCGAGCAGCGTTACGGCGGCACCGCGGGCGGACCATTGCGCCGCGCGTTCCTCGATCTCCTTCAGCCCGTCCGCACCGACAGCGCAATGCAGCGTGCCGTTACGTTCGAGTTCACAGGCAATCCCGTGCCTGTCGATCAGTTCCATGACCAGCTTCGGCGCATTGCCGAGCAGCTCGAGCAGACGTTCGCCATGCACCGGGCCGAGCACGCCGGGCAGATCCTCGGGCATCACCCACATGCCGGCATTGATCAGGCCGACATTGCGCCCCGCGCCGCCGAAACCGATCTCCTTCGCTTCCAAGAGCACCACTTTCGACCCGGCTTCGGCAAGATGCAGGGCAGAGGAGAGACCGGTGTAACCGCCACCGACGACGACGACATCGGCAGATACCGCGCCTTCGAGAGACGAGGTGGCCGGCGGCTCGGCTGCGGTCTTTTCCCAGAGGCCGTGGGAGCGCGGATCATTCAGCATGGTCTAGTCCGATCGGATCGAAATTGCGCTACTCTAACCTAAAGCATGTCGCGCAAAAGTGTGCAGCGGTTTTGCGGCAACGACATGCGCAAAAAGAAAGAGCTAAAGCGCAAGGAGCGAATCCGAAAGATCGCGACGCGCTTTAGAAGGCCAAGTGTTGAAGCGGGCATTTCATGCGACGGTCTTCAGCTGCAGGGCCGCAAGACCGAGCGCTTCCATCGCCGCATCCAGCGAGGCGGCCTGGCGCTCGGCATAAAGCGCCAGCTCGTCCTGAACGGTCCCGCCGAGTGCCGCCTCGAAGGCGTCGCGGTTCGAGTGCGTCGCATAATTCTGCTGCTGGTCAGTGCCGAGGTTCGATTGGAAGATGCCGGCTGCGCTGACGGGCAGGAAGTCTTCGTAGACGATCGGCGAGAAGGCAAGGTAACCCTTGGCGATCAGCGCTTCCGGATCCTTGGGTAGCGTGCCGTTGACCGCGGCGGCAATACCCGCAGGCGTTGCGCAATAGCGGAAGAAGGCCAGATCCTGCCGGCGCAGCTCGTCCCAACTGTCCGGCAGCGCCTTGAAGCGCTCGGCGAGTTCCTGGTCATAGGCGCCGGCCTTGGCGCCGCCGGCGCCGACCTGCACTTCGCCGCGAACCGAGGCGAGCAGCCGGTCATAGAGCGCCCGGCCCTTGGCCGTCAGCGCCACGCCGCGCTGTTCGATCTCGCCGAAACGGGCGGTATGCGTTCCTTGAATCGCGTCCGCATCACCGGCAAAGGCGATCGTTTCTTCAAGCGCCTTGAAGCTCGTCTGCCGCAGCAGAATATCGCAATGGCGACGCGGCGGGCCTTCGATGACGGCCTTCGGCGTGATGCCGCGTTCCGGCATGCGAGCCTGAACCGCGTCGATATCCAGCGTGCGCGGCGTCAGATGGTTGATATGCGGTCCCTTGAAGCTGACGACGTCGGCGATCAGCCGGTGCGCATCGTGCAGGCGCTTGTAGGTTTCGGCGCTGACGGTCGCCTCGCCGTGCCAGCGGAAGGTTTCGAGCGCCTCGGCGACGAATTCCGTCGCTTCCTCCTCGCTCAGACCGCCGTCCCGCTCATGACGCTCGATCAGCGCGATGGCGCGCGGCGTATAGATGCGCCGCGCCGCCAGAATGGCCGCCGCTTCACCGCGCAGCCCCTCGTCTTCGATCAGCTCCAGCCGTAACAGCGAGGTAAAGACGCGGAACGGATTGACGTTGAGCGCCGCCTCGTCGACCGGCCGGAAGCTGGTGGAATGAACAGGCACGCCGGCAACCGAGAGATCGTAATAGCCGACGGCCTGCATGCCCATCACCGCAAACAGCCGGCGAATGGTGAAAAGTTCTTCTGCCGTGCCGAGCCGGATCGCGCCGTGGCGCTCGACATCGATGCGCTCCAATTCGCCGGCGCGGGCCAGTCGCTCCCGCAGTTCGGGGTCGTTTTCGAGGCAGCCGGCATTCACATCCGCCACCAGTTCGATCAGCGTGCCGTATTGCGGCACCTCTGCCCGGTACATCTGCGACATCGCCTCGGTAAAGAGCGAACGGATACGGTCTGTGGAAACGAAGGCTTTCGGCATCGGGGACTCCGGCTCATTCCGCTTTTGCAGGATGAACCTCTTTACAAGCGTGACAAACCCAGAAATATCGACATTTTGGAAATAGCTCATTCTAAAACGGAATGATCATGTTCGCTTCAAGACGATTTTTGCCATCGATTTCGCATCTCGCCGCCTTTGAGGCGGTCGCCCGCACCGGCAGCGTCACGGCAGCCGCGCGCGAACTCGATCTGACCCAGAGCGCCGTCAGCCGTCAGGTGAGCGCGCTGGAGCAGCAGCTTGGCGTCGAACTCTTCCGGCGCGAACGCCAGACCATGCGGCTGACGCTTGCCGGTGACAGTTATGCCCGTGAAATCCGCGAGGCGCTGCGGCGCATATCCAGCGCCTCGCTGAATCTGCGCGCCAATCCGTATGGCGGCACGCTCAATCTTGCCATCCTACCGACCTTCGGCACGCGCTGGCTGGCGCCGCGCCTGGGGCGTTTCCTCGCCGCCAATCCCGGCGTCACCATCAATCTGGTGACCCGGCTTTCGCCCTTCGATTTCCGCCTCGATTCGATCGACGCCGCCATCCATTTCGGCCACCCGCACTGGCCGGGCGCCGAACTTGCCTTTCTGATGTCGGAGCGCACGGTGCCGGCCTGCAGCCCTGATTTTTTGAAGCGCCACGCAATCTCCGGGCCACAGGATCTGCTTTCGGTTCCGCTGCTGCACCTGACGACGCGGCCCGACGCCTGGGAGCAATGGTTCGCCGGCAACGGCGTTTCCTTCGAAAGCGTGCACGGCATGCTCTTCGACCAGTTCGCCACCGCCGCCCAGGCGGCGATCGCCGGCCTCGGCATCGCCCTCCTGCCGACATTTCTGATGCAGGAGGAGATCAGCCGCGGCGATCTCGTTGCCGCCGTCGACCGTGAAATGGAAAGCCGCGAACGCTATTATCTCGCCTTTCCGCCCGAGCGGGCCGACTATGCGCCGCTTGCCGCTTTTCGCGATTGGATCGTCTCGGAAGCGGCCGCCGATCCAGCCGCGTGACGAACGGCTTGCATCGGCATGGCGCTTTCGACCATTATGCCGCCAACCAACCCTTTGCAGGAAATCCCCATGAAGCCGATCTTCGTCCAGCTCCAATGCGCCCCCGGCAAGACCTATGAGGTCGCCGATGCCATCTACCAGACCGAACTGGTCTCGGAGCTCTATTCCACCAGCGGCGACTATGACCTGCTGCTGAAGGTCTACATCGAGGAAGGCCAGGATATCGGCAAGTTCATCAACGACAACATCGCCAACATTCCCGGCATCGTCCGCTCGCTGACGACCCTGACCTTCAAGGCGTTCTGAAGCAATTCCAGCAAAAGTGTGCTGCGGTTTTGCGTCCGGAATTGCGTTAAAACAAAGATGCTCTGAAGCAATCAGACGCGGTTAACCTTTTTCGCGAAGAATCGCCTTTCGGGACGCCGCTGAAACCACGGCTTAACGCCGGAGAGATCTGGTCGTTGCTATAAGAGTCCCGCCTCAACCAGGGGCAACGTGGCAGCGATAGGTGGAAAATGGCGATCGTCGAGGCAGATAGGGTGCGCGAGAAGCCGCAGCCGGAAACGGCGCCGCTGATCGTCCATGTCGTGCGCCAGTTCCTACCCAACCGCGGCGGCCTGGAAGACGTGGTCGCCAATCTCGCCCGCCAGACTGTCCGGCGCGGTTATCGCGTCCGCGTCGTCACGCTCGATTCATTGTTCACAACGCCTGAGAATAAGCTGCCGCCGCGCGAAAACATCGACGACATCGAGGTGGTGCGCATTCCCTGGTCCGGCAGCAGCCGTTATCCGCTGGCGCCTCAGGTTTTCCGTCATCTCGCCGATGCCGATCTCGTGCATGTCCATGCCATCGACTTTTTCTTCGACGCGCTCGCCTGGGGCCGGCTGCTGCATCGCAAGCCGATGATCGTCACCACCCATGGCGGCTTCTTCCACACGCGAAAATACGTGGCGATCAAGAAGATCTGGTTCCGGACGCTGACCCGCGCCTCGGCACTGGCCTATTGCCGTGTCGTCTGCTGCAGCGCCTCCGACCTCAAGCAGTTTTCGGAAATCGTGCCCGACAGCCTGCTGATCGAAAACGGCGCTGATATCGGCAAGTTCGCCGACACCGCTTCGCGCCGGGCAAAGCGCCGCATCGTTACCATCGGCCGGTTCTCGGTGAACAAGCGGCTGGACCATCTGCTCGATGCAATGGTCGTGCTGAAGACCCGTGATGCGGAATGGCATCTCGACATCGTCGGCGCCGAATCCGACCTGAACCGGGCGGATGTCGAAGCCGCGATCGAAAGCCGTAACCTCTCCGGCCTGGTCACCCTGCACGTCTCACCCGACAACGGCGCCATCCGACGGATCATCACCAATGCCTCGCTCTTTGCCTCCGCCTCGGAATATGAAGGTTTCGGCCTGGTGGCGCTGGAGGCGATGAGCGCCGGCCTGCTGCCGGTGCTGAACGCCAACGATGCCTTCGCGACACTTGCCGAGCGGCATCCTGCTATCATGCTTGCCGATTTCACCGATGCTCGGGCCGCCGCCACAGCAATCGAGGCGGCCTATCAAGGTCTCTCGCGCCAAACTGAGACCATGCGCGCTGGGCTTCTCGACGCTACGCGCGGCTATTCCTGGGATATCGTCGCCGGACGCTATATCGATCTCTACAGATCGTTGGATATCGTCGCCGTCGAAAACATCTGATCCTGCTTGCTGAAATTCCAGTCACGCTCTCGCGAGACGAATGATCTCGTCCAGCACGAATTTGCGCGACTGCGGCGGCGTCAGATTGTGGTCGGCATCCGGCAGCATGAGCAGTCGGACGTTCGGATAGCGGGAAAGCCTTGCCCCGCGCGGCCCGAAATGGAAATAGACATGGTCGAGCCCGACATCGCCCTCGCTGTAGATCAGCGTCAGCGGCACCTTGCGTTTGCCGAACAGCGCGAAGGAATGCCTGACCTCGCGGGCGATATGGCGTCGGTCGGGAAGCAGCTCCAGCAGCGGCGCGATCCACGGCGACAACCGGCGGCCGGCGGCGATGACGACATTCTGCAGCGCCGAAACCACGTCCACCTGGCCGCGCAGCAGACGCTTCAGCGTATCGAGCCGCGCCAGGCGCTGTCCGTAGTCATCCAGGCTGCGGGGAACGGAAACGACATGCTCCTTGCGCACCGGGATCTTCGGATCCCAGTAATAGACGAAGGGATTGATCGACACGATGGCCTTCAACCGCTCATCGGCGACCCCTGCGCGGAAGGCGAGATAGCCGCCACTGCATCGGCCGGCGACCATGACCGGACCGGTGACGATGCTTTCGAGCAGATCGAGCGAGGCGACCGCGTCCGCGGTCTGCGTATCGGAGTAAAGCACCTGTTCCGGTGCATCCGGCCGCGGCGGGCTGTCGCCGACATTGGCGGAATCGAAACGCAGCGAAACGACGCCTTGCCGCGCGAGCTCGCGGGCCATATCAACCGTCGTCCGTCCCCAGCCGGCATGCCGGTCATAGGCCGTCGACAAGAACAGCACGGCATTGCCCTTGATCTCGCCCAGCGGCCGGCTGACGACGCCGACCAGGTGATCATGGCTTCCGAAACGCACCGGCATTTCCGTAAAACCGTCACCCACAAGCGGCGGGTTCTCGATCGCTGCCGATGAATGGGCTGCGGAGGTCTCCGTCGTCCTTGCCTCCAGCCACGTCGTCAACAGCGCGATGATATCGATCGGCGTCTTGGCAAACAGCGGATTGGTGGCGAGCTCGTCATAGCCTTCGAAAGCCCTCTGCTCGACATCGGCGCCAAGCGCCCTCAGCGCATCGGCAAAGCCGGTATCCTCGGCCTTCGCAGGACGTTCAAGGATCAGATAACGCGGGGCTGCAAGCCCCTGCGGCGAAGCGATACTGAGCTTGCCGAGCTCGGCAGCGATCTCCTCGGGCATGACCAACCCGGCGATCTGCACCTTCGCCGTCTGAACGTGCTCCTTGCCGAGGCCGAGATCGGCATCGATAATCCTCGACCACATGTTGAGTTCGCGCAGATAGGCCCGGCCGCTCAGCACCGGCGCCAGCATGACCAGGCTGTCGACGCCGTCGATCGAGGAACCGATGCGCTGGGAAAGTGTGGCGCCGAGACCCTGAGCGACGAGGATGATATGGTCGCAGCCGCTCAGCGATTTCAGCTTGGCGGCGGCGGCACGGATCGAATTTTCCCAGGTTTCCAGCCTTGCCGGCAGCGCGCCGAAATCGAGCGCATCGCCGGTGCCGCGATAGTCGAAGCGCAGGCTTGGCACGCCGATGTCGGAAAAATGCTCGGCGGCAACACGGAAGAATTTGCGGCTGCACATCTCCTCGAAACCCCACGGGCTGACAAAGAGCACGGCCGCCGAACGTTTCTTCACGAGAGGATTCTCGGACATGAACAGCCCGACCGTGCCGTCGAACACGACTGGCAGGGCAGCGCTGCGTCCCGCACCCTCAGCCGGCTCGAGCGAGAATTCGCCAGGCGCGACCTTGGCACGATCGGGATCGCCGGGAAGCCGCGGTGCAATGAAATTGATTGCGTGCCCCACAGGCCGGCGCAACAGCGACGGCATCTTGTCGAGAATGGAGCGCATGACCTCGACATCCTCGCCCGGCACGGCGCGCAGCACGCGGAGCGCCGCGAAATAGCAGATTGTACCGGCGACGATTGCAGTGATCAGTCCGACCGGGCCATGGAGGAATTCCAGCACGGAAATCGCCGCGCAAGCGCAGAGCACGGAGGCGAGCGTCACCTTCGTCAGGCTTGCGTAGAGACCCGAAAGCTGGGATCCGAATCCTGTCTGTCTGATCATCATCACCGACATCGCAACGAAGACGAGGATGCGCACGAGTGCGGCACCCTCGGCTGCAAGCCTAGGTACGATCAGTAAACAACCGACTACCATGAGAAGGCCACCTATCACACTGATGTTCAGGCGGGAGCGGGCTCTGTCCATCGACAACAGGTAGAGGCTGAGGATCTGCATGAAGGTATAGGCGGGCGCGACGAGCGCCAGCAGCGCCACCACCGTGCCGCTGCGGCGGAATGCCTCGCCGAACACCACAAGCACCAGCTCGCTGGAGATCGCGGCCAGCCCGAGGCTCATCGGCAAGACGATATAGGCCATGCTGCGGGTAACGGCGGCGAAGACCTCGACCGGCAAGGTCGAATCGTCGCTGTTATGACGCCGCTCGGAATAATAGGGCAGCAGGCTGCCGGTCATCTGGATCGGCAGTTGAAGGGCGATATTGGCGATCGACAGGCCGACAGCGTAGTAGCCGACCATCTCCACCGACCAGAACTGCTGCAGGAAGAGCAGTTCGAGCCGATTGAGGAAGATGGAATCGATGATGAATTGGATCGACAGGATGACGGAGGAGGAAGCGAGAGATTTCAGCGAAACCCCGCACCAGTCGCGCCGCGAAAGAAGGATCGGCAGCGTGGCGAAAAACAGCACGAGCTGGCCGAGCGCATAACCGACGAGAACGCCTTGCACCCCATAGAGCACAGCGCCGACGGCAACCCCGGCAAGCTGCACGATCGAGACGGCAACCGTCAGCCGGAAGAAGGCACCAAGCTTTTTTTCGCCGATCAGGTAAAATTTGACGAAGGATCCGATTGCCTGGACGAAGAACAGCACGCCGGTAACCAGGGCGACGGACGGCGCGGTATCGGCCCAGTGCATCTCCTCGGAGGTCAGGAAAAACAGGGCGTAGAGCGCCAGCAGCACGACGGTCGAAAACATCATGAAGCTGACGAGGATGGCGGCAAAACCGCGCCGGCGGCGCGCGTCGTATCCTTCCGCAGAAAGTTGCGGCAGGGTCTTCAACAGCGTGATGCTGGAGCCGAGTTCGGCGATCGAGGCGCCGGTGACTACCAGCCAGAGCGAGAAGGCGACGATGCCGTTGGCTTCCGGCCCGAGCAGCCGCGCCGTTATGATCGATGAAATGAAGCCCGTCAGCAAGAGCAACATGCCTGCCGCCGCATTCATCATCGAATTTGCGATAATACCCTTCGACATCTGTCCATCCGCCAGGATCGGCCTAAAACGCGTCGCGATCTTTCAGATTCGCTGCTCGCGCCTTACGCCTTTGTTTTTACGCATGCCGTTATCGCAAAACCGCTGCACACCTTTGCGCGACATGCTCTAAAACCGGATACCCGCCATCTCTAATGCAAAAATGTTAAAATAAAGCGGAGTGGCGACCTCACCTTAGCTGGCCTGCATCGCCGACAGCTTCTGAAGCGCTTTCTCATAGCTGTTCTCAGCGAGGTAGCGCAGCAGGAAGGCCCGCGCCCTTTCAGCCTTCTCTCTCGCAAGCTCGGGCGCGCGGAAGATATCCTTGAGGCGCGCGGCGGCGGTTTCCGGAGAAGGATCCGCCCAGACCGCGCCCTCGAGCCCGGCAAATTCGGGATGGGTATCGACGACCGGAATGAGGGGAGAGTCGACCAGCCATGTATTGTCCGGATCGCAGAAATCCGCCGTGCCCGACCAGGCGGTGGAGATAACCGGCGTGCGCTGCATGATCGCCTCGGCAACCGTCAGCCCGAACCCCTCGGAACGATGCAGCGAAAGATAGGCTTGGGAAGAGCGGATGAGGCCGTTGATCTCGGCGCTCGACAGCCTGTCGGTGACGATCCTGATTCGGGCGTCGCCCTTAACCGAAGCGACCAGTGCGCGCAGGCCTTCATCCTTGTTCACATCGCCGCTGGCCTTCATCAGTAGGAAGGCGCTTGGGGCTTCGGCGGCAAAGATCCTGAAAGCCTCGATGACGGCCTGCGGATTCTTCCGGTTGGTCGACGAGCCGGCGCTGAAAATGAAGCTGACGAGAAAGGCGTCCTTCTCGATGCTGAACTTTTCCCGCATGCCGTCCGTCGCCGGCGCCTCGATCACCGGATGTGGAACGACGATGACGGGTGCTTTGGTGAGCGGCGCAATCGTCCGCCGGGTGAATTCCGACGGCACGAAGATGGCGTTCATATAATGCATTGCATTGCGCCATTCCGCCGGCACGACTTCGAGTTCCCAGGCGAAATAGCCGATGTTGAAGGCGCGGGTGAAATTCGCAACGCCCTTCTTCAGGATGGCGCGCGGCAGCATCGGCGGATTGAGATGCCAGATACGGCTGCCCGGCGCCTCGGTCGAGAGAGGCGACGGCATCCATCCGGCGAAGGACTCTAAGTCGGGGTGCGTGCTGACGTCGGAAAGCGAAATCGCCCTTCTCGCCTCCGACAGAGCGCCGGCGCAAAGCCTTGCCGATTCGCCGACGCCGACAGCCATCGAGAGATAGCCGACGATTTCCACCGGCTTGCGCGGATTGAAGGCAAGCCGCGACCGCGGGATCAGCCGCTGCAGCACATGGGCACGCAAAAAGCGGTATGTCGTTCTCAAATCGCGGTCTTTCTCAATGGATCGGCATCGTTTTTCGCGAGATTCAGCCCGAGAGGGCGACACGATGCGAACTTCCCAGACTTCTGATCTCGCCTGCAGGCGCGATATCGCGTTCGGTGCCGGGCAGCGCCGAGAGCATCACCCGCCGCATCGCGCCGGGGGCAAGGTGGAACCAGTCGTCGTCAGCCCGGTAGCCTTCGACGTCGATATGCACCGATTGCGCCAGCCGGTCGGTCCTCAGATCGACGAACCAGTCGTCGCCGTCCCTGCCGAGCGATGCTTCGATGCCGGCATCATGCAACGCCTTCCCTCGTCCGCACGGGAAGTGGAAGCTTTCGGCGAGGATCGCGCCATCTGCCAGCGAACGCAGGCGCGCGACACTCGCATCATGCGACGGCGGTCCGAAACGGAAGGCATAGGTCGTATCGAAAAAGGCGCCGAACAGCGCGGTAGCGGCAATACGCTCCATATCCCTTGCGGCCAGCTTGAAGGCCCTGCTGCCGCTAAGCACTTGCTGTTTTCCATCACGCAGGCAGACGACTTCGAGTTCCACATCGAGGGCGGCATCCGTCTCGTTGATGATGTGCACGTCGAGACCGTTGGTTCCCTCGTCGGTGAAAACCACCTGAACCGGCCGGAATGCACGGCGCATGGCATACCAGGCCGGCTTCGGCTCTCCGGTGGAATCGATCACCCCCCAGCCGGGACCGGGCAGCAGGTCCTGCAGCGTCCAGACGAGGGCGCCGTTACACGAGGAGCCCTTGCGCCGCCATTCGGCAAAGGTCTCTTCGATCACCTCGCCGGTGACGGCGCGGGAGAGATCGAGATAATGCCCCGGATCTTCGCGGCGCAGCCGGGCCGGATCGACGCCGTAGAGAAGCCGCAGATAGAAATCGCGAACATCCTCGAAATCCCACGATGCGCTGCGGTCGCGTGGCACACGCGCCTTCCAGAGCGGGCTGTGCACAGCCGGCACATCGAGATGCCGTTGCAGCGTCCTTTGCTGCGGCACATGCGCGAAGGCGAGGCTCTCGGAGGCAAAACGCACGTCGGCGCGACGCGCATCGGCAATCGGCAGCATATAGGCGCCAACGCCGTAATAATGGGCAATACCGGCATTCGGCGAAAACGGCATCGCTCCGCCATGGGGCGAGTTCGGGACATAGGGCACGTCGGGACGCATGCGGGTAGCGATGGCCGGGATGATTTCATCGGTGACCGGCCCGCTCCAGAACTCCACGGGCAGACCAAGCATTGCCGCCTGCTGGTGGATTTCGCTGCCGCCGCAGAGCACTGCCAGGGAGGGCGATGCTTGGACGCCGTGCAGGAATTCCTCGACCTCGGCATGCACGTGGCCGAGAAAAGACTTGTCGTTGCGCGGATAATCGAAATTGGCGAACATGAAATCCTGCCAGACGAGCAAGCCGAGCTCGTCGCAGAGCGCAAAGAAATCAGGCGTCTCGTAGGCCATGGTGCCGCCGATGCGGATCATGTTCATGCCGGCTCTAGCGGCAAGCCGCAGGAACGGCTCATAATCCGCCCGCCCCCCCGGCAATCGGACGATATCCGCTGTGGTCCAAACCGCGCCGCGGCAGAAGATGCGTTCGCCGTTGACGGTGAGCGCGAAGTCATCGCCATCGCCGCCGCGGTCGACCTCGATACGCCGGAAGCCGGTCGTGCCGAGCGGATATTCCACACCGTCGGAAATCAGCGTCAGCTCATAGAGGCGTGGAGCGCCATGCGTATGCGGCCACCAGGGCTCGATGTCGGAGAGCTTGAGGATAGCCGAGTAATGATTGTCGCCGATCTTCTCAAAAGGCTGCTCCATCCCGCCGCAGCGCAGCAGCAGTGCCGGCTCCTCGGCATCACTGTGCAGCGAAACGCTGAGACGGCCGACGCCGCTTTCCTCCAACACCGCGCGGATGGAGACATTGTCGATCGAGACGGGATTGCGCCGCACCATCGAAATTGCTCGCCATGGCCCGACGGCATGAATATCGGGGCACCAGCCCGGCATATGACCAAGCAGCGTCGTGCGGAAATTCTTCAGTCCCGCCGGCGTGATCATCTGCGGCCGCCAGCGCGCGCGGGGGCCCGGCTCCGACAGGCGGGGGCCAAGTGCCCGGAAGCAGAGCGCCAGCTCGTCGCCGCCCGAAAGCGTCACCGGAATTTCATGGGCCGTGAACATGCTTTCGGAAAACAGGATTTCCTGGCCGTTCAGGAAGACATGGCAAAGCGTCGCGAGCCCTGCAAAACGCAGGATTGCCGCGCCCGGTTCGGCATCGAACAGCCGGCAGAGATACCAGGCGTCCCTGGTGTTCAACGGTTCGGGATTTTCCCGATCGAACAGCCCGGCCTTCTCAAGCGCTGCGGCGACG
Organism: Rhizobium phaseoli; assembly: GCF_010668805.1. GTDB lineage: Bacteria > Pseudomonadota > Alphaproteobacteria > Rhizobiales > Rhizobiaceae > Rhizobium > Rhizobium phaseoli_A. The sequence goes on along the minus strand of NZ_WUFT01000003.1, from coordinate 145,777 downwards.
GTTCCTGGAACAGGCGCTGGGATGAACCGGGCGGAGAGCGGGATGTCGTGCGGCACGGCGCAGGCGCCCGGCTCCGTCAGGATCAGGTTCCAGCCTTCGGAAAGCAGACTTTCCTCGGCACCGATGCTTGCCAAACGCCCCCGCATGGTCAGATCTCCGGCCTCAGATTCGCCCCGCAAGCGACGCCATCATGGAATCCCATGCATCGGCAGCCGGATCAAGGGCTGCTTGCAGCGGCTCGAACTTCCTGCGGGTGACAGCGCGGGCAAGCTGGAACTGCACCGATTTCGCCACTTCCGAAATGCGTCGCGCATGATCGGCGGCCACCGCGAAATCACCGGGCGAAAGCCAGGTCAGGTAATCGGCCGCCAGTTCGAAATTGGCGCCCACCTGGCGAAGCGTGTTGAAGGCGTATTTGTGGAAGAAGCCGAACGGCCGTTCCGCTACCGCTTCGACCTGTTGCGGAAAGACGGCCCCGAAGGCACGGATCGGATTTCCGGAGGGACGCCTGTCGAAATGAAAACCGGCAAGCCGCCGTGCGGTCTTGCGCAGATGCACGTCATCCGCGGGCTTTTCCGGGAAGCGGGCAAATTCCGTGTAGGGCAGGAACGGCGGGCTATCTTCCGTCAGCTGCAATTGGAACAGCCCGTCGAAATCCTCGCCTTCAAGGCGGAAATAGCCGGCATTATGGAAATAATCGACGCGCTTGGCGGCAACATCCAGCCGATTGATCGCCACCGTCGTCTTGCCGTGCTCCTGCCGGTAGGCGGTGCCGCGCGTATCCGGCATGTAGAAGGAATCCATCTCGATCAGGCAGAGACGGCCCCGCGCGATCTGAACTTCAACATGGCGTTCGACACGGTCGTAAATGGCAAGCTCGGTCGCGCGAATGCCATAGAGCGCTTCGAGATCTTCGAGCGGCACCTTGAAGAAGGTGAACTGGTCGCCCTCGAAATCCTGCGCCAGGGTGAAACCGAGCATGGCCTCAGGCGCAACAGCTGAGGTCGCCAGCACCTCGATCCAGAGATCGACATAGCAATTGGTTTCCGGCCAGGCACGCTCGCTCGAATGCAGCCCGTGCGCCCGATATGTTTCCGGGTCGATTCCCGAAAATACCGATGTCATCGACCGGCTCAGCCCCACAGCGTTTTCCGGACGCTGGCCGGCCATTCCTTCACGTCGAGCCCGTGATGATGGAAGAGAGCCAGCGCGATCCGCTCCAGTCCGAAGCCGACGCAGGCGGTGTGGGCGACGCTGCCGTCTTCGAGGTTCAGGCCCCATTTCGTGCCGAAGGCATCCTGATGATAGTTGAAGCTCATGCAGGCCGTCGGATTGGCGGTCGAGGTGATCGGGATCAGCAGTTCGAATTTCAGGTTCTGGTCGCGCTGGTTGTTGGCGAGCATCTTGCCGGCGCGGCCGAAGAACGGATCGTTGGCGACGTCGATCGTCACGTCGAGGCCGACGGCTTTCATCATCTCCACACCGCGATCCATCCAGCGCTGGCGGAAATCGGTGACGTGCTCTTCGGTGCCCATGCAGACATATTCGCGCATGCGGAACAGCTGCTGGCGGGCCGGGTCTTTCGACGGCTCGTGGCGGAAGCAATAGGATTGCAGGTCGAAGAGGCCGCCCGTCTTCGGCAGGTTGCCGCGCTTGGCGACCGTCGGATAGAGCGGATAACAGGCGGCCGGCGTCAACACGATGTCGGTCGCCTCCTGCCCCTTGGTCCAGTCTTCGCCGACCTCCATGCATTGCAGCAGGCTGACATGATCGAGTTCGCTGCCGCAGAAGCTGTGCACCGTGCCGGCGAGCTGCGGAAAGCTCTTCATGTAGCCGCTCGTCTCGAAGAAGGCGCGGTTCATGCCGGGCGGAAAGCGCATGGCCTCCGCGCCGTCGGCACCGCCGAACGTGTCGATCAGCCGCTCGAAGGCAGCGATCACCTCTTCGAACTGGCCGCTGCGGCCATAGAGCCCGTCGATGCCGGTATCGATCAGCAGGCCGGCTTCAAAAAGCCGATCCAGAAACGAGGTCTGCATATCCATGACTGTCACCCCAGTAGGCTAGTGTCTTGCTTATGGACAAGAAGCATGCTCGACGTATTGCCGAGGATGCGGTCGTTCGAAATCATCAGCTGTGCGGAATGCGCGTCGCGAAGATGGCGTCCGAGGCTGAAGGGCGTGCCATTCTTGTAGCCCATGATGCCGCAAATCAGCATGGCATGGTTGACGATCTCCAGGATCGTCTCGGACGAGGCGATCTTGACGTTGTTCATCGTCACCGCAAATCCCATCGAAGACAGCCTGTCGACATCGACCTTGGCATCCTCATAGGCCTTGAGGCCGGCAACCACATTGGATTTCACCATCTGCAGCAGGTTCGAAACCTCGGCCAGGCGCAGTGCGCCCGGCGGCTGGGAATCCGGCGCCTTGCGGGCGGCGGCGCGCACGAAAGCCTGGGCGCGGGCGACGGCGTCGACCGCGATGCCGTACCAGACGCCGCTCCACAACAGGTGCGAGGAGGCGAGCATGGATTGCGCGGCGATCTCCGCGAAAGGCTTCGGCAGGATCTGATGCGCCGGCGCTTGCCCTTTGAAGAGGAATCCGTCGGAGCAGGTGCCGCGCATGCCGAGCGTATTCCAGACATGCGTTTTCTCGAGCGTGTACTGGTCCTTGAGGAAGGCCGTCAGCACCTGATCGGAGGAAGCCGCCTTCGCGTGGGCACGCGAGGTGATGAGAATGGCGTCGGCATGTGAGCCGTAAGAAATGACGGTCGCATCCTTCTCGAGGCGGCAGGTGTCGCCATCGACCTCGACCGCGCAAATACTGTTGCGCAGGTTTCCGCCGATACCGCCTTCCGTGGTTGCCGATGCGATCAGCAGTTGATCGGCGGCAATGCGGTGCATGAAGTCGCGGTGCCATTCGCTGTCGGCGCCGTGTTCGACAAGGCTGGACAATTTGATGTGATGCATGGCGAAGACCATGGCGCTTGCAGCGCAGGCCTGGCCGAGCATCGAGCACAATTCGGCGATCTCGGTGATCGAGGCGGATTCGCCGCCGAATTGGCGCGGCACCTGGATGCCGAGCAGCCTTTCGGCCTTCATCGCATCCACGGCTTCACTGGGGAAGCGGGCTTCGACGTCGACCGCATCGGCGTGTTTCGCCGCGATTTCGGCGACGCGGGCGACCCGAGCGACAAGACCGTCCTGCATGATCTTGACGGGGAAGTTCATCAGGCGACCTTCCGGCTGTCCCGGATGAGATCGACCGTCCTGGCGATGGCCGAGATGCTCGCGAAGGATTTGCGGTTCAGGAGATTGTCGGGAAATTCGATGTCGAACGCCTCTTCGATGCCGAGCATCAGCTGCACCGAAGCAAAGGATGTCAGACCGGCCGCATAAAGATCGGCATCGTCGGCGACCTGGTCGATCGCCGCAGGAAGTTTGCCGTATTTGGCTACGAGGTCGCGGATTGTCTTATGCATCCCATCACTCCAAGATTCTCATGATCCCGAACCGGCGTTCATCGCCTTGTCATGAGCGTTCTTTTAGTGCGGAAAACAGAAAATTCCGCTAATGTATTGGGTTAAATATGATTAAGGCTCACAGTTAGAATTTTAGCGACCATCTCGATGCAGGCGACAATAATTGTTTTATATCAATAATTTAAACTAATTTCGAGAGCGACGGTCGCCGCAGTTTGGCGCGCGATGAGTACAGAAATGACACGAAAAGCACCCGTTTGCGTCAATCCGCGGGCGGATAGGAATGTTCGCCGCCGCGATAATCCGAGACGGAATAACATCCGTCACCGCTAGCCCGGATGGCGCTTCCACTGACAACAGCCTTGCCGTGACCGCCCGGAATATCGAGGATGTAGGCCGGTTGGCAGAGACCGGAAATCTGCCCGCGCAGCGCGGAGACGATCCTCTGCCCCTCCTCGATCGTCAGTCTGAAATGACCGGTGCCAGGCGCCAGATCAGGATGATGCAGGTAATAGGGTTTGACGCGGATTTCGACGAAGGCCTTCATCAGCGCCGCAAGCACGTCGGGATCGTCGTTGACGCCCTTGAGCAGCACCGACTGGCTGACCATGGCAATGCCGGCATCGACGAGGCGGGCGCAGGCGGCACGCGCTTCCGCCGTCAGTTCCCTGACATGGTTGGCATGCAGCGCCACATAGACCGTCTTGCCGCTCGCCTTCAGCGCAGCGATCATCGCCGCATCGATCTTCTGCGGGTCGACGACCGGAACACGGGTGTGGAATCGCACGATCTTGACATGGGCGATTTCCGCCAGTGCCTGCATGATGTCATGGAGGCGGCGCGGAGAAAGCACCAGCGGATCGCCACCGGTGAGGATGACCTCCCAGATCTCCTCGTGATCTCTGATGTAATCGAAGGCTGCCCGCATCGCCGCCGCATCGAGCGTGCCGAGGCCCTGCGGCCCGACCATTTCGCGTCGGAAGCAGAAGCGGCAATAAACCGGGCAGACATGCACGGCTTTGAGCAACACACGATCGGGATAACGGTGAACGATGCCTTCGACGGGGCTATGGGCATGATCGCCGATCGGATCGGCGCGTTCTTCTCGGGCGATCGTGAGTTCGGCCATGTCAGGCACGAATTGCCGTGCGATCGGATCATCAGGATCGGTGCGGTCGATGAGCTCGCTGATCACAGGCGTCAGCGCGATCGCGTAACGCGCCGCAACCTGCTCGAGCGTTGAGCGATCGGCGGGCGCGACCAGTCCCGCCTCCACCAGATCGGCGACGCTCTTGAGCGGTTTGACGGCATTCATCGTCCATACTCCGCAACCGGTGCCCAGAGCACCTGGTCGATGCGTGATGCTCCCGTCGCCAGCATCACCAGCCGGTCGAAGCCGAGCGCGATGCCGCTTGCCTCTGGCATCAGCGAAACTGCGGCAAGGAAATCCTCGTCGATCGGATAGGCCTCGCCGTAGACACGCGCCTTCTCGGCCATTTCGATCTCGAACCGCCGGCGCTGTTCGGCAGCATTGGTGAGCTCACCGAAGCCGTTTGCGAGCTCGACGCCGCAGGCGTAAAGCTCGAACCGCTCGGCAACTCTCGGATCGCGTGCCGAGGGACGCGCAAGTGCCGCCTCCGAAATCGGATATTCGTCGAGGATGGTAATGCGGCCGAAGCCGAGATGCGGCTCGATCTTTTCGACCAGCACCCGGCTGAAGAGATCGGCCCAGCCGTCGTCGTCGGCAACACGCATGCCGACGCGCTTCATCTCGGTGGCCAGACGATCGCGATCGGTCGACCCGTCGGCGGCGACCGAGGCGAGAAGATCGATGCCGGCATGACGCTCGAATGCTTCGGCAACTGCGATCCGCTCCGGCCCGGCGAAGGGATCGCTTTCACCGCCTCGATAGGCAAGTTTTTCAGTCTTTAGCGTTTCGGCCGCGAGCGCCAGGATCCGCACACAATCCATCATCAGGCTCTCGTAGCTTTCGCCGGCCCGATACCATTCGAGCATGGTGAATTCAGGATGGTGCAGCGGCCCGCGCTCGCGATTGCGATAGACATGGGCAAAACACGAGATGCGCTCTTCACCCGCCGCAAGCAACTTCTTGCAGGCGAATTCCGGTGAGGTGTGCAGATAGAATGGCGCCTTCTGCCCGTCCGTCGTCAGTGCTTCGGTGGCAAAGGCATGCAGATGCGCCTCATTGCCCGGCGAGATCTGCAGCACCGCCGTATCCACCTCGATGAAATCCTCGCGCGCGAAAAACCCGCGCAGCGCCGCCTGGATCGCATTGCGCCCGATCAGAAACGGACGGCGATCGGCATGCACGGACGGGGTCCACCAGGGGGACGCTTTCGCCGAAGAGTTCATTCCAAGCTTTCTTCGCCGGAGAAGCCGGTATGGGGATGGCTATTTCCCGGATTTTAGGTTAGTTGCGCCCCAAAGAAAAATATTTGCGTCTTCGAGGCGTCTCGACAGTCATCTACGACGCCGAAAGCCGAGTTACAAGGAAGTCTTATGGTCAAGGTCATCGCCTCTTCGGTCCGCAAGGGCAACGTTCTCGATGTCGACGGCAAGCTCTACGTCGTTCTCACCGCCCAGAACTTTCACCCGGGCAAGGGCACGCCGGTCACCCAGGTCGACATGCGCCGCATCGTTGACGGCGTGAAGGTTTCCGAGCGTTGGCGCACCACCGAACAGGTCGAGCGCGCCTTCGTCGAGGACGTGTCCTTCCAGTATCTCTATCAAGACGGCGAAGGCTTCCACTTCATGAACCCGAGCAACTACGATCAGGTCGTAGTTGATGTCGAAACCATGGGCGATCAGAAGGTCTATCTGCAGGAAGGCATGTCCTGCATCCTCTCGATCTATGAAGGCCTGCCGCTGGCACTCGAGCTGCCGCGCCACGTCACGCTCGAGATCACCGAGACGGAACCGGTCGTCAAGGGCCAGACGGCATCGTCCTCCTACAAGCCGGCCATCCTGTCGAACGGCGTGCGCGCCATGGTGCCGCCGCACATCAATGCCGGCACCCGTGTCGTCATCGCGACGGAAGACAATTCCTACGTCGAACGCGCCAAGGACTGATTCCTGGTTCATTCCATGCAAAAGGCCGGTTCCGACCGGCCTTTTTTGTGTTCGCCGCCAACATTGCTGATTAGAGATGCGGGTTGCGCGGCCGGTATTTCTGCACAAGCTTCTGGTTGATCTCGGCTGCACCCGGCATGTTGGCGCTGAGATAAACCGGCGCATCGCCGGATTTCGAAAGCTCCGAGGCGACCTCGGCGAAGATCGCATTGATGACCGTCACCCCGACCGCCGTCGAGACCGGCCCAACCCGAAGCCCCGTGCCTTCTAAGTCGAGAACAGCGTCACCCGGCGGCAGCCCGTTGTCGAGCACCACATCGGCCGCGTCGGCGAGCCGCCGGCGGCCATTGGCGATCGCTGAGGAATAGGCGATCGAGGTAATGGCAATCACCTTTACGCCGATTTCTCGCGCGTAGTCGGCGGCTTCGATCGGCGCGGCGTTGACGCCCGAATTGGAGGCGATGATGATGACATCGCCCGGCTGCATGCCGTAACGCTCCAACATCGGCCGAACCAGGCCCTGCGTGCGTTCATAGACCGAACTGATGACCGCGCCCTCATGCAGCATCGCCGAGCCGACGAGCACCGGCACGGTGAAGGCGAGCCCGCCGGCACGATAGTGCACCTCCTCCGCCAGCATATGCGAATGGCCGGTACCGAAGACATAGACGCGCTTGTCGCTGTGGGCAGCAGCGAGGATGACCGCGGCCGCCTGCGCCATCGGCTCGGCAAGTGTCTGCTTCAATTCTTCCAGCCGGCCGATCAGGTTGGAGAAATAGGCATTGGTGATGTCAGTCATCCCACGTCTCCTTGAGTCAGGCCGCTTCGCCGCTGAGCCAGGTGGCGGTGACCGAGAGCGCATCGGTGAGATGCACGAGATCGGCACGCGCGCCTGGTGCGAGATGGCCGCGATCGCCCAGTCTGAGGAAGCGCGCGGGATAGAGCGTTGCCATGCGCAAAGCCTCGGCCAGCGTCAGATCGAGATAGGTGACGCCGTAGCGGATCGTCGAGATCATGTCGACGTCGGAACCGGCCAGCGTGCCGTCGGACAGTACCAGCTTCGAGCAGAACCCGCCTCGTTCGCGCCGGACGGCGCGCCCGTTCAGCGTGAACGAATCCTTCTCCGACCCGACGAGCGACATCGCATCGGTAACGAAAAACAGTCTGCCTTCGCCGCGTTTGGCGCGCAGCGCCGTACGCAAGGCCTTCGGATCGACATGGTGACCGTCGGCAATGACGCCGCACCAGGTCGAGGGATGATCGATCGCCGCGCCGACGAGACCGGGGGTACGGTGTCCGAGCTGGCTCATGGCGTTGAAGAGATGGGTGACGCCGCGCGCGCCGGCATCGAAACGTTCTTCCGCTGCCTCGCTCGAACAATCGGAATGACCGATACTGATGGTGACGCCGGCTTCGGCAAGTTCGCGCACCTGGGCAACCGTCACCTGCTCGGCAGCCATGGTGACGAGCAGCGTGCCGATCGCCTCGCGTGCCTGGATGAAGGCCTTGACGTCGCGGTCCTCGACCGGCCGCATCAGTTCGGCCAGATGCGCACCCTTGCGCGCAGGCGCCAGATGCGGGCCTTCGAGATGCAGGCCGGCGACGCCACGATTCGCCTTCACCGCCTCCTTGGCGGCCTCGATTGCGGCAATGGATGCCTCGGATGTATCGGTGATCAGCGTCGGCAAGAGCGATGTCGTGCCATAGGGCCGGTGTCCAGCAGCGATGATCTCCATCGAGGTGACGGAAGGCTCGTCGTTCAGCATCCGCCCAGCGCCGCCATTGACCTGCGCGTCGATGAAGCCGGCCGACAACACCCCGCCGGCAAGCGCCACCGTCTCGCCGTCCGGCAGATCGTTTCCAGCAGCGATCGCCTCGACGCGGCCGTCAGCAACGATGAGTGCTTTCTCGTCATGAAAGCGCTCGCCGTCGAAGATGCGAGCGCCGATGAAGATCTTGCGGACCATCAGACCGTCTCCGTCACCTTGAGCAGGTTCGCCGGCTTGTCGGGATCGAAGCCCTTGCGGCGCGTCACCGACTCGATCAGCCGGTAATAGACGAGCAGCGATACCAGCGGATCGATAAGGCCATTGCCCGTCGTCGGCACGCGCAGATTGACGCCGGAAAGCGGCTGCGTGGAGAAACCGACAGTGGTGGCGCCGAGCTTCTGCAGGCGCTCCATCGCCTGGACGTTGTTGGCGAAGGCCGCATCGTCTGGCGCAAAGGCGACGATCGGAAAGCCCGGTTGCACCAGCCGCATCGGGCCGTGCATCAGCTCCGCCAGCGAGAAGGCCTCGGCATGCAGGCCGGAAGTTTCCTTGGCCTTCAGGGCCGCTTCGAGCGCGATTGCGAAGGCCGGGCCGCGGCCGGCGGTATAGAGCGAGGTCGCATTGAAAAGCACCTCCTCGGCTGCCGCCGTGTCGATTCCGGCGGTTGCCGAAAGCGCCTCCGGCAGCTTGCCAAGCGCAGCCTGCAGGTCGGACGCGCCGCCGACCGCAGCGGTCACGCCGGCAAGGGCGGCGACCGAGGCGATAAAGGATTTGGTCGCCGCGACGCTCTTTTCCGCGCCGGCATTAAGCCCGAGAACGATATCGGCTTGCTTCGCAAGCGGACTGTCGGTGACGTTGACAACGGCAATCGTCGTCGCCCCGCCCCTTTTGGCCGCATCCTGCAATGCGACGATATCGGGGCTTGCACCCGACTGCGAGACGGTGAAATGCACGCCCCCCTTCAGATGCAGCGCGGCACCGTAGACCGAAGCGATCGACGGGCCGACCGAGGCGACCGGGACGCCGCAGGTGATCTCGAAGAGGTATTTGAAGAAGGTGGCGGCATGGTCCGAGGAGCCACGCGCCGCCGTCGTCACCACGCTCGGGCGGGAGGACGAAAACAGCCGGGCGATCTCGGCAAGGGCCGGCTTTTCCTTTTCAAGAAGCGTGGCCACCACCTCTGGGGATTGGCCGGCTTCCTGCAGCATCAACGACTGGTTCTCACTCATAGGTCATCTCCGATTCTCAATTCGGCAACGAAATCATAGGCATCGCCGCGATAGTGCGAGCGGGTGTATTCGACGACGCGCTGGTCTTCCAGGCGCGAGACGCGTTCGATCAATAGCGCCGGCGCGCCTGATTTAACGTTCAGGATCGCCGCGGAGGACGGATCGAGCGTAACCGCGGTCAGCCGCTGCAGCGCCCGCACGGGCTTGTGACCGTTGGCCGTCAGCGCATCATAGAGCGATCCCTCACCGCCGGGATCGCCGCCTAAGAATTTGATCGGCACCACGGCGCGTTCGATCGCAAGCGGCAGGCCGTCGGCGAGACGCAGCCGGTCAAGCCTCAGCACCGGCTCGTCGCCGCCAAGGCCGAGCAGGAAGGATTCCTCCGGCGACGGCGTATTGACCGCCCGCGACAAGATCCGCGCGGCCGGCAGACGCCCACGCGAACGCATGTCGGCGGAGAAGGAGGAAAGCCGCCAGAGCGACTGTTCCATGCGCTCCACCCTGCTCGATACGAAGGTACCGCTTCCGTGTCGCGATTCCAGTGCGCCCGACGCCATCAGATCGCGATAGGCGGTGCGCACGGTGACGCGGCCGAGCTTCAAGGCCTCGGCAAGGTCGCGCTCCCCCGGCAGCGCCGTGCCAGGCTTCAGCAGGCCTTCCTGAATAAGACCGGTCAGCGCCTGCGCCAGCCGCTTGTAGAGCGGGCCGGTCAACGCCTCGTCACGCAGGCCGCGGTTGTTCAGCTCCGCTATCAGACTGGTTCTATCCATAGATAAGCAATAGAACCTATATAGAACCAATCCACAAGCCGGAATCGCACGCGGCCATGAAAAAACCTCCCCGGGGACCGGAGAGGCTCATAGCGGCAAAATTTGACACCTTGCGTTCACAGCGCCGCGCGCCTGGAAAGGACGTCAGCTCTTGGTGAAGATATAGTCCGTCTCCTGGCGCAGCACTTCGCCGGGGCGCAGCACCGCATTCGGGAAACCTTGGTGATTGACGGAATCCGGCCAGACCTGCGTCTCCAGGCAGAAGCCGGCAAACGGGCCGTATTTGCGCCCGCCGATGCCAGGAGCGCCGGTATCGAGCTTGAAGCCGGCATAGAATTGCACGCCCGGCTCGGTGCTGCGCACCTCCAGCGACACACCGGAATACAGGCTGCGGACAAGCGCAACGCTGCGCTTGGCGGTGCGCTCGCCGGACAGGCAGAAATTATGGTCGTACAAGGCCTGTTCGCTGCCGACGAAACGCTTCATCGGCGCCATCTCGCGGAAATCGAATTCCGTACCCTCGACGGAACGGATCTCGCCGGTCGGCACCTGTTTCTCGTCGGTCGGCAAATAGTGGTCGGCAGCGATCATGATGTCATGGCCAAGCGCGTCTTCACGGCCGTCGAGATTGAAATAGGCGTGCTGGCAGACATTGGCGAGTGTCGGCTGGTCGCTGGTCGATTCATAGGTCACCGACAGTTCGCCGTTGCCATGCACCCGGAAGGTTGCCTGGATGGTGCAATTGCCGGGATAGCCGGCGCGGCCATCGGGATCGACGATCTTCAGCACCACCCGGTCGACATCATGCTCGACGATCGTCCAGTTGCGTTTGGCGATATTGTCGCTGCCGCCATGCAGATGGGTGACGCCATTTTCGTTCAGCTCGAGCTGGTAGTCCTTGCCGTCGAGCGTGAAGGCGCCGCCGCCGACACGGTTGGCGCAGCGGCCGGGCGTCGCGCCGAAATAGGCCGAATAGAGCGGGTAGCTGTCGAAATCCTCGAAACCGAGCTGCAGCGGGGCCTCATGTCCCTGAAGGCGCAGATCCTGGATGACCGCGCCCCAGGTGATGATCTTGGCCGTCAGCCCGCCGCCCTTGATCTCGACGCGATAGACGGTCTCGCCTGCCTTCGTCTGCCCGAAAACTTCCCGCTCCAACTTATCCGACATGATCGACCGTCCATTCTAATTCAAAGTTTTACAGCGTTGTGCGTCACAAAGACCCGCAACGCTTTAGGTTCAGGAGCGGAACCTGCCCGCATTTGCTCCAAACCGCAACCGGTCGGGTCAGAAGAAACGCCCCGGCATCGGCCAAGGCGGCGACGCTTCAGAGGTCCGCGCCGATCTCCTCCACATCAAAGGGCGTCGTCTGGTAGATCTCGTTGATCCAGTTGCCGAACAGGAGATGCGCATGGCTGCGCCAGCGGTTTTGCGGCGTCAGCGCCGGATCATTATGCGGAAAGTAGTTGTGCGGCATCTTGATCGGCACACCGGCGTTGACGTCGCGGAAATACTCGTCGGAAAGCGAGGTGGAATCATATTCGACATGATTGAACATGTAGAGCCGCCGCCCCCTCTTCTCGTGCACGAGGCAGACACCCATCTCGCCTGATTCCATCAGGATCTCCAGGCTTTCGGATGGCTCGATATCGGCGCGGCGCACCTCGGTCCAACGCGACACCGGCACCTCGAAATTGTCGGAAAAGCCGTTGAGATAGATGGAGGACGGCTTCAGGTTCCGGTGGCGGTAGATGCCGAAGGCTTTCTCTTTCAGCTCGTATTTCGGAACACCGTGGAAGTGATAGATCGCCGCCATCGCGCCCCAGCAGACGTTCATCGTCGAATGCACGTTCGTTTCCGTCCAGTCGAGAATCTGCTGCATCTCAGGCCAATAGGTGACGTCTTCATAGGGCAAAAGCTCGATCGGCGCCCCGGTGATGATGAAGCCGTCGAACTTGCGGTGCTTCACTTCCTCCCAGGTCTGGTAGAAGGCGAGCAGATGATCTTCGGACGTGTTCTTCGCCTTGTGGCCGCCGATGCGGATCAGCGACAGCTCGACCTGCAGTGGCGAGGCGCCGACGAGTCGGGCCATCTGCAGCTCGGTCTTGATCTTGTTCGGCATAAGGTTGAGCAGCCCGATCTGCAGCGGTCGGATATCCTGACGGATCGCCAACGTCTCGGTCATCACCCGCACACCCTCTTGAACCAGGGTTTCGAAGGCGGGCAGCGTATCGGGGATCTTGATGGGCATTGCGGTCACTCGATCAAAAAACAAAAAAACCGGCGGCGAAAAAAATCGCTACCGGTCCGCACGCGGCCCTTTAGCGACTTTTTTAACGTGGCTGCAAGCCGGCCGGCCAAATCACCACGGAGCTTTAATTAGACCCAGTCGGACCGCGAATCAACTGCCGAATGCACGCAGGAGCGATCCATGCAAGCATCATCACAGTTTAATGACTGATAGAATCTGTTGATAGACCGGTAACGCCACCATGTTAATAATGGTAAGCATGGGCGATGTTGGAAAAGCGTAATGGCAGATAAGATCGAGGGGAGGCCGGGCATCCGAAGGCACGATAGGGTAGGGTATGATCTCAGCCTGACGAATCGCCTCGGGGTGATGTTCTCCGCATTCTGGAATTCGCAAGTGCGTGGCAAGGTGCTGTTTCTGGCAACCGTGCTGATCCTTGTCATCCTGTTGACGTCCTACGGCCAGGTCATCCTCAATCAGTGGAATGCTCCGTTCTATGACTCGCTGGAGCGCCGCGATCTCGGTGAATTCTTCCACCAGCTCGAAATCTTCGCGATGATCGCCGGCGCGCTGCTGCTGCTCAACGTGTTGCAGGCATGGTTGAATCAGATGACCGCGCTCTATATGCGCGAGGGCCTGTCGCGCGACCTCGTCGATCAGTGGCTGAAGCGCAAGCGGGCGCTGCGGCTTGCTTCCAGCGGCCTGATCGGCGTCAATCCGGACCAGCGCCTGCACGAGGATTCCCGCAACCTCGCCGAAAGCACGACAGGGCTCGTTCTCGGCCTGCTGCAGTCGACCATTCTTCTGGTAAGCTTCATCGGCGTGCTCTGGGAGCTTTCCAGCGGCTTCATCTTCCATATCAGCGGCCACAGCTTCTCCATTCCCGGCTACATGGTCTGGGCGGCGATTTTCTACGCCGCTTCCGCCTCGGTGCTGAGCCAGGTCGTCGGCCGCAAACTGGTCAAGCTGAATGCCGACCGCTTCTCGAAGGAGGCCGAGCTTCGCTTCACGCTGATGCATGCCAACGAGAACATGCCGGCGATCACCGTCGCCCGCGGCGAGGAGAATGAGCGCCGGCGCATCAACGCCGATCTCAGTTCGGTGCTGAGGGTCGTCAGGCGCCTCGCCATGGCCAATACCAACCTCACCTGGGTTTCGGCCGGCTACGGCTGGCTGGTGATCGTCATTCCGATCATCGTCGCCGCACCCGCCTATTTCTCCGGCGGCCTCACGCTTGGTCAGCTGATGATGTCGGTCGGCGCCTTCAATCAGGTCAATACGGCGCTGCGCTGGTATGTCGCCAATTTCGGTCCGATCGCCGAATGGCGCGCGACACTGATGCGCGTCACCGATTTCCGCCAGGCGCTGCTCGACATGGAAGAGGAATTCGCCCTGAAGGACGGCATCGCCTATGAAAACACCGCGCCCGACACACTGACGTTGAAGGATGTGGTGATCATTGCCAAGATCGGTGAAGAGATCGACGAATGCGGCGGTTTCCGCCTGCGTGAAACCGATGTCGTGATCAAATCCGGCGAAAAAATCATGATCAACGGCGATCACAGCGTCAACCGCAAGCTACTCTTCCAGGCGATGGCCGGCCTCTGGCCGTGCGGCAGCGGCACGATGGGCCTGCCGCCGATCGACGACATGCTGTTCGTCCCGCAGATCGCTTATGTTCCCGGCGGCACGCTGCGCGAGGCGCTGGCCTTTCCCGCAAGTCCTGAAGCCTACGAGCAAGCCGCTGTCGAGACGGCCCTCGACAGAGCCGGCCTGCATTCGCTGATCGCAAGGCTCGATACCCGCGCCCGTTGGGACAAGCTGCTCGACAGCGATGAACAGAAGGCGATCGGCTTTGCCCGCCTGCTTCTTGTGCGCCCGCGCTGGATCATCTTCGACGAAGTGTTGGAAGGCATGGAGCCGGAATGGCAGGAAACGATGGCCGGACTGCTCACATCCATGCCCGAAAGCGGCATGATCTATATTGGCCGCTCCGAGGCCTATCTCGAGGCATTGAAGCCGCGCGTGCTGCATCTGCAGGCGCTGCCGGCAAAATCCGAGGAACCGCAGCAGCAACAGCAGCAAGTAACCCTTACCGGCGCCAGCGCCGCCACGGGTGCTGCCGTCATGCCCGCCCCGGCGCTTTAAGAAGAAGCCTTATTCGGCTTTGGCAAACATGATGCAATCTTTGCCAAAGTATGCCATGATGAGAAGGCGAGGTAACCAACATGGCGACGATGAATGTTTCCCTGCCCGATCCTATGAAGGAATGGGTGGATTCCCAGACCAAAACGGGGCGTTACAGCAATGCGAGCGATTATGTCCGCGACCTGATACGGCGCGATCAAGAGCGTTCGGACAAATTGGCGGAATTGCAGCGGCTGCTCACAGACGGATTGGAAAGTGGCGTCAGTGATTGTTCCAAGGACGATATTCTCCAGATAGCACGCGAACGGCTGGCTGCGCGACGCATATGAAATATCGCACAACCGTCGAAGCAGATCAGGACATAATTGAAATTTATGTCCTCGGTGCCGATCGGTTTGGCGTATTGCAGTCAGAGCGATACGTCGATGACTTATTCAGCACATTCGAGTTGCTTGCCAACAATCCACGCATGGCCCGTGAACGACGCGAGTTGAACCCACCGATGCGGCTTCATCTTCATCAAGCGCATATAATCGCCTATGTGGTCCGTGAAGAAGGTATCTTGATTGTTCGCGTGCTGCATGGACGTGAAGATTGGCAAAGCCTTTTTGGGTAGGCTCGCGCTTTAAAGCATGTCGCGCAAAAGTGTGGAGCGGTTTTCCCAGGCAAAGCGCGAAGCGCTTTTGCCGCAACGACACGCGTAAAACAAAGAACTAAAGCGCAAGGAGCGAATCTGAAAGATCGCGACGCGCTTTAGCCATTTTCTGAAGCCAGGTCACATCGGCGGCGTGATGCCGTTGAGGCCGACGGCCACCTGGCTGGCCGAAATGCTGCCGTCCGCTGCTTTCTCGCCGGTGACGATGACGCCGGCGCCGGTCTTCAGATCGTCCTTGGTCGCCGGCGCCAAGGTCACGATCGGTGTCGCATCGGCGATGGTGATGGTCTTTTCCTTGCCCTGATAGGTCAGCGTGATCGTATGGCCGTCGACGGATTTGACGGCATTGCTGACGGTCGCGTTGGTCATCTGGCTGTTCGGCTGCGCATCCCAGGGGCGGTTGCCCTCGCCGGTTCCCTTCATCGAAGCCGGAAAGATCAGCACCTCGATCGCCCCATCCGGGCCGCTGCCCTTCGGGAGCGAGGCAACCCCGACGAAATCACCGGGCTTGATATCCTCGACCGAGGCTTTTTTGATCCCGCCGACTTTCCAGCCAGCTCTCAGCGTGATCGTCGCATCGCTACCTTCGCGCGTCTTGACGACGAGACTATCGCCGCTGAGGCTTTCGATGGCGCCGCGAACGCGAACGCGGTTGCCATCCTGTGCCTGTGCGGCCTGCGATAACGCAAACGCGACAAGGCCACCGGCGGCAAGTGCTGTGAAAATTCTGGAATAGGGCTTGAGAGACATGTGACCTTCCTTGTCGCCATTGCGATCGGCGCTATCCCCAGCTGCCGGGCGACACTTTATGCCGCGCGTCGATACACTGGCCAATCAAGGAAAGGTGAGCCGGTGAGGGGTGGGAGGCCTCAGCCTTCCAGCTCTTCACGCAGCATTTCAAGCTCCAGCCACTCCTCCTCCATTTTCATCAGGCCGGCGCGCAGCTTCTCCATCTCGCTGGCAAGTCGGTTGAAAGCTGCCGGATCGCGCGTGAAAAGGTTGGGATCGGCCATCACCTGTTCGCGCTTGGCGATCTCGGCTTCGGCTTTCGCCATCTCCTTCGGCAGGTTTTCCAGCGCGAATTTCTGCTTGAAGGAAAGCTTGCCCCTCGAACTTCCAGCGGAAGTCGCTGCACCTTGCGTCTTCGGCCTCTCCGCCGCCTTCTCGGCCCGCTTGCGCTCCTCGATCGCGCCCTTGCGCTGCGCAAGCATGTCCGAGTAGCCGCCAGCATATTCGATCCAGCGGCCGTCAGGTGCGTCCGGCATGGCGGGTGCAATCGTCGAGGTCACGGTGCGGTCGAGGAAATCGCGGTCATGGCTGACGAGAATGACGGTGCCGGGAAAGCCGGCAACGATTTCCTGCAGTAGATCGAGCGTCTCGATATCGAGATCGTTGGTCGGTTCGTCGAGGATCAACAGGTTCGTAGGGCGCGAGAGAATCCGCGCCAGCATCAGCCGGGCGCGCTCGCCGCCGGAAAGGCTTCTGATCGGCGTCCGCGCCTGTTCCGGCTGGAACAGGAACTCCTTCATGTAACCGGTGACATGACGCTGTTCGCCGTTGACGAGCAGGTTTTCGCCGCGCCCATCCGTCAGGTAGTTGGCGAGCGTATTTTCGGGATCGAGATCCTCGCGTTTCTGGTCGAGTGTGGCGATCTCCAGATTGGTGCCGAGCTTAATGGTGCCGCTATCCGGCGAAAGCTGACCGGTCAACATCTTCAAGAGCGTCGTCTTGCCGGCGCCATTCGGCCCAACCAGACCGATGCAATCGCCGCGGTGCACGCGGATCGAGAAGGGTGTGACGATTGCCCGGTCGCCGAAGCTTTTGGTGATCTTGTGCGCTTCGATCACCAGCTTGCCGGATTCCTGCGCGTCCGAAGCCGTCGCCTGCACCGAGCCCTGCGGGCCCTTATGGCCGCGATAATTCGAGCGCATCGTCTGCAATTCGCCGAGGCGGCGCATGTTGCGCTTGCGCCGCGCCGTGACGCCATAACGCAGCCAGTGCTCCTCGCGCTCGATCGCCTTGCCGAGTTTATGCTGCTCCAGCTCCTCGGCCTCGAGCACCTGGTCGCGCCAGGCCTCGAAATGCGAAAATCCCCTGTCGAGCCGGCGCGAGGTGCCGCGGTCGAGCCAAACGGTTGCCGTCGAGACCTTTTCGAGAAAACGTCGGTCGTGCGAGATCAACACCAGGGCGCTGCGCGTCTTCTGCAACTCGCCTTCCAGCCATTCGATTGTGGGAAGGTCGAGATGGTTGGTCGGTTCGTCGAGCAGGAGAATATCGGGCTCCGGCGCCAGCACCCGGGCAAGGGCGGCCCGGCGCGATTCGCCGCCGGACAGCATGCTCGGATCTTCCTCGCCGGTCAGCCCGAGATGAGACAGCAGATAGGTGACGCGATAAGGGTCGTCGCCCGGCCCGAGGCCGGCCTCGGCATAGGCCTGGACAGTATTGAAACCGGCGAAATCGGGCGCCTGTTCGAGATAACGCACCGTCGAGGACGGATGACGGAAGACTTCGCCAGACTGCGCCTCGACCAGGCCGGCGGCGATCTTCAGAAGCGTCGATTTTCCCGAGCCGTTGCGCCCGACGAGACAGATTTTGTCCCCGGGCTCGATCTGCAGGCTAGCACCCGCCAGCAGCGGTGCGCCGCCGAAGCTCAGGAAGATATCGTCGAGTTTTAGAATGGGAGGGGCCAAAAATCAGACTCCGGAAAGATCATAGGGCCTGGCGAGCACGATCGCCCGGCCGCTGCGGAGCGAAAAGCGAATCTTGCTTTCCGCAACATTGGAAATGGTGCGCGACGAGCCGAAAGGCAGATGGAAATCGGCCAGCGGATAACGCGCATTCTCGATGGAAAGCCCGGTCAGCTCGCTGAACCCGAGCACGGAAAACAGGCTGCCCTTGGGAAGATCCAGCTCGACCGTCCCGGCAAGCAGCGGCACCGCCTCCTCCTTGCCCGAGGTCAGCAGCACGTCGAAACCCTCCTCCGCCAGACTGACGGCCGACAGCAGATGCTGAAGCCCGTGGTCCGAGCGTTCGCCGCCAAGCGCACCGGCCAGGATCAGCCGCCGCGCACCCCGCGCGATCGCTTCCGACACGGCGATTTCGCCATCCGTCGCCGCCTTTGCCGCGGGATAAGGCTGTTTCGGCACATCGGGAAACGCACCCTCGAGATCATCAGGCGTCGAATCGAAATCACCGACCCAGAGCTCCGGCTCGATACCGAGTGCCAACGCATGCCGCATGCCGCCATCGGCCGCGATGGAACGACTGCCGCCGATGGCTTGGCGCAGGCGCTCCGTCAGGCTGAGTTCGCCGCCGAGGAGAATGGTGAAGGTGGATGGGCTCATGGGCATTGCCCTTAGCGCAAACCGGGGGTCGAGGGGAAGGGGCGCCAGCGGATCGGCGCCATTTGCCTTCGAGCGCCGCTAGAACAGGATGCCATAAGAAAACCGCACACATTCTTCGGCATGATGCTCTAGCCCGGCGTATCCTTGTCGCGCGACTGGAAGATCGCCTCGTAACCGCCGATGAAACGTTCGAAGAGCATGGCGAAACGAGTGACATCCTGCTCAGGCCAGTCGGAGACGATCTCGGAGATGATCGCGAGTTTCTGCGCGACGATCTCGGCCAGCAGATTCTGGCCGACCTCGGTCATGACAACGACAATCCGTCGCGCATCGGCCTGCGAAGCCTCGCGGCGCAGCACGTTCCGCCCGACCATGTCGGCCACCACCCGGCTGGCCCGTGACGGATCGATGCGCAGCATTTCCGCGATCATGCCGACGGTCACCTCGCCGGCAGGCTGTGCCCTGCGCACCGCATCGAGCACGTCGAGATGCGAAAGTTCAAGGCCCGGTGCAGCACTCTGGATCGCCAGCCGGCCGATCAATCGCCGCCCGGTCATCAACCGCATGCGCCCCATGCTTCGGCCGATGCGAGGCACGTCTTCCTCAACCGGCTCTGGCTCTGTGGAAATGGTTTTGGTCAGCACTTCGTTCATGCCGGGACCATAGCAGAGCCGTGGTGGAATTTGAACATGCCGATGTCATTAATGTGCCATTGACAAATATATGCTGTTAGCACATAAAAATCTACCCAACCCGGAATGATGCTCCATGGATATGCAACTCGCGCCTGCGCCGCTCGTGACGGATCCTCGTCGCCGGCTCATCCTCTTCTTCTTCCTGATGACGGCCATGTTCATGGCGACGCTGGATAATCAGATCGTTTCGACGGCGCTGCCGACGATCGTCGGCGAGTTCGGCCATCTCGAGCGCTTCGGCTGGATCGGCTCGGCCTATCTGCTGTCGCTGAGCGCCGTCATGCCGGTTTATGGCAAGCTTGGCGATCTCTTCGGCCGCAAATACGTGATGATGACGGCGATCCTGATCTTCACCGTCGGCTCGGCGGTCTGCGGCCTTGCGGTCTCCATGAACACGCTGATCGCCGCCCGCGTGCTGCAGGGTCTTGGCGGCGGCGGCATCATGGTGTCGATCTTCGCCGTCAATGCCGATCTGTTCGAGCCGCGCGAACGGGCCCGCTACCAAAGCTATTCCAGCCTCGTGTTGATGGCGTCAGGGGCGATCGGACCGGTGCTTGGCGGCACGATGAGCGACCTTTTCGGCTGGCGCTCGATTTTCCTCGTCAACGTGCCGATCGGCTTAATCGCGCTTGCCGGCCTTGCCGTGATGCTGCCCTATCGCAAACCGCATCGCCGGCCCAAGATCGATTATGCCGGTGCGCTGCTTCTCGCCCTGACGACGACCAGCATCGTGCTTGCCACCGACAGCAGCGAACTCTTCGGGGCATTGGTCTCGCCACAGAGCATCGTCATCATCGCCTTCGGTATCGTTTGCGCCGTCGCCTGGGTGCTCGTCGAACGCCGCGCGCCGGAACCGATCGTTCCCCTGCAGCTCTTTCGCAATTCGACCTTCAGCCTGCTCTTGGTGATGTCGATCATGGGCGGCGCCATCGCCATCGGCATGGTCAACTATCTCGCCCTCTTCCTGCAGACCACCACCGGCCTTTCGCCCTCTGCCGCCGGTGCGCTCTTCATCCTTCTGACGGGCGGCCTCGTCTGCGGATCGCTGTCCGCAGGCCGCATCATCTCGAAGACTGGGCGTTACAAGCCCTTTGCCATCGCAAGCCTGACCTGCAGCGCCATCGCCTTTGCGCTGATGTCGCAGATCCACGCGGGAACGCCGATCGCCTTCATCGGGGCGATCATGATGCTGCATGGCATCGGCATCGGCCTTGCCCAGCAGGTTCCCATCATCGGCGTACAGAATGCAGCGCCGGCCCGCGATGTCGGTGCGGCCACCGGCTCGGTGACGCTGTCGCGCATGGGAGGTGCATCGATCGCCATTTCCATCTATGGCGCCATTATCGCCTCTCAGCTCGACAAAGTCGGCGTCTCCATTCCCGGTGTTACCGATATCGAGCAGCTGACGCCGAAAATGATGGCCGCCCTGCCCGAAACAAGCCGCCAGGCCGTCGCCGATATCTATGCCGCCGCCTTTTCGCCGCTCTTTATGACCTCCTGTGCTATTGCCCTGATCGGCCTTGTGGCCGCCATCATGCTGAAGCCTGTGCAGTTGCCCCGCGCCGGCGAGGCGAAGATGCCGCAACCGCCGACGGCGGAGGCGGCGGAGTAATCGAATCGAACTCTCGGAATACCTCATCGGGAGGCGTTCCTCCCGATGAGGTATTATCGGCGGTTGCAATTTTCTCGCATGGCTGCCGCCATCGTTTCGGTTACTTCAATCGGCCCGTTCTTTTTCTGCGCCGCCGACGAATCTCCGTGTCGTGACGGAACTTTCGCCATAATTTCATCCGAGCGGAGGGAATGCCTCATGAGCGAGGCTGGCTAAAATGCAACGGCGCCACATTTAAACAGAGTCTCGCTATGCAACCGATGCGTAAATCAGCTACAGCAAGGACTTGTATCGGCCGATTGTGCAGCGCGAGATCAGGGGTGCGCACCTGTTGAATTCCCCTTGCCACGGTCGGTGTCAATCTGCGGCAAACCGGCAAGACAGCGACATGATGCGGAGAACCAGACTGGACAGCTTGACGACGTGGAAATCGCCCGCGCTTTCCAGTGATGCCATCTCCGCGCCGCGGCGTTTCGCGCGTCGCCTGATGCTGCTTTCGGCCGTCGCAATGGCGCTGAATGGCTGTCAAACGCTGATCGACCAATCCTACCAGCCGAGCGTTTCGCCTTCTTCCAATCCGCAGATCGTCGACGAGGTGCAAAAGAACGACCCGCGCGCGGCGATGGGCGCCCGTGAGCATCCGCGCATCGTCGCCAGCTACGGCGGCGAATACAAGGACGCCAAGACCGAGCGCCTCGTCGCCCGTATCGCCGGCGCGCTGACGGCGGTGTCGGAAAATCCGAGCCAATCCTACCGCATCACCATCCTGAATTCTCCGGCGATCAACGCGTTTGCGCTGCCCGGCGGTTATCTCTACGTCACCCGCGGCCTGCTTGCCCTTGCCAACGACGCCTCGGAAGTCGCCGCGGTACTGTCGCACGAGATGGGCCACGTGACGGCGAACCATGGCATCGAGCGGCAGAAGCGCGAAGAGGCTGAAGTCATCGCCAGCCGCGTCGTCGCCGAGGTCCTCTCCAGCGATATCGCCGGCAAGCAGGCGCTAGCCCGCGGCAAGCTGCGGCTCGCCGCCTTCTCACGTCAGCAGGAACTGCAGGCCGATGTCATCGGCGTGCGCATGCTTGGCGAAGCCGGCTACGACCCTTATTCCGCTGCCCGTTTCCTCGATTCCATGGCGGCTTACAGTCGCTTCATGTCGGTCGATCCCGAAGCCGACCAGAGCCTGGACTTCCTGTCGAGCCATCCGAATTCGGCGCAGCGCATCGAGCTTGCCCGCACCCACGCCCGGGCCTTCGGCCAGGAAGGTTCGGTCGGGGACAAGGGCCGCGACTATTATCTCGACGGCATCGACGGCCTGCTCTATGGCGACAGCCCTGAGGAAGGCTATGTGCGCGGCCAGACCTTCCTGCATGGCGGCCTCGGCATCCGCTTCGACGTGCCGCCGGATTTCCACATCGACAATAAGGTCGAAGCGGTGATGGCCACCGGCCCGAACGACATCGCCGTCCGCTTCGACGGCGTCGCCGACAATCAGAACCAGAGCCTCACCAACTATATCTCCAGCGGCTGGGTGACCGGCCTCGACCCGTCGACCATCCAGCCGGTCACCATCAACGGAATGGAAGCAGCCACAGCGCGGGCAAGCGCAGACCGCTGGGATTTCGATGTCACCGTGATCCGCAACAATTCGCAGATCTTCCGTTTCCTCACCGCCGTGCCGAAAGGCAGCGACGCCCTTGAGCCAACGGCCAATGTCCTGCGTGCGAGTTTCCGGCGCATGACGCCGGCGGAGGCAGCTTCGCTCAAGCCGCTGCGCATCCGCGTCGTCACCGTCCGGCCGGGTGAAAACATCTCGACCCTCGCCGCCCGCATGATGGGCACCGACCGCAAGCTCGATCTCTTCAAACTCATCAACGCCCTGCCCACGGGGGCAGCCGTTTCACCAGGCGATCGCGTCAAGATCATCGCCGAGTAAAAAATAACCCGGCTTGCGCCGGGCCAGTCTGTGCTGCTGGAGGGGAACGAGGTTTACCGCGCCATGCATCTTTCAGACGCTAACGGCGCCGTAGCACTTATCTAAGCGTAAGCCGCCATATGCGGATCGGCGCTGACAAGCGCGCTGCGGAGTTTTTCCATCGCCCGGCTTTCGATCTGCCGCACACGTTCCTTGGAAATACCGAGATCGGCGCCGAGTTCTTCGAGCGTGGCACCGTCTTCCGCCAGACGCCGGGCGCTGATGATCTTCATCTCACGTTCGTTGAGATGTGTCAGCGCCGAGGCGAGCCAGACGCGGCGGCGCTCTCCGTCGATCATGTTGGAAACCTGCTCGTCCGGCAGGGGATCATCGCTGACGAGGAAGTCCATCTTTTCCGCACTCTCGGCATCGCCCGAGACCGAAGGCGCCTGCAGCGAGGCATCATTGCCGGAAAGCCTGGCGTCCATGGTCTGCACATCGGAGAGGCTGACGCCGAGCGCCGCGGCAATTTCCTGGTGAATGGATTGCAGCGTCAGCTGTGTGTCACCCTTGGCGAGCTTGGCGCGCAGACGACGAAGATTGAAGAAAAGCGCCTTCTGTGCCGAACTCGTGCCGCCGCGCACGATCGACCAGTTGCGCAGGATATAATCCTGGATCGACGCCCTGATCCACCAGCTCGCATAAGTGGAAAACCGTACGTCGCGTTCCGGCTCGAAGCGAGCGGCAGCCTCCAGAAGGCCGACATAGCCCTCCTGCACGAGATCGCTCATTGGCAGCCCGAAATTGCGGAACTTACCCGCCATGGAGATGACGAGGCGCATATGGGCCATGGCGATCTGGTTGCGCGCGCCGCGATCATCGTGATCCTTCCAACGAATGGCGAGATCGTGCTCTTCCTGACGGGCAAGATAGGGGGCGGCCATCGCGATTTTGATCATGCGCCGATCTGCAGACATGTTCTTCATTTCGATCTCCTGAAACAGGCCTCTCGCCCTAAATGAACAATAAAACGCACCCTCCGGAACATCGCTGTCCGGACTGAATGGGGTTCTGAATGCATAAAGGCCTCGCCCCTGGACTTTTCAGGGGGAGGCCCTATTTCTCATCATGTGCCGTTAAGACGGCTGGGCCGGACCTGTTTCTTCACGTTGCCGGATGGGCAATATTGAAAAGGCATGATCCGCTCCTCATCGAACATTGACGGAATGACAGTTCGCCCGTCGGGGCCATTGCCCTGCGAGCAGTCCGCAATCACGTGTGTTAAACGCGGCAGTCGAAAAAAAGTTCCAATAAAAAACCCGGCGCAAGCCGGGTTTTTTGATAGGGGAAAAACAGGGCGCCTTATGCGGCTTCGTCCTGTGAGTCGTCTTCTTCTATCGCCTTGCCGCGCTTCGGACCCTTGTTGAGATTGGTCTCGACCAGGCGGACGGCTTCGGTTTCCGACATCTTGTTGACGGCGGCGATTTCGCGCGCCATGCGGTCGAGCGCAGCCTCATAAAGCTGACGCTCGGAATAGGACTGTTCGGGCTGGTTTTCGGCACGATAGAGATCGCGCACGACTTCAGCGATGGAAATCAGGTCGCCGGAATTGATCTTGGCATCATATTCCTGGGCGCGGCGGGACCACATGGTGCGCTTGACGCGCGCCTTGCCCTGCACGACCTTCAATGCACGCTCGACGAAATCCGTTTCCGAAAGCTTGCGCATGCCGATGCTCATCGCCTTGGCGACCGGAACCTTCAGCCGCATCTTGTCCTTTTCGAAATCGATAACGAAAAGTTCGAGCTTCATGCCGGCAACTTCTTGCTCTTCGATAGCGGTGATGGTACCGACGCCGTGAGCGGGGTAGACGATCGATTCACCGGTCTTGAAGCCATGGCGTGCGGTGGAAGGCTTTTTCTGCTGAGTCGTCATTCTATTCAAAAACTCCCTGTTACGCTTCCGGCGGCGGCCGGAGCCGGGTCAGTCAGGCCCGGGTGAGACGGTAGTATCCGTCGGGTGACTTCACTCTGGTCCCATCGGGCAAAAGCAAAGAACTTCTCGCGCACGATCTTGGGACCCGGCGCTCAAAGCGTTGATATGTCACGGAAACCGCGTACGGATTGGTTTTGCTTTCGTGATGGTTTTGGGCATGCGTCATGCCACAAATGGAACAGTAGCCGAAACCTATCATAAAAATATGAGGAAATCAATAATTTGCTTCACTTGAGTCATGCGGGCAACACATGTCACCCATATGCCTCGCGCAGCTTTAGGAGCCTTTCCTGGTCAGATTTCAGCATTCTGTTGGCTCAAACGGAGTCGGATGGTCGAGCGGCCGGCGCGCGTCGTAGCAAAGCTCTACGGCCAAGCCGGCCGGTCGATCAGCCGGCCCGTTTCAGCCAACCCTCCCGCAGATTTGCCTGGCAAATCTGCAAGACTCAGGAAACGCCGGACGCACTTATCGCTTCGCCATGGCGAAGCGGTGCGGCCGGTGGGCCGGGCATTTTTCCGCCAGGATCAGAGGCGATCGGCTCGGACGTACCAAGGGGTATGCCCATCGCCAATCGCCTCTGCCCTGACGAAAACCTGCTCCGGCAGAATGCTGCAATCTGACCAGGAAAGGCTCCAAACGTTTCGCCCCGCGGTCGCCCGAATCCAGCGACCGAATATGGCCGCCGTCTCAATCGCCGGAACCGGGTTTCTCGGAGAAATATTTCTCGAACTTTCCGGTCTCGCCATCCATGTCCTTGGCCTCGGGCAATGGGTCTTTCTTGACCGTGATGTTCGGCCAGATGGTGGCATATTCGGTATTGATCTTCAGCCATTTGTCGAGACCCGGCTCGGTGTCGGGCTTGATCGCCTCGGCGGGACATTCAGGTTCGCAAACGCCGCAATCGATGCATTCGTCGGGATGGATGACGAGGAAATTCTCGCCCTCGTAGAAGCAGTCGACAGGGCAGACTTCCACGCAATCGGTGTATTTGCACTTGATGCAATTGTCGGTCACGACATAGGTCATGAAGAACTCCAGGATTCCATGCAGATGGGGCCGGGCAACCTGGAACGTCGCGCCTATCCCCGTGCCGGAGGAAAGCGTGGGCAGGCTTGGGAGGCAAGCACGTTTCCGGCAGGTTGTCAGTGACGTATCGGCTTTAACGCCGGATTTCAAGGATAAACGATCTGCAAAAGCCGCCGCCGCAGACAGAGTTTTCTAATCCTCGTCCGACATCAGCCTGTCGATTGCCCGCCGTTCCTTTTTGGTCGGACGGCCGGTGCCGGTCGCCCGGATCGCCTGCTCGTAAGGCGTGAGAGGTTTTGCCTCATCGGGGGGCGGCGACAGGTCTTCGTAAAGCAGTCGGGCCTCCTCAAAGGGGCCTCGCCGCTCGCCGGCGAGGCGCACGAGAAGAATGAGATCGCGCCACTCCAGCGTCATCTCGATACGGTCGCCCGGCTTGACCATCTGGCTCGGATGCTTGCAGCGCTCGCCGTTGATGCGCACATGGCCCGATTGGATATGGCTCTGCGCCAGCGAGCGCGACTTCGCCATGCGCGCGAAGAACAGCCACTTATCGATGCGCTGGCGCGAACCGCTTGTCGGCTGTGTCTCCCCGCTCATGACTACTTCTTCATCTGCTCCTTCAGAGCCGCGAGCTTGGCGAAAGGTGAATCCGGATCGATCGGCTTCTCCTTGCGCGGCGGCTTGGCCTCGAAGCGCAACGGCTGCGAACCACCGCGATTGTTGTTGCGATCGTTGCGATCATTTCGCTCGCCGCGATCCTTGCGGTCCTGCCGGTCGCCGCGCGGCTGGTCGCCCCGTGGTTGACTGTTGCGATCGCCTCTTGCCTGCTGCGGCCGGCCGCCATCGCGATTGCCGCCGTCCTTGCCGCGGTTTTGACGATTATTGTCGCGGCCTTCGCCGCCGCGATTGCTCTCGCCGCCTTCACCGCCGGCCGGCCGGCGATTGCGGTCGGTGCGCTCCTGGTTCTGACCGCGCTCCTGGCCCTGGCCGCCACGGCGTTCGCCATGACCGCCGCGCGCCTGGCGCTGATTGTCGTTGCGGCCGCCGAGGCGCCACAGAAGAACTGGCTTCGGTTCCGAGGGCTCCCCGGCTTCCCCGGAAGCGGATGCCGCCTCCTCGGGAGTCGACACAGCTTCCACAGAAGGGGATGCTGCTTCCACGGGAGCGGAGGCCTCCGCCAGGGACGTCTCGATCGCCTCATCGGGAGCGGGGGTTTCGACCGCTTCTGCCACAGCCGTTTCGACGTCAGCCGAAACCGGCTCGGTTGCGGATGGCTCGGCGGCAATCTCGTCCGCTGCCCCGTCGGCATCGTCGTGATCGGCCTTTTCCGCCTCGTCCGCAGGCGTTTCGGTGGCGGCAGCCGGCACTGAGGCCGCATCCTGCGTCGCAAGATGTGCCGATGCCTCTTCCGCCTTCACGGCATCGGCGCGATAACCGAGACCCTTGAGGATTTCTTCCATATCCTCGAGCGTCGCACCGAGGATCGACAGCATGGCTGTCGTCGTCGTGAAGCGGCGACCGTCATAGGCGCCCTCCGGACGGTTGTTCTGACCCGGCTTCCACTGCAGCAGCGGGCGGATGATATCGGCAAGCCGTTCGAGAATGTCGATGCGCACGGCACGCTTGCCGAGGAACCGGAAGCCGGCGAGCTTGTAGAACATCCGCTCGAAACTCGGATCGGTGACGACGGAGGTGCGGCCGGCGGCAAGCACCGGAATGAGATCGCCATAACCAGGCTTGTCCAAACCGTCGTTCTTCAGCGCCCAGAGCAGGGTGATGAGCTCGGCCGGCGCCGGCTTCAGAAGTGCCGGAACGAAAATATGATAAGCCCCGAAACGCACGCCGTAGCGGCGCATGGAGGCTCGCGCCTCCTGGTCGAGCGATTTCACTTCCTCGGTCACGTCACGGCGGAACAGCACGCCGAGATTCTCCACGAGCTGGAAGGCCAGCCCCTTGGCGAGACCCTGCAGGTCCTCGGCCCGCGACAGATCATCGAGTGGCTTCAGCACCGTGCTGATATGATGATTGACGAAGCGTTCGATCCGGGCGGCGACATGATCGCGGGCATTGCCCGTCAACTGCTCGTCGGCCAACAGAATCACGCGCGGACGCATGATGTGATCGCTGCCCGAAAGCCGCGCCACCGGGTCGCCGATCCAACGGATCAACCCATCCGAGCCGATCGCCAGGTCGCTGTTGCCCGCGGCATGGATTCGAGCCGCGCGCGCCTCGAATTCGAGCGCGAGCGCTTTTTGCGACGCAGCCTGAACCGCCTTGGCATCCGGCCCGTCCGTTCCAGTCACCGGCGTGAAACGGAATCCGCTCAATTGCCCTACATGATGTCCTTCAACGAAGACATCGCCATTCACACTGATTTCAGCTTCCAGCATCGCATTCTCTCTCAGGCGCTTCATGAGCACAGATGTCCTGCGATCAACAAAGCGTTTCGTCAACCTTTCATGTAACGCGTCGGACAATCGATCTTCGATTTCCCGCGTCTTTTCCTGCCAGTGTGTCGGATCGGCAAGCCAACCGGGCCGATTCGAAACATAGGTCCAGGTTCTTATCTGCGCGATTCGCGCCGAAAGCGTGTCAATTTCCCCATCTGTCCGATCGGAGCGATGAACCTGCTCCGCGAGAAACTGCTCGTTCACCGTGCCATAGCGAACGAGATCAGAAAAGAGGGTCGAGATAAGATCGGCATGTTGTGCCGGGGTGATACGCCTATAGTCGGGAAGCGCGCAAGCCTCCCAGAGTTTTTCGACGCGGGCAGGCCTGTCGGCAAGACCGACGATCTCGGGATAGCGCGAAAGCTGTTCGAGCGCCTGCTGGTCGACCGCAGGCAGCGCCCGCGTCAGCCCCGGCACACGCGGCCCTGTCTCGAGGCTGGCGCGCAGCGATGGGATCGAGGAGAAGTCCATCTCGGTCGTCCGCCACTGCAAAACCTTGACGTTGTCGAATTCATGCCCCTCGATGCGCTGCACCAGCTCTTCGTCGAACGGTGAGACCTGTCCGGTGACGCCGAAGGTACCGTCCCGCACGTGCCGCCCGGCGCGCCCGGCGACCTGACCGAGTTCACCCGGATTGAGATTGCGGAACTGGTAGCCGTCGAATTTCCGGTCCTGGGCGAAGGCAACGTGATCGACATCGAGGTTGAGGCCCATGCCGATCGCATCGGTCGCCACCAGATATTCGACATCGCCCGCCTGGTAGAGCGCGACCTGCGAATTGCGGGTGCGCGGGCTGAGCGCGCCAAGCACGACGGCCGCACCGCCGCGCTGCCGGCGGATGAGCTCGGCGATGGCATAGACCTCGTCGGCCGAGAAGGCAACGATGGCCGAGCGCTGCGGCAACCGGGTGATTTTCTTCTGCCCGGCATAAAAAAGATGCGAAAGCCGTGGCCGCTCGACGATAGTGATGCCGGGCAGAAGCTGCAGAAGGATCGGCCGCATCGTCGCCGCACCGAGCAGCAGCGTTTCCTCACGGCCGCGAAGATGCAGGATGCGGTCGGTGAAGATATGGCCGCGCTCGAGATCGCCGGCGAGTTGCACCTCGTCGATCGCGACGAAAGCTGCCTTGGTCTCGCGCGGCATCGCCTCGACGGTGCAGACCGAAAAACGCGCATTGGGCGGCGAAATCTTTTCCTCGCCGGTAACCAGCGCCACATTCTGGACGCCGACCTTCTCCACCACCCGCGTATAGACCTCGCGCGCCAGCAGCCTGAGCGGCAGGCCGATCACGCCGCTTCCATGCGCGACCATGCGCTCGATGGCATAATGGGTCTTGCCGGTATTGGTCGGCCCGAGCACCGCGGTCACACCGCGTCCACTCAGAATAGTCGGCTGCGAAGTCAGAATCATGGGTCCATGCAAATGGGGCGGGCGCCCCCAGGAAAATCTCGGCTCCTCATGGAAGCTAGAGAACACATGGACAGCTGTCACCGCAAACGCAAGGGCAGATTTCAAATTGCTTCTGGGATTACGACCTTTGCGAGTCTCGCGGAACACCTGAATTTCCGATTCGGAACAGCGTGAGAACGAATCAGCGACGAATCGCTGACTCGCGATGATTCAGCTTTTGTTCACGGCTAAGTATTGATTTTGAATCAGTTTTTCCCACTAGATGCTGAATCGCCGGACTCCCTCCCCTTTTTTATTTCGCTGTCGTGGAAGACGAGTCAGCCCTGCGGCGAACAATCGAAAATTGCGCCCGAAATTAACCTGTCGACCAAAACCTGAACGAATCGGCGACGAATCGCCGACTGTATTGGTTTCGCCTTCTGTTCACGACAATATCTGGTGGGCTGAATTCAATCGGCGCGCTAGATGCGGATCGATAGCGGATGCCCCGTTCCGTCTCGTGGTCTTGGCGTTAAGCTTTGGGGAGGCGGATTTAGATGCGATTAACGTCAGGATGGTCAATGGCAGCGCACCGATCAAATAAGGAACGAATCGCTGACGAATCGGCGACATCGCGATTTTCTCGCTTTGTTCACCGCAACATATTGTATTTAAATGCTTTTTTAACCATTGGAGCAAGTTTCCGATAGGCCGAGGTCAGGACGCGTGACATTTCCTGGCTTAACCGGGAACAAAAATCGCCAATACGTGTTTCTCGTCCATTCAAATTGCCGATGAAATGAAGGAAACACACCATGCTTGGCACAATACTTCTTGTTATCCTCATTCTGCTCTTGATCGGAGCCTTGCCGAATTGGGGTTATAGCCGTGGCTGGGGCTATGGACCTTCCGGCGGTTTGGGGCTAGTTCTCGTGATTATCATTATTCTTGTACTCATGGGCCGCGTCTAAAGGCCAACAAACCTGGGGAGTTTCGACATGATGAAGAAGATTGTTCTTATTGGTGCGCTCGTTGGCGCTCTGGCATCCTGCACAGCGACCGAGCAAGGTACCGCGATCGGCGCCGGCACCGGTGCGGTCATCGGCGGTGTTGTCACCAACAGCTGGGGTGGTGCCGCGGTCGGCGCTGTCGCCGGCGGTCTGACCGGCGCTCTTATTGGCCATTCGGTCGAACGCCGCGGCTACTGCGTCTATCGCGACCGTTACGGCCGCCGCTACGAGGCCCGTTGCTGATCCGCAAAAGCATATCGGACTCCCAACGGGCGCTTTGGCGCCCGTTTTTCTTTGTTAGCTCCGCCCGCGGGCAAGGCGTTGGCGATCGGTCGCCGAAGTCCAACCCAACTGACGCCCAGGCGCAAGCGGGGATGCGCATACCGGGCATGAAATAAGCAAGAGCGCACCCAACCGGACGCGCTCTTGCTTCAATCCACCGCTGATCCACTCGGAAAGTGACGCATGTCGTAATCGCAAACGACGATGCAGTTTTGCGAGACGGACTTTAGGCGAAGAACTGCCCACCATTGGCCGTCAGCGTCGAACCGGTGATGAAGCCGGCATCGTCGGAGGCGAGGAAGGTAACGCAACGCGCGATCTCTTCCGGCTCACCGAGGCGGCCGACGGGGATCTGCGGGATGATGCGTTCGTTCAGCACCTTTTCCGGCACGGCAAGCACCATCTCCGTTCCGATATAACCCGGGCAGATGGCATTGACGGTGATGTTCTTGGCCGCCCCTTCCTGGGCCAGCGCCTTGGTGAAGCCAAGATCGCCCGCCTTGGCTGCCGAATAGTTCACCTGACCCATCTGGCCTTTCTGGCCGTTGATCGACGAGATGTTGACGATCCGGCCGAAGCTGCGGTCGCGCATGCCGGTCCAGACCTGATGCGTCATGTTGAACAGACCGGTGAGGTTGGTATTGATCACCTCGTGCCATTGCTGCGGCGTCATCTTGTGGAACATCGCGTCACGGGTAATACCCGCATTGTTGACAAGGATTTCGACCGGCCCGATCTCGCTTTCGATCCTGGCAATCCCCTCGCCGCAAGCGAGGTAATCCGAAACATCCCATTTGAACACCGGGACGCCGGTAACGTCGTGGAAGGCTTTGGCCTTCTCGTCGTTGCCGGCATAATTGGCAGCAACTCTGTATCCGGCATTTTTCAACGCCATGGATATGGCCGCGCCGATGCCGCGCGTTCCCCCGGTGACCACAGCCACTCTGCTCATGTTCCGCTCCCTTTTTGTTTTCGCCCCGCCTTGTGGCGAGATTTTCAATCAATGACGGATCGTATGCTATTTAAAGTGCTTCGAAGCACATGGCGACACCCATGCCGCCGCCGATGCAAAGCGTGGCAAGACCCTTCTTGGCGCCGCGGCGCTTCATTTCGAACAACAGCGTATTGAGAACGCGCGCGCCGGAAGCACCGATCGGATGGCCGATGGCGATTGCCCCGCCGTTGACGTTGACGATCGCAGGATCCCATCCGAGATCCTTGGTGACGGCGCAGGCTTGCGCTGCAAAAGCCTCATTGGCCTCGACAAGATCGAGATCGCCGACCGACCAGCCGGCCTTTTCGAGCGCCTTGCGGGAAGCCGGGATCGGGCCGGTGCCCATGATCTGCGGATCGACGCCCGCCGTTGCCCAGGAAACGATGCGGGCGAGCGGCTGGATGCCGCGCCGGACCGCCTCCGCTTCGCTCATCAGCACCGCTGCGGCCGCACCGTCATTGAGGCCGGACGCATTCGCGGCCGTAACGGTGCCCTCCTTGTCGAAGGCCGGGCGCAGCTTGCCCATCGCCTCCAGCGTAGCGCCGTGGCGGATATATTCGTCGGCATCGACCGTAACGTCGCCCTTACGCGTCTGGATGATGTAGGGGATGATCTCGTCGGCAAAGCGGCCGGCCTTCTGCGCCGCCTCAGCCTTGTTCTGCGAGGCGACGGCGAACCGATCCTGCTCGTCGCGCGAAAGCTGCCACTGACGCGCGACATTTTCGGCGGTGATCCCCATGTGGTAGCCATGGAAGGCATCGGTCAGGCCGTCCTTGATCATCGTGTCGATCATCTTCGCGTCGCCCATCTTGACGCCGCCGCGCAAATGCATGGCATGCGGCGCCATCGACATCGATTCCTGGCCGCCGGCAACGATGATCTTGGCGTCGCCGTTGGCGATCTGTTGCATGCCGAGTGCAACGGCGCGCAGACCCGAACCGCAGAGCTGATTGACGCCCCAGGCCGTCGCTTCATTCGGAATGCCGGCCTTCATCGCCGCCTGGCGGGCCGGGTTCTGGCCCTCGCCGGCAGCGAGCACCTGGCCGAGGATCACCTCGTCCACTTCGCCGGCATCGACGCCGGCGCGCGCGAGCGCACCCTTGATGACGGCCGCCCCGAGCTCATGCGCAGGGACCGTTGCGAAAGCGCCGTTGAACGAGCCCACTGCTGTTCGACCTGCGCTGGCGATGACGATGGATGAATTGCTCATGGGGACGCTCCTCGTTTTCGTCTCACTTACATAAGAGGAAACTGGCAAAGCTTGGAGCGCAAGTCAAACGCGAAGACCGGCTGCGGTCATTTTTCGGCAGAGCCTGCGAAAGCCCGATTCATCTGCTCTGTTAAAGGTTTGCCGCATCGCACAAAGAGATTGTCACCGGCCTTCTTTTGCGTTTACAGTCTGAAGTGGAGGAATATCCATAATTCAGACGGGGGTCCAGGAGACTGATATGGCGAAGCATGAGGGTCAGATAGTCATCAAGAAATACGCCAATCGACGGCTATACAATACGGGCACCAGCACCTACGTCACGCTGGAAGACCTGGCGGAGATGGTGAAGAAAGGCGAAGATTTTACCGTCCAGGATGCAAAAAGCGGAGATGACATCACCCACTCGGTGCTGACCCAGATCATCTTCGAACAGGAATCGAAGACCGGCAACACGCTTCTCCCGATCTCCTTCCTGCGCCAGCTCATCACCTATTACGGCGACCAGATGCAGATGGTCGTGCCGAGCTTTCTCGAACATTCGATGCGCGCCTTCGCCGAACAGCAGTCTCAGATGCGCGAGCAGGTGAACCGTGCCTTGGGCGAAACGCCGCTCGGCAAGAACCTGCAGCTGCCGATGCAGATGGTCGAGGACCAGGTTCGCCGCAATACCGAGCTGTTTCAGCAGGCCATGCAGATGTTCTCACCCTTCATGACGCCGCCCGCCAAGGAAAGCCGCAAAGCCGAAGCCAAG
Organism: Rhizobium phaseoli; assembly: GCF_010668805.1. Lineage (GTDB taxonomy): Bacteria > Pseudomonadota > Alphaproteobacteria > Rhizobiales > Rhizobiaceae > Rhizobium > Rhizobium phaseoli_A. Next base: position 111,717 of record NZ_WUFT01000003.1, on the reverse strand, counting down.
GATATCGATGAATTGAAGGAACAGCTCCGCGCCCTTCAGAACAAGCTCGACAATCTATAAGCCGATAGAAACATCCCGCCCGGCGCTCCGGATCGAGACGGCAAAGCCGCCGATCACATCGATCAGAGCGATCGTCATCAAAATGAAGAATACCTGCGTCGCAGCGTCCCGGACGAGTAGAAACTCGACCAGGAAGGCGATGAAAACCAGCATCGACAGCATGTGGTTGATAAGGTTGCCGGGCCCGGTTCTGGTTGCCTTCAGGATTTCGAAGAACAGCACGACAAGCGCTATAACGATAATGAGATCGCCGAGCGCCATGCTCCATATCGCGCCCGAGATCATCGACAGCACGATGATATCATGCTGCAGGGCCGGAATGCCGCCATCGCCCATCAGGCCCAGCATCGCCAGATTGTAGAGAATAAACGGGATAATCATCAGAGGCATGGCGGCGATCATCGGCAATCTCCCAGCGCAATATGCTTTGCGAAAATCAGATTCGATTTTCGCAAAGCATATTGCGTCGATTCAAAGTGCTACAGCGTCCTTTGCGCGCCTGAGAAGATGCACGGCGCTGTAGCGGGCTGGAAGAATACTGCGCCAAACCGCTGCCACACTGCAAGTCATTGCAAATATTATATCGCCGAAAAGCAAAAGGCCGGCTTGAGGCCGGCCTTGCAACTTCGATCAGACAAGCCGGATCGGAAATTATGCGCTTTCCTTCGGCGTCAGAACCTGGCGGCCGCGATACATGCCGGTCTTCAGGTCGATATGGTGCGGGCGGCGCAGTTCGCCGGAGTTCTTGTCTTCGACGTAGGTCGGAGCCTTCAGGGCGTCTGCCGAACGGCGCATACCGCGCTTGGACGGGCTTGTTTTTCTCTTCGGTACAGCCATTTCTCTTACTCCACTTGCGGGCAAAACATTCCCACGGCCACACCGGCGGCCGAAACGGACATGTCGCGATTTCGGAATTTGGCGCGCTTATACATGCAAGGGGTGGCCTTGACCAGTCCCCATGCGTATTTTTTGCGATGCCGATGATTCCATATCAGACTTCGTCTTCCGGCACGATCCAAGTCTCGGCGCGGGCTGCCTCTTCCCATTTGCGCCAGGCCGGATGCGCCTTCATGGTTGCCATATAGGCGAGGGTATCGTCCCCGCTGACGAGGTCATAGATCTCGAACCGGTTGACGACCGGTGCAAACATCGCATCGGCGGCCCCGAATGTGCCGAAGAGAAACGGCCCGCCGGATTGCTGCAACAGATCCCGCCAGATCGTCTCGATGCGGTTGATATCGGCCTCGACCCCGTCCGGCAGTGCGATCCTGGCCTTCGGCCGGCGAATATTCATCGGGCAGGCGCCGCGCAGAGCCCGGAAGCTCGAGAGCATTTCCATCGAAACCGAACGGGCGAGCGCCCGCTGGGCGCGATCCGCGGGCAGAAGCCCGGCGTCCGGATAAAGCTCGGCGGCATATTCGATGATCGCCAGCGATTCCCAGATTTTCAATGCGCCATGCTGCAGAAGCGGCACGCGCCCGGTCGGAGAGACCGCCTTGATATTGGGATTGCCGCCCGCGTCGTCGAAAGGGATCAGCACCTCCTCGAAATCGATGCCCACGCCCGTCAGCGCCATCCAGGGCCGGAACGACCAGGAGGAATAATTCTTGTTGGCGATGTAGAGCGTCGGTCTAGCCATGGGCCTCTCCCGTCAGGCGTCGAAATCGAAAATCAGCAATTCGTTGAAATGGTTCATGTCCTCGAACACACAGAATGCCGGCGGTGCCAGTTCTAAAACAGGGGCCTTGCGGCGGATATCGTCGGCGACCTCATCGAGCATTGCCTGCCAGCGCGGCAAGGCTTCGTCCTCCAACCGTTCGATCGCATAGGCGAAGGTCACGTGGAACTTGTAGTCCTCGTGGGTCGGCTGGCGGTAGCCGAGAAGATCGGCAAACGCGTTGCGCCAGGCGCGCATGACCTTGCAGTCGTTCTCCGTCGCCCCGTCGACGAGCAGGCCCGACGGGCGAGCTTCGACGATCGCGACCTTAAATGGCTCGGCCATCGAGAAACCCTCGAGCCGCGCCGCCATCAGTTCGGTCATGTCGTCGATCGGCGTATCGAGAGGGAGATCGCCCGGCCAGCAATCCTGCCTGCGGCTGGTCTCGATGGTGCCTTCGAACAGCGTCATGTGAAGGCTGGAGATCGACGTGAAGAGGAACTGTGGAGCTTCGGGCATCGCCAGATATCTCTCACGCGCCTCGATCAAAGCCGCCTGCGTCTGCGAACCCTTCTTGAGATGGCAGACGATGGTATTGCCGGCTTCCGGCAGAAAACCGCCGACCTTGCGATAGCGGCTGCCGAGATGCGCAGGTGGGTTCGGATTGTGCGTCTTCGAGTAAGAGAGAAGCTCTTGCGAAAGCGTCGTAATGGTCATGGGCGACTCAGGGGCTCCAGTTGGACTGCGTTCGCCCATATGGCAGAACCAAGAATGTCAGATGACGTTTGGCCCTTCTCCTGCATAATTCATTAAAGCGCGATCGATTCAAGGACAAACTTATGCAGCAATTCAAGGCCTTGCAGCGTCCTTGTACGCGCTTGAAAGGACGCGCGGCGCTGTAACCATAAGTTCCGATCTCACCTATAGATGCACTTGATGTAATCGCCCGAGCCCTGCGCGCGCCTCTCGATCACGCCGGCAAGCCGGCGAAGGCCTCGTCCTGGTTTACCGGCATTGCGGTCGATCGGGTTCGGCAACGAAACGGCAAGCAGCGATGCCTGGCGTCGCGTCAGTTTCGACGCCGGCACCTTGAAATGATGCTGGGCCGCAGCCTCGATGCCGTAAATGCCAGGACCCCATTCGGCGATGTTCAGATAGATTTCCATCAGCCGCCGTTTCGACAGGACGAAATCCGTGGAGACCGCGAGCGGAAGCTCTATCGCCTTGCGCACGAAGGAGCGGCCGTTCCAGAGAAAGAGGTTCTTAGCCGTCTGCATCGGGATGGTGCTGCCGCCGCGCGTCGCCTGACCTTTCAGCGTATCCTCGACCAGCATCCGCATTTCCGCCCAGTCGACGCCGCCGTGAAAGCAATATTGCCCGTCCTCTGACATCATCACCGACTGCACCAGAACCGGGGCGATGTTATCAAGCGACACCCATTGCCTGTCGTAACCGCGCAACAGCACGAGATCGCGCAGCATCAGCGTCGAGACCGGGTGAATAAACGGCAGAAGATAGAAAAAGATCAGCGCGTAGGGAAGGATCAGCACGATCAGCACGGCAAGGACAATGCGCTTCAATAGACGCCGGTCTCCGAACCATTGCCGACGAGCCGGCATGTCGACGCTGTCCTCTCTCTCCGGCGCTATATCCAATGTTCCCCAGCCCGATTTCGCCCCTGTCGTTGTCATAGCGCCTGTACGAAGCTTATGCCAGAGTGCGTGGCAAATCTTGCTGCGCCATCGACAATTCCGTTGCAAGCCCGGGGGCGCTCATGCCAAACAGCGCCCATGGACGCGAACCGGGACACTTTCGAGACGAGGCTGAGGAACAACGCCCGCGAGATCGAGGCGCTGCTCGACGCATTGCTGTCACCGAGCCCTCTGTCCGATGAAATCGTCAGACCTGAGACGCTGCGCGACGCCATGCATTATGCCGTGTTGAACGGTGGCAAGCGACTGCGCCCACTGCTCGTCGTCGAAAGTGCCGCCCTTCTCGGCGGTGACGCCGCGGCGGCGCTTCGCGTCGGCGCCGCACTCGAATGCGTTCACTGCTATTCTCTCGTGCATGACGACCTGCCGGCCATGGACGATGATGATCTCCGCCGCGGCAAACCGACGGTCCACAAAAAATTCGACGAAGCCACCGCGATCCTCGCAGGCGACAGCCTGCTGACCTACGCCTTCGACATCATCGCCACGCCGGAAACAGCCCTTCCCGAAACGAGCAAGGCATCGCTGGTGCTGGCTCTTGCTCGCGCCGCCGGTCTCGGCGGCATGGCCGGTGGCCAGGCGCTCGATCTCGCGGCAGAAAGACAAGCGCCTGACGAGGCCGGCATCATCCGCCTGCAGGCGATGAAAACAGGCGCGCTGATCCGCTTTGCCTGCGAAGCCGGCGCCCTCATCTCGGCCAGCCCGCCGGAAGATCGCCGCCGCCTGCGCGCCTTCGGCGAAAAGATCGGACTTGCCTTCCAACTGGCCGACGACATCCTCGACCTGACCTCGGACACTGCGACCATGGGCAAGGCGACCGGCAAGGATGCAGCCCGCGGCAAGGGAACGCTTGTGGCGCTGCACGGCATCGAATGGGCCGAAGCCCAGCTCCGCCAGCATGTCCGCGATGCCGAGACGCTGCTTGCCCCCTACGGCGCCCGCGCCTCGACCCTTACTGCTGCGGCGCATTTCATCGCCGACCGGAAGAGCTGAATCGTCGGATCACGCCGACAATATTTCCTTGAGCGCCGAAACCAGGCGGGCGCATTCCTCGTCCGTGCCGATGCTGATGCGCAGAAACTCCGAAATGCGCGGCTTGGCGAAATGCCGAACGAGAACACCACGCTCCCGCAGAGCCGCTTGAAGTGCGGCACCCGATCGGCCTTTATGCCTTGCGAAAACGAAATTCGCCTGAGACGGCAGCACTTCGAAATCCAGCGCTTCGAGGTCCCGGACGAGACCGTCCCGGCTGGCAATGAGCTTCTTTCGGCATGTCTCGAACCACGCCTCGTCCTTGATTGCCGCCGTCGCGGCAACCTGCGCCAGGCGATCGAGCGGATAGGAGTTGAAGCTGTCCTTGACGCGCACCAGCGCCTCGATCAGCTCCCGCTGCCCGAGCGCAAAGCCGACGCGCAGACCCGCAAGCGAGCGGGATTTTGACAAGGTCTGAACGACAAGCAGATTGGGATATTTTGAAATGAGCGGGATAGCGCTGTCACCGCCGAAATCGATATAGGCCTCGTCTATCACGACGACCGCATCCGGATGGGCGGCGACAAGCGCCTCTATCTCGGCAAGCGGCAGGCCGATGCCGGTCGGCGCATTCGGATTGGGGATGATGATCGCGCCGCACGGCCTGTCGTAATCCGCAAGCCGGATCTGGAACTTGTCATCGACCGGCACTTCGATCGCTTCGATGTCGTATAGCAGGCTATAAGTCGGGTAGAAGCTGTAGCTCACATCGGGATAGAGAAGTGGCAGCTGATGTTTCAGCAGCGCCTGAAACGCATGGGCGAGGACCTCGTCTGAGCCGTTGCCGACGAAGACTTCATCCGCCGTCAAACCGTGACGGGCAGCGATCGTTTCGCGCAATTCCGTCGCCGCTGGATCGGGATACAGCCGCAGACGATCATCCGCCGCTTGGCCGATCGCTTCCAGCGCCGCTGGCGACGGCCCGTAGGGGTTCTCGTTGGTGTTGAGCTTGATGAGGCCGGGGATACGGGGTTGCTCCCCGGCGACATAGGGCCGAAGCTTGCTGACGATGGGCGACCAGTAGCGGCTCATGCGAATTCGCCGACCTTCATTCCGCCGCCGTCCGCTGGCCGAAACGCTTCTCGATATAGTCGACGACGAGCGCCTCAAAGTCGGCAGCGATATTAGGACCGCGCAGCGTCAGCGCCTTCTTGCCGTCGATGAAGACGGGGGCGGCCGGGGTCTCGCCGGTGCCGGGAAGCGAAATCCCGATATCGGCATGTTTGCTTTCGCCAGGCCCGTTGACGATGCAGCCCATGACGGCGACGTTGAGCGCCTCGACGCCGGGATATTTCTCGCGCCAGATCGGCATGTTCTTGCGGATATCGTTCTGGATGTTCTGGGCGAGTTCCTGGAACACCGTCGACGTCGTGCGTCCGCAGCCGGGACAGGCGGCAACGACAGGGATGAATTGGCGGAAGCCCATGACCTGCAAGATTTCCTGCGCCACCTGAACTTCGCGCGTGCGGTCCCCGTTCGGCTCCGGCGTCAGCGACACGCGGATCGTATCGCCGATGCCGTGCTGCAGCACGAAGCCCATCGCCGCCGACGAGGCGACGATGCCCTTGGTGCCCATGCCGGCTTCGGTCAGGCCGAGATGAAGCGCATGATTGGAGCGTTCGGCAAGCATGGAATTGACGGCGATCAGGTCCTGGACCTGGCTGACCTTGGCCGACAGGATGATGCGGTTGCGCGGCAGGCCGATCTCTTCGGCAAGGGCTGCCGAAAGCAGCGCCGATTGCACGATCGCCTCGCGGGTCACCTGCCGAGCCGAAAGCGGCGAACCGGCTCTAGCATTCTCGTCCATCAGCGCCGTCAAAAGATCCTGATCGAGCGAACCCCAGTTGACGCCGATGCGCACCGGCTTGTCGTGGCGGATCGCCATCTCGATGATCTCGGCGAACTGTTTATCCTTCTTGTCCTTGAAGCCGACATTGCCGGGATTGATGCGGTATTTCGCCAGCGCTGCGGCACAATCAGGATGATCGGCAAGCAGTTTGTGGCCGATATAATGGAAGTCGCCGATCAACGGCACGTCCATGCCAAGCCGCAACAGCCGCTCGCGGATCTTCGGCACGGCGGCCGCACTCTCGTCGCGGTCGACGGTGATGCGCACCAGCTCCGAGCCCGCCCGGTGGAGAGCGGCGACCTGGGCGACGGTCGAATCGATATCGGCCGTGTCAGTGTTCGTCATCGATTGCACGACAACCGGCGCCCCGCCGCCGACGATGACGCCGCCGACATCGACGGCAACGGACGCGCGGCGCGGTTTCGGATCAAAATCGGCAATTGGAGACATTAAGAGTTCCTGCACCCCTGAAAACAGTGCCTTTCAGGTGGATCATGACTGCTTTCTTGTCAACCGCTCCTGATATCACTTTTGTCGGGAGGCGGCTCAGAGCATGGTGCCGAAAACTGTGAGCGGTTTTCTCATGACATCATGCTCTGAATTTTTAAGGTGGAACAGGATTCAGATTTTAGGCCATCCCGACCTAAAATCGTCCTGTTCTAGTGGCCGCCGCCGGAGACTCCGTCGGCATAACGGGCCAGTTTCGAAAACAGCAGGACGACGAGCAGCAGTACCGGCAGCGCCATGAAGACCGCCGCAAAGCCGACATGCTCGGCGACGAAGCCGATCAAGGACGGCGCAACCAGCATGCCGGAATAGCCCATGGTGGTGACGACAGAGATGCCGATGCCCGGCTTGAGGCCGGGAATGTTGCCAGCCGCCGAGAAGGCGATCGGCACCATGTTGGAAATGCCGATGCCGCAAAAGGCAAAGCCCAGAATGGCGATCTCGGCGTTGGGCGCCAGACCTGCAAGCAGCATGCCGACGATGGCAAACACGGTGCAGATCCGCAGCGTCTTGACGCCGCCCAGGCGGTCTCGCACCAGGTCGCCGGCAAAGCGCATGATTGCCATCGTCGCCGAAAAGGCAGCAAAACCAAGACCGGAAAGCGCCACGGATGCATCCATTTCCTGCCGGAGATAGAGCGCGCCCCAGTCCAGTACCGCGCCTTCCGGCACCATGGAGAACAGAGCCATTAAACCGAGCAGCCACGGCAGCGGCACCATCGGCAGCCTTGTCTTTTCCTTCCTGGTGTCGGGATGCGGCGTATCGGCCAGGATCATCGGCCAGGCGATAGCCAGGAAGATAGCCGCCAGCACCGTCGCCAGTTCGGCATGACCGAGAATGCCGAGCTTGGAGATCGCAATACCGCCGAGGCCTGAGCCGATCAGCCCGCCAAGGCTCCAGAAAGCGTGGCAGGACGACATGATGGAGCGGCGCATGGATTTCTCGACCGACACCGCATTGGCGTTCATCGCCACATCCATGGCGCCGATAAAACCGCCGAACAGGAAGAGCGAAATTGCCGCGGTGACGACATTTGGCGCCAGCGTCAATGCCAGCAGCAGCGGCAGCACGCAGACAGCCAGGATCTGAACGACGATGCGCGAGCCGTGTTTGGCAATCTGCGCTCCGGCAATCGGCATCATCACCAGCGAGCCGACGCCGAAGACAAGGATCATCAGCCCGAGCTCGAACTTGGAGAGCACCAGGCGCTCGGCAAAATCCGGGATCTTCGGCGCCCAGCAGCCGACGACGAAGCCGTTCATCAGAAAAAGCAGGGAAACCGCCGCCCTGCTTCTGGTAACGAATCCACTCCGCGCTCCCGGCGGCGCATTCACATGACTGTCCATTTTCGGTCTTCCTCATTGCCGGACGGAACGGCGTCCGATTTCCCTAAACTCTGTGACAACCGCCTAGTTCGTTTTCTCGGCGATAACCGTTCTGCATCCGCGTTCGCGATAACCGGAGAGTATGGCCGGATCAGCATCGTGCTCGACGACCAGGCAGTCACAATGGGCAACCGGCAGAATGCTGTGCGGAGCAGCAGTGCCGAATTTCTCCGAAGTTGCAGCCACCAAGACTTTTCTGCTTCTCGACGCCGCATATCGCTTGAACTCGGCATCCTCGAAACCGAACACGGTGATGCCGGCCTCAAGATCGACGCCGCAGGCACCAAGAATACAGAGATCGGGCGAAATCTGTTCCATATCCCGCAAGGCTTTGGCGCCGAGCGAACCGCCGGTCTGCCGGTCCACCATTCCGCCGATCAGGATGACGTTGACGGCAGGCTTATCGATCAGCGCGGCGGCAATCGCCGGCGCATTCGTCGCAGCCGTCAGTGTCAGTTCGGCCGGCAATGCGTTGGCAATCGCCAGATTGGTGCTGCCGGCATCGAAAAATACAGTCGAACCGGCGGCAATCTGCAGTGCCGCAGCGCGCGCCAGTGCCTGTTTCCGGTCAGCCGCAAAACCCATCCGCTGCGTCAGACTTCCGTGCGCCGGCGAGATCGGCAATGCGCCGCCATAGACCCGCTCGCAGAGCCCTGCGGCGGCCATCTCCCGCAGATCGCGCCGCACCGTATCCTCGGAGACGCCGAATTCGAGCGCAAGTTCCGTCGCCAGCACGCGGCCATTCACCCGCAGCCTGTCGGAAATCACGCCTTGGCGCTCGCGCAATAAAAAATCCTGCATGTTTTTACCGGATCGAACTCATTGGAACCGAAAACGTGCATAAACAATTACGATCATGCGCGCAACATGCATAAACACACGTTTCCTGACGTTCTGAAACAAAGCTCCACGACCAATGCGAAATCCGGACAGCCTGAGTGGCGGATGAGCCGGTTACAGCAGGATTTACGGCTCAGACCGCCGCTTGAGAAAAATATTTGCAGTTGCTGCTTTTATTCGCAGTTTTTTACGCTTCCGGCGCCCTAATTTTCTGCGAACTATCGCTCATCCGATGATAACCTCCCAAGGATGGATAAAACAATGGACTGGTTGAAAACCGTCGCTGCCGCTGCCCTCATTCAAGCCGCTGCCCTCCTGCCTGCCCATGCCGGCGAAAACCTCGCCGCCATCAAATCGGCCGGCGTCTTCAAGATCGGCACCGAAGGCACTTACGCGCCCTTCACCTTTCATGACGAAAGCGGCAAGCTCGTCGGCTTCGACGTCGAAATCGGCGAAGCGATCGCCGCCAAACTCGGCGTCAAGGCCGAGTTCGTCGAGGGCAAGTGGGACGGCCTGATCGCCGGCCTCGACGCCAAGCGCTACGACACCGTCATCAACCAGGTGGGCATCACCGAAGCCCGCAAGCAGAAATACGATTTCTCCGAACCCTATATCGCTTCCAAGGCCGTGCTGATCATCCGCGACGGCGACGACAGCATCAAGACTTTCGCCGATCTGAAGGGCAAGAAATCCGCCCAGTCGCTGACCAGCAATTTCGGCAAGATCGCAACCGAAGCCGGCGCCGAGCTCGTCGGCACCGACGGCTTCGATCAGTCGATCCAGCTCGTGCTGACCAAGCGCGCCGATGCCACGATCAACGACAGCCTCTCCTTTCTCGATTTCAAGAAGCACAAGCCGGACGCGCCGGTGAAGATCGCCGCCGAGCAGGAAAATGCCGATTATTCCGGCATTATCATCCGCAAGAACGAGCCGGAGCTTCTTGCCGAAATCAACAAGGCGCTTGCCGACATCAAGGCTGACGGCACTTACAAGAAGATCGCCGACAAGTATTTCGGCCAGGACGTTTCGAAGTAAGCTCCAGAAAAAGTCCCCTCCCCAACCCCTCCCCACAAGGGGGAGGGGCTAACTCGCAGCATCCGCCTGCAGAAACATCCGCCTCTCTGCGGATGAAACGATAAAGTGAAAAGCGTCGGGAGCGGCATTCAAGCCCCTCCCCCTTGTGGGGAGGGGTTGGGGAGGGGTACACCTCCAACGCACCAACCGACGAGAGGGAGCACCCCTTTGCCGCACTGGCTCCAATTGATGGCGGATTCGCTGCCCTCGCTCCTCTGGGCGGGGCTGATCTTCACCATTCCGCTGACGCTGCTGTCCTTCGTCTTCGGCCTGGCCCTCGGGCTCGCCACCGCAATCGCCCGGCTCTTCGGGCCGGCGCCGCTTTCCGCCATCGCCCGTTTCTATGTCTGGGTCATCCGCGGCACGCCGCTGCTCGTTCAGCTCTTCGTGATCTTCTACGGCCTGCCGAGCCTCGGCATCCTGCTTGACGCCTTTCCGGCCGCCCTCATCGGCTTCACGCTGAACATCGGCGCCTATAGTTCCGAAATCATCCGCGCCGTTATTTCCTCGGTGCCCAAGGGCCAGTGGGAAGCCGCCTATTCGATCGGCATGAGCTGGCGCCAGGCGATGAGCCGCACCATCCTGCCGCAAGCCGCCCGCGTCGCCGTCCCGCCTCTGTCGAACACCTTCATCTCGCTGGTCAAGGACACCTCGCTTGCCGCCGCCATCACCGTGCCGGAACTCTTCCAGGCGGCGCAGCGCATCGTCGCCACCACCTATGAGCCGCTGATCCTCTATATCGAGGCGGCGCTGATCTATCTTGCCCTAAGCTCCGTCCTCTCGCAGCTGCAGGTGCGGCTCGAACGCCGCTTCGCGCGGTATGGCGGCATGCTGGAGGCCAATGCATGATCGAGCTTTCCAACATCGAAAAGCGCTTCGGCGACGCCGTCATCCTCAAGGACATCAGCATCCGCATTCCCGAAGGCAGCGTCACCGCGCTGGTCGGGCCTTCGGGCGGCGGCAAGAGCACGTTGCTGCGCTGTATCAACCTGCTCGAAATTCCGACTGCCGGTTCCATCCGCCTCGGAGAGGAAACGCTGGCCTTTGCGCCGGGCAAACGAACGAGCTGGCAGGCGATCCAGAAGATCCGCCGCCAGACCGGCATGGTCTTCCAGAACTTCCAGCTCTTCCCGCATCAGACCGCGATCGAGAATGTCATGGAAGGCCTGGTGACAGTCCTGAAATGGCCGAGACAAAGAGCGCGCGAGCGGGCGATGGAATTGCTGACCAAGGTCGGCATGACCCACAAGGCCGACGCCTGGCCCTCGACGCTCTCCGGCGGTCAGCAGCAGCGTGTGGCGATCGCTCGCGCCTTGGCGCCGTCGCCGCGCGTGCTTCTCTGTGACGAGCCGACCTCGGCGCTCGATCCGGAACTCTCGGCGGAAGTGGTCGATGTGCTGGGTCAGCTTGCCCGCGAAGGCACGACGATGGTGATGGCAACCCACGATCTCAGGCTTGCCTCGAAGATCGCAAATGACGTCGTCTTTCTGGAAGCCGGAAGCGTGGTGGAAACGGGCAGCGCCAGGGCGATCTTCACAGCGCCGGAGCGCGAACGCACCAAGCGCTTCATCTCGACGATCAACGCGGCGCATACCTACGACATTTGAAGCAATGCCGGGATGCGACCATCCCGGCATTGCTGGAACTTCAATCAGGAGGCCGTGACGACGGCGCGCGCAGCCTTCAGCGCATTGCCCCACCAGGTGATTTGATCAAGCAAATTCTTGGCAGCCTCGTTGAGATGGGCGTAATCGCCAAGGCTCTTGCCCTCCTTGAGAACGGCAAGATATTCGCTGAATGCGATGTGGACGCCTGTTTTGACGGAAGCAGCGCCCATTTCCACGAAGATCAGACGCAGCTGCTCGACCGCACGGGCGCCGCCGACGCCGCCGTAACCGACAAAACCGACCGGCTTCTGGATGAATTCGCCGAGATCGATCGCGTTTTTCAGAACGGCCGTCGGCGCATGATTGTACTCGGCGGCGGTGAAGATGAAGCCGTCGAATTCGCGCAGCTTCTTCTTCCAGCGCTCGGCGACGTCGCTTTCCGCCGTCGTGGCGCGCGCTTCGCCGAAGAAATGCATGGGATAGTCGATAAGATCGAGAACCTCGACGTCCAGATCGGAGCGCTGGCCGACCAGCTCGGCAATCCACTTGGCCGGATGCTCGGCGAAACGGCCAATACGCGTGCTGCCGACAATGACGGCAATCTTCAACTTGCTCATGGAGATGATGTCCTGGTGGGTCTTGGGGGCTGATGGCGGGAATGTAACTCTATGAGAAAGTCTCCTCGCCGGGCAAGGCGAGGAGACTGCCAACTCTTCGAAAAATCAGCTTTTCACAGCCCGATCATACACAATCGGGTGATTGGCCGCAGTCGTTGGGCCGCAGAAAGAAGCCCAAAGCTCAACCGCCATAGACGACGAGCAGGTCCTTGGCGTCGATCTGGTCGCCCGCCCGTACCAGCACCTCGGAGATCGTCCCATCCTTTTCGGCATGCAGCGCCGTTTCCATCTTCATCGCCTCGATGGAGACGAGCACGTCGCCGGCACTGACCGCCTGGCCTGGAGAGACGAAGACACGGCTGATGACGCCCGGCATCGGCGCACCGACATGGACGGCATTGCCCGGTTCCGCCTTGCGGCGGACGGCTGCACCTGTTGCCCCATGGGCCCGGTCGGGCACCTTGATGCGGCGCGGCTGGCCGTTGAGCTCGAAGAAGATGGTGACCATGCCCTGGCTGTCGGTGGCGCTCATCGCCTGGTTGACGATAACGAGCGTCTTGCCGCGTTCGATATCGGCAAACAGTTCCTCGCCATCTCCAAGCCCGTAAAAATAGGCCGGCGTCGGCAGCACCGAAACCGGGCCGTAGGTATCGGAGGCAAGCGCGAAGTCGGTGAACACTTTCGGGTACATCAGATAGGAGGCGAATTCGAAATCGCTGACTTCACGTTCCAGCTTAGTCTCGATGACCTTGCGCTCGGCATCGAGGTCGGCCTCCTTGAGCAAGGAGCCGGGACGCACGGTATAGGGCTTGTCGCCCTTCAGCGCCTTCTTCTGCAGCGCTTCTGGCCAGCCTGACGGCGGCTGCCCGAGATCGCCCTTCAGCATCGACACCACCGATTCCGGAAAGGAGACTTCCTTGTCGGGGCTGACGACATCGGCGACCGTCAGGTCCTGGCTCACCATCATCAGCGCCATGTCCCCTACCACCTTGGAGGACGGCGTCACCTTGACGATATCGCCGAACATCTGGTTGGCATCGGCATAGGCCTGCGCCACCCGATGCCAGCGGGTCTCGAGGCCGAGTGAGCGGGCCTGTTCCTTGAGGTTGGTGAACTGGCCACCCGGCATTTCATGTAGATAAACTTCCGATGCCGGTCCCTTGAGGTCGCTTTCGAAGGCGGCATACTGGTGACGCGCCGCTTCCCAATAGAAGGAGACGCGGCGGATCCACTCCGGATCGAGGCCCGGATCGCGCTCCGTACCGCGCAACGCCTCGACGATCGAGCCGAGACAGGGCTGCGAGGTGTTGCCGGAGAGCGCATCCATCGCTGCATCGACCGCATCGACGCCGGCATCGACCGCGGCAAGCACGGTCGCGGCCGCAATACCCGATGTATCATGCGTGTGGAAATGGATCGGCAGGCTGGTCGCTTCCCGCAGCGCCTTGAACAGAACCTTTGCAGCCGCAGGCTTGAGCAGGCCGGCCATATCCTTGAGCGCGATGATATGCGCGCCGGCTTTTTCCAGCTCGACCGCAAGGTCGGTATAATATTTCAGATCGTATTTCGGACGGGCCGAGTTCAGAATATCGCCGGTATAGCAGATCGCCGCCTCGCAGAGCTTGTTCTCCTCGGCAATGGCATCCATCGACACCCGCATGTTCTCGACCCAGTTCAGGCAGTCGAAGACGCGGAAGAGATCGATGCCGCCCTTGGCCGCCTGGCGGACGAAGTATTTGACGACATTGTCGGGATAGTTGGTGTAGCCGACGCCGTTGGCGCCGCGCAAAAGCATCTGCAGCAGCAGGTTCGGCGCACCCTCGCGGATCAGCGCCAGGCGTTCCCACGGATCCTCCGTCAGAAAGCGCATCGAGACGTCGAAGGTGGCGCCACCCCAGCATTCGAGCGACAAAAGGTTCGGCAGCGCATGCGCATAGGTGCCGGCGATGCGGGCGATGTCATAAGTGCGCATGCGCGTGGCGAGCAATGACTGGTGGCCGTCGCGCATCGTCGTGTCGGTCAGAAGCACGCGCTTTTCATTGCGCATCCACTCGCCGAATTTCTTCGGACCGAGCGTGTCGAGCAGTTGCTTCGTCCCGTCCTTGACCGTGTTGCCGTTGGCGTAGGGAACCACCGGCTGGGCGGCGTTATCAAGCGGCCGCGGCCTGTCCTTGGCCTCGGGATGACCGTTGACGGTGACGTCGGCCAGATAGGTCAAGAGCTTCGTCGCGCGGTCCTGGCGCTTGACCTGCTGGAAGAGCTCCGGCGTCGTGTCGATGAAGCGTGTCGTGTAGCTGTTGTCGCGGAACTTCGGATGGCCGATGATCGCTTCGAGGAAGGTCAGGTTGGTAGCCACGCCGCGAATACGGAACTCGCGCAGCGCCCGGTCCATGCGGGAAATCGCTTCGGACGGGTTCGGCGCCCAGGCCGTGACCTTGACGAGCAGCGGATCGTAATAGCGGGTGATGATGGCGCCGGAATAGGAGGTGCCGCCGTCAAGGCGGATACCGAAACCGGAGGCCGAGCGATAGGCGGTGATGCGGCCGTAATCCGGAATGAAATTGTGCTCCGGATCCTCCGTGGTGATGCGGCACTGCAGCGCATGGCCGTTGAGGCGGATGTCAGCTTGAGCGGGAACGCCCGATTCCGGCGTACCGATCGCAAAACCGTCGAGAATGTGGATCTGCGCCTTGACGATGTCGATGCCGGTGACGACTTCGGTCACCGTATGCTCGACCTGGATACGCGGATTGACCTCGATGAAGTAGAATTTGCCGGTGTCGCTATCCATCAGATATTCGACGGTGCCGGCGCCGATATAATTGGTCGCCGACGCGATCTTCAGCGAGTAGGCGGCAAGTTCCTGGCGCTGCGCTTCCGAAAGGTAGGGCGCCGGCGCGCGCTCGACGACCTTCTGGTTGCGGCGCTGGATCGAGCAGTCACGCTCGAACAGATGCACGACATTGCCGTGTGTATCGCCGAGAACCTGGCTTTCGACGTGGCGGGCGCGTTCGACGAGCTTTTCCAGATAGACCTCGTCCTTGCCGAAGGCCGCCATCGCCTCGCGCTTGGCCTCGGTCACCTCACGGGCGAGATCCTTCGGATCGCGGATGGCGCGCATGCCGCGACCGCCGCCGCCCCAGGAAGCCTTCAGCATCACGGGGTAGCCGATCTCCTCGGCCATCTCAGCCACTTCGGCCATATCCTCCGGCAACGGCCCCGTGGCCGGCACCACAGGCACGCCGACCGAGATCGCCAGGTTGCGCGCCGCGACCTTGTTGCCGAGCTGGCGCATCGTATCGGCCTTCGGGCCGATGAAGAGGATGCCGACCTTGTTGCAGGCATCGACGAATTCGGGACTTTCCGACAACAGGCCATAACCTGGATGAATAGCATCGGCGCCTGAGAGCTTGGCGACGCGGATCACTTCCTCGATCGACAGGTAACTTTCGATCGGGCCCATGTCCTTGGCAAGATGCGGGCCGCGGCCGACCTGATAGCTCTCATCCGCTTTGAAGCGGTGCAGCGCCAGCTTGTCTTCTTCAGCCCAGATCGCCACGGTTTTTATTCCAAGCTCGTTGGCCGCGCGGAACACGCGAATGGCAATTTCGGAGCGATTGGCAACGAGTATCTTGGAAATGGGCAAAACGGTCTCCTCAGACGTTCAGGCGCGGGCATGCTGCACCCGCGAAGGAAATTCTTAACTTCTTGTCACAGGAAGTTCAATTTCTCTTGCGACTGCGAAATGCAATTTCTCGCCATTCCGAATGCCGATGATGCCAGGCCGGATCGGTCTAAATCATAATTATTATCAAAATCAAATAATTAGCGTGAAAACCGCTCATCCTTTCGGCATCACGCTCTAGCTTATCAGGCGGTGACGAAAGGCAAGCGCCACCGCCTGCTGCCGGTTTTTCGCCTTCAGCTTGTTTTGCAAGCCGTTCATATACCAGTCGACGGTGTGGTTTGAGATCTTCAGCATCTTGCTGATTTCCATCGAGGTCATGCCTTCGGCGAGATAATGCAGGATCTCCATTTCGCGTCGCGTCAGTGGCGTGTCGGCCGGCAGCACGGTTTCCAGCGCCTGCGCCTCATCCTTCAGCTCGAGCAATCGCCAGAAGCTCTTGCGCGCTACGGCCTCGAAAAGGGCGATCTCCACCGGCGACAAGTCGATCGGCTTGCCGGCGAGACTGAGGTTGCCGAGAATGCCGTTACGTCCGTGGATCGGAAAGATATAACCGTCCTCCAGTCCGTGACCGAAAGCATCGACCATCATCTGCTCCATCCGACGCTTCTGCGCATCCGTGCGGAACGCTGCCAGGCTTTCCCGCCAGCGGAAAGGCCGCTGCGCATGGGCGAGGTAGCGCACCATCGGATCGATCAGCACATATTTTTTCGCGGTATAGATTTGCGGCCATTGTGGCGGCCAACGGCCGGCAAGCGCCGCAGCCCAGAGTTCGGGATTCTGCTGTTCCGGATTCTGCTGCGCCGGATTCGGCGGCAAATGGCGCCGCAGGCCGTAATATTCGAAGCCGCACTCTTGGATAACCTGCTCCAGCTCGGTAACCACGGCCTGGGGATTCGACGTTTCTTCCAGAATGATAAGCAATTGAATTAACAAATTAATATTCACAAAATGCCCCTTGTCCGGACCTGATGCCCGCATCGAGGCCGTCGGCGGCTTTTCAAATTGGTCGCGAAACGGTCTTCTTCAAAAAATGCAGTCTTGAATTTGATGCTGTGCTACACATTGATTAAAATGCAAGCGCAAATTGTTGCTGGGATATAACCGAGCCGCAAATTCAGCGCCATAGTCATCTCGTCGAATCCCACGATAATGCGATCGGGTTAGTCGTCGCCGCGATGGACCCTGAATACTCCGTTAATCGCCGGTTCAGGTAACCTTTTGTAGCATCGCATCATCCCGTTTTCGCAGATGCACAAGAGGTTCGACGTGACGCTATTCAAGGTCTATGCAAGAGCTCTGCGCTATCTCAGCGCCTACAAGCTGCGCGTATCCCTGGTCGTGGTCGCAAACATCGTTCTGGCGACAATTACCATCGCGGAGCCGATCCTGTTCGGTCGCATTATCGATGCGATTTCGGGCAAGGGTGAGGTCAAGCCCATCCTTTTCATGTGGGCGACTTTCGCCGTTTTCAACACGGTTGCCTTCGTCCTGGTCGCCCGCGAGGCCGACAGGCTGGCCCATGGCCGGCGCGCGACCCTGTTGACGGAAGCCTTCGGCCGGATCATCTCCATGCCGCTTGGCTGGCACCATCAGCGCGGCACCTCAAACGCGCTGCATACATTGCTGCGCGCCTGCGAGACGCTGTTCGGCCTCTGGCTGGAATTCATGCGCAATCACCTGTCGACGGTTATCGCGCTTGCCCTTCTGATACCGACGGCAATGGCGATGGACCTGCGCCTTTCCGCCGTGCTCATGGTGCTCGCCGTCGCCTACTGGCTGATCGGCCGCGTCGTCATGAGCCGCACCAAAGATGGCCAGGCTTCGGTCGAAAACCATTATCACACCGTCTTTTCGCATGTCAGCGACTCGATCAGCAACGTTTCCGTCCTGCACAGCTACAACCGCATCGAGGCTGAAACCAAGGCGCTGAAATCCTTTGCCGACCGCCTGCTCGAAGCCCAGTATCCGGTGCTCGACTGGTGGGCGATCGCCAGCGCGTTGAACCGCATGGCGTCGACCATTGCAATGATGGTAGTCCTGATCATCGGCACCATCCTCGTCCAGGCCGGCCAGCTCCGCGTCGGCGACGTCATCGCCTTCATCGGCTTTGCCAACCTGCTGATTGGCCGCCTCGACCTGATGCGCCAGTTCGCCACGCAGATTTTCGAAGCCCGTTCCAAGCTCGAGGAATTCTATGCGCTCGAAGACTCGGTGCGTGAACGCGAAGAACCGGCCGGCAATGGCGAGATCAAGGACGTCAAGGGTGCGATCGAATTCCGCGACGTCTCCTTCGGCTTCGGCAACAGCTCGCAGGGCCTGCACAATGTCTCCTTCTCGGTGAAGGCAGGCCAGACGGTCGCGATCGTCGGCCCGACAGGTGCCGGCAAGACGACGCTCGTCAACCTGCTGCAGCGCGTTTACGACGCCCAGGGCGGCCAGATCCTTGTCGACGGCACCGACATCACCAAGGTGACCCGCAAGTCGCTGCGTCGTCACATCGCCACCGTCTTCCAGGATGCGGGCCTGCTGAACCGTTCGATCAGCGACAATATCCGCCTCGGCCGTGAAGGCGCCAGCGAAGAGGATATGCGCCGTGCGGCCGAAGCCGCTGCTGCTGCCGACTTCATCGAGACCCGTGAGGATCGCTACGACACGCATGTCGGCGAACGCGGCAACAAGCTCTCCGGCGGCGAGCGTCAGCGCATCGCCATCGCCCGCGCTATCCTCAAGGATGCGCCGATCCTGGTGCTCGACGAGGCGACCTCGGCGCTCGACGTCGAGACCGAAAACCGCGTCAAGGCCGCGATCGACAATCTGCGCCAGAACCGCACCACCTTCATCATCGCCCACCGCCTGTCGACGGTCCGCGAAGCCGATATGGTGCTCTTCCTCGACGACGGTCGCGTGGTCGAACAGGGTAGCTTCGACGAACTCAGCCACAGCAACGGACGCTTCGCCGCCCTGCTGCGCGCTAGCGGCATCCTGACGGACGAAGAGGTCCGCAAGGCTCACGCCACCGAAGCCGCCTGATCGCTTCGGGTTTCAAGACAAAGGCCGGAAGGGTAGCTCCCTTCCGGCCTTTTTGTTGGGCTGGGTTAAGGGGCGCGGCACCGAATACTGCCAATCCAGCCATGGGCGACGTTGACGAATTCCAGCGGCGCAAGCGGTCGCAGGGAAAAAAGAAGACGCGACCCCGGCCACGCTAACATTCGCTGTTATATTGACCTGAAGTGAACTTCAACGAGCCAGGCTGCTCGATGCGTCTGGCAGACCCACTGACACAGAGCCAACTCGAACTTTTGACGGCCGACGCCGTCGCCACGGTTTTCGACCCGTCCTATAAAGCTGTCGTATCATTTGACTTCGAAGGCTGGGTCTAGTCAACAAGGTGACCTTGGAGACGGAGGCTTCCGAAGCCGCTCGAATAGCAACAAGGATGCGGTACTAGGTCCTGGCGGAAAGAGTGCGATCACTTCGGTTCCGTACGCCCGGCAAGTGATCTGCAGATAGGGAGATCCCTGCCGCGAGGATCATTAGTGCCATTCCAATAAATCGCTGAGGGTCGGCAGGTTCGTCGGCGATGATGATGCCGGCGGCGACTGCGATGGCGGGCGAAACGAAAGCGAAGCTTCCCGCCTTGGCAGGACCAATGTCACGGAGCAGCTGTATGTAGATGCTATATCCCAGCAGCGAACCAAAAATGACGAGAAAGAGCCAGCCGGCAATGGCTTGCCACTCCCAGAACGTTCCGAGCATCTCGGCCGACCGCGGCTCGATAGCGAGCGAAACCATCAGCAAAACGCCGCCGCCAATGGTTGTCGTGGCTCCCGAGAGGCGAGTACTGCCGTATTTCGATATTAAAGCTTTGGCCAGAACGGATCCCCATGCCGAGGAAATCGCAGCCCAGGCGATGGCGATCAATCCGATCATTGCCCTGCCCCCGGCAAGATCCCCTAGATCGATGGAGGGCGCAAAGAGAATGCCGAGCCCCGCCGCGCCCAACACCATGGGGAAAGCGCGAAAACCACTCCAGCGTTCTTCACCCAATGCGATGCCGAATCCGAGGAGGGCCAACGGCGTCAGCGACATCTCCAAAACAGCCGCGGTTCCCGAGGGAACAAATTGCATGCCCCAGAACAAAGGCCCGTAACATAGGGCGATCATCAGCAGGCTGACGACGACGAGACGCAGTGCGTCAGCCCTTTCCAGTTTTTCCTGTCGCTTTCCCGCCATGGCCCATCCCAGCAACACGACACCTGCCGTTATGAATCGGGTGGCCGCAAACAACATTGGCGGGACCGTCTGTACGCCAAACTTGACGGCAATCCAGGTTAATCCCCATACGAGGCACAAAACAGCAAACTTGACGAGGTTACGTGTGTTCGACATCAGCTCGGCCTTGAACTGTAACGGTTAAAATCCATCTAAGTCGTTACAATCCCGTTCCTCGGTAGTTGTTCCGCAGCTCATGGCAACCTCGACATCTGAAATGCGCTTAAGTGGCGGCCATCCGGCGCTCGACTTCGTCAATACCGTCGACAGCAGGCGCGGCCGTTGGGGACCCGACCTATTGCGGTCGTTCGACGATCTCGTCGCACTGGCCGAGCGGCTCGACCTCCTCGGTCCAAACGTGGCGTCGCGTTTGCGCAACCAGGCGGCCAGCGAGCCGGAAGAAGCCCAGGAAGCGCTGACGCACGCAAAGAGGTTGCGTGAATCCGTATACCGGCTGTTTGTGTTGGAGGATGTCGGAGGTCCCTACCCACGCGAAGACCTTAGCCTTGTGGAGGACTTCGCGCAGCGCGGTCTGGCGCACCAGGTGTTGGCGGCCGCAGGCATCGGATTCAACTGGGTTTTGCCTGTTGACGATCTTCACCAGCTTGGGCAGCTATTTGCAATCAAGGCGACCGACTTGTTGATTGAGAGAGGCCGGCGGCGAGAGGTGCGCGAATGCAAAGGCGACAACTGCGGATGGCTGTTTTTAGATCGTTCCAGGAGCGGGGGAAGAATGTGGTGTTCGGAAGCGAGCTGCGGCAGCCACAGCCGTGTAAAACGCTTTCGATCCCGGGCAAAGCCAAGATAACGGCAGAAGCTGACGACAGAGGGACACCCGAAGTCGCATTGACGGCGAAGTTGAAGGCAGCTCCGACCCGGCCTGGACGCGATCATTCGTCCACCGAAATCACGAAGTACTGCAGCCGACGGCTCCATTGGACCAATTCCGTTCGCCGTGCCAGCGCCTCAGCCGACCAGCCAACCGCGCATCTGGTCGAAGGAAATCGGTCATGATTTGGCGCTCGACAAAAGGCTGCACGGCTTGTGTGCTGGCGATCGCTTTTACTGCCATGCCGGCGACATTCGTGAACGCAGCCATTCGTATGGAACAGCTTGATAAAAACGTCGTTCTTGCAGACCGGTAAAGTTGCTGATGAGAGAATGGCAGGTTCATGTGAGCGTCGTCGAGACTAGAGATGAAAAAGCCTCCGCACTTCCTGCCGCAGCCGAACAGACGCAAGGTTTCAAGCTGCCGCCGGGTTTAGTAGCAACCAGACTGGCCACCTTGCTACGACATTCGGACCGATCGCTGTGCTATATGGCACTGAGCGACGGCGCGGCTGCCAAAATTGCCGGGGCTGTCAGTGCCCTTTTTCCCGAGATCGAGGTAATTGTTTTGCCACCTTGGGATTGCCTTCCTTATGATCGCGTGCCGGCTTCGCGGCACTGCATGGGCTTGCGCATGGACGCATTACGGATCTGGAGCACGCCTAGCGCTCCGCGACTGTTGCTGACCTCGCTTGACGCAGCGCTTCAACGTATTCCGCCAGCGAAAGTTATTGCGGACAGCCAGCTCAAACTCGTAGTGGGAAAGCCGTTCGATCGCGATGCATTCTTCGACTTCATCCACAGGACGGGCTATGTGGAAGAAGGCGTTGCGGACGATCCCGGCGAGTTGGCGGTTCGCGAAGGCGTGATTGACATCTACCCTGCTGGCGCACCTGGTCCGATGCGGATTGTCCTTTCGGATGACGACCGGGTCGAGGAGTTGAGAGGTTTTGACCGCCTGTCCCAACGAACGGAGAGTTACCTCGAAAGTGTGGTTTTCGGTCCAGCATCCGAAGCCATTCTGACTGAAGGCGTCGGTGAAGACCTTGCTTCGAGGTCGGATACCATGGAGCGCTTTTTGTTACGGCTTTATCAAGACATGCCGACCGTGTTCGATATTCTGGGCGATGCCACCGTGGTTCTCGCTCCGGGTGCGCCCGCCCGGGTCGATCGCTATCTTGAGATCATCCAAGACGCTCGCCAGTCCCGCAAGGATTTCGGCGAGACGGACACGCCCTCCGCTCGTTCACTCTACCTCAACCGCGCCGAATGGGCGCGGCACACCGCCAGCGTATCGACACGCGTACTGGATCTCCAAGAAGGTGGTGACCTGCCAACAGATAGCTCCGACGCCGACCCGCGCAATGCATTGGTCAACTTCGTGCAGGAACGCCTGCGACATGGGCTGACGGTTGTGATTTCTGGGAAAGGCAGGCGCTCCGAGGCGCTTTGTAGGCGTGTGGCAAAGGCAACCGGGATGGCGCCTCTGTCCATCGATACGTGGGAAGCTGTGCGGGAGGCCGAGCCCGGCATCCTTCTCAAATTAGCCTGCGACCTGGAGCAGGGGTTCATCGACCCCGCACAGAATGTAGCCGTGGTCGCCGCAGCCGACGGAACGAGCACGGTTGCCAACTCCAGTCCACTTCTGGCCGAGCCAGAACTTCGGATAGGCGATGTTGTCGTTCACGAAGACCATGGCGTTGCGGTTCTGAAAGATCTGGAAAACATAGCCGTCGAGGACGTGTCTCGCGACGCCGCTCGCCTGGAATATCGCGATGGGGCTTCAGTGCTGGTGCCGATGGAGGAATTCGCAAAGCTGTGGCGCTATGGCTCCGAACCCGAGGCCATCGCGCTCGATCGCCTCCACACCGACGCTTGGCAGAAAAAGCGCGAAAAGATTGCAGCAGACATCCGGTCCACCGCGCGTCATCTCTCGACCATCGCCAAGCAAAGGCAGGCGTTGCAGGCAGAGAAATTCGTTCCGCCGCGTGCCGAATATTCCGCCTTCACGCGGCGTTTTCCCTTTACCGAAACTCCTGATCAGGCCGAAGCCATCAAGGCCGTGCTCTCCGATCTTGCGTCTGGGCACGTGATGAACCGCCTTGTCTGCGGCGATGTCGGCTTCGGCAAGACCGAAATTGCATTGCGCGCCGCAGCAGCAGTAGCGCTGGCCGGCGGCCAGGTGGTCATCATCGCTCCGACCACTGTGCTGGCCCGTCAGCACTTCGCCACTTTCGAACGTCGCTTTGCGGGGACCGGCATTTCGGTCGGCATGTTGTCTCGCCTGCTCAAGCCAAGCGAGGCGAAACAGGTGAAGGCGGCGCTGGCCGAGGGCGAAATTGGCGTCATCGTCGCGACCCAGGCAATCCTTGCGAAGGACGTCCGCTTTGCGCATCTTGGACTGCTGATCGTGGACGAGGAGCACCGCTTCGGACTAAAGGAAAAGCGGGCAATGAACACCCTTGCACCGTCTCTTCACACGCTCGCCATGTCGGCGACACCGATCCCACGGACCTTGCAGTCGGCTATGGTGGGCGTTCAGGAGGTCAGCCTCTTGACCACGCCGCCCTCCAGACGCCGGCCCGTCCGCACCTCGCTTGCGGCATTCGACTACGCGTCCATGCGGACTGGCCTGATGCGCGAATACCGCCGCGGAGGACAGAGTTTCGTCGTGGTGCCGCGCATCGAGGACATAGAAGACGTCGAGACGATACTGCGAAAGATCGTTCCGGAACTTTCCGTCAAGATCGCGCATGGCAGGATGCCGGCGGCGGCCATCGATGAAGCGATTGTCGGCTTTGCGGAAGGCGACGGTGACGTCCTGCTCGCCACCAACATCATCGAAAACGGCCTCGATGTGCCACGCGCCAACACCATGTTTATATGGCGCGCTGAACGGTTCGGGCTGGCGCAGCTCCATCAGTTACGCGGACGTGTTGGGCGCGGAAGAGCACAGGGCATGGCCACTCTTCTGACGGAAGACGGCGCGGAGCTGGCCGAGGAAACGCGTTTGCGACTTTCGACCCTCGTCGAGAACGACCGCCTGGGCGCCGGCCTTGCAATCAGCCTGCGAGATCTCGACCTGCGCGGCGGCGGCGACATCGCTGGCGAGGACCAGGCCGGGCACATGAAGGTTATCGGCATTGGACTATATCAGAAGCTGCTTGCAAGGGCCGTTGCTGAATTACGCAAACAGCCTTCGGCCACCCGGGTACGCGCAATTTTGCACATCGAAGCGGCCGGCACGATACCGGCGAACTATGTGTCGGATCCGGCCGTGAGGCTCAACCTCTACGCCAAACTATTGCGAGCAGCCGAATCGAGCGAGATCGACGACTTGGAAGCGGAGTTCGAAGACCGCTTCGGCGAACCGTCGCAGGACGTGTTGCTTCTGTTGCGCACGACCAAGCTGCAGCTTGCAGCAGTTCGCCTGGGCATCGCCAAACTCGAGGCCGGGCCTAAGGCACTTGCGCTGACAATGACCGCAAACACATCCGCAAAGGTGATGTCAGCGTTTACGAAGAAGGCTGGGGCGGTCCGGCGGGGGGACCGGCTGATATTCGAGACCTCGATCCAAACTGCCCAAGAGCAGCTGGATTTCTTCGAGCGGCTCGTCTCGGCGGCGCGCCAGCCGTGAATCCACCTACGCGAAGAGCGTGCAGCAACGGCTATCCCGTGAGGAGGATCCATGGCGACAATGGGAGAGGATTGGGACTAAAGCACGTCGTGATCTTTCAGATTCGCTCCTTGCGCTTTAAGTCTTTGTTTTTACGCATGTCGTTATCGCAAAACCGCTGCACACTTTTGCGCGACATGCTTTATAGGCTCAGAGTGTCGGCCCTGGGAGCGGCCTGTGCCTTGGCCGCGTGGTCCACGGGCTGTTATTGATCGATGTCGCGCGCAGCACGCAGTGATTGCCATCCTTTAAAGCGCTGATACGTTCCCCTTTCTCAACACCGAAGGAGCCACAATGCAAATCGACCTGACAGGAAAGACGGCCATGATCACCGGATCCACGGAAGGCATCGGCTACGCGATTGCCAGCCAGTTGGCGAGAGCTGGCGCGGACGTCGCCGTAAACGGTCGCTCAGAAGACAAGACCGCGAAGGCAGCCGAACGCTTGAAAGGAGAAGGAGCGAGGGGCAGTGTCATAGCCGCTACAGCCGACCTTGCTACCGCGGAAGGTTGCAACGCGCTGATCGGCAAGGTGCCCCATGCAGACATCCTTATCAACAACGCCGGCATCTTCCAACCCATCGATTTCTTTGATGCTGACGACGAAGTCTGGGACCGCCACTGGCAAGTAAACGTCATGTCTGCCATCAGGCTGTCAAGGGCGTACCTTCCGGGGATGGCGAAGCTGAACTGGGGCCGTGTTATTTTCATCGCATCGGAATCCGGCTTCAACATTCCCGTCGAGATGATCCACTACGGAGTCAGCAAGACGGCTGATATCGCGGTCGCCCGCGGTCTTGCGAAACGGATGGCGGGCACGGGGGTCACCGTAAACTCCGTCCTGCCCGGCCCCACGCTCTCCGAAGGCGTCGAAGCGATGCTGGCAGAAGAGCGCGCGAAGACCGGAAAGCCCATCGAGGAACTTGCTGCGGCCTTCGTCAAGCAGCATCGCAGCAGCTCGATAATTCAGCGCGCGGCGAGCGTCGAGGAAATTGCGAACCTTGTGACCTATCTGGCGTCACCACAAGCGTCTGCTACCACTGGCGCATCCGTTCGCGTCGATGGCGGCGTCATCGACACGCTTTGACCTGAGAGCCATTTTGACAACGTCTACACAGGTGAATTTGCTCGCCTGCGATTGAGGCGCTACCCGACAGGCTTACTGCCCCAGCCAATTGTATTCGGCAATGGACGCCTTGCCGGATTTTTTGTCGTATAGGCAAATCAAATTGACCATCTTCTTCGACCTGCCGCTCTTCTCACGAAGAAGGATCGCAATCTTGCCTGTGGCGTCGTCGAAAATCGCAGGGGCGCTCGCTTCCGGAGAAACCATCCGCGATTGACCAATGCAGGTGCCGTTGGCCTTTGCGAAGAGCGCGTTCCAAGCGGCGTCGCTAGAAGCATTGGCGAGCTGCGTCAGGGATAGAAAGCCCGCTACGGCGGCAAAGGTGAATTTCATCAATTGTCCTCGTGTCCATTTCGAATCGCGCCGATGGCGGCCGCCCGTCATTTGCCGTAAACGAAGGCGGTATCAGGGCAGGTCGGGACAAGAGCGGCAGTCCGATTTTCAATTAGTGATAGTCTGCAAGCCACAGCAACGGCCCTCACTGCCAAGACAAGGCCCAAGACTATTCATTGCATCACATCGAATGTAGCAACAATCGCGTCCGCATTCCCGAGCCCGATTCCAAGGAAATGCGCCTCCTGCACGTCGGGAGGATGATCTCGATGTCGTGTTGCAAGGCGGTGTCGGCTGCGGGTTTTTCGATGGAGCATGGCGGCCGACGAGCCCAGGGGCGTCAGGCGCTTTATGTGCGTGATCCGCTGGGCAAGCTGGTGAACATTCTCGTCCATAAAAATTGAGCCGGCGGCAATCGGCCACCGGCTCCTTCATCTCACAGGCACGTCCGAGACTTATTTCCGGTCGGTCCGACGATAGGCGTTGGCGGTTCCGCTAATACGGATGGGTACCGGTATGGTGGCGGGCTCCGTGACCAGTTTCGCCTTGACCTTGTCCAACTGGCGCTTGCGTTCCAGATAATAGGCATAGGCGAATTGAATTGCGACACCAACGATCACGAAGAGCGGACCGACCAGCGGATCCTTATTGGTAATATAGAGCACGACCTGGCCAATCATGGCGAGGATCGTGCCGGCGACGAAAATGTTCAGCGAATGGCGGCCGAGGATCGCCAGCGGATGGTCCGCAGGACGGCGCAGAATGCGCGAGAGCGCCGGAATGCTGATGACCAGATAGGTCAGTGCCAGCACGTGCAGCAGACGCGGCAGCGACAGAAATGTCTTGTCGAAACCGGTGATGACACTCGGCAGGCCAAGGGCCGCCAGCGAATTGCCGAAGGCCCAGAGCTGACCGGTCACCCAGACAAAGGAGAGCGCGACATAACCGGCAGCGGCCGCAAGCAGCAGCGGATGCCGGGGGATGGTGCCGCCGCGCTTGATATGCAGCATCGAAACGATGCCGATCGAAAACAGGAACTGCCAGGAAAGCGGATTGAGGAACCAGTAGCTCTCGATCAGCATGTTGTGCGGCGCCATCTGGTAGATGCCCGCAAGCAGCCAGACCGTGCCGGAAACGCCGAGCGCCAGCCACGGGCTGCGGGCATTCAAAAGCAGGATGATCGGCACCATCAGCATCAACGCGCCGTACATCGGCAGGATATTGTTATAACCGATCTGGTGGCCGAGCAGCAGCAGCGCCGGAATGCCTTCCTTTAGGTTCATCAGTACCGCCAGGATGTTGATTTCAACAAGCAAACCCGGCCGGTGAAACAGCCAAGCGCCTGAGATAAACAGCGCCAGCGTCATGAAGGTGGTGATCATGTGGGCGAGATAGAGCGTGAAGGCGCGCTTCACTGCCTTGATCGCCATTTTCAGCCGGTTGCCGGGCCGGAACCCCGACCCATAGGCAAGGCCGACGGCAATGCCTGAGATCAGCACGAAGGCCTCGGCAGCATCGGAAAAACCGAAATTCTTCGTCGTCAGATATTCGAAGATCTGTCCGGGGACGTGGTTGATGAAGATCATGATCAGCGCCACGCCGCGCAAGACGTCGAGCCTTGTATCACGCATTGGCGCAGCCGCGGATAGGGAACTGCGCCCAGTGACGATGGCTTGGGTCGGCGTGCTAGCCATGGGTGTCTCCTTGTCATCCGATTTGCAAACGCGACGGCGGCCAAAAGGGTTCCCTTTTGGCCGCCGCGAATCGCCGTATTTTTCAGCGTGGAGAACGCTGTTATCCGAGCGGATATCCCTCTTCGGGATCAGTGACTTCGCAGCCGTTGATAGACAGAGTGTAGCCGCTGTCATTGGACGCTTTTGAGACCGAAATGCGGTATTTGCCGCCGCCCTGCTCCACCTCTGCCGCAAAACCGTCCCATTCCGAAGGGAGTGACGGCCGCACGTAGAGCCGGCCGCCCTTCAGCCGGATGCCGAGGATGCCTTCGACGGCGGCGCGGTAGAGCCACCCGGCGGAGCCGGTATACCAGGTCCAGCCGCCGCGCGACGTATAGGGCTCATGGCCGTAGACGTCGGCAGCCACGACATAGGGTTCGACGCGGTATTGTTCCGCCGAAGCCTTGTCGAGCGCATGGGTGATCGGGTTGAGGAGCTGGAAGCAGCGGAAGGCATCATCGCCCCGCTTCAGCTCCGCCAACGCCATCACCACCCAGGTTGCGGCGTGGGTATATTGTCCGCCGTTTTCGCGCACCCCCGGCGGATAGGCTTTGATATAGCCGGGATCCCTCGCGGAATTGACGAAAGGTGGCGTGAACAGCCGGATGATTCGGGCATCCTCGTCGACCAGCTGGTCGAGCACGGCGTCCATCGCTGTGACGGCGCGGGCCGGATCACCCTCGCCCGACAGCACGCTCCAGGACTGCGCAATCGAATCGATCCGGCATTCCGGGCTTTCCCTGGAGCCGAGCAGCGCACCGTCGTCGAACGTGCCGCGGCGATAGTAGCCGCCATCCCAGGCCGCAGTTTCGAGCGCCTTCTTCAGCTCAATCAGATGTGCCGACCAGCGCTCCGTGCGGGCCGTGTCGCCGCGCTCTTCGGCATAGGGGACAAAGGAGCGCAATGCGCCCGCCAGGAACCAGCCGAGCCAGACGCTGGTGCCGCGTCCGCCGATGCCGACGCGGTTCATCCCGTCGTTCCAGTCGCCGCCAAGGAACAGCGGCAGGCCGTTTGCACCCTTGCGGGCGATGGCGAGATCGAGCGCCAGCGCTGCATGCTCGTAGACACTCGCCTTGTCCTCGGAAATCTCCGGCCTGTAGAAGGAGTCGTGCTGGCCTTCGAGCAGAGCCGGCCCTTCCAGGAAGGCGATCTGCTCGTCGAGCACGCTCTTATCGCCGGTGACGCCGCAATAATGATGGATGGCGTAAGCGAGCCAGACGACGTCGTCCGAGATCAACGTGCGCACGCCCGCACCCGTTCCGGGCAGCCACCAATGCTGCACGTCGCCTTCGCGGAATTGGCGCGAAGCGGCATTGAGGATCTGCCCGCGGGCAAGCGAGGGTTCGTGCAGCACGAAGGCCAGCGTGTCCTGCAGCTGATCGCGGAAGCCGAAGGCGCCGCTTGCCTGGTAGAAGGCGGTGCGGGCCATGATGCGGCAGCCGAGGCTCTGATAGGGCAACCAGGTGTTGACGAGGTTATTCATTCCACGATCTGGCGTCGATATCTGCAGCCTGCCGGTAAAATCCCGCCAGAAGGTTCGGTTCGCCTCGACGGCATCGTCGAACGAGACCTTGCGGATCTCGGCGATGACGCTGCGCGCTTCTTCCTCCGTCGGCGTATCGCCGAGGAAGAAGGTGAAGTCGCGCTCCTCATCGGCGCCGAGCTCGACGTCGATCGCAAACGCTGCGGCCGGATCACCGTCAAGGTCGGCCGTGCTGGAAAGGGCAGCGGCGGAGGTAACGGCCTGCGGCGCCTGGATCGTTCCCGCCTTGCCGACAAATTCGCGCCGGCTTGCCGAGAAGCTCGAAAGCGCCTCGCTGGCCGCGAAGAAGGCCGTGCGGTTGGAATAATCGATGCTGTAGGGATTGGTGGCAAACAGCGCGCCCGTCTCCTCGTCATATTGAGACAGGATGAACGGTGCCGTGCGTGCCGCATTGCTGCCGAGGATCCATTCGACATAACCATAGAGACGCAGCTTGCGGCTGGTCGAACCGGTGTTGCGCAGGCGCAGGCGCTGCAGTTTCACCGGCCTTTCGCGGTCGATCGTCTGCGTCAGCTCGAGCGCGATATCGTTCTGAACGCTGGAAAAGACCGAATAGCCGAGCCCGTGGCGGGTTTCGAAACGGATGTCCGGCCGGCGGGAAAGCGCTGCGAACGGCGTCATGACGGCACCGCTGTCGAGATCGGTCAAATAGAACGCCTCGCCGGAACGGTTGACCACCGCATCGTTCGACCAGGAGGTCAGCTGATAATCGCGCGAATTGGCGCTCCAGGTGAAGCCGGAGCCCTCAGCCGACACGTGGAAGCCGAACCTGTCATTGGAGATGACATTGATCCACGGCTGCGGCGTCGCGTGACCGCCGGGCAGCCGAACGACGTATTCGCGTCCATCGCGGGCAAAACCGCCGATGCCATTCCAGAAGTCGAGATCGCCTTCCTCCTCGATGACGACGGCGGGCACAACGGGCGGCGGCACCGGCGCGATACGCTTGACCGGGGCCTTGTTGCGCTCGGCCCGTTCCATCTCCTGCAGCTCCTCCTTGGAGGGTGCAAACAGCGCCACGGCGCGGTTGATCTGGTCGACCACCTTGCCGTTCTTCGTATGCAGCGTGACGCGGGAAGCCGCAATCAGCGCGTGATAGGTGTTCTCCTCCATCAGATCCTTGCGAACCGCGAAGATATGCTGGCGCAATCCGTCGGCCTGGCCCATGCGGCGCACGTTTTCGCACATGGCGTCGAGCGCGTGCTGCATATCCTGCGCATAGGAAGAGGCGCGTTCGTTCATGATGACGAGATCGGCGGTGACGCCGCGCGAGCGCAGATATTCCTGCGCCAGCAGCGCCTCGCGGGCGATCTCGAGATCCATGTCGTCGTTGATGCGCAGCGTGAAGATCGGGAAATCGCCGGAGATCGCCAACGGCCAAAGCGCCGATTGCGACTGCAGGCCGGCCTCGACGGTCGCCTCGTCCTTGCGCAGCTGCATGTCGGGATAGACGAGGTAGCGTCCGAGATGCTGGAAGGCCGCTGCCTGCTGCGAGGTAACGCCGACATGGCGCATCTGCACCTGCGTGCGCGTCCAGGCCTGGACCAGCTCGTGGTTGAAGGCGTCGGGATGACGATAGCGATTGACCGCCTTGTCGACTTCGTCGCGGTTTGGCGCAGCGATCGTCCAGAAGATCACACTGACTTTCTTGCCGGCCGGCACGCGGACGGTGCGGCGCAGCGACATTACCGCATCGAGCATGAAACCGTCGCTGCCGGAAAGCGTAGCGCCGGGATCGAAGGCGGCCGCATCGGCAAGGCTGCGGCCACGGCCGATGAATTTGCGCCGGTCGGTCTCGAATTCCGTGTGGCGGGTATCGCCGGCATTGTCGACGATCAGATGGGCGATGCTGATGTTCGGTTCGTTCGGATCGCGCTTGTTGCGTTCGGCGCGGATGACGTCGCCGCGCTTGCCGATTTCGGTCTTGACGAACATCCGGGCAAATGCCGGATGCGCATTGTCGGTATCGTCGGAAGTGATCACCGGTTCGAGATAGGAGGTCACTTCGATAAAACGGTCTTCCGTGCCCATATTGAGCAGGGTGACGCGGCGGGCCTCGGCATCATGCTCGGTCGCAATGATGCACTCCACCTCGCTTGTGAGGTCGCCGACCGTCTTGGTGAACTGCGCCTTCTCGTCGGCGAATTCGACCTTGATCTTTTCGCCTTCGACGCCCTTCGGCTCCGAAGTCGTCGACCACCATTCATTCGTGGCGGTATCGCGCAGGAAGATGAAGCTGCCCCAGCGGTCTTCGGTCGGATCGGCTTTCCAGCGGGAAACGGAGAGGCCGTTCCAGCGGGAATAACCAGCGCCGGTCGCCGTCAGCATCAGCGAATAATGGCCGTTCGACAGGAACACCAGTTCGCGGTCACGCGAAGCCGGATCGCTGATCTTCCTGATCTCCGGCCGCAGCAGATCGTCCTGGATGCTGGCCGGCGTGTCGGATTCATGCTTGCCGCTCATCACCGGAATGTCGCGCGGCGCCTTTTCCTGCAGCAGAAGCTCGGCTGCCTCGATGACCGGATCGGCGTGGAAGAGTTCGCGCAGATGGCCATTGAAGGCGACGTTGGCAACGGCGGCGATCGACATGCCGTGATGGTGGGCATAATAATTGTAGACCACAGCGCATTTTTTGCCTTCCGGCACGCGCGTCGGCGTGAAGTCGACGGCATCGTGGAAGCCGAACTTGCCGAGCGCACCGACCTTGCGCAGCCTCTGCAGATTTTCGAGCGCGGCCGGCGGGTCGTACTGGCTGGCGAGCAGCGATGCATAAGGCGCAATGACGGCATTGTGGCCGAGGCCGCGCTTCAGGCCGAGCGTCGGCACGCCGAAATTCGTGTACTGATAATTGAGATTATGGTCGCGGGCATTGAAGGCCGCTTCCGAAATGCCCCACGGAATACCGAGCTTGCGGGCGTAGTTCATCTGTTCGACGACGACCAGATTGTTGGTCTGGTTGAGAATCCCCCCGCCGCGCTCCTGCATGACGAGCGGCGGCATCAGATATTCGAACATCGAGCCGGACCAGGAGACCAGCGCGCCGCGCGATCCCACAGGAACGACCTGGCGGCCGAGGCGATACCAGTGCTCCGTCGGCAGATCGCCCTTGGCGATGCCGAACAGGCTGGTCAGGCGACATTCCGAGGCGAGAAGATCGTAGCAGGCCTGGTCGAGTTCACCGCTTTCGACGCGGTAGCCGATCGACAGCAGGCGCCGCTCGGGCCGGAACAGGAAGCCGAAATCCATCGAGAACGCCAGATCGCGGGCTTTGTCGCGCAGCGCCACCAGGCGCGGCCTCAGCGCATCGACTTTGGAAAGGTCGAAGGTGCTGTCGGAAATATGCGCCTCGCAGACCTTCACAAGGGAAGCCGCCCATTGGGTGACCTCTTCGCTCTGCTTCGACTTGACCTCATGGTCGAGATTGGCGGCGAGCTTTTCGATGTCGCGGGCGAGAACAGCGAGGTTGATGATGCGAATCGAGGCGAATTCATGCTCGCGCTTGACGGCGGCAAGCGCGTTCTGGAAGCCGACGATGCGTTCCTCCAGGCGCCGGCGCAGCGGCCGCACGGTCTTACGGTCATCGGGCAGGTCGGCCAGCACTTCACCGAGAATGCCGGCTGTGTCGCCGACGCCGTCGAGATTGCCCTGCATATGGGCGGACGGCGCCTCGGCCCAGTTGCGGCAGGCCGACGAAATGGCGATCAGATGGCCGGCGAGATTGCCGCTGTCGACCGCCGAGACATAACGCGGCCCAAGCCTCTGCAGCGTATCGGTGTGGTACCAGTTGAACAGATGGCCGCGGAATTTCTCCATTCTGTCGATCGTCGAAATCGTCTGTTCCAGCCGCTCGAGCGTCTCCTCGAAGGAGAACCAGCCGAATTGCCGGCCGGAAACGACCGAGAGCAGATAGACGCCGATATTGGTCGGCGAGGTGCGCGCCGCGACAATGACATGCGGCGTTTCCTGGATATTGTCCGGCGGCAGATAATTCTGCTCGGCCGTGGTGAAGGTCTCGAAATAACGCCAGGTGCGCCGGGCGATCTTGCGTAGTTCGCTCGACACAGAATCGGCGACCTCGAGCCGGTCCTCGGTCTCTGCCGACTGGCTGACATACCAGGCGACGACAGGCGACAGGATCCACAACAGTGCGAAGGGAATGCCGACGACGAAGGCGCTGCCGCCGGGCAGGGCTGCAAACGCAAGCGCCAGCAGCGCCAGCGCCGGTGCGTGCCACATCCCTTTGTAATAGGAAATCAGCGTCCCCTGGCCGCCGGCCTGAACGCTGGCGGCGGTCCGCCACTGCAGCATCAGCTTGCGGCTGACGAAGAGGCGGTAGAGCGAGCGGCCGATCGCATCAGCCATCATCGCGGCCGAATCGGCGATGAAGACGATCCGCAGTGCAACCTGCGCATTGGCGGCGGTGATATCGGACCACACCGTGTAGAGGTGAGCGCGGGCGATGATATCGCTGGTGCGCGGAATGATGCCGTTGATGAGCGACAGCGTCGGCGCGACGAAGAGGCAGAAGATCAGCAGAATCTGCCAGATCAGTGCGCCGAGCGGGTTCATGCAATACCAGCCGAGCACGGAGGCGAAGAACCAGGCGATCGGCGTCAGCGAGCGGCGCAGATTGTCGAACATCTTCCAGCGGCCGAGTGCCGTGACGCCGTATTTCGGATTGAACATATAGGGCAGCAGCTGCCAGTCGCCACGTGCCCAGCGATGCTGACGCGAGGTCTCGACCTCGTAACGGATCGGGAAATCCTCAACCAGTTCGAGATCGGTGACGAGCGCGCAACGCGCCATCGAGCCTTCTAGAAGATCGTGGCTGAGCACGGAGTTCTCGTCGATCCGGCCCTTCAGCGACGCTTCGAAGGCATCGACATGATAAAGACCCTTGCCGGTGAAGGTGCCTTCGCCGGCCAGATCCTGATAGACGTCAGAAACGGTGAAGACGTAAGGGTCGAGGCCGCGGTTGATCGAAAAGACGCGCTGGAAGACCGACGCGTCCTTGCCCGTCGTCAGCGATGGGGTGACACGCGGCTGCAGCACGCCGTAGCCGCTTTCGACACGACCGGTTTTCGGATTGATGACCGGGCGATTGATCGGATGATAGAGCTTGCCGACGAGCTTGGTGACGGCATCGCGCATCAGGCGCGTGTCGGCATCGAGCGTCATCACATATTGCACCTTGGCCGGCACGGTGTTGGCGCCGGGCAGATAGGTCGTGTCGCGGTCGCCGCGCAGCAGCATGTTCAGCTCGTGCAGCTTGCCACGCTTGCGCTCCCAGCCCATCCAGACGCCTTCGGAGGGATTGTAGAGACGGCGGCGATGCAACAGATAGAAACGCGTCTTGCCGTCATAGGCATAACGGGCGGAAAGATTGGCGATCTCGCGCCGGGCATAGTCGAGAACCTCGAGATCGGCGGGCGTTTCCTCGGCCTCGCTGTCCGGCCAATCGCTGAGCAGCGCGAAATAGAGCTCACCGCGCGGATTGGCAAGATAATGAACCTCGAGATTGCGCACATGGTCGTCGACGCTGTCACGGTTCGAGATCAGGCAGGGCACGACGAGCAGGGTGCGCGCGTCCTCCGGAATGCCTTCCTTGAACTCGTATCCGACGAGGCGCGCCGGCGTCACGAAGAAGGACAGCACTGTGTTGAAGAGACCCGTTGCCCCCTCCGACGCCGGCACTGAGAACATGATCAGCAGCAGGGCGATTTCGATCGCCCCCATGCCGGCATTCGCCATGAACCGGCCGACGATCGCCATGGCGATGATCGTCAGCAGCATGACGGGCACGGCAATTGCCAGCCAGTTGAACCGACGCACGGCACGCACGAAATGCTGGATGACCGTCGGGCGATAATTCGAACGCGCCTCCAGCTTCGGCCGCTGCGCGCCGGACAGGAAACCGCCGACATTCGGCTCATGCGGCTGCGGCTCGTCGGAGGCCTTGGCAGCAGCCGTCATGTCGAGCGCCAGCTGGGCGATTTCCATTTCCGTCAGCGGCGAGCGTTTGGCCAGCTTTTCGATCTGTTTGCGATATTTGTTGCGCGAGCCGGAATCGAGAATGCCGTAATCGGAATGCTCCCAGAGCAGCTTGTCGACATGACTGACCTGCTCGACCCAGACCGACCATTCGGCATCGTCGATCTCGCGAAGGCTGCGAATGATGTTGCCCATCGTCACGTTGCCGGAAGAAAGGCGGCTGTGTTCGGCCGTCGTCGTCTCTTCGCTGTTGCGGCCGAGTTCTTCCAGCCGCTCGTCGAGCCAGGTGATGGCGAGACTCGACGTCTGCGAGCCGTCACGAAGGCGATAGAGGAACTGTGTCGAGAAAGTATTGTCCTCGGCAAGCGGTTCCAGCGTCTTCAGGTAGGCGGCCGCCCCGGCCGGATCGCTCAGCCGCACCAATTCGTCAGCCGCCTCGTTGGCGCGGCGGCGCATGCGGCGGCTGGCTTCGACGCGGCTGGAAATGCGGCGAAGATTTTCCACCAGCACGTAGCGCACCAGCGAAGGCAATGCCCAGAGTTCGCCGATCCTCAGCGTCTCGTTGGCCTGAAAACCGTCGACCAGGGCCGTCAGGCTTTCCTGCGAGATCGTGCTGTGGGTATGGGCGACGTAGAGCCAGGCAAGCACGAGGGTGCGCGGCACCTCGACACCGCCGACGACCATGGTCGGCAATTCGCGATAGAAGCGGCGGGGGAAGTCACGCCGCACCTCCTGGATCGCTTCTTCGACGATATAATGATTGTCCAGCAGCCATTCCGCCGCCGGCGTGATCGTCTCGCCGGCTTCGACGTCGGTCGCCGTGGTCCGGTAGACGCGCAGAATTTCCTTCTCGTTTTCCTTGTGGCGCGCGAAGAAATCGAACGGGGCGAAAGCCGGCAGCTGGTCGACGCCGCTACGGGCGACCGCATCGCCCATCGCCTTGATGTCCTCGATGGCAAGATAGGTCGAGCGGATCGAATCGTTATGATCGATCTGCTTCATCTCGGGTTCGCGCGGAAGGCTCGGAGAAAGATTAGAAATAGACATGGTTCGGTTCTGGATCCAAACGAAGTTATGGCTGTTTTGCTCAGCCTTTTGCACTGCTTATCATGACTGCTACATGAACGGAGCCCCATTCTTCAAAGATCGATGAAGCCGGGGTGAACGACACTTGGGCCAAGCGATGCTAACGGGCTGAGCGCTGGCAAAGGACGCGGCCCGACGGGTGGTCGGACCATCGGTACCTCTCCGCGAAAGCCATGTCGAAAATTTGGACACTATCGAGATAATTCAAGTCAAAAAGCACGAGCCACTCTCAGCAAGCTGATCTGGGCGGCAGGCACCAAAATGCCGGCACCAAGTGCCGGCAGCCAGGAGCTCCCCGATTCCGGTCGCACGAACAAGTCGATGCGGCCGTTTTTGATGAATGAAAGAAGGACGGAAGAATGATGATGGGATCGGCTTCGATCAACCAGAGCAAGATGCCCTCTTATGGCAACTTGCCTTTGACATTCGAGCGTCGGGAGAGCGTTGAATGAGACGTTCCGGAATTCAATAAAGGCGAAAACCGCCCGCAGCGCCGGCATCTCCGGCGCCCGTCATTTGCCGATTACCCGACGACCCCGCAAACCATGGCGACGACAAACAGGAATGCCGCGGTGAAGATCGCTCCATGAAGCAGCGTCTGAAGCCTGTGGCGCGTGGTGGGCGCCTTCTTGGCCGGGATGGAACCATACTGGTTCACGTGAGCATGCGAAATACCCAGATCTGCCATATGTCGCCTCCGTTGTTGTTTTCATGCGGCCGGTTGTGCGGCTCGCGTTGATATTCGTATTTTCTCTATCAACTAGGTAGAGATAAATTTCCGTCCAGAGCGAACGGAGAGGAAAATTCAACCAAAGCTTTTAGCAGCCCGTCTTTTTAGCAGAGTACGCGCCATGCCCAGATCAACGAGCGCTCGACGGCGTTCTCGCTCTGCGGCGGATTGGAAGAAGTCTCGATCAGACGGCGGTCCTTTTCCGCGGGAAGGGATACCGAAATCTGTTCCCGGCGATCGACTTTGACGGGAGGATCCAGATAACCCATGGTCATCCCACCGAGAAAGAACATGTCTCAACCTCCATCGATCACGAAAGCTAACAATCGTTAACAGGATCATGACAGAAGCGAGGCAGCTGTCAATAGTCTAGTTGAATGGTCGTCTTTTAGGAAAGTCTTATCCTTAACGTTGCGCCCGACCCTGTCTTTTCAACAGCTTGAAAAGATTGCCTTTCAGGCTTTGACGAACCCCTTGCTCGCGATCATCAAATTCTTCGTGTAGTCCTCCCGAACCGCGCCGCTTGCCAGTTCTTCCGAACTCAAACGTTCGACGACAGCGCCGTTGCGCATCACGGCCAACCTTTCGCACATATGGGTGATGACGCCGAGATCGTGGCTCACCATGACGAACGTCAACTTGCGGTCGCGCCGGATCTGCTCCAAGAGATTCAGCACCTCGGCCTGCACCGAGGCGTCGAGCGCCGAGGTCGGCTCGTCGAGCAACAGGATTGACGGTTCGACGATCAATGCCCGGGCAATCGCCACGCGCTGCCGCTGGCCGCCGGAGAGCTGGTGCGGGTAGCGGAAACGGAAGCCGTTGCCGAGGCCGACCTCGTCGAGCGCGCGGGCGATGCGCGTCTCGCCGTCGTCGATGCCGTGAATCGCCAGCGGCTCGAGCAGGAGCCGGTCGATCGTCTGACGCGGATGCAGCGAACCATACGGGTCCTGGAAGACCATTTGCACGCGCCGATAGAAGGTTTTACTGCGTTTCGAACCCTTCAATGCTTCGCCGTCGATGTTGATCGCGCCGCCGCTGATCGGCGCCAGCCCGGCTACGGCCCTCAGCAAAGTCGATTTTCCCGAGCCGGACTCGCCGACGAGACCAAAGGATTCCCCGCGCTCGACGGTAACGCTGACATCCTTCAGCGCGTGGAATTGATCGTAGACGACACTGAGATTATCGGCCTCAAGAACGCTCATGCGGCCCACTCCGGCCTGCGATCGAGCACCGGCAGCGGATGACGGTTCTGGCCGATCTCGGGCATGCAATTCAGCAATCCTCTCGTATAGGGATGCTGCGCATGTTTGAGATCGGCGGCCGCGAGCTCCTCGACGACCTTTCCGGCATACATGACAATGACCCGGTCGCAGAAGGACGAGACCAGCCTCAGATCGTGGGAAACGAAGATCAGCCCCATGCCGCGCTCCGACACCAGCCTGTCCATGATTCTCAGCACGTCGAGCTGCACCGTCACGTCGAGCGCCGAAGTCGGCTCGTCGGCAATCAGCAATTCAGGCCCGGCAATCAGCATCATGGCAATCATCGCCCGCTGCCCCATGCCGCCTGAAACCTCGTGCGGATGCAGGTCGAAGACACGTTTCGGATCGCGGATCTGCACCGCTTCCAGCATGGCGAGCACGCGCTCGCGCGCCTCCGCCTTGCCGACCCTCTCATGGGTCCGCAGCGTTTCGCAGATCTGCCGCCCGATCGTCATGACCGGATCGAGCGAATATTTCGGATCCTGCAGGATCATGGCGATGCGCTTGCCGCGCAGCCTGCGCCTTTCGCCGGCAGAGGCCTTGATCAGGTCGATGCCGTTGAAATCCAGCCTGTCGGCCGCAACGATAGCGTGTTTCGGCGTCAGCCCCATGATCGCCCGGCCGGTCTGCGATTTTCCGGAACCGGATTCGCCGACAATGCCGAGCCTTTCCTTGCCGAGCGTGAAGGAGACGCCGCGCACGGCCTCGATCACCCCGGTGCGTGTGGGGTAGCTGACCTTGAGCTTATCAACCGTCAGAAGTGTCGTCATTGGCCGCTCTCCTTCGGATCGAGCGCGTCGCGCAGGCCGTCACCAAGCAGATTGAAGCCGAGGCTGACGATGAGGATGGCGATGCCGGGCATCGCCGCGACCCACCATTGATCGAGGATGAAGCGCCGTCCCGAGGCGATCATCGCCCCCCATTCCGGCAGCGGCGGCTGCGCGCCGACGCCGAGAAAACCGAGACCGGCGGCGGTCAGGATGATGCCCGCCATGTCGAGCGTCACCCGCACGATCAGCGAGGAAATGCAGAGCGGCATGACATGGCGCAGGATGATGCGGAACGGCGAGGCGCCCATCAGCTTCACCGCCGAAATATAATCGGACCGCCGGACCGTCAGCGTCTCGGCGCGGGCGATGCGGGCATAAGGCGGCCAGGATGTGATGGCGATGGCGATGATCGCGTTCTGGATGCCGGGACCGAGTGCCGCGACAAAGGCAAGCGCCAGCACCAGCTTCGGAAAGGCAAGGAAAATATCGGTGATGCGCATCAGCGTCGCATCCACCCAGCCGCCGGCATAACCGGAGACCGTGCCGACGATCAGACCAATCGGCGCCGAGATGATCGCGACGAGCACGATGACGAACAGCGTCAATCGCGATCCGTAGATCAGCCGCGAATAGATATCGCGTCCCTGGTCATCGGTGCCGAGCAGGAATTCCCCCGTTCCCGGCGGCAGCAGACGGGCGTTGCGCAGATCGCCGATAACGGGATTGTGCGTGGCGAGCAAATCGGCAAAAGCGGCGATGAAAAGCAGCGCGATGATGATCAGCAGGCCGACGACGGCGAGCCTGTTGGCCGTGAACTGCCGCCAGGTAACGTAGGCGCGGCCGAGGCGCGCCTGCATGCGCGATTGCGGCCGGTCGGAAAGCAGCCATTCGCGGCGGCTCATCGGCTGGGATGGGCTGGCAGGGGCCGTCATCGGTTTCGCGTCCTCGGGTCGAGCGTCCGGTAGAGAAGATCGGACAGAAGGTTGATGCCGATGAAAACAGTGCCGATGACGATCGTCCCGCCGAGCACCGCATTCATGTCAGCGTTCTGCAGCGAATTGGTGATGTAGAGCCCGATGCCCGGCCAGGAAAAGACGGTCTCGGTCAGCACCGATCCTTCGAGCAGGCCGGCATAGGAAAGCGCGATGACGGTGACCAGCGGCACAGCGGCATTGCGCAGCGCATGGCCCCAGATCACCCGCGTTTCCGAAAGCCCCTTGGCGCGCGCGGCAACGATGTATTCCTGGGAGAGCTCGTTCAGCATGAAGCTGCGCGTCATGCGGCTGATATAGGCGAGCGAGAAATAGCCGAGCAGCGATGCAGGCAGGATGATGTGGCGGAAGACATCGTAAAACACATCCCATTGCCCCTGCCAGGCACTGTCCAGCAGATACAGGCCGGTGATCGGCGTGAAGGTGTATTCGAAGACGATGTCGATGCGGCCGGGAAAAGCCACCCAGCGCAGCCGCGCATAGAAGATGACGAGCGAGATCAGCGCCAGCCAGAAGATCGGCACCGAATAGCCGATCAAGCCGACGACGCGCACGACCTGGTCGGCGATGCTGCCGCGACGCACGGCGGCGAGAACGCCGAGCGGCACGCCGACGAAAGCGCCGATGAGCGTTCCGAGTGTCGCGAGCTCGATGGTTGCCGGCAGGACACGGCGGATATCGACCATGACCGGATTGGTCGTCAGCACCGAATTGCCGAAATCGCCGGCCAGTATGCCTTTGATATAGATGAAGAACTGCTGATAGAGCGGCAGGTTGAAGCCCATCTCCTCGCGCACGCGCTCAACGACATGGGTGGGGGCGCGATCGCCGAGAATGGCGAGCACGGGATCGATCGGCACAACGCGGCCGATGAAGAAGGTGACGGCCAGAAGGCCGAAATAGGTGGTGACGGCGGCAAACAGGAACCGCCCCAGCGCCTTTGCGAAGGCACCGGCACGGCCCTTTCGGGGCCGCGCCGCCTGTGTCGTTTCGACGGTGCTCAAGCGACTGATCCTGCCGGACTATTCCTTGGCGATCGGACCGACGAAATTGGTGTCGAAGCTTGGGCCCAGTTTGAAGTCCTTCACGCTTTTGCGGTAACCGGCCACCTCGGTCTGCTGGAAGATGAAGACGAAGGGGCTGTTTTCAAGATATTTCTTCTGGATATCCTGGTAGATGGCGGCGCGCTTGGCGGCGTCGCGTTCCAGAAGTGCTGCCTTTGCTTGCTTGTCGAGTTCCGGCGCTTCCCAGGTGTTGCGCCATGCGAGCGTCTTCACCGTGCCGGCATCGGAATTGTCGGGATTGCCGGTAAAGGTATCGGCATTGGAATTCGGGTCGAAATAGTCCGAACCCCACTGGCCGATATACATGTCATGGGTGCGGGCGCGGTATTTGGTCAGCGTCTGCTTGCCGTCACCCGGGATGATTTCCATCTTCACGCCGGCCTGCGCCAGCGTCTGCTGCATGGATTCGGCAATACCGGTCACCGGCTGGCTGTTGCGTACGTCCATGGTGATCGAGAAACCGTCGGGTAAGCCGGCCTTGGCGAGCAGTTCCTTGGCCTTGGCGACATCGAGCTTGTAGGGATTTTCGTCGAGCGCGCCGAGCTGGCCCTTCGGCAGGAAGGTCTGGTGGATTTCGCCGATACCCTTGATCAAGGTTGCGCCGATCGCATCATAGTCGACCAAGTACTTGAAGGCTTCCTGCACCTCGGGCTTCTTCAGATTCTCGTTCTTGTTGTTCAGGCTGACATAATAGATCGTGCCCTTCGGCGCACTCGTCGTTGCGAGATCGGCATTCTTCGAAACGGCGTCGATGTCGCCAGGCTCGAGGTTGCGGGCGATATCGATGTCGCCGGCTTCCAGCGCCAGCCGCTGGGCAGCGCTTTCCTT
The DNA here is from genome assembly GCF_010668805.1 of Rhizobium phaseoli. Classification (GTDB taxonomy): domain Bacteria; phylum Pseudomonadota; class Alphaproteobacteria; order Rhizobiales; family Rhizobiaceae; genus Rhizobium; species Rhizobium phaseoli_A. The sequence continues at coordinate 69,456 of NZ_WUFT01000003.1, read as the reverse complement.
CATATAGCGGTAGATGACGCGGTTGAGCTTGGCCTTGTCGCCGTAATAATTGTCGTTGCGCTCCAAAACGACCACTTCATTGGCGCGCCATTCCCGCAGCTTGTAGGCGCCGGAGCCGGCATAGCCGGTCTTCAGCCACTCATTGCCGAAATCATTGTCGTATTTGTGCTCGGCATCTGGTGTTACCGCCTTCACATGCTCCATCACCAGCTTCTTGTCGACGACGGAAGCGACCGTTGCCGTCAGGCAGTTGAGCACGAAGCTCGGCGCATAGGCCTTGTCGACAGTGAAGACGAAGGTGCCGGCATCGGCCGCCTTGGCCTTTTCCGTGACATTGTCGCCGGTCAGGCCGAATTGCGTTAGGATGAAGGCCGGGCTTTTGTCGAGCTTGACGGCGCGCTCGAACGACCAGGCGACGTCTTCGGCGGTGATCGGGTTGCCGGAGGCAAATTTCATCCCCGATTTCAGCTTGAACGTATAGGTCAGACCGTCATCGGAAACATTCCAGCTGTCGGCCAGATCGCCCTTCACCTTCGACGTGTCGTCCATATCGAGACGGACGAGCAGGCTGTAGCTGTTGGTGGTAACTTCGGCGGTCGACAGCTCGAACGCCTCGCCCGGATCCATCGTGATGATGTCATCGATGGCAAAACCCTCGACCAGCGTATCCTTGGGCGTCTCGGCGAAAGCGGAGGGCGCCGCCATCATCAGCAGCGAAAGTGCCGCTCCCGCGGAGAGCAGTCGAAAATTGCGGCCGAGTTTGGTGATCATCATGATTTGTTCCCCTTGTTTTTTGATTGGATAGGAAAGGCTTAGGCGTAGTCCTCCCGCCAAGCCTTTGCCAGAATGCGAAGCCAGTTTTCACGGGCGAGTTTGGTCAGGTCAGTCTCAGCATAACCAACCTCCCTGAGAGCGGCAATCAGCTTCTGATTGCCGGCTGCATCGCCGATTTCCTCAGGAATGGTGGCGCCGTCGAAGTCCGATCCGAGGCCCACGCAGTCGATGCCGATGCGGTTCACCAGATAGTCGATGTGGCGGATCATGTCGGCAAGCGGCGTATCGCCGTCCGAACGCCCATCGGGGCGCAGCATGGCGGTGGCATAGTTGATACCGACGAGCCCGCGGCTTTCGCGGATCGCATCGAGCTGCCTGTCGGTCAGATTGCGCGCGACCGGCGTCAGCGCATGGGCGTTGGAATGGCTGGCGACCAGCGGCTGGTCGGTCGTCTTCGCCACGTCCCAGAACCCCTTCTCGGTGATATGGGCAAGGTCGATCAGGATACCGAGGCGATTGCATTCGCGCACCAGCGCAAAGCCGGCGTCGGTCAAGCCCGGCGCCGTGTCAGGCGACATCGGGAAGGCGAAGGGCACGCCGTAACCGAACACATTGTGCCGGCTCCAGACTGGCCCGAGCGAGCGCAGTCCCGCCGCATAAAACACTTCAAGCGCCGAAAGATCGGCGCCGATCGCCTCGCAGCCTTCCATATGCAGGACGGCGGCGAAAATATCGTCGGCCATGGCGCCGCGGATATCTTTCACCGTCCGGCAGAGCCGCCAGGCACCAGCATGGTCGAGCCGCAGCGCGATGGCCGCCATTTCATTGGCAATGGCGAGGGAAGGCAACGGATCGAGAGGAGCCGCCATCGGCGTGATGTAGCGGCCATCGGCATCCGGATCGGCAAAGACAAGATCGCCCGAGGGAATATAGATGGCGCAGAGACCACCCGAAAGTCCGCCCTTTTTGGCCCGGTGCGCATCGATATGGCCGACGGTCGTGCCGTCTGCGAATTCCGCAATCGGGTCGCTACCGTCTTTTGAATGTGTCCAAAGTCGAAGGAGAACGTCGTTGTGGCCGTCAAATACGAATTGCATCTATCTTCCTGCGCTGCCCGAGCGGGAAGACCAGAATAGAAAAGCTGACGGAATTCGCCACCTCTTTTTTATAAATTCCGTCCTCACGCGCTAAAAACGGAACGGGGGCCGAAGCCCCCGCAAAAACCATCGGATCGCACCATCTGAGATCAATGCTTGCGGCGCTTCTTCTGTCTGTAGACGTCGATGACCACAGCCGTGACGATGATCAGACCCTTGACGATCTCCTGGTAATAGGCGTCGATCCTAAGGAAGGTGAAGCCGGAGGTCATGACACCGAGGATGATGGTGCCGATGACAGTGCCGGTGATGCGCCCGACGCCGCCGGTGAGTGAGGTGCCGCCGATGACGGTGGCGGCGATCGCGTCGAGTTCATAGCCGACGCCCATGCTTGCCTGTGCGGTTTCCGCGCGTGCCGCCGTGACGATACCGGCGAGGCCGGCAAGCAATCCGGCAATCACATAGACCTTGACGAGATGCGCCTCGATATTAATGCCGGAAACGCGCGCCGCCTGCGGGTTGGCGCCGATGGCATAGGTGAACTTGCCATAACGGGTGTAGCGCAGCGCAATGTGGAAGATCAGCGCGACGACCAGGAAAACGACGACCGGCCAGGCCTTGGTTCCGATGAAGTGAAACTGCTCGGTGATGCCGGAAACCGGCTGTCCCTTCGTATACCACTTCGCCACGCCGCGAGCCGAAACGAACATGCCGAGCGTCGCGATGAACGGCGGGATTTTCGTGTAGGCGATGAGCGCGCCGTTCGCCAGACCAGCCGCCGCCCCGATCAGCAGGCCGATCATGATCGGCACGAAAGCCGGCAAGTCGGTCAGCGAGGGAAACACCGCCCGTCCCCAGGTCGACGACTGAGCAAAGCTTGTGGCGATCATCGCCGTCATGCCGACGACCGAGCCCGAGGAAAGATCGATGCCGCCGGTGATGATGACCTGGGTGACGCCGACGGCGATGATGCCGATGACCGAGACCTGCAGGATCATGATCGTCAGGCGCTGCGAGTTCATCAGGAAGCTTTGGCCGATGAAGATCCAGCCGAGCGCTTCATAGATCAGCGCGATGCCGACGAGCACCAGGAAAATGCTGAGCTCGGTCGGTAGGCGCCGCCGCCTTTGCCGGGTCGCGAGCGGAGCTGCGCCCTCTGCTGCCTTGGTACTCATGTCAAACCTCCCTTGGGCGATCGCGGGCGGCGCATCACTGCGCAGCCAACTCCATCACCTTGATCTGCGTTGCTTCATCGCGATTGAGGAACCCGGTGACGCGCCCCTCATGCATGACCATGATGCGGTCGCTCATCCCGAGAACCTCAGGCATCTCGGACGAAATCATGATGACGGCGACGCCGTTTCGCGCCATCTCGGTGACCAGCCGGTGGATTTCCGCCTTGGCGCCGACATCGATGCCGCGCGTCGGCTCGTCGAGAATGAGGATCCGCGGATTGGTGAGCAGCCAGCGCCCGATCAGCACCTTCTGCTGATTGCCGCCCGAAAGATTTTCCACACGCTCGTAAAGATTAGGCGTTTTCACCCGCAGCTTTTTTGCCATGTCTTCGCAGGTCGCCTCGATGGCGCCCTGCTGCACAAAACCGCCCTTGACGTATCTGTCCTGCAGAACGGCGATCTGCATGTTCTCGAGAATATCGAGGATCAACAGACAGCCGGTGTCCTTGCGATCCTCGGTGAGGAACGCCATCTGGTGGCGGATGGCCTCGGTCGGCGAAGAAATCGTCACCGGCTTGCCGTAGAGTTCGATCGAGCCGGAACTTGCGGGGGTCACGCCAAACAGCGTTTCGGCGACATTCGACCGCCCGGAACCGACAAGGCCGGCCACCCCGAGGATCTCGCCCGCCCTCACCTCGAAGGAGACGTTTTTAAAGACGCCGTTGAGGCAAAGATCCTTGACCGAGAGCATGACCTCGCCGATCGGCACCTCTTCTTTCGGAAACATCTGGGTGATCTCGCGCCCGACCATCATCCGGATGATGTCGTCGCGGGTCACCTCGGTCGAGGCGTGGGTGCCGATATATCGGCCGTCACGAAAAACCGAGAACTCGTCGGCGATCTCGAAAAGCTCGTTCATCTTGTGGGTGATGTAGACGATGCCGATACCCTGAGATCTGAGATCGCGGATAATGCGGAAAAGATGCTCGACCTCGCGCTCCGTCAGCGCCGAAGTCGGCTCGTCCATGATCAGCACGTCGGAATTATAGGAAACCGCCTTGGCGATCTCGACCATCTGCCGGTTGGCGACCGACAGGTACCGGACCTCGATATCGGGATCGATGTCGATATTGAGCCGGCTAAACAACTCTTCAGTCATGCGATGCATGACGCCATGATCGACGAAACCGAAGCGGTTCTTCGGTTCGCGGCGGATCCAGATATTTTCGGCAACGGTCATGAACGGCATCAGGTTCAGTTCCTGATGGATCATGGCAATGCCGTTCTCCAGCGCGTCGAGCGGCGATTTCAGCTGGATCTCGACCCCCTTCAGCCGGATATCGCCCTTGTCGGGTACATAGATGCCGGCGAGGATCTTCATCAGCGTCGACTTGCCGGCGCCGTTTTCGCCCATCAGCGCATGCACGGAAGCGCGCTTCAGCCGGAACTGCACGTCGTCGAGCGCGACGACACCTGGAAATTCCTTGCGAACGCCCTCGGCGCTCAGCAGATATTCCGCATTCGGGACTGCGCCGCTCGCACGCACGGCGGCCATGGTTGTCGGGCTGACGGCCATATCATCTCCTCCGGATACGGACAGGCGAAAAGGATGCGGGCAAAGCCCGCATCCCGTTTGGCGTTCGCCTCAGTTCTTGGTGACGAAGTCCTTGACGTTGGCAGGGGTGACGAGCTGGAAGGGAATATAAACCTTCTTCTCGACCTTTTCGCCCTTGGCAATCTTGAGGGCCGCATCGAGCGAGCCCTTGCCCTGGCCGGCCGCGTCCTGGAATACCGTGACGTCGAGATCGCCGGCCTGCATGGCGGCAAGCGCATCCTGCGTGGCGTCGACACCGCCGACGACAACCTTGGTCATATCCTTGCCGGCAGCCTTCAGCGCCTGGATGGCGCCAATCGCCATTTCGTCGTTGTTGGAAATCACGGCGTCGAATTCGATGCCGCTGGAGAGCCAGTTGGCCATCAGGTCGGCGCCCTGGGTGCGATCCCAGTTGGCCGTCTGCTCTTCGACGATTTCCAGACCCTTGCATTCATCGGTCTTGACAACGTCGTGGACATCCTGGGTGCGCATGCGCGCAGCCTGGTTGGAAAGCTCGCCCATGATCACGACGGCCTTGCCCTTGCCGCCGAGAATGCGGCAGACTTCCTTGGTTTCCAGCGTGCCGGATTCCTGCTCGTTGGATGCGACGAAGGCCTGTTTCTCAGGCAGCGTGTCGACGTTGACCGGCTGACGGTTGACGTAAACAAGCGGAATGCCGGCATCGGCGGCGAGCTTGGACATTGCCGTGGTTGCGTCGGTATCGACAGGGTTGACGATGATTGCATCGACCTTGGAGGCGATGAAATTCTGGATCTGGCTCTGCTGCTTGGAAACGTCGTTCTGTGCGTCTTCGACCTGCAGCGTCACGCCGCTCAGCGTCTTGGCATAATCGGTCATGCCGTTGCGCAGAACCGTCAGGAAATTGTCGTCGAATTTCGCCATCGAAACGCCGACGGTTTCCGCGTGGACCGCCGTCGACATGACGAGCGCCATCGCAGTGCCCAGGATAAACTTTTTCATTTCACTTCCTCCACAAAGCGGTGCCCGGCTGCACCCTCCTCACGCCGGAGCTCCAGGCATTGCCTTGAAGCCGAAATTCCCCGCGCCGCTCTCCTGCAGCGCGCCAAAAACGGAACAAACAAACCGTCAAATCCGCTCTTCGGAATATTCATTCCATTTTCTAGGAACAACGTCAAGCCTCTTTAGTGGCGAGCCTGCAGTCCCCCGCATTGTGAAAGACGAAGAGAGCATCCATCTATGGCAGGGTCGAAGACAGGCTCACGGCCGCAGGCGCCTTCGATCTCTCGCCGTGGCCAGATTATTTGAAGATTTTGGAGACAGGACCAATGTCCATTTCGATGTATCGCCTCACCGTTCCGATGTTTCAGCGCGGCCTCGCCAGCCTGAAAACCTACCTCGACAAGGCCGAAGCCTATGCCAAGGAAAAGAATATCGATCCTGCCGTCTTGATCGCCGCCCGTCTCGCGCCCGACATGCTGCCGCTTTCCGGCCAGTATCAACGCGCCAGCGACAGCGCCAAATTCACCCTCGCCCGCCTGACCGCGACCGACGCTCCGAAGTTCGAGGACAATGAAAAGACGTTCGACGAGCTGCGCGAGCGCCTGGCAAAAACCGACGCCTATCTCGCCGGCTTCTCGCAAGACGCGCTGGAAGGCACGGAAAGCCGTGAGATCACCCTGCCGGGCAAGAGCGGCATCGTGCTTCCGGGTAACGAATATGTCACCACTTTCGCCTTGCCGAACTTCTATTTCCACGTCACGACGGCCCACGCCATCCTGCGCAACCAGGGTGCGCCGATCGGCAAGCGCGATTATCTCGGCTAAACAACGAGCCGTTCCACGCAGCAGTTATCAGGGCCGGCGCGTCACCGGCCCTTTTTCCGTCAGCTCGGTATAGGCGAGCGTCTGATCGAGATGCCGTGCCCTCAGCGACAGCAGTCTTTCGGCATACTCGAGCCGGATTGCCGCATAGGCCGGATCCCCCGCAACATTGTCGAGTTCCATCGGATCGTCGCTGAGATTGAAAAGCAACGGCGGCAAGCCGGCAAAATGCACATATTTGAACCGCGCATCGCGGATCACTGCCAGATTGCATTGATTGGATTTTAGCCCGAAATGCCGCTCCGCCTCGCCCGCGGCGATATCGCGGAAATCGAATTCCCAGAATGCCGCGTCCCGCCAGCTCTCTCCCCTCCCGCCATCGACAAACGGCATCAGCGACCGGCCGTCGAGCCCGTTCTTTGCCTCGATGCCGAGCCTTTGGCAAAGGGTTGGAAAAATATCCGCGGCACTGGTGAAACGGTCGACGACCCCGCCGGCAGCGCCGCTTGCCGGATCGCGAATGACAAGCGGAATATGGTAGCTGCCGTCGAAGAAGCCGCCCTTCCCGAGCGTCCAGTGATCGCCGGCCATCTCGGCGTGGTCCGAGGTAAAAACAATAAGCGTATTGTCCCAGGCGCCGGCATCCTTCAGGGCCTGCCAGAGCCGGCCGAGCTGCGCATCGACCTCTGCTATCATGCCGTAATAGATCGCCCGGATCGCGGCGAAATCCTCGCCGCTCCAGCCGCTGAGCGGCCCCGTTGCGCCGTGGACGAAGGCGCCCTTGCCGGTGCGCGGCATGGCAAAAGCGAGATAGGGATGGCTTGCCTCTTCCGCTTGGGCGTTTGCCGCACGCGCAAAATCCGGCCCCTCGCGGGGTTTGAACATCCGGTTGAACGGCTCCGGCACGGAAAACGGCGGATGCGGACGCAAGAACGAGACATGCGCAAACCACGGCCTGTCTTGTTCGCCCATCCAGCGAATGAACTCGCCGGCCAGAAACGCCGTCTGGGTCTCGTCGCTGGAATAGGCCGGCGCCGCATCGGAAATGTCGCCGGCTCGCGCGCCGACGGGAATATGGATGTCGCGGCTGACGGCGTCCTGATGCCCACGCGACCTCAGCCAGGAGAGCCACTGCCTTTCATGCTCCGGCAGCAGCTGGCGTGAGGTAAAGCCCGGCAACACGCCTTCATAACTCGTCAGATGCGGATCGCTTGCATCCATCCCGCGCGGATCGGGCGCCGTGTCCGTATAGCCGAACAGCGTCGGGTCGTATCCCGCCCGCCGGGCGGCCAGCGCCAGATTGTCGAAGCGGGCATCGAGCGGCGAACCATTGCGGCAGACGCGATGGTTCATCTGGTAAAGGCCGGTATAGAGTGTCGCCCGCGCCGGCGAACAGGGTGCGGCCCCGGCATAGTGCCGCCGGAAGAGCGTTCCCTGGCGCGCCAGCGCATCGACATTGGGTGTTTTCACGCAAGGGTGACCGACTGAAGACAGGCAATCGCCGCGCCACTGGTCCGCGGTGATCAGCAGGATGTTCGGCCGGCGACCCTTCTCAATTCTGGGATCAATGCTGGTTGGTTTTTGCATGCCAGTTCCAGGCGGAGCGGATGATCTCGGACAGATCATATTGCGGCACCCAGCCGAGCACGTCGCGGGCCTTGTCGTTATTGGCAACCAGCGTATGCGAATCGCCTTCGCGCCGGCCGATATACTCGACCGGGAAAGGCCTGTTCGACACGTCCTCGATCGCGCCGAGCAATTCCCTGACCGTCGTACCCGTGCCGGTGCCGAGGTTGAGTGCGACGGAATCTCCGCCCTTCAGCAGATATTCGACGGCCCGCACATGCGCATCGGCGAGGTCCAGCACGTGGATATAGTCGCGCACGCAAGTACCGTCGCGCGTCTCGTAATCGCTGCCGAACACCTTGAAGCCCTGGCGGCGGCCAAGTGCGGCGTCGATCGCCAGCGGTATCGCATGCGTCTCCGGCTGGTGCCACTCGCCGATCCGGCCTTCGAAATCGGCACCGGCCGCATTGAAATAACGCAGCACCACCGAGCGCAGGCTTCTGTACTGGTCGTAATCGGCAAGCGCCTGTTCGACGATATATTTCGTCCGCCCATAGGGATTGATCGGCACCTGCCGATGGGTCTCGTCGAGCGGCACGCTCTGCGGCAGACCGTAGGTGGCGCAGGTGGAGGAAAAGACGAAGGCATTGACGCCGGCCGCCTGCGCCGCCGAAAGCAGCGTCAAGGTGCCGATCACATTGTTCTCGTAGAAAGAAACCGGATCCTTCACCGATTCGCCGACCTCGATCAGCGCCGCGAAATGCAGGATCGCCGCCGGCTTGTGTTTGGCCAGCACCTCATCCAGCCGGGCACGATCGCGAATATCGCCTTCCTCGGCAGGCCCCCATTTGACGAACTCGCGATGGCCGTTCGAAAAATTATCGAAGACGACAGGCTTATAGCCCTTGTTCGCCAGATCGAGGCACGTATGCGAACCGATATAGCCGGCGCCGCCGACGACAAGAACCGTTTCACCTGCCATGCACCACCCTTATTATTAGCGAAGATGAAAGAAACCTAGACGAGATACACGTCAATAAAAAGAAAGAATTGCGATAAGCGTGAACGAACAATACGTCAAATGCCGAAGCCGGCGCGACCGGTGCGATTTGCGCCGGACCGGGGGCATTCAGAATTATTCGCGTGATTTGCATAACCGCCCGATCTAAGGGGCTTGCACCATCCGGCGACGATCAACGGTCCGCGGCAGTCAGGCAGGGAGAGTGCGAATGAGGAAGGCATTGATCGTTTGGGGCGGCTGGCAGGGCCATGAGCCGGAGCAATGCGCTCATATCGTCGCCGACCTGCTGCGCGAGGACGATTTTGCCGTAGAAGTCACCGGCGATCTCGGCATATTAGGGTCTCCGACGCTGGCCAAGCTCGATCTGCTGGTGCCGATCATCACCGGCGAAACGCTGGAAAAACCCCACGCGACCGCCTTGGTCGAGGCGGTGCGCGGCGGGCTCGGGCTTGCCGGTCATCACGGCGCGCTCGCCACATCCTTCAAGGAAAGCGCTCCCTTCCGCTATGTCTCCGGCGTCACCTGGGTCGCCCATCCCGGCAATATCATCGACTTCCGCGTTGCCGTCACCCGCCAGGACGATCCGGTCATGGAGGGCATTCCCGATTTCGACTACCGGTCGGAGCAATATTATCTGCATTATGACCCCACGGTCGAAATCCTGGCGACCACCACCTTCACCGGCGCCTACGATCCTGCCGCCCGCAATGTCGTGATGCCCGTCGTCTTCAAACGCCATTTCGGCGCCGGCCGCATCTTCTATTCCGCGCTCGGCCATGTCGCCGCCGAATTCGACCATCGCTATATGCCGCTCATCCTGCGTCGCGGGCTCAGCTGGGCCGCCCGCCAGTAGATTTGGGAAGGGCCGCGCCTCACGGATGGTGATGGGCGATATCGACCAGGTCCACGCTTCGATTGTGGCCGATCCCTATCCGGGAACGTTTTCGATATTCCCCAACGCCGGCTTCATTAATGGCGGCTTCATTGAAGTGGCAAGACGTCTGCCGGCAAGACCGATCATTCGCCTGGAATGCCGCTGAATATTTCGATCGGGGTAATTGTTGTGCGGGCTAACGAACCGCTTTCAGCAGCCGATCATTCTCTGCGGCCGGATCCGCCTCGTCATAGACCCGCATCAGCCGCCCGGCCGCCTTCAGCTTCTCGATCAGATCGTTTCCATCCGGCGAGGCCTTGGTCAGCTCCAGCTGCTCGAACTCCCTCAACGCCTGCGCCCAATGGCTTTCCCCGCGCCCATCCGGCCTGCCTTCTGCTTCCCACAATGAATAAGCGCGCTGGCTGACCCAGGCGTCTCTATTATGACTCATAACCAACCCCAGCGGAAAATTTGGAAGCAATATTCGACAGCCAACAAGGTGCCAAAACCGGCTTTAGGAGTCGTTACGAGGCAGCGTTAGTTTTTAGATAATACCAAGGTACCAAGGGATTATCCCCTTGCACACACTCCCAGACCTTGGCCTCGCATCGCCTCCGGGATACGGTCATCGCAGAAACGACAGCGATGACCGATGGCAGCCAAGACAACACTCAATGCGAAGAATCTCGAATCCCTCGGCACGCAGCGCCTTGCCGAACTGCTGATCGAAATCAGCACAGGCAGCGCCGCCCACAAACGACGGCTTCGAATTGAACTTGCCGGCAATCACGGCAGCGTCGAGATCGCGCGGGAGGTGCGAAAGCGGCTTGCCAGCATTGCCCGCGCCCGCACCTTCATCAACTGGCACAAAGTGAAGGCACTGAAGAGCGATCTGGAAACCCAGCGCAAGACGATCATGGAGACCGTTGCCGAGGATAATCCCGAGGAGGCCTTCGAGCTGATCTGGCAGCTCCTAGCCCTGGCGGATTCGATTTTTGAGAGGTCGAACGCCGGCAGCGAGTCGCTCATCCAAAGCTTTCAGCAGGCTTGCGAGGATGCCGGCGTCATCGCGGCATCCGCAAAGATCGAGATCGATGTCCTGGCCGAAAAGGTGTTCAGAGCCGTGCAGGACGATGCCTACGGCCTATACGAAAACCTGATTGCAGCTATGACGCCAGCCCTCGGTCATGCTGGTCTCGATCGCTTGAAAAACCTTCTTGTCCAATGGTCCGAGGAGCCGGAAGACAAGCCGGCGGAGGACAAGCGCGCGGTGCTCGGCTGGGGTAGCGGAGGCCCCATTTACGAGGATGAGATCTACGTCACGAGCCGGGAATTGACGGTGCGCATTGCCTTGCAGGAAATTGCCGATGCGCAGGGCGATGTTGATGCCTACATCGCCCTGCAACCCGCGGAAACGCGCAAGGTGCCGACTGTAGCGGCCGAAATAGCCGATCGTTTGCTCAAGGCCGGGCGGGCGGAAGAAGCGTTTGACGCGTTGGGTGAGGTCGATACGAGAAGCCGGGGCGACCTGCCGCTCGAATGGCAGCTTGCTCACGTCGCGACGCTTGAGGCCCTGGGGCGCGCAGGCGAGGCGCAGGCCTATCGATGGGCGTGTTTCGAGCAGTCACTGCATCACCAGCACCTCAAGGCTTTCCTAAAGCGGCTGCCGGATTTCGACGACATCGAGGCCGAAGAGAAGGCATTCGCCCATGCCCAGGCTTTCCCTGATATCCATCGGGCACTGGCATTTTTTCTGAATTGGCCGGCACCTGTCGAGGCAGCGAAACTTGTGATCAGCCGCAAGGCGGAACTGGACGGCGATCTCTATGAGCTGATGCCGCCGGCTGCCGAAGCTCTGGCGGAGAAACATCCGCTCGCGGCAACCTTCGTCTTGCGCTCCATGATCGATTTCACCCTCGATAGCGGCCGGTCCAGCCGCTACAAATATGCAGCGAGGCACCTTGCTGACTGCGCATCCTTTGCCCCTCATATCGATGACTTCGGCAACGCCAAATCCCATGACGCCTATGTCGCGGACCTGAAGCATCGGCACGGCAAGAAGCATGGCTTCTGGAGCCTGCTGACCTAAGTCGCCCGAGATAGCTTATCTTTCAGAGAGGATATTCATGACAGACGCCCAATGGCACGCCGACCCGCTCACGTGGGGAACCGGACCGCGTAGCTTCGAAATCTTTCTGGAGCCGACCTGCCCCTATTCAGTCAGAGCCTTCAACAAGCTCGACGCTCTTCTCGATCAAGCAGGCAGAGACAAGCTCACCGTAAAAATCCGCCTGCAGTCACAGCCCTGGCACATGTATTCCGGCGTCCTCGTCCGCTGCATCATCGCGGCCTCGACGCTGGAAGGCGGCAAGGAGACAGCCAGGACGGTGATGACCGCCATCGCCGCCCATCGCGAGGAATTCGAGTTCGATCATCACGCCGGCGGCGCGAACATGGACGTGACGCCGAACCAGATCATCGAACGCCTGGAAGGCCATAGCGGTGTCAAGCTGAAGGATGCCTTCGCAATTCCAAATCTCGACCGGGAGATCAAATGGCACTGCAAATACGCCCGGCAAAACGGCATCCATGTCTCGCCGACCTTCATGATCGATGGGCTGGTACAGGCGGATATGGGCAGCGGCGATGAGGTTGCGGCTTGGGTGAAGAAGGTGCTGGGTCACTGACGCCGGCTATGCCGACGTCCTGAAATCGCAAACGCTGACGCCTCGGAAACTTATGGCGGAGAGGGTGGGATTTGAACCCACGATACCCTTGCAGGTATGCCGCATTTCGAGTGCGGTGCATTCGACCACTCTGCCACCTCTCCGCGGTCTGGTCGGCGCTTGTTCGGCGCGGGCGTTCTCATAACGGGCCTATGACAGGTTGGCAAGCCGAAAAGTCGAAGCATTCCATCCTTTTGCCTTGACACTTTTTTGTCGCTCGCGTATCTCGGCTGCGCACTAGGTTCGGAGCAATCCATGCCTTAGCCGTCCCGCGCTCGCGTGGGGCTTCACCGGCAGGACGAATTCGAGGATTAGCCTCTGAAATCCCTGCTTAACTTCGACTGATAAAAAGACGGCCGCCCTGCTGAAGCAGCGGGGAGAGCTGGAACGAACATGAAAGGATAAAAAATGTTCGCAGTCATCAAGACCGGCGGTAAACAGTACCGTGTGGCAGCCAACGACGTGCTGACCATCGAAAAGCTGGAAGCCACCGCTGGCGAATCCATTGAATTCACCGAAGTGCTCGTGATCGGCGAAGGCGCCGACGCTGCGATCGGTGCGCCCTTCGTAACCGGCGCCTCTGTCAAGGCAGAAGTCGTCGAACAGAACCGCGGCAAGAAGGTCATCGCCTTCAAGAAGCGCCGTCGTCAGAATTCGAAGCGTTCGCGCGGCCATCGTCAGCATCACACGGTCGTCCGTATCACGGACATCGTGGCTGCCAAGTAAGATCAACGGGACAGGGTTTAAAGGAGAACTCCAATGGCACACAAAAAAGCTGGCGGTTCATCGCGCAACGGTCGCGATTCTCAGTCCAAGCGCCTTGGCGTGAAGAAGTTCGGCGGCGAAGCCGTCATCGCAGGCAACATCATCGTGCGTCAGCGCGGCACTGAGTGGCATCCGGGTTCCAACGTCGGCCTCGGCAAGGATCACACGATATTTGCGCTTACCGCCGGCAATGTGAACTACCGAACGAAGGCCAACGGTCGCGTCTACGTGTCTGTCATGCCGAAAGCGGAAGCAGCGGAATAAGCCGGCAGCGCTCAAAAACAGCCGGCGTCTCATCGACCCGGCTGTCCGTATCAGGTTCAGTCTAGAAAACAGGGGAGATGGGGCGCCATCTCCCCTTTTTCTTTGTCCAAACAGGAGGACTGAACATGCAAGGCGAATTGTTAAGGGTAGACCAATCACGGTCGCCCCGGGAAGGCCAGGTGTCTTCCGAAGAACGGCTGAGGCCGGAGCGGTTAAGGACCGATTGCCCTGTCTTGTTATCGGAAAGGCTCGTCATGCGCGCGCCCCACGAAGAAGACATCGACGCCCTTGCCCATCTCGCCAACAACGCCAAAGTCGCCACCATGGTATCGCGTATGCCGCACCCTTATACCGCCGATGATGCTGCTGACTTCGTGCGTCGCACGAAAAATGGCGAAATTGGCAAGTGCGTCTATGCGATCACCAAAGCCGAAAACGGCGCCTTTGTCGGCTGCTGCGGCGTCGAGCCGCATGCCGACGGCAGAACCGTCGAGATCGGCTACTGGCTGGGCGAGCCCTATTGGAACAAGGGCTATACCACCGAGGCCTGCCATGCCCTGGTCGATATGGTGTTCAGGACCCGCCAGGACGTCGATCAGATCGACGCCCGTTGCCGGGTGATGAACGTCGCCTCGCGCCGCGTCATCCAGAAGTGCGGCTTCCAGTTCCAGGGATCGGGGCTCGCCGCCTCGCTGGCGCTCGGCAGCAATGTGCCTGTGGAATGGTACAGACTCGACCGCAAGACCTGGATGTCGCTCAGAAGCTGGGGGAACATCGCATGAGCACGACCGCGCTGCAAAGGCCGGAGTTGAAGCCGATGATGCCAGGCCCCGCGCCTGTCATCTCGACCGCCCGGCTGACGCTCCGCCCGCACAGGCTGAGCGATGCGCCATCGATTGCGGAATCGCTGTCCGATTTCGCCGTCACGCGCATGCTGTCCCGCGTCCCCGCGCCGTTCGACCGGCAGGATGCGCTGGACTGGCTGGTCCCGGTCACGTCAGGCGCCCTGCCGGACTGGCCGCTGGCGATCACCGGCAAGGACGATGTCCATATCGGTAACGTCGCCATCGAGCTACGGCACGGCCGCTGGCACCTCGGCTATTGGCTGAACCGCTACTACTGGCGGCGCGGCTATATGAGCGAGGCGGTGGCTGGAATTATCGAGCGCTTTTCGCGCCGCATGCCGGAGACGCCGATCCATTCCGGCGTCTTCGCCGACAACCCGGCCTCGCTGCGATTGCAGGAGAAGCTCGGTTTCCGCATGACCGGCTGCGGCGAAATCTATTGTTTCGCCCGCAACACCATGGTCTCGCACATCGAAACCGTGCTGCAGCCGGGCATGCTGCAGCCGCGCAAGGTGGCTTGATCAAAAAGGAGATGCCGCCGCCCACGGCGGCGTCTCCGTCAATCGCCGATCTCGACCCGTAGCGGGAAATGATCGGAGCCGACGGATTGCCTATCGATCCGGGCGGATTTCAACCGGCCCTCAAGGCCGCAACTGACGAAGCAATAATCGAGATGCATGCGTTCGCCGTGATCCTCGGGATTCATCCAGCTGTAGCTCTCCGGGCCATAGGCCTTGAGCGCCCCAAAGGCGTCGACCGGCGTGCCGATCCTGGCGATACGGCCATAATATCCGCCGCCGGCACCGACAAACGCGCAATATTCCGGCGATTCCGGCTCCATGTTGAAATCGCCCATGATGACGTAATCCTCCGGCAGCGGCGGCTCCGGCAGATCGAATTCGCCGCCCCCGGTCAGCGATCCACCCTCCTGAACGAAAGCGTTGATGCGCCCGTTCAAGAATTGAAGCTGGGCGATGCGCTCGTCGGCAGAGACGTGGTCGAGATGCACGGAATAGACGCGGATCGCCCTGCCAGGTGCCGCGATCAGCGCCTCGGTTGCGCCACGCTGCAGGTTGATCTTGCCGATCGTCCGGCTGCGCGGCAGAAGCAGCGTTCGGGTCGAAAGGATCGGCCAGCGCGACAGCACCATGTTGCCGAACTGAAATCGTGTGCCCGGCACCGGTCGAGGCCGGCCTTCATCAGCCTCGACATGCATGTCGCAGGCCGGTCCATACACCCAGAAATGGTCGGGAAACAAAGCTGCAATGTCGGCCACCATGTCGGCAAAACCGTTGCGCGAGAAGCCGCGGGTCACCTCCTGCAGCGCAATCACATCGGCGCCCTCAAGGCTCCGGGCAATGCGCGCGAGATCGTATCTGCCGTCGAGACCGAAGCCGTACTGTATGTTATAGCTCGCAAAATTCACGATAATCTTTGACCTCCGTCGGAACCGCCTATATCGAATGGGCCAAGACGGGCCGTCCAACTGCCACCGGATACTGGAAGTAAAATGAAATTTCTCGACGAAGCAAAGGTCTATATCAAGTCCGGAGACGGCGGCGGGGGCAGTGTTTCCTTCCGGCGCGAGAAATTTATCGAGTTCGGCGGCCCCGATGGCGGCGATGGCGGACGTGGTGGCGATGTCTGGGTCGAGACCGTCAACGGCCTCAACACGCTGATCGATTTCCGTTTTCAGCAGCATTTCAAGGCGACGATCGGCACCCATGGCATGGGCAGAAACCGCACCGGCGCCAACGGCAGCGACGTGACGCTCAAGGTTCCCGTGGGAACCCAGATCTTCGAGGAAGACCGGGAAACGCTGATCTGCGATCTCACCGTCGAAGGCCAGCGTTATTGCCTGGCCCATGGCGGCAATGGCGGCTTCGGCAACGCTCATTTCAAGACCTCGACCAATCAGGCGCCGGATTGGGCCAATCCCGGCCTGCCCGGCGAGGAAAAGACCCTCTGGCTGCGGCTGAAGCTGATTGCCGATGCCGGCCTCGTCGGCATGCCCAATGCCGGCAAGTCGACCTTCCTGGCATCGGTCACCCGCGCCCGGCCGAAGATCGCCAACTACCCGTTCACCACACTGCATCCCAATCTCGGCGTCGCCACCATCGACGAACGGGAATTCATCCTTGCCGACATTCCCGGCCTGATCGAAGGCGCCCATGAAGGCGTCGGCATCGGCGACCGTTTCCTCGGCCATGTCGAGCGCACCCGCGTGCTGCTGCACCTCGTCTCCGCCCAGGAAGAAAAGGTCGGCAAGGCGTATAAGACGGTGAAGCACGAGCTCGAAGCCTATGGCAACGAGCTGGCTGATAAGGCTGAGATCGTGGCGCTGTCGCAGATCGACGTGCTCGACGAAGCCGAACTGAAGAAGAAGACCAAGGAATTGGCCAAGGCTTGCGGCAAGACGCCGTTCCAGATTTCGGCCATCACCGGCAAGGGCATGACCGAGGTGCTGCGCGCGCTGCGCGACATCATCGTCGAGGAAAATGCCGAGGAAAAGCCGGCCAAGGTGCCGAAGCTGCGCCATCGCGATATTGTTGTCGCCGATGAGGCTGAGGACGTTGGCGAGGATGGAGCCGATGACCAGCCGTAAGCCGCTTGGCCGCTATCGCCGCGTCGTCATCAAAATCGGCTCGGCCCTGCTGGTCGACCGCAAGGCCGGGCTGAAGAAGGCCTGGCTCGACGCCATGTGCGCCGATATCTCAGGCCTGAAGGCCAGAGGTATCGATGTGCTCGTCGTCTCATCAGGTGCAATCGCGCTCGGCCGCTCGGTGCTCGACCTTCCCTCGGGTGCGCTGAAACTGGAGGAAAGCCAGGCCGCCGCCGCCGTCGGCCAGATCGCATTGGCGCGCGCATGGTCGGAGAGCCTGTCGCACGGCGAGATCGTCGCCGGCCAGATTCTGCTGACACTTGGCGACACCGAGGAACGCCGCCGCTATCTCAATGCGCGCGCCACCATCAATCAGCTTCTGAAAATCGGCGCCGTGCCGATCATCAACGAAAACGACACGGTCGCCACCAGCGAAATCCGCTATGGCGACAATGATCGCCTGGCTGCCCGCGTGGCGACGATGACCGGCGCCGACCTGCTCATCCTTCTTTCCGATATTGACGGCCTCTACACCGCACCGCCGCATCTCGACCCGAACGCCACCTTCCTGGAGACGATTTCCGAAATCACCCCGGAGATCGAGGCGATGGCCGGCGGTGCGGCCTCCGAGCTTTCGCGTGGCGGCATGCGCACCAAGATCGATGCCGGCAAGATAGCCACGGCATCGGGCTGCGCCATGATCATCGCCTCTGGCAAGACCGATAGCCCGCTGTCGGCGATCGAAAGCGGCGCGCGTTCCTCCTGGTTCGCCCCCTCCGGCACACCGGTGACCGCCCGCAAGACCTGGATCGCCGGACAACTGCAGCCGGCCGGCGAATTGCATGTCGATGACGGCGCCGTCACCGCGCTCGGGGCCGGCAAGAGCCTGCTTCCCGCCGGCGTGCGCAGCGTTACCGGCCTATTCAGCCGCGGCGATACGGTGGCGATCATCGGCCCCGCCGGCCGCGAGATCGCCCGCGGCCTGGTCAGCTACGATGCCGAGGACGCCCGCCGGATTGCCGGCCGCAAGTCGGCGGAGATCGAAGCTATTCTCGGTTATCCCGGCCGCGCCGCCATGGTCCATCGGGACGACATGGTAATGACCGCACAGGTCGGTTCGAAATCGGAAAGGCAGAAGAAGGACGCGAGCTATGCTTGATACCGTTGCGCCAAGCCCTGACATCGACGTGCTGATGAATGACATCGGCCGCAAGGCCAAGGCTGCCGCACGACCGCTGAGCTTTGCGTCCACCGAGATCAAGAACAGGGCGTTGAATGCCATGGCCGACGCGATCCTGGCGAACAAGGCTCAGATCCTGGCCGAGAACGCCAAGGATTTGCAGGATATCGAAGGCACCGAGACGCTTGCCTCCTTCGTCGACCGGCTGACGCTGAACGACAAACGCGTCGCCGAGATGGCCGAGGGGCTCCGCGCCATCGCCGCCCTTGCCGACCCGGTCGGGGAAGTCATCGCCGCCTGGGACCGGCCGAACGGGTTGAAGATCGAGCGCGTCCGCACGCCGCTCGGCGTCATCGGCGTCATCTTCGAAAGCCGGCCGAACGTCACGGCGGATGCCGGCGCCCTCTGCCTCAAGGCGGGCAATTCCGTCATCCTGCGCTGCGGCTCGGATTCGCGCCGTTCATCGCAGGCGATCCATGCCTGCCTTGTCGAAGGCTTGAAGGCGGCAGGACTTCCAGAGCATGCTATCCAACTCGTCCCGGTCACCGATCGCGCCGCCGTCGGCGCCATGCTGCGCGGTTTGGACGGGGCGATCGACGTCATCGTGCCGCGCGGCGGCAAGAGCCTCGTCGCCCGCGTGCAGAACGAGGCCCGGGTGCCGGTTTTTGCCCATCTCGAAGGCCTCTGCCATATCTATGTCGATGGCTCGGCCGATATCGAGATGGCGAAGAAGATCGTCGTCAATGCCAAGATGCGCCGCACCGGTATCTGCGGCGCGGCCGAAACCCTGCTCGTCGATGGCGCTGCGATCGGCACGCATCTGACGCCGCTGCTAGAGGTTCTCACCGATGCCGGCTGCGAGGTCCGCGCATCGCCGACGGTGCTGAAGGTCGCCCCCGGCCTGAAGCCCGCAAACGAGGAGGACTGGTCGACCGAATATCTCGACGCGATCATTTCGGTTGCCGTCGTCGACGGCATATCGGGCGCGATCGCCCATATCCAAAAATATTCCTCGAACCATACCGAAGCTGTCATCGCCGAGGACCCCGACGTCGTCGCGCGGTTCTTCACCGAGGTCGATTCGGCGATCCTGCTGCACAATGCCTCGACGCAGTTTGCCGATGGCGGCGAGTTCGGCATGGGTGCGGAGATCGGCATTGCCACCGGCAAGATGCATGCCCGCGGCCCCGTCGGTGTCGAACAGCTCACCTCGTTCAAATACCGGGTGCACGGCGCCGGACAGACGCGGCCCTGACGTGACGGCGGAGAGTTTGGACCGGCATTATCTCCGCATGCCGCACAGCGAGCGCGGCATGGTCGTCGGTCTGTTCGGCGGTTCGTTCAATCCGCCGCACCAGGGCCACGCGCTGGTCGCCGAGATCGCCATCAAGCGGCTCGGCCTCGACCAGCTCTGGTGGATGGTCACCCCCGGAAATCCGCTGAAGAGCCGCAACCAGCTGGCGCCGCTGGCCGAGCGCATTGCCGAAAGCGAGCGTGTCGCCGCCGATCCGCGCGTCAAGGTCACCGCCTTCGAACAGACGCTCGGCGTCAGCTACACCGCCAATACGCTCGCCCGCGTCAAGGCCCGCAATCCGCATGTGCATTTCATCTGGATCATGGGCGCCGACGGCCTGCAGACCTTCCACAAATGGCAGAAGTGGCAGGAAATCGTCCGCACCTTCCCGATCGCCGTGATCGACCGGCCGGGCGCGACGCTCTCCTACCTCTCCTCGAAGATGACGCGGACCTTCGATTTCGCCCGAGTTGACGAGGACGACGCGCGCATTCTCTGGAAGAAGCCGGCGCCGGCCTGGACCTTCATCCACGGGCCGCGCTCCGGCCTGAGCTCGACGGCAATCCGCAACGGCTCGCTGCCGGGCAGCTCCGAATAGACCAAATTCTTAGAGAAAGCCCAGAAACGAGAAAGCCCGACGGGGGAGGATCCGTCGGGCTTATAAACTCGATCGACAACTGGGAGGAGGAGTGTTGTCGACCCTATCGAGCGGCTATGGGAGGAGGAGTTCGCCGCTTCGATGCTCATGTTTTATCATATTCCGCACGAAGGTGAATATCGATTGGTGCATTGCAGCAATGCACCAATTGCAATTCTGTCCGAACATGTCGCTTCGGCGTTGCCGTTTTTATCGGCAGAATTAATGGCGCAGGCTCTGCCTCCAGAGAATTCCTGAGGTTTGCAAAGTGCCGGCTGGATATTGCTGCTCTATAGGTCTCATTTGCTTGAAGCCATGCGCCTATCGAATGCTGGAAGCACGGGGCTCTCTGCGGACAGCGGTCGGTACGTTATATTTTTCTAGATACATCCCTAGCTAAGGCGCGCCACCCGTTATATTCGTCACAATATTTCGAACACTGGGGATTCAATCATGCAGAACCGCCGCCAATGGATGAAACTGGCAACCGCCGCGATATCAGCCCTGTGGCTCGGCGCCGCAGCGCTTCCGGCACCCGCCGCCGCAGCCGAAAAGCTTACCGTCTTTGCGGCGGCGAGCCTCAAGGATGCGCTCGATGCCGCCAATGCCGCCTGGGCCAAGGAAAGCGGCAAGGAAGCCGTCGCCTCCTATGCTGCCAGTGGGGCACTCGCCAAGCAGATCGAAAACGCGGCACCGGCCGATATCTTCATTTCGGCCGACCTTGCCTGGATGGATTACCTCGCCAAGAAAAACCTCATCAAGGCCGATAGCCGCTCGAACCTGCTTGGTAATCGCATCGTGCTCGTTGCCGAAAAGGACAAGGCAAAACCGGTCGAAATCAAGCAGGGCTTCGATCTTGCCGGGCTTCTCGGCGACGGCAAGCTGGCCATGGGTGAACTGAAATCGGTTCCGGCCGGCAAATACGGCATGGCCGCGCTCGACAAACTCGGCGTCTGGAAATCTGTGGAAAGCAAGGTCGCCGGCGCCGAAAGCGTCCGTGCCGCACTCGCCCTCGTCTCCCGCGGCGAAGCGCCTTACGGCATCGTCTACCAGACCGACGCCGCAGCCGATAAGGGTGTCGCCGTCGTCGGCACCTTCCCGGCCGATTCCCATCCGCCGATCATCTATCCGATCGCCATTCTTGCCGAGAGCAAGAACCCGGACGCCGCAGCCTATCTCGACTTCCTGAAATCCGACAAGGCAGCCGCCTTCTTCACGGCACAGGGTTTTACCATTCTGAAATGATGGGTTGAATTGATTGCGGAATCGATGGTGACGGCTTAGCGTGAAGGCTCACTTAGGTTCAGACTGCTGACAAAGTCGGCCAACCCCTCTTTCGTCATGTTCGGGCTTGTCCCGAGCATCTGTCTCGGTCGATAGGGCAGCAGATCCTCGGCACAAGGCCGAGGA
This sequence comes from Rhizobium phaseoli, assembly GCF_010668805.1. GTDB lineage: Bacteria > Pseudomonadota > Alphaproteobacteria > Rhizobiales > Rhizobiaceae > Rhizobium > Rhizobium phaseoli_A. The sequence goes on along the minus strand of NZ_WUFT01000003.1, from coordinate 47,830 downwards.
TGACGTCGGGGAAGGAGAGAGACTTGTCGTCAAACTGAGGCTCGCCCCGGCGTGCCTTCGATCTTGGAGACAACTGCATTTGGACATCTTCGGCCTGAGCAACGAGGAATGGACGGCGATCCTGCTCAGCCTGCGCGTCTCCTTTGTCGCCATGCTGGCGAGCCTGCCCTTCGGCATTCTCGTCGCCTTGCTGCTTGCCCGCGGCCGCTTCTGGGGCAAGTCGGTGCTGAACGGCATCGTTCACCTGCCGCTGATCCTGCCGCCCGTCGTCACCGGTTTCCTGCTCCTCATCCTGTTCGGTCGCCGTGGACCGGTCGGCAGCCTGCTCGACCAGTATTTCGGCATCGCCTTGTCCTTCCGCTGGACGGGTGCGGCGCTCGCCTGCGCCGTCATGGCCTTTCCGCTGATGGTGCGCAGCATCCGCCTGTCGATCGAGGCGGTCGACCGCAAGCTGGAAGAGGCGGCCGGCACACTCGGCGCCGGTCCCGCCTGGGTGTTTTTGACGATCACCCTGCCGCTGACCCTGCCCGGCATCATCGCCGGCATGATCCTTTCCTTCGCCAAGGCGATGGGTGAATTTGGCGCGACGATCACTTTCGTTTCCAACATACCGGGCGAAACCCAGACGCTGTCGGCCGCAATCTACACCTTCACCCAGGTGCCGGGCGGCGATGCCGGCGCACTGCGCCTGACGCTCGTCGCCATCGTCATTTCCATGGCCGCGCTGCTCGCCTCCGAATACCTCGCGCGTCTCGCCGGCCAAAGGATCAACCCGGAATGACGCTGATCGTCGAAGCAAAACAGAAGCTCGGCGGCTTTTTGCTCGACGCCGCCTTCACCTCCGAGCGTGGCGTCACCGCGCTGTTCGGCCGCTCCGGCTCCGGCAAGACCTCTTTGATCCGCATCATCGCCGGCCTCGCCCGCCCGGACGAAGGCCGCGTCGTCCTCGACGGCAAGCCCCTGACCGAAATCGCATCCGGCATCTTCGTCCCGAAACACCGCCGCCGCTTCGGCTATGTCTTCCAGGAGGCCCGGCTTTTCCCGCATCTCAGCGTCCGCGCCAATCTTTCCTACGGCCGCTGGTTCACGGCGAAAACCGCACGCGGGGAAAGCTTCGATCGCGTCGTCGACCTGCTCGGCATCGAGCCGCTGCTGGAGCGCAGCCCCGCAAAACTTTCCGGCGGCGAGAAGCAGCGCGTCGCCATCGGCCGCGCGCTGCTCTCCGCGCCCCGCCTGCTTCTCATGGACGAGCCGCTCGCCGCCCTCGACGACGCGCGCAAGGCCGAGATCCTGCCCTATCTGGAGCGATTGCGCGACGAGACGGAAATCCCGATCGTCTATGTCAGCCATTCAATCTCAGAGGTGGCGCGGCTGGCAAACCAGGTCGTCGTCCTCAGCGACGGCAAGGTGGAAACGACGGGCCCCGCCATCGACATATTGAGCCGTCCCTCTGCGATGGCCGATCGGAAAGAGGCGGGCGCGCTGCTCGAAGGAACCGTCGAAAGCTTCGATCCGCGTCATCGCCTGTCGACCGTCGCCCTGAAATCTGGCCAACTGCACATTCCCGGTGCGGCTCTTACGCCGGGCAGACCGGTGCGCATCCGCATTCCGTCCCGCGACGTCATGCTGGCCACCGCCAGACCCGAGGGCTTCAGCGCGCTGAACATCCTCGAAGGCAGGATCGCGGCGATATCGTCGGATGACGACGGAACGGTGGAAATCCGGCTTGATTGCGGCGGCGATATCGTTCTTTCCCGCATCACGACACTCTCCTGCGAGCGTCTCGATCTCCAACCGGGAAGGGTCGTCTTCGCCGTCATCAAGACAGTTGCCCTGGAGGCCTGATCAGCCGCGCTCGCCCTGCTGCAGGTTGCGCTTGGCCTCGAGCCAGGCGAGATCGTCGGCAAGGTTCGTGCGCATCGTCTCTTCCATCCGCCGGAAACGCTCGAGCAATTCCTCGCCGAACGGCGTCAGCGCCGCGCCACCGCCCTTCTGCCCGCCGCGCTGCGGCTCCACCACCTGCTCGCAGAACATCCGGTTCATCTCGCTGACCAGCAGCCATGCCCGCCGATAGGACATGTCCATCGCCCGCCCCGCCGCCGAGATCGATCCGGTCTGGCGGATATGCTCCAGCAGCTCCATCTTCCCATGGCCAAGCCGATCCTCATCCGGGAAGCTGATTCGCAGGACGGGCACGAGGGTTTTTGCGGCTGGATCGGTCATCGAATCGTAAAATCGTGAAATTTGCCGCACTTTACGCCGCGGTACGGAAACTGTACACCGGCCGCACAAGCAGCCCGCGCGGCAATATTCTTCAATTCGGACGCCAGATCGGATTTTCGACCGTTCTGTATCTTAGCGTGTCTTGAAACATTAGTGGTTTGATGCCTATCTTAACCATGGTCCGGTCTCGATCGGATCTCGTGTTGTGCATGGTTTGTCATTCCAGGAAAGGGAAAGCACTGACAACAGTACACGCCAAGGGAAAAACGTTCGCCGTTATCCCGAAGAGTGCGGAACGTGGCGCCGATGCCGCCGCCCGCGCCCTAGAAACCGTCCTCGCCAGCCTCGAGGACTCCAAAGCTGAAGATATCGTCACCATCGACATTGCCGGAAAATCGGCGCTGGGAGACTACATGATCGTCGTCTCCGGCCGCTCGAGCAGGCATGTCATGGCGATCTCGGATCATCTGCTCACCGACCTTAAGGACGACGGCCTCGGTACGGCCCGTGTCGAAGGCCAGGAAGGCGGCGATTGGGTCCTGATCGACACCGGTGACATTATCGTGCACGTGTTCCGTCCCGAAATCCGCGAGTTCTACAACATCGAAAAGATGTGGGCGGCTCCGGATATGGATGAAGAAACACGGCACTGACAGGCCGGCCGGCATTCAATCCGGCGCCTGAACGTGGCATTGGCTGGCCGGACGATATGAAAACCGGCCGGCGGCGCTTTGTGCGCAGGATGTGCCGCATCAGCGGGAGCGGATGAATGCGAATTGGTCTTTTTACGGTGGGACGGCTGAAATCCGGCCCCGAAAAGGATCTTGCGGCCCGTTATTTCGACCGTTTCGCCAAGGCCGGCCCTGCCGTCGGCCTCGAACTGTCCCGCATTGCCGAAGTTGCCGAAAGCCGTGCTTCCAACGGCGAAACCCGCAAGCGCGAGGAAGCGGCGCAGCTCGTGAAATCGCTTGCCGATGGCAGCATCCTCATCCTTCTCGATGAGCGCGGCAAGGCGCTTGACAGCGAAGCCTTCGCAAACCTGCTCGGCTCCTATCGCGACCAGGGCAAACGCGAGCTGACCATCGCCATCGGCGGCGCCGACGGCCTCGATCCATCCCTCTACGACCGCGCCGACGCCACGCTTTGCCTCGGCAAGATGACCTGGCCGCATCAACTCGTGCGAACGTTGATCGCCGAACAGCTTTATCGCGCCGTGACCATCCTGTCCGGCCACCCCTATCACCGCGTCTGATTCCCCGCCGCTCGGCAATTCGCATTGTCACGCAGCCGTGTTCTGTCGGCCGGCTGTTATGCTTCAAACTTTCTGGCAAAGCTTGCCAAATCAGCTTAGTCTGCGCGCGATTTGAGAAAGTGCCCCAACACGTATGACGAGAGAAGCAACCAGGCGATACCGCATGATCTTGCCGGCTATCGCGGCCGGGGTCGGTGTGGCGGTGATTGCCGTATCGGCAAATCCCTTCATCGTCCTGGCGCAAGATGCCGCCCCCGAAGCAGCACGATCGGCACCGCGGCCGGCAGCCGAGCCGCCGCCCGATCCGGCCGCCGAACTGGCCGCCAGACGGGATCAGACCCGTACCGAACTCGAAACCCTGTCGAAAACGATCAGCCTCTCCTCGGACAAGGTGAGCGCGCTTAAGCAGAGCATCGCCGATCTGGAAAAGAGCACGCAAAGCATCCGCCAGGCACTGATCGAGTCCGCTGCCCGCCGCAAGGCGCTCGACAAGCAGATCCTCGCAAGCGAGAAAAAGCTTGCCGATCTCGGCGTCAAGGAGGATGGCATCCGCCGCTCGCTGCACGAGCGCCGCGCCCTTTTGGCCGAGGTGTTGGCAGCGCTGCAGCGTATGGGCCGCAACCCGCCGCCCGCTTTGCTCGTCACCCCCGATGACGCGCTCGCCTCGGTGCGCAGCGCCATCCTGCTCGGCGCCGTCGTGCCCGGCATCCGCAAGGAGACCGACAAGCTTGCCGGAGACCTTGCAAGCCTCGCCGCATTGCAGACCGCAAGTGCCGCCGAGAAGGCCGGCCTGACCGCGACGATGACGAACGGTATCGAGGAAGAGCGGCGCATGGACTTGCTGCTTGCCGAAAACGACAAGCTCAGCCGCAGCAATGCCGCCGAACTCACCGCCGAGAGAAAACGCTCCGAGGAGCTGGCGGGCAAGGCTACCAGCCTGGAAGGCCTTGTCGCCTCGATGGAATCCGAGATCGCTTCGGTGCGCGACGCTGCCGCCGCTGCCCGCCAGGCGGAGGAGAACCGCAAGCTGATGACGGACGAGCAGCGCGCCCAGGCCAAGGCCTTGGCCGACAGCGGTGTGCCCGATAAAAACCGCATTGCGCCCGCATATCCCTTCGGAGAATTGAAGGCGAAATTGGAGGTGCCCGTCGCGGGCGATATCCTGCGCCAGTTCGGCGATGCCGACGGCACCGGGCACGAGGCCATGGGAATGACGGTCGCCACCAATCCGGAGACGGTGGTGACGGCGCCTGCGGATGGGTTGGTGGTTTTCGCCGGCGCTTTCCGCAGTTACGGCCAGATGATCATCCTCGACACCGGCGATGGATACCACTTGGTTCTCTCGGGAATGGATACAATCAATACCCGTCAGGGAAAGTTCGTTTTCTCCGGCGAGCCGCTCGCCGTGATGGGTGCGAAAAGAGTGGCAAGCGCAACTGCATTGGCGCTGGCAACAGACCGGCCAACGCTTTACATTGAATTTCGAAAGGACGGTAAACCGGTCGATTCCCGACCATGGTGGACCGCCAAAGACACTGGAAAGGCACGCAATGATTCGTAGGGCTTCTCTTGTTCTGGTCGGCGCATTGATGGGTGCGACCGCAATGAGCGTCATTTACTCGGCGGGTGTGCCGGCAGAAGCGGCCGGATCCTCGACGTACAAGGAACTCTCGGTGTTTGGCGATGTCTTCGAGCGAGTGCGCGCCCAATACGTGACGCCGCCGGCCGAAGACAAGCTGATCGAGAACGCCATCAACGGCATGCTCTCCTCGCTGGATCCGCATTCGAGCTATATGAATGCCAAGGACGCCGAAGACATGCGCACCCAGACCAAGGGTGAGTTCGGAGGCCTCGGCATCGAAGTCACGATGGAAGACGACCTCGTCAAGGTCATCACCCCGATCGACGATACGCCTGCTGCCAAGGCCGGCGTTCTCGCCGGTGACTATATCTCCGAGATCGATGGCCAATCCGTGCGCGGCCTGAAGCTGGAAGACGCCGTCGAAAAGATGCGCGGCGCCGTCAACACACCGATCAAGCTGACGCTGATCCGCAAGGGCGCCGACAAGCCGATCGAGCTGACGATTGTGCGTGACGTCGTCGCCGTCCAGGCCGTCAAGTCGCGTGTCGAGGACGATGTCGGTTATCTCCGCATCATCTCGTTTACCGAGAAGACCTATCCTGACATGGAAAAGGCGATCAAGAAGATCAAGGATACCGTTCCGGCCGACAAGCTGAAGGGTTATGTCCTCGACCTGCGCCTCAACCCGGGCGGCCTGCTCGACCAGGCGATCAACGTCTCCGATGCCCTGCTGGAGCGTGGCGAAGTCGTGTCGACGCGCGGCCGCAATCCCGATGAAACCCGCCGCTTCAATGCCGGTCCGGGCGACCTGACGGATGGCAAGCCGGTTATCGTGCTGATCAACGGCGGTTCGGCTTCCGCATCGGAAATCGTCGCCGGCGCTCTTCAGGATCTGCGCCGCGCCACCGTTCTCGGCACGCGCTCTTTCGGCAAGGGTTCGGTCCAGACGATCATCCCTCTCGGCGAAAACGGCGCGCTGCGCCTGACCACGGCGCTCTATTACACGCCGTCGGGCCGCTCGATCCAGGGCACCGGCATCACCCCCGACATCAAGGTCGAGGAGCCGCTGCCGCAGGAACTGCAGGGCAAGATGGTCACCGAAGGCGAGTCCAGCCTGCGCGGCCATATCAAGGGCCAGAGCGAGACCGACGAAGGTTCGGGCTCGGTTGCCTATGTGCCGCCGGATCCGAAGGACGACGTGCAGTTGAACTACGCGCTCGATCTGCTGCGCGGCAAGAAGACCGATCCGGCCTTCCCGCCAAACCCTGATAAGGCCGTCGTCGCCAAGTAATGATCATCTCAAGGCCGGGCACCTCGCCCGGCCTTGGCCCTTTGTGCTGTTTCCCGATTTTGGAGCGGGTGAAAAATTGGGAACGGACCTGCATGCGCCTTTGGGCGGCAATCGCAAAACCGGCAGCCGGCGCCCGGGTGTTCTGCGCCTGGGCCGTATCGCCGCCAGTCTCTGTCTTTTCGCGATAGGCGGCTTTTCCCTCTATACGGCGTTTCGCGGCGAAGGGCTCGAACGCACCAAACCGCCGGCGGCCGAACAGGCCGCAACGCCGCCCTCCAATAGCCCTCAGCCACCGACGACGGCCGCCACAAAGACGCCAGACGGCATGCCCCGCGCCGAACCGCGCTCAGGCGCCACTGTCGAACAGATGGTCACCGGCGACGGCTCCGTCGTCACCAAATTCAGCCCCCGCCCGCGCGATGGCAGCGGGCCGGTGCTGGTGGATGCCATGCAGATCGGCCAGGATCCGCGCATGGCGGCCCAGCCGAATGAAGCACTGCTCGAAGAAACCCCGTTTGGCAGGCTTCCGATCACCGGCCCTGATGGCCGGCGCCCGATGGATCAATATGCCCGTCCTTCGTCCGGCGCGCGCGGTGTCCGCATCGCCATCGTCGTCAGCGGTCTCGGGCTCAGCCAGACCGGGACGCAGCGCGCCATCGCTGAATTGCCTGAAGAAATCACCTTCGCCTTTGCCGCGAGCGGCAACAGCCTGCAGCGCTGGATGCAGGAAGCCCGCCGCGGCGGCCACGAGATTCTTCTGCAAGTACCGCTCGAGCCGTTTGATTACCCGACGAATGATCCCGGCCCGGAAACGCTGCTGACCACCAAACCGGCCGCCCGCAATATCGAGAACCTGCACAAGGCGATGGGCGAGATCACCAATTATACCGGGGTGATGAATTATCTCGGCGGCCGTTTCCTGTCCGATTCCACCGCCATGGAACCTGTCATGCGCGATATCGGTAAGCGCGGCCTGCTGTTCCTCGACGACGGCACGTCGGCGCAGTCGAAGACGGCGGCGGTCGCCAAGGGAACCGAACTGCCCTATGCCTTCGCCGACCTGCAGCTCGATGGCCAGCTCGACATCAACGCCGTCCTGAAGAAGCTTGACGAGCTTGAGCGCATTGCCCGCAAGAACGGCCAGGCAATCGGCGTCGCCTCGGCTTTCGATGAGAGCGTTGACGCCATCGCCAAATGGAGCGAGGAGGCTGCGATGCGCGGCATCGAGATCGTCGGCGTCGCCGCCCTTTCCACCGATCCCCGCAACCCCTGAAAACAAGCCCCGAGAAAATTCTTGAACGGAGAAGAAGATGAGCCAGGCGACCGTGAAAGCCGAGGATCTGCCCTATCGCCCCTGCGTCGGCGTGATGATCCTGAACCGCGCTGGCCTTGTCTGGGCCGGGCGACGCATTCCCGACGGCAATTCGGAGTATGACGGCTCGCCGCAGCTCTGGCAGATGCCTCAGGGGGGCATCGATAAGGGCGAGGATCCATTGGACGCCGCCTATCGCGAACTCTACGAGGAGACCGGCATCAAGACGGTGACCTTGCTTGCCGAAGCGAGAGACTGGATCAACTATGATCTGCCGCCGGCACTGATCGGTATCGGGCTGAGGGGAAAATTCCGCGGCCAGACGCAGCGCTGGTTCGCCTTCCGCTTCGACGGCGACGACAGCGAGATCGCCATCAACCCACCGCCTGGCGGCCACGAGCCGGAATTCGATTCCTGGGAATGGAAGCCGATGCAGGAACTGCCGGGACTGATCGTTTCCTTCAAGCGCAGCGTCTACGACCAGGTGGTGGTCGAATTCCAACATCTGGCGGCCCTGCAATCGGAAGACTGATCGATACGGGAGGGTCGCACTGGTGGCGCACCTGACACTGTCAGGTGCGCAATACCGGCCACCCAGGCAGCCGGTATTCGTTCGAACGCTATTCGGCTTCGTTGGCGGAGTCAGCGTTGAGCTGGCCGTATTTGCTCTCGCCGATTTTCCCGAGCAGATCGAGCTGCGTTTCGAGGAAGTCGATATGACCTTCCTCATCCATCAACAGCTCTTCGAAGAGCTTCATCGAAACGTAATCGCCGGCCTCGTGACAGATATCGCGTGATTTCTTGTAGGCCGCGCGGGCGTCATATTCGCCGGCAAGATCGGCTTCCAGCACTTCCTTGACGTTCTGGCCGATGCGCAGAGGGGCAAGGGTCTGCAGGTTGGGATGGCCTTCAAGAAAAATGATGCGCGCAACAAGCCGGTCGGCATGGTGCATCTCTTCGATGGATTCGGCACGCTCCTTCTTGGCGAGCTTGGTGTAGCCCCAGTCCTCAAGCAGACGATAATGAACCCAATATTGATTGACCGCCCCGAGCTCGAGGAACAACGCCTCGTTAAGCCGCTCGATGACCTTTTTGTCGCCTTTCAATGTCCGCTCTCCTGTTTTCCTCGTGGAATTGTTTCAAGCGGGACATGAAATCAAATATCTCGGCCTCCGTCGAGTGGCGACGGGCGTGATATTCCTCGGTTGTCTGCACAATGATGTCGACGACGTTTGGAAAGCAGCCGCAGCAGCGGCCGCGTTTTTCCATGGCGTGATAGACTTTGGCCGGCACGATAAGCTGCCAACAGTCTTCGTCGAGAAGGTTGGTGATAACCTCCCGGATTTCCTTGTCGGTTATATAATTGCAGCTACAGACAAGCACGTCTTCATTCCAAACATGACACTGACTATCGTGTTTTCTGCTAAAGAAGATGGTGACTGTCAAGAAAAAATTCGAGCCCCACCTCAGAGAACAGCAATGTCCGGATGAGGCCCTGGGATTGCCGCCCGAGATTATGCAGCGGTTCCAGGGGGATGAACCCAGGAGGAATGACGGTGGGTCGCACGGATCCAGATCGTTGCGTCGCATTTTAGTGGAAGTTGCGTCCGCGCGGCATCACCTCAGCGGTTTCCGTTGCGCCGGAATCGCTTGTGGCAACCATCCGTTTTGGCAACTCCGCTCTCTCCTGCGCGAGCTTTTTCTGCCGCTGATCGACACCCGGTCTCAGCACCTCGTCTGCCCGCTCGCAGACGCCGAAACGCCGGGCCTCGCGTTGCAGGATACCGAGCGCCGGCGTCATGTCCTCGATATGCTCGACGACGGTATGGATCACCCCGCTCTGGCTTTGCAGCCTGCCGCGGATTTTCACCAGCCGGGCGCCCATCACGACCGAACGGTATGTGTCGAATATCTTGTTCCAGACGATCGCATTGGCCACCCCGGTTTCGTCCTCAAGCGTCATGAAGATCACCCCTTTGGCCGAACCCGGCCGCTGACGCACCAGCACGAGGCCCGCGATCGTCACCCTATGCCCGTTTGCGACCTTTAAAAGATCGACATTGCGCGTCACGCCAGCATGCCGCAATTCCTCGCGCAGGAAGGAGACCGGATGCGCCTTCAGCGACAGCGAGAGATAACGATAATCCTCGATGACCTGCTCGCCCGGCAGCATTTCCGGCAGCTTCGTTACCGGCTCGATCTGGAGGTCGAGATGACGGGCCTGCTCGAAAAGCGGCAGCTCCTCGGCTGCGCTTTTCACATCCAGCGCCCGCACCGCCCAGAGCGCGTCGCGTCGTGATAGTTTGAGGGATTGGAATGCATCCGCATCCGCCAGTCGTTCGATGACGGATTTCTGCAGGCCGGACCGCAGCCAGAGATCCCGAACGGAACCGTAGCCGTTGCCTCGATTGTTGACGAGCAGCTCCATCTCTTTATCCGAAACGCCCTTGATCTGCCGAAAGCCGAGCCGCACCGCGTGCCGGGCCTTGATGATCCCGCGCATCTCATGATGGCGGAAATCGACGGCATCCGGATCGAAAGCGGCCTCTTCCAGATCGCAGTCCCAGTCGGATTCGTTGATATCGACCGGCAGGATTTTGACCCCGTGCTCGCGTGCATCCCGCACCAGCTGCGCCGGCGCATAAAACCCCATGGGCTGGGAATTCAGCATCGCCGCGCAGAAGACGTCGGGATAATAAGCCTTGAGCCATGAGGAGGCATAGACGAGCAGCGCAAAGGAGGCGGCATGGCTTTCAGGGAAACCATATTCACCGAAACCTTTGATCTGGTTGAAACACTGCTGTGCAAATTCCGGAGCATAACCCTTTGAGGTCATTCCCTCGAGGAACCGCTTCTCGAAATTACCGATCGTACCGGTTCGCTTGAATGTCGCCATCGCTCTGCGAAGCTTGTCGGCTTCCGCAGGTTTGAAGCCTGCAGCGGTGATGGCGATCTGCATCGCCTGTTCCTGGAACAGCGGCACGCCGAGGGTTCTTTCCAGAACCGCTTCCAGCTCCTTGCTCGGATATTCGAGCGGGATATTCTTGGCCCGCTGCTCCCGACGCTTCAGATAGGGATGCACCATATCGCCCTGGATCGGTCCCGGCCGGACGATCGCCACCTCGATGACGAGGTCGTAGAATAGCTTCGGCTTCAGGCGCGGCAGCATGCTCATCTGCGCCCGGCTCTCGATCTGGAAGACGCCGAGCGTATCGGCCCGGCCCATCATCTCGTAAACCGGCCTGCCTTCGTCCCCATGCTCCCGGTTGCCGAGATCTGCGAGCGTCTTCTTCACGTCGTAATGCAGTGCAAGCAGCGAAAAACCCTTCCGCAGGCAAGTCAGCATGCCGAGCGCCAGCACATCCACCTTGAGGATCTTGACGTTGTCGAGATCGTCCTTGTCCCATTCAATCATGTAGCGATCGGGCATCGCCGTTTTCATGATCGGCACCACCTCGTCGAGCCGGTCCCGGGTAATGACGAAACCGCCGACATGCTGGGTGAGGTGGCGGGGGAAGCCGAGAAGCTCGGAGGCATACTTCAGCACGTTCCTGGTGACCGGATCCTTGATATCGAGACCGGCCGCCTTTGCATCCCTCTCGGAAAGATTATCCTCCGACCAGCCCCAGACGAGGCTGCTGATCGCCGACTGGACATCCTCAGACAAGCCGAAGGCCTTGGCGACCTCGCGGCCGGCCGAACGGGTGCGGTAGGTGGTCACTCCCGCCGTCAGCCCGGCATGTTCTCTCTTGTAGGTTCTGTAGATGAACTGGATCACCTCTTCGCGTCGATCATGCTCGAAATCGACATCGATATCCGGCGGTTCGTCACGATCCATCGAAATGAAGCGGTCGAAGAGCAGCGTGCTCTTCTGAGGATCGACTTCCGTAATTTCGAGGCAATAGCAGATGACCGAATTTGCCGCCGATCCGCGCCCCTGGCACAAGACTTTGAGGTCATAACGGGCGTGCTGGATGATCCTGTGAACCGTCAGGAAGTAGGAGGCATAGTTCTTATCGCCGATGAGTTTTAGCTCATAATCGATCTGCGTCGCCACCTTGGGCGGAACACCTTCGGGATAGCGCTTTGCGGCTCCCGCCCTCGTCAGCCTCTCGAGCGTCTGTTGCGGCGTTTCGCCGGGATCGTTTTCAGGCGGATAATTATGCTCCAACTCCTTCAGCGAAAAGGTCAGCTTGCCGAAGAAGGCTTGGCTATTTTCGATCGCACCAGGATAGTCCCGGAAGATCCGGACCATTTCACGTGAATCCTTGAGGTAGCGCTCGGCATTCGGCGCCAGAAGAAATCCGGCTTGCGCTATCTGGACATGCTCCCGGATTGCGATCACCACATCCGAAAGCGGCCGGCGTTCAGGATGATGATATAGCGGCTGGTTGGTCGCAATCAGCGGCACGCGATTGCGTTCCGCAAGCATGGCAAGCACCGCAAAGACCTGCCTGTCACGGCCGTCATAGGCTGGCGCCAGCGCCATGAAAAAATCCTTGCGGAACCGTTTGCGAAACCGTTCCAGATAATCTTCCAGCGCCGACTGGCCCTCCTGATGATCGACAAGGGTGCGATCGGGAACAAGTGCAAGCATCATCTCGTCCCCCCATTCCATCAGCTCCGCTTCCGTCAGGATGCAGCTCCCCTTGACCGCTTCTTCCTTCAGATTGCCGGCGCTGAGAAGACGGCAGAGATTTGCCCAGCCGCGCCGGTTGCGTGGATAGGCGAGGATATCCGGCGTGCTATCGGAAAAAACGAGACGGGCGCCCGGCTGAACCCGGATGGGATCGAGAATCGTTTCTTTTTTCCCTTGCTTCTCCGCTTCGGCCATAATCGCATCGCTGTTCCTGTATCTCTCCTCGAGCTGCGCCGCCTGCGCATGCGCCCTGACCACCCCGGCAACCGAATTCCGATCCGCAATCCCGAGCCCGCCGAGCCGGAGATGAGCGGCCTGCACGACCATTTCTTCCGGACTGGAGGCGCCTTCGAGAAACGAAAAATTCGTTCTCACGCCGATCTCGAAAAATGCGGACCCGCTTTTCATGCAAACACACCGTGCATGAACCAGCGGGGATCGAGTTCCCGGCCGTAGAAACCGCGACGGAAGATCCAGAAGCGATGTCCCGTCTCGTCCTCGATGCGGAAATAATCACGCGCCTCCGCGTCATCCCCGTCGATCCACCACTCCATGGCAATCCGCTCCGGCCCTTCGCTTCTTGCCACCTGATGCTGCATGCGCCGCCAGCGGAAAACCTGCGGCGGGCCATCGGGCACTTCGGCAAGCATGATCTCGACCGGCTCCGGTGTGGCGAAGAGCCGTAACGGGCGCTCTTGGCGGAAAGGAAGTTGAACTTCCTGCGCCTGCGCCGCCTTCCGCCTGGGAAGGCTATCCATCACAGGAACGGTAATGACGGCGCGTTCCGGCACATGGCTCTCGCGGAGCTGGAAACTTTGCAGGCAATCCGCGCCAAGCCGGGCCGAGACCCGATCGACGAAGGCCGAAAGCGAGATTTCTCCCTGTCGGTCGCCCTCGAAATCGGCCTGTGCCTCGTTGAAGGGATCATGTCGCAACACATTCAACCGCAGGATTTCGAAACCATAGCCGGCATCGAGATCGTCATAAACCGCCTGCAATCGCTCGGAAAACAGCCCGGCAATGAACTTTGGTTCGCGAAGCGGCTGCGAAGCGCCGACGGAGATACGAAAGACCCTGCCGTCGACCCGGAACAGCACCAGTTCGAACACCCGCCCGCCGGCGCCTCGCGCCTCCAGCGACGGCTGCAGCGACACGGCGACCTGCCTGGTGACGGCAAGGATCTGTTCTTCCGTCCCGATCGGCTCGATCAGGCGGCTTTCGGCCGAGAGGCTGGCAACCGGACGCCGGGGCGAGACCGGCTCCTCTTCACGTCCCAGCGCCTGATCGAGACGCAGAAGCAGCCCCGGGCCGAACCGGCGGGTCAGCGGCGCGCGCGGTGCATCGATGACGTCGCCGACATATTTCAGACCGAGCTTCTTCAGGGCATCGACGGTCTGTGCTTCCAGCCGCAAGGCCGCAACCGGCAAGGGCAGCAGCACATGCTCCGTCTCCTCGTCCTCGATCACGCCGCCTTGCCCGAAGCGCGACGCGGCCCAGGAAAGGCCTGACGACGACGAGATCGCCCCGCGCGCATCGAACCCCATATGAAAAAGCCGCGACAGCACATCCTTGAGAAGCGCCTTTTCTCCGCCGAAGAGATGGGCGCAGCCGCTAATGTCGAGAAACAGCCCGTCCTTGCCGTCGAACGCCACCAGCGGCGTATAGCGGTCGCACCAGTCGGCAATGGCCTCCAGCAACCGGCGGTCGGCCGCCGGATCCTCTTCCGCGACCTCGAGCATCGGGTACATGGCGCGCGCTTCGGCAACACCTTGCTCCTTTTTCAGGCCCAGCCTCTCGGCCAACTCGTCCAGGGCCGTCAGCCGCATGGCATTGTTGAGCTTGCCGGAACAGACGATAGGCGGCGTATCAGGACGCCCTTTCGAACGCCAGGAGAGTCCCCACCGCCTGCGAGCGATGCGGTCCGTTGGCAGATGCGGGAAACTGAGCGCCAGAATGCGCTGACTGTTCGCCTGGAGGACGAACGAGGTTTGGTTCGGCGACAGGGAGAAATTCGCGTTCATGGGGGTTCCACTCCAGAAAAAAGGAGAGCGGGGCCGGATTGCGGCTCTTCTCCAGCGTGAGACGGAAAATCGGATTGCCGACGCTGCCGGAAAGCTTCGATCCATCCGGCAATGGCCGCAGACCGGACGGGGCCGGTTCGACATGCAGACGGAAGGCCGCGCTGCTTGCCTCCTCCGCTCCGGCCTGGCGCACAATAAAGAGCGGACGGCGGGCAGCACGCGCCCGAAGACTGAGCCTGCGGCTTTCCGTCAGGCCGAAATGGGCGGGATTGCCGCGCACTTCGAAGATGACGGCTGAGAAAGCAGCGCTTTCCACCGCCGCCTCCACCAGCCAGAGCGCCTCCTCCAGCTTGCGCGGCGCCGCATGGAGAAACCGCTCCGGGCTCAGCCCGAAATCCAGAAGCCCGGGGGCATAGGGACGACCGGCCTCCAGCGTGCCGACAGCATCGCCGATCCAAAGGAACGGCGAAAGCCTGCCGGCATCCGCTTCTTGGCTCTGCAGCCGCGCGGCGACAGCCATTGCCAGCCCGCTGGCCGCACCTGCATCGCGAGACAGAACCGAGCGGAATTCGGTGATTGCATCGAGCGGCAGGCCGCCTTCCAGCGCCTCATCAAGACATTCCACCCCAAACGTTAGCGGCGGCAGAACGCGTCTCCGGGGCGTCTTGCCGCTTTCCGCCAGGGCTTCCCGCTCGGCCGCCGCAAGCGCCGGCGCCGGCTTCCCCTCCAGTCTGGCGATGGTTTCGCGGAGCGCAAAAAGCCGCTCGCGCGCCAGGGCGTGCTGCGCCATGGCGTTCTCCAATCCGTCTTGTTCCTGTTATGTTCTTATAGATCCCAGAGAGCTAATGAAGAGTCAACGGCCATTTTATATGAATTTATTCCTGCCTTTGATTCCGCACTCGAAAATCGGCGAGAAAGGTTCTATATGGCCCGCAAAGGAAGGATTATTCATGGCCCGCATAGACCAGAGCGATGATTGGCGGGACCGCCATGCGCCGACGATCAGCGCCTTCGAGTCGCTGGCCATGGAGGCCTACAGCCATCTGCCGGAAGAATTCCGCCAGCTGACCACCAACCTGACGATCGAGATCGAAGATTTCCCCGATGACGACGTGTTCGAGGACATGGCGCTGGAAACCCCTTTCGATCTGCTTGGTCTGTTCGAGGGCAGGGGCATTTCCGAACGTTTCACAGTGGAAACCGGCGAGATGCCCAACCGCATCCGCCTCTACCGGCGCCCCATTCTCGATTACTGGGCTGAGAATGACGAGACGCTCGGCGACATCATCACCCACGTCCTGATCCACGAAATCGGCCACCATTTCGGTCTGAGCGACGATGATATGGAGCGGATCGAGGAAAGCGCCGAGGAAGCCGCCGATCGCTAGCGCATCGGCCCGAAAATCGGAATTTTCGGATAGCACGATGCGTAGATTCAAACTGTTACAGCGTCCTTTCCGCGTCTGATAAGACGCGCGGCGCTGTAATGCATGTCGCCCGGAAGTGTGCAGCGGTTCCGGGATAACGACACGCATAAAACAAAGAGCTGAAACACCGCGCGTCCGGCAGGACACGTTATTGCTCGGAGAGCTTTATCTCCGGATGATAATCCTTGCCTTCGACAGTCTTGACGACGGCCTGGCCGCACTGCATCGCGCCGGTCGCGGCATTGAAGGCATAGGTCGGCGAGCCCTCCAGCGACCAGCCCTTGTTGAGGGCGGCGGTGACCTTGTGGCAGAAGGAAGCATCGTCGGGACCGGTCAGGAAGCGGTAGAGTTTCATCAGGCGGGCTTTCTTGCAGAAATCAGGCGAGCTTTATGAACCAGAGCTTCGGCTTGGACAAGATGCAGCCGCTCGATCATCCGCCCACCGGAATTGATGACGTTCAAACCAGCGGAAGCGGGGTCGGCAAAGGCCGATATGATCGCCTCCGCTTCCGCAATCGCCGCCGGATCCGGGCCGAAATGGCGGTTGGCAGGCTCGATCTGGATGGGGTGGATCAGCATCTTGCCGGCAAAGCCCATGGCCCGGCCCTGCAGGCATTCGGCATCGAACCCCTGTTCGTCCCTGAAATCGTTGAAGACGCTGTCGATCGCATCGAGCCCGTAAGCGCTGACCGCCAGGACGACCTGCATCAGCCACGGCACGAGATAAGTCCGCCCCGGCTGCGCCGGCACGCCTGTTTCCTTGCGCAAGTCGTTGAGCCCGACGACGAGGCAATCGAGCCGCGAGCCCATCGTGCGCCCGGCTTCCGCAATCGCCGCTGCATTCAGGATGCCGCGCGGCGTCTCGATCATCGCCCAGATGCGCAGATCGTCCGGCGCATCCGCTTCGAAGAGAAGGTCGCTGATATCAGTGATATCCTTCGGTTCGTCGACCTTCGGCAGCAGCACGGCATCGGGACCAAGCACCGTTACCAGCTCCATGTCGGCCGGGCCGAAATCCGATGCCAGGCTGTTGATGCGGATGATCCGCTCCTTGTTTTCGAGCGGCCGATCCGAAAAGAAGCGCCGCAGGTTTTCCCGCGCTTGCCCCTTCTTTTCCGGCGCCACGGAATCTTCGAGATCGAAGATCACCGCATCGCAATCGAGCGCATGGGTCTTTTCGAGGGCACGCAGATTGATGGCGGGAACGCTCAGCACCGAACGGCGCAGGCGGGCGGAGCGGGTCGCGGGGTTTCGGCTCATGGCCGAATTAGTGCCAAGCTTTGAAGGCCGAAGCAAGCAGCCCGCCCCGGAACGACCCGCAGAACAACAAAAAGCCATGCTTGCCTTGCAGAGAGGAAAGAGAAGGACCACATTCCTTTTCGAAGAAAGGTCTCAAACCCATGCAGAACATTCGCTCCATCTTCTTCATGCTCGCCGGCGCCACCGTTTTCGTGGCCATGCTGCTTTTCACCTTCTCGGTGACGCTTGCCGTCGGCGGCATCCTGACCGTGCTTATGGTCGGACGCGCGCTTTCGATGAAGATGAAGCCCGCCCCGGTCCGCGCCAAGGCAAATAACGGTAAGCCGGAGATGCGCATCTGGAACGACGGCCGCGGCACGATCATCGATCTCTAAGCAGCTCACGCTAAAAAAACCGACCGACACTGTCGCATCATGTTTCTATCATACGTCTTTGAAGCAGCCGGGCATTCTGCCGGCGTTTCAAAACGAATGGAGGACGAGCATGGATGCGACGACGGAAAACAATCCGGTCAAGATGCCGCCGGTCAAGAACGGCCTGCTTCCCTATCTGACGGTCGGTGGCGCGATCAAAGCCGCGGAATTCTACAAAAAAGCCTTCGGCGCCGAAGAAGCCTATATCGTGCCGGTCGACGAAAGCGGCCGGACGATGCATGTGCATCTCTACATCAACGGCAGTTCCCTCATGCTGTCGGATGCCTATCCCGAATACGGCCATCCCTTCAAAGGCCATGAAGGCTTTGCCATCCAGCTGGTTATCGACGATATCGATTTCTGGTGGGAGCGCGCGGTCGCCGCCGGTGCCGAGGTCGTCATGCCCATCGAACTGATGTTCTGGGGCGACCGCTACGGCCAGCTTCGCGACCCGTTCGGCGTCCTCTGGGGCCTGAACGCGCCGACCAAGTAACGGCACATACGCAGAGGGCCGGCCCCGCGAACGTCGCGTGGCCGCTATTTAAAAGCATGTCGCGCAAAAGTGTGCAGCGGTTTTGCCAGGCAAAGCGCTAAGCGCTTTTGCCGCAAACGACATGCGGGAAGCAAAGACCTAAAGCGTGACAAGCGATCTGAAAGATCGTGACACGCTTTAGAAAGATTCTCCTTCATTTCGGCGGAAAACTGGACTAGATGCAAAATCAGGAAGTAGATTTGCTGAAATGGAGCATGGGTCATGGATAAATTCGTGAAGCTCACGGGCGTTGCAGCGCCCTTGCCGGTCGTCAACGTCGACACCGACATGATCATCCCGAAGGATTATCTGAAGACGATCAAGCGCACCGGCCTCGGCACCGGCCTTTTCGCCGAAGCCCGTTACAACGAGGACGGCTCCGAAAACCCCGATTTCGTGCTGAACAAGCCGGCCTACCGCGATGCCAAGATCCTGGTCGCCGGCGACAATTTCGGCTGCGGCTCCTCGCGCGAGCACGCGCCCTGGGCTCTGCTCGATTTCGGCATCCGCTGCGTCATCTCGACCAGCTTCGCCGACATTTTCTACAACAACTGCTTCAAGAACGGCATCCTGCCGATCATGGTCAGCCAGGAAAATCTCGACAAGCTGATGGACGACGCCTCGCGCGGCTCCAATGCCATCCTGTCCATCGACCTTGAGAACCTGGAGATCACCGGCCCCGATGGTGGCTTGATCAAGTTCGATCTCGACGAATTCAAGCGCCACTGCCTGCTGAACGGCCTCGACGATATCGGCCTGACCCTGGAAAAGGGCAGGGCGATCGACAGCTTCGAAAAGAAGAACGCCGCTTCGCACCCTTGGGCGGCCTGAGTGCTCTCCAAAAATTATCGATCAAGCCGGGCATCGCCCGGCTTTTTCTTTGATCTCAGATCAGAGAAACTTCTCTTTCCAGAGCCTCAGCTTTTCGAGCGACACGCCGATGCCGCCGCAGACTTCGATGAGCGGATTGTTAAAGCGGGCAAGCAGCCCGGCATGCACATCGGCAACGGCAAGTGCCGCACCGCAGGCCGGCTCGACCAGAATGCGCTGCGCATCGGCAAATTTCAGGCAGGCGGCGACGGCATCGGCGTCGCTAACGACAACGCTTTCGATCGGATGCCGCTTCGGCAGATCGAAGACATGCTGCGCCACCTGCCGCGCGCCGAGCGAAGTGGCAATCGAGGTTATGGCGGCAAGAGTGATACGCTCATTCGCTTCGAGGCTGGCGTTTAGCGAGGCCGCCCCTTCGGTTTCGACGGCGATCACCGGCACATCGGAAAGCCCGTTGCGCTTCAACCCCTCGACAATGCCGGCAAGCAGCCCACCACCGCCGACGCTGGTGACGACACAATCGAATTTCGCACCCTTCGCCACCACCTCGTCGATCAGCGTCGCATGGCCATCCCACAGAAGCGGATGGTCGAAGGGGTGTACATAGGTTGCCTTGCTGCTGTGGGCGAGTTGGACCGCATGGGCATTGGTTTCGTCGAAAACCGAACCATGAACGAGCACTTTCGCGCCGGTTGCGGCAATCGTCTGCCTGATATCGGCGGCCGTCGTCTCCGGCACGACGATGGTAACCGGCACACCGAGCGCCCGGCCGGCATAGGCGGCGGCAATGCCGGCATTGCCGCCGGACGCACAGAAGATCTCGTGCGCACCATTTTCCACCTCATACTGGCAAAGCCTGCCGACGCCGCGCAGCTTGAAGCTGCCGGAAGGCTGCAGCGCATCGAGCTTCAGCCAGAGCGGTTTGCCGCTGGCGCTGTAGCCAGGTGCTGTCTGAACCAAGGGCGTATCGAGATGGAGAGGTGCTAAGGGCATAAGAACCATCCGGGGACAGAAAGGTGGGCTGACCGGTTCTAATCCTTTTGCGGGCACAGGAGCAACCGTCGCAGCTCAAAGCGAACCGTACCGATTCATCGCTTCTCTCGCTTGAAATGCCCATTTCCGGGGTCTAAGAAACCGCAACTTGTTTTTCCCAGGAGGGTTTCATGACTGTGCGCAATCTTTTCCTGCTGCCGGGTGACGGCATCGGTCCCGAGGCCATGGGCGAGGTCCGCAAGATCATCGCCTATATGAACGAGGCGATGAATGGCGGTTTCGTCACCGACGAAGGCCTTGTCGGCGGCTCTGCCTATGATGCCCACGGCGCGGCGATCTCGGAAGCCGACATGCTAAAGGCGCTTGCCGCCGATGCTGTTCTCTTCGGTGCCGTCGGCGGCCCGAAATGGGATAGCGTACCTTACGAAGTGCGCCCGGAAGCCGGCCTGTTACGACTGCGCAAGGATCTACAGCTGTTTGCGAACCTGCGCCCCGCCATCTGCTATCCGGCCCTTGCCGCAGCCTCGTCGCTGAAGCCGGAACTGGTCGAAGGCCTCGACATTCTGATCATCCGCGAGCTGACGGGCGGCGTCTATTTCGGCGAGCCGAAGGAGATCATCGATCTCGGCAACGGCCAGAAGCGCGGCATCGACACGCAGGTCTACGACACCTACGAGATCGAGCGCATCGCCGGCGTCGCCTTCGAAATGGCCCGCACCCGGCAGAACCGCGTCTGCTCGATGGAAAAACGCAACGTCATGAAGTCGGGCGTGCTCTGGAACCAAGTGGTGACCGAGACGCACAAGGCGAAATATTCCGACGTCCAGCTCGAACACATGCTGGCCGATGCCGGCGGCATGCAGCTGGTGCGCCAGCCCAAGCAGTTCGACGTCATCGTCACCGACAATCTCTTCGGCGACATGCTCTCCGACGTCGCCGCCATGTTGACCGGCTCGCTCGGCATGCTGCCGTCGGCCTCGCTGGGTGCGCCTGACGGCAAGACCGGCAAGCGCAAGGCCCTCTACGAGCCGGTGCACGGCTCGGCCCCCGACATTGCCGGCAAGGGCATCGCCAATCCGATCGCCATGATCGCCTCCTTCGCCATGTGCCTTCGTTACTCCTTCAATCTGGTGAAGGAAGCCGACGACCTGGAAAAGGCGATCGCCAACGTGCTCGACAAGGGCATCCGCACCGGCGACATCATGGCCGATGGCGCAAGACAGGTCGGCACCGTCGAGATGGGCGATGCGATTCTCGCCGAGTTCAAGACGCTTTCTGCCTGATATTTCACGTGAAACAGTTCCGGCCCTTCGCATCCCGGATGCGAAGGGCTTTTTAATCCAGGGCCGAGGGCATCGCAACCGCTCGGTCGAATTCTCCGAAACGGACTATTCTCGGCCACAATCTCGTGTATTTTTGCGCCGGATTTCAGCGAGCGCTAAACCCAAACCGGAAGCGATTTTCGCAATGGATGATGCGCCAACTCAAAGTTCGACAGGGTCCTTTGCATGTCTGAAGAGACGCGCGGCGCTGTAGGGCAAAATTCGAACGGACGACGGAATGCGGGCATTTTGGGCTTCCCTGGACAGGCGCTGGCGCCGGAGCGGCGTCGGCATGCCGCCTTTGCGTTGGCAGGCCTGCCTCTTCATCACACTCAATGCCGTGATCCTCTCCATGCTGCTCTTCGATGCGCCGATCGGCGGCAGCGAAGTGCCCGCGCCAGTGAAGCATCTCGGCGAGTTGATGACCGGTTTCGGCGATTCCGCCTGGCTGATCTATACCAGCATCCTGCTGTTCTTTCAGGGCCGGGCCGGATACAAGCTTGTGAAGACGGCGCGCTCCAAGGCGCAGGCGCTTTATGTCAGCTGGATCGGCGCCTATCTCTTTGCCACAGTCGTCTTCTCCGGGCTTCTCGCCAATCTGCTGAAGCGGGCGATCGGCAGGGCGCGTCCCGATCATTTTCACGACTACGGCATATTTTCCTTCACGCCTTTTTCAGGCCATGCCGCTTTCGAAAGTTTCCCGTCCGGCCATTCCACCACGGTCGGCGCCTTCTTCGCCGCCTTTGCCCTGCTGTTTCCGCGCTACCGCATTGTCTTCATCGCCGGCGCGATCTGGCTCGGCATGACGCGTGTCATGGTCGGCGCCCATTATCCGAGCGACGTCATCGCCGGCCTTGCCTTCGGCGGCTGGTTCTCGCTGCTGACGGCGATCATCTTTGCCCGCTGCGGCCTGCTCTTCAAGCTGGGGCCGGATGGCTGGCCGATTGCCAAACACTTCTTCCCTGACATCAAAAAGCCCGGCGCCTTGTGAGCGCCGGGCCGCTTTTCTCAAGCGCCTCAATCCCCGCTCAATCCATGGCGTGAATATCCCTGTTCTTCGTTTCCGGCAGGAAGAGCAGGCCGATCACCAGCGTGATCGACGCAAAGACGATCGGATACCAGAGACCGTAATAGATATCGCCCGCAGCCGCGCTCATCGCGAAGGCCGTCGCCGGCAGCAAGCCGCCGAACCAGCCGTTGCCGATGTGATAGGGCAGCGACATGCCGGTATAACGGATGCGGGTCGGGAACAGCTCGACCAGCAGAGCGGCGATCGGTCCGTAGACCATCGTCACATAGAGGACGAGCACGAACAATATGGCGATCGTACCGGTCCAATTGACCCGGGCAGGGTCGGCGGTCATGGCGAAGCTGCCGCCATTGGCGACATTGTAGACCGCCATGTCGGTGACGCCATTGGCCTCATCCGCCGTCAGCAGCTTGGTCTCAACCAGCTTCGCCGCCGGTACGGTTTCCTTCTCGCCGGCACGCACGGTATCGGCATTGAGCGACAGTTCCGGATTCGCCGCGATAAAGGCATCGAGCTTGGCATCCGGCACCTTGACGGCGCCGCGCTTCAGCGGATAGCCGGCATCATGGAGCGCGATGTTGACGCCCTTCTCGAAGGCGGCGGTCATGCCCTTGGCCTTGTCGCCGGCGGTGACGACGTCGAAGCTCGCAATCGTCCCGTTGCCAACCTTCACCGTTGCCGGCTGACCGGCGGGGCCAGGAACGACGTCATAAGGCACCGAGTTTTTCGTCAGGAATGCCGTCGCCACGTCGCAGGAATTGGTGAACTTCGACGTGCCGGTCGGATTGAACTGGAATTTGCAATCCGTCGGATCGGCCGTAACCGTTGCCCGGATCGAGGCCTGTGCTTCGGCAAGCGCCGGGTTCGCCGTCCAGGTCATCGCCTTGAACAGCGGATTATAGGTCACCGCCGCGATGAGAAGGCCTGCCATGATGATCGGCTTGCGGCCGATCCTGTCGGAGAGGCCGCCGAAGATGACGAAGAACGGCGTGGCGAGGATGAGCGCCACGGCGACCATGATATTGGCCGACTGCAGGTCCACCTTCAGCACGTTCTGCAGGAAGAACAGTGCGTAGAACTGACCGCCGTACCAGACGACCGCCTGGCCCATGGTGGCGCCGAGAAGCGCGATGAGCGCGATCTTGGCATTCTTCCATGTTCCGAAGGCTTCGGTCAGCGGTGCCTTGGAGCCCTTGCCTTCCGCCTTCATCTTCTGGAAGGCCGGCGATTCGTTCATCCTCAAGCGGATCCAGACCGAAACGCCGAGCAGAACGACCGAGACCAGGAACGGAATGCGCCAGCCCCAGGCGGCGAATTGAACCGCGCCCATCAGATATTGCACCAGGACGATGACGATCAGCGACAGGAACAGGCCGAGCGTCGCCGTCGTCTGGATCCATGAGGTGAAGTAACCGCGGCGCCCGTTCGGCGCATGTTCGGCGACATAGGTGGCAGCGCCGCCATATTCACCGCCAAGCGCCAGACCCTGGAGCAGGCGCAGCCCGATCAGGATGATCGGCGCCGCAATGCCGATGGTGGCAGCCCCCGGCAGGATGCCGACCAGGAAAGTCGACAGACCCATGATCATGATCGTCACCAGGAAGGTGTATTTGCGGCCGACGAGATCGCCGAGACGGCCGAACACCAGCGCACCGAAGGGACGCACCAGGAAGCCGGCGGCAAAGGCGAGCAGCGTGAAGATGTTGCGCGTCGCCTCGGGATATTGGGTGAAATAGGTCGCGCCGATATAGGTGGCGAGTGAACCGTAGAGATAGAAATCATACCATTCGAAAACGGTGCCGAGCGAAGAAGCGAAGATGACCTTCTTCTCCTCCCTCGTCATCGGACCGGCCTTCGCGCCGTCGATGCTTGCGACATTTGCCATTGTCTGTCCTCCACAGAGTGATGAAAACGCGCGCGACCTGCTCTCCTCAAAGCAGACCCCTGGCCGCGACACGCCTGACGAGAGTGTGCCAGAAACGACAGATCAAAAAGAGAGAGGCTTTGGGATTATGACTTTAGTCTAACGCTGGCGAGCTTTTTCAGCCAGCGGAGCGATCTTCCAGCCCGGGTTACGCCCTCAGCGCTTGGGCGGGCGATTGCCGGTAGGCAAGCACGGCCGGCAGCGCGGCAAGAAGTGTGGCAAAGGCGAGCAGCACCGCCGCAAGCCCGGCGTCGTCACGGACGAAGCCGACCGGCATGGTGATCCCGCTCGTTTGCGAGACCATGGCGGATAAGGTCAGCGCCGCGGCATAACCGAACACGAATCCGAGCCCGATGCCGAATGCCACCAGGAAGAAGAATTCCAGCCAGACGATGCCGAAAATCGCGCCGCGCGGAGCGCCGAAAGCCCTCAGCGCGCCGATCTGGCGGCGGCGCTGGCCGATATGGATGACCGTGACCAGCACCAGCGAGGCTGCGACGAGCGCTTGCGCGCCGGCGGCAACCGCGACGAGGATCTGCTTGGCGTCGCCGAGCGTGGCGTAAAGATTGGTCAGCACCTCGCCGGGGAAGACGGCGACGGTATTGCCGCTGCGATAGTCCTGCCGCAGCTTGTAAGCATCGGCGATCGTCTTCGGTTTTACCAGGATGGCGGGAAGGCCCGGAGCATCCGCAGCCCATTTCTCGTCAAGTACGGCATCCGGGTCGATCTCGCCGTGATGCTCATGCTGATCGTGATCGGCGCCGGCATGCTCATGACCGTGTCCGGCCGACCCGGCGCTTTCATGTTCGCCCGCCCCCAGGCCATGGATATGCCAGACGGCCTGGATCGGAACCAGAATGGCGCGATCCCAGGCGGTGCCCGTCGGCCGCAAGCGGCCGGCGATATGATAGACGAGTTCGGTATGGGTCTCGCCGCCCTCTTCCGCAGAACCGTGCATCGGCTTGATCTCAGCCCCGAGCGACAGCTTGACGGCGGAGCCGATCACCGCCTCCCCCTCGCGCGCGAAAACCTTGCCCTCGGCAAAGCCGCCGGACAGCTTGTCCGCCAGCGTCACCGTCGTCCCGACGATCGGATAGCCGGAGAAGGAATCGCCGAAGCCGATCGGGGCTGCCCAGTCGACGCGCGGATCGGCGGCGAGCCTGGCCAGCACGTCGCCCGGCATCAGTGGCAAAGGCGAGGGCTGCAGGAAGACGGAGGACAGCACCAGCTGCGTCTCGCTGCCGCCGGCGCCGATGACGAGGTCGAACTTGTCGGCGGCGCGCGCGCTGCCGAGACGTAGCGCCCGCTCCTGCAGCACGACGCAAACGCCGAGCGCCGTCGCCAGCGCCACCAGCAGCACGACCACCAGCGATCCCGCCCAGAGGCGGCGAAGATCGGCAAGGATGAAGCGGATCATGCAGCTTCTCCCGCCGTTGCAACGGAATCGTCCCTGATCCGGCCGGAGCCGAAGGTGATGCGCCGGTCGAGGCGGCTGGCCAGGCGCAGATCATGAGAAATGACGATCAGCGTGCTGCCTTCGGCCGCGGCAAGATCGAGGATGAGGTCGCCGACGGTCTCGCCGCTTTCGGCATCGAGGCTCGCCGTCGGCTCGTCGGCGATGATGACGCCGGGCTTGCGCAGCAGCGCCCGGGCAATCGCCACGCGCTGCATCTCGCCGCGCGACATGGTTTCGATCTTCTGGCCCGGGCGGGCAAGGTCGACCGTGCTCAAAAGCGCATGCGCCCGCTCGATGACGGCGGCGGTGGCGGCCCTAGCTAGCCGCGCCGGCAAAAGCACGTTTTCCAGCGCCGACAGGCCGGGGAAAAGATGAAACTCCTGCATGACCAGGCCGATATTGGCGGCGCGGAACCGGTCACGCCGGCTCTCGGAAAAACTGGCGATATCCTCGCCGTTCCAGCGGATGCGGCCCTGGCGTGTTCTCTCCAGTCCGGCAACGATATTGACGAAGGTGCTCTTGCCGGAACCGGACGCGCCTGTAATGGCGACCCTGCTGCCGGCATCGATCGACAGATGGCCGATCGCCAGCGCCGGCGAGGACAGGCCCGGGAAGGTGACATCAAGGTTTTCGATATCAAGAGCGAGCATATCGGATCAGACGGAAAAATATTCGGCCTGGCGGATGCGCAACAGGCTGACGAAGCCGGTTTCCGGATCCGTCCAGGAGCCGTATTCCAGCGTGCCGCGCACTTCGATCGTCTGGCGCGGCTGCACGAAGGTCTGCTTCTCCAAGAGGTAGACGACGACGATATTGTCCGGCCAGTCCGCATCCGAGGAGCAGAAGGGGCAGAGCGACATCGGCACTTCGGTCAGCACGAAGAACTGCGCCTCAGCCTTCAGCGGCGGCGCCATAAAACCTTTGATGCTGATTTCCTGGCCGGCAAGGCGCTTCACCTTGTCGGAAAATTCGAGGCCGAGCACGCCGAACTTGCCGTAGAGTTCGTCGAAGGAGAGCGAGGGTTCGGCAGCGCGAACGACGGAAGCGGTAAAGGGAAGCGCAACAGCGGCGCCGATCAACCGGCGGCGGCTGAGATGCAGCGAAGAAAATATATCCATGGCGACCTCCGGGAAACAAATCCCGGCCGCTGACGGCCGGGACCATGATCGATGAAAGCGGCAAGGCCGGCAAACGGCCCTGCAACATCGGCCAGAGCATGATGCCGAAAAGTGTGAGCGGTTTTCGGACGACATCATGCTCTATTTCTTTGATTTAGATGCGGATTCAGATTTTAGGCCGATCCGGCCTAAAATCATCCGCATCTAGAGATCAGTTCGTCTGCTTGGCGCCGAGAGCGAAGGTATCGGCAAGCACACGATAGACGTCGCTCTGTTCCATGTAGCCATGGAACTCTTCCGAACCCGGGCCAGCCGACTGCAGGACGACGTCGTCGACGGCATGGACGCCGCTCTCGCTGCTCTTCGGAAGATTGCCCTGAACCAAGACCGCGCCGGGAACATCCTTGTACTGCTCGTTGGCGACGTATTCCTTCTTTTCGTTCTGGACAGCCGGAACGAACGGACCGTCGAGCTTCGGACGGAAGGTCTCGTAGTGGTCGGGGCCGTTATTGGCACTCAGGAACAGGCGGCGGCTGACGTCGATCTTATCGGGGTAACCGTCGCCGTTTTCGTCCTTGTAGTTCGGGAAACCAGCCTCGGCATAGGTCCCGACCTTTTCGCGCATTTCCGTGCCGGGCTTCTCGTCATCGACGGTGCCGATGATCGATACACCATGCGTATGATCGCCGGTGACGACGATCAGCGTGTCCGGGTGGGCCTTCTGAAATTCGCGGGCGACGCCGATCGCCTGGTCGAATTCGATGGTTTCGACGACGGCGCGATCCCAATCGAGCGGATGCGACATCTTGTCGATCGAGGAACCCTCGACCATCAGGAAGAAACCATCAGGATTCTTGGACAGGCGGTCGAGCGCAACCTTGGTCATGGCGACGAGACCCGGCTGGTTCGGGAACTTGTCGACGGTGCCCTTCTTCAGGAACTCGCGGTCGAGCGTGACGTCCATATTGCCGGTGTGGAAGAGACCGAGGAGATTGCCTTCGGTCGATGCATTGGCGGCGAGTTCGTTTTTATCGGTCGCAAGCTTGTAGCCGGCATCCTGGAACAGCTTGATGTAGTCCTGATTGTCCTTGCGCTTGGAACCGGCGACCTCTTTGCCGAGGAAATAGGCCGAGCCGCCGCCGAGCAGAACTTCCGGCTTGACGTCGAGCAGCATGCCGACGACGTCGGCCTTGTCGTTGCGGTTGCGGGTATGGGAAACAACAGCAGCCGGCGTGGCGTCTTCGACTTCGGCGGTTGCGACGATGCCGATCGACTTCTTGGTCATGCGGCGAACGGCTTCCGCGAAGGTTTCGACGCGCGGGTCATCCAGCGATGCCGGCGTACGGTCTGCGTAAACGCCGATTGCGTTGACGGCCGTCTTATGGCCCGTCATGTAGGCCGACATGGTGTTGGCGGAGTCTGTGGCAACGGCATTCGTCGCAGAAGTACCGATAAAGGCCATACGATCGAGATCGTCCATGTTCAGGCGGCCATTCGCCTTACCTTCGGTCATGCCCTTCGACATGATGCGGGCGGCGGTGCGATGCGCGACGGAAAGACCGTCACCGAGCAGGAAGATGATGTTCTTGGCCTTCGGCTGACCAGCGGTTTCGTAAACGTTCCAGGTCACGGATTTCGTTTCGTCGCCGGCAGCGACCTCAACCTTGTAGGCGCCCGGAGCGGAAATCTTCAGGCCGCGCAGCAGGAGGGCGGAACCGAGAGCCTTGTCATCCTTGCCCTTTTCCAGCTCGACGAACTGCGCCTCGCCCCCGAGGACAGTCTTGTAATCCTGGCCGTTGACCGTGATCTTCACGTCTTCGCGCTTGACCTGCTTATTGAGTTCGACCTTGAAATCGAATGGCGAACCGGCAAGAATCGTCGCCCGATCGAGCGGATAAAGCGTCGTCGCCTGAGCGGCGCCGGCAAGGATAGTGGTGGCCGCAAAGGCGGCAAAAAGCGTACGCATGGAAAACCCCCGTTTTCGTTGCAGACAGTAACAACCGGGCCGGGATATCTCCCGAGGATGACAGCGGCATGACAAAACGTCGCACCATTGCGGCTGCCGTTTTCGCCGTCGGCTCTGAGCGCAAAAACCTTGACTCCTGTGGAAAACCTTCTAAGAGCAACTACGGAAAAGGAATCTCCATGGTTCGCGACGAACACGCCATTGCCGACCGCAATGACCGGGCACAGGGTGCCGGGGTGGATATTGCCGTTCCGGTTTCTGCCAAAACCAAGGCCAAAACGACGACGAAAACCGTCTGACGTCTCTGGCCTGCCGCTCTCTCCCCGGCTCGGCTGGGGACAGGAAGACGCGATCCGTCGCGCCTTTCCCCCTCACCGGAAAAGAGGAGAGAAGAGAAAGAGAGCTTGAGAAATGGGTTTCAAAGTAGCAGTTGCGGGAGCGACCGGAAACGTCGGCCGGGAGATTCTCAACATCCTCTCCGAGCGGGGCTTCCCCGCCGATGAGGTCGTGGCGCTTGCCTCCTCGCGTTCGCAGGGTACCGAAGTTTCCTACGGTGACCGGACGCTGAAGGTCTCCAATATGGAGAATTACGATTTCTCTGACACCGACATCTGCCTGATGTCGGCCGGCGGCGAGGTCTCCAAGAAGTTTTCGCCGAAGATCGGCCAGCAGGGCTGCGTCGTCATCGACAATTCCTCGGCCTGGCGTTACGACGCCGACGTGCCGCTGATCGTGCCGGAAGTGAACCCGGATGCCATCAGCCTGTTCACCAAGCGCAACATCATCGCCAATCCGAATTGCTCGACCGCCCAGTTGGTGGTGGCGCTGAAGCCGCTGCATGACTTCGCCAAGATCAAGCGTGTCGTCATCTCGACCTACCAGTCGGTCTCCGGCGCCGGCAAGGACGGCATGGACGAACTCTTCAATCAGACGCGCGCCGTTTTTGTCGCCGATCCGATCGAGAACAAGAAGTTCACCAAGCGTATCGCCTTCAACGTCATTCCGCACATCGACAGCTTCATGGAAGACGGCTACACCAAGGAAGAGTGGAAGGTGCTGGCCGAGACCAAGAAGATGCTCGACCCGAAGATCAAGGTGACCTGCACGGCGGTACGCGTGCCGGTTTTCATCGGTCATTCGGAATCGGTCAATATCGAATTCGAAAACGAGATCACCGCCGACCAGGCTCGTGACATCCTGCGCGATGCGCCGGGCTGCCTCGTCATCGACAAGCGCGAGGACGGCGGCTACATCACGCCTTATGAATCCGCCGGCGAGGACGCGACTTACATCTCGCGCATCCGCGAAGATGCGACGGTCGAAAACGGCCTCAACATCTGGGTGGTCTCCGACAATCTGCGCAAGGGTGCGGCATTGAACGCCATCCAGATCGCTGAGCTGCTCGTCAATCGTGGCCTTGTCAAACCGCGCAAGCAGGCCGCCTGATACCATTTGTAAACCATAATATGCTAAAGCCCTGCTGATGACGGCAGGGCTTTTTGCCGAACCGTAAGCGCCCTTATCCATAAGCGCTTACTCAAAGGTAATCGTGACAAGATCGCCTTCGGCTGGCATTCTGCCTGGCGTCAAGCCAAGCTATGCCGCCCGAAACCGATAGCGGTTTTGGGACAAGGGCATGACATAACGAATTTAAGGCGCGTCACATGGGTCTGATCGGCCGCGGCGCGCTTCAGCAGACCGGAGCGGGGTTTCTCATGCGCATGACAACATTCCTTCTGGCCGCATCTATGGCAGCCGGCGTCCTCCACGCTCTGCCGGCAGCGGCCCAGGGCGCCCAATGCGGCAATAATAGCAGCGGGTTCAGTGCATGGGTCGCCGACTTCAAGCAGGAAGCGGCGGCAAACGGCGTCAGCCGCTCGGTCCTCGACCGCGCCTTCGCCAACGTCAATTACAACAAACCGACGATCGCCGCCGACCGCGGCCAGAAGAGCTTCAAACTCTCCTTCGACGCGTTCATGCAGAAGCGCGGCGGTGCCGCCGTTATCTCCCGCGGCCGCAGCATGAAGGTCGCCAACCAGGCGCTTTTTGCCTCGATCGAGCGTCGTTACGGCGTTCCGGCCGGCCCGCTGATCGCGATCTGGGGCATGGAGACAGGTTTTGGCAGCTATATGGGCAACCAGCATACGCTGTCGGCTGTTTCGACCCTTGCCTATGACTGCCGTCGTTCGGAATATTTCACCGACCAGCTCTACGCCGCGCTCCAGCTCGTCTCCGAGGGTTATCTGAGCACGCAGGCCAAGGGTGCTGCGCATGGTGAAATTGGCCAGACACAGTTTCTGCCGCGCAATGTCGTGCGATTTGGCGCCGATGGCGACGGCGACGGCCGCGTCGACATGGTCGGTTCCCGCGCCGATGCCCTGGCCTCGACTGCGAATTTCCTCAAAGGCCATGGTTGGCGCGCCGGCGCCGGCTATCAGCCCGGAGAGCCGAATTTCGTCGCCATCCAGGGCTGGAACGCCGCCGGCGTCTACCAGCAGGCGATCGCCTATATCGGCCAGCAGATCGACGGCAAATAGTGCATGTCGCCCGGAAGTGTGAAGCGGTTCCGGGACAACGACATGCGCAAAACAAAAGGCTTTAAGCCTTCATCGACAACGAAACCCGAAAACGCCGCTGCGACATGCGGCGTTTTTCATGTTCGGGCATCAAAACCGCCGCCCGCCTTCTTGCGTCGCTCCTCCTGCGTCGGCGTCTGCACGATCGGTCCCGAAACGACGCAGTTGCGGCCGGAGGCCTTGGCAGCGTAGAGCGCCAGGTCAGCGCGTTTGACCAGATCCTCGAAGTTCCGGTTGGCGGCTTCGTTTGCCCGGCCGGCGCATCCGAAACTCGCCGTCACCTTGAGAATATCGCCGCTCTCCAAAGATATTTCCGCCGCCTCGATCGCCAGCCGCACGCGCTCGGCAATGATTGCAGCATCGTCAGGCGTCGAATCCGGCAGAAGCGCCAAAAACTCCTCACCGCCATGGCGCACCAGCAGATCGAAGGAGCGAAAATTTTGCCGCGCGACGCCCGCGACCTGCCGAAGCACGGCATCGCCGGCATCATGGCCGTTGATATCGTTGACCTTCTTGAAATGATCAAGGTCGAAGAGCACGACGGAGATCCAGCGCGATCCGTGTTCGGCCTGCGTCAGAAGGGCCGATGCGGCGACCTCGAATCCGCGCCTGTTGTACAGGCCAGTTAGAAGATCGGTCTGGGCAGCGTTGCGCAACTCGCTGACCAGTGTCTCGCGATCCCGCGTCAGCCGGTCGATCAGGCGCAGGCCCCTTGCCGCCAGCACCATCACCAATGTGGCGAGAAGCAACAGGCCGGCACACAGCCCCAGGATCAGCGTCAGATGTATATGCGCCCGCGTCGACAAGTTTTCGCCGGTCTCGTGAATATCTTTTGCGGCCTCGACCATTTTCTGCTGCAGGAAGATCATGCGTTCGCTCTGCGCAGTGGCCCAGACGTCGCGCACTTCGCGCGTCGGCTGCGATCCGGCAAGGATGGAATCGGTGATCGCATTCGCTTTCACCTGGTCGCGGCGACCGAGATAGGCGATGATGTCGCGCACGATCGGTGCCGTGGAATGAAAGACCATGTGGTCCATGCCCTCACCGAGCATAACCTTGCCCTGGACGAACAGCTCGACAGGAAACCGCGCGGAAACGCGGTGATCGAGGTAGCGGGTACCGACCCCGGTAATCAGTCTTTCGCCGTAATAGGTCAGCAGGATACCCATCAGCTGGTTGGATTTCTCCAGCAGCACCGGATCGCTGATCAGCGGTGAAAGCGCATCGACGACGGCAAGCTGCTTGAGAGCTGCATACCAGTAGATAGAACCGGGGTCGCTGCCGGCATAAAGACCCTGGTCGACGGCGTTGCGGGCGGCGACGATACGGCTATAGGCAAGGCTGAGAATCGATAATTCGCCGGCCAGCCCTTGGTCGAGCGCGTCGCGGGAGGGCAGTGTGGCATAGAAGGCCAGGCGCTCGCGATCGAGCGTCACCCGGCTTTGCTGCATGTCGGCGGCAGTCGCGCTGTCGGGACGTGCGAGGTAGAGGCGGGTGGCGCCAATTTCACTCAGGATCTCAGTGGCGGCGATCGACCCGCCGCGGGCGAGCACGTCGGCGAACTGCCTGTCTTTTTCGAGATCCCTGTATTGTCTGAGCGAAGACCTTATGACGACGACGCCTTCAATGAGCATGAAGACGAAGGGCAGCATGATGGCGGCCAGGATAACCCTTTTGATGGTTTCGAACTTCATCGCCAATCGCCACGGTGATCAAAACGTCGGTCGTGCGCGACCAATTGACGCCAATCTTAGCAGCAATTCTTAATAAACTGATAAAGCGGCAGATCCCTGGATTTCTGGCCCTAGATTTCTGGGCGAATGAAATCACGTGTCTCAGCATCCATCACCCAGAGTTCGCCGGTCGAAATATCGAACCACGCGCCATGGAGATGCATTTTTCCTGCTTCCTCGAGCGCCTTGATGTCGGGAAAGCTTCTGAGATTGTCGATCGAATTGCGGATCGAGACACGCTCCAGCGCCGTCTGCCGCTCGGCCGCCGTCATCACATCATTGCTCTGGATCTGCTCGGCGGCGGGCTTGACCAGCGACATCCAGCGGCCGATGAAATCGCCGGGCGACAGCGGCTCGGCATTCGGATCAAGGGCTGCGCGGATGCCGCCGCAGCGGCCGTGACCCATCACGACGATATCCGAGACCTTCAGCGCCTGCACGGCAAATTCGAGCGCGGCCGACGTCGAATGGAAGTGACCGTCCGGCTCGTAAGGCGGCACCATGTTGGCAACGTTGCGAATGACGAAGAGCTCGCCCGGGCCGGCATCGAAGATCAGCTCCGGTGCCGCGCGTGAATCCGAACAGGCAATGACCAGCGTATGGGGACTCTGACCGTTTTCGGCAAGCTGACGATACCTGTCGCGGGCGTCGGCATAACGTCCGTTCATAAAGTTGCGATAGCCGTCCAGAAGAGGATTTGGAAAACGCTGCATGCTTCTGGATTAGCGCGCGCGGAAGACAAGATCAACTGCTGCACTGCAAAATGAACGTATTGACCGATGCGTCATTTTTTCCGCCTTTGCGCCGGGTGCATGAGCCGCCGCATCTGCACCATGGCCATCGGCGTCGAAAGGCTGGACGCGTCGCTTGCCAGCATCAATTCGTTGCTGCCGCGTTTGACAGCGCGGGCAAGCACCTCGAAGACGCTGGAGGTGGCAAGCTGCAGCGCTTTTTCGTCCTCAAGGCCGGAAAGCAGGCGTGACAGGAAGACGGCGGCAAGCAGGTCGCCGAGCCCATTCGGCGGATTTTCGACGACGCGGTGCTCGGCAAGAAGCGCGTGACGGCCGGAAAGATAGAGATTGCCGGTACCGCCCGCCATCATCGGCACGGCCGAGGTGACCAGCATGCGCGCTGGTCCGAGCGCCAGCGCCGCCTCCATGATCGCGCTGTTGTCTTCAAGCGCTGCCCCCGAAAGCCATGCAAGTTCGTAACGGTTCGGCGTCGCCAGCGAGGCGAGCGGGATGAGATGGTCGCGAATAGCCTCGGCTGTCGCTTCCGGCACGTAGAGGCCGCCGAGATCGCCCATGACGGGATCGCAGACATAGAGCAGCTCCGGATTATCCTGCCGGAGCGCGGCGATCAGCCGGGCGACGGAGCGCGCCTGGGCGGCATTGCCGAAATAGCCCGAAAGCACCGCCCTGACTTCGCCGATCCAAGGCGCGCGGATCAGATCGTCGATCGCCGCATCGAAATCGGCTTCCGCAAATGTCAGCCGCGTCGAACGGCCGTGGCCGGGATGCCAAGGAAGCACGATGGTCGGCAGCGCCCAGACAGGATGACCGAGCGTCTCCAATGCAAAGACCGCCGCCCGGTTACCGACCGAACCGCGCACCACATGACTGGAGATGACAATGACTGCGCCCGCTGCATTTTCCGACATGATACCGAGGTCCGAATGATGATCGCGTTTTGATGATCTTTTTGACGGCGCGCTGTCAACCATTCTTCACGTGAGCATGGAAATGTATGCGAACCGAAAAACTGAAAAGAGCCTTTCTCATTCCTCTCGGCCACGAAAGCGGAAAAATCCCTCACCATTTCCCACTTTGAGGGTCAAAAAAGCATCAAAACAATCGTTCGGGCCTCCATTTTAGAGATTTTTTCGAAGAATCTTCTGTTAGCTTGCAGAAAATCAGTCCATTGCGGGAGGCGATCCATGGCTGCCAGAAACAATCCGAAACGGGAAAAGCAGATCGAAAGCGCACGCAAGATCGCCAAGGCGACCGGCGAGGCGCATCTCGATCCGGAAATTCTCTTCGGACGGGCCAGCAATGACGATCTCGAACTCTATACGCCGGAGATGCTGGCGCTCTCCGCCGTACATTCGGCAAAGGAACTTGCCGCCTGGAACGGCAAGACGCCTCGTGTCAGCATCGACACCATTGCCGATGTGACGCCTGACGGCATTGCGGTTTCGGTGCTATCGGTCACCGACCGGAACATGCCTTTCCTGTTTGAATCGGTGATGGGTGAAGTGACCAGCACCTATCGCGACCTGTTTATGGCCGTGCATCCCATCCTCGTCATGGAGAAGGGCAAGGCGCCTGCGATCTATTCCGCCGATCATCCGAGCGACCCGGCCAACCGCGTCAGTCATATTCAGCTCCATATTGCGCCGCTCAACTCCGCCCAGGCCGCAGATCTCGTCAAACGCGTCGAAACCGTGCTCGAGCAGGTCCGCCTGTCGGTGTCCGACTGGAAGCCGATGCTTTCCAAGATCGACGGGGTGATCGCCGAACTCTCAGCCAATAACACCACCCGGAAGAAGGCTGATCGCGATGAGGCCATCGCCTTCCTGACATGGCTGCGCGATGAGAATTTCACGTTCCTCGGGATGCGTGAATACGTCTACTCCGGCAAGGGTTCCGATGCCAGGGTCGAACGCGACAAGGGTGCTGGCCTCGGCATGCTCTCCAACCCAGATGTCCTGGTGTTGCGCACCGGCAAGGACGCCGTGACGACGACGCCTGAGATCCTGGCCTTCCTCGACGGCCCCGATTTCCTGATCGTCACCAAGGCCAATGTGAAATCGATCGTCCATCGCCGGGCCTATATGGATTATGTCGGCGTCAAACGTTTCGACGCTGCCGGCAACGTCACCGGTGAACTGCGCATCGTCGGGCTCTTCACGTCGACGGCCTATACGTCGCTCGCCTCCGAAATCCCGCTGCTGCGTTCCAAGATCGAGAAGGTGAAGGAGCATTTCGGTTTCGACCCGATGAGCCATTCCGGCCGCATGCTCGACAACACGCTGGAATCCTATCCGCGCGACGACCTTTTCCAGATCGACACCACGCTGCTTGCAAATTTTGCCGAACAGATCAACGACTTGGCCGATCGTCCGCGCGTGCGAGTCCTGCCGCGCATCGACCATTTCGACCGCTTCGTTTCGGTAATCATCTACGTGCCGCGCGAAGAATACGACTCGATCGTCCGCGAGCGGATCGGCACCTATCTGAAGACTGTCTATGACGGCCGTGTCTCCGCCTATTACCCGGCTTTTCCGGAAGGCGGCGTGGCGCGCGTGCATTTCATCATCGGCCGCTCCGGCGGCAAGACGCCGCGTATTCCGCAGGCAAAGCTCGAGCAGGTGATCCGCGAAATCACCGCCCGTTGGGACGACCGTTTCGAGGCGCTGGCCGGGGCGAAGGCGCCGAAGATATCGGTTGATCAGGCCTTCCAGGATTCCTTCACTCCGGAGGAAACCGTGGCCGACCTCGCCGATATCGGCGCCTGCGCCGCCGGCGAGCCGCTTCGCATCCAGTTCTACCATCGTCCGGAAGAACGGGGCCGCATCCTCTCGCTGAAGATCTTCCACGCCGGTGGCCAGCTGGCGCTGTCGCGCCGCGTACCGCTTCTGGAAAATCTCGGCTTCAATGTCGTCAGCGAACGCACCTTCGACATTGGAGTGCCGGCCGCCGATGGAGAAACGAAATTCGTCGTGCTGCACGATATGGAGCTCGAGGCCCGCAATGGCGGCGACATCGACCTGCAGCGTTACGGCGCCGCCCTCGAAGAAGCCTTCGTCACCGCCTTCGCCGGCACGATCGACAATGACAGCTTCAATCGGCTGATCCTTTCAGCCGGGCTTTCAGCGCGCGAGACGAACGTGCTGCGCGCCTATGCACGTTATCTCCGCCAGGCCGGCATCGCCTATTCGCAGGATTACATCGCAACCACGCTCGACAAATATCCTTCTGTCGCCGCCGCCATCTTCCGGCT
Organism: Rhizobium phaseoli; assembly: GCF_010668805.1. Lineage (GTDB taxonomy): Bacteria > Pseudomonadota > Alphaproteobacteria > Rhizobiales > Rhizobiaceae > Rhizobium > Rhizobium phaseoli_A. Next base: position 10,927 of record NZ_WUFT01000003.1, on the reverse strand, counting down.
GTTCCACGACACGCTCGATACCAGGCTTTCCGAGAAGGCCCGCGTCAAGAAGCTTGCCGACCTGCACCAGGCGATCGAGGCCGAGCTTGCCGACGTGCCGAGCCTCGACGACGACCGTATCCTGCGCCGTTACGTCAATATCGTCGACGCGACGCTTCGCACCAATTATTTTCAGAAGAATCCGGACGGCTCCCCAAAGGCGATGCTGGCCTTCAAGCTTGATCCGCACTTGGTCGACGGCCTGCCGCAGCCGAAACCCTTCCGCGAAATGTTCGTCTATGGCGTCGAAGTCGAAGGCGTGCACCTGCGCTTCGGCAAGGTGGCGCGCGGTGGCCTGCGCTGGTCGGATCGTGCCGAGGATTATCGCACCGAGGTGCTCGGCCTCGTCAAAGCCCAGCAGGTGAAGAACGCGGTCATCGTGCCGGTCGGCGCCAAGGGCGGCTTCTATCCGAAGAAGCTCCCCATCGGCGGCAGCCGCGACGAGATCTTCAATGCCGGCCGCGAGGCTTACAAAACCTATATCCGCACGCTGCTGTCGATCACCGACAATATATCCGGCGCCGAGATCGTGCCGCCGAAGGATACCGTCCGGCTCGATGGCGACGATCCCTATTTCGTCGTCGCCGCCGACAAGGGCACCGCAACCTTCTCCGATACCGCCAATGCGCTGGCCCAGGAAGCCGGCTTCTGGCTGGACGATGCCTTCGCCTCCGGAGGCTCGGCCGGTTACGACCACAAGAAGATGGGCATCACTGCCCGCGGCGCCTGGGAAACCGTCAAGCGCCATTTCCGCGAAATGGACATCGACATCCAGACGACGCCCTTCACCGTTGCCGGCGTCGGCGACATGTCCGGCGACGTCTTCGGCAACGGCATGCTGCTCTCTCCGAAGATCCGACTGATATCCGCCTTCGATCACCGCGACATCGTCATCGATCCCGATCCCGATATGGAAAAGACGCTGGCCGAACGCCAGCGCCTCTTCGACCTGCCGCGGTCGAGCTGGCAGGATTTCGACAAAAGCGTGCTCTCCAAAGGTGCGATGATCATCTCTCGCGCGACGAAATCGGTTACGCTGACCCCGGAAGCGGTTGCCGCGATCGGTCTCGACAAGGCCGTGGCGACGCCCTTCGAAATCATCACGGCGATCTTGAAGAGCCCGGTCGACCTACTCTGGTTCGGCGGCATCGGCACCTATGTGAAAGCGGCGCCCGAAACCGACGCCGAAGTTGGCGACCGCGCCAACGACCCGATCCGCGTCACGGCGGCCGAAGTGCGCGCCAGGGTGATCGGCGAGGGCGCAAACCTCGGTGTCACCCAGAAGGGCCGCATCGCCTATGGTCTCAAGGGCGGGCGCTGCAACTCCGACGCCATCGACAACTCGGCCGGCGTCAACACCTCTGACGTGGAGGTCAACATCAAGATCGCGCTGGCAGCCGCCATGCATGACGGGCGCCTGACGCGGGCAAAACGCGACCAGCTGCTGCCCTCGATGACCAGCGAAGTGGCGGCCCTGGTGTTGCGCAACAACTATCTGCAGTCGCTGGCGATCTCGCTGACGGAACGCAAGGGCACGGCAAACGGTCTCGAACTCGGCCGTTTCATGAGCGTGCTCGAGGCCGCCGGCCAACTGAACCGCAAGGTCGAGACTTTGCCGGACGAGCAGAGCCTTGCTGAACGTTATGCCGCCGGCAAGCCGCTAACGCGGCCGGAAATCGGCGTGCTGGTGTCCTACGCCAAGATTGTGCTCTTCGATGCGCTGGCCGCCAGCGATCTGCCAGACGATCCCTATTTTATCGCGACGCTTTTGAATTATTTCCCCGTCGAGATGCAGAAGTCGAATGCCGGCGATATCGCCGGCCACCGGCTGAAGCGCGAAATTGTCGCGACCGTGCTTGCCAACGAGGCGATCAACCGCGGCGGGCCGAGCTTCACCGTCGCCATGATGGACGCGACGGCGGCCTCGGCGCCGGAAGTGGTTCGTGCGGCGATCGTTGCTCGCGACGGTTTCGACCTGAACAGGCTCTGGGCCGAAACGGATGCGCTCGACGGCCGGATATCGGGCGAGATGCAGAACCGCATTTACGAGGAAATCAGCCATAGCTTCACCGTCTTGACGCGCCTGCTTTTGAAGACCGGCATGACCAAGGCCGATATGGCACAGGTGATTAGCCGGCTCCAGGCTGCGCTGAAGAAGCTTAAGCCTGCCTTTGCCGAACAATCGGCCGGTGATGCCGCCGCGCGCCAGGCGGAGTATAGCCAGGCGGGCGTGCCCGAAAAACTCGCAGCCGAGATCGCCAACCTCCAAAGTTTTGCGCTGGTGCCGGAGATCATGCAGATTGCCGAGCGCACCGGCGAGACCTTGGTGCGGGCCGCCGAAAACTACTTCGCAGTGTCGCAGACTTTCCGCATTGCCCGGCTGCTGGCCGCGGGCGGGAAGATCCTCACCTCCGACCATTACGAAAACCTGGCGCTTGCCCGCAGCATCGACCAGATTGCCAGCGCAAGACGCGACATCGTCATCTCGGCGCTGTCGGATCACGGCAAGGAGAAGCTTCCGGTCCAGGCCTGGCATGCACAGGATCGTATCCGCATCAATCGCATCGTCGAAGAGCTTTCGAGCCTCAGCGACAGCGGCGATCCCAACCTTGCCCGTATTACCGTTGCTGCAGGTATCCTGACCGATCTTGCGCGCGACCGGGTGAGGTGAGACAGTCCGCTGAAAAAGGAGCGGATGTTGAATCGCATTGACTGGACAGGAACGCAGCCCCCGAAGGCCACGGAGAAGGGCATCTGGGGGTGGATGTTCTTCGATTGGGCAGCCCAGCCCTTCTTTACCGTGGTCACTACCTTCATCTTCGGACCCTATTTCGTTTCCCGCCTGACCGACGACCCCGTTTCCGCGCAGACGACGTGGAGCAACATGGCGACGATCTCATCGGTGATCATCGCCCTGCTCTCGCCCATTCTCGGCTCGATCGCCGACCAATCAGGCGCACGCAAACCCTGGATCGGCTTCTTTGCGATCATCAAGATCGCCAGCCTTTTCTGCCTGTGGTTCGCAGCCCCCGGCTCACCTGTTGTTTATCCCGCGATTTTCATGATCCTCGCCTCGATCTCGGCCGAGTTTTCGATCGTCTTCAACGATTCGATGATGCCGCGCCTGGTCGCCAAGCACGAGGTCGGCAAGCTCTCCAACACCGCCTGGGGGCTCGGTTATCTCGGCGGCATCATCGTGCTCATCGCCGTCGTGACGCTTTTGGCGGCGAGCCCCGAGACCGGCAAAACCATCCTGGGCCTCGATCCGCTATTCGGTCTCGATCCTCGGACCGGCGAGGATGCGCGTATCACCGGGCCGATCTCGGCCGTCTGGTATCTGATCTTCATCCTGCCGATGTTTTTCTTCACGCCGGATGTCGGCAGGGGTCTTCCCTTCGGCACCGCCGTCCGCTCGGGACTGCGAGAGCTGAGAAACACGCTTGGTGAACTGAAGGAACGCCGCGGCATCCTGACATTCCTCATCGCCCGGATGATCTATCAGGACGGCGTCAACGGGCTGCTGATCCTTGGCGGCATCTTTGCCGCCGGCATGTTCGGCTGGGCAACGATCGAGATCGGCATCTACGGCATCATCCTCAACGTTGTCGCGATCTTCGGCTGCCTGATTGCCGGCCGCATCGACAAGAGTGTCGGGTCGAAGGTGACCGTCGTCATCAGCCTCACCATGCTGCTCCTCGCCACCGTCGGCATCATTTCGACAGGGCCGGGTTACACCCTGTTCGGGCTGATGCCGCTGCCGACGGCGGATTCCGGCGGCCTCTTCGGCACCGCGGCGGAGAAGGCCTATATCCTCTATGGTCTGCTGATCGGCTTTGCCTTCGGGCCGGTACAGGCCTCGTCGCGCTCCTATCTCGCCCGCAGTGTCAGCCCGGAGGAAGCCGGCCGCTACTTCGGCATCTATGCACTTTCGGGGCGCGCCACGAGTTTCATGGCGACACTGCTCTTCTCGCTGGTGACCTATATGAGTGGATCACCGCGGCTTGGAATGGCAACGTTGATCCTGTTTCTCGCAGGCGGCCTGGTGCTGCTTGTCCGCACGCCCTATCCGGCCGATCGCGCGTAGAAAACGTTACGCGCGCCGGACCTGACGAAGCATGGCGCAGTCCTCATTCAGTGCCGGAAATGGCGCATACCGGTAAAGACCATCGCAATGCCATGTTCGTTGGCGGCATCGATGACTTCCTGGTCGCGCATCGAGCCGCCCGGCTGGATAACCGCCGTCGCCCCTGCAGCGATCATCGACAGAAGACCGTCGGCAAACGGCAGGAAGGCTTCGGAGGCGACTGCCGAACCATGCGTCATCGGCACGGCAAGGCCGAGCGCCTTGGCCGCCTCTTCGGCTTTCAGCGCGGCGATGCGGGCGGAATCGACACGGCTCATCTGGCCTGCGCCGATACCGGCCGTCTGGCCGTCCTTGGCATAGACCACCGCGTTCGACTTGACGTGTTTGCCCACCTTGAAGGCGAACTTCATATCATCAAGCTCCTGCGCCGTCGGCGCCCGCCTGGTGACGACTTTAAGCTCCAGATCCTCGACCATGCAGTTGTCGCGGCTCTGGACCAGCAGGCCGCCGGAAACGGTCTTTGCCGTCAGGCCCGCCGCGCGCGGATCGGGCAAGCCGCCGGCTGACAGCAGCCGCAGGTTCGGCTTGCGGGCGATGATCGCCTTCGCGTCCTCGGTCACATCAGGCGCAATGATCACTTCGGTGAAGAGCTTGACGATCTCTTCGGCCGTTTCGGCATCAAGCGTCCGATTGAGCGCGATGATGCCGCCGAAGGCGGAAACGCTATCGCAGGCGAGCGCCCGCCGATAGGCTTCGACCAGACTTGATCCGGTGGCGACGCCGCAGGGATTGGCATGCTTGATGATGGCGCAAGCCGCCTTCTCAGGCAGGAACTCGGCGACCAGCTCATAGGCGGCATCGGTATCGTTGATATTGTTGTAGGAAAGCTGCTTGCCCTGAAGGAGGGCAGTCGTCGAAACACCCGGACGCTTTTCGCCGGTGACGTAGAAGGCCGCCTTCTGGTGCGGATTTTCGCCGTAACGCATCTCTTCCTTCAGCGCACCGCCGATAACGCGGTGGCGCGGCGTGTCGATCGACAGCGCTTCTGCGAACCAGTTGGAAATCATAGCGTCATAGGCTGCGGTGCGGGCATAGGCCTTGGCGGCCATGCGCTGGCGGAAGGCATAGCCGGTCTTGCCCTCATCTGCGGAAAGCTGCTCTGTAAACTCGGCATAATCCGCCGGATCGGTCAGGATCGTCACATAGGCATGGTTCTTGGCCGATGCCCGGATCATCGCCGGCCCGCCGATATCGATATTCTCGACGGTTGTCGGATAATCACCGCCGGCGGCGCGCACTTCTTCAAAGGGGTAAAGGTTGATGACGGCGAGGTCGATGGCCTCGATGCCATGCTGTTTCATCGCCTCCTGGTGTTCGCTATCGTCGCGGATCGCCAGCAGGCCGCCATGCACCGTCGGATGCAGCGTCTTGACCCGGCCGTCCATGATCTCGGGAAAGCCGGTAATTTCGGAAACATCGGTAACGGCAAGGCCAGCGGCGGCGATCGCCTTGTAGGTGCCGCCGGTCGAGAGCAGTCGCACGCCGCTGGCAGACAGTGCCTGGGCGAGTTCGACGATCCCGGTCTTGTCGAAGACGGAGAGGAGGGCGGTCTTGATTTCGACCTTGTCGGGGGCGGGGATCTTCTTGGAAATGACGGCCATGAAACCTTCTCCGTTCGGGCTTCGAGAGACATCCGATTGGTTTAGAGCAGGATTCGGATTTCAGGCCGGTTGCGGCCTAAGATCATCCTGTTCCAGGACGCTCGCATTGTGAGGCCGCGTTAGCACAGCTTCGTCGCCGCGCAAACAGGTGCTATCCCTTGCGGGACAAAAACCAACGGATTTCCGTCTTCTCGGCAAGATCGAAGTCGATTTCGATCTGGTCCGAACCGCAAATGCCGGAGCTGTCGGCAAAGAAGATGTCCTCGGCGATCAGCACTTCATTGCCGGGTGCGGAAAACAGCCAGCTTTCACCGTCCGGCGCCGTCAGCAGCACGGACTCGCCGTCACCCTGATGCAGGACGATTGACGGATGGATATGAAAACGGGCGACAGCCTTCAGCGGCTCGTCATGCTCATATCCTTCCCGGACAACGAGCCGGTCGCGGCCGGTAACAATCGAGCCTGCGGCATTGAGTGTCAGCTCACGCTCGTGCAACAAGCCGAACGCTCTGAGATAACCGTCATGGCTAAGCTTGATGCCGTCGCGCCCATCCTCCGTTTCGGCACGCTCGACGGTGACTGTTCTCACCGGTTCGGTGATCGCGTGATTGAGGAACGGCGAGGGCGAAAAACGGCTGGACGAGGTGTCGTTGACGATGACCGTCGAATGCGCCGCCGTCGTGCGCGCCATCTGGACATAACGGTGCCCGTTAAATTTCGGCGAACCGGAATTGACGATGAAGCGGTGGCGGCCGGACGACATTTCGAAGGAGAGGCTGCCGGCATGTACGGTCCGCAACGCGCCTCCCGAAGGCGGCGTGCCGGCATCGGCAATGATCACTGTCTTTCCCCCGGAAAGCCGCTGATAGCGGGAATGCGGCAACGCCTTGAACGGCTGGCCGGCGGTCTCGTCATAGCGCAATACGGAGATCAGCTCGTTTGCCAGGGTTGAGGTCGCCCCGTTGAACAGCGCCAGATCTCCGTCCTGATGGCGAAAGAACCGCAATGCCGGGTATATGCGGTCGATGCCGGAAATCAGCTTCTGCGGCAGATCGTGGCCGAGATTGACATAGGTTTGCCTGAGCGGCAGCAGATCGAGCAGCAATTCCAGGCCGACGCGGGGATTGCGCGAGATATGGCCGCCATCCGGCAGAATCTGGCTATCGAATTCGCGATCGAGCGCTTGCGCCGCCTTTCTGAGCGTGGATGCCCGGGCAGGCATGGCAACCGAAGCCATGGCGAGCGCGATACGCAGCCGAAACAGCTCCAGGCCGCCAAGCGTATACGGCGCCATGCGGTGCAGGAACCTGACCTGGAACGCCAGCGACTTCATGAAGCGGCGATAAAAACCGCGGTCGGCATTCTGCAACACCACCGGCGAATGCGACAGCCAGGCGATGACGCGCTGGGCGGTGACGTCGGTCTCCCATGCAATCCCCTCCATGCGGCCGGCATGGATGGAGAGCCAGCTGTCGACGATCGCACGGGCGGCAGCCGAGCTGCGCTCCGTCTTGTTCGCCCGCATGTGCCGCAACCAGCCGAAGCTGTGAAGGCGGATGGCGAAGGGGCGAGAGGGCAGGGTGAAGGTGAAGGGTGACTTTCCACTCGTTTCCAACATCCGCCCGGCCAGGAGAAACCGTCCGTTGAGGATTTCGTCGGCCACATGCGAATCGATGCTGCGGAGATCGGTCGGCGCGACGATGAGACGCTCGGGCGCGTTGATCGAATGGCGGAGGAGCTTCAGGCGCAGCAACGCGACGCGGCGCAAGGCGCGCCGCCAAGCCTCCCGAACATACATGCTCGCAAAACGCCGACCGGACTGCATATTCTATTGTCTTTTGACCCTCGTGGTTAAGAATAGGTGAAAAGTGGCCGATTTCATCGTCCGCAATGAATTAATTCGTGACAAGGTTAGAATATACGCAAATTCATGCGTTCTTAGCTGGTATTGCTGCGGTTTTTGGATAGGACCTGCCTGACACCGGGCACCAAGCCCGCAATCAGGCCACGCGCCGCAGCATGGCGGCATAAAAGCCGTCGAGGCCGGAGGCAATGCCATCGGACATTGTCAGCATGGTCGGAAGCGTGCGGAATTCACCGAGCGGCGTGATCGCCGCTTCAAGGCCCGGCCAGCGGCCGGGATCGATCGGAACACGCTCGACCGCACCGGTGTCGGAAAGAACACGGGCAACGACGTCCTCACCCTCGACAGGATCGAGCGAACAATTCGAAAAAACCAGCGTGCCGCCCGGCTTCAGTAGGGTCAACGCATGGCGCAGCAGCCGTTCCTGCAGCGCCGCCAGCCTGGCGATATCCTCGGCTCCCTTGGTCCACAGTACGTCGGGGTGCCGGCGTGTCGTGCCGGTGGACGAGCAGGGGGCATCGAGCAGGATTGCATCGAAACGCTCCGCCGGCTCGAACGTCGTCAGATCTGCTGCAATCGTCTCCGCCTTCAAACCGAGTCGGTCGAGGTTCGTCCGCAGCCGTCTCAGCCGGCTTTCCGACTGGTCGAGTGCGGTGACTGCGCCACCGGCAAGAATGAGCTGCGCCGTCTTGCCCCCTGGCGCGGCACAGAGATCGGCGGTCCGTTTGCCCGAGAGATCGCCAAAAAGCTTAGCCGGGATGCTTGCCGCCGCATCCTGCACCCACCATGCGCCCTCGTCGAAGCCTTGCAGCGAAGGAATGCCGCCAGCGAAGGCGGCAAGCCGCACGCTGCCGGTGGGAAGGACAGCGCCGTTCAGCCGTTTTGCCCAGCCTTCGGGGTCGGACTTGACGGTCAGATCAATCGCCGCCGGCTGTAGCTGAGATTCCGAAATCGCCAGCGCCGCGTCCCGGCCATAGGCTTTTTCCAGCCTGGTGATGAACCAGGCGGGCATCGGCGCGACCTGGCCGACCTCGTCGAGCACCTCATCCTTCTCGCGCCCGAGCCGGCGGAGAATGGCATTGACCAGCTTGGCGAAACGCCGGTTGCGCGGATCCTGATTGGCCAGCTCGACGGCAAGATCGACGGCCGAATGATCCGGCACGTCGAGATAGAGGATCTGCGCCGCCCCGATTGCCAGCACATGGTGCAGCGCCCTCGCCCCTTCCGGCAGCGGCGATTCCAGCAGCGCTGCAATCGCGGCATCGATGCGCGGCAGATGGCGCAGCGTCGTGTTCAGGATGGCGCGGACAAGCGCCCGGTCGTTTTCGCCGAGCGCCCGGTAGGCCGGGTTGCCGTGTTCATGGTCGAGAGCGCCGTCGAGCGGCAGTTTGCGATCGACCACGGCAGCAAGAATTTTTGCCGCCGCAGCCCGCGCCTGCAGGCCGGGTTTTTCAGGCAGAGATCGTTCGGTGGCGGGCTTATGCTTGCGGAATGGTTTCTTCGTGCCGTCTGAATTCAAGACCATGGACCTTTTGGCGGTTGCGAACCACCGCGACCAAGACCCGTATCCGGAACAGAGCGCGATTTGCGCGACGGATTAGCAGCCCTCACCGGCGGCGTCGAGACGTTCATGCCGCCCTGCGCCATGTCCTGCAGCGCAGCGATGCGGTTTTCCGTATTCGGATGGGTGGAAAACAGATTGTCCATGCGCTCGCCGGAGAGCGGATTGATGATGAACATATGCGCCGTCGCCGGGTTGCGCTCGGCATCCGCGTTCGGCACATGGGCGGCGCCGCGGGCAATCTTGCCGAGCGCCGAGGCCAGCCAGAGCGGGTTGCCGCAGATTTCGGCGCCACGGCGGTCGGCCGAATATTCGCGCGTCCGGCTGATCGCCATCTGCACCAGCATGGCGGCAAGCGGCGCCACGATCATAGCAAGGAGAACACCGACGAAACCAAGGGGATTGTTGTTGTTTTCACGGTTGCCGCCGAAGAAGAAGGCAAAATTGCCAAGCATCGAGATCGCCCCGGCAAGCGTTGCCGTGATCGTCATCGTCAGCGTGTCGCGGTTCTGAATGTGGGCCAGCTCATGCGCCATCACGGCCGCGACCTCCTCCGGAGACAAAGCGCTGAGCAGTCCGGTGGAAGCGGCGACGGCTGCGTTGTCGGGGTTGCGGCCGGTGGCGAAGGCATTCGGCTGCGGGCTGTCGTAGAGATAGACCTTCGGCATCGGCAGGCCGGCATTGCCGGCGAGATCCCGCACGATCGCAAAGAATTCCGGCGCGTTGCGCTCATCGACTTGTTGGGCGCGATAGGCAGAAAGCACCATGCGGTCGGAATTCCAATAGGAGAAGAAATTCATCCCGGCAGCAATGACGAAGGCGATCATCATGCCGGCCCGACCGCCGATCAGGAAGCCGACAAGCATGAAAAGCGCCGTCATGAAGGCAAGCAACATGGCAGTGCGGACGAGGTTCATTGCGGATCTCCATCTCCGATTTCGCCGTCACAAGCTTTCAATCCCGGCACCGGCGCATTATGATTTGGTTATTCATCAGCCATTTTCAATATTTTCCGGCAGGAGATGCCATGCAGGACGCCGATAACGACAATAGCGAAACGCCGGCGGCCGAGGCATCGCAGCCGCGCAAGCTGCTGTCCCCGGCTGCCAAACGTGCGCTTGCCGAAGCCGAGGAGCGGCGAAGGAATCAGAAGCCGCTGGAGCTGCCGCCGGAGACCGGCGGCCGCGGCGGAGCCGAGCCGGCCCGCTTCGGCGATTACGAGATCAATGGCCGGGCGATCGATTTCTGATTCGGCGCCGGGAGCCAGAGCGCCGCTCAAAAACAACGGCATTTCCCGCGCGGAAAAATAAGACCGCTCCAACAAAGGAGCGGCTTCAGGCTGCTGACAAACCCCTGCAAAACCCCCGACGTCATCCTCGGCCTTGTGCCGAGGATCTACCCATGTCCAATTAAGTATCTGAAAATAAATGCGTTCCTGTCAAACAATTGCAGTGGTCATATGCTCGGCACAAGGCCGAGCATGACGGAGGAGACTTTGTCAACAAACTGAGGCCGCTCCAACAGAGGGAGCAGCCTTGTTGCTTAAGCAGTTGCCTTGTTCTGCCGGTTGGCGATCAGATCGTCGACGACGGCAGGGTCCGCGAGCGTCGAGGTATCGCCGAGAGCACCGAAATCGTCCTCGGCGATCTTGCGCAGGATACGGCGCATGATCTTGCCGGAGCGGGTCTTCGGCAGGCCGGGCGCAAACTGAATCTTGT
>NZ_WUFT01000039.1 GCF_010668805.1 Rhizobium phaseoli | reverse complement strand
CCGCTCCCGCACCCCGCCACCGCTGAAAGGCGAAGCCGCCCGCAAGCTCGAAGGCATGATGGAAGGCATAGAGGGCGACAAGCTGCGCCAGGCGATCCAGCGCTTAGGGACCGCGGTGATGGGCAAGCGGGGACGATAGTTGTCTATGGGCGGTCGGAAAAAAGATGCGATGGATGAAATCATGCGTCGAAAAATCCGTCAGGCGATCGAGGAGCCAGGTTTGGATATCGATGCCGATACGGTTTTCGAGCGGCTAGAACGGCTGCATTCCGCGCGGATGAAGGCTGAGGGTGGTGGCGCCTAATGCATGTCGCCCCATTGCTGCCGATAACTGTTCGGCGTTGCTAAAGCGCATCGGGCGCTGTCACTCGTGCGAAAGGAAGTGCTTTCCCGTTGCCGTTTCCATGACGCTGGCGAGCTGCGCGGCTAGCATGCCCTCGATCAACTCTTCCATTTTCGACAGATCATAGTCGCCGCGCTCGACCGCGCGATCGGCGGCTTCCAGGGCGTCGAAATAGGGCTTCCGGTTGTCGACGATCTGGTCAGGAATCGTCTTGATGCCGGGCAGCGGCAGCTGAAGTTTCACGCATAGGACGACATAAGACACCATCCGGGAGGTGCGGCCATTGCCGTCGCTGAAGGGATGAATCCAATTCAGCCGCCACATAACGTATGATGCCAAATGGACGGCAGTTTTATCCCAGTTGTCGTTGACGTAGTCGCAAAGCTCTTCGATCAACTCCGGCACACGGTGCGCACCAAGCGGCTTATGTTCGCTTCCCTGTATCGCCACATCCGCCGGCCGGAAGTTGCCGGCATAGAGGCTGATTCCCTGCAGGGCTTCGCGATGCAGCGCCAGCAGCAAAGACGGCCGAAGCTTCCACTTCGCGCCCTTGTCTATAGCGTCGATGATCATTGCGCGCGCCGCATCGAACTGGCGAAGGCCATTGCGAGCCTCCGCCTCGGCGCGTTCCGTCTCGTCCTTGATCAGATACGCTTCCGTTGCGACACTATGGCGGCGGGTGCCTTCAGTCATTTTTCTGTTTGTCAGCCATCTCGTCAGCCACGCGATCGATCATCTCGCGCGTGATCATTTCGTTTTCGAAATGCGTATTCCCATAAGCGAAGCTGCGACGCTGAACTTCGATTTCGCTCGGCGACGGCTGCACCTTCTTGGCGGCTTCGATTAGATTTCTGAGCGGTTCGTTCATGGCAGTCTTCCTTTCATGCGCCGATTCATAAAAGCGGTTTTCCGTTTTCAAGCAACCTTTAACCGGATACTGAAATGGAATTGTGCCAAGCTTTTGAACCAGGTGTTACCCGGACAGCAACGATACATCTCTGGATCTGGTCTCAATGTAAGGTGGAAGCGGGGGAGTTGGAAGATGGGAGCGCGGAATCTGGCACAGGCGACAATGCTGGAAGCTGACCCGCCAACGTCCAGTCTCGGCCCTCATTGCCTTGGTGTCTTAGAGGCGCTTTCCGTCATCTGAGAAGCGAACTTGATTGATTGGATGGTCAACGCCACATCTTTCACTGCTCTCGGTCCCATCACGGTCACAATTCTTTGAAGGAAGTTGGTGAACCGTGGCTTGTGAGCGGCCGCCAGCCGTTATATCGCACAGTCACGTCGTCACTCTCATTGCTTATGGGGAACCCATGCAGATGTCTGAAATGCAACTGACGAAACGCCGCCTCCTGGGTGGGATCGCCATCGCCGCAGCTGCCGCAGCGCTTGTCGCCTGCAACGACAGCAAGAACGCTGCCGATGCTTCGTCCTCCGGCAAGACCATGGCCGACGGCACCAATGTCGACACCATCCAGACGGCGGCGACATCGCCGGCCGAAACGCCGCAATCGGATGGCGATGTCGACATGGCCTCAGTGCTGAAGCCCGGCCCGCTGCCGGAGATGGCGCTTGGTAAGGCCGACGCCCCCGTCAAGATCGTCGAATACATGTCGATGACCTGCCCGCATTGCGCCCATTTCCACAACACCACCTTCGATGCGATCAAGCAGAAATATGTCGATGCCGGCAAGGTGCAGTTCATCATCCGCGAATTCCCCTTCGACCCGCGTGCCGCCGCCGCCTTCATGCTCGCCCGCTGCAGCCCCGCCAATCCGGAGCAGTTGAGCACGCCGGAGCAGTATTTCCCGATGGTTTCGATGCTGTTCAAGCAGCAGCAGGTCTGGGCCGCCGCCGATGACGGCCGCTCCGCATTGCTGCAGATGTCGAAGCTCGCCGGATTTACTGAGGATAGCTTCACGAAATGCTTGACGAACCAGAAGCTTCTGGATGAAGTGAACGCCGTGCGGGAAAGAGGTTCCAAGGATTTCGGCGTCAACGCCACGCCGACTTTCCTCATCAATGGCAAGCGCTACTCTGGAGACATGCCGGTTGAAACCTTGTCGGGGCTCATCGACAGTCTGCTCTGAACCGATCCGTTTGACGATAACGGGCGACGGCGAAAGCCGTGCGCCCGTTTTTTTGTGGCTGCGTGGCAAGCCCACCCCGCGCCGCGGAGCTTCTGCATGAAGTTCAACAAGCTGCGCCTGGTCGGCTTCAAATCCTTCGTCGAGCCGACGGAATTCATCATCGAGCGCGGGCTGACCGGCGTCGTCGGCCCGAATGGCTGCGGAAAATCGAACCTCGTCGAGGCGCTGCGCTGGGTGATGGGCGAGAATTCCTACAAGAACATGCGCGCCTCCGGCATGGACGACGTGATCTTTTCGGGCTCGGGAAACCGCCCGGCCCGCAACACCGCCGAAGTGGCGCTCTATCTCGACAATGCAACGCGCACCGCGCCTGCCGCCTTCAACGACAGCGACGAGATCCAGGTCACCCGCCGCATCGAGCGTGAACAGGGATCGCTCTATCGCATCAACGGCAAGGAAAGCCGCGCCAAGGACGTGCAGCTGCTGTTTGCCGATGCGTCGACCGGCGCCCGTTCGCCCTCGATGGTCGGGCAGGGGCGGATCGGCGAGCTGATCCAGGCAAAGCCGCAGGCCCGCCGCCAGCTGCTGGAAGAGGCGGCCGGCATTTCGGGCCTGCATTCGCGCCGCCACGAGGCCGAATTGCGGTTGCGCGCCGCCGAAGGCAATCTCGAGCGACTAGACGACGTCACCTCCCAGCTCGAAAGCCAGATCGAGAGCCTGAAGCGCCAGGCCCGCCAGGCAAACCGCTTCAAGACGCTGTCTGCCGATATCCGCGCCCGCGAGGCGATGCTGCTGCATATCCGCTGGGTGCAGGCCAAGGAGGCCGAGGCCGAGGCCGACAGCGCGCTGAACCAGGCGACATCAGTCGTCGCCGAAAAGGCGCAGGCCCAGATGGAGGCGGCGAAGAACCAGGCCATCGCCAGCTTGAAGCTGCCGGAACTGCGCGAGGGTGAGGCCCGCGCTGCCGCCGCCCTGCAGCGCCTGCAGATCGCTCGAAGCCAGCTGGAGGAGGATGTCGGCCGCATTCTGCGCCGCCGCGACGAACTGACCCGCCGTCTTGCCCAGCTTGGCGAGGATATTCGCCGCGAGGAGCGGCTGGTCGCCGACAATGCCGTCATCCTGGCAAGGCTCGATGCCGAAGAGGCCGAGATTTCCGAGGTGCTGGCCGATTCCGGCCGTTATGCCGAGGAAACCCGCGAGGCCTTCGAGGCGGCAGCGGCAAAACTTGGAGACAGCGAACGCATCTTCACCCAGCTGACCGCCGAGCGCGCCGAGGCCGCCGCCGGCCGCAACCAGCTGGAGCGTGCCATTCGCGATCTCGCCGACCGGCGGATGCGCCTCGAACGCCAGATGGATGAGGCCAACCGCGAATTCTCAACGATCGGCGAAAAGATTGCCGGCCTGCCTGACCCGGATGAAAAACGCGCCATCGTCGAGGCCGGCGAAATCGCGCTTGCTGACGCCGAAGCGGCCGTTCAGGTGGTGGAGCAGGCGCTGACCGCAGCCCGCCAGACCGAGGCGCTGGCGCGCGCGCCGGTCGATCAGGCCCGCTCGAGCCTCAATGCGCTGGAAACCGAGGCCCGCACCATTTCCCGCATGCTTGCCGCCGGTGCGGCCGCCGGCAAATTTCCGCCGGTTGCCGATGAGCTGAAGGTCGATCGCGGCTTCGAAACTGCACTCGGTGCCGCCCTCGGCGACGACCTGGAATCGCCGCTCGCTGCCGAGGCCCCGGCCCATTGGTCCGACAATGGCGATGGCGCCGGCGACCCGGCACTGCCATCCGGCGTCACGCCGCTGCTTGGCCATATCAATGCGCCCGCCGCGTTGACCCGCCGCCTGCGCCAAATCGGCCTGGTGGCCGAACGGGATGCCGAGCGCCTGATGGCGGCGCTGCAGCCCGGCCAGCGGCTGGTGACGAAAGACGGCGCCGTCTATCGCTGGGACGGTCACGTCACCGGTGCCGACGCCCCGAGCGCTGCGGCCCTGCGGCTTGCCCAGAAGAACCGCCTGGCTGAGCTCGAAGGCGAGGCAGCCCTTGCCCGCGACGTGCTTGCCGAAGCCGAGGAGCGGCAGGCCGCCGCCGCTGATGCGATCCGCGGCGAGGAGCGCCGGCTTGCTGACGCCCGCGACATGAGCCGGCTGTCGGCCCGTCATCTCGCCGAAGCACGCGAGGCGCTTGTTGCCGCCGAGCGCGCTTCCGGCGATCTGATCCGCCGCCGCGACGTCGTCAGCGAGGCGGTCAGCCAGCTGGGCGCGCAGCTGGAGGAGATCGCCATCCAGGAAGAGAATGCCCGCATCGAGCTGGAGGACGCGCCCGATCTGACCGCGATCGACGAGCGGCTGCGCTTTCAGCAGGCGGAGGTAGCGACCGATCGTGGCGCGCTGGCCGAAAGCCGCGCCCGCCATGAAAGCCTCGCCCTGGAAAACGAGGCCCGCCAGCGCCGCATCCTGGCGATCGGCCAGGAGCGCGAGACTTGGCGCCAGCGGGCGGCAAGCGGCGAAGATCATGTGGCGACGCTGCGCGAGCGCGAGGAAGAGGCGCGCGAAGAGGCAGCCGAGCTCGAATTGGCGCCGGATGAATTCGACGACAAACGCCGCGCTCTGATGAGCGAATTGCAGAAGGCCGAAGAGGCGCGCCGCAATGCCGGCGATCTGCTGGCCGAGGCCGAACGCATCCAGCGCGAGGCCGACCACAAGGCGACGACCGCACTGTCGGAACTTGCCGAATGCCGGGAACGCCGCGGCCGCGCCGAGGAACGGCTGGTTTCCGCCCGCGAAAAGCGCCAGGAAGGCGAAAGCCGCATCCGCGAGGTCCTGAATGTCGCCCCGCACGAGGCGCTGCAGCTGACCGGGCGCCCGGCCATGCAGGCGCTTCCCGACCCGCGCGAGGTCGAGCGCGAGCTGGAGCGTCTGCGGATCGAGCGCGAGCGGCTCGGCGCTGTCAACCTGCGCGCCGACGAGGAACAGAAGGAGTTGAGCGACAAGCTCGAAGCGCTGATCAGGGAACGCGACGACGTCATTGATGCGATCCGCAAGCTGCGCGGCGCCATCCAGAGCCTCAACCGCGAGGGCCGCGAACGGCTGATCGTTGCCTTCGACATCGTCAATGCCCAGTTCCAGCGGCTATTCACCCATCTTTTCGGCGGCGGCACCGCCGAGCTGCAGCTGATCGAATCCGACGATCCGCTGGAAGCCGGCCTCGAAATCCTGGCCCGGCCGCCCGGCAAGAAGCCGCAGACCATGACGCTACTCTCCGGCGGCGAACAGGCACTGACGGCGATGGCGCTGATCTTTGCCGTCTTCCTGACCAATCCCGCGCCGATCTGCGTGCTCGACGAAGTCGACGCGCCGCTCGACGACCATAATGTCGAGCGCTACTGCAACCTGATGGACGAAATGGCGGCCTCCACCGAAACCCGCTTCGTCATCATCACCCACAATCCGATCACCATGGCCCGCATGAACCGCCTCTTCGGCGTCACCATGGCCGAGCAGGGCGTCTCCACCCTCGTCT
The DNA here is from genome assembly GCF_010668805.1 of Rhizobium phaseoli. GTDB lineage: Bacteria > Pseudomonadota > Alphaproteobacteria > Rhizobiales > Rhizobiaceae > Rhizobium > Rhizobium phaseoli_A. The sequence continues at coordinate 15,838 of NZ_WUFT01000039.1, read as the reverse complement.
CCGTCGACCTGCAGACCGCCGAGCGCCTGCGCGAGATTGCCTGAGGTTTTGCCCTCTGTTTGTCGTTAGCGGGCGATGGAAGCGGTTCTTCGATCTACAGCTGATATCGGCCGCGCTCTTCAATGAGTGCTTCGATACGATTGCGCCGCGCAACGGCAATTGCAAGCAAGGGTGTGACAAGAACCGCCAGCCCCAGACTCCCGATGGAAAGCGTCAGCAGCCACCGTCCCAACCGCCGCACCAGCGCCGGGAGGTCGGCATAGCCCCAGTCCATCGCGTCCGGAGTTTGACCATGGGCCGAGACCCAATCCCGGATGATCGCGATGCGCTCGCGGTGAACACCAGGATGCAAATCCTTCACATCCCTGATCTGATTGAAGAAATGCGCCGCATCGGCGCTATCACTTTCAAGATAGGCAAGCTGCGCAAGGGTATAGGCCGCAAGCGAAGGATTGATGTCCGCCTCGGGGACGGAGGAGGGGGCATTGTTTTCGGTCGCGATCGAACCACGAAGATTGAGGGCCAGCCCCTGCAATCCCTCCGTGGCAGGCTCCCGGATGTCGCCGGGCGCAACGTTTGATCTGTCCGCGGCCTGATCCAGTTTTGAACGCAGAAGCTGCGAGAATTGCTGGGGCAAGGCTTCGCTGCGCGAGTGCTGGGCAAATCGAAAATCTTCGAGAACGAAGTATGCAACGAAAGCCATCACGGTCAGAGCGCCGAGGTATCGTGATCGGCGCGTGGCAAGAACGATCGCAACGACGAGAATCGGATATTTGAGCCAGTTGAGCAGGATGGACCAGGCGGCCCAGTCCTCAACGCCGACGATGACGGCAACTCCGCCTCGCTGCGCGTAGTCTGCGGTATTTCCCGCAAGCGCCACAAAATGGAAAGCGGTGTTTTCCGCTGCATCAGGCAGCCAAACCCAATAGGCTGAAAAAGCGGATAGCGCGGCAAACGCCACGAGACCCAGGACGAGTAGAAGGTAGGTTCGTGCGCGGGAGGCAATGGCTTCAATCGCACGCTCGCCATTGGCAACGGAAGGCGGGGGAACCAGCTTATTGGCGATATTGGCGCCGAACACTCCAGCCGCACGCTTCAAGGCACCCGGCAGATTGGCTCGGCGATGTTCCAACTCGCGCTCAATCGCGAAAACCCTTCGGCTCCGACGGGCGACCAGCCAACCGAACCCATTCGTCAGCGGAGCGGCAATTCCAAACAGCACCCCTGCCGAAAGCAGCAAATATGCCTTTTGCGATTGAGCCGCATTGTCCGCACTAAACTTCTCACGAGCGTCCGGACCAAAGCCGCCGGAGGCGAGCGCAAAGTTTCGTATCGCCTGAAAACGGGCGCGGTCGAAATTGTTGAGAAGGAAGCCGCTTGTTTCCAACGTATCGAGTGCAGTCGCGGCAGCAGCGCCATTGCCACGAAGGGCCTCCGCTTGCGCCAGGAAGTATGGCGCGATTTTTGCAACTTCGTCATTCCCATCCGATTGCGCCTGGTAAACGCCGGCAGGTAATTCAGACGAGCGGATCACCCTATATTTGACATAGGTCTGCGGGGCGCCGAAATGTCCGGAGAGGTCGGACATTAGTCCGATGATAAGAGGGGTAGCGAAGACGCTCACCGCAACAACGGCAATGATTGTGCGGCGAGACAGTGGAGCGTGGAATATCAGGGCAATGAGCGCGAACATCTCGAGCGCAAAGGGGGCCAGGGCCTGTGACTGGCCGAACAATCCCCATGGTATCAGAAAGAACGCAACAACCAGACCGGCGAAAAGCCAACGGCCTTTGATGATTGTGAAAGCGGTCGCAAATGCCAGGATGGCAGAGACATACTGCGCCAGATAGGGAAGTGGCCTCGATCCGGTCTGAACTGAGGAAACCGCTGATTTGACGCCGGTTAGCCCCAACGCATTGGTGAACCCGTCGAGCACATAGATCGAGCCGTCCAACATCCGCAGATCGGTCGGATCGGATGGCCGCATGCATGCCGCTGCAAAGAGCAGCATGAACGCGACGAATGCAAATCCCTGGGCAACAAGCGACAGAAGATTGGATCGACGATCCAATCCGGCATGTCCTGCATCACTCGTTTGAACGGGTTTTCCTGGTGCGGAACCAGAGGCAGGCGCAGACGAGGCTGCGCCGAGCGCCCGCCTGCCGAAAGCGGAGGCGTCAGCCACCGGCAGCTCCAGCGGCCTTCACGCCGGACAGCATCTCGCTGCGAAGCCGTTCCAGCTCGCCGATCGCCTGACGGCGGTCCGTCGCACCCTTCTCATGGACATCGCGAACGTCGGTCAGCGTCAGCAGGATTTTATCATGGACATGCTGGAGCGTTTCCACATCGATGACGAGGCGCTGGTTGGATTTCGCCGTCGCCACCGAATTCTGGTGCAGCAACTCGGCGTTCCTGCGCATGATGGCGTTCGTCGCGTTGTCGATGGTGTCTGCCAAGACGACGGCGCTTTTCTGCTCGTCCAGGGTCAGGGCCAGCATGAATGCGCGTTTCCACGCCGGCAAGGTTAACTGGCGGATCGTCTGGAACTTGTCGACGAGCGCGAGATTGTTTGCCTGAATGATGCGAACCATCGGCAGGGTCTGCATCGCCGCGTGCTGAAGGACACGCATATCGTCCGCACGCTTCGAAAGCTGCTGACGATTTGCTTCGAGGACGGCGAGGTGCTCGCTCGAGGCAAGATCACCGGATGCATTATTCTGGCGGCCAATCTCGTCTTCCATGTCGTGAAGCCGAATCTCGATGGCCTCGACATGTTTGCCGAGTGCTGCATACTCAACGCGAACGCCCTCGTACATGAGCTGATAGTCATGATTTCGCCGCGACAGCGTCTGGGCCGTTGTCTCGATTTGCGCAACGAGCTTGTCTACCTGCCCTTTGACGGTGTCGAACCGAGCGATGGCACGTTCCTTTGATCGCGCGATCCGCTTGAAAAGGCCGCCGATGATGGGAATTCGTCCAGTCGAGTTATCGAGTGACGACAGATTGAACTGTTGAGCCGCGAGCACGATCTCGTTCAACTGAGCTCCGGTGTCGTCGAGGTCGGTTGCGCGTGCCGTTCCGAGAATCTCGTCGGCATACTGGGATGACCGCTCGGCGACTTCCTGGCCAAATTGCTGGATCGAGAGGGCCGAGAACAGGTCAATGGTGGCCGCCAGACGCGCGACGTCCGGATCCACCTGATGTTCGCTGGCGACCGCACTTGAGGCGTCGTGCAGTGGCAATGCTGCTTTCATCATTCTTGTCTAACCTTCTTCAGGAAGCCTATGAGATTGCTGTGAGCATCGAGAAACGCAGTCACGACGGAACTGCGCGGTGTGATTGCTTCGCCATGAATGATCGCCAGCGCATTTCGCTGCCAGAGCGGCAACAGCAGTGTTTCAATGTCGGTGAATCGGTCGAGCAGTGAAGCAAGCACACCGGCAGACAGCTCGATCTGCTGAATCGTCAGCGTGTTGGCCGCCTCGATCGCCATGATGTTGGCAAGACGCCGCTCAAATCTGGCGACCAGAGCGAGGTCTGAACCACTCGACCGCGAAATGAGCAGCTTCTTGGCGTCCCCGATCACGCCGGCAAGACGCGCCTGTTCGTCGATGAGCTCAAGTCGCGTTCTGTCGAGAATTCCCCTTATGCGCCCCCCAGCCTGCGCAGCCCGGCTCAATTGCCGGAACACATCGGCGACCCTGTGGCTTGCAAGTTCGAAGCCCAGGCGGGCTTCGACGGCTGCGCCGGTGAACCGACCGATCAGGCCCTGCTTCCGCAACATCTTCTGGAGATCGATGTCCTCGAGCATTTCGATCAGCTCGCTCGCTGAACTGCGGATGTCGCGAGCCGGCGCCGAACTCAGGATGTCATTATCCATCCTCGGTGAGCGAGCTGCCACGTCCAGGGCCGCAACCGCGTCGTCGTCGATTACTGCTGGAGCAGGCTGCTCTTCGACATTGTTCGGAGCGGGATAAGAATGGTTGGTGCCGTAGGCCATCGCAATACTGAGCTCAAAAGAATGCAAATCTTCTGAAAGACAATCTCGGCGGGAACATTGAAAATTGAATGAATTTGGTTGTGCGCCTTTTACTGGCATCAAAAATGTCGGCGTCGGCTGCTCACCGCTTGGCAGCATTCGGAGCCAGGCGCCCCCTGTTGTCACTTAGGGCCGAGCATGATTCCAGCCTGGCCGGCGCAATTTCAGCAAAGCCGTGACGCCGTTTTGCGCCCAGAAATTGCGTGAAATCAGAAAACTGGGAATAAACACCAAAAAAGGTCGCCTCTCATGCCGCTTGTACCCCATTTGGGTGATGCTCTTTTCGCTGACTTGCATTAGAAGTTGTTTCAACGCAACCTAATTACTTAGCTGAAAAGCGAGCAATCAAGCGTTGCGTGTTGTCGAATTTGCGTGCGGTTTTCCGGGCAAGGGCAAGAACCGGAAGCCGTTAGAGCAGTTCCAGGGGAAGGACAGATCTGTTTTCCTCGGAGTTGCGTAAGATGATGGTCAGAGCGGTTCCTTTTTCAAAAAGCTGAACCGTTCCTGGGTTTGTGGGACCCCCCGTCCGGTTTTCCTGGCCGGACGGAAACAAGGCTTTGCGGGACATTGTTGCAGTCCCGCAAAGCTTTTTTTGTGCCTTTTTCTGGCGTTTACCGTTTTAATCGTTTCGATTGTGGCGCGCGCCGCAGATTTATTGTGCAACGCAACATTTCGCCGCATTTGTCGATTTTCATTTCAACACCAACGGATTAAGCTAATCCCGGTTTGGTGTTGGGGGGAAGATGACCAAGTGGGTCTATACGTTCGGCGACGGGCAGGCTGAGGGCCGGGCGCGCGATCACGAGATTCTGGGCGGCAAGGGCGCCAATCTTGCGGAAATGTGCGCCCTGGGGCTGCCCGTTCCGCCCGGCCTGACGATCGTCAGCGACGCCTGCAACACCTATTACAAGAACGGCGGCCATATCGACGACCGTGTGAAGGCCGAGGTGCGCGCCGGCATATCCGGCATCGAGGCGATCACCGGCCGCCGCTTCGGCGCCGGCAGCCAGCCGCTGCTGCTTTCGGTGCGGTCCGGCGCCCGTGTGTCCATGCCGGGGATGATGGACACCGTGCTCAATCTCGGCCTCAACGACGAGACCGTGCAGGCGCTCGGCCACGATGCCGGCGACGCGCGGTTTGCCTGGGACAGCTACCGCCGCTTCATCCAGATGTACGCCGATGTCGTCATGGGTCTCGGCAACGACGCCTTCGAGGAGATCCTCGAAGACGAAAAGGCCAAGCTCGGCCATGAAACCGATACCGAACTCAGCGCCTCCGAGTGGCAGCATATCGTTTCTCTCTACAAGCGGCTGATCGAGGAGGAACTGGAGCAGGAATTTCCGCAGGATCCGGAATTTCAGCTCTGGGGCGCGGTGGGCGCGGTCTTTTCCAGCTGGATGAATGCGCGCGCCGTCACGTATCGCCAGCTTCACAATATTCCGGGAGGCTGGGGCACGGCGATCAACATCCAGGCGATGGTCTTCGGCAATCTCGGCAATGCCTCGGCTACCGGTGTCGCCTTCACCCGCAACCCCTCGACCGGCGAAAAGGCGCTCTACGGCGAATTCCTCGTCAATGCCCAAGGCGAGGATGTCGTTGCCGGCATCCGCACGCCGCAAAGCATCACCGAGGAGGGGCGGATTTCCTCGGGCTCGGAAAAACCCTCGATGGAAAAGCTGATGCCGGAGGCGTTTCGCGAGCTTTGCCGCATCTGCACCGAGCTCGAGATCCATTACCGTGACATGCAGGATATCGAATTCACCATCGAGCGCGGCAAGCTGTGGATGCTGCAGACCCGCTCCGGCAAGCGCTCGACCCGGGCGGCAATGAAGATCGCCGTCGACATGGTCGATGAGGGTGTGATTACCGAGGAGCAGGCGGTGCTGCGCATCGAACCATCAAGCCTCGACCAGCTGCTGCATCCGACGATCGATCCGCGCGTCACCCGCCAGGTGATCGGCACCGGGCTTCCGGCATCACCGGGGGCTGCCACCGGCGCCATCGTCTTCACCGCCGAAGAGGCCGTCGAGGCCGAGGCCGAAGGCCGCAAGGTCATTCTGCTCCGGGTCGAGACCAGCCCCGAGGACATTCACGGCATGCATGCCGCCGAAGGCATCTTGACCACCCGCGGCGGCATGACCAGCCATGCGGCGGTCGTTGCCCGCGGCATGGGCATCCCCTGCGTCGTCGGCGCCGGCACCATGCGCATCGATCAGCGCAACGAGCGGCTGCTCGGCATCGGCGTCACCCTGAAGAAGGGCGATATCATCACCATCGACGGCTCGGCCGGCCAGGTGCTGAAGGGCGAGGTGCCGATGATCCAGCCGGAACTATCGGGCGATTTTGGCCGCATCATGGGCTGGGCCGACCGTCTCAGGCGCATGACGGTGCGCACCAATGCCGATACGCCGGCCGATGCGCGCGCCGCCCGCTCCTTCGGCGCCGAGGGCATCGGCCTTTGCCGCACCGAACACATGTTCTTCGAGGGCGAGCGCATCCATGTCATGCGCGAGATGATCCTTGCCGTCGACGAGACAGGCAGGCGGCTGGCGCTCGACAAGCTGCTGCCGATGCAGCGGCTGGATTTCACCGGCCTGTTCACCGTCATGCACGGCCTGCCGGTGACGATCCGCCTGCTCGATCCGCCGCTGCACGAATTCCTGCCGAAGACCGATGACGAGGTCGCCGAAGTCGCCTTCGCCATGGGCATGGAGGCGACTGCGCTGCGCCAGCGCGTCGATGCGCTGCACGAGTTCAATCCGATGCTCGGCCATCGCGGCTGCCGGCTGGCGATCTCCTATCCCGAAATCGTCGAGATGCAGGCCCGCGCCATCTTCGAGGCGGCGATTGCCGCAGCGAAGGAGACCGGGGCCGCCGTCGTGCCGGAGATCATGGTGCCGCTGGTCGGCCTGCGCACCGAGCTCGATTACGTCAAGGCACGCATCGACGAGGTCGCCGGCAAGGTGATGAACGAGGCCGGCATGAAGATCGATTATCTCGTCGGCACGATGATCGAGCTGCCGCGGGCGGCGCTGCGCGCCCATGTGATTGCCGAGGCCGCCGAATTCTTCTCCTTCGGCACCAACGACCTGACCCAGACCACCTTCGGCATCTCGCGCGACGACGCCTCGGCCTTCATCCCCACCTATCAGCGCAAGGGCATCATCGAGCACGATCCCTTCATCTCGCTCGATTTCGACGGTGTCGGCGAATTGATCAGCATAGCCGCCGAACGCGGCCGGCGGACCCGCAACGACATGAAGCTCGGCATCTGCGGTGAACATGGCGGCGACCCGGCCTCGATCCGCTTCTGCGAAACGATCGGGCTGGATTATGTCTCCTGTTCGCCGTTCCGTGTGCCGATCGCCAGACTGGCGGCGGCGCAGGCGGTCATTTCAGGAGGTCTGAAAGACCTCCGGGGGAAATAGCCGGATACCGGCAAGCGCCCGCGACAGCCCTTAGGGCGCCTGGGATCAATGATGATGGTGCCAGCGATCGCGGTAGATATACGGCCCGTTCAGATCCCAGGCCATGCTCTGCATCATCTCGGCACTTTGCGCCCGCGATTCGGCCCGCCGGTCGAGATCGATGCGCTGCAGGCAGGTGGCAAAACCATCCGTGCCGCGCCGGAACCCGTAGCTTAAACAGCGCTGCTCATCCGCCGCCCGCCGCTCCTCCGGCGTCATCGTCTGGCAGGCGGACAGGCCGGCGGCGAGGGTGGCAATGGTGATGAGAAGGCGGATGCGCATCGGGGTATTCCTTGCTTTTCCCTGAGGAAACGGCAATCGGGCGAGGTCGTCAAGCCATTGCTAAACTTGCCCTTCGTCTGACTGCCGCCCCGGGAGAAGCGCCTCTGTTTCGCGAGGCCCTGGCCACTTGCCGATCTCTCCCCTTGTGGGGGAGATGCCCGGCAGGGCAGAGGGGGGTTCCAAGTCCTCAGTGCGCTTCTTTGAGCCGCGCTGCGTCCAAACGATAGACGACCGTGACCCTTTTTGTGGTTCGTAGCGGCAGTAGCACCCCCCTCTGTCCTGCCGGACATCTCCCCCACAAGGGGGAGATCGGCTGGGGCAGCCTTCAACTCTCCCTCGCCATTCTTGTCCTGGGTCAAAGCCAGAGCGTACGAATGAGGGAGCTTGAAGATGACGCTATCTCCAAAATCACGCCGCGCCGGCCGGATCCCCGATCGGCAGCAGGGCCGGATTGAGCGGCGGATCCTGGGGGTTCTTCGTGTCGGACGGGTCCTGCACCGGTGTCAGCGGCGGCTTTTGCTGGGTGGGGTCGGGAATGCCGGGGGTTGACGTCGGGCCGCGTGGGGTGTCGGCATTCGGGATGGGCATCGGGTCTCTATTGGGCATGATCGCCTCCTTTTCAACAAAAGGAACGGCATCCCCCGCTTATGGTTCCACTTTCGCAGCCGGAGATTCCTCTGTAAGAGGGGCTTGCAAACACTGGAACGAGCATGGCCATCCGCGACCGATTTTCGAAAAAACTGAACTGCCCGCAATGCGGCAATGAGGGCTTTGCCGAAGCTTCGGAGATCGACGATCCGAAGCGCAAGCACCCGGATTTCAAGGTCGATCGGCTGCCGCGCGGTTTTGGCGTGCAGCGGCCTTCCAACCACCAGGAAAATTTCGTGATCAAATGCGAATGCGGCCGCAAGTTCCCCTTCCGCAGCGTTGCGGAAGCGGCGGCCGAACGGCGCTAGCCTATACTCGGCATTATGCTCCGAGCTTCTAAATCCGCTCCAGCAATTCGATAAAGGCTTCGGCGAAACGCACCAGATGCGCCGTTTCTTCGTCGGGCGCCTGCATGCGAATTTCCGTGCCGGCATAATCGAGCAGCGCCAGCACGACGCGCATCTCGCTGCCGTCATCGGGAATGCGCAGCACGGCGATGCGGCGGCAATCCACGACGAGGCCGGCGGCCGGCAGGTCGAACAGCAATTCGCCGCCCGACCGTTGCGCTGCCTGGCGCACCGCCTCGCAGAAGCCGGCATCGCCGCCGGCATAACCTTCGAGCGAAAGTTCGAGCTCGACGAGCTCCATCGGCAGCATCGGCTCGCTGTGGTCGATCCCGGCAAGCGCGGACGCCTGCGGCCTTGCGGCTGTCTCGGTTGAAATCATCCCGTCTCTCCTTGCCTTTAAAATCGGAGATGAAACCGCGGCAGAATGGCCCTTTTTTAGCATATCAGCAAGGTCTTATGGAATCGCCCCGTCTTCGCCGCGATCTTTGCCATGACCTTGGCTCACGAATTCCATCTGATATTCCAAGACAACAGTTTCAATTCAGCCGAATCTTGCCCAGATCCGGATGATTTCAGGCCGGGCTGGCCTAAAATCTGAATCGGGATCTAAATCAAAGAAATAGAGCACGATGTCGTCCGAAAACCGCTTCACACTTTTCGGCATCATGCTCTAAACAGGGATGTGGCGATTTGCGTGGTTGAAGGCGCGGCGCTGACGAGCAACCGGTAAGTTTGATGGCCATCCGTTTCGACCGTCCCGTTTCCAGCGCCGCCCGCTTTGCGCGGCTGCTTGGGGCGTTTTCGCTGGTGCTGGCGCTGGCGGTGATGATCGCCCATCGCTTCGGCGGCCTCGCCACCCCCTATCTGGTGCTGCTGTTGGTAGCTGCCGCCGGCGGCGCGCTGCTCGCAGCACTGCTCGCCGCCGTCGGGCTGCGCAGCCTCTGGACGACTGGCGCTGAAGGCGGGCTGGCCGCACTCGCCGCCCTGATCTATGCCGCCTTTCCCCTGGCGCTCGGAGCCTTTGCCACCGAACATTATCTGACCCTGCCTGATATCTACGACGTCTCCACCGATCCGGTTTCGGTGCCGGACTGGCTGTCGCCGCCGAAAGCCGACCAGATCTGGCTGAAGCGCAATCCGGTGATGCCGGAGGATCGTGAAAAGCAGATATCAGCCTATCCCGAACTGACCGGCCGGCGTTATGAGGGCGCGCTCGACCGCGTGCTGGAGGCGGTGCGCAAGGTCGCCAAGCACAGCGGCTTTGTGATCGTCAAGACCACCGGCGACACCGAGCCGGACCGCGACCCGGAGGACAGACCGGCAAAGCCTGAGGCGAGCGACGATGCCGCTGTCGCCGATGCGCCCGATATCGTGCCCGTGCCGACGCCGCGCCCCTATGACGACGATGTCGCCAGGATGATCCGCGGCGCCAACGGCGTGACGCTGCAGGCGACCAACCGCACGCTGATCCTCGGCCTGCGCTTCGATATCCTCATCCGGCTGCGCGAAGAGGCCGAAACCACCTTCGTCGACATCCGCGTCGCCTCCCGCTACGGCCAACACGACCTCGGCTTCAGCGCCGACATCGCCGGCGATTATCTGAAGGCGCTGGATTCCGAGCTGTTGGGGATTGCGGGTGGGTGAGCCGCGGTGCCGCCAGAGGCGGCAGCAATCGATCCGGCGAATCGATTGCAGCGGCGAACGCCCTGAGCCCAAAGCGAAGGGCCGGGATAGGGTGCGGCAAACGCAACGCCCTTACGGTGCCACAAACTCGACGTCGCTGCGGTATCACACCCAACCAAGCTACCCTCATCCCTGTATCCCTCGGCCAAAGCTCTGAGGTCACAGTAATGACGGAGGAGAGGGCGTGCCGTGGCAACCCCCCTCTGCCCTGCCGGGCCCGGGGCGAGCCGCGGGTCTCGCCCGTCCTTCGGACCCCCCACAGGTGGGGAGATTGGCAAGTGGCGAAAACTTTCCGTCCCTCCGCCGTTTCGCCGGGCTGTGACACCAGTTGTTTGGGGAAGCCAGCGAGCCCAGCTGATCTCCCCACCTGTGGGGGAGATGCCCGGCAGGGCAGAGGGGGGCTCACACGGCAGGCCGGCTCCGGTGAGGAAGAACGCCCTCACGCCACCACCAACCACCCCGTATACCGCACCACCAGCCCGGTCAGCCGCCCGCCGATCTCCACGTGAAAGTGGAACCGCCCCTCACGCTCCTCCTCATAAGTCTCCCCACCCGGCGCGAGAAACAGTGGCAGCGGAACCCCAAAAAACCGCCAACCCCGCACCACCAGCCGTAACTTATTCCCCTCCTGCACCAGCGCCACCAGCACTCGGAACGGCCCGAAGACTTCGGCAAGCAGATGCCGGTCGCGGCCTTTTCCTTCGAGCTGCAGGCTGCGGAAGCTCTTATCCTCGAAATCCCGCGTCCAGATCTCCTTCTCCCCATCGGCGGTAAAACGCACCGTCACCGGCACATCCTCACCCGCTGCGGGAAAGCCGATCAGCCGCGCGACGATGCCGGCCAGAAAGCCGCGGCCGCGCTCGGTCCGCGCCCGGCCGGAGGCGACGCGTGCGCCGCCGGCAGGCCCGGCGGAGTGCATCTCGGCAATCGCCGGCGGCAGCCGTTCGAAGGCGCTGCCGAGAATCCTGTGGTAGAGCGGCAGGCAGGCGGCCTCGCTCTCAACCCTGATCCCCGTCGTGATCGAAAACCGCCGGAATTCCGCTTCGAAATCGGCAAGCTGCAATTCCCCTGTCGCCGGCCGCGCGCCGTTTTCCGGCCGGATGCCCTTGAGCAGCCGGCGGACGAGCGCCGCGACGCCGGTGATCGGAATGAACGGCCCGTCATCACTCGCGGCAATCAGATGCCAGCCGCAGGCCAGGCTCTTGCCGCCACTATCAACGCCGCTGACGCGCACGAACATGCCGCCGCGATGGTCGCCGATCGCCAAGGCGTGGCTGGCGCGCTGCAGCAGCGGCGCAAACGGCAGCAGCGACGGCAGCATCCGCAGCCGAACCAGCCGGGCGGCGAGGCTGAGCAAGCGCTGCAGCGGCTGCGGCTCGGTTCCGACCCCGGTGAAGCTCGATTGCAGGCCGGGCAGGCGCGCCGGCAGCAGCGCCAGATCCGGCGCATCCACCAGCAGGAATTTGCGGCTGCGCAGCGGCACCACACCCGGCGGCGCCACCGTCACCCGCATCGCTTCAATCAGCCCAAGCCCGCTCGAAGGCCGCCCATCGCGCCGCAGCGACACCGGCTTGCCGGCATAACTCGCGATCGCCCTGACGACATTGAGCCCGATCTTCACATGCGCCGACGGGGCAATGCCCGCCGCCACCCGATCAATCCGGGCAAACTGCGGCGCCATGACATCGAGCGCGGCGAAGGAGAGCGCGGGAAGGCTGCTCAGCCCCGACAGTGCGAAGATGCCCTTCGCCCTGGCCGCGGCATCGAGCCCGCCAATACCGGCGACGAAGCTGGTGCTGTCGGCGATATCGGCATAATCGATGCCGAGGCCGATGCAGGCCTGCACCACCTTGTAGGCATCCTCACCAAACGTCTGAAACGGCCCGGAGGCATCGACGACGAGATCCGGCCGCAGTCGCGTCAACTGCTCTGCCAGATCCCCATCGCGATCGAAGCGCACGGCCTGCAGGCTGGCCCCCAGATTGCTGCTTCCCAAGCCCTCGGATCCATCCTTCGGGGATCTGAGATCGGCGACGAAATCGTCGGCCTTCTCGAGCGACCGCCCGGCGATCAGCAGCCGGAGCCGCGGTTCATCGCCAAGCAGCCGCGCCAGTCGCCCGCCAAACGTGCCGTAGCCGCCGATGATCAGCAGCGAAAGCCTGTCGCCACTCATGCGATGAAGCGGCTGCGCTGCTCCGGCGTCGGCACCATGCAGCTTTGCCGGCCGGCGATCTTCAGCCGGTTGCGGGCGATGAATTCATAAAGCCTGTCGGCCATGCGGCGCGGCAGCAGCCGGAACAGCCTGATCACCGAATAGGGAAAACCGAGGCCGGCCACCATGCGGATCGAGCCGTCGGATTTGAAGAAGGCGCGGCCGTCTTCGATGAAGATATTGGTCTCGTAATCGCGCGCATCCAGCCCGTAATGCCGGTAGAGTGCGGCGCCGAGCGGCGTCTGGGCGGCGAGGAACCGGTATCGCCGCTGCTTGTCGTGTTTCAGCGCGAATTTCACCCAGCCGGAGCAGAACACGCATTCGCCATCAAAGACGATCAGCGGCCGGTCATCGGCAAAAGCGGGCACATCGGCATCGTCGCGATAGCTGTAAGCGGCTGGCATCTGCTGGCTCATCTCCCTGGTGCCGGCCGGTAGTGGGCGGCAAGCGAAGGCGGCCCATCCGCGGCAATCTCGCCGCGCTCGAAGAGATCCTCGATATGGGCGAGCACGGAAAGTGCGGCCGCCCCATAAAGCTTCGGATCGGTATCGCTGTAGATCGCCTTCACCATCTCGGTGATCCCCTGGTCGCCCGCCCGGATGCGGGTGAGGATCGCCTGCTCGCGCCCCAGCCGGTGCGCCTTCAGCGCCTTGAGGAATGTGGCCGGCTCCACAACCGGCCCGCCATGGCCGGGCAGCAGCAGGGCGTCCTCGCGGGCGATCAGCCGGTCGAGCGAGGCCATGTAATCGGCCATCGAGCCATCCGGCGGTGCGACGATCGAGGTCGACCAGGCCATGACATGATCGCCTGAGAATAGGATATCGCGGCCATCGAGCGCAAAGGCGGCATGATTGGCCGTGTGCCCCGGTGTCGGCACGCCGGAGAGCACCCAGCCATCACCCGCAATTCTCTTGCCGTTGCCGATGGCGATATCCGGCACGAAGGCCATATCCGAACTTTCAGCAAACGGATTGATCTCGCCGGCGCGCAATGGCCTTGCCGGCCGGTGCGGCCCCTGGCCCACGGTCACCGCCCCGGTTGCCGCCCGCAGCCGGCGGGCCAGCGGCGAGTGGTCGCGATGGGTGTGGCTGACGAAGATATGCGTCACCTCGCGGCCGGCAAGTGCTGCCATCAGCGCTAGATAATGCGCCTCGTCCTCCGGACCGGGATCGATGACCGCGACCGAGGAAGTGCCGACGATATAGCTGTTGGTGCCGTGAAAGGTGAAAGGCCCGGGATTCTCAGCCGTGATCCGCTCGACCCCCGGCGCCACCGGCACGGCCCGCCCATAGGCCGGCTCGAAAGCAAGGTCGAATGCGGGACTGTCCATGAAGGCAATGATCTCGAGGCCGATGACACCGCCAATTCCTAGCACGGCCCACCGCCCCGCGCGCGCACAAATCTGCTTGAGGCGCAACTTAGTCATTGTGACGGACGGAGAGCTTTGCTAATCAGGCGTCGATTTGAGCAGACGGTTTCCGCCGAAAGCTCTGTTGGGGCGTCGCCAAGCGGTAAGGCAACGGTTTTTGGTACCGTCATCCCTGGTTCGAATCCAGGCGCCCCAGCCATTGATTCCAAGTTCGCTCTGGACACCCGGCGGGACGGCCAAAACGCCCAAATCGGCGGCGTGAACTGGTCTAACGAGGTCATCGGCCGTATCCAACTGCTTCCTGCAGGCCACTTCCAGCGCGATACGGGAGCTGTGGCCGCCATCGAGATTCTCCCACCGACTGGGTCGCGACTCAAGCGCCGGACCGTCAGGGCCGATTGGATACGCGCACGAAGTGGCCCGGCGAGGACTAGGCCGTTGACCGCAAGCCACGGCGGATCGGTGTCCGGGCCCGGCCGCGAAAGCACGGCGCATCGGGGACCGAAAATCAATGCCCTCATTGTGCGCCCTAGCCGGGAACAGGACGACGGCCGAACGGCTACGAACCGGCCGCGGTCCGCGCTCCGTGGCGGTCTGCGGGCAGCGTTCCTGCAGATCCGTGCGGAACCGGCAGTTCGGGCGCGCCGGCTCCCGTCGGACGTTTTCGCGTTTAGGAAGGAACCCGTCGCCCGACGTGCCGGAGTAAAGCATTGAGTCAAGGCTTAGATAACAGCGCGCGAAGCCGCGCTTTGATGTTTTCGTGAGTGGTGTTCAGATGTGTTTTCGCAACGGGACTCAGTAGCCCGGTGTGACCAACTGCGTTGCGTGCGGGCTTGTATTGCACGGCATCTGACCAGAGTGACTGCTTTCCATTGGTCGTTTTACTGCCCTCGGCAGTTACTGCCAGTGCGTCCATATCGAGATAAGATAACGTGCTTGGAGCGGCGCGTATTTCGAAACTGATGTTGGCTTCTCCCTTGGTATCGTCTTCGCGCTTTTTCCATTTGGTGGCGTCACTGGATACGCCGGTCGAAAGCTTCAATCCTTTGTCTTCAATGTACTTCCTGACGAGGTTTTCCGAGAGAAAGCAATCGACATAAGATTGCAAGTTGTATGCGGCGTCGTTCTGCAGCTGATTGAGCCAGGTATCTACTTTGTCTTTGGTTGCCTTAGCGCCGCCGGCCGCCTGGTAGTCGCTTTTGGCGATGTTGTACATGTCGAGCGCTTTACGCTCTTTCTTGCTTTTGCGGGGATTTTCGTCATCGCCGTCTTCCCCGCGCTCAAGCCGCAACTCGTCCCATTGGTCAATGACCTTCTGAAGAAGTTCCTTTAGATCCTTTTTCAGCAACGCGAATTGAGCGTCGTCTTCGATTATGCCTTCGCGGCTGCTGGTGAACGGGTCGGCATCCGGTCGGTCTAGGGCATCGAAGTGTATCTGGCCATAAAGATAGTTTTCGACAATGCGCTGTGTCGGCATGTGGCGGATGACGTTTTTCTCCCGCAGACGGCCGTTGACGAACAGATCTAGCGTGGCGCGCTCTTCGGTGCCAGTGATTTTGAGCTTGGAAGGCTTGTCGACCGTGGCGAGGAAGCCAGTGACCTTGAGGATGCCCGGTTCCAAGGGAACTGTCTTCTTCAGATTTTTAAAGGACTTTGTGAACGAGTGACCTGCCACTGAGGATTTCCTCCAGAATTGATTAGAGTCCGGCCCATCAAAGGACGGACGAATGAAGAAGCAGAGATTTACCGAAGAGCAGATTATTGCGGTGCTGAAGGAGCAGGAGGCTGGTG
>NZ_WUFT01000038.1 GCF_010668805.1 Rhizobium phaseoli | reverse complement strand
AACCGGCTCCAACGCTGCGCGAGATGAAAGCTTCGCGTTTCCGCCGGTTGCTCACACCGCGCCACTTGGCGTATTCAAAACCGCCGAGGCTCTAATCGCCGCCGGATGAAAATTCAGTGGCAGGTCACCGGCGCAAAAGCGACGCGCGCTGCCAGAAGGACGGTTACCATCTACCCTGTGAGGAAGCTGATCTGTATCCATCCCGCCTAGCACTTCAGCACCGTGGCGGGAATGAGATTATTGCTCGTCCTTGCTCGCCTCCTTCCCCGCGACGCCGGCCGCGGCCATCAGAAGGTTTGCCTGTTTGGCGACAATAGTACTCCGTTCCGCATCGCTCAGGCCTCGCATCTGCGGTGGATCAAACGGTATGCTCACTTGCTTGATCGGCATTCTCGCCGGCTGAGGCGGCCCGAAATGCGATCTACAGATCTCTCATCATCATCAAGTTGATACAGGAGGTTTGGTTGCGGACCCGGTGTTGCGTGGCTGACCGCAGGCAGCAAAGGCACAGTCGCCGCCTGCTCCGAAAAATGATGGGCGGTTGAAAATGCCCGTTGGAGTGAGCTCTCCATTCGGCCACCCTTTGAATGATACTACGTCGATGGACCATAGTTAAAGTAGTAATTTACACAAAGTATAATCACCCCAATAATGACGTGTGACAATATATGAATTAACTGCGATTATATCTACGCACTGTGCAAGCATTCCTACGGGAGGACCCGTCAACCACCCCGGCGGGTCCTCGACTTTGCTTTTGGAAGGCCGCAGCAATTGCTGTTGCCCATGCCGGCCTCGCAAAAATATTGGATCGAAGAGTGATATCGCCCGCTGGAGATACGCGCGATGAGACAAGCTCACATTTTCGAATGAGGATGGCGGTTACGTTGCTCGCCCACCCGCATTAGAAGCTATATTTTACTGTCGGCATCTGCATTGTCTCCATACGAACGTAAATTCGTCGGTCCTGGCATGTAACACGGTCGCTATAGGCGCACGATAGACAATAATAAAGTTACTTAGACTATTATTTGAATATATATCGTGATCATTGCATCTATGATTTATTCGTCTTTTAATTGATATCTAAATGCAACCTCCGCCTGAAACGTATTATTTAATCTTTTGATAAAACTTGTCTTGATCGCCGCGATGATCAGTTGCAGTTTACTCTGTCTTTAATCTCCGCCGGCACTCAGTTTCGGTTTCCAGAAAATCGGCTGGAACCGTTCCCCACAGCCGCCCGACAACCTGACGGACATACCGCCGACGGGATCGCAGTTGAAGGCCCTGACAATCATGGAGATGATGGCGCGCGCCCGAGAGGTGCCGCTCAACTTAGGATCACCGGAATGATGGAAGGGGAGATGTACGATGGCTCGATATATCGTAGAATCAGATGGTTACACCGTACGAAGGACAACGAATGAGCCGCTCAAGTTGGGAACAACCGGTCCGTCGATTTCACAATTCGGTGCAGCGGCTCCGAGACCCTCTGATTGCGATAGCTGCGCCATGCCGTGGCGTCGGCCCCATGCCGGATCCTTTCGGCACGACACGTCCGGCACCCCTAGACCCCGTCTTGTTTCAGCGCACCGGAAGGTCTTATGGTATGCCAAACCTGTGTCGAAATGGTCGCACTTCGACAGGGAATTAACCCTTCATAAAGCATTTGCTTGCTCAACTTATAATTTGTGTCATGGTCACTGTAAGTAGTGAGGGAGCCGATCTGATGAGTGATATGGCATCGCATATTCCGGAATTTGGTTACGATGAACGCGTGATGATCTGCCGGAAGCAGATCGAGAAGGCGGTTTATCAGTTCATTGCAAATACGAGGGTCGAGGGGTGCGATCCGGCGGAAGTCGCAATGGCCATCGCAGACATTGCCGACGATTACATTTTACTACTGGCCCAGAAGCGCAATCTGACTCATTGAGATCAGGGATCGGCCGTCGACCGGCCGGTCGCGCAAGAGACGTGTGAACGCGAATTCGCGCCGCTTCCCTGCCCGGAAGCAACGTCGAGGAGACTGTAACTCTTCGCTTGTAACCGTCCAGCGGATCGTTTCCGGCAGATCCTGAACGACGCGTCGACCATCCGCAGCCCCAACAAGCCGAACCTGTCCAAACAGCAGTTGAGATGGATTTGCCCCAGGCGTGAGCTTGAGCCCGTTATCTCCCCCCACGAAGGGATCGAATGGTTCCGCGAGCGCCACCTCCATAACAGTACAAACATGATCGCGAAAATCGATGTTGATTTTCGCGATTATGCGTGAGTTTGAAGGCGTGACGCATCGCGTCGAGCGACGCGCATTATGTCCTTTGTCTAATGCATATCACCCGGAACGCGGGACACTTCCGGGCGACAGGCATTAAGCGGTTCAACTGTTATGGAAGCGCAGAACCGCTCCAGTCGTTTGTTTTAGTGACAGCTCACACTCACTTGCGGAACCGGCGAGCTCAATTCGGCCAGTTCCCTGGTGAAGCCTTCCCCCACCTCCTGCTTCACCGCCTCGAGCGCCAGATCGAGGCAATTCGTCGCGAATTGCAGCTTAACATCGGCAGCGACCTGTCGCGCGTAGGCAATCATCCGCGCCAGCGCGATGAGTTCGTTCAGACCATCTTCCGCCCCTTGGTCTGCATTTGCCTTGGCAATCGATGTCACGCCCATGAGCATTTCTCCAACGAATTGAAGCAATGATACGCGCGCATAGGTGTTTGAGCCCGTGAAAAAAGCGTGACACAACCCCCGGTGACATTGCCGCCATCGATTCACGGCGTAGGTCGCGTCCGGAACGAGGTCTCATGCAGTTTCCAAGGCGGATCGGCGTTCGAGCGGGTGTCACGGGCGTCCTGCACGGCTTTCAGCAATTCCAGCGCGTCGATACGTTTTTGATCGACGGAATTCGAAACAAGGGCCGCCAGCAATTGCGGACGACCGGGCTCGGCCATGTCAGCACATTGCTCGACGATCGCCCGCCAGGTCCGCTTCTTGAAAAAGATCGCGCTTGCGGCATCTTCGAGCTTTTGGCGCAACCCAGCTGCCAGCAGCCCGCGATCCTCCATCGCATCGAGCGTGGCGCTGACATTGACGAGCGGTATCGTCAGCGGCTTGCTGCTCAGCGCGCTCGGCGCGTGGATGAGTGCGACGGCGGCATCGTCGACCAGCCGGCCGGAGCGATAGTCCTCGAAAATGCGACCGATCCCGATCATCCCGAACGGATGGCATTCCGCAGCCCGCAAGGCGCCCATGCTTGCTGCCCCAAGGACGGCCACGCCAAGCGAGAGAGCATGGAGAATTTCCTTGTGCCAGACCGGTGCGGCATATTCGAAGCCGCCGTCGATCAAGCCGATGACATTGGCGCCCTGCTCCACCTGGGCCAGGACATCGCCTTGCACGGCAGGCGGCAGGACGCGGATCGCCTCGCCGGCAAGCAACGCGGCATCGGGAAGACTGGGACCTGCGAAAATGATCTTCAAAGCCCTATCGCCTTGGCCAGTGCCCTTGCCCCAAATCGCCGGGCACGCTCCCCCTCCGGATTTTCGAGCTCAGGGATAACAACCTTGACGACGCTGAAGGGAAGCGTGTCGTCGCTGAGGCGCACTGTGATGACCGAAGCAATCCCTCTGCTGCGCAGGGCGTCAAGCACATGTTGCAGCAGATGCGTCAGATCCTGTTGCCGGCCGCCTGCCGCGCCGTCACGATGGAGGACGGCAGGCGGTGCGGCAACCGCATCGAAGGCTCGCCGCATCAGCGGCGGGAGGGATCTCGAGAAAGTTGCAGGCGAAATATCATCCCTGGCGCCGCTGATATGGGTCAGCCGGGATTGCACGGCTTCCGTCACCGCGCGGATAGCCGCGCGCACCGGGAGCGGATGCGCCCCGGTGCCGCCGGTTACTTCGATAAGGCGAATGTCCCTGTCACGGCAAAGAACCGTGCCGCCGCGAAATTTCCTGGGGGCCAGAACAGGCTCCCCGGGACCCAGCATGGCGGTGAAGCAGGGGATGGCGATGTCGCTGGTGATATCGAACAGCCTGAGCGCCAATCCCGATGCTTCGATCTTGTCGATTAGCTCGTTGAGGGCGCCATCTCCAAAGCCGCGGGGATCGACGCAGCCGGCATAAAGATCGGCCTCCCTGCCGACCTGCCACAACACATAGGCGTCGCGTTCGATACGCTCCAGGACGCCATGAAAGATTGCCTCCTCGGCATTGTTTCCCGAAGCCAGGCCATCCGACGACATCCAGTATCGCGCATCACGCGTCCGGTCGAGCACCACCGCTTCGAAGGGAACGTGGATCTCGCCGCCGCTAAGGATATTGACGCCGGCAACCCATTCCGTCTCGTCATCCGGCCCGAGATCGTGTTTATGGACGGCGGTCAGGCAGCTCAACCTGTCGACCTCGCAGCCCATCGCCTGCAGGCGAGAGGAGGAAGCGTAAACGAGCTTGACGAACGGCTCGCCGGCGACCGCCCGTTCGAGCGCTTCCATGACGGTGGATACCCTGGCGTCCAGATCGGTGAGACCCTTTCCCTGCGCAATCACGATCGACCGCGAATTCGGGGTATACGCGCACCAGACAGGGATTCCGATGTCGTCCAATCCGGTATGTCGCGCAACTCTGGTAATGCCGAATCTGGCCAAAAAAGGTTCCACACGGGAAAGAGTTTCCCCCGGCGACATGATCCTGTCGGAATAGTGGGCCCGGCCTGTCAGAATACCGCCTCAGCCGTCGACGTGGCGGGAAGCACCTGTGCCGCCGAAACGACCGCCTCTGCCTCGGCAGATATCCCTATGATGATTGTTCTCAACCGCAGATCGCCGAACGTCTCCAGATGAAACACGATCCGTCCTCAGCCGTTTAAAACCGGATCATGCAACTCACCGTCGATGTCAGAGAATCCCGCAACGGCCAGACTTTTTGCCAATGCCACCAGTTTTTGCCTGATATTCGGATCCTCGATGGCGATGAATGCCTTGTTGAGCGCCAGCCCCTCCTTCGAGGACAAAAACTTGTTCAATTCGCTCGTCTCGCCTTCGATCGGCCCGGAACCGTCGTTCTCGAAGAAAAAGCCGATGGGCACGCGAAGAATCTCGGATATGCGCTGAAGACGGCTGGCGCCTATTCGGTTCGTGCCTTTTTCGTATTTCTGGATCTGCTGGAAGGTAATGCCCAGAAGTTCGGCCAAACCGTGCTGGGTCATCCCGAGCGTTTTTCGCCGGACCCTCACGCGGTTGCCAACATAGACGTCGATCGAATTCGGGGATTTAGCCTTCATGTGAATAAGTCTCCCACCTCATCAGCACGCCCAGCTGTATAATGGAGAGTTTAAGCAAGAATGCAACTAAAAGTAAATATTTGGTAAGGACTTTTTTTCAGCATTGCACACAGTAAAAACAACCTGTGGATTATTTCAACGCATACCCTGGCGCGGATGCATACCGCGCTCTGTCGCACACTCGAAATGGACGAATGCTGTTCGAAATCGGCGCCACTTCGACGCCGACTCTAAAGAGGCCTTTGAGCGACGGCGATCATCGACTTGGCCAAAACGGAAATCCTTCCGACATATTCAAAATGGACATTGTCGAAACCCGCATCCAGCAGCAGCGTGCTCAGGGTGCTTTTCGACCAGAACTTGATATGCCCATGATCCTTCAACGGCATGAAGTGATCGTCCATTTTCCCCAGCGCAGCCAGAGCAAGGTTCTTCAGATAACCGTGATCGGGCGTCGATATTACGGCGATGCCACCTTGACAAGATCGTACAGCGTCGAGGTGAATGCCCTCGGATCGTAGACATGCTCGACCACCTCCAGGCTGATGACGGCATTGAATGTGCCGTATTCCCGAGAAAGATCGTCATAGGCCGAGCCGATATTCAGCGGCAGGTCGGGATAGTTGATATTGGCCTTGGCAATGCCGTCGCCGGAAGGATCGACGCCAACGACATAATAACCCTTGTCCGCAAGAGCAGCGGCTGCCCCGCCAGTACCACATCCCAAATCAAAAACGTCGTTTTTCGCAGAACCGTCGAAATGGCTCTCCAGCGCATCGAGCACGGCAGGCAAGATATAGGAATGCGCGGTTGTCGGTTTGGCGTGAACATAGGTAGTTGCATCCAGCTCGACGGACATGTCCCTCCCCCTCGGCGATTGCGCGGCAAACCCTATCGAAGAATACGCCGAAAATTTTGTTGAAACCCGCCAAATCGCAGCTGCAATCAAAATATAATCTGTGATTTTAAAATAAAAAATAAAACTTTCGCGCGATAAATATGGTAAATTTACGTGCAAACAATAATTATGTAGAATACATTTCAATTGCCTGATGGATAAACAATAATAGTTTCAATTTTTAAAATATAAATAAAAATAAACTACCATAAATATCATTCCTCTAAAGGAATGTGTGAATTATTACTTTAGAGAAGAGCGATGCATTTGTTGCCTGTCACTGTGCGGCTCCGTGGCTACGTGAGCAATTCCAGATTGAAATGGTGGCCCGCCCCCGGCTAAAATCTGTCGCGTCCTTCTGATGGTGAGCCAGGAAGGCGCCCAATTGCCGACACGAAGCCAAAGATATTTAACGGATAAATGTATACTGCTGGATTTAGACAGCCCGATCGAAACCCTTCTCGCACCGGAGAAGACAAGCTTGCCTGAGAATTCGTCGTCCGCAAATGCGAAACAGCCGGTGGGAAAACGGAAGATACCCGTGGTCTTCTGGCTGCTGCTGACGATTTCCCTCTCGCTGGTCATGGGAACGGTGTTTCTTTCCAACGATATGAAACACTTGAAGACGGTGGGCCATTACTTTGGCTTCGATCTCTTCCCCGCTGAAATCAAACCGCCTCCTCCCAAAGCCCTTCCCCGCCCGACGCCGCCGGCTACCTTCACGTTTCCATTGCATATCATCGAACCGCCGGTGGCACAGACTGCGTCGACTTTTCTCCGGACATGGCGGATATCCGGGCCTGCAATGTGTGCGGCGCTGCGCAATGCCGGCATCGAAACCAGCGATTGGGCGGCGGCAAGCTTTAACGCCGATACATTCGAATGCATTTTCGAGCATGGCGGCAAGCAGGAGAGGGATCAGCTTCCGAGCTCCATATTCGTCATCGTTCGCGGCGACTCCGCCGGCGCGATCATCAATATGCGGGTGAAAATCATCAATCCCGAGACGGATCAAAATGGTCAGCTCGATCCCAACATTCTGCGAATTTTCGAAACCATGTTGCGGCAACCGCAATGGCTGGATTTTCACGAGACGCTGAACGCGATCAAGAATCTGAGGGACATCAAGGAAGACGGCTTTGGAGCCAGCATCAACTTCAGCCGCGAGGTGCTCAATCCTGGGCGGTATAATTTTACGCTGGCCCTAGATGCCACTTCGGGACCCCAGAAAAGAACGAGAAACTATTTTTCCGACAGAGCATGGCTTCGATCGCCGGAACCGACGATCGGGACCGACCTGCGGCCGGCATCGGAATCCATTCCTGCAGATGCCAAGGCGCCGGCAGAAAGTCAGGAACATCCGCGTTAGAACAGGATGTCATAAGAAAACCGTCCACACTTTTCGGCATCATGCTCTGAGGTCTGCTGAGATCTGCGCCGACTTCTCACGCCATGTAACCTGCATCGTCGTGATGCCTGTCCAAAATCTTGTAGAGCTCTTTCAAACTGTCCGCACTCGGCCTTTCGGTGCTGTCTCCGCCCGCCAAGCGCCAGACACGCTCGACATTGAGATCCTGCATGACTTGCGCAAGGTCTTCATTCAGCGACCGAATGACGGCCTCCGATCGACGCAGCCGCCCCGACAGCCTGACAAGCGCTGCGAACAACAGAAAAATGACGCCGATGACACCGAAAACGAGCGCCGAGAATTGTCGGATATCGAGAAGAAACAGATCGTTTCGAATGGTCGTCATAAAAAAAACTGCATTTTGCAATGCAATATGAAAACTGCTCATCAGATAGCTAAACCAATCTTCCATCACGAGCGCCCTCCAGAACAGTTTATATCGTGGAACCTGCTGAAAAGTCTAGCAGATACTGACAATATCGCCTGCGGCGAAAGTATATTTAGGGTTGAATTACTCCGCTGAATTGAACGCGAATGTCGCGTTGCCAACGAGCCTGGCCCTCTAAATTTGGCCGCGGACATCAAAAAAGCCAACAGTGAGAGATAAAATGAACAGAAGACGTTTCCTCGCCTCGGTTCCGCTCGCCCTGTTGTATGCCAATGCGAGCCACGTCCTGGCACAGGCGCCTTCAGCGGGAGGGCTGCGCGCCCTTGCCGACGGCAAGGCGTTCCGATTCGGATCGGCAATCGACCTGCAAAATATCAGCGATCCAGTAGCTTCCGAGATCTACATCGACAACGTCAATTCAATAACGCCGCGAAACGAACTGAAGTGGAATGCAACGGAAACGAGGCCGGGTGTTTTCAGTTTCAGGAATGCGGATCGGATGGTTGCATTTGCGCAAAAAAACAACATGAGGGTTTATGGCCATACGCTGATCTGGTATCGCGTCCCGGAGTGGGTGTCCGAGATCACCGACGCGAAGACGATTCAGGCGACGATGAACCGTCACATAAAACAGGTTGTCACTCGCTATAAGAGCTCAATCGACGCTTGGGATGTGGTGAACGAGCCGTTGGAATATGATGGGCCGGATCTGCGAGATTGTGTTTTCCAACGCCTTCTTGGCGACGACTATATCCGTATGAGCTTCGATATGGCACATGAGGCAAATCCCGGCGCAATGCTGGTGCTGAACGAAACGCATCTGGAGAAGAAATCCGACGTGTTCGAACAGAAGCGCGCGCGTATTCTGAGAATCGTCGAGGATCTCGTCGCCCGGAAATCGCCGATCAATGCGGTGGGGCTGCAGGCGCATTTCCGCCCCGGCCTCGACCGGATCGACCCGGAAGGAATGGGACGGTTCTGCGCGGCGCTGAAGGACATGGGTGTCGGCGTGTTCATCACCGAGCTTGATGCGTCCTGCCAGTTCCTAAACCGCGACAAAGGCTTTTCGCCGACGTCATACGCGGATATTTTCGGTGATGTGATCACTGTGGCGGCCGAGCGTGGCGACTTGAAAGGCGTGACGGTATGGGGCATGTCGGAAAAATACGGCGAGCGCGTTGAGAACGAAGCCGCTCCGGACGCAGCCTGCGCAAAGCGCGTTAATCTTTATGACGACAACAATGCGCCGAGAAGTGCGGTTGATGGCATCAGGCGGGCAATAGAGGCGATGTGATGGGCAAGACAACGGAGACGTCGACAGATTCATGAGAAAAGCCGTTATTTACGTGGAAAAATTTTTGCCTGCCAGCCAGGCATTTGTTCTCAATCAGGCGGTAGCATTTCGTTCTTTCGAAGCTGAAATTCTTGCCGGCTCGCGAATTCCGTCCGCCCACACCAAAAAATCCACTATCCCGGTTCATGACATCCGTCGGTCTCCCGTTGCGCGGGCCGGCGAACTGCTTCTGAAAATTCCGCAGATCGGCCTTCCCTTTCTCTTTCCGGCGATCGGCCAAGCCGATCTGGTTCACGCCCATTTCGGCAAGAACGGTTATGTCATCGGTCCCCTGGCGCGCGCCGCCCGCAAGCCGCTGGTCACGACATTCCATGGTTTCGACGCCACCTATGGCGGTGACCCGAAAAAGCCGGGCGGCTTTAACCAGGTGCGCTTCTTCGCCAATGGCCGGCGCGAGATGGCCGGCTGGAACAGCTGGAATATCGCCGTTTCCGATTTCATCCGCGACCGGCTGCTGGCACTCGGCTTTCGCGCCGACCGCGTCTATCGCCATCATATCGGCATCGATCTCGATCTCTTCAAAATGGAGCCGCGCCCGCGAAAAAAAGGGCTGGTGGTTTCCATTGCCCGCTTCGTCGACTATAAGGGCCACCGCTTCATGATCGACGCGCTGTCGCGCGTGGCGGCGACCGGCACCCCGGTCGAATTCGTCATGGTGGGTCAGGGACCGCTGAAAGAGGAAATCGAGGCGCTGGCGCGTCGTTCCTTGCCAAGCGTCACGATCCATGAAAATCTGTCGCAGACTGAGATAAGGGATCTGCTCGCCAGTGCGGAGCTTTATCTCCATGGAAGCGTGACCCTCGATAATGGTCACGCTGAAGCATTCGGCCTCGCCAATCTCGAGGCTGAAGCCGTGGGAACTCCGGTCGTCGCATTTCGCTCGGGAGGCGTGGGCGAAGCGATCGAAGAGGGGAAAACTGGTTATCTCGTGGAGGAGCGGGATGTCGCAGGAATGGCCGAAGCAGTCGGAAGGCTGCTCAATGACCAGGCCCTGTGGACAGCCTTCAGCGCGCGGGCACCGCTTCTGGTGGCCGAGCGCTTTGACTTACGTCGTCAGACGGGGATGCTCGAGGACTATTACAGTTCCGTGCTAGACGAATTTTCCAGCCGGGGTCGGACTTGATGGTGCAGACAGGAAAAAAGCCGAAGTGGGGACTGAACGTATTTCGGCCGCTGCGGAACGGAATTGTGAAGGCCAAATGGCTCTACTATACGAAGTTCTGGGGAATGGACATCGATCCGACGGCCAGCTTTTCCCTGAGCGTGCGGTTCGACAAGACCAACCCGAAGGGGCTGCACATCGGTGCGGAAACCTATGTCGCCTTTGAGGCGGCGATCCTGACCCACGACCTCACGCGCGGGCTCTATCTTCACACGAGAATCGGCAGACGCTGCTTCATCGGCGCCCGCAGCATCATTCTGCCCGGTGTTGAAATCGGCGACGAATGCGTCATCGGCTCGGGCTCGGTGGTGACCAAGAGTGTTCCGCCGCGCTCGCTCGTCGCGGGCAATCCGGCAAAGATAATCCGCAGCGATATCGAGATCATCTCGCGTTACGGACGCATGGCACGCGAAGATGAGACGGTTTCGATCGTCAAGCACTTGCCGACTGGAGAAGCACGATGAAGATGTTTGCCTACCGCGGGAAACACGAGAATTTCGGTGACGAACTCAACCATTGGCTCTGGGAGCGTCTGCTGCCCGGCTTCTTCGACGATGACGAAGGTCAGCTCTTTCTCGGAATCGGTTCGATCCTCTACGACAATTTCGATCCGAACATGCAGAAGATTGTCTTCGGCTCGGGTTATGGCGGCTATACCAACCCGCCGAAAGTCGATCGCAACTGGACATTCTATTTCGTGCGCGGAAAGAAGACCGCCGAGATCCTCGGCATCGATCCGAGCTACGCCATGGGTGATTCGGGCATCCTCACACGCAGCTGCTGGGATGCAAAAAGCGTCGAGAAGCGTTATCCCGTCTCGTTCATGCCGCATTATGAAAGCGCCATGCACGGCAGCTGGGATAAGGTCTGCGATCTCGCCGGTATCCACTACATCGATCCGCGCTGGTCGGTGGAAAAAGTTCTGACCGAAATCAGCGCATCACATAAAGTCGTCTCGGAAGCGATGCATGGCTGCATTATATCAGACGCGCTTCGCGTTCCATGGCGGGCGATCCGCCCGATTGCCCTTGAGAATCGAGCCAAGTGGCATGATTGGGCTAGCGCGCTCGATCTGGAGATCGATTTCGACCCGATCGGCCCGTCAAACCTCGTCGAAGCAGGAGCGTCGCGGGTGCGGAAGCATGGCTATCTTTGGAAGAACATAACGTTTCGCCGCCGCCGCATTCTGCAGGTCACCGGCAATTATGTCTTCGGATCGACAGTCAAGACATTACAGCGGGTTGCAGAGAAGCCGGGCCAGCTCAGCACGGATGAGGCTATTGTAAGAGCACACGAAAGAATGCTGGTCGAGCTGAGCCGGCTGAAGCAGGATTTTTCCAAGAAAACGGCAAGCGCCCTTTGAGGTCGCAATCGCTTTCGTGACGAGGCATAAGGCATGATGCTTTCTAACTTCATCACCCCACTCTGCTCCGGCAAGGTGCACAAGTGTTTTCGGCGGGTGATCAGCCCGCTTCGATGCTCGAAGCCCACGACGTATGGAGCCGATCGCTTATGAAGAATGTAGCCGACCGCATGATCCGGGGCAGCATATGGCTGAGTCTGTCCCGCGCTATCGTCAACGCGCTTTCCGCGCTCAGCACTTTTGTGCTGGCGTGGTACCTCGTGCCGTCCGACTTCGGTCTCGTCGCGATTGCAACAACGATCCAGGTCATCTTGAGCTCCGTCACCGAACTTTCGCTTGGTCAAGCGCTTATTCGCCATGAATCTCCCGACGAAACTCACTTCAGTGCGGTTTGGACATTAAGCGTAACGAGAAGCGCGATATTGGCGCTGGTGTTTGCTGCTAGCGCTTATCCTATCGCCGAGTTTTATAATGAACCTCGTTTGACGAGCGTGATGCTTGCCTTGAGTTTCAGCCTGCTCCTCAGCGGTCTCGCCAATCCCCGCCGCGTCATGCTCCAGCGCGATCTCATCTTCTGGCAGGAGTTCGTGCTGAACGTCTCGCAGAAGCTGGTTGGTTTCGTCGTGACGGTGGCAATTGCCGCCATCTACCAGAGCTATTGGGCTCTCGTCATCGGCACCCTTGCCTATCAGGTGACGAATATCATCGTGTCCTACACCGTTTTGCCGTTCTGGCCGCGCATAACCTTCCGCCATGCCCGCGAATTGTTTTCCTTCTCGGTGTGGCTGACGGCCGGCCAGATCGTCAACACACTGAACTGGCGGATCGAGTATCTGCTGATCGGTAAGATGCTGGGCGCCACGCAGCTTGGCCACTATACGGTCGGCAATACTCTTTCGACGCTGCCGACGCGCGAGGCTACCGCGCCGTTGAATCAGACGATTTATCCGGGCTTTTCGAAAGTCCGGAACGACCCGGTCCGGCTTGTCGCAGCCTATCAGCGCGCACAGGCCCTGCTGGCTGCGGTAGCGCTTCCGGCCGGAATCGGCATGGCGGTTGTGGCTGATCCGATGATGCGGCTTGCGTTGGGAGAGAAGTGGGCTCCTGCGATCTTCATCGTCCAGGCACTCGCATCGGTTTTCGCCTTGCAGACCCTTGGCTCGCTCGTCCAGCCCTTGGGCATGGCGAAGGGCCACACCAAGATGCTGTTTATCCGCGACACGCAAATGCTGGTGGTTCGCATTCCCATCATTATCGCCGGTCTGATGATGGCCGGGCTTCCTGGCGTCGTTTATGCGCGCGTGTTGACGGGGCTGATTTCCACAGTTGTCAACATGCTTCTCGTCAAGCGCTTGATCAATCTGCCGTTCTTCCAGCAGCTCGCGGCAAACTTCCGCGCGCTTGCCAGCGTCGCTCTGATGGCCGCCGGCATCTGGGGATTGTCGCATGTCATGAGCGCTCCCGTCGACAAGCTGGCCTTGGCCCTTCACCTGGCCATTCTGGTCATCACGGGCGGTATTCTCTATGTCGGCTCCAGCTTTGTCCTTTGGCTCGCAATGAACAAGCCAAATGGCCCGGAAACCGAAGTTCAGCGTATCTTTGCCAAGTTCCTGTCAAAAGCCAAACGTATGGCCGTTCCCAAGTCGGCTTAAAGCTAAAACGAACATTAACAAGTGAGGCAGAATGACCAGCCTATCCAGATCTGAGCTGATCTCAAAACTCAATGGCATGATCCATGATTGCCTGAAGGACTATGTCTCGCGCGACGAGCCGCTCGCGATCCTAGACTTCCCCGACATCCGCAATTGCGGCGACTCGGCGATCTGGCTGGGTGAGATGGCCTATCTCAAGGATCGCTTCGGCAAACGCCCCGACTATGTTTCCAGGCTGCACGACTTCTCAGCCGAAGAACTGAAACGGCGAGTTCCCACGGGCCCGATCTTCATTCACGGCGGCGGCAATTTCGGCGATATCTGGGTTGCCCACCAGGATTTCCGAGAAGCGATCATGGAGCGTTTTCCCGATCGGCAAATCATCCAGTTCCCACAGTCGATCCACTATAGTTCGCCTGAGCGCATCGAGCAGTCCAAACGGGCAATCGGTCGCCACAAGAATTTCGTGCTGCTCGTGCGCGATGAAGAATCGAAGGAATTTTCCGAGAAACACTTCGACTGCACCGTACGGCTATGCCCGGATATGGCCTTTGCCATCGGCCCACTTCCGGACAGGGCAACCCAGATTCCCGTTCTCGCCATGCTGAGAGAGGACGCAGAACGGGTCGGCGGCACCGATCGCAACATTCCTTCCGAAATCCCTGTGGAAGACTGGATCACGGAGTCAAAACGGAAGGTGGATATCGCCAAGAAGCTCGGAGTGGCGTCGGCCTATCTCGCATTGAAGCCAAGCGAAGTTGCATTGCGGAGGTTGGACGCCGCGGCGCATAACCGTTTCGAGCGCGGCATCAGTCAGATCTCGCGTGCTCGCGCAATCGTCACCGATCGTCTGCACGTCCATATTTGCTCCTTGCTGCTCGGCCGCCCCCACGCCGTGCTGGACAACAGCTACGGAAAAATTCGCCGCTTCATGAATGCTTTCTCCGGCGGAACGGATCTTTCATACAAGGCAACCTCGCTCGACGATGGGATCGAATGGGCGCGTCACCAGGCGGCGATTGACCATGCCGGTCGAAAAGAAGCTGTGAGCTTGCGGGCGTAGGGAGAATTCGATGCCACTCGTCACCTTCATTATACCGGTCAGACATCAGGACAATGCCCGCGATTGGGCCAAACTGAAGGCTAATCTCAGCCAGACAGTGGCCTCCATTTCCAATCAGACCAATGGGGACTGGCGCGGGATCATCGTGGCGAACGAAGGCGCCGATCTGCCTGATCTGCCGGAAAAATTTTCCGCCGTTCGCGTGACGTTTCCACCGAATGACATGCACGAACTCGGAAAAGGTAGCAAGGAGGACTTCCTCGATGCCTTCCGGGCTGACAAAGGCCGGCGTGTTCTCAGCGGCATGTTGAATGCGGCAGACAGCCGCTTTTTCATGATTGTTGATGACGATGATTTCGTCAGCTCCCGGATCGTTCAACACGTATCGGAAAACCGAGATGCCAATGGGTGGATGATCGACCAGGGTTACATCTGGGACGATGGTGGCGGTTTCCTGCTTGGCCACGACGACTTCAGCCATCTTTGTGGTACATCTCTGATCATTCGTGCCGATCTCTATGAAGTACCGCTGCGGTTTGAGGATGCGTCGCTCGATTGGATCAAATCGATGCTGGGCAGCCATGTGCGCATTGCGAATATCCTTGCGCAACGTGGATCGCCGCTGGCCAAACTTCCATTCAGAGGCGCCGTCTATCGGGTTGCGCACGGCGGCTCGCACAGCCGAGCGCCGAGTCTGATGCGGCAATACTTCCTGAATCGCGGCGTACTTCTAAAACCCAGACGCTTGTTGCGCAATTTTCGTAAGCTGAGGATGGTTGGGGGCGGTTACAGGCGCGAATTCTTTGGCAAGGCGTGAACCGAATCCGCACAACAAATCGATCCGTCCGAAAGCGTGACTGCTTATGGAATACAACGGCGTTCGGAGCATGAAATGAGCAAAGTCAAGATTACAATACTTTTCTCTACTTACAATGGCGCGAAGACTCTGCCAACGATGCTTGATGCATTATGCGCTTCAACCTTGCCGAAGGACGAATGGAAGATCGTTGCTGTCGACAACAATAGCCAAGACCAAACGATGGAAGTCTTGAAGTCCTATCAAAATCGACTTCCGTTAGAGGTTTATTTTGAGCCCAGGCAGGGCAAGCAACACGCATTGACTTCGGGCTTCCGCCATTTGGAGGGCGAACTTGTTATCTTAACTGATGACGACGTCATTCCCGAACCAAGTTGGATCGAGCAATTTCTCACCTTGGCAGATGAGCAGCCGCAGTTCAGCATATTCGGTGGCTTGATCGCGCCCGAATGGGAGGAAAGACCTGAGCCGTGGTTGATGAAGTATGGGCATCTGGGGATTCTTTATGCCCTAAATGACGACCTTCCCGAGGGGCCGATTTCCGCGGCATTGATATCAGGGCCGAATTCTGCCTTCCGCCGTTCCATTTTAGGTCCTGGCTATATAGTTCACGACGGCCTCGGTCCGGACGCCACTGTCGCTCAATTTCCGATGGGTGAGGACACCGCTTTCGCTCTGAGGCTAGAGAAGAATGGAGCCAGAGCCTATCATTCGCGGCGCCCCAGGGTTCGCCACATTGTAAGGAAGGGCTATGTGAACGAAGGCTGGGTTTTGCGGCGTGGCGAGCGCTATGGCATGGGCTTGGTTATCATTCGGCCAAACCTGTTCGACGGAAAAACGAAAATAAGCGGTCTTCCGATCGGTAGCGCTTTGCGATGGCTTCTCATGGCCCCGGCAAGCTTCGTTTTGAAGGGATTTCCGCTAAGTGGCGTCCGTTTCAAATTGCTCTGGGCACAGTCCGTGAGACAGGGGATCCTTCGCCAATTTCTCAAGCAGCGATCTACGTCAAATAGTGCGATCGGCTCGAAGGTTGGTGCTGACCAATGACAGTATTGGACCGAAGCGTCGACAGGAGAGGCTCCAGCGATATAGGCAGGGCTCAGATTTTTCGCACTTCAGCAGGCGGATGGTTTTGATGACGGATCCAAGAATTAGCGTCATATTTTCGTCCTTTAACGGCGCCAGTAGACGGCTTCAACAGATGCTGGATTCCATGCTGGGGCAAAACCTCCCGTTCGAACAATGGGAACTGATTGCCGTGAACAACAACAGTAAAGATGAGACCCATAAGCTTCTCGATCAATATGAGAAGAAGCTTCCGATGCTTGTTGTTGATCACCCCCGCCCAGGAAAATCAGGAGCGATGAACGCAGCACTGGCAGTAGCTCGGGGAACGCTGATCGTTTTTACCGACGATGACATTGAGGCAGATGCGAACTGGTTGAGTGCAATAACTGCGTGCGCTGAGGCCAACCCTGATTTCGGCATCTTCGGTGGGCGAATTCTTCCGAACTGGGAGCATTATCCCCAAGGGGATCCGCTGTTGGAGTGGATCCCCATGGGATCAACCTTCGCCATAGCCGACCAAGAATCCTGTGGTCCTTGCGACCCTACGAAAATTTGGGGTCCAAACACTACGGTGCGTCGCGATTTGCTTGGCAGCGACGTTCGTTTCCGTGAAGACATCGGCCCACTCCCAGGCGGTCTTTTTGCGATGGGAGAGGATACGGAAATCGTCAGCCGCCTGTCCCGGAGCGGTGTGAAAACGTATCGTTGCGCTGAAGCCGTTGTTCATCATTGGATTCCGGCCTCTAGCGTTACAGAGGCTTGGGTGCAGAAACGTGGAGAACGTCTTGGTTATGGGATGCCAGCGCTCTTCGCTGAGGACATTCCCAAAGGTGTAAAGATCGGGGGAGTTCCCTTGAGAACCTGGATTGAGAGCGCCAGCTGGGCGGGTCGGGCAGCTCTCCTTTATCCCTTGCCACGATCGAAGAAGCGGTTCTGGGCCATCTGGAAGTACTACTACATGCGTGGGTACCGCGCCGGACTTCGTCGATACGCGTCGGCAGACGTTCGTTCTGCTCAACTGACGCAGGAGGCCGCGCATTGAAGCTATCGGTGCTAATCAACAATTTCAACTACGGTCAGTACCTACGCCCATGCGTAGACAGCGTTCTGTCGCAGGCCTATCCGGACTTCGAAGTGATCGTGGTCGACGACGGGTCGACCGACGATTCCCGTGAGATTCTTGCCTCCTACGGGGAACGGATTCTGACTATATTGAAGGAAAACGGTGGTCAGGCGTCGAGCTTCAATGCAGGCTTTGCGGCGGCAAGCGGCGATATCCTCTTTCTCCTGGATGCCGATGATGCGTTCTTGCCCGGCAAACTCGCACGGATCGCCGAGATCTACGATCGCAACGAGATCGACTGGTGTTTCGATCGGGTGACGACCGAGGAAAAAGACCCGCCTCCTGCAGAGCTTCAAGTGACGCTGTTCGACAAGCGGCACACGCTTCGCAATGGCGGCTTCCCTTCGCTTCCGGTTCCGACATCGGGATTGAGCTTCCGCCGCAGCCTGCTCTCCCAGATATTGCCGATGTCCGTCGCGACCGACGTCGTTCTCAGCGACAATTATATAAAATTTGCCGCGGCCTATCTCGGCCGCGGCGCCATCGTCGAAACACCGCTGACGTTTCAGCGCATTCATGCGTCAAACCGCTATACGGGCACAAGCAGGGCAAAGACCCTGCGCCCGCGGATCATGATCGCCACAGGGCTGGAACTGGCACGCCGCTACGACGGGCTGCAGGCGCTCGGCAAGAGCCTGGTGGCCGGCGGCATTGCCGAAACGACATCGCTGCTGAAGCTCCGGAGCGAAGCGCGCAACACGGTGGCGGGCGGTCCGTTCGGCGATGATGCCGCAACGGAATTGGCCTTGATGGCGGCCCGCAAACGTCTGGGAAATATGCTGCGGAGGGGACAGTCGTGAACCAGCAAGAAACTTTCCCGCATTCAGCTGCCGGCCCCGACGCCAGCGCAGCGCCGTTGAAGATCGCAGTCGGCGTGCTGACCTATCGGCGTCTGGACGGGATCGCCAAGCTGCTTGACGTCATGACACGTCAGATCAGGCACCCCGCCCGCCCCTTTCACCTCACCATGGTGATCGTGGACAATGATGCAGCCGGCAGCGCCAAGGCAACTGTGGAGAGCTTCGGCCAGACAGGCGCCTACGATCTGATCTACGTCGTCGAGCAAAACCAGGGCATCCCCTTTGCCCGCAACCGCGCGCTGGATTCGGCACCTCCGGGCACAGACCTCTTCTGCTTTCTCGACGATGACGAATGGCCGGTCGACGGCTGGCTGGACGCTATGCTGGAGACTCGCCAGAAAAACCGCGCCGATTGCGTCTACGGCCCCGTCCAGCCGGTCTATCCGAAAAACCCACCGGAATATTTCATCAAGGCCAGGGTATTCGAACGCAAGAAGAATGTGGACGGCCAGCGTATCGGTTATGCGGCTTCCAATAACGTCATGTTCGACTATCCCCTGATCCGCTCGTGGAATCTTCGTTTTGAAGAGAAAATGCGCTTCACCGGCGGCACGGACTATCTTTTCTTCAATCAGGCCATCCGCCGCGGCATGCAGGTTTTCTGGGCTGACAAGGCCCTTGTCTATGACATTGTTCCGGCAAACCGAATGACCTGGAAATGGGTGTTGCAAAGACAGTACCGGCTGGGCAATACCTTCGCAGTCAGCGAGGTTCTGCATGGCAACCTCAAGCGCCGGATTTATCGCGCCGCCTATGGCGCCACGAGAGTCGTGCTTGGACTGGTCATGCTTCCGGCGATCTTGATTTCACCCTACTGGGGCATGCGGGCTCTCACCCATGTTCTGCGCGGCGCCGGCATGGTTAACGGGATTCTTGGACATGCCTATCAGGAATACAAGCCCAATGCCGCCCTCTGATATTGTTTGCGGTAGCGCTCTTGGAGAAGTTCTGGCCCCTACTATGTTTCGACCTACATCATTAAGCGTAGCGGCATTGATCAAGTTCAAGACTTCAACCAACCGGGCCAAGGATGGTACGCTTCTATTGAACTATCATGAAACAAATGCTGTTTGAACCAGATGGTTTTAGCTCTTGCCGTCGGTCAAATATAGGAGATGCCAGTCTATGACTGAGAAAAAATTGAAGGTTCTCGCTGCCTCCTCGGGAGGCGGCCACTGGGAGCAGCTGATGGCCATGCGGAGTGCTTTCGAGGGCTGCGATATCGTCTTTGCAACGACCATCCCGGGGCTGCTTG
This sequence comes from Rhizobium phaseoli, assembly GCF_010668805.1. GTDB lineage: Bacteria > Pseudomonadota > Alphaproteobacteria > Rhizobiales > Rhizobiaceae > Rhizobium > Rhizobium phaseoli_A. The sequence goes on along the minus strand of NZ_WUFT01000038.1, from coordinate 5,845 downwards.
CCAAATACGACATTCGCGACGGCCTGGTCCTTCCGGATTGCAGCCGCGACTCGATTACCATGTCGATCCGGTGCTTTTTCAGCGCCTTCGCCATCGTTATCAAGCACAGGCCCGACGTCGTCATCTCCACAGGTGCGGCGCCCGGGCTTTTTTGCCTGCTTGCCGGCAAACTGACGGGCAAGCGGACGATCTGGATCGATAGCGTCGCCAATGTCGAGAAGCTCTCCCTATCGGGAAAATTGGCTGGCCGCATCGCGTCGCTCTGGCTGACGCAATGGCAACATTTGTCGCGGCCGGATGGCCCCCACTACGCAGGAGCTGTCCTTTGATCCTTGTCACCGTCGGAACGCAGCTGCCGTTTGACCGCCTCGTCAAGGCAGTCGACACTTTCGCGAAAGAACTTTCCAAGCCGGTTCTGGCGCAAATCGGCAAAGGCACCTACACGCCACAGAATATGAAATGGATCAAGAATATCGAGCCCGCGGACTTCGATAGGGTCTTTTTCGATGCAAGCGTTATCGTCTCGCATGCGGGAATTGGCACGGTGCTGACCGCAAAACGTTTTGGAAAACCGATCATTCTCGTTCCCCGGCAGGCCTCGCTCGGCGAGCATCGAAACGATCATCAGCTTGCCACGGTAGGCCAACTCGCCGGCCGACCGGGCATCTATGTCGCGCATACCGACGAGGATCTCAAAAACTATCTTCTCGACGATCTGGACAGCCCGTCTCACGAGGACCCGTCAGAGGTTGGACGGACTTCGCTAGTCACCTACCTTAGAGGCTATCTGGCGGCGGTCTGACCCCAAGCCCTCGCGGACCCTAGAGCATATCCCGCAAAACTGTGCTGCGGTTTTGCGATAAAGACATGCGTAAAAACAAAGACCTAAAGCGTGACAAGCGAATCTGAAAGATCGCGAAACGCTTTATCCGCAAAGCAGGAATCCTTCAGTCTTTGCAATTTCCGGCGGCGATATGTTTGACAAGTTCCGGCACGATGATTTTGGAAGCAATGTCGGGCAGCGGATGGGCGCCATCAGGAATCGCCGCGGCCAGATCCCCCGACGTCAGACGCTGCCAGTTAGGCCGGTGGTCGACAAACTCCAGACCGCGTTTCTGCGCCTCCACCTCATGAGCCGAGATGTAACTGTCGACAAAGGGGCGGATAAGGCCACGCAGCCCCGAAAACGGATTCATCGCCATGACGATGATCCGCGCGTGCGGCAGGCGCTGCCGAAGCCGGTCGAGGATATCGCCTATATCCTTCCGGCTTTGCGCAAGCGACACAAACCGCTGCAATGCCGCATCGTTGGCATAAAGCTCGATCAGCACGATATCCGGCTGCTCGGCAATAACGCGATCGATCTGGGCGAGAGCCCATAGCGACGTCTCGCCACTCTTTGCGACGCTCTCGACCGTCACCGGCCTTTGCAGGCAGGCTGCAAGTGCCGTCTCGAGAGACGGTTGCCACCCCCCGCGAGCCGTCAAAGATGTTCCGAAGGCCACTATTTTCATCGACGGCGAATTTCCGGCATAACCGCCATCGGGGGTTGAGAGCATCACCAGACACGCCGAAAGCAGAAGCCAACCATAGCCCGATCGTCTCTCAGTTGGCACTGCGCCCCAAAGCCGCAAACGTATCATGCAGAAACCATATTTCGGCGGAGCCCAGAGGTCACGCGTCCTTCCTTGAAACAAGCTGCAGCAGGCTTGAGACAATTTCCTGAAGTCGACCACTCATGCCGGGTTTGACACGGCTATGACCTCATGCGGCCTCGCTGATCGGAAATACCATATGTCACGACGCTCGCAACGACGCGGTCCAGCCGTCATCACTCCTCACGAAATACGTGCTGCATCTGATCGGTCAGCGGCTTCGTCAGATAGGAGATGACGGTCCTGTCGGCAATCTTGATAAAGACTTCGGCCGGCATGCCGGGATAGAGCTTTATCGATTTCAACTTCGCGATGCTTGCAGCCTCCGGCTTGACGCGCAGCGGATAATAGCTGATGCCCGTCCGCTCATCCTTGACGATATCAGGCGCAATCGAAGTGATCTCACCGCGCACATCGGGCGTCGTGCGCTGATCAAAGGCGCTGAAACGCAGATCGACGGACTGGCCGACGTGAACCTGGTCGATATCGCGAGTGGCCACTTTCGCCTGAACCGTAAGATCGTCATTTTCGGGAACGACGAGCATCAGCGTCTCACCAGGATTGACGACGCCATTGACCGTGTGGACGGAGAGTTCGTGAACGCGCCCACTGAGCGGCGCGGTAATGTCGAGACGGCGCAGTTGATCGACAGCGGTTCCGCGGCGCTCTTCATTTTCGGCGATCTTCGCCTCAACGTCGGTCAGTTCCTTTGCGATCTCAGAACGACGATCCTCGTCCAGCTGGATTGACTGGCGATCGATCTCGATTGCCTTGCCTTCGGCCTCAGCCTTTGCAGCAATTTCCTGGCCGCTATTGCCCTGGAGTTCGGCGCGGGCGCGCTTGAGCGCATTCAAACGCTGGAGCGTGACCAGCCCCTTCTTGTAGAGCGTATCGACGCCCTCAAGCTCCTGTTCGATCAGGCCCAGGGAATCATTGGTCGCATTGATCTGAACGACCAACCCCTTGATCTGCTCGCCCAGCTGATCCTTGCGCGACGCCAACTGGCTCTTCATTCCGATCAGAGCCGATCTGCGGCTATCGAACAACTTCGTCTCGCCGTCGAGCAGATCCCGCGCGGCGGTGCTGGATGTCAGATCACTGATATTTTCCTCGACATCGAATGACCCGGCATCGATCCGTTCGGCCTTCAGACGGGCGCGGCGCGCATAAAGTTGAGCGAGCGTGCTCTCGACGATCGAGAGCTGTGCTTTCGTCGTCGTGCCATCGAGCTGTATCAACACCTGTCCAGCCGTCACATGGTCATTTTCGGAGACCAGCAGTTTCGATACGATGCCGCCGGTCAGGTGCTGGATCTTCTTGACATCGCCATTGACGACGACCACGCCTTCGCCGATGACGGCGCTCGAAAGCTCCGTCGTTGCTGCCCAACCACCAATGCCGCAAACGAGAGCTAGCGACAACACGCCGACAATGGCGACATGACGATTGAGGGAGCGTTTGGATTCGCTGATAATCTTGTTCAAAATTTTCCCTCCGGCCTATTCGGCCGCATTCATGCCGTCGACGACGACTTTGAGCTGAGCCACGCGCTCGGCAATCGGTGTACGAGCTGCTTCCGGCCGGCTGACCCTTGCCAGAACTTCCTCCTTGGGACCGAATGCGATCATCCGGCCGTCCTGCATCATCAACACGAAGTCGCACACCGCCAGAACGCCGGATCGATGTGCGATGACAACGACGATGCCGCCGCGTGCACGCACGCTCATGATCGCCGCACTTAGCGCCCGCTCGCCTTCTTCATCGAGATTGGAGTTCGGTTCGTCGAGGACGACGAGGAAGGGGTCGCCGTAAAGCGCTCTTGCAAGTGCGATACGCTGTCTCTGGCCGGCCGAAAGCGATGCACCCCCTTCGCCGATTTCGGTTTCGTAACCATTCGGCAGGCGAAGAATGAGATCGTGAACACGTGCCGCCCTCGCCGCGGCAACCACGGTCTCAGGCGACATCTCTTTCGCGAAACGGCAGATATTCTGTGCGACGGTCCCCGAGAACAGTTCGACGTCCTGCGGGAGATAACCAATGTGCCGGCCAAGCGCATCACCGTCCCACTGGTCGAGTGCTGCGCCATCGAGGCGGATGGACCCCCTGGCCGTAGGCCAGATGCCCATCATTGCCCGCGCCAAAGATGACTTGCCCGAGGCGCTGAAACCGATAACCCCAAGTGCGCTTCCTGCTCTCAGCCCGAAGCTGACATCGGAAATCACCAGGCGTTGGCCCGCCGGCGGCCCGCTTGCCAATCCCTCGACCGTAACCTGTTTGGAAGGGGCGGCAAGAGCGAGTGGGGCCGGAATTTCCGGAATGGTTTTCAGCAGGTTTGCAAGCCGTCCCCAGCTTTGCTGGGCAGAAACGAACCCGCGCCAATTTCCGATCGCTGCTTCCACTGGGGCCAGCGCACGAGACGTCAGAATAGAGCCTGCGATGATAATGCCTGAAGAGGCTTGCCCTTGAATGACCAGGATCGCGCCGGTCGCAAGCGTTCCAGATTGCAAGGCGATACGGAAAATCTTCGACAGGGTCGCATAGCCGTTCCCGACATCCGATGCTTGCCGGTTGATGGACCGGTATTCCCCGTTCTTACGTTCCCAGATTTCCGCCATGGTGCCCGCCATTCCCATTGCGTGAATGACCTCGGAATTGCGGATCGAGGTCTGCGCAAAGGCATTTCGCATATTGGCGGCGTCGGACTGCCGTTTTGAGACCGTACGCGTTCCCTGGTTGGTCAAGAACGTCAGGATAGCCAGAACCAGCGATCCACCAATCGCGATATATCCGATCGCTGGATGAAACAGGAAGCAGATCACGATATAGAAGGGAAGCCAGGGCAGATCGAACATCGCCGTCGGGCCCATGCCGGACAGGAAAGTTCTGATCTGGTCGAAATCGCGCAACGGCTGAAGCCCGTCGCCACCGATTTTGACCCTCAATGGCGCCTTGATCAGTGCCCGGAACACACGTCCGTTCATCATCTCGTCGAGCGCACCGGCAACGCGCACGAGCATTCTACTCCTGAGAACTTCGAACGCTCCCTGGAAGGCGTAAAGAGTTAACGCAAGTATTGCCAAGGCAGCCAGCGTCGGTATGCTTTTGCTCGGTATGACTCTGTCATACACCTCAAGCATAAAAAATGAACTTGTAAGGTAGAGGATATTGATTAGCGCGCTAGCTATACCAATGAAGATAAGCCCCCCCTTGCACTTCCGCAAGGCTTGGGACGGCTCGCTGACATCGGTTATTGAACTCTGAAACACGAAATAATCCTCTCCTACCACATGGCACACAAGCCCAATAAACGAGCGTGCATTGCAGCTACGGGTCCATCAAGCCCGATCAATCACATGACTGCCTTTCGACCCTCGGCACCTGTGCCAAGTTCCGCTTGCAAGACCATACCTATTATATGAATCCCACCGAAAAGTGACCAACAAAAAACTAATTTATCGCGCGCGATTTCAGGGACTCTACGTTAAAGCTACGCTAAATATACCGGCCAAAGCAAGTGAAAATCGCAAACCGCCCAATTACGGCTCAAAGCGATGGCCGTGTCGCGCGCAATAGACACGATGCTTACTCTGGCGTTAACTATAAATTTAAACTATAGTTCGCTCTGCTTATGAACGGATGAAATATTTTGTCATCGATCCTTTAGCCCATTCCGATAGCCGGCGGCAATTCATGGTCGAACGTTGAAGCCGGAAACGTCAGTCGGACGATGATGACCGACCGACGCTCTCTCATATTGGCCCTGCTTCAGACCAGCAGGTGCGCGGCTTGGCTGGAATGGAGTGCATCGACATTGATGGACACACCGAGCGAATCCGTGTCGATGTGCGAAGCGCCGTCAGAAATTTTGTACTGGAAGGATTCGCTGACGTTGCCGCTGAGACCGGCGAGTTTCGTCACGTCTACCGTATAGGTGTAATCGCCATCGCTCTCGACATGGATGACCCCGTATTTCCCTGTCAGCGTCAGGCCATGCTTATCGACTGCGCTGTCACCGAAGCGGCGGAGCAGCACGGTCCCGTTAAGAGCAGTGTCGTTATCAAGAAGATTTCCGTGATAGGCGCTGCCGGTATCGGTCGAAATCTTCAAGTTGTCATGGACTGCGACAATTTTCGGCGCGGCGACTGCAGGTAGGGTCGCGACCGGCGTTTCCGCCGCAGGCGCCGGGGGGG
>NZ_WUFT01000037.1 GCF_010668805.1 Rhizobium phaseoli | reverse complement strand
AACCGGCTCCAACGCTGCGCGAGATGAAAGCTTCGCGTTTCCGCCGGTTGCTCACACCGCGCCACTTGGCGTATTCAAAACCGCCGAGGCTCTAATCGCCGCCGGATGAAAATTCAGTGGCAGGTCAGGGGCCACCCGCGTGGGTGACCAATGGCGTGCGAGACATCCCCAGCTCACACTCAACACCCACAGAGATCTTTCTCACTTGCCGAACCTTCGGTATCCAACTGGTACCCCGGCATTTCCAAAGCGCGATGCCGTTGTCAAGCATCTCCAGGAATTCGTTGCTCAACAGTCGATGGCGATCGAATTCGGGGTGGAGGTGGATCGCATATCCGTTGTTAACGGAAATTATCACCTCTCGACCAACAAAGGGGCTGTCGCAGCCCGCAACGTTGTCATCGCGACGGGCCGAGACCGCAAACCAATTATACCTGCGTGGGTTGGGCTTGAGCGTTTTCGAGGCAAGGTCATCCACGCTGCGGAATTTGGCAGTCCGCAAGATTATGATAGAAAGAGCGTGCTTGTCGTCGGCGCCGGCAACTCCGGATTTGATATCCTTAACCATCTGGCGGCGCGAAAAACATCTACTCTTTGGCTGTCTTCCAGACATGGCCCTACACTCGTGCCGAAGCGGCTTTTCGGAGTAACCGTACATCGCCTTTCCCCCTTGCTGGAACGGCTTCCGACGCGACTTGCCGATGTGGCGCTCGCAGCGACGAGTTATGTGGCCTTCGGCGATCTGAGAAGGTTTGGTATGGGAAAGCCAGCAGGTGGCGGCGCAACCCGACTGAGAGAGGGCACGGCACTGGCATTAGACGATGGCGCGGTAAGGGCGATCAAGGCCGGAAACATAAGGGTGGTGCCTGAAGTGCAATCGTTTGACGAGGATCAAGTCTACTTCAGAGACCGCCAAGCTTGTTCGCCAGACATCGTTATTGCAGCGACAGGTTATGCAGCTGATCTCGAAGGGATCGTCGGCAATCTCGATCTGTTAGATAAGCAGGGACGAACGCTGATCAATGGATCACAACAGTTGCCGCATCTTCCCGGACTTTACTTCATCGGTATGCGCGCGAGCATTATCGGTGACATCGGGAGTGCCAAAATTCAGTGACGCGCTATCGCGAGATCTATTCGGCGTGCACAGCAGGAAGGAATGACTGATGGGAGCGCCGCCACCTGGCGTGATCGATGATCAATACGACGAGGCCCCTGTAAGCACCAGCCCGCTTGCTAACATCAATCCCGCCCTCGACCGGGCAAGGCGGCGCGACGCGTTCACGCGTGCATCATTCGCCGAGGAGCCGCGACCCGTAACTCACACTTTTGCACCAGCCATTTAAAGCATTGTTGTGGCAGGTGGTGACGGAAACGTTCGCGCCTAGATCACAATCTCGAGCCAGCAGCAGACTGGACTTTATGCTCAGACGATGCATGGAAAGGCCCCAGGGTCCGCCGCCAAGCCGTATTGCCTATAAGTTTTGTACCAAGAACGTTCTACTAAATACGCATTGTGACGCGGCGATCACCATAACAGGCTGCGTCGCAGAAGGTTGTGGACTCTCACCGGCGACAAAGCGCGATATAAATGGCACCGTTCCGTTCCCAATGTTGCTGCATCCCGAGGAATGTGCTGTGTTATCTACCTGAATTAATTGGTATAGTCTTATAGCTAGTGGATTGATTGAAACAAAGGAGTCCGATTTGGGATTCCTTTTCGACTTTCGTTGTGCAACGATATCGTATGCGTACAGGTATCAGATTTGACGTGGCCGCGGCGGATCGAGCCCGCTTGGAAGCGATTGTTGCAGCTCCAACTTCTGCTCAGAAGCACGTGTGGCGAGCGAGGATCATCTTGATGAGCGGTGATGGCTCGGGAACGGTCGCAATCATGGAGACAACCGGCAAATCCAAAACGTGTGTCTGGCGTTGGCAGGAGCGCTTCATGACTGAGGGCGTCGATGGCCTTTTGCACGACAAGAGCAGACCGCCCGGCATTGCGCCGCTTGATGGCGAACTCGTTGAGCGGGTCGTCGCACTGACGCTTGAGACGCCTCAACAGGAAGCAACGCATTGGACTGTTCGTGCGATGGCCAAGGCCGTTGGGATTGCAGCCTCTTCGGTTGTGAAGATCTGGCATGAGCATGGCCTTGCCCCGCATCGCTGGCGCTCCTTCAAACTATCGAACGACAAGGCCTTTGCCGAGAAGCTTCATGACGTCGTCGGGCTCTACGTCTCGCCACCGGCCCATGCCATTGTCCTGTCCGTCGAGAGCCAGATCCAGGCACTCGACCGGACGCAGCCAGGACTTCCCCTGAAGAAAGGGCGCGCCGGCACGATGACTCACGATTACAAGCGCCATGGCACCACCACCCTGTTTGCCGCCCTCAATATCCTCGACGGCTCGGTGATCGGTCGAAACATGCAGCGTCACCGGCATCAGGAGTTCATCCGTTTTCTCAACGCCATAGAGGCGGAGTTGCCAAAGGATAAGGCCGTCCACGTTATTCTCGATAACTACGCGACCCATAAACAGCCGAAGGTCCGCGCTTGGCTAGCCAGGCATCCGCGCTGGACCTTCCACTTCGGCCCTACATCCTGTTCATGGCTGAACGCCGTCGAGGGCTTCTTTGCGAAGCTGACGCGCCGACGTCTGAAGTACGGCATCTTCCAGTCCGTCGTCGACCTACAGGCTACCATTAACCGCTTCGTCAAAGAGCATAACCAAAAACCAAAACCCTTCATCTGGAGGGCAGATCCAGACGAGATCATTGCAGCGGTCAAACGTGGGCACCAAGCGTTGGAATCAATCCACTAGCAGCAAAACGGCTTCATCGACCTCCATGAAGATGGTTGTCCGCCATTGACCGGCGAGGCCGTCGACAGCGCATTTTCACGGACGCTGCTGGCGCCTGCGGGTGCGACGTGCGCGTCGACTGGCTGCGAAAGGAACTTAGGGCTAGGCTCTGGCTTCTCGCTCCCCGCGAAACGCTGCACCGTCCTACGGCCTGAACTCTCATTGGACCTTTTCCGAACTCTCCTGGACCAAAAACGGACACTGATCATGACAACAATAACAAGTATCATCTCCACGGTGACAGCAGCCTTTCTAGGCTCCTTCGTGGAGGTCGTCGAAGCGTTCACCATTATCCTTGCGGTCGGCGTGACCCAGAGTTGGCGGCCGGCCTTCATCGGCATGGGCCTGGCGCTTTTCGTTCTCGCCGTTCTGGTGCTGGTCTTCGGGCCGCTACTCGGCCTCATCCCGATCGACATTATGCAATTCGTCATCGGCACGCTGCTGATCCTGTTCGGTCTGCGCTGGCTGAGAAAAGCCATTTTGCGTGCTTCTGGTTTCATCGACCTGCATGACGAGGAAAGGGCATTTGCCGAGGAGACGGACAGCCTTCGTCGGCAGGCGGAAAACCGCAGGGCAAACTTTTTGGCCGGCATTGCAGCATTCAAGGCCGTCCTGCTCGAAGGGGTGGAAGTGGTGTTCATTGTGATCGCCACCGGCGCACGTCCCGGAATGCTCGGCTATGCGAGCCTGGGAGCGCTGGCGGCGTGCCTTCTCGTTCTCCTTACCGGCCTCTTGGTTCACAAGCCGCTCTCGACCGTTCCGGAAAACACGCTCAAACTCGTGGTTGGCCTGATACTGAGCGCGTTTGGAATTTTCTGGGTGGGAGAAGGGATCGGCACGGTTTGGCCGGGCGCCGATCTCTCGCTGCTGCCGATCTTCGGCGTATTGGCGCTCTTCTCTTTGGTGGCCGTCAAAATGCTTCGCCGGTACTACAACGCGCATATGGAACCTGCCCAATGAACATTCTCAAAATCGCAATCAACGAACTCGTCGGCATGTTCATAGACGACGGCGCACTTGCCCTTTTGGCGCTGGCCCTGATCATCGCCGTCGGCTTTTCGGTGAAATGGGGGCTACTTGGCGGTTCAATCGCCGCCGGCATACTGATCGTCGGATGCCTGCTGATCTTGGCCGAGAGCGTTGCGCGAGCTGCGAGGCGGAAATTCATGCACAGGTGATGGCCTTATGAACTTTTGAAGGACTCCACGACCTCCCTTCTCCGAGAAGTCATCGATAGTGCCGTCTCTTCTTAGTTGCGCTTTTTATGCTAGGAGTAGCACCTCTAACGTCGCGACATTTCCGGATGATTTGTAGTAGTGTCCTCCTATGAAAATCCTGCTTGTCGAAGACAATCACGAGTTAGCAGCCTGGCTTGGCAAGGCGCTCAAGCAGGCGAATTATGCGGTCGATATCGCACATGACGGCGAAGACGCGGGGCATCTCTTGAAGGTAGCGGAGTACGCCGTCGTCATTCTCGATCTGTCGCTTCCGAAAATTGACGGAATGACGCTGCTCAAGGGGCTCCGACAAGCCGGCAACAAGGTCCCGGTTATCATCCTCACCGCCAATGCCAGCCTCGATGGAAGGGTCGCCGGACTGGATGGGGGCGCGGACGATTATCTTGCCAAACCTTTCGAAATAGCGGAGCTGGAAGCCCGCATCCGTGCGCTTGTCCGGCGCGGCCATGACCGGGCAACGCCCCAGATAGCCATCGGAGATCTAATTTTCGACGGCGGCACGCGCCAGTTCACCCTGGCGGGCGAGACGCTGGTTCTAACGCCGCGAGAACATGCGGTACTCGAACAACTTGCCCTAAAGGTCGGTACGACGGTCGCAAAGGCAACATTGTCGGAAAGCGTCTTCGGCTTCGACGACGCAGCGGACGCAAGCGCGATCGAAATCTACGTCCATCGGGTGCGCAAGAAACTCGAGGGCAGCTCCGCCCAGATTGCAACGCTCCGCGGCCTTGGCTACATGTTGCGCCATGCTGGGTGAAAACGTCAAAAGTCTCGGAAAAGGCGCCTGGCAAGCCATCCGGCTGCTCGGCGCAAGTCTGCGCATCCAGCTGTTGGCATGGATATTTCTGACCCTCATCGGCGCGATCTGTATCAATCTCTACCTCAGTTTCCTCACAGCCAACGCGACGGCCAACCTTATCTTAGACCAGACATTGATGGCCTCGGCGCGCGTCATTGCCGAGGATGTCACCGTCGACGAGAGCGGAGCAGCGCAGATCGATATACCGCCGGCGGCGCTGGAAATGTTCGATACCGGCTATCAGGACCGTGTTTTCTACCGGGTGATCACTGCCTGGGGCAATCTTGTCGCCGGATTTCCGGACCTAACGGAATCGACCAGGCCGGGAATCGGCGAAGAAGCAGTCTTTCACGATAGCCCGGTGCGCCTGCTGACGCTTTACCATCCTCTGGTCGGATTAAAGCAGCAAGGCGATATAGCGGTAACCGTCGCGGCGACCCGCAACGGGTGGACGGCGATGAGGGACAGGCTCTGGTTATCGGATTTCAGCAAACAGTTGGTCCTCGTGCTACTTGCTGGAACTGTCACGATTGTCGGGCTGCAGCGCGGCTTGGCGCCGGTTTTGCGCCTGCGCGACGCCGTTCGCGACCGGGGGCGTGAGCGGCTTGATCCGCTGTCGCTCGACATCGTGCAGACGGAACTGCGCCCCCTGGTCGCTACGCTCAACGACCATATGGAGCGCGTGCAAAACCAGATCGCGGCACAGAGGCGGTTTGTCGCAAACGCAGCACACCAACTGCGAACACCCCTCGCGCTCATTGCGATGCAGGCAAGCGTGGCGGCGCGCGAGGCAGACCCGGCGCGGCGCGAAGAGGCCCTGCAGTCCCTGCGAACCAGCACGCGCCTTATGACACGACTGGCAAGCCAGCTGCTGACCCTCTCACGTGCGGAGCCTGGAAGCCGTCGGCCTCGTAGCGACAGGATCGATTTTGCAGCAACCGTCCGCCAAATCCTGGAATATCATGCGGAGGAAGCATTGGGACGTGGTATGGACCTCGGCCTCGAGGCCGACGAGCAGCCGATCTTCGTGGAGGGCGATGGCACGATGCTGCGCGAGATGGTCGTCAACCTCGTGGATAACGCACTGCGCTATACCCCGCGTGGCGGAACCGTGACGGTGAGGACCACGCGGGAGGGAGACGAGGCCGTGCTGCAGATCGAGGACAGCGGCCCCGGCATTCCCGAGGGCGAAAGGGACCATGTGTTCGAGCGGTTCTATAGGATTGTCGGAACACAGGCTGAAGGAAGCGGGCTAGGATTGGCGATCGTGCGGGAAGTGGTGACCGGCGCCGGCGGAAACGTCACGCTCAGGGACGCGACGACCGGAGGGCTGCTGCTGACGGTGAGAATTCCGGCTGTCGGCCCCTGATCGAACAGATCCTGCAACAAAAATACCCGGCGTCGGTGTTCTGTGCTGATTCCCTGGGAGGATCATTGAATGTCGAGGCTCTGCTGCGGGCGCCACTTCGCCAAGCGATTTTCGATATGCGTCATGATGAATTCCGCGATCAGCGTTACGATCATCACAAGGACGATCGCGGCATACATACCTGCAGCGTCGAAGGTACCCTTGGCGATTGAAATCAGCTGGCCGATACCGAAGCGGGCGCCGACAAACTCCCCGACGATAGCGCCGATGATGGCAAAACCGAAGGAGACGTGAAGGCTCGCAAAAATCCAACTCATGGCCGAAGGAACGATCACGGCCCGCGTGACCTGCCAATCAGAAGCACCGAGGATCCTCGCATTGGCGATCATGTTGCGGTCGGCTTCACGAACCCCCTGGAACGCATTGGCGAACACGACGAAGAATACCATGATGAAGGCAAGCGCCACTTTGGATGGCAGGCCAAGGCCGAGGATCATGATGAAGATCGGTGCCAGAACCACACGCGGAATGGAATTGATCGCCTTGATATAGACCGACAGAACATCCGACAGAAAACGGTTGCGACCGAGGCTTACACCAACGATGACGCCGGTAATGGAGCCGCAGAAAAAGCCAATCAGAGCCTCTTCCATCGTCACCCAGAGGTTGTACCAAAGTGAACCTTCACTGGTCCCGTTGACCGCCCAATCGTAGAGACGAAAGATAATGTCGCTCGGGCTGGAGTAGAAAAACGGGTCGATCCAAAGCAGGTTGGATGACAGCTGCCAGAGTGCCACAACCGCGACGAAGATCCCGATCTGCAGCGACAGAACCTGCTGCTTACGTCTCTTGATCGCGCGGAGCGCTGCGGCCTCGATTTCGGAATCCGATGTGCCGGGGCGAAATACGACGGCCGGTACGTCGTCTGCGATGATGTTTGCCATGCTTGTCTCCTTACGCAGCTTCGCTGGAACGGCGATAGCTGGCCTCGACCTCCTGGCGGAGATCCTCCCAGATCGTCTTGCAATAGTCGATGAAGCGCGGCTCGTAGCGAATTTTCGACACGACACGCGGGCGTGGAAGCTCGATCGTGTAGACGGACTTGACCGTGGCTGGGCCGGCTGTGAGCACATAGACCTTGTCGGCAAGCGCGACGGCTTCCTCCAGATCATGGGTCACGAAAACGACCGAAGCTTTCCGCTCCGCCCACAGTCTCAACAATTCCTCGTGCATCACGGTGCGGGTCTGCACGTCGAGCGCCGAGAAGGGTTCATCCATCAGCAGGATTTCCGGCTCGTTGATGAAGGTCTGCGCCAACGATACGCGCTTGCGCATACCGCCCGAAAGCTGATGCGGATAGTGATGCAGAAACTTTGAAAGGCCGACGCGCTGAAGCCAGCGTTTGGCGCTATCTTCTGCTTCCGTCCTACTCTTGCCGCGAAACAGGGGGCCGGTCATAACATTGTCGATGACATTCCTCCAGGGAAAGAGCGCGTCCGTTTGGAAAACGAAGCCGACGCGCGGATCAATACCGTCAACCGGTCCGCCCATCAGCCTGACCTCGCCGGCGCTCGGCCGCGCAAGACCCGTTACCAGGTTAAGCGTGGTGGATTTGCCGCAGCCGGTCGGGCCTACGACAGCGACGAATTCGCCTTCTTCCACGGACATGGTGAAATCGCGCAATGCTGTCAGCGACTTGCCTGTCGGAGAGACAAAGCGCCTGCTGACATTGAGAAGCTCGATTGCCGGCTTCCGAATGCTGATGTCTGACATTGGTTTTCCTGACGCGCGCTCGTTAGGCTCGCACGCGAAGCCGAGGACATGTCCGCCGCCGGCGAACGTGCCGGAGGCGGATCTGAAAGCCGCTTACATGACCTTTTTGACGAATTCCGTGGTGTAGGTCTTCGAAAGATCGATCTGCTTGCCCTGCATATTTTTCGAGAATGAAGAAAGAACCGAGAGAACGGTCTTCGGACCATCTTCCGGCATCAGGCCATCGGCGGTAAACATCGCCTTACCTTCGTCGAGCGCTTTGACGTATCCTTCCTTGTCGCCGACGTAATATTCTTTCGGCATCTTGTCGGCGATCTCGGCGCCGGAATGCGTATTGATGAAGCGCAGCGTCTTCACGAAAGCATTCGCAAGCTTCTGGGTATCGGCCTTGTGGGCGTCGACCCATGAGGTTTCCATGTAGAGCGAGGCTGCGGGATAGGTGCCGCCGAGCGCCTGGCGTGCGCCTTCCATCGTGCGCATATCGACGAGTACTGTTGCTTCCTTGGTCTTCAGAAGACGGGAGATCGTCGGTTCTGTCGTCATGCCTACCTGGATCGCATCCTGCTGCATGGCGGCGATAAAGGTCGCGCCTGCACCGACCGGAACGGAGGTGACGTCGCCGGCCTTCAGGCCAGCCTTGTTGGCCATGTATTGGGTCAGAAAATTGGTCGAGGAACCAAGGCCGGTGACCCCAGCGCTGTGACCCTTGAAGTCAGCGATGGACTTGATTTCCGGATGCTTGGCCGAGACGAGTTCGACTTCGCCTGGAGCTTGGCTGAACTGGACGACCGATTCGACAAACTTCCCCTTGGCCTGCAGGTCGACGCAATGGTCATAGAAGCCGACAACGCCCTGGACCGCGCCGGCCAGAAGCTGGTTCTCGGCATCGACGCCGGCCGGTTCGTTCAGAAGCTCGACATCGAGGCCTTCATCCTTGAAATAGCCGAGGCCTTCAGCGAGTTTTGCTGGCAGATAGATTTGCTTCTCGTAGCCGCCGACCATCAACGTGATCTTGCCGGCTGCATGGGCAGAATTTGCTTCAAGCATCGACGCGAGCATGACGACGGACAGTGCAGCTGAATTGAATAACGTGCGTGTAGAACGCATTGGATCTCCTCCTGAGTTTCGTATCGCACTTACGTTGCCACGACGGCCACGCGCTCCTCTGCGATAAGGGCAAGATAGCTGACCCAAGCTTTCAACTAGCTTTCAGGCGGATCAAGGATGAGAAAAAAGGTGCCGACTGAAGCGCAGCGCGTATCCGCTGCTGTCAACTGGGGTACTTGCACGATCCCGATGTCGACGACCCTTAATGAGACCTAGATCCGTTGCATTTTCTCATTCAATTATCGTAATCATTCCGTTCGCAATCTCCCGCGTTAGGGGAACTAACGCGACGCCTTCGTTTGGGGCCAGCCGTACAACGAGGCATGCGATAAGACCGGGCTCATCCTCGCGCATGGCGAGTGTGAGCCGCACTTCTTGTCTTTCGGCTGCAGCTTTCGCGATCGCCAGCCCCAAGCCGCTTCCCTCGCCATCCTGAGGCATTGCCCTGAAGGACCGTTCAAAGACACGGGGCAGCTCTTCTTCCGCGATCCCGGGTCCTGTGTCGCGGATTTCGATCCGTGCTTCTTGCCCGGCGACCATCACCGCGACGTCGACGGTTCCGCTCGGTGGCGTGTACAGCACGGCGTTCTCGACCAAATTGTCGAGGATGATTTCGAGGTCGGCAAGGGCTCCGTTCGTGACGGCCTTATCCCGGCGGGTGATGCCAAGATCGATCGACCGACTGCCAGCAAGCGGTGTCAGGCGCGCGATGGTGTCGACCGCATGTTGGGCGAGGTCGATAGGCCGCGGTGCGGGCGCGGGTTCGCGGGCGTCGTAACGGGCGAGGCGCAGGAGCTTGTTTACCAGGCTTGCAGACCTTCTGATCCCGGGCCTCCAGCTCGGACAACCGGCGGGCAAATCGACCATCGCGTCGTCGTGTCGAAGGTTGTCGATTCGAATCTGGAGTACCGAGAGGGGCCTGCGCAATTCATGGGCCGCATCGGAAATGAACCGCCGCTGTCGCTCAAGCAATGACCGCAGCCGCGCGAGCAGCAGATTGATTGAGCTTATCCGGTTGAACCAGCCTAGATCTTTGAAAGGCAACATCGGGGTGGGAAAAGCGGAGGTTGGCGTAAAACCCGGCAGGGTGAGGCCAGAATAAATGGGCACTGCAGCGCCTCCGCCATATGTGGCGCCGCGATTGCTTTGGGATGATGCACGAAAATATCGGGCGTGAAGGCCTGGGCTGCTTTCCATTCCGCGTCGAACAGGCTTCGCATCATCGGACGTGCATACTTGAGCAGCTTGAAGCCGGCACTGAAGCCCTTGCCGCCGGCGATCGCCGCCTTTCCTGCCGGCGTGTTGAGAAGAGCAACAAACTCTCCGGGCAGGGGGGCGAAAGCGACGCCATAGTCCCGCACCATGCTCTCGAACTGAACGGGAGCGGCAAGCTATACTCGATGTCCTCGCTCGATCAATCCCAATGCCAGAGCGATATAGGGCTGAATGTCTCCGCGCGTGCCGAGCGTATGAATGGCTACTCTCATTGCGCCGTCACCTCGCTGGATCATCGTAGCGTGGTTGCCAATGTGACCGGGCCGCTCGGGGGCGGTCTTTGTGAACGGCCATCTCACTAGGAGCCGAACCATCCCATCGCCCCCGCGCCTACTATCGCGATTTGCGCTACGGCGAGGAGAGCCAGGACTGCGATTACGAAAGGAATCCACCTCTTGCTGATATTCATGTCGTCGTCCACTTAAAGCCACTGCGGTTCTCTACATTGAAGGGCCGGACGCCCGCAACGAGCGGCTGGCGACTTTTCCCAGTGTCAGTCCCTGAACGACGATCGTGAAGATCACGACGGCATAAGTCGCGGCAAGCAGGGCAGCCTTGAAGGGCGTTTCCGGAAGGGACAGTGCCAAGGCGATCGATATGCCGCCCCTGAGACCTCCCCAGACGAGGACGATTACCGTGCCGCGGACGAAGTCGTACTGTCTGCGGAGCAGGGTCACAGGAATGATGGTCGACGCGAAGCGGGCCGCAAGCGCCACCGGTATGGCGGCAAGGGCGAGGGGCAGGATCGTCGATTCGTAGCGCAGTACAAGGACCTCAAGTCCGATAAGGAGGAAGAGGACCGAGTTCAGGATCTGATCCACCAGGGTCCAGAAGCCGAAGAGATATCGCTGTGTCATGTCGCTGAGCGCGTCTTTCGGGCCGCGGTTGCCAACCAGGATTCCGGCGACCACGACGGCAATCGGGCCGCTCATATGCAGTGCAGAGGCGAGGGAATAACAACCCATCGCCAGCGCGATGGATATCAACACCTCGACGGGATAGTCGTCGATCGCCCTCATCGCCCGGTATGCGGCATAACCCGATACCAGGCCGACCACTGCCCCTCCCAGTGCCTCCACGACGAAGAGTTCCGCGACCTGCGCCGCGCCGACGTCTGCGCCGCCGCTCGCCAGCGCCAGCAATGCGGTGAACACGACGACCCCGACGCCGTCGTTGAACAGAGACTCACCCGCCATGTCCGTCTCGAGCGCTTGCGGAACCTTGATGGCTTTGAGCGTCGAGAGAACCGCCACCGGATCCGTGGGGCTGATCAATGCGCCGAACACCAGCGCCCACAGGAATGGCAGCTCTGTGCCAAACAGGGCCGCCAGGACCCACATCGCGATGCCGATAAGCACCGTTGATAGGAGCACGCCGATGGTGGCCATCGCACCGACGACGGCGACTCGTGACCGAAGGGCGGAAAAATCGACGTGGAGCGAGCCAGCAAACAGCAGGAAGGCGAGAAGCCCGTTCATGACGGTCGTCTGGAAATCGACCTGTCGCACAAGAGCCGCGACGTCCGCGTAGATGGAAGCATTCGGAATGGAAAGCTCCAGCAGAACCAGCAACGCCGACGCCGCAAGTCCCATCACAAGGATCCCGATCGAGGGGGGAAGCTTGAAATAGCGATGGTTGACCCAGGCAAACCCGGCGGTGAGAACCAGGAGCAACGAAATCAGATCGAACACGGACAAACTGGCGTTCCTCGCAACATGATGGGAGACCGGCGCTCATCGACAGCCGCTAGATGGTTGTCTGTAGCCCGAGTTCGACCACTCGCCCCGACGGCAGCCCGAAATAGTCTGTCGCATTGCTGGCATTCTGCGCAAGCGAGATGAACAGCCGGTCCTGCCAGAACGGCATGCCGCCTTTCTTCGACGGCAGGATCGTTCGGCGGGACAAGAAGAACGAGGTCGACATGATATCGAACTTAAGACCGAGCTTGCGGGCGAGGACGAGCGCACGAGGGATGTTGGGTGTCTCCATGTAGCCGAACGTGATCACCAACCGGCTGAAGTGGGGATTGAAGCTTTCAAGGGAGATTTTCTCATCCTCCGGGACGAACGGCATAGTCGAAGTGACGACGCTGAGAATGACGTTCTGCTCATGGAGCACCTTGTAGTGTTTCAGGCTATGGAGAAGGGCGGTCGGCGCGCCTTCGATGTCGCTTGTCAAGAACATCGCAGTCCCAGGCACCGTGGGCGGCTTCTTCCGGGCCAGATTGTCAATGATCGCCGAAAGTGGGATTTCGTCGGCCTTGGTGCGAGCAGCAAGCAGCCGACGTCCCGCCGTCCATGTCTGCATTACGAGCGCCATCGTTGTCGCCACCGCAACGGGAACCCATCCGCCTTCTGCGAACTTCGCGATGTTGGCGGCTAGAAATCCGGCGTCGATCAGTGACATTGGTACAATGACGGCAAGAGCGGTCGCCAACCTCCAACTCCAGATCCGGCGCATCACGATGAACAGGAGGATCGAAGTGATTAACATTTCGCCTGTCACGGCGATACCGTAGGCGGCGGAAAGGCCGCTTGAGTTTCGGAAGAAGAGCACAAGTGCAGCCACGAAGATGAACAGCAGGTTGTTCACCTGCGGCATGAAGATCTGTCCGGATTGCGTTTCGGAGGTGTGGAGGATGCGCAGGCGCGGAAGCAGGTTGAGGTGCATCGCTTGGCGGACGAGGGAATAAGCGCCGGAAATCACCGCCTGACTGGCGATGACCGTTGCCGCGGTCGCCAGACAGACCATGGGGATTCTCGCCCACTCCGGATGCATGCTAAAAAAGGGATGCTCGGCCATCTCGGGATTGGCGAGCACGAATGGCCCCCGAACATTAAAGGGGCACAGATATACGGGATGGTTTTCATTTCTGGTCAGCCGAGTGCTGACAACAGCCGATCACGATTTTTCTGCACGTACTCTATGTCCCTGAGGTATATGGCGGCGTCGCCAGCCTCCACGTCCTCCACGAAGGTTAAGTCTCCCGCTTCTGCTCTTGAATGCATGAAATCCACCAATGCTTGCAGTCGTCCGCAGATCGCCTCCGGAAGCCTGAGCTTTTCGTCGGCTGTCGCGCCATAGGATGCACAAAAGATGCTTGCGCGATGCAATTGTTCACGGACATCTAACACAACGCCTTGGTTGGAGGGGTCAGACAATGGCGCCCATCTGTAAACTGCATATGCCAGATCCCATAAGGCTGGCGCTGGATGTGCGGTGTCGAAATCAATGATCCCCACAGCCACATCGCCCTCAGTTGCGACATTGTAGGGTGCAAAGTCACCGTGGCAGATAATCTCGGGAGGTTCTTGTGGTGGTAGCATCCACGTCTGGATCTCGCGATCAACGTCCAGGAACCCACGCGAAGCTGAATGGAATTTGCGCAGAAGCTCGCCTGCAGAGTGTAGCATCCGCTCCGAACCAACAAATCGATCCGCCAAATTCTCACAAACGCGCCCTTCGACGTAACTTACGGTTTCTTGATGTTTCGTTAGTTCGACAGGAATTGGTGCAGCAGTAAAGCCGCTGTTTTGCAAATGGCGCAAGAACCGATGCACTGTCGGCGTCCAAGGACCAGATGGCCTCCTGACGGTATTTCCGTCGCGCCAAATCTGCCCTGCTCGCCCTCCCTCCAATTCTTTCATTTTCTTACTCCCAAAGTGATCTTTTTCCGTCCGAGCAGACGTTCACCATCGCCCCGCAACTCACCCTTGGGGCCAACAAACCGGTATAAGGTCTGACGGGTGATGCCGAGTTCTGCGCAGAGATCGGCCACCTTCGTCTCAGGTTTTCCCATCATTGCTTGAGCAAGGCGTACTTTCGCGGGGGTCATTTTGAATGGCGCCCCGCCATTCCGGCCACGCGCTCGGGCTGCCGCTAGGCCTGCTTTGGTCCGCTCGATGATCAGTGCCCGCTCAAATTCGGCAAGAGCGGCAAATATTCCGAACACCAGCCGGCCGTTCGCTGTGGAAGTGTCGATCGATGCGCCTTCGCCTGCGAGTACTTTCAGACCGATGTTCCTCTTTGTGAGGTCGTCCACGAGATTGACGAGGTGACGCAGGTCACGACCGAGACGGTCAAGCTTCCAGACCGCGAGCGTGTCGCCAGCGCGCAGCGCCTTCAAGCAAGCCGCTAGACCGGGACGATCATCTTGCTTGCCCGAGGCGGAATCCTCATAGACGTTATCGACCTCGACGCCAGCCTTGATCAGCGCATCGCGCTGGAGGTCATGGACTTGGCTGCCGTCGGCTTTCGACACCCGCGCATATCCGATCAGAGCTGTCATTTATACGTCCGTCTGTGTGACAATTTTCATTTCGCGGCGGCAAAGCCTGTAGATTGTCACATAACCCGTCTTGCAATGTAAGCTCTGTGAACGGTTATCTCCGGTCTTTTTGTGACAGATGGAGTGCCGATGCCTCGCCGAATGATTTTGACGGATGCCGAACGGCAAAGTTTTCTCGCCCTGCCCGCCGACGACGACACCCTGATCCGCCATTGGAGCCTCAATGACGAAGACCAGCGTCTTCTCGAAACACGCCGGCGTGACGATACTCGGTTGGGTTTGGCCCTTCAGCTCTGTGCCCTTCGCTATCCCGGACGACTGATCCAGCGTGGGGAGGTGATCCCGGAGAGCGCGCTCGCCTTTCTGGCCGAGCAGCTCAGCATCGAACCAGAGGCGCTGGCAAGTTTCGCACGAAGAACGCCCACGCGCTACGAACAACTGGCCATCCTACGTCAACACTACGGGTTCACCGAACTGAGCCACCCCCTACGAGCTGACCTGCTTGCTTTCGCGCGAGGTGTGGCGATCGCCTCGACCAAGGACAAATTCGTTGTCACAGCGCTCGCCGATGAGATGCGCCGTCGGCGTATTGTCATTCCCGGCATCACGGTGATCGAACGGTTGGCAGGGCAAGCCTGCACCGAAGCGGAGGAAGCGCTGTTCGCCGATGTTGCCGCGAGACTGCCTCCAGATCTGGTCGTCAGGATGGAGGCCTTGTTGGGTATGGGACCGCGTATCCGTCAAAGTGGGATCTCCTGGTTACGCGAACCGCCCGGAAAAGCCGGCGAAGCTGCCATGCGAGGATTGATTGATCGGCTTGAGGCGGTGCGTCATGTCGGGCTTTCCAACAATGTGCTCCAGGTCGTCCCTGCCCACCGTGTGCGTCGCATGGCACAGGAAGGTCGCCGCCTGACAGCCCAGAATTTCGAGCAAATGCGGTCAGGCCGCCGGTATGCAACACTTGTAGCCTTCCTTCTGGAGATGGAAATTGCGCTCACTGATGCAGCGATCGGCATGTTCGAGGTCCTGATTGGCAAGTCATTCCGGCGGGCAGAGGCTGAGCGCGACAGGCAACTACTGGAAAATGCCTCATCGGCGACATCGGCTCTGGATTTCTTCGTAAGCTTCGGAGAGGCGATTTCCACCAAACGCGAAACCGGGCTTTCCCTGGATGAGGCAGTCAACGCTGTCAGCAGTTGGGACCAGTTGATGCAGGCGACCGCAGCTGCAAAAGCGGCCTCTCGTACCCGCAAAGATGACGATCTGATCGCCTACCTGCCGGCCCAATATGCGCGCATCCGGCGGTTCTCAGCTCCGTTCCTGACAGCGTTCACCTTCGAGGGGAACCGTCAAAACCGCGACTTCATCGGCATCGTGATGCAAATGAAGGTCGCAGGAAAAGGTCGCCGTCGCTCGACAAATCCGCCCTGGATTGCGAACGCGCGCGATCTGGTCGACAAGCGCTGGATCAAGATAATCCTGGCAGCGGACGGCTCGATCGATCAGAGAATGCTGGAACTCTTCATCATTGTCGAACTGAAGAACCGGATTGCTGCCAACGAGATCTGGATAAAAGGGTCGCGCACCTACCGCGCGCTCGACGAGGACATGATCTCGCACCAGACCTATGCCATCATCAAGGCCGAGGCCCGAATCCCCGTCGCAATTCCGATCGATGTCGAGATCTATCTCGCTCAGAAAGCCGAAGCGCTGGACCAGAAACTGCGCGAGGCAGCGAACCGTTTGGAGACCGGTCGGGGCGACACGCGCATCGGCGCAAAGGGGTTGCGAGTACCCGCGGTCAAAACCGCCGAGACCGAAGCTGCACTCGCATTCGCAAAACGAGTGGCAGCAGCCATGCCGCCGATCCGGCTGACGGACCTCGTCGCCGATATTGATCGAATGACCGGCTTCAGCTCCCTGTTTGAGCATCTTCAGACCGGACGGACGCCGAACGACATGCGTGTGTTCTATGCAGCGCTCATCGCCGAAGCCACAAATCTCGGCTTTTCGAAGATGGCGCTCGCCTGCCCCGGCATAACACGCCGCCAGCTACAGCAGATGGCGATATGGCACTTCAGGGAGGAGACGTTCACCCTGGCGCTTGCCAAGCTCGTCGAGGCCCAACATGCCGCCCCGTTCGCGGCCGTCTTTGGTTCTCACACCGTCTCCTCCTCCGATGGACAGCATATCCATCTTGGCGATGGCGGTGAAGTCGCCGGCGGTGTCAACGGTCATTACGGAACCAACCCGATCATCAAGCTCTACACGGCGATCTCGGGCCGCTATGCTCCGTTCCACACAAAGATCATCGCTGCGACGGCAAGCGAAGCGGTCCATGTTCTCGATGCTCTTCTTGAAACCGATGCAGGTCTCAATATCGTCCGCCATCACGTCGATGGCGGCGGCGTCAGCGATCTCGTCTTTGCATTCTGCCATGCGCTCGGCTTTGCTTTCGTGCCTCGCATTCCCGATCTCGATGGGCGATGCCTCTATGGCTTTAGGCCTGCAAAACAGTATGGCATTCTTCAGAATGTCATGGGCGACCGCATCGACGCCGACCTGATCCGGGTGCATTGGGACGATATTTTGCGCCTGATGACCTCGTTGCAAACGCGCACCGTCAGTGCCTCGCTCATGCTCAAGCGATTGTCCGCAACCACGAGGCAGAGCGGTCTCGCCCAGGCGCTACGTCACATGGGCCGGATCGAGCGGACCCTGTTCACGCTCGACTGGATCAATGACGAGGATCTTCGGAAGACAACAACTGCAGAGCTGAATAAAGGGGAGAGCCGCAACAGTCTCGTGCGTGCCGTCAATCTCCACCGTCTCGGCCGGTTCCGTGATCGAAGCCAGGAAAACTTGTCAATCCGAGCGTCGGCCCTCAATCTGATCGTCACCGCTATCATTCACTGGAACACGATCTATACGGGCCGTGTCGTCGATGTCCTTCGAAATACCGGGCAGCCAGTCGCCGAGCCCCTGCTTGCCAGCCTGTCGCCGCTCTCATGGGAACACGTAAATCTCACCGGTGATTACCTATGGGAAGAAAAGCCCGCGCTCGACGATACCGGCTTCCGACCCGTCTCGTTCACCTTATGATCGGCCTACCGTATATCTGTGCCCCTTTAATGTTCAGAGGCCGAAAATCATCATGTGGAACCCGAAATATTTCCACACCACCACCAGCGTGATGGCGAGAAAGGCCCAAGTGCGATCGGCGAGAATGAAGACGGGGGCCATCCCGAGCGACTTGAACACGGCGCTCGCGACGCCAGAATTACCGTCGAAGACGAAGCTCCAGATCAATCCGGAGGCGATTTCCGCCAGGATGTAGGGCAGGAAGAAGACCAGCCGGAACAACGTATTCGCGGGCGTCTTCTCATAGATCATCAGCGCGAGGCCGAGTGCGAGCGGCAGCTGGATGAACAGCGAAACAGCGAGCACGATCAATGTGTTGCGAACGGACTGCCAGAAGATGCCGTGATTGAGGACCTGGCGGAAATTATCGACCCCGACGAAATCAGTTGGCGTGCCGTAGCCGTTCCATTTGAACAGGCTGTAATAGGCCGCATCGAACAGCGGCAAGGCGACGAAGAGGGTAAAGAGCAGGACGGCTGGCGGCAGCATGAGAAGGACTGCCTGGCCTTTGCTGGACATGAGGTCGGCGAATATCGAGTTGGATTTCTGCATTCGTATGGGTGTTGCATGGGACATGGCTTCGCTCCACTGGATGGGGCCGGCAGGTCAATCCTGCCGGCGAGATGCGAAATTCAACGAACGGACCACGCGTCCTGGACCGTTTTCGCGGCCTCTTCCGGAGTTGCCGCGCCCTGTGCGATATCAGCTGCGGCATCGTTGATGGTCGCCCCGACATCCGATCCCAACGCCTGATCGAGGAAGATCTGGTGGAAGCTGGAGGCAACCAGGGCGGCCGACATCTGCTTGAAGAAGGGATTGCTCATCCGCTCATCCGCACCCTTGGTTACGGGAATGAAGAGGCCCTCAGCGCCGGCTTTTGCCTGGTTCTCCTTGTTGGAGAGATATTTCAGGAATTCGACCGCTTCGGGCTTCGCACCGGAGACCACGGCAAACCCATTGATGCCGCCGAAGGTATCGGTTGCCTGCCCGGCACCGCCGGCAACAGTCGGGAACCGGATAGTCACCATCTTTTCGTCAGGGATACCCTTGCCCGTTGCGGAGTTCTGCTTGGCTGTGCCGTAATCCCAGTCGCCCATCAGGTGGAAAATACCCTTCCCGTCGCCGAACATGCCTGTCGCCTGCTCGAAGGTCGTGTCCATGAAACCTGGCTGGAACGGTTCTAGATCGAGAAGTGCCTTGAAGTCCTCTCCCGCCTTGACGAAGGGTGCTGACGCAAAACCATCGCCTTCTCCTGCAATGGCCGCAGCCAATCCGTCCTTGCCCGCCTCGCGTACCATCAGGTAGCCGTAGTAGAAGTGCAGCGGCCACTTGTCCTTGCCTCCGGCGAGGATCGGCGTGATGCCGGCTTCCTTCGCCTTCTTGACCCCGGCGAGGAAGTCGTCCCACGTCTTGATGGCACCCAGATCGATACCGGCCTTGTTGGCGAGGTCGGTGTTGGTCCAGAACACAACCTCATTGGCATTGGTGGGGATTCCATAGACCTTGCCGTCGACGGTGAACGCTGCAAGGCTCGCCGCCGACAGACTATCCGCCCACTCCGGCGACATCACCGCAGTGATATCCTGCAAGACCCCGGCTTCAGCCTGCTGCGCCAGCACGCCGCCGGCCCAGCTGTAGATCAAGTCGGGCTTCGCGTCCGATTGCAGAAGCGTGCTCAGCTTTTGCTTGTAGGCTTCGTTTGCGAGGTATTCGAACGCAATGTCGACGCCGGCATGCGTCTTCTCAAATTCACTGACAACCTGGTCGTAATAGGCCTTCTCGTTGGCCGGTACTTCCGGGCGCAGGATGTTGACGGTCGTCTGCGCCAGCACGGTGGACGCGGATAGCGACAGAAAAAGCGCGGTATTCCTGAGCATGCGTATTGAAAGGTTCATGTACTTCCTCCTCAAGCAAGGCAGACGGGGATCGTCCACCAGAACAGTCAAAAACGGATTGTGTTGATCGAGCGCGCGGGCAGGGTGAATGTTGCCGTCTCCTCTCCAAGAGACAGCGGGATGTCGCGAGGTGCATCGCTTGGATTCTGGATGACGAAGATGGTCGTGCCATCAAGATTGCGGAAGGCAAGTGCGTTTGCCGCCATCGGCCCCACGGTGGCAAGCACCTGGGCGCCCGGATGGACGAAGGCGCTGAAGTGCTTCATCAGGTAGAATTCGGGATTGTAGATCACGGCCAGGTTTTCAGGATCGATGGTGATCATCGAGTTCTGCTGCCAGCCCCAGGTACTCTCTCCCTGCGGCTCAAGAACCATGTTCCAGTAGACGTAGGCTTCAGTGCCGTTTGAAACATAGTGCTGAATCAGGTCGAAGACGTGGTGAGCATGGTCCCATGTGTTGGCCCCATCGCCGCATTCGTTCTCGGTCTGAACGATCGGCAGGTCCGGAAATGCCTGACGCGTCCGCTGGACGGCATGTTTTCCGGCCCATTGAAATCCGGCCCCGGTGATGTAGGCCGCCGCCTCGGCATCGGAAAAGATCGTGCCAGCCCAGGCGTTGAAGTCGCCTCGTTCGATCGTACCCGCCCAGATTTCCGTCTTCAGGCCAGCTGCCGAGAATGCCGGTCCGAGATCATCGCGGATGAAGTCGCGCATCTTGGCTCCGGTCCAGATACAGGACGGGAATTTCTGGTCGGAGTTCGGTTCATTCTGGACATGCACGGCATCGATCGCGATGCCAACGTCGCTGTAAGCCTGGACAAATCGGACGAAATAGTCGGCGTAGGCCTTGCGGTATTCCGGCTGCCAGACAAGCGTGCCGTAATTGTGGGCCTGCGGAAATTTCATCCAGGTCGGCGGGCTCCAGGGCGAGGCAAAGAGGCTCAACTCTTCGCCCCGCATTTCCCTGGCCGCCTCGATAAACGGGATCAGATATCGATGGTCGCGTTCGATGGAGAAATCGGCCATGGCGAAGTCGCCAGCCGTTTCGTTGTGGCTGTACCAGATTTCCGAATAGTCGTTTGCGCCGATCGGCAAGCGGCAGTAGTTGAATGCACAGGCGTCCTTGGAGAAAAGGTCCGCGAGGATGGTTTGGCGCGCATTGTCGTCGACAAGCTGGAGTGCCTTCCAGCCAAGCTCGTTGAAGCAACCACCAAAGCCTTTGAAATTCTCAAGGATGGTTGTGCCAGTGGTCAACGCCGGACCGCGCATGGCACTGAGTGGCTGGTCGATTGACTTGGCGACCCATTGCTCTGTCGGAGATGTTGAAATCCAGGAAATCGTCATTGTCTCGTTCCACCTTGGGGCGCGCAGGAACCCATGGCGTGCGAAAGGGATCGCACACCACATCCGGCGCATACGTGCCTGAATATGTTCGTGTCTGCGGGTAGGCCCGCGATTTGCTGGAAGACTGTCTGGACTCCTCCCAGACGCCAATCGGCTGTGCTACAGCAACAGGAGATTGATCCTCGCAAGCTTTGTAATTCAGCTTGGGGATTATTGCAATACTTTTTTCACTTAATGAAATAAGATGGACGCATGGCACTTAAAGTCGATCAAGGCACCGCAAAGGCACTCAACCGGAGACTGGCCCTCAATCTCCTGCGCCGGGAAGGGGGCTTGAGCCGCGGGGAGCTGGCCGCAAAAACTGGCCTTAGCAATGCCGCGATAACGGGACTGGTCTCCGAGTTGATCGAGGAAGGGTTTCTGAAAGAGGGCGAGAGCACCCAAAGCACGGGCGGGCGCAAACCGGTGCTGGTCGAACTCGACTACGCCGCACGATATTCGATCGGCCTCAAGCTGATGTCGGACCGCCTTGAAGCGGTGCTTACGGATCTTTCTACAGAACCGCTGGCCACCACGGTGATCGCACTGTCAAACGTGGAGCCTGAAACCGTGGCGGAAGCATCCAAGCAGGCGGTCCGACAACTGATCCCAGACAAGGTTCTGCGCAGTGAAAAGCTAATCGGCGTGGGGCTCGCGATGCCCGGATTGATAGACGTCGAGCATGGTGTCTGTCGGGTCTCCCACCGGTTCGGCTGGCACAACGTTCCGATCGCCTCCCTCCTTGCCGAGCAGGTTCATGTTCCTGTTTGGGTCGATAACGATGTCAATGCATTCGCCATCGCCCAGCAACTGTTCGGCGCAGCACGCAGGCGCTCTTCGGCGCTCGTGCTGATCATCGGCACGGGTGTCGGGTCGGCGCTGATCTTCCATGGGCAAATCCATCGTGGCGCGCGCTTTGCGGCCGGTGAAATCGGTTTTGCCGTCGATGGCGGCGGGGTAAAACCGGACGCATTTTCGAACTGGGGCCGTCGGTTTGCGGAGCCGGCCATCGAAAGGCAGTGGGTGGAACTGTGTGCCACAAGTGCGGAGCAGAAACCGGTCGACCTGCAGGCAGCTGCAGAATCTGGGGACCCACAGGCAGTCGAACTTCTCGGTTCGATCGGTCGCGACATCGGCATCCGCCTCGTCGGCATGATAGACCTGGTCGACCCCGAGGTGGTCATTGTTGGCGGGGAAGCCATTCGGTTTGGCAAGGCTCTGATTGATCCGATGATCGAAGCAGTCAAGCAATACAGCTTTGAAGTGCCGCCGCCGATCGAGATCGACTGGGAGAACAACATCTGGTCGCGTGGCGCTTCCGCACTTGCGATCCAGAAGTTCTTCGATTTCGAAAGTGCAGACGGGGTGGCGCTGAGTTAAAACTCATCAATTTTCTTGCGCTCGTCTTCGTCATCTAGCACTACAAGCTACTGCTCAATTTCGCCGCCAAGTGCATGACCGGCGCCGACAAAGCAGAGCTGAATAAGGTCATCGCCGCTCACCA
The DNA here is from genome assembly GCF_010668805.1 of Rhizobium phaseoli. Classification (GTDB taxonomy): domain Bacteria; phylum Pseudomonadota; class Alphaproteobacteria; order Rhizobiales; family Rhizobiaceae; genus Rhizobium; species Rhizobium phaseoli_A. The sequence goes on along the minus strand of NZ_WUFT01000037.1, from coordinate 4,712 downwards.
ACAGGGCCGGCGCCGCGGTCAAACGAAGTTTGGCTTTCTTTTCCCAACAATTGACGACGTCGTCGCCACAGACGGAGAACGGGCCATGCTGGTGTTTCTCCAGGGCATGCGGGATCGGCCCGACGCTCATCTCTATCGACGCGAAATGTTTTACGCGATGCGATCTGCCTTGCAGAACAACGCGGCCCGCCAACTCGCTACTTTTAGCGACTCCGTCTGGGAGGTTCAGAATCGAGTTCGCCATACTGGCGACAAGTACCCGCGGCTGTTCAAAGGGCAGGAGCAGTCGCGGTTTCGGCTTGTTTAGTCAGGCATATCAGGCTGTCCCGTCAGAAGGACTCAAGCGACGCTCGTTTGGCGTGAATCCAAAGTGCTCTTTGTAACGAGCAGAGAAATGAGATTGACTGGAAAAGCCACAGATGTAGGCAACTTCGGAAATAGGAAGCGGGTAAGGCGTTCTTCCCATACGGTGCTCTCAACAGGCGATCTGCTTCGCGGAGTCGAAGTCCCATGAGTTCGCGGCCGAAAGTCGTCCCATGCATTTGGTACACTTTGTGAACATACCGCCGTGAGACCCTCAAAGAAGTAGCGGCGTGCTCAGGCGCCAGGCCGGGGTCTCGGAAATGGAGTGAAAGGAAAGACGAAAGCCGTTGAAAGGTTATATCCGATAGAGCGACTGTAGTGCTTTCGGGAACATCGCTAACGTTGCGTGTTTCTAGCATGATGCACATCAAATCGAGGATATTGTCTTCGGTCCGTTTGAGCACATGTTGGTCGACAAGCGGCACCATATTGAAAGTTTGAAGCGCTAACTGCGCCACGATCGGGACCATGCCAGAATTCGCAATGTCTCGACGGCCATAGGTTCTGTCGAGAAGCGGAAACCGCTCTCGTACACAATTCGCCGGCACCTTAATCGTTACATTCTGCGTTTTGTTGGCGATCTGGGTCCAATAGGGCTCGGACGAGTTAAGGACATACATTTCACCTGGTCCTACATCGTCCTCTATACCGAGATGGCCAAAATGTTCGCGCTCCCGCGTTGGGAATATAAATACCACGTCCTCGGTACCCGAAAGCTGCTGCTTGCGAACTGTGCGCAACGCATCGGCCGTAAATTTTGATATTCCTAGGTTGGAGAGTTGTAGGGCCGTAAGGCTGCCTTCAAACGAGCGTGGATCTAATGGGGTACAGTCTAGCGGGTAGTAAACCTCCCCCATATAGTCGCACCAACGCTGCGCGCTGCCGGCCTATCTCGATATCCGGTGGCGGCGGTTTTGTCGGGGAGCGCCGGCTCGGCGCTCCCCGGGATCGATCACGCGGCCAGGACGCCGCTCTTCTTGGCCATCCAGGTTGCGATGTAGTCCATCAGGCCGGGGTTTAGGCAATCGTAAGGCTCGATGCCGGACGTCCTTAGCTGCGCTCTGACGGCGTCCATCTTCGCGGGGTCGAAGCCGCTTTCGATGATCGACGACACGAAGGCCGCAAAGCCAGGCTTCGCCCAGCCGCTTTCCTGGAAGCGTTCCGGATGGACGAACGACAATCCCTGGAACGGATGTTCGCGCACGACCGGCCCATACATATGAACACCGCATTCCTTGCAGGCGTGGCGCTGGATCAAGGCGGCGGAATCGACGACGGCGAGCTTATCGCCATTCTCCAGGACTTCGACGCTTTCGGTCGGCGCGACCGCCACGACCGAAAAGACTGCGCCCTCGGGCTTCCAGCACTTTGTGCAGCCGCAGGCGTGATTGTGGGCGATATCGCTCTTGATCCTCACCTTCACGGGATTGCTGACGCACTTGCAGACGAGCGTCCCGCCTGCGAAAGCAGCGTCAGTCGCCCGAAAGCCTGAATCCACTGCCGGATGTATGGCTATGCTGGTCATGGGTTTCTCCTCCCCTTCTGGGCCGTTTGCGATATGCCCGGCCAAGCTCTGCAATCAGTCTCCCAACCTCCGCGCGTGCCAGCGCAGATGGTCTTCCATGAATGTCGAAATGAAGAAGTAGGAGTGGCCGTAGCCTTCCTGCATGCGAAGCCGCAGGCTGATGCCGGCCGTCTCGCAGGCTTGCCTGAGCTCTTCGGGGCGCAATCCATCCTCCAGGAAGCTATCCGCCGTGCCCTGGTCGACGAGAAATTCCGGGAAACGATGCCCGTCTTCGATCAGCGAGCAGGCATCATATGCCCGCCAGCGCGCTTCATCCGATCCGAGGTATTTCTGAAATGCCGGCTTTGACCAGCCGGAGACCGAGGGATGGCTGATCGGTGCGAAGGCCGAGCAACTGCCGAAGCGTTCGGGGTTCTTGAGCGCGATCGTGATCGCGCCATGTCCCCCCATCGAGTGACCGAAGATTCCCTGTCGCGTCATGTCGACCGGAAACTCGGCCGCGATAAGCTTCGGCAATTCGTCGACGATGTAGCTGTACATCCGATAGTTCTGTGCGAACGGCGGCTCGGTGGCGTCGACGTAGAAGCCGGCACCCTTGCCAAACTGCCAATTATCCGGTTCGTCCGGGATGGCATCGCCCCGCGGACTGGTGTCGGGGCAGACAATGACAATACCGAGTTCTGCGGCAAGACGCCGATACTCGCCCTTGTCCATGACGTTCGCATGGGTGCAGGTCAGACCGGAAAGGTACCATAGAACTGGCAGCTTCCGTCCTTTGGCCTGCGGCGGCAGGAATACCGCAAAGGTCATGTCGCAGTCGCAGACATCCGAGCGATTGACGTAAACGCCCTGGGTGCCGCCGTGAGAATTTTCGGTCGAGATGGTTTTCATGGTTCAGTACACCACCACGCCGCGGATGCTCTTGCCCGAATGCATCAGCTCGAAGCCCTTGTTGATGTCTTCGAGCGGCATGGTGTGGGTGATCATCGGATCGATCTGGATCTTGCCTTGCATGTACCATTCGACGATCTTCGGCACGTCGGTGCGCCCGCGCGCGCCGCCGAAGGCGGTGCCCATCCAGTTGCGGCCGGTGACCAGCTGGAACGGACGGGTGGAGATTTCCTGGCCGGCGCCGGCAACGCCGATGATAACCGACTTGCCCCAGCCGCGGTGCGATGCTTCCAGTGCCTGGCGCATCACCTTGGTGTTGCCGGTGCAGTCGAAGGTATAGTCAGCCCCGCCGATCAGGTCGCCGTTGCGTTTGGTCAGGTTGACGAGGTAAGGCACGATGTCGTCACCGACCTCCTTCGGATTGACGAAGTGGGTCATGCCGAACTTTTCGCCCCAGGCCTTGCGATCATTGTTGATATCGACGCCGATGATCATGTCGGCACCGGCAAGCTTCAGACCCTGAAGCACGTTGAGAGGCGTTGGTGCACGGACCAAATTTCAACAGTTTCTGCCTATGTAGCTGCGATTGAAAACAGCTTGATTGATCATCGATGCCACACAAACATAACGCCGCTCGCCGTCATCACATCGGCAAGATGAAGTTCAAGGTGACGAACTGGGCCGAGTATGATGCGGGTCTTCGCCAACGCGGCAATCTGACCGTTTGGGTGACGTCGGAGGCTGTGGACGGTTGGGCAGCGCCACGACGCAAGACAAGAGGAGGCCAAAAGCGTTATTCCGATCTGGCGATTGAGACCGCCCTGACCCTGGGGCTCGTATTCGGCTTGCGCCTGCGCCAGGCCGAGGGCTTTCTGACGTCAGTGCTGCGGCTGATGGGACTGGATCTCGCCGTTTTCGACCATACGACGCTGAGCCGTCGGGCAAACAAATGGCGATTGCCGAACAAGCGGCAAGGTCATCGGCTCCCAGGAAAAGAACCCGTCCATGTCCTCGTCGACAGCACCGGTTTGGAGATCTATGGCGCCGGCCAATGGCTGGAAGAGAAGCATGGTGCCAAGTCCCGTCGGCGATGGCGGAAACTGCATCTGGCGCTGGATGCCGACAGCGGCGAGATCATCGCTCACGTCATGACCGACCAAGATGACGGCGACGCCACGCAGGTGGGGGCGCTGCTCGACCAAATCGACGACCCCGTTGGCCAGTTCACGGCCGATGGCGCTTATGACGGCAACCCGACCTATGACGCCGTCACCAAGCATAGCGCCGGCGGCGCGGTGGTCATTCCGCCACGCGCCAATGCGGTGGAACGGCCGGACACCGATCTCTCCTGTCAACGAGACCGTCATATCGCTGCGATCAACGCCGATGGACGGATGAAATGGCAGGCCGCTACCGACTACGGCAAGCGATCTCTGGTCGAGACCGCGATCGGTCGCTATAAGTCGATCATCGGACACCGACTGAGGGCACGCTCATTCGCCGCGCAACAGACGGAAGTCGCCATCGGCTGCACCATCCTCAATCGAATGCTGGCATGCGCGCGCCCGAAATCCGTCCGGTGCGTGACAAATACCGCATAGACACAGCATCAAAGACTGGAATCCGTTCATTCATCGACCGATGCACCAACGCCTAGGCAATGACTTCAGCGGGAAAGCGATGGCGGCGATATAATGGATCACGGTCTGTCATGGCTCGTCATTCGCACATCGAATTACACATTCCGTTAAGTTGACGATGCCAGTCATAGATATATAACAGCATGTTCTCTACCGGTGATGTCCATGTAATAGCCCCGTAAATCTCCGGACACGATCTCCCACTTAACAAGTGTGCGAGGTAATGTGCCCATTATGACCAGTCACAGTCCTAAGATAGAAGTCCTGTCCGGCCCTGAGCGCCGCCGTCGCTG
>NZ_WUFT01000036.1 GCF_010668805.1 Rhizobium phaseoli | reverse complement strand
GGCCTTTCGTGTTACAATACTCAAGCAGATCAAATCGATCTGCAATGGCGCGGGGTGGAGCAGCCCGGTAGCTCGTCAGGCTCATAACCTGAAGGCCGCAGGTTCAAATCCTGCCCCCGCAACCAAAACACTATCTTCCCGAAATACCAAGATCGGTTATCGCTGGCGCGAAGACTTCATCTTCGCTGGCGATGGTAGCTCATCGTTCGCTGAAGCTCACCATAACCTGAAGGGTGAGCGGTCGCTCGGGAAAAGTCCGATAAAACATTCCAGTGGACTGTTTTAAGACCCGAACGGCGCAAATCCTGCCCCCGCAATCAACACTTCCGGATATCAAACATGCAATACCAAAATGCCCGCCTCATGGCGGGCTTTTTGCGTTTCTAGGCGACGATAACACTATTCCGATGAGTTGCGGTCGATTCTCGAGTGACGACTAGATAGTTGCTAAATGAATAATATTCTAATATACATAGATCAGGCGCTTCTTTGCATTTCACAGTCGCAAGCAACGTCCGTCCATTAGGCGGCGCCTATTTATCCTATTCAGAGGCAGTTCGATTTCATGAAGTAGATCAAAGATTTATTGGGGGGAATTATGCGAAAATGGAGATCCTTCCTACTGGCGCCTCCGCATGGGCGGCGGCGTGTCCTATCGCTAATCTTCGGGTTGCCTGCGTTCTGCGCGGTGGTGTTTTCCGCCGGGATCGCGTCTGCGCAGGCGCCGACCCAAGAGCAGCGTGATGCCATCAAGGCAGAGTGCCGCTCCGATTTCATGGCGAAATGCTCCGGGGTTACGCCGGGAGGTATCGAGGCGCTGACTTGTCTGCAGCAGCATAGCGCTACGCTTTCGGCAGGTTGCCAGAAAGCGGTGTCCGCCGTGAACGTCAAACCCAAATCGACATCGGCGGCGCCAACGCCGGCTGCGCCTGCAAATACTGCGGCGACTACCCCGGCGCCTGCGACCGGCACGCCGGCGCATCAGCCGACGCAGGCGCAGCGCAATGCGGTCAAATCGGCCTGTCAGCGGGATTTCATGGCGCAATGTTCCGGCGTGACGCCGGGCGGTGCGGCGGCGCTCAGCTGTCTGCAACAGCACAACGCGGCTCTATCGGCACCATGTCAGCAAGGCGTTGCGGCATTGGGGGGATCGGGGGCGCCGTCGGCCGGCGCTGCGGCTGCCACCGGTGCGATCACCCCGGCCCCTCGGGCAGTGATGCCAGCCTTCTCACCGCGTGAGGAAGTGATGATCCTGCGGGAAACCTGCGGAGCGGATTTCCGGGCCTTGTGCCGCATGGTGCCGTTGGGGGGAGGGCGGGGCATTGCCTGCCTGCGCGACAATCTGCAACGCGTATCACCAGCCTGCCATCGCGTGTTGACCTCGGGCTTGTAAACGCTCGATCGGAATTGCTCTCTGAAAGAGACCACCGAGCGCTCCGCCGAGAAATTTGGTGTGCGCGATCCCGCGAAGCCCGCAAGCGGTGGTTTGCCCGCATGCCTGCATTGCATCAGCACTTTTCATGTTCGGCGGCGGCAGATCCGGCGCCATCTGCAATTCGATGAAATCCATGACGACACCAACGAAAGGCATTGCCATGTCATCGACTTTCCCTTTCCCGCGGTTGAAGCGGATGCTCCTGTATGTTTCGCTTGCCGCCAGCCTGGCGCCGCCGACCAGCGCATGGGCGGATGATGCGAAAGCTCTTTTAAAGACGATGTCCGATTTTCTGGCGGCACAGAAGACGATCTCCTTCAGCTATCAATCGTCGCTCGAAGCAGTGACGCCTGCTTTCGAGAAACTCCAGTTCGTGAGTTCAGGGACGGCGAACCTGACACGTCCCGACAAGCTGCGGGTCACGAGAGCCGGCGGTTTTGCCGATCTCGACGTGAGCTTCGACGGTTCGTCGCTGACGGTTCATGGCAAGAACCTCGACGCCTATGCCAAGATCGACGGCAAGGGTTCGCTCGATGAGCTGATCGACAGGCTGATGACCGCAGGCGTCGAAGCGCCGGGCGCCGATCTTTTATCCTCCAACGTCTATGACGTGCTTATATCAGATGTGACGGAGGCCAAGCATATTTCCAGCGCTTTCGTGGATGGGGTCGAATGCGAATATCTGGCCTTCCGGACGCCTGAGATCGATTGGCAGATCTGGATACAGAGCGGCCCGCAACCGATACCCCGCCGTTACGTCATCACCAGCAAGCACGTCGTCCAGGCGCCGCAATACACGCTCGAAATCAGCGATTTCAAAAGCGGAGCGGACGTCGCGGCCGTTTCCTACACGATCGACGTTCCAGCCAGCGCAAAGACGGTCGATCTCAGTGAGTTGCAATCGCTCGACGAGCTGCCTGAGGCTGCCGATATGGGAGAGGTAAAATGACCTATAACAAGCTGTTCTTCGCCCTCGGCCTGGCCGGCGTTTTGACATTCACCGGCTTTCACATCGAGGAGCAGGGATTCATGCCTCTGTCGATCGGCTTTGCCACGCCGGCGAGCGCCGTCATCGGCAGGCCGCTGACGCCGCTCTCTTATGCCGGTGTGGCCCGCCGGACGACGCGGCGGGTGGTCACACGCACGACGACGACCATCGCCGTGCTTCCAGCAGGCTGCCGCTATGGTCCCTATTACGGCGGCTATTATTATCGCTGCGGCGGTTATTATTACGCCAAGAGCGGGAATGTCTATGTGCAGGTGATCGTCCAATAATTGCTGCTCGCCTTACCGGAGTTTCGCTATCTCCGCCTCCGCAACCGGTGCAGCCGTGCTTGTGGTCGCTCCGCGGCGCTTCCAGTGTTCCTCGAGGCGCTGCAGCAGCACGTAGAAGGAAGGAACAAAGAGGACGGCAAGGCAGGTCGAGGCGATCATGCCGCTGAAGACCGATATGCCGATCGATTTGCGGGCCGATGCTCCGGCGCCCGTCGCCAGCACCAGCGGCAGGACGCCGAGGATAAAGGCGAAGGACGTCATCAGGATAGGCCGGAAACGCAGGCGGGCGGCCTCGACGGCCGCATCCAGGATCTCCATGCCTTCTGCCCGCTTTTCGCGAGCATATTCGACGATGAGGATGGCATTTTTGGCTGCGAGCGCGATCAGCAGGATGAGGCCGATCTGCGTATAAAGATTGTTGGCGACGCCCGCCCCCATGAGTGCTGCCACCGTTCCGAGAAGGGCGAGCGGCACGGCTGATATGACCGCCAGCGGCAGGATCCAGCTTTCATATTGGCCGGCGAGCACGAAGTAGACGAGGAGCATGGCCAGCGCGAAGACAAAATAGATCTGCCCGCCCACGGCCTTCTCCTGATAGGACAGCGCCGTCCATTCGAAACCAGTGCCTGGCGGCAGCGTCTGATCGGCGATCTGCTCCATCACCGCGAGCGACTGGCCGGAGCTGAATCCTGCGGCTGACCCGCCGACGATGGTGGCGGTGGGATAGAGATTGTAGAGGCTGATCAGGGACGGGCCCTGCGTCGTTTTAACATCGACCACCGTGCCAAGCGGTACCATGGTCCCGTCGCCGGCCTTGACCTTCAGATTGCGGATGTCTTCAGGGCTGATGCGGAAATCGGATGCGGCTTGCGCATAGACCTGGAAGGTGCGGCCGAACTTGTTGAACTGCGTCACATAGCTCGAACCGACATAGCCGGAGAGAGCCGAGAAGACCTGGCCCACCGTAATTCCCAGCGTCTCCGCCTTGATGCGATCGACGGATACCGCAAGCTGCGGCACGTTTGAGCGAAAAGGTGTGCTGAGCCTCTGCAGCGATGATTGCGCATTGCCGTTCTTGACGATCGTATCGGCAAGCGATTGCAGCAGTGGATAGTCGGATGCGCCGTTTCTCAGTTGGACCTGCATGGTGAAGCCGTTGGCATTGCCGACGCCCTGGATCGGAGGCGGCACGACGACCAGAGTCTTGGCGGCCAGCACGCTTTGCAGCGCCTGGTTCAGATGCTGATAGATCGACAGCAGGTCCTGTCCCTTCGCCTTGCCGCGCTCGTCCCAATCCTTGAGAACGACATAGGCGACGCCGGCATTCTGCAGGCTGGCACTGTTGTCGAGAACGGAAAGGCCGCTGATGGTCAGCACCTGATCGACGCCAGGCGTGGTTTCGGCGATCTTGCCGACCTCTTCCATCACCGCATCCGTCCGCTCCTTCGAAGCGCCGTCGGGCAATTGCGCGCTGATCAGCACATAGCCCTGGTCCTCGAGGGGTAGAAAGGCGGTCGGCAGGCGCGTAAGCCCCCAGACGGCGACGGCTATCAGCGCAAGTGCCGCGATGGCCATGATACCGCTGTGGCGGGTCATCGATCCAATCAATCCGGCATAGTGGCGCTCGCCCCAATCATAGCCCCTGTTGAAGCCGCGATAGAAGATGTTGCGTTTCTCGGGCGGCACCGGCGGGCGCAGCCAAAGGGCGCATTGCGTCGGTTTCAGCGTGACGGCATTGATGGCGCTGATCAGCGCCGTGGCGGCGATAACGAGCGCGAACTGCCGATAAAGCTGCCCGGTCAGGCCGGGCAGGAAGGCGGCTGGAATGAAAACGGCCATCAGCACCAGCGTTATGCCGATGACCGGGCCGAGCAGTTCCTCCATCGCCTTTTCGGCGGCCTGGCGGCCGGACATGCCCGCCTCGATGTGTCGGGCGACACCTTCGACGATGACGATGGCATCGTCGACGACGATGCCGATGGCGAGAACGATGGCAAACAGCGTCGACAGGTTGACGGTGAAGCCCAATGCCGCCATGGCGGCGAAGGCGCCGACGATGGTGACCGGAACGGTGGTCGCCGGCACCAGCATCGCCCGCCAATCCTGCAGGAAGACGAGGATGACGATGAGAACGAGAACGCCGGCCTCGATCAATGTGACGTAAACCTCGTCGATCGAGGCCTTGACGAATTTCGTCGTGTCGAACGGCACGTGATATTCAAGGCCCGGCGGGAAGCTCTTCGAGAGCTCCTCCATCTTCGCGTTCACTGCCTGCGCTACCGCAATGGCATTCGCCTCCGGCAGCTGGAAAATGCCGATGCCGGCCGCCGGCCGGCCATTCTGCATGAAGGACTGGCTGTAGGTCTGGGCGCCGAGTTCGACCCGGCCGATGTCGCGGATGCGGGTAATGCGGCCGCCCTGTCCACTTTCGACCTTGACGATAATGTTCTCATAGTCGGCGGCTTCGTTCAGCCGGCCGTTGACGTTCAGTGTGTATTGAAAGACTTGCCCTTTCGGCACCGGCGGAATGCCGATTTGACCGGCGGCGACCTCCTGGCTCTGCTGCTGCACGACGCTGACGACATCTTGCGGCGTCAGGCCGCGGGCCTGCAGCAGGTTCGGGTCCATCCAGATGCGCATGGCATATTGGCCGGCGCCGAACACGGTCACATTGCCGACGCCCGGCAGGCGGGCGAGTTCATTTTGCAGATTGATGACGGCGTAGTTCGACAGGAACAGGCTGTCATAGCGGCTGTCGGGCGATGTCAGGCTGACGAAGCCGAGGATTGCCGTCGATTTCTTTTGCGTCGTCACGCCCTGAAGCTGCACGGCTTCGGGAAGCGACGACATCGCTATGGCGACGCGGTTCTGCACCAGAACTTGCGCCTGATCAGGATCCGTTCCGATGGCAAAGGTGACGGTCAGCGAATAGGTCCCGTCGCTGGCGCTCGCCGACTGCATGTAGAGCATGTCCTGCACACCGTTGACCTGCTGCTCGATCGGCAGCGCCACGGTGTCGATAAGGGTCTGGGCGCTGGCGCCCGGGAAGCGCGTCGTCACCTGCACCGTCGGCGGAACGACATTTGGATATTGCGCCACAGGCAGTTGGAGAAGGGCGACCGCGCCGATGAGCACGAAGACCAAGGCCAGAACGTTGGCGAGCACCGGTCGCTCGATGAAGAAGCGCGAGATCATGCTGTTATCCTTAGACGTTCAGATGAGCATGGTGGCGAATTCACTGCGTGGTGGTGCTGGCCTTGGTATCGCCGGCGGCGCTTGCCGCCGGGTTCATTTCCATTTTCTCGGGCGTGACCTTGCTGCCGGGGATCGCCTGCTGGATACCTTGAGTCACGACCCAGTCGGCCGCATCGAGGCCTGAGTCGATAACGCGGAGCGAGCCTTCGCGCTGGCCGGTCTTGACCTGTTTCTGCTCGACGATATCGTCCTTGCCCAGAACGAGCAGGTAGCTGCCCAACTGGTTGGTTCCGATGGCGTCGTCGCGCACCAGCAACGCCTTGTCGTTATGGCCGACCGGCACTCGGATCCGCACGAAGAGACCTGGCAACATGGCCCGGTCCTTATTGTCGAACAAGGCGCGTACCTGAAGCGTGCCTGTGGAGGCATCGAGCTGAGGCGACACGTAGTCGAGATGACCCTTGTGCGGATAACCTTGTTCCGTCTGCAGGCCAATTTCCGCAGGCATGCTCGGAAGGTCCGTCTGCTTGAAGGCATGTCCCTGCCTTGCCAAGGTTTCCTTGATTGTCAGGACCTGGACTTCGCTGACATTGAAATAGGCATATAGCGGATCCGTCTGGACGATACTGGCGAGTTTGGTGGGGCCGGATACGCCGACGAGTGCGCCGATATCGACGAGATGGTCCGTGACAGTGCCATCGAAGGGGGCAAGCACCTCCGTATATCCGAGGTTGATCGTCGCCAGCTCGAGATTGGCCTGGGCGTTGAGGATGGACGCATTCGCCTCGTCGAGCGTCGCCCTGGCGCTGTCGACTGCGGTCTGTGTGGTGACCTGTTGCTTCGACAGATTGAGCTGCCGATCATATTCCTGCTGCGCGCCCACTTGCGATGCCTGTTGCGAGGCGAGCGATGCCTTCGCCTGATCGAACTGGGCGAGGTAGGTATTGCGTTCGATTCCGAAGAGCTTGGTACCCTTCGTCACCGTCATGCCGTCCTGGTAATCGATGGACTCGATGTAGCCCTGGACGCGTGCCTCGATATCGACGGAATTCAGCGGCGCCGTATTGCCTGTAAGTTCGAAATACAAGGTGACCGGCTGCTGGACCGGCTGGGCGACTCGAACCGGAGCTGGCGGAGGGGGGACGTAAGTGTTGCCGCTGTCCTCGCAGCCCGCGAGAATTGCCATGCCGGCGAGCACCACCGACAGGTGCAGACCCTGATCCAATCTCACACGCATTGCCGCCGCCCCGATGTTTACGAGCCCCAGTCTTCATGCGTGCCTCGGCGGAGACGACCTTCTCCGAAAAGTTCCGGGCATGTGATATTATGTCGCGGCATTGCTGCAAATTGCAATAGCGGCTGGGCACAATTGAATCATGTCGGGGTGTTCGCGGACGCCGCGCGATAGCTATGGTTTTCCCAGCCGTTCGATGGTGGACTGCAAGGGGGCATCCCAAACACGGATCAGCCCGACGTAGGGATTGGCCATGTCCGAAATCAGGAAGACCGCGCCCGCGACAGACAGGGTGCAAACCAGCAGAATTGACAGGACCGTCAGGTTGGCCGGCGCCTGCAGCCCGAAGGTCGCAAAAAGCAGCGAGAGCCAGCAGACGAGCACAGCGAGGAAAGCCCAGGGCAAACCCTCTTTACCGGATTCGACCAGCAGCCAATGGGTCTCGGCCACCATGCCGCTCACATCAAGAGCGCGCGCCTGGAGCGAACGCTGTACGGCATCCCTAGGCGAGAGGGATCGAAGATCGCCCTGAACCGCCTCGATATCCTGATATTCTCCCAGCGCCTTGCCGGATGCCTCGTCGGTGGTCTCGGCCGACCAGCCGCGGCCCAGGCGTTTCTCGATCAATTCACGCAGTAATTGCCGCGCCGTGTCTGTTTCCGGCCCGTATTGGGCCATGACGCGGTCAAGCAGCAGCACCCGTGCCGCCGCCGTTCTCATTTCCACTTCGGCATTGTCGTATGTCGTTTTGGCGGATGCGATCAGGAGGCCGAGTGCTAAGGCCGACAGCGTTCCGACCACTGCGGTCGCCAGCCTGATGGCATCCTTGGATTCAGCATTGAGGTGATGATCCGGCAAGCGGTCGCGCACTAGCAGTCCTATCGATGTCGCCGCCGACAGAAAAACAAATACAAGCCCGCCAAGCAACAGTGAGCTCAAGTCCCGGTCTCCGTCACGTCAAACTTGCAAGCGCCGTGAGGCCTGCAAGTGGTACATTCGTTACTGTCACCATAGCGGAAGACAGGCGGAGCGTGGAACTTTTTACTTTGTTGTTCCCGCGCTGATCGGAGATCATTGCTGGAAAATGAGCAGCACGTAAGCCAGGAAAAGCACCAGGTGGACCGCACCTTGCATGAGATGCGTGCGGCCGCTGGCAAACGTAATAATGCTGACGGCAAGGGTGAGCAGCAGCATCACCAGATCCCCGTGTTCCAGGCCGAGGGTGACCGGGTGCCCGTAAAGACGGCTGATCACCAGCATCGCCGGCACGGTCAGCCCGATCGTCGACAATACCGAACCAAGGAAGATGTTGACGGAGCGCTGAAGATTGTTGGCGATGGACGCACGCACGGCGCTGATCGCCTCAGGCGTTGCGACAAGGATCGCCATCACAACACCGCCAAATGCGGTTGGAGCATGCAGGGTTTCGATGATGTAATCGATCGGCCGCGCAAGCTGTTCGACCAGGAAGACGACGGGACCCATATAGGCGACAAGCAGAATGGCATGTGGCCAGACCTGTCCGTGGCGCGGCACACGCTCGCCGCCGTGCTGTTCGTGAGGGCTGCTGTCGTCAGCGAAATAGTCCCGATGGCGGCCGGCTTGAAGAAACAGAAACGTGACATAAAGGCCGACCAGGATCACGCCCAGTATCAGTTGTCTCGGTGCGGATGGATGCTGCCCGTCCGGATCTGCAAGAAATGTCGGCATGACCAGGCTCAAGGTCGCCAGCGGCACGATTACGCCGAGATAGGCGTTGGCGCCCTGCAGGTTATGCTGTTGTTCCGGCCGCCGCCACGCACCCAGCAGCAACGACAGGCCGACCATGCCGTTCAGGATGATCATCACGACTGCAAACAACGTGTCGCGCGCCAGTGTGGGATTGTTTTCGCCGTGAAGCATGACGGCTGATATCGCCATCACCTCGATCGAGGTGATGGCAAGTGTCAGAATGAGTGTGCCGTAAGGCTCCTTCAGCCGCTCCGCCAGGTGGTCTGCATGCCGCACGACCGACAGAGCCGAGCCGAGCACGACGGCAAACAGCCAACCGAAAACGACAGTGAACCAAAGCGGATCGGAAAGCTGGCCGAAGAGCTGCTCCTGGAAAGCAAGAAATACGAAGCTCGTCGCGACGCTGACGCCCAGGAACCATTCCTCGCGCACCAGGCTGGTGGCGCTGACGGCACGCAATGCGGGATCGTCCGTCATCGAAACCACCCGCCTTCTGGCAAATGCCGTCGCAATGCGATCATCAACACCATCGTGTCCGCCCGCTGTCTCCTGCCCGCCACCTGAGCCAAGCGGAGATGAGGCTGCCTCAAGGCGAACCGAACCTCAAGCACGATCGTATGTCATTGAGCAAAACTTGCAGGTCTTCGTCGTTTCATCACCGGCTGATCGCGGCAAGGAACAGTCGCGATAACGCAAGGGCAAGGCGAGGTTCGATGAAATCTCGACGCTGGCGACTGCTACGCCTTGCGGCGGCCCATCACCCACCGCTCCGTCATTCGCGGCCGGTTGCGGGGATCGCCGCGCCGGTGACGACGGCTGCGGCCGGCGAAATCAGGAAGGCGATGAGACGGGCGATCGATTGCGGCGATACCCAGCCGTCCGTCTTCGCATTGGGCATGGCGGCGCGATTTTCGGGCGTGTCGATTGTCCCGGGCAAAATGCAATTGGCGGTGATGCGGTCGTCGCGGCTTTCGGCGGCGATCGCTTCCGTCAGCCGGATGACGGCGGCTTTTGAGGCGGCGTAAGCGGCCTGATTGGCTCCGGCCTTCAGGCCGGGTGCGGCAGCAACATGCACGATGCGACCGTAGCCCGATGCCTTCATCGTCGGGAGAACCGCGGCACTGATCGTCAGCGCGGTACGGGCGTTCGCCGTCATCATCGTCTCCCACTGCGCAGGGGCGTCCGGCCCGACCGGTCCCATTCGGAAGCCGCCGACGGTGTTGACCAAGGCGCTGACGCCGCCGAAGTGCTTGACGGCCCGGGCGACAGCAGCGGCGCAGGAGGCATAGTCGGTGAGATCCGTTCCCGCGATCGACAGAAACTCGGCGGAGGCGGGAAGGTCGCCGGCCAAGGCCTCCAGCTCCTGGCTCGAGCGGTTCATGCAGACGAGTTTTGCGCCGCCGGCGGCGAGCTCACGGACAACGGCGCTGCCGAGGTTGCCGCCGGCTCCCGTAACGATCACGGCTTTCTGGTCGTTCATGGCAATCGATCTCCTGCCGGTGCCGGTCCTTGCTGGCGTGCATTGTTGATCCACGCTGCGCAGCAAGGCAAGCCCACGCAGCCGCGACACGGTCAGACATCCTGCGAAACTGCCCTTGGAGCTATCCGCAGGCAGTTTTGTCGTCATTGCTCAACGGTTTCGTCGGGTATGCCGTCAGTGATATTTCGACCGTTCGCGACCGAGGATCTCCGGCGCGTCAAGACCGGAAATCGGGCGGGTGACATCGGCGGGGATGTCACCGGTGAGCTGCAGGTCGAGATAGCGCGCGCAGCAGACGCGCAGGAAAGAGGTGAAGTTTCCAAGATCATGGCCGGCATCGATCGATTCATGATGCAGCCGGGTGATCAGCTGGACGACATTCATGCCGTCGCGCCGGGCGACTTCCTCGAGCTTTGACCAGAAGAAGTTCTCCAGCCTGACGCTGGTGACCATGCCGTCGATGCGCAGCGATCGGGTGGTGCTTTCCCAGAGCCGCGCATCCGCCTTGATGAACAATTCGCACATGTCGTCCTTCCGGTGCCGCCCTCCTCAGGCAGCGTTGGTTTCGAGCAAGGCTGCCGCATCGAGCACGGCCATGAACTGGCGCAGCCACGACGGATGTGCCGGCCAGGCCGGCGCCGTGACCAGATTGCCGTCGGAGACAGCATCGGTAATGGAGATATCGGCGTATGTGCCGCCGGCAAGCTCGACTTCCGGCCGGCAGGCGGGATAGGCCGAGCAGGTGCGGCCCTTCAAAACGCCGGCGGCAGCGAGCAGTTGCGCGCCATGGCAGATGGCGGCAACAGGTTTTCCGGCATCGAAGAAGTGCCGGACCGCTTTGATGACGTCGGCATTGAGGCGCAGATATTCCGGCGCGCGGCCGCCGGGGATGACGAGGGCATCGTAATCTTCGGCCCGTACGCTGTCGAAAGTGGCGTTCAGCGCGAAGTTATGGCCGCGTTTTTCGGAGTAGGTCTGGTCGCCTTCGAAATCATGAATGGCGGTGGCGACCGTCTCGCCCGCTTTCTTGCCGGGGCAGACGGCGTCGACCGTGTAGCCACAGGCGAGCAGCGTCTGGAACGGCACCATAGTTTCGTAATCTTCGGTGAAATCACCGGTAATCATCAGGATTTTTGAAGCTGGCATCGCATCCTCCTTTGAAACCAACGGCCGGAGATTAACAAAGAGCGGCGGGTAGAAGGTACTATGGGAATACTACAGGCCAAATTCCCTAAAGCGCCTTGACGGTCACATCCGGGACAGCGCAGGCTTCGCCGCCGCCGAAGAGGCGGGAGCGGGTGAGGAAGCGTTTCTCGCGGCCGTTGTCGAGCGAGAACATGCCGCCGCGGCCGGGAACGACGTCGATGATGAGCTGCGTATGCTTCCACGCCTCGAACTGGCTGGCACTGATATAGACCGGCACGCCGCCGATCTCGCCGAGCTTGACGTCGTTGTCGCCGATCATGAATTCATTGGCGGGATAACACATTGGCGAGGAGCCGTCGCAGCAGCCGCCGGACTGGTGGAAGAGGATATCGGACTGATCCCGCTTGATCTCCGCGATCAGGTCGAGGGCTGCGTCGGTTGCGAGAACACGCGGTTCGCCGTTGACGGTGGTTTCCATTGTTCTTCCTCCAAAAATTTCGGGAGGAAGAAGTCCCCTCCCCAACCCCTCCCCACAAGGGGGAGGGGCTAAGATGCCGCTTCGGCTCGCAAAACAACAAGCCGGATGCATGTGCTGCGCTCGAGAGTGAATACGGCGAGACCAGCACGTTAAGTCCCTCCCCCTTGTGGGGAGGGGTTTTACGCCCTCACCACGCCTCAGAAGAAACCGAGCGCCTTCGGGCTGTAGCTCACCAGCATGTTCTTGGTCTGCTGGTAATGCTCGAGCATCATCTTATGGGTTTCACGGCCGATGCCCGACTGTTTGTAACCGCCGAAGGCGGCATGGGCCGGGTAGGCGTGGTAGCAGTTGGTCCAGACGCGGCCGGCCTGGATCTCGCGGCCGAAACGGTAGCAGCGATTGGCGTCTCGGCTCCAGACACCGGCGCCGAGGCCGTAAAGCGTGTCGTTGGCGATTTCGAGAGCCTCCTTGTCATTCTTGAAGGTGGTGACCGAAACGACCGGCCCGAAGATCTCTTCCTGGAACACACGCATCTTGTTGTGGCCCTTGAAGATCGTCGGCTTGACGTAATAGCCGTTCGCCAGATCGCCGCCGAGATCGTTGCGCGAGCCGCCGGTCAGAACCTCGGCGCCTTCCTGCCTGCCGATATCGAGATAGGCGAGGATCTTTTCCAACTGCTCCGTCGAAGCCTGGGCACCGATCATCGTCGCGCTGTCGAGCGGGTTGCCCTGCTTGATCGCCTCGACGCGTTTGACCGCCTTTTCCATAAAGCGGTCGTAGATCGATTCCTGGACGAGGGCGCGGCTAGGGCAGGTGCAGACTTCGCCCTGGTTGAGGGCAAACATCGCAAAGCCTTCGAGCGCCTTGTCGAGGAAGTCGTCATCCTCGGCCATTACATCGGCGAAGAAAATGTTCGGCGATTTGCCGCCAAGTTCCAGCGTCACCGGAATGAGGTTCTGGCTGGCATATTGCATGATCAGCCGGCCGGTCGTCGTCTCGCCGGTGAAGGCGATCTTGGCGACGCGCGAGCTGGTCGCCAGCGGTTTGCCGGCCTCGATGCCGAAGCCGTTGACGATGTTGAGCACGCCCGGCGGCAGCAGGTCGCCGACAAGTTCGGCCCAGAGCAGGATCGAGGCCGGGGTCTGCTCGGCAGGTTTCAGCACCACGCAGTTGCCGGCGGCCAGCGCTGGAGCGAGTTTCCAGGTCGCCATCAGGATCGGGAAATTCCAGGGAATGATCTGGCCGACGACGCCGAGCGGCTCGTGGAAGTGATAGGCCACGGTATCGTGGTCGATCTCGCCGATCGAACCTTCCTGAGCGCGGATGCAGGAGGCGAAGTAGCGGAAGTGGTCGATTGCCAGCGGAATGTCTGCGGCCATGGTCTCGCGGATCGGCTTGCCATTGTCCCAGGTCTCGGCCTGGGCGAGCAATTCCAGTTTGTCTTCCATGCGCCGGGCGATCTTCATGAGGATATTGGAGCGCTCGGCAGCGGAGGTGCGGCCCCATTTTTCCTTGGCCGCATGGGCGGCGTCGAGCGCGAGATTGATGTCCTTTTCATCGGAACGGGGAATGTCGCAAAGCTTGCCGCCGGTGACCGGTGTCAGGTTTTCGAAATATTTGCCCCCGACGGGCTCGCGCCATTCACCGCCGATGTAGTTGCCGTATTTCAGCTTGAACGGCGATTCGACGATTTTCTGATGAAGCATATCATCCTCCCCTAATGATCCAGGTTCTTGAGCGAACCAGTGGGAGGAAAATGTGCATGTTTCGGCGGAGGGAACAGGGCGGCTTTTCAATACCGCAGCGCACAGTGTCGCAGACATGCGACAGGTCGCGTCACGATCGACGAAGTCGGTGAAACTGTCGGGCGTCAGCTCTTTGTTTTGATGCATGTCGTTATCCCGGAACCGCTGCACACTTCCGGGCGACATGCATTCGTCAGTGAAGATCGAACTTCTTCATCTTCCGGTGCAGGGTGGCGCGGCTTATGCCGAGGGCGACAGCTGCCTGCGAGACGTTGCCGCTGGTGCGCGACAGTGCCCGCAGCAGGGCTGCCTTTTCCGCTTCGACGATCTCCTCCTGCTGCGAGACGCCGGCCTCATGCAGGGCATCGGCGGCCGGAATGCCTGAGGCAATGCGCCTATCGTCCAGCTGCAGCGCGATGCGGGCAGCGCGTGTCGCCCCGAGCACGAGGTCATGCCGGTCGACGGCAAGCAGGGCGGCGGCGGAATTGACGCCGGCCGGAACCATCAGGAAACGGGCGCCGGGAAAGGCCGCGCGAAAGAGGTTGAGCTCGATGCGCATCGCCGCATCGCGCACGGTCTGCGTCAGGATCGTCAGCGTCATCTCGTTGACGTCTTCACGGCAGGTGGAGATATCGAGGGCTGCGGCCACCCGGCCACGATGATCGCGGATCGGCGCCGTCGTGCAGCTGAGGCTGGTATTTGCGCAGAAGAAATGTTGATCGCGGAAAATGGCGACGGCACGCTCGTCGGCAAGGGCGGTGCCAATGCCGTTGGTGCCGATGCTCGCCTCGGTCCAGACCGAACCGGTCCACAGGCCGAGTTCGTGGAACTCCTTGTCGTCGCCGGCAGCACCCCGACGCTCCAAGGCGATGCCGTTCCTGTCGGTCAGAAGCAGACAGCAGCCGGCTTTGCCGACGGTGGTGAAGAGACGATCGAGCTCTTCGGTCGCGCTGGCGATCAGCTGCCCGGACTGTTCGCGGGCACGCCGGAATTCCTCATCGGTAACGCGCAGTGGCGCCCGTTCGTCCTCCGGAGCGAGCTGATGCATGGTCATGCATCGCCGCCAGGAGGCGACAATGGGAGAACTGGCCGCGGCGAAATCGCGCTGGGCAGAGGTGTAGACATGCTCGGCGTGTGCTGAGTGTTCGTGCATCGGCTCCTCCCACGGAACTTCAGCATAGTCTGAGGGAAAAGCGGCCGGTTTGCAATCGGCGGTTCCGGACGGCCATCGGCGTGCGGGTTTTTCAGACGAAGGGGCAGAAATCACATTTCGGTGTTCGAACACCGACAGTGTAACAAAAGACGGCTCTCGCCCGTAGTTCTGTGCAGAAACAGCTTTGCAGGGCGAGGAGATCCCGACCATGTTAAACAGACGATTGTTGCTGATGGGTGCCGCTTTTGGGGCGCTTACGGTTCGCTTGGGGGCCGGCAAGGCGATCGCCGGCGAGACGTTCGCGGTGACGCACACAGAGGATGAATGGCGCAAGCTGCTGACGCCGGATCAATTTGTCATCCTGCGTCAGGAGGGGACGGAGGCTCCCTTCACCAGCACCCTGCTGCATGAGGAGCGGAAGGGCAATTTCGCCTGCGCCGGCTGCGACCAAAAGCTGTTTTCCTCGGCGACAAAATTCGACAGCGGCACCGGCTGGCCAAGCTTTTGGGCACCGCTCGACCATGCCGTCGGCACCACCAATGACACGACGTTCGGCATGGCGCGCACGGCAGTCCATTGCGGCCGCTGTGGCGGCCATCTCGGTCACGTCTTCGATGATGGTCCAAAGCCAACCGGGCTTCGCTACTGCATGAACGGTCTTGTCATGACATTTCATCCAGCCTCGGCCTGATCGAAGGAAAGTCTCGTTTGCTGCTTCGGTGCTGGCGAGCGCCAGTGCCTATCCTTGCAGCCAAGCGTCGATGCCGCGTGCCGCGGCCCGGCCGGTCGCCAGGCAGGCCGTGAGGAGATAGCCGCCGGTCGGCGCCTCCCAGTCGAGCATCTCGCCGGCGACGAAGATGCCGGGCAGCGCCTTCAACATATAGTTGTCGTCGATTCCGCTCCAGCGGATGCCGCCGGCCGAGGAGATTGCCTCGCCGATCGGCCGGGTTTCGAGAACCGGAAGCGGCAGTGCCTTGATCATGCCGGCCAGGCGTTCGGGGTCGCGTCGGTCACGCTCAGGCGTGAATTCCCGTAGCAACGCCGCCTTGACGCCGTCGAGGCCGGCGCCCTTGCGCAGGCGGTTTGAAAAACTCGATTTGGCGTCCTGCCGCGCCAGGTCGTGGGTCAGCCTTTCGACTGTCCGGCCCGGTGCGAGATCGAGTATCAGGGTGGCCTCGCCGTGGCTCTGCAGCCGGTCGCGCAGTGCTGCGGCATTGGCATAGACGAGGCTGCCCTCGATGCCGCTTGTGGTGATGACGAATTCACCGGGAAAGGTACCGGCTTTGGATGTGGCGGTGACCGATTTTACCGGCTCGCCGGCGAAACGCTCGCGGAAGCTTTCGCTCCAGTCGACGACGAAACCGCAATTGGCGGGTTTCAAAGCGTCGATCTCAACGCCCCGTTCCGATAGCCAGGGTAGCCAGCGCGCATCCGAGCCGAGGCGCGGCCAGCTTGCGCCGCCGAGCGCCAGCAGGGCCGCGTCGCAATCGACGATGCGCCGCCCCTCGGGCGTTTCGAAGGCAAAACCCTCTTCGGCAAAACCGACCCAGCGGTGGCGGGTGCGGAGCGTGATCCCCTGCGCTTCCAACCGCCTGAGCCAGGCACGCAGCAAGGGAGAGGCCTTCATCACCTTCGGAAAAACCCGGCCGGACGAGCCGACGAAGGTTTCTGTCCCGAGTTGTGCTACCCAATCCCTGATATCATCGGGGGTAAAGGCATCAAGCGCCGGGCGCAGACGGGCGGCGGCCGCGCCGAAGCGGGTCACAAAGCGGGCATAGTCCTCGGAATGGGTGATATTGAGACCTGACTTGCCGGCCAGCAGGAACTTGCGGGCGAAAGTCGGCATGGCGTCGTAGACGGTCACTGCATGGCCGGACAGCGAAAGCAGTTCGGCCGCCGCAAGGCCGGCCGGGCCGCCACCGATAATCGCGATCCGCTTCTGGTTCATGGATGTCTTCGCCCGATTCTTTCTGCGTGCAGTTTTGGCGCGGGCGCGCCTTGCCTGCAAGGATGGAAATCAGTGGTGCGGATGGGTGCACTGGCCGTGGTCGGCGAGAACCTCGATAACGCGGCATTGGTCGACGCGGCCGTGGCCGCAGCCTTCCACCATGGTTTCCAGTTCGGCCTTCAAAGCCATCAGGCTGCGGATGCGTTGCTCGACTTCGACAAGGCGGGCCTTGGCGATAGCATCGGCCGAGGCGCAGGACTGGTGCGGATCATCCTGCAGGGTCAGCAGCGTGCGGATGGCCTCGATTTCGAAGCCCAATTCACGGGCGTGGCGGATGAAGGCGAGGCGGTTGATATCAGCCGGCTCGAAGGAGCGCTGATTGCCTTCGCTGCGGCTCGGGGCCGCAAGCAGGCCGATGCTCTCATAATAGCGCACCGTCGGTACCTTGACGCCGCTTTGGCGTGCCGCTTCACCGATCGTGATCTTTTTCATGATTTTCCTCTTGCACCTCTAGCCGCTAGAGGATGTAGGAGGGATGCTTCTGTTTGACAAGGAAGCGGTTCATGGCTGAGACGAACGAGACACGATACCGGGTTGGCGGCATGGATTGCGCCGCCTGCGCGACCAAGATCGACACGGCCGTCAGGCGCGTAGCGGGTGTCGCCGATGTTTCGGTCTCGGTGATGGCGGGAACGATGACCGTCCGGCACGACGGCAGCAGCGATCTCAAGGCGATCGAGAAGAAGGTGACGGGGCTCGGCTATTCGGTCTCTCCCTTTGCCGGAAGCACGACGCCGGCGCATGACCACGGCTCGCACGATCATCACGACCACGACCATCACCACGGGCACGACCACGGCGATCACGCGGGTCATGACCACGACCACAGTCATAATCACGATCACGCAGGTCACGATCATGACCATGGCCAGAAGGAAATCGAGGGGCTGCATGGGCACGACCATGCGCCGATGGCCGGTCCCTGGTGGCAGAGCAAGAAGGGGCGGCTGACCATCCTTTCGGGTGCCGCACTCGTTGCCGCCTATGTCATCGGCCATCTGGTGCCGGCGATCGCATCCTATGCCTTCATCATCGCCATGCTGGTCGGGCTGGTGCCGATCGCGCGGCGCGCCGTCATGGCGGCTCTCTCCGGCACACCGTTTTCGATCGAGATGCTGATGACGATCGCCGCCGTCGGCGCCGTCATCATCAATGCCGGCGAAGAGGCGGCAACCGTCGTGTTCCTGTTCCTCGTCGGCGAGCTGCTGGAAGGGGTGGCTGCGGGCAAGGCGCGCGAAAGCATCCAGTCGCTGACGGCCCTGGTGCCGAAGAGCGCGCTGCTCGAAGACAATGGCCAGACGCGGGAGGTGCCGGCCGAAAGCCTCGCCGTCGGCGCGATCATCATGGTGCGTCCGGGGGATCGTATTTCGGCTGATGGTATCATTGTCTCGGGCGAGAGCGCGATCGACGAGGCGCCGGTAACCGGCGAGAGTACGCCGGTACGCAAGGGCGTCGATGCCGTCGTGTTTGCCGGAACCGTGAATGGCGATGCGGTGCTCAGGGTTCGCGTCACCGCGGCCGCCGCCGACAATACCATCGCCCGTATCGTCAAGCTGGTGGAGGAAGCGCAGGAATCGAAGGCGCCGACCGAACGCTTCATCGATCGGTTCTCGCGCTATTACACGCCCGGCGTGGTGGTGGTCGCAGCACTTGTCGCGGTTGTTCCGCCGCTGCTCTTCGGTGGGGCGTGGGGCGAATGGGTCTATAAGGGCCTTGCCATCCTCTTGATCGGCTGCCCCTGCGCGCTTGTCATCTCGACGCCGGCGGCGATTGCCGCCTCGCTTTCTTCGGGTGCGCGGCGCGGGCTGCTGATGAAGGGCGGCGCGGTGTTGGAAACGCTCGGCAAGGTGACGATGGTCGCCTTCGACAAGACGGGCACGCTGACGGAAGGCAGGCCTCAGGTGACCGATATCATTTCTTTCGGATTGAGCGAGGCGCAGGTCTTGTCGCGCGCAGCGGTGCTGGAGCAGGGCTCCAGCCATCCCCTGGCGCTGGCGATCCTCAACCGCGCCAAGGCGGACGGCGTTCCCATGCCGCCGGCCTTCGAACTGGAGGCGCTGCCGGGCAAGGGCGTCAGCGGCAAAGTCGGCGGCGAGGCGCTGGATCTTTTGTCGCCGCCCGCCGCCCGCGAACGCGGCGCACTCGGTGCTGAACAGGATGCACGCATCACTGAGCTGAACGACGAGGGCAAGAGCGTATCGGTGCTGCTCGTCAACAATGTTGCGGCCGGGCTGATCGCCATGCGCGACGAGCCGCGCGAGGATGCGCAGGCCGGGCTTGCCACGCTCAAATCGGCCGGCGTCAAGGCGATGATGCTGACGGGCGACAACAAGCGGACGGCGGCAGCCGTTGCCGGCATGCTCGGCATCGACTGGCGCGGCGAGATGATGCCTGAGGATAAGCAGCGGGTGGTCGGCGAATTGAAGCGCGAGGGCTTCGTCGTCGCCAAGGTCGGCGACGGCATCAACGACGCGCCGGCGCTGGCTGCAGCCGATATCGGCATTGCCATGGGCGGCGGCACCGATGTGGCGCTGGAGACGGCGGATGCCGCCGTGCTGCACGGACGCGTCGGCGACGTGGCACGGATGATCGAATTGTCCAAACGCACGATGCGCAACATCCTGCAGAACATTACCATCGCGCTGGGCCTGAAAGCGGTGTTCCTGGTGACGACCATCGCCGGCATCACCGGCCTCTGGCCGGCGATCCTCGCCGATACCGGCGCCACCGTGCTGGTGACGATCAACGCGCTCAGGCTACTTCGAGTAAGGATATAAACATCCGATGTCATCCTTGCCGGGCCCGTCACCGAAGAGTGGCGTAGACCGCTGACAACGGGCGTCAACCCTCTTTCGTCATGCTCGGGCTTGTCCCGGGCATCTGCCACCGGTCGATAGGCAGCAGATCCTCGGCACAAGGCCGAGGATGACGTGTGGAGGGAGGTTTGTCATAAAACTGAGAACGGCTGCAGGCAGGCTCTCTTCATCCGGACCTTCTCCACAGCGCATTTCCGTTAACGCATCGTTATCCACATCATACCCAGGGAGCGACGATTCGTTGTTGGCGCTGCTGCATATCGCAACAACTTGTTGACGTGAATTTGGATTCACGTACTATATCTAGTGTTCAAGGTTCCTTCGATTCGTGTCGGATCGCGGGCTAAGACGGGAATACGGTGCGTTTCGCCATTACGGCGCGGCAATGCCGGAGCTGCCCCCGCAACTGTAAGCGGCGAGCAACTGTCCGATTTCAGGTCACTGGAGCATGATGCTCCGGGAAGGCTGGGCAGGATGCTTTGACCCGTGAGCCAGGAGACCTGCCTCGAACAAAACGTCCACGGGCGGGGGTGTCCGGAAGGTCGCGTTGCATGGCTGCGGGTGAGCCCGCGTCGCGTTTCGCGAGGCCCGAACCTCCGCATGAGCCACTTCGGGGTGAAGGCATGTCAGTATCTCAGTTCAGGCCGCAACTCGCGCCAATCAGAGGGCGGATCACGCCCGGCGGCTGAACAGGCCGCATCGTTCAAACCATCAGAGAATGTTTCGACGGATATCGCGAGATTTCCGATCGATGCCCCGCGTCCCAATCGCGTCGTCACGAGGAATATCATGACCATTACCGTTTACAGCAAACCGGCCTGCGTCCAATGCACCGCCACTTACCGCGCCCTCGACCGCCTGGGCGTCGCTTATGACATCGTCGATATCTCCGAGGATGCCGAAGCGCTCGATCGCGTCCGCAACCTTGGCTACATGCAGGCGCCTGTCGTCATCGCCGGCGAGCGGCATTGGGCCGGCTTCCGTCCCGACATGATCAGCGCTCTCTCCTGATCAAGGCCGAATGATGGGGCTGATCGTCTATTCCTGCAGCATGTGAACCAGAACACGGTGTTCTTTCACAATCTCCGGGAAAAGCTCGATTACCTCGTGACCGAGGGTTATTACGAGCAGGAGGTTCTCGACCAGTATTCCTTCAATTTCGTGCGCGACCTGTTCGACCAGGCCTATGCCAGAAAATTCCGTTTCCCGACCTTCCTCGGCGCTTTCAAATATTACACCAGCTACACGCTGAAGACCTTCGACGGAAAGCGCTATCTCGAGCGTTACGAGGACCGTATCTGCATGGTGGCGCTGGCTTTGGCGCGCGGCGACGAGGCCCTTGCCCGCGACATGGTCGACGAGATCATTTCCGGCCGTTTCCAGCCGGCGACCCCGACCTTCCTCAATGCCGGCAAGAAACAGCGCGGCGAACTCGTCTCCTGCTTCCTGCTGCGCGTCGAGGACAATATGGAATCGATCGGCCGCTCGATCAATTCGGCGCTGCAATTGTCGAAGCGCGGCGGCGGCGTGGCGCTGTCCTTGGCGAACATCCGTGAGGCCGGCGCGCCGATCAAGCAGATCGAGAACCAGTCGTCGGGCATCATTCCGGTGATGAAACTGCTCGAAGACAGCTTCTCCTATGCCAATCAACTGGGCGCGCGCCAAGGCGCGGGTGCAGTCTATCTCAACGCCCATCACCCCGACATCATGCGCTTCCTCGACACCAAGCGCGAAAATGCCGACGAGAAGATCCGCATCAAGACGCTGTCGCTCGGCGTCGTCGTACCTGACATCACCTTCGAACTCGCCAGGAATAACGAGGATATGTACCTGTTCTCGCCCTACGACGTGGAGCGGGTTTACGGCGTGCCCTTCACCGAGATTTCGGTGACGGAAAAGTATCGCGAGATGGTGGCGGACGCCCGCATCGCCAAGAAGAAGATCAAGGCGCGCGAATTCTTTCAGGTGATCGCCGAAATCCAGTTCGAGAGCGGTTATCCCTACCTTATGTTCGAGGACACGGTGAACCGGGCGAACCCGATCGCCGGGCGCATTTCGATGAGCAATCTCTGCTCGGAGATCCTGCAGGTGAGCGAGGCGAGTGACTACAATGACGACCTCTCCTACAAGCATCTCGGCAAGGATATTTCCTGTAATCTCGGCTCGCTGAACATTGCCGCGGCGATGGATTCCGCCAATTTCGGCAAGACGATCGAGACCTCGATCCGAGCGCTGACGGCGGTCTCCGACATGAGCCATATCGCCTCGGTTCCCTCGATCGAAAAGGGCAATGACGAGAGCCATGCGATCGGCCTCGGGCAGATGAACCTGCACGGTTATCTCGCCCGCGAATGCATCTTTTACGGCTCAGAGGAAGGCGTCGATTTCACCAATATCTATTTCTATACGGTGACCTATCATGCGATCCGCGCCTCGAACCTGCTGGCGGTCGAACGCGGCACGCGCTTCAAGGGCTTCGAAAATTCGAAATATGCCTCCGGCGAATATTTCGACAAATATACGAGCCAGGAATGGAAGCCAGCGACGGAGAAAGTTAGAACGCTGTTCGAAACTGCCGGCATCCATATTCCGACGCAGGAAGATTGGGCGGCTCTCAAGAAGGCGGTGATGACTTCCGGCCTCTATAACCAGAATCTGCAGGCAGTACCGCCGACAGGGTCGATCTCCTACATCAATCATTCGACTTCTTCGATCCATCCGATCGTCTCGAAGATCGAAATCCGCAAGGAAGGCAAGATCGGCCGCGTCTATTATCCGGCGCCGTTCATGACCAACGACAATCTCGATTATTATCAGGACGCCTATGAGATCGGGCCGGAGAAGATCATCGACACCTATGCGGCGGCGACCCAGCATGTCGATCAAGGCCTGTCGCTGACCTTATTCTTCCGCGACACGGCAACGACCCGCGACATCAATAAGGCGCAGATCCATGCCTGGAAGAAGGGCATCAAGACGATCTACTACATCCGCCTTCGCCAGATGGCGCTGTCCGGCACCGAGGTGCAGGGCTGCGTGTCTTGTACGCTGTGATTTTGGGTTGCTGGCCGAGAGTTTCGAGCCGGTAGCCCCCTCATCCGCCTGCCGGCACCTTCTCCCCTCTGGGGAGAGGGCGGGGTGAGGGGGCTCCGCACTCCGTTTGAATTTGTGGAAGAAAGACCGCCCAATGAATATATCCATCAAGCCGATCTCCCGCGTGGGCGCCATCAACTGGAACCGCATCGAGGACGACAAGGATCTCGAAGTCTGGAACCGGTTGACCGGCAATTTCTGGCTGCCGGAGAAAGTGCCGCTTTCCAACGACATCCCCTCCTGGGCGACGCTGACGCCGGCCGAGCAGCAGCTCACTATCCGGGTCTTCACCGGGCTGACGCTGCTCGACACCATCCAGAACGGCGTCGGCTCCATCAGGCTGATGGAGGATGCGGCAACGCCGCATGAGGAGGCGGTGCTTTCCAACGTCTCGTTCATGGAGGCGGTGCATGCGCGCTCCTATTCCTCGATCTTTTCGACGCTGTGCTCGACGCCCGATGTCGACGATGCCTATCGCTGGTCGGAGGAAAACGAATTTCTGCAACGGAAATCGGCGCTGATCATGGAGCAGTATCGCTCCGGCGACCCGTTGAAAAAGAAGGTCGCCAGCGTCTTCCTCGAAAGCTTTCTGTTCTACTCCGGCTTCTACCTGCCGATGTACTGGTCAAGCCGCGCCAAGCTCACCAACACGGCCGATTTGATCCGATTGATCATTCGCGACGAGGCGGTGCACGGCTACTATATCGGCTACAAATTCCAGCGCGGACTGGAGCGGCTTTCCGAGGAGAGACGGCAGGAGATCAAGGATTTCGCCTTCGACCTGCTGTTGGAGCTCTACGACAACGAGGCGAGATATACCGAGGCGCTTTATGACGGCGTCGGGCTGACCGAGGACGTCAAGAAATTCCTGCATTACAATGCCAACAAGGCGCTGATGAACCTCGGGTACGAGGCGCTTTTCCCGGCCGAGGCCTGCAAGGTCAATCCGGCGATCCTGTCGGCGCTTTCGCCGAATGCCGACGAGAACCACGACTTCTTCTCCGGCTCCGGTTCCTCCTATGTGATTGGCAAGGCTGTCGCGACCGAGGACGAGGACTGGGATTTCTGAGGCTTTATCGAAGTCGGGCCCTTATCATTTGCTTCCCCATCGCCCACATTCAGCGGAAATGAAGTCGATCCTCGCCGATGATGTGGCGTAGCGGAGTTTCTAATGTCGTCTTTTCCAAACAAGGCCGGAACTGCCGCCGAAGCGGACGAAGGCGTCTGGCCGATCCGCAGGAGACGGATTCTCGACTGGCTGGTGAACGAGACTCGCGCGGAGCGCTTCATCGACAATATTCTGGTGGAGATGTGCGGGAAGCTGCTGGCGGCTGGGGTGCCGGTGGCGCGGGCGACGCTGCATTTCAGGGTGAACCACCCGCAATGGATCGGTGCCCGCATTCTCTGGAAGGAGGGACTGGCTGAGGCGAAGATCGATACATTCGCCTATGGCGTCGAAAACACGCCGGAGTTCCTGACGAGTCCCATCAACGCGATCCACCAGGGTGCCGAGGAGGTTCGCAGGCAGCTGGAAAGCATAACCGACGGCGATTCATTCTATCAGGAACTGCATGACGATGGCCTTACCGAATATATCGCCTGGCCGCTCGATCACACCTTCGGCAAACGCCATGTCGCAACATTTTCCACCAGCCGGCCTGGCGGTTTTGCAAGCGAACATATCGACTTTCTGCGGGATCTGCTGCCGGCCTTGACGCTGATCAGCGAAATCCGGCTGAAGAATATCATGGCGCGCACGCTGCTGCAGACCTATGTCGGGCCGCATGCAAGCGAGCAGATCCTGGCTGGCGTGACGACGCGCGGCAGCGGCGCCACCGTCGGCGCGGCAATCATGATCTGCGACCTGCGCGACTTTACGGCGATCTCCGATCTCTGGCCGCGCGACGATGTCATCCATCTGCTCAACGACTATTTCGATGCGATCTCCGACCCGGTCGAACGGCATGGCGGCGAGATTCTGAAGTTCATGGGCGACGGATTGCTGGCGATCTTCCCTCTCGCCAAGGAAACGGCCTGCCTCGATCTGCTGCAGGCAATCCGCGAGGGGCAGGCGGCGATGGCTGAATTGAACGAGGAGCATGTCCGCATGGGGCGCGATCCGCTGCGCTACGGCGTCGGGGTGCATGTCGGCGACGTCATGTACGGCAATATCGGCTCACGCCGGCGGCTCGATTTCACCGTCATCGGCCCGGCGGTCAATGTCGCCTCGCGGCTGGAAAGCCTCACCAAGGAGGTCAAGCGCCCAGTGCTCCTGTCGCGTGCCTTCGTCGAAATGGCAGACTGCGCTAAAGACATGGACAGTCTCGGCACCTTCCCGCTGCGCGGGCTCGGAGAGCCTGTCGATGTCTTCGCTTTCCCGGAGCGGTAGGCACAGGCAGAATCAGACGCCGCGTTTGTTTCCCCACAGCAGCACGTGCAGTTGCGGCAGCACCCGGGGCGTAAACCAACCGTCGGTGGTCACCTTCTCGATGAGCCAGTGCATCCGGTCCATCACGCCGTCAATATCAATGCGGGCATCATCGTCATCGGGCGGCGGCGGCGTATGGTTGCCCGGCTGAAGGTACAAGGGAATATAGGGATAGCGCTCGCTCGCCTCCCGGGCGAATGCGTAGTCGTCATCGTCGAAGACGACGATTTTCAACACGATCTCCGGTCCGCCGGCGGCGAGCCGGAGACAGTCGTCGGCCTCATCCCAATCCGTCAGCATTCCGCTTGACGGCGGCTTGGGGCTGAAGACAAGCATGTCGAGATCGCGAAACCAGTTCCGGGCGACGCTCCCCTGCGTTTCCAGAGCGAAACGATACCCTTGCGAATGACCCAATTCGATCAATGGCCCCAGGGGCTGGATCGCGGGATTGCCACCGGAAAGCGAAACCGTCAGAGGCCTGCCTCCGGAGAGTTTTGTGACCTCCTGCCAGACCGCCTCGACGGACATCGGAAGCCATTGATCCCGAAAGGCGCTGTCGACCGCATGAAGGCTGTCGCACCAGGAACAGCGATAGTCACAGCCGCCTGTCCTGACGAACACTGTCGGCAACCCGATCAATGCGCCTTCACCCTGGATGGTCGGGCCGAAGATCTCGCTGACGCGAATGGTCTCCGCGCTCACGGCCTGTACTCCGCCCAGGTCTTTGGCGTCTCGCTGACGCGCACCGACGATGTCTCGGGGAAGCGCTGCTTGCACCAGTCGTAAAAATGCCTGGCCAGGAATTCGGAGGTGACTTTCGAATGGCCGAAGACCTCGTTCAGGTGGCGATGATCGAGGGCTTCGTCGATATAGCGTTTGAGCGGCGAGAGGTCGTGATAGTCGCGAACGAAGCCGTCATCATTCAGGTCTTCGGCAGCGAGTTCGACGACTACGACGTAGTTGTGGCCGTGAAGTCTGGCACATTGATGGTCGGCAGGCAGGTGATCCAACTGGTGCGAGGCGGAGAGATGAAACTCCTTGGTGATGCGGTACATCAACGCACCTCCGCGGCTGAATATTGCGACACCGCCGCTTTCCAGAAGTCCGGGTCGTCGTATTCCGTCGGATCGGGCACACCGGCGAGATGGAACGCTTCGCGGCGTTCGACGCAGGTGCCGCAGCGGCCGCAATGCAGCCTGCCGCCTTTGTAGCAGGACCAGGTTTCCGCAAACGGTGTACCGTGTTTCACGCCGTCGGCCACGATCGCCGCTTTGGAAACGTTGACATAAGGTGCAAGCAGTCTGACGCTGGCATAACCTTCCAGCGCCTCGTTCTGCATGCGCTGGAAGGCGTCGATGAAACCCGGCCGGCAGTCAGGGTAGATGAAGTGGTCGCCGCCATGCACGGCGACGGCAACGGCATCCGCTTTCTGCGCGGCCGCCAGGCCGAATGCGATTGCCAGCATGATGGCGTTGCGGTTCGGCACCACGGTGGCCTTCATGGTCTCCTCGGCATAATGGCCGTCCGGAACCTCGATGTTATCGGTCAGGGCCGATCCGCTGAGATGGCCGCCGATGGCGGCGGTGTCGACGATGTGATGGGGAACGGCAAGGCGCGCGGCGCACCGGGCGGCGAAATCGAGTTCCTTGCGATGCCGCTGGCCGTAGTCGAAGGAGACGAGGCCGATAAGCTGTTGTTCCGCTGCTATCTTGTGGGCAAGCGAAACGGAGTCGAGTCCGCCGGAGCAGACGACGATAGTCTTCATATTTTGGATCCCTTGTTTTGACCGGGTGGGCTGCGACCGGATTACGGCGTGCTTCTAGGGCAAATCACGCGTGTTGGGAATAGCCTGGGCTTAACCGACCGGGAAATTGATCTGCGGCGGCAGCAGCAGATGCAGGCCTTCAGTGTCGGCATTGTTGATGCGCTGCAGCAGCATGCGGCCGAGATCCTCGCCCGCCGCCGTCAGGTCCTCGTGGATCGTATCTACCTTCGGCTGCAATTGGGTGAGAAGGCGGGACGTTTCCTTGGCGACGATGTCGTAATCGACCGCGAGTGTCCGGCCGGCGTCGCTCATGCCGCTGATGACGGCGAGAGCCGAGACTTCGCCGGGACAGATGAACCCATCGGGCGCATCCGGAGCGGCGGCGCGGCTGGAGATGAAATCGCGCAGCACATCCGCCGGCGTATCGAGATCGACCCTTTCGGGTATCTCATAGGCAATGCCCGCCTCCCGCACCGCCGTCATGAAGCCGTGCAGGATATGCTGGCAGAAGGTCAGCCGTTTCGGCGGCAGGACCACGGCCACCTTCTTGCGGTCCTTTGCGATCAGCCGGCGCGTCGCCTCATAGGCAAAGGTGAAATTGTCGTAGTCGACATAAGGGTGCGGCGTCGAAAATTCCGTGCGGCCGTGGCAGATGAAGGGAAAGCCGGTTTCGAGCAGCAGGCGGACGCGGGCATCGAGCGGTTCGGTTCGCGTGAAGATCAGCCCGTCGGCGAGGTGGTTGCGGACGATATATTCGGCGGCCTCGACATCGGTCGTCGACAGGAAGTTCGGGGCGACGACGAGATGGTAGGAAGTCTCCTTCAGCGCCTTGGCAATGCCGTACATGATCGAGGTGCTGAAACCGACGACTTCCTCGTGCGAATCGAGCAGGATGGCGATGACATTGGTGCGGCCGGTCTTCAGTCGCTGTGCTGCCCGATCTGGGAGATAGCCGATCTCGCGGGCAATGCGGTGCACACGCTGGCGGGTCTCCAGCGAAATCTGCGGTGCATCGGAGAGCGCCCGCGACACCGTCGTCACCGCAAGGCCGGCGATCGTGGCGATCGTTCGCAAGGTCGGCTTGCCGCGCTTATGGGTGATCTCGAGATTTTCGCCGCTTCGCGGCCGGGACGGTTCGGTCACTCTCGGCTTTCCATGCTGGAATTGGCGATACAATAACACGATGACTCCGACGCGCAATCGAGGAATGAAAACGTTTTAAATTTTAACGATCTGTTAGCCACATCAAAAATATCTATAAAATTCAATGATATATAGAAATAACCATATTTTTCTCGGGAGTCGAGAAAGGGCTTGACGATCAGCGACTTATAACGTTTTAAATTAGCAACCGCGCAGAGGAGCGCGGCCGTATGTCGACCGTCGTAACGGCGGAAAACATCGGGCGGCAGGGAGGGCCCGCCGCCGATTTTCAAATGGGAGGAAATTCATGCGCAAGTTTTTGAGCTCGGCGGCGATTGCCGTCGTGATGATGGCTGGCCTCGGTGGCGCCCGCGCCGCCGACGTAAAAGAAGTTCAGATGCTGCACTGGTGGACATCCGGCGGCGAGGCAGCGGCTTTGAATGTTCTGAAGCAGGATCTGTCGAAGGAAGGTTTTGCCTGGAAGGACGTGCCGGTGGCCGGCGGCGGCGGTGATGCGGCGATGACGGCGCTGAAGGCGATGGTTGCGGCCGGCACCTATCCGACGGCGTCGCAGATGCTGGGTTATACCGTGCTCGATTATGCCCAGGCCGGCGTCATGGGCGACCTGACCGAGACGGCGAAGAAGGAAGGCTGGGACAAGTCGGTTCCGGCAGCCCTGCAGAAGTTCTCGGTCTATGACGGCAAATGGGTCGCAGCCCCGGTCAACGTGCATTCGGTCAACTGGCTGTGGATCAACAAGGCGGTGATGGACAAGATCGGCGGCACCCAGCCGAAGACCTTTGACGATCTGATCGCGCTGCTCGACAAGGCCAAGGCTGCGGGGGTGATCCCCTTGGCGCTCGGCGGCCAGAACTGGCAGGAAGCGACGATGTTCGATTCCATCGTGCTGTCGACCGGCGGCCCGGAATTCTACAAGAAGGCCTTCAACGACCTCGACGAGGCTTCGCTGA
>NZ_WUFT01000035.1 GCF_010668805.1 Rhizobium phaseoli | reverse complement strand
TGATCCAACATCCTGGAAATCGATCGGCGTTCGTCAAAACTCAAATGCGAAAAGGTACGGATCAAACCACGGCTCCCGAAAAGCAGGCAGCTTAGCGCCTTTGTTGCAGTTCGAGATAGAATGTACCGTTATGTTATACTATATTGCATAACCACATTTATGGAACTGAAGTGAGGATCGAAGGTAGATAGCGGGAGATGCGCTGCTCTCACGGGGCTTCATTGAGTACGGTCCATTATTGTCACCGATGGATATATATTGAACGGCTAGACCTTGATTGTCAATTCTGATGATCCTTGGCGCACCGCCGATTATTCCGGTATCTTTCGCGAAGGCTGATATGAAGGCTGGGGCGGTGATGTGAGAGTTGACTGAACCTGTAAGGTTCATCATTATCGCCTTCGGTTTAAATTCGTTAAATGCCCTCTTAGGCTAAAGGAATCCCGTTGTCGCAACCGGCCCCCAAAAAAGCCCCCATCGCAATGCGTACAGTTGACAAAGCTTTCAGCCTATTAAGCTTTTTTACGATCTCGACGCCCGAGTTTGGGCTCAGCGATCTTGCGCGCAGGGCGGAACTCGACAAGGCCACGACCCTGCGAATTCTAGTTTCGCTCACAAAGCATGGCTTTGTGGAGCAGGATGCCAGCACCAAGAGGTATCGCCTCGGAACGAGTGTTTTGCGCTTCGCGAGGATTCGAGAAGCGTGCTTTCCGATCGTTTCCGTACTTCAACCAATCGTAGACCGCTTGGCACTGGACACATCCGAGACCGCACACGCTGCTCTAGCCGCAGACAATGCCCTTATGACGATCGCCATCGCCGAACCCCAACGCTCCACGCGTGTCTTCGTTGACCCTTCGCAGCTACTACCCTTCCATGCTACCGCATCCGGGCTCGCGTATCTCGCTTTCGCTCCACCGAACGTCATCGATATAGTTATGTCTTCCCAAGAATTCGCAGGCCATACGGAACTCACGTTGCGGAGGCCTCAGCAACTCAAAGAAAGGCTCTCGCTGATCCGCGAACGTGGTTTTGCAATTGCCGAGAGGAGCTTTGAGACTGAAGTGATCGGAATCGCAGCACCGATCTTCGATAGCAGCGGTTATTCGCTTGGGGCTTTGGCAGTAGCTTCGGTTGCATCAAGAATGTCAGAGGAAAAGCAGCAGCTCATTGTAGGGGAGGTACTCCAAGCCTCAATCGAGGTGACTCGATCCTTGGGTTCTGAGCCAAATCCAATAGTAGTTCGGGCGAGAAAGGAGTTTCCGAAAGGGGCTCAGATACAGCAGTAAACTACCCTGAAGCTGCTCGAAACAAGCGTATTAATTCGCTAACCGAGCGTTCTCGACGTCCCGAATGGGTTCCTGGCGAAGCGCGGCGTAATTCGCATACCCTTCCTTACTTATAGGCTACATATTCGGATACACCGGCCCCTCGCCGCCCTGCGGCGGCACCCAGGTGATGTTTTGGTTGGGGTCCTTGATGTCGCAGGTCTTGCAGTGGACGCAGTTCTGAGCATTGATGACGAAGACGTCCTGGCCGTCCTTTTCCACCCATTCGTAGACACCGGCCGGACAGTAGCGCGTCGAGGGACCGGCGAAGACGTCGTGTTCGGAGCGCTTCTGCAGGGCCATGTCCTTGACCTTCAGGTGCACCGGTTCGTTTTCCTCGTGATTGGTGTTCGACAGGAACACCGAGGAGAGACGGTCGAAGGTCAGCACGCCGTCGGGCTTCGGATAGGCGATCGGCTTGTGCATGGACGCCGGCTCCAGCGATTGCGCATCGGTCTTGCCGTGTTTCAGCGTGCCGAAGAACGAGAAGCCGAACAGCGTATTGGTCCACATGTCGAGACCGCCGAGCGCGACGCCGGCTGCCGTGCCGAGCTTCGACCACAGCGGTTTGACGTTGCGCACCCGCTTCAGGTCCTGGCCGATGGCGCTGTCGCGCCAGCCGTTCTCGATCTCGATCACCTCGTCATTGCCCCGGCCCGCGGCGATGGCATCGGCGAGCTTTTCGGCGGCGAGCATGCCCGACAGCACCGCATTATGGCTGCCCTTGATGCGCGGCACGTTGACGAAACCGGCGGAACAGCCAATCAGCGCGCCGCCGGGGAAGGTCAGCTTCGGCACCGACTGGTAGCCGCCCTCGGTGATCGCGCGGGCGCCATAGGTCAGCCGCTTGCCACCCTCGAAGGTGCCGCGGATCGAGGGATGCGTCTTGAAGCGCTGGAATTCCTCGAACGGATAGAGATAGGGGTTCTTGTAGTTGAGGTGGATGACGAAGCCGACGGCGACCAGGTTATCCTCAAGGTGATAGAGGAACGAACCGCCCCCGGTCTTTATGCCGAGCGGCCAACCGAACGAATGCTGGACGAGACCTTGCTTGTGGTTCTCTGGCTTCACCTGCCAGAGTTCCTTGATGCCGATGCCGAACTTTTGCGGTTCGCGATCCTTCGAGAGATCGAACTTGGCAATCAGCTGCTTGGCAAGGGAGCCACGCACGCCCTCGCCGATCAGCGTGTATTTGCCAAGAAGCTCCATGCCGCGGGCAAAGTTCAGGCCGGGCTCGCCGTTCTTCTCGACGCCCATGTCGCCGGTGGCGACACCGATGACGGCGCCATGATCATTGTAGAGCACTTCGGTTGCGGCAAAACCCGGATAGATCTCGACACCCAGCGCTTCGGCCTTCTCGGCCAGCCATCGACAGACCAGACCGAGCGAAACGATGTAATTGCCGTGATTGTTCATCAAAGGCGGCATGGCGAAATTCGGCAGGCGGATGGAGCCTGCGGGACCGAGCAGCAGGAACTGGTCGTCCTTGACCTCGGTCTTGAAGGGATGCCCCTCCTCCTCGCGCCAGCCCGGCAGCAGCCGGTCGATGCCGATCGGATCGACGACGGCGCCCGACAGGATATGCGCGCCGACCTCGGCACCCTTTTCCAGAACGACGACGGAAAGCTCCGGATTGACCTGCTTCAGCCGGATCGCCGCCGAAAGACCGGCCGGGCCTGCGCCGACGATCACCACGTCGAATTCCATGCTTTCGCGTTCGGTGGATTCCATGTGCTCGCTCATTTTCAGCTCGGTTCAGAACTTCGGCGGTGGGCAGTTTGCCTTGCGGTAAGCGGCGATAACCGTGTTGGCCATCAGCATTGCTATGGTCATTGGGCCAACGCCGCCAGGAACCGGGGTGATGACACCGGCAACCTTGGCGGCTTCATCGAAAGCGACGTCACCGACGAGGCGGGTCTTGCCCTCGCCGCGCTCGGGTGCCGCGATGCGGTTGATGCCGACGTCGATGACGGTGGCACCGAGCTTGACCCAATCGGCCTTGACCATCTCGGGCCGACCGACGGCGGCGACCAGAATATCCGCGTTGCGGCAGACTTCGGCGAGGTTCTTCGTGCGCGAATGGGCAATGGTGACTGTCGCATTGGCATTCAGCAGAAGCTGCGCCATCGGCTTGCCGAATAGGTTGGAACGTCCGATGACCACAGCATTGAGGCCGGAGAGATCCTCACCATGCGTCCGCTTGACGAAGATCATCGCGCCGGCGGGGGTGCAGGAGACGAGGCCGCCATCGAGATCGCCGGTCGCCAGCTTGCCCGCGTTGACCACGTGCAAACCGTCGACGTCCTTTCCGGGCAGGATCGACTGGATGATCGGCTCGGAATTCAGGTGCTTGGGCAACGGCAGCTGGACAAGTATGCCGTGAAGCGTCTCGTCGACGTTGAGTGTCTGGACGAGTGCGGCGAGTTCTTCCTGCGTTGTCTCCTCGGGCAGCGTGTGCTGCACCGAGGTGAAGCCGCATTCCTTGGCCATCTTGCTCTTCGACGACACATAAGCGTGGCTTGCGGGATCATTGCCGACGATCACCACAGCGAGGCCAGGCGCTATGTTCGCCATCTCGCCAAGCCTCGCCGTCGCCAATTTAACACTATCGATCACGTCGCTGGCGACTCGCTTCCCATCAAGAATCGTCATAACTCACCCCATCCGCTCGGAGACGTAGGAGCCCGGGCTGGCCGGAAATACGATTGTCCTGTTGCCGTTGATGAAGGTCCGGTGATGAATATGGGCGTGGATAGCGCGGGCCAGAACCTGGCTTTCGACATCGCGACCGATCGAGACATAGTCCTCGGCGCTTTGCGCATGAGTGATCCGGGCAATATCCTGCTCAATGATCGGACCCTCGTCGAGATCAGCGGTGACGTAATGCGCCGTCGCCCCGATCAGCTTCACCCCGCGCTCATAGGCCTGCTTGTAAGGGTTGGCGCCCTTGAAGGACGGCAGGAAGGAATGGTGGATATTGATAATCCGGCCCGACATTTTCTGGCACATCTGGTCCGACAGGATCTGCATGTAGCGCGCGAGCACGATCAACTCCGTGCCGGTCTGCTCGACCACATCCATGATCCGCGCCTCGGCCTGCGGCTTGTTGGCCTTGGTCACCGGAATATGGTGGAAGGGGATATCGTGGTTGACCACCACCTTCTGATATTCGAAATGGTTGGAGACGACGCCGACGATATCGATCGGCAGCGCGCCGATCTTCCAGCGATAGAGCAGGTCGTTCAGGCAATGGCCGAAGCGTGACACCATCAGCAACACCTTCATTTTCGTGTCGCCGCTGTGGAAGTCACTAATCATGCCAAACTTCTTTTGGACGGGCTCGAAGCCCTCTATGATCTCCTGGATACCTACGCCCTGTTCGCTGGTGAAGGTAAGTCGCATAAAGAACATACCGGTGTCGAGATCGTCGAACTGCGAGGAGTCAACGATGTTGCAGCCTCTATCGGCCAGTAACCCGGTGATAGCGGCCACGATGCCGCGGGTCGATACGCATGATACGTTAAGGATGTACGTGTTCATTTTCAGGTCCATTGGCTGTTATGTTGATTAGAGGGCCTGCTCGAGTTCCGGTAGTGCCTCGAAGAGATCGGCGGCAAGTCCATAGTCAGCAATCTGGAAGATCGGAGCTTCCTCGTCATTATTGATCGCGACGATCACCTTGGAGTCCTTCATGCCGGCGAGATGCTGGATCGCACCTGAAATACCGCAGGCGACGTAGAGATCGGGCGCGACGACCTTACCCGTCTGACCAACCTGCCAATCGTTCGGAGCGTAACCCGCATCGACGGCAGCGCGGCTTGCGCCGACAGCCGCACTCAGCTTGTCGGCTACGGGAAGAATGACCTCCTTGAACTTCTCGTACGAGCCGATTGCACGCCCGCCGGCGACGACAATCTTCGCGGATGTCAACTCCGGCCTGTCCGACGACGACAAGGAGTTCGAGACGAAGGCTGACAGCACTGAGGAAAAGGCTGCCGTCGAGACCGTCTCGACGGCAGCAGTTGGGCCATGGAAGGCCGGGGAAAACGAGGCGGTGCGGACAGTAATCACCTTCTTCGCATCGCTCGACTGAACCGTCTGGATGGCGTTACCGGCATAGATCGGGCGCTTGAAGGTATCGCTGGAAACAACGTCGGTGATCTCGGAGATCTGGGCGACATTGAGCAGAGCTGCGACGCGCGGCAGGACGTTCTTCCCGACCGAGGTGGCGGCTGAAAGGATGGTGTCGTAGGAGCCGGCCAGCGAGACGATCAGGTCGGCCAGCGGCTCGGCCAGATTGTTGGCAAGCTCGTCGCTTTCGGCAAGCACCACCTTCGAAACGCCGACAAGCTTGGCAGCGGCCTCGGCGGCAGCCTTTGCGCCTTTGCCGGAGACCAGAATGTGGACATCGCCGCCGATCTGAGTGGCAGCGGTCAGAGCCTTGGCGGTATGGTCGGAAAGGCTGGCATTGTCGTGGTCAGCCAGAAGAAGAATGGCCATGGTGATAATCTCCTTTGTCTGGCTTAAAGCACGCCGGCTTCGTTTTTCAGCTTGTCGACCAGTTCGGCAACCGACTTGACCTTGACGCCGGCCTTGCGGCCCGACGGCTCTTCGGTCTTCAGCACCTTGAGGCGCGGAGCTGTGGAAACGCCGAAGTCGGCCGGGCTCTTCTTGTTGAGCGGCTTCTTCTTCGCCTTCATGATGTTGGGCAGTGAGGCGTAGCGCGGCTCGTTGAGGCGCAGGTCCGAGGTGATCACGGCGGGAAGCTTGATCTCGATCGTCTGCAGGCCGCCATCGACTTCGCGGGTCACGGTTGCCTTCCCGTCACCGAGTTCGATCTTCGAGGCAAAGGTCGCCTGCGCAGAGCGCATCAGCGCCGCCAGCATTTGGCCGGTCTGGTTCGAATCGTCGTCGATCGCCTGCTTGCCGACGATGACGAGGCCCGGCTGTTCGGCATCGACAACGCCTTTGAGGATCTTGGCAACCGCAAGCGGCTCGACCGCATCGTCCGTCTCGACCAGGATCGCCCGGTCGGCGCCCATCGCAAGCGCCGTGCGCAGCGTCTCTTCGGCCTTGGCAGGACCGATTGAAACTACGACCACTTCCTCTACCTTGCCAGCTTCCTTCAGCCGAAGCGCCTCTTCCACCGAAATCTCGTCGAAGGGATTCATCGACATCTTGACGTTGGCAAGCTCGACGCCTGTTCCATCCGGCTTGACGCGGATCTTGACGTTGTAGTCAACAACCCGCTTCACGGTTACAAGAATTTTCATGCACGATCCTCCTGCTTAAGCACGCGAGCGGATGGATTTTGGGTCGTAGACAGCGGTCCTGCGAACCGTAACACTCGTCCCATCTTCCAGTGTGAGACTTTGTCCGTCGCTGGCGCCGGCGATCTGGACGTAGGCCAATGCAAGTCCGTGCCCGACGGTGTGCCCATGGGCGGCCGAGGTGACTTTTCCGATGGCCTCACCGGCAAGCTTCACCACCGTTCCAATGGCTGGAAGAGCGGAACCGACTGGCAATTCCAGCAGGACAAGCATACGCTCCACTCCGTCCTGCTTCTGTCGTTCGACAACCGCTTTGCCGGGATAGGACGCATCCTTCGGCTTAACCGTCCAACCCAGCCCCGCTTCAACAGGCGTCGTGTCCTCACCGATATCCCGACCCCAGATCGGGTAACGTTTCTCGATGCGAAGCGATCCCATCGACCCGGCTCCGCAAGGTACCAGACCGAGCGATTTCCCGGACCCCAGCAGGGTGTCATAGAAGCTTTCAATGTGCTCGGTCGGCACCCAGAGTTCATAGCCAAGTTCGCCCGTGAAACCAGTTCGGGTCAGGATAACGTCGTCGATACCGGCAACCGTCGCCTTCACAACACCGAAGCCGGGAAGTCCTTCGGTGGAGACGTCTTGGTTGGTCACACGTTCCAGGCAGGCCCGCGACTGCGGTCCCTGAAGGGAAAGCGACACATAGCGATAGCCGAGCGAGACAACATGGACACCATATGACTTTCCGCGTTCCTTGAGGTATGCTTCTACCCTATCGACACGATGCGGCGCCGGCACCACCCAGAACAGGTCCTGAGCCGGTCGATAGGTGATGACATCGTCGATAAAGCCGCCGGCTTCGTTGAGGATGCCGCCATAGACTCCCCGGCCCGGAGCCACCTTCGTCATGTCCGCGACGAAGGTCTCATTCAGGAAAGTCTCCGCCTCGGCGCCTGCGACTTCGAGAAGAAACTGTCCGAAAATCTCGAACAGGCCGGCGGCATTTCGCACGGCTTCATGTTCGGACTTCGCATCCGTAAATACATTCGCGGTCAGGAAATGGGCTTTCTCGGCCATCTCTGCATTGCGCGCCTTGAAGGCGTGATAAAGCGGCGTCCGTTTTGCTGTCATGATTGTTGATCCCTTCGATCTCAAAGAAAAAGTGTTGGGCGCTCGCGCCTGAAAATCCGATCCTTGGGTTCAGTCCCGAGAAGCTCGCGTGCATGACGATGGCCAGAGTAGACCGCGCCCTGGATGACGCCCGGACACTCCGCATCGCCGATTGTGCGATAAGACAAGCCCCGCGCGGTGAGCGCTTCGCCAAGGCGCGTGTCGGGCAAGCGCGTTCCCACGGCGACCAGCGTCGCGGCGGCAATCGTTGGCAGCGCCTCGCCCGTGTCGCCTCGGCTGACGGCAAGTCCTTCCCCGCTCCAGCTGGTTGCGACGCTGTTCGGATACATACGCACACCGGCGGCTTTCATCTCGGCCAGCATGCGGGGTTGCTCGAGCGTATGACCCATCCAGGCCGAAAGCGAAGGCATGGGAGTTACCAAGTGCACGGCGTGTCCCTTTGCCGCGAGGTCTGCCGCCAGGGCGTTGGCCATGTAGTAATGATCATCGTCGTAGATGACGACAGAGCGGGCGACGTCTGCCCCGTCCATGATATCGTCCGGCGTGAGGGCCGCACCGGCAAACCCCGGTATAGGGGTGAGCCGCGTTCGCCCGGCTCCATCGCTGCGCCACGGCGCGCCGGTTGCTAGGAGGACATGGTCGGCCCC
The DNA here is from genome assembly GCF_010668805.1 of Rhizobium phaseoli. Classification (GTDB taxonomy): domain Bacteria; phylum Pseudomonadota; class Alphaproteobacteria; order Rhizobiales; family Rhizobiaceae; genus Rhizobium; species Rhizobium phaseoli_A. Next base: position 25,875 of record NZ_WUFT01000035.1, on the reverse strand, counting down.
GAATTCTGCGATGCCGTCGGCATCGAGTTCGCTGCCCGGGTAGAGATTGACGTTCGGCATCTGCTGAAGCTGGTAGAGCCGATAGTCCTTGACCCGCCCCCAGGAGGCAAGACCCTTTATCCTGGACTCGCGGGCCGAGCGGCCGCCCATTTCTTCGGAACGTTCGGCCACCGTCACCTCGTGCCCGGCCTTGGCAAGCACGAGGCCCGCCTCAAGACCGGCAGGGCCGGAACCGACGATCAACATGTTCCTTGCGTTGGCGGTCGCGGGAATATTCTCAGGGTGCCAACCACGGCGCCATTCCTCGGAAATTGTCGGGTTCTGCGTGCAGCGCAGTTCCACACCGATTGTCTCGACCGCGACGCACATGTTGCAGCCGATGCATTCGCGGATGTCCTCAATCCGCCCATCGCGGATTTTCGCCGGAAGGAAGGGATCGGCAATCGACGGACGGGCTGCGCCGATGAGATCGAGCACGCCGCGCCGGATCTGGCTGACCATGGCGTCGGGCGAGGTGAAGCGCCCGACGCCCAGCACCGGCTTGCCGGTTACCTGCTTGACGAAACTGGTGAACTCTTCCTGGAAGCCTTCGGCATCGTAGCGCGCCGTTCCGCTGTCGCGGCTCCAGGATGAGACATTCACGTCCCACAAATCAGGGAGATCGGCCAGTGCCTCTACGACGGCCCTTCCCTCCCCGCTGTTCAGGATCCGCTTCGGTCCGGAGAGTTCATGAACCGCGAAACGCACCGCGACGGCCATGTCGCCGCCGGCCTCCTCCTTGGTTTCTTCCAGAACCTCCCGGAAAAGCCGCAGCCGATTTTCAAAGCTCCCGCCATACTCGTCCGTCCGGAAGTTGTAGGCGGGCGACAGAAAGTGCCACAAGATCGACGCTTCGTGCGACGCATAAACATAGACGATGTCGTAGCCCGCTGCCTTTGCGCGCCGCGTCGCCGCACGGTACATTTGCCGGAGATTGCGGATATCTTCGCTATCCATGGCCTTTGCCATGAACGGCATGTCGGGTTTCAGGATGGGTACGACAGAGGGACCCATCGCCGGGTAGCCCGTTGTTATCCCGCGGGAACGGATGCCGGTATGCGCCAACTCGATCGAGGCGAGCGCGCCATGCGCGTGAATGCGGTTAACAGAGCGCGCATGGGCGGCGACATCGCCGTCGTCCCAAAGCCGCTCGTAGGGCAGGCCGGCGAGATCCGAGGTAGGATCGATCTCGCTGAGCTGCATCGCGACGATGCCCCAACCACCTTCGGCGCGGGTTTCACGAATGCCGATTGCTCCGTTCGGCATCAGATAGCTGTGGCCGATGGCATGCGGCATGGAGACGAAGCGGTTCGGCGCCGTGACCGGGCCGATCTTCAGCGGTTCGAATAGTGAAGCGTAACGCGGATCCATCATAGCGTCACCGCGTGGTCTTGATGGTGCCGTCGGCAATCCACCGATCGATGATATCGAGAACCTTGTGAGAGAAGGCGAGGTCATTGATGTGGCAATCGAGGACGGACAGTTCGATTGGGTCAACCATGACCTTCTTATACTCATCGACCATTTCGGCGAGCGCTTCCGGATCGTGCGCAGGCATGCCTTCAACATCCCAGGCATGAATGCCCTGGGTGGGAAGTACGAAATGAACCGGGCCCTTCGATTGCTTGAGTCGGCATGCCACTTCGCGTGCCAGTTCGCGTCTCTCCTCGCCGGTCAATGAGGCAGAGGCCAAAAGACGGTTGTGAGCGTGATAGGGGCGATCCCGGAAGCGCTCCGGCACCGGCTGCCAGGTGGCAAAATCGATCATGTCGCCGAATGCAGGGGCCGCGATGATCGGTGTCCCGCGCCGGGCGGCCGCCATCATGCGGTTGCTGCCGGCGTTTACAACCGAACCCACCATCAGATTACCAATTTCTGCGACAGCGAGTTCCAGAACAGCAGCGAAATAGCCCTGCTCCGCGAGGCTTTCGAGCGCCATTCCTCCCATGCCTGTCCCGTGAAAGACGGCAACCGAGAATCCTCGATCGATGAGCGGCTGGCGCAGGTGGATCATATATTGAAGCGCTGACGAGCCGAAGCTCACCATACCGATGACCGGGCGGTCCGGATCCGGCGGCTCTACCGCAAGCGCCGCGCCATAAACAGCGCCGGCAGCTTGGCTGAGCGTTGCCTTGCAGATATCATTGAGGCCGTAGAGACCACCGGCCCAAAGGATCATCTGGATATCGGCGGAGAGCCGGTCTGGAGCGATAAGAGGCGAGAATGCGATGGTTGAGACGACATATTTTGGTACACCGATCGGAAGCGCGCGCGCGCAATCGAGCGCGAGATCGGTTCCCATTGTTCCACCAAGCGCGATCATGCCGTCGATGCGATTGTCGGCGTTGAGCTTTGCGCACAATTTGGATGCACCGGCCGCCATGATCTGCATGGCGAAATTCTCGTCGTCGGCGTTGATGGCATCGTCGATTGTCTTGCCAACGGCGGCGGCGACCTCATGTTTCGAGATGTCCGTTGAACGAGACGGATCACCCAGCACGCTGACGTCCATCGAGATGACATTTCCGCCAAGCTTCCGGATACAGTCGGCGACATAATTGAGCTCTTGGTCCTTCGTATCGTACGTCCCGATCACGAGGATATTTTTTTGTTGGCTCATCTTCAGTTCCCCTTATTTTATTTATCCTGATTCAACCGCGCATGATGGCTCCGGCGGGATCGTAAAAGGCCCCGAGTTGGACTCGGATCGGGTAGAGCCTGCCGGCGATTTGCACGTGGAAGCCAGCTTCCTCGAGCCAGTCTTTGGTGACACCGCCCTCGTTATGAAGGGAAGCAAGGCCAACCATAGCATTTACTCTCCAACCCCAGCCGCCGGACGTGACATGACCGACAAGCGCATCATTCTTGAAGACTGGTTCGTTGTGAATGAGATACGGACCGGTCTCGGCGGACGCCCCTTCGACCATCATCGAAACGGTGCGGTGGGGCGTAGCGGTACCATACGTAGCCTTCTGTCGGGCTAGCGTCTCACGTCCTACGAAGTTAGCCTTCGAGAGTTTTACGGCGAAGCCCAGCCCAGTTTCGTACGGCGTATCTTCCTCGCCGATGTCGTGACCAAGGTGCCGGAAAGCCTTTTCGAGGCGGCAGGCCCCAAGGGCAAACATACCAGCATGGCGCAGGCCGTGAGCGGAGCCAACACGCATGATCTCGTCATATAGATGCGCCGTAAACTCGCTCGAGACCAGCAGTTCGTAACCGAGCTCACCCAGGAACGAACGCCTGATAGCCCATACACGTGCGAAGGCCAGGTCAATCTCCCTCGCCGCGCCGAACGGGAAGGCTTCATTCGACAGATTGTCCTCAGACAACGTCTGCAGGATTGCCCGGGATTGCGGACCGTGGATCGTCAGCAGACCATAGGCCGAAGTGGCATCGAAGATCTCGAAGCGCCATGCCGGGTCGGCATGTGCACGGATATGTGCCTGATCGCGGATCTGGCTCGGATGACCGGTCACGACCATGAACTGTTCGGACGAAATCCGTGTGATCGTAACGTCCGCCTCGATCCCGCCTTTCTCGTTCAAGAACTGCGTGTAGACGGAGGTGCCGACCGCTACGTCCAGCTCTGCGCCGCTGACGTGATTGAGCGCCGCCACCGCCCCGGGCCCCTGGACGAGGAGCTTTCCGTACATGGACTGGTCGATCAATACCGCCTGATCACGGGCTGCGATGCACTCCTCCTTTACGCGCACGGACCAGTCTTGCCATCCGAGGCTGGCGCGCTCCGGCCAGACCGGATTGGCTGCATCGAAGTACATCGGCACTTCCCAACCGATGCGCTCAGCCATCAAGGCTCCGGCAGACAACAGGCGATCGTGCAACGGCACTCGCCGAACGCCACGCGCCGTTTCGATCTGCCGACCGGGCCAGTGCAGACCCCAGTGTAGGCCGATGGCTTCGGTGACGCGCTCGGCGTTGTAGGCCTTGTTTTTTTGAAAAGGATGGGCCCGCGCCGCAAGCATCGAGGCCACTCCACGAGCCGGCTGACCTTCTGTCATCCAATTTGCCATCGTCAGCCCAACGCCGCCGGAGTTTAGGATGCCGTTTGAATTCATGCCTGCAGCAATGAAGAGGCCGGGCATCTCCGGGGCGGGCCCGATGTATGGCCTGCCATCTGGCGTGAAACTTTCCGGACCGTTGAAAAAAGTCTGGATACCCATGGTTTCAAGCGCGGGGAAACGGGTGAAGAACTTCTCCAGGACCGGCTCCACGTGCTCCATGTCGAAGGGAAGTTCGTCGAACTCGAAACTCTCCGGAATGCCGTCGCGCCCCCAGGCTTTGCCGCGTGCCTCGAAGCCGCCAATCAGAAGCTTGCCAGCATCTTCCTTCGTGTAAAGTCGCTCTTCCAGGACGACAAGACCAGGCAGCGTGCGTGGCAGATCGGGGATGGCTTCGGTGAGGATGTAGAAGTGTTCGGCCGCGTGAAGCGGTACCGTGACACCGTGCTCGGCGGCAAAGCGCAATGACCACATGCCTGCGGCAAGCAGAACCTTTTCAGTCGCGATGACGCCTTGGTCGGTATCGACACCCACGACCTTGCCGTCGCGCGTCAAAATACGGATTGCCTTCGTGTTCTCGAAAATCTTGCAGCCGCGCGCCTTGGCTCCCTTTGCCAGGGCCTGCGTCACATCTAGCGGGTTCACCTGCCCATTCGATGGAACAAGGAAACCGCAATGTACATCGGACGTATCGACCAGCGGCCAGAGATCATTGATCTCCTCACCCGTAAGAAGCCGACTGTCGATCTTCATCCGCGCGGCGTGATCATGGTTGCGCCGCAACTGCTCCGCACGAATATCAGACAGCGCCAGATGCAGGGTGCCGTTCTGCTTGTAGCCGGTCGCCTGCCCGGTCTCAATTTCAAGTTCCGTGAAGAGACGCGCCGTATATTTCGATAGCTCGGTCTGGGCCGAGCTTTCACGCAACTGGCCGACGATACCGGCTGCGTGCCATGTCGTTCCGGAGGCAAGTTGCTTGCGCTCCAGGAGGACAGCGCCTTCAACGCCCTTTTTCGCCAGATGATAAAGGGTCGAGACCCCGATAATGCCACCGCCGATGATAACGGCTGGCGCGGTTTGCGGAAGGGAATTGGGTGTGGTCACAGCTGAATCCATGCGGTCTTGAGGTCGAGAAACTTGTCGAGCGCGTGCGGAGACTTGTCATGGCCGTTTCCTGACTGCTTCACACCGCCGAGCGGCACCGTCAGATCCGAGCCGCCATATGTGTTGACATGTACGACGCCAGCCCGAAGCGCATGAACCATGCGATGGGCACGCGAGAGATTGGCGGTCCAGACTGCGGACGCGAGACCGAACTCGGTCCTATTGGCGATGCGGATGGCCTCTGCTTCGTCCGTAAACGGGATCACAGCGAGAACCGGGCCAAAGACTTCGTGCCGGGCAACTTCCATATCGGCGTGAACGTTTGACAGAACCGTGGGCGCCATGAACCACCCACCCGTTTCCTCAAGGATGCGCGCGCCCCCAGTAAGAAGTTCTGCACCCTCCGATTTTGCGCGTTCGGCAAAGCCGAGGCTGCGGAGCAACTGAGCCTCCGAGTTGATGGCGCCAGCCTCGGTTGAGAGATCGAGAGGGTCCCCGACTTTCATGCCTTCAGCAGTTTTCACCACCTTTGCTGCGAATTCCTCGGCGATGGAGGCTTCGACCAGCAGGCGAGATCCGGCTATGCACACCTGCCCGGAATTACGGAAGATGCCGTAAGCCGCCACCTTCGCGGCCTTGTCGAGGTCGGGTGCGTCGGCAAAGACAATATTTGGACTCTTGCCGCCGAGTTCGAGGTACGTTCGTTTCAAGTTGGAACGGGCAGCATATTCGAGCAGCTTCCGCCCTACCCCACCGGAACCGGTGAAGGCCATCACATCGACATCCATCGAAAGGGCAAGGGCTTTGCCGGTAACAGGACCCTTGCCCGTCACGACATTGAAGACACCGGGTGGCACGCCCGCCTCAAGTGCAAGTTCTGCGACGCGCAGCAAGGTAAGCGATGCTGTTTCCGCCGGTTTCAAGACCACGCTGTTGCCGGCCGCAAGCGCAGGCGCAATCTTCCAGGCCCCGATCATCAGCGGAAAATTCCAGGGAACGATAGCGGCGACCACCCCGATGGGCTGCCTGTGCACCAGTGCCAGCACGTCACTCTGGGTTGGGGCGATTTCGCCATACACTTTGTCGATCAACTCAGCATAGTAACGGAAGGTTGAGGCGGCGCTCATCGGTTCCGCCTTGAGGGCCATTGCGATCTCGGTGCCATTGTCGCGCACCCCAAGAACGGCCAGTTCGAGCGCGTCGCGTTCGATGAGTTCGGCCAACTTGAGTAGCACTTTCTTACGCAGCGACGGCGCGGCGCGGGACCAGGCGCCGGAACCAAAGGCCGTACGTCCAGAAGCGCAGGCCAGTTCGACATCGTCACGACCGGCGTCTGCGATTGTGGTCAACCGGGTGCCGTCAAGGGGCGAAAACACATCGAGCGTCTCGCCAGACTGTGCAGGGCACATTTTGCCGTCGATAAGCAGACCCTGCGCACCGATCGTCGCTTTTCGCTTGGCGTTGATCTCATTCTGCATCGCGTACCTGCCCCATTGGTTGCGGACATCTATCCGACGGTTTCCGTTTCCGTGGGTAGCGACGCCATACGTCGCCACGCGCCACTCGTCAGCGGCAAAAGCCGCACGTCAAACGACGGCCAAGCGGCCATCATCACGCTATTAAAATGCAAACTCCCAGCTTGCCGACGGTTGGTTCATTATTATCTCCGCCGTTTCAAAAATGTTGCATTTGTGATTGGTTTCTGTCAAGTAGTTAAACGGTGAGGCGCAAAAAAAATGAACGAAATTGCCAGGGAACGCGAGGAGACGCCCGTGAAAGCCATCGGCAAGGCCATGATTCGTTTAAGTTATTTCACCCCGTCTGGGCTCAAACACCCGGTAAATGATCTCGCGAAGGCCGCTTTGCCACGTGACGGCGACGCGGGCGACGGCGGTGAACCAAGGACGACCTTTCTCAGCAACACCAGGGAGAACCCATAAATGGCGCAACGGGCGTTGGTACTAGATTTCGGCGGTGTGATTTCGAAGACGCTCTTCGAAACACACGACCTGAGTGAAAAGGCACTTGGCCTTAATCGGGGAAGTCTGAGATGGCGAGGTCCCTTCGATACCGCGACAGACGCACTTTGGAACGACATGCAGGCTGGTTTGATCACCGAACGGGACTACTGGACGACCCGTGCGCGCGAAACCGGCCGCCTGGTGGGCAAGGATTGGCAGACCCTGCCGCCCTTCCTGAGCGCCGTTCGCGGCAACGATCCATCACAAGTCATCCGTCCCGAAGCGCTCCAGGCCATCGACGCCGCAAAGCGTGCAGGCCACCGTCTGGCGATTCTGTCCAATGAACTTGATCTATTCTACGGCAAGGAATTCCGGACAAAACTTCCCTTCCTTGCAGATTTCGATCTCATCGTCGATGCAACATATACCGAAATCCTGAAACCCGATCCTCGCGCCTTCGCCTTCATCACCAGCGGCCTTTCAATTGCGGCGGCCGACTGCGTCTTCGTCGACGATCAGTTGAAGAATATTCGCGGCGGTGAAGCCGTCGGCATGACCTGCGTGCATTTCGATGTCACCCGGCCGGCTTCCAGTTACGACCGAGCGCTTACGCATCTTTCCGCCTGAACCCAATCTCGTCAAAGGAGTAGAACACGATGGCTGACAGCAATTTCCTTACAGAACACAATGCCCGCCATGTCTGGCATCCGATGGCCCACCCGGCGGAGATGCGGGCGAATCCCCCCGTCATCATCAGCGGCGGCGAAGGCACTGAGATCATCGATATAGATGGGAAGCGACTTCTTGATGGCGTCGGTGGCCTCTGGAACGTCAATCTCGGCTATTCCTGTGATCCGGTAAAACAGGCGATCACAGCCCAGCTCAATGAACTACCCTACTATTCGGCGTTTCGCGGCACGACCAACGGCCCTCTGATCGAACTATCCGTGGCACTCGCAGAATTCTTCGCCCCTGACGGCATGGTCCGAAGCTTCTTCACCTCCGGTGGCTCCGATAGCGTCGAAACCGCGCTGCGGCTCGCTCGCCAGTTCCACAAACTGAACGGCCAGGCTGAACGCACCAAGTTCGTTTCCCTCAAAAAAGGCTACCACGGTACCCATTTCGGCGGCGCCAGCGTCAATGGCAACCAGAACTTCCGCAGGGCCTACGAGCCGCTTCTACCGGGAACGATTCACCTCGCCGCACCTTACGCGTACCGCAACCCGTTCAATACCGATGATCCAAAAGTCATTGCTGAGTGCATCGTTCAGCAGTTTGCCGACGAGATCGCCTTCCATGGGGCAGATACTATCGCCGCGCTCATCATGGAGCCCGTGCTGGGCGCCGGCGGTGTGATCGTGCCGCATGAAGGCCTTATGCCGTCTTTGCGGTCACTGTGCGACAAGCACGGCATTCTGCTGATCGCCGACGAGGTCATTACCGCCTTTGGCCGCACGGGCGCCTGGTCGGGAAGCCGCCTGTGGGGAGTCAAGCCGGATCTGATGTGCACGGCAAAGGCGATCACAAATGGCTACTTCCCCTTCGGCGCGGTGATGATCGGAAGCCGGGTCGCGGACGTGTTTGAAGCCGATCGAACTGCCATGGGAAGCATCGGTCATGGATACACCTATTCAGGCCATCCCGTTGGTGCAGCCGCCGCTATCGCCTGTCTCGCTGAAACGATCAAAAAGGATCTACCCTCCAATGCCGCGGCCCGCGGGGTGGAACTGTTCGATGGGCTCGAAGCGCTCAAGGAACGCTATCCGCTGGTTGGAGATGTACGAGGCATGGGCCTGATGTGTGCGATGGAACTTGTATCCAACCGCGAGGACAAAACTCCCGTCGGAAAGGATACCGTTGCGAAGGTCTATAAGGGCGCATATGAGGCCGGCGTGATGGTCCGCACCTCCGGCAACAATATCATCCTGTCGCCGACACTGATCATCACCAGCCAAGACGTCGCCCGCATCCTGGAAGCGCTCCAGGCAGGTCTGAAGGCTGCCGGCAACTGACACAGGGCATGACAAGACCGGGGCCAGCTTTACGCTGACCCCGGCCATGCACCGCAGTACGGATGGTTACAAACTCAGATCGACAATTCGGGCAATCGCGCAAACAGCTCGAGAGCCTGCGGATTGGCCAGGGCTTCCATGTTCTTGACCGCTCGCCCGTGCACCACATCCCGCACGGCAATCTCAACCACCTTGCCCGTCTTGGTCATGGGAATTTCGGCGACGGAAAGGACCTTGGCAGGCACGTGACGCGGCGATGCGCCGGCCCTGATCTGCAGCCTGATCCGCTGTTTCAAGGCCTCATCGAGCACAACACCGTCCCGCAGCTTGACAAACAACACAACGCGGACATCGTTGTCCCACTCTTGCCCGATACACACAGCTCCTTCAATCTCGGAGATGCGTTCGAGCTGATTGTAGATTTCTGCCGTGCCGATGCGCACGCCGCCCGGATTAAGCGTTGCATCGGACCGGCCATGGATGACTATACCCCCGTGCGCTGTCCATTCGGCAAAATCGCCATGACACCAACGGTTTTCGAACCGCTCAAAATAAGTGGAACGAAAGCGCGTGCCGTCCGGATCGTTCCAGAAGCCGATGGGCATGGAGGGGAACGCTGACGCGCACACCAATTCGCCCTTACCCTGCGCCAGCGGATGGCCATGATCGTCGAAGACATCGACAGCCATTCCAAGCCCGGGCCCCTGGATTTCTCCTGACCAAACAGACCTAACCGGATTGCCCAGGACAAAACATGAGACGATATCTGTGCCACCCGACATGGAGGCCAGGTGCACAGTTGCCTTGATGTCGCGGTAAACGTAGTCAAAAGTCTCCGGTGAGAGGGGCGAGCCGGTGGACAGCACAGACCTCAACCCGGCGAGACCGTGTGTTTCGGCGGGCTTCGCGCCGGCCTTGGCCAGGGCGTCGAGATATTTCGCCGAGGTGCCGAAGATCGAGATGGTCTCCTCCTGGGCATAATCCCACAAAACCGTGCAGTCGGGCGCGAAGGGTGAGCCATCATAGAGGCAGAGCGTAGCACCACTGGCGAGACCGGAAACGAGCCAGTTCCACATCATCCAGCCACAGGTCGTATAGTAAAATAGCCGCTCGCCCTCGTGCAGGCCACAATGGAAGCGATGCTCCTTCAAATGCTGGAGCAAGGTGCCGCCGGCCGAATGGACGATGCACTTTGGAATGCCTGTCGTCCCCGACGAGAACAGGATCATCAGCGGATGGGAGAACGGCAGCCGTTCAAACGCAAGCTCACGAACCGGGTATGCCGCCATGAGGTCATCGAACGTTTTCCCATCAATCAGGGTCGAGGCAAGGTCGGCGGCGCCACCACAATAATCGACTATGACAAAGGGGACGGCAAGCCTGGCCTGCAAGGCTCTGACCTTGTTGCCCACGTCGATCCGTTTGCCGTTATACCAGTAGCTATCGCAGGCGAGGAAAAGCTTCGGCTCGATCTGCCCGAAGCGGTCGATCACGCCCTGTTCACCGAAATCAGGCGAGCAGGACGACCAGATGGCCCCAATGGATGCCGCTGCCAACATGCAAGCAACCGCCTCCGGCACGTTTGGAAGCATGGCGGCGATCCGGTCGCCCTCCCCGAGACCGAGCGCGCGAAATGCCTGCTGCAGACGCGATACCGTCGAACGCAGATGGTCCCAGCTCCAACGGCTTTCAGCTTTGTCCTCGCCTCGGAAGATCAGCGCATTCTCCGCACCGCGTTTCATCAAAAGGTTTTCTGCGAAGTTAAGCCTTGCCCGTGGGAAAAACCGATCTTCAAGAATATGCCCTGCGTCAAGCAGCGGCAGATCCCCTTTCTCTCCTGTGACGCCGCAATAATCCCACACCGCTGACCAGAACGCCCCCCTGTCGCGAACGGACCAAGCATGAAATCGCTCGTGATCCGGCAAGCTCGTTGCGTACCGGCTGGAACACCAGTCTCGAAAACGGGTCATTTCCGCTTCTGTTCTGGCGTGGACATCGGGTGTGAAATGCGGCTGCGCACTCTCGCTCATCGGCACTCTTCCTAGCATGGGGCAACCAGTTATGGATGCCTTCCCCCTCAACTTTACAGATTTTCGTCCATGTTCGGGCCGAACAGCAGCAACGCCTGCAGACGACACTGGCTAGGCGTCATGAGCGGGCCAGCAAGACCACATGCCCTGCACAGGCGCTTAAGCCGTCCCGATGCCTCTTCGCGCCAGGTCGAGCGCCTCGCGGATTGTCTCATGATCGCCGACCTGGTTCATGAGGATCAGGATCAGACGGGCATTCATCGCATGGCTTTCCTCTTGGGAAAGTCCATCATGCGCCTTGATCAGCATAGCATAGGACTCGTCCGGCCGGGAGAGGTTCGCTTGGATCTCGATCATCTCTTCAGTCCTTTGCAAGGGCGCGAGCGAGCGCTGCGGCGACTGCCCGGGGGTCGAACGTGTCGAAGCGGGCGCACACATGTTGATCGGGACGGATCAGGTAAACGGCTCTGCCTGCGCTGCCGAGATAGCGCGCGCACAATGCATCGTTTTCAGCGGCAGTATAGGACAATATCTTGAGCGCGATGCCATGTGCTGAAAACGTTGCGGGCACTTCGGCATCGACCGCTAGCAGCGTAAAATCTCCACCGACCCGCGCAAGCAGCCAGCCGTTATCGACTGGCGCATCCGGGCACGGGCTGCCAGGGCGTGTACGGGCGGGAAGACCGGTCGCATCCGGCCCGTTGAGCCGCGAACCGTCATAGGTACATGGAAGCGACAAGCGGCCGGAATTCACGATGGTCCGCGCAAAGGGTGCTGCCTCGGCGAGGGAGAGAACCGCATTGCGGAAGAGCTTGGAGATTGCAGACTTCGGCGTGATAAAATCCGTCGCGCGGGTTGAATTGACGATGTTCTCGTCGGCACCATGAACGCGTTCCTGATCGTAGGTGTCTAGCAGCGCGTCGCCGGCCAGGCCCTTAACGAGCAGCGCTAGTTTCCAGCCAAGATTGTCTGCGTCCTGAATGCCGGAATTGGCGCCTCGTGCGCCAAACGGCGAGACCTGATGGGCGGAGTCTCCCGCGAAAAGAACCGGCCCGTGGCGGAACCTGTCCATGCGGCGGCATTGGAAGGTATAGATCGAGCACCATTCGAGTTCGTAGTCGACATCCGGTCCCAGCATGGCACTGACGCGCGCACGGATGTTTTCCGGCTGCAATTCCGTCTGCCGGTCGATATTCCACCCAAGCTGGAAATCGATCCGCCAGATGTCGTCCGGCTGCTTGTGCAGAAGAGCGCTGTCACCCGACTTGAAATGCGGCTCGAACCAGAACCACCGCTCCGTCGGGAAATCCGCCTTCATCTTCACATCGGCGATCAGGAAGTTGTCCTCGAAAACCCGGCCCTCGAAGCCGAGATCCAGCATCGAACGGATCGGCGATCGCGCGCCGTCGCAAGCGACAAGCCAGTCCGCCTCTATCTGGTACGGCCCGTCCGGTGTGGTGACATCAATCGTTACAAAGTTGCCGTGGCGCTTGATGGCATCGACGCGGTTCCGCCCGCGGATCTCGATCGGCGCCCCTTCCTCCTGCGCCCTCACGATGGCTTCGTGCAGGAACTTTTCAAATAAGGGCTGCTGGAGATTGATAAAGGCCGGGAAAGCGTGTCCGCTCTCCGGCAACAGATTGAATTCATAGAGCTGGCGATCGTCATGGAACACCTTGCCGACATTCCACTGGACGCCCTTGGCTAGCATGGCCTCCCCGGCCCCGAGGCGGTCACATATTTCCAGCGTGCGCTTGGCAAAGCAGATGGCACGGCTGCCGAGACCGGCTCCTTCCTGATCGTCCAGGACGAGAACTGGAATGCCCCGCCTGCCAAGGTCCAGCGCCGTTGCGAGACCGACAGGTCCGCCGCCGGCGACCACCACAGTGTGGCGGACAGGCACCGGAGCCGTCTGGTCTGAAGACTTTGCGTAGGGATACAATCGGAACGCTAACGGATAGCGATCCGTGGCGAGTTTTTCCATGGTGCGCTCCTCCGGGAAACGATCAGCCTTGCAAGGCCGCCCACATCTGCACGTCACGTTCGGCCGTCCAGATCCGGGGATGATCGATCCCACGGGCCTCGTCGTAGGCACGCGCTACATTGAACGGCAGGCAATGCTCGTAGATAGCGTAGTCCTTGAACTTCGGATCGCACTCGGCGCGCACGGCGTCCCACGCCTCCCGTAGAGAGCCGCCCCGCGCAGCAATCCGGGCCACGGGCTTGAAGGTCGAGTCGACGAAGTCCCTGGTGCGATCAAGCGCTGCGTTCACCGCGTCGCGGCCAACCACGGCATCGCCACGGCCAGGTGCAATCGCCGCCAGATCATAAGCGCGGATCGCTTCGAGCGTGGTGCCCCAATCCGCGAAATGGCCATCGCCGCAGTAACACGCCGAATGTGCCTCGACGATATCCCCGGTGAACATCACGTTCTGGTCCGGGACATGGATGACCGTGTCGCCTGCCGTATGGGCACGGCCCACCTGCAGGATGTCAACTCGGCGCTTGCCGAGGAAAACTGACATCCTACCGCTGAAGGTCGTGGTCGGCCAGGTCAAACCGGGAATGGACTCATGGCCCTGGAAGAGGCGCGGGAATCGCTGAAACTCGCTGTCCCAATCCTCCTGGCCGCGCTCGACCACCATATTGCGGGCGACTTCCGACATGATGACTTGGCCGGCGTTGAACGCGCTGGCACCGAGAACACGCACAGCATGGTAATGGGTCAGGACAACATGGCTGATCGGCTTATCGGTAACGCTGCGGATGCAGTCGATCACCTTCTGAGCCAGTCGCGGCGTGGCTTGAGCCTCGACCACCATTACGCTGTCGTCGCCGATGATAACGCCGGAGTTCGGGTCACCTTCGGCAGTGAAGGCATAAAGCCCGTCGCCGATTTTGGTGAAACTGATTGTTTTTTCGCTCAGGTCGCCTTGTGATGCAAATGCCTTGGCCATAGGTCTTTTCCTTATCGTGCGTAGGGGTCGTCAAGTGCCGGGAGAATGCGTCCCGTGCAGTCGCCGAAGCCGATTGTGTATCCATCACCCTGCGCTCGCCCGCGCAGGGTGATCGTATCGTGGTCATTGAGGAAACTACGCTCCTGGCCGCCATCGAGCGTCAGCGGCTCTTTGCCGCCCCAGCTCAATTCGAGAAGCGAGCCGCGGCTTTTCTTAGTTGGGCCGGAAATCGTCCCCGAGCCCAGAAGATCACCGGTCCGCATACAGCAACCCGATGTCGTGTGATGCGCAAGCTGCTGGGCGGCCGAATAATACATCTCGCGATAATTGGTACGGCTGATGACCGATTCCGTCGCGGCCTCCGGGGCGAGGCCGACTTCGAGATCAATATTGTAGAGCAGCGGTCCGTCTTCCTTCAGATGCGGCAGGAGCGGAACCTCGCGCGGCGGTGTCGACACCCGGAACGGCTCCAAAGCCGCCTTCATGACGACCCACGGGGAGATCGTCGTGGCCGTCGCCTTGGCCTGGAAAGGACCGAGCGGCTGGTATTCCCACGCCTGAATATCACGGGCGGACCAGTCGTTCAGAAGCACATAGCCGAATATCATGGCATCGGCCTCCGCAACGGTTACGGGTTTGCCACTCTCGGAAGGCAGACCAACCACCGCGCCCATTTCCAGTTCGATATCGAAGCGTTGCGAAGGCGCGAAACGCGGCATTTCGTCATTGGGGCCTTTAATCTGCCCCCATGGGCGACGGATCTCGGCGCCGGAAACTACTACCGAGGAGGCACGTCCGTTATAGCCGATCGGCATATGTAGCCAGTTCGGCGGAAGCGCGTTTTCGGGGCCACGGAACATGGTACCGACATTAAAGGCATGGTGCCGCCCAGCGTAAAAGTCAGTGTACTCGGCAACCTTGAAGGGCAAATGCAGCTTCGCGCCGGAAATCACGGTGAGATGCGGTTCAACCAACTTGCGGCGCTGCGAGCCGTGCTGGAGCAAAGCCGTTATCTGCTCGCGCAGAGAGGCCCAGACAGCAGGTCCCGCAGCCATCAGCCGGCTCCAGTCTGGTTGATCCAGAAGCGGTCCGCCGTCCAGCGCGATCACGGCTGCGCCCTCCAGCGCTGTCAGATCAATGATGCGGTCGCCGATCGCCATGCCGCAATGGCGCGCGCCATCGCTCGAGGTAAATACGCCGCAGGGCAAGTTATTCAGAGGAAACGGGCAGTTGGCAGCGTTTGCGCTGTCCACCCAGCTGACTATCAGTGGCATATGCAATATCCGTACTTTGCGGCGATCAGGACAGAGACGGTGGCGATCACGGCTTAACGCAGGGCGCGCCGTCGAATTTTTTCTCTAGGCTATTCCAGCATTCGATATAGTCGTCCTGCATCGGCGCGCTCTTGGCCGCCCACTCTGTCAGATGTTGCGGAAATCGTGTCTCGAACATGAAGCTCATCGTTTCCGCTTGGAAATGCGGCACCATCGGTTCGTTGGACCCGTTTTCGAACGCACTGCGATCCGGGCCGTGCGGCAGCATGCAGTTGTGAAGGCTCATTCCTCCCGGGGCGAAACCCTGCGGCTTGGCATCATAGACGCCATAGATATTGCCCATCAGCTCCGACATGATGTTCTTGTGATACCATGGTGGACGAAATGAATGCTCGGCCACCATCCAGCGATCGCGGAACAGGACGAAATCAATATTTGCCGTCCCCTCCTGCCCCGAGGGTGCCGTCAGCACGGTGAAGATCGACGGGTCCGGATGATCGAAAAGGATGGCGCCCACCGGCGAATAGGTCCGCAGGTCGTATTTGTAAGGGCAGTAGTTGCCGTGCCAGGCGACAACGTCGAGGGGCGAGTGATCGATCCGGGTCTCATGGAACTGGCCGCACCATTTCAGGATGACCCTTGAAGCGACGTCCCTGTCCTCGAACGCGGCAACCGGGCACTTGAAGTCGCGCGGATTGGCAAGACAGTTGGCGCCAATCGGGCCGCGATTGGGCAAATCGAATTTCTGGCCGTAGTTTTCGCAGACGAAGCCGCGGCAAGGACCTTCTAACACCTCGACGCGATACACGAGCCCGCGGGGGAGGATTGCGATTTCCTTCGGCTCCAGGTCAATCACGCCAAGCTCAGTAGAAAAGCGGAGGCGTCCTTCCTGCGGCACCACCAGCAATTCACCGTCAGCGGAATAGAAATATTCGTCGACCATGGAGTCGGTGACGAGATAAACGTGGCTCGCCATGCCAGTCTGTGTGTTGACGTCTCCTGCGGTGGTGACGGTCTTCATCCCAGTGACCCAGGTCAGCTTCTGTTGCGAATGCGGGATCGGATCCCAGCGGTACTGACCCAGCGAAATGACGTCAGGTAGGATATGCGGTGCGGACTTCCAGTCAGGAAGGTCGATCTTCGCAAAGCGCCCCGCATGCTTGACCGAGGGGCGAATACGGTAGCACCAGGTCCGCTCATTGTGTCCGCGAGGCGCTGTGAAGGCCGTGCCGGAAAGCTGCTCCGCGTATAATCCGTAAGCGCATTTCTGCGGCGAATTCTGGCCTTGCGGCAGGGCGCCCGGCAGCGCTTCCGTCTCGAAATCGTTCCCGAAGCCCGGCATGTAGCCCTCATGCGGGCGGGCATTAACCAGGATTTGTGCAGCGGGATGAGCAAGGGTGTTCTGGTTCATCGTCAACTCGGCAAGAAGGTCTGTCGTAGCAGTCAATTTAGTTGCATTTGCAACTTTGTCAAGCTAGTGTTGGACGAATGAAGGCAGGAGACTTACGATGCTGAGCGAGCCCATTCTACACGACTATTGGAGATCGTCGTCGTCCTACCGTGTCCGAATAGGACTTAACCTGCTCAACCAGCCCTACTCCGGCGTTGCGATAGATTTGCTCTCTGCCGAGCAACGCAGCGCCGACTACCTCGCCCGCAATCCGCAAGGTCTGGTGCCGACTATTGAAATCGATGGTGTTGAACTCACACAATCGCTCGCGATACTCGAGTATCTGGACGAGACGCGTGGAGGTGGCTGGCTGCCCGGCGAACCAAAGGATAAAGCGCGCGTTCGAGCGCTCGCCTATGCGATTGCGATGGAAATTCATCCCGTCTGCAATTTACGTGTTGCCCGCTATGCGACATCGCTGGCCGGAACCAGCATGGTAGACTGGATGGTCCACTTCATCTCGGGAGGGTTGGAAGATTTCGAAGCCATGCTAAACCGAGGACCTTCAGGTCTCTATTGCCACGGCGATGTCATCAGCCTGGCCGACATATGCCTCGTGCCGCAAATCTATAATGCCCGGCGCTGGGATGTGGACTTGAAGCAATTTCCGAGAACGGCAGCGATTACCTCAAGACTTGAAACAATTGAGGCTTTCGCTGACGCCCATCCTGACAGGGTACAGCCCGCACCGTGACTTATCCCTGTTCCTATGGCAGACTCTGCTAGCAGGAAAACGGATATTGGAATGGCAGAGCAGGATTTGGAACCCGACTTCGATCTCGAGAAATTTCTCCCTTACCTTCTCAATCAGGCCGCCGAGGCGACATCGCACGCCTTCCAGAGCGTCTATCGCGAACGTTACGGCATGACCCGCACGCAGTGGCGCGTTATGGCCAATCTCGGCAAGTTTGGCTCGATGACCGCGCGAGACATTTGCATAGTGTCCCATATCGAAAAGACGAAGGTCAGCCGCGCGGTCACGGCGCTCGAGGAGGTGGGGATGCTTGTTCGCACTCCAAGTGAAGATGACCGGCGCGCTGAATTCCTTACCCTGACGCCGCACGGGCTCACGGTCTTCAGGGATCTTGGCCGACTTGCCATCGAATATGACGCGAAACTGCGGGCAGTCCTAGGAGAAGAGGCGTCGTCTGATCTGACCCGGATGCTCGCGATTCTAATGAAACGCTGACAGGCTTGAGGTCGCTTCCCTTCCATCGAACCACCGTTGGAGCCTCCAACTCTCAGCCGTTCCGGCTCAAAGAGAACAATCTACAATAAGGCGGCCCGACGGTTTCCGTCCAGGAGACTGGAACGATCTGAGGCTGCAGTCTCGTGCGGGCCGCACCGGATAACGGTAGCCATCTCGATCAGAGCAGAATTGACGCTTTATTAGCATATTTCGCTTCAATATTAGTTGCGAACACAACTTCTTATTTGACGCTCGCAGCGTCTTCTTGTCTTTCCGCATACCTCGCCACATCAATGGGGAATCGCATGTTTCGATCTGCAACACTCAAAAACACCTTCTCCATTGTAGCGCTAGGTCTAGCGTCAACGTTTGCTGTGGCGGGCGCCCTCTTCCTGACGTCGTACGAACGCGCTTACAACCAGAGCATCGACAAGGTCTCGACAGAGGCGGACGCCATTGCGTTTCAGGTCGAGGCTGACCTTCGCAACGCTTACAAGACGGTGTTCGACCTCAAGACTACACTCTCGCAGTTAAAGAAGCATGCAAACCAAGACAGCCGCGCGACGGTTAACGATATCTTGTCCGAAACGGTGGAAAACAACCCTCTGGCTTTCGCGGCCTTCACCGTTTGGAATGCGAATGCGTTCGATGGACGCGATAAGGACTTCATCGGAAAGCCGCTCCACGACCAGACCGGTCGCCTAGTCCCCTATTTCTTCCGGGATGGCGCCAATACCGGAAGCATGGTTACCCCTGGCTACGACGATCCCCAACTGGCCGGTGTGGTCGGAGCGCTGCCCGCGGGAAGAGCAATGCTTTTTGACCCCTATCTCTACACGATCGGCGACAAGAAGCTTCTAATGACGACCATCGCCATGCCGCTTCATAGCGATGGCAAAAGTGTTGGCTCGCTTGGTATGGATTTTGATCTTAATACAATTGCCACCCGCCTGGCCTCGGCAAAGCCGATGGGTGTTGGCCGCGTCATACTGATTTCTGCTGGCAAGACATTTATTGTCCACCCGGACCCGGCGCTGCTGACAAAGCCGCTGACGGATGACGGCGCAAATGGCGGCTTTTTCGACGCCTTGGTGTCGACCGACACGGGTCACGCCGAGACTATGGGACAGGACGGCACTCCAGACATTTCCGTTTCCAAACGAATCACTCCGTTCGAAGGGGCGACAATGTATGTCATCGTCTCTGTCCCAAAATCGGTTGTTCTGGCTGACCTATACCGGATGATCATCACGTCCACCGCCACGATCGCGGCCTGTGCGATCGTCATGTGCCTTGCCGGCTGGTTCGTCGCCAGCCGCTTCAGCAGGCGGATCGCTGGCGCCATCAGCCAGACCACTGAATTGGCGCGAGGTAATTTTGACGTGACCTTGTCCGACACCGAAACCAATGACGAAATCGGCGATCTCGCTCGCTCGCTGGATGTTTTGCGCAACGCCGGCAGGCGTAAGGTAGAATTGGAGCGCGAGACCGAGCGCTCGCGCGAGCAGCAGGAGGCCGAGCGCATTGAGCGTGCGCGCATTGCTGAAGCCCAGGAAGTGGAAGTTAAATTTGCTGTTCACGAACTTGCAGATGGCCTGCGAAAGCTATCTGGCGGAGACATGACGGTTCGCCTGGGCCGTCCGTTCACCCCGTCCTTGGACCTGATACGGGACAATTTCAATCTCTCGGTCGAGAAGCTTGAGGATGCCATGCTCGCGTTCTCCGACAACACAATCATCATTCAGGGCGGCTCGGACGAAATCCGCCACGCGGCTGACCACCTGGCCCGTCGCACAGAACAGCAGGCGGCTTCCGTTGAGGAAACGGCGGCGGCACTTGCGGAGATCACAAGTTCTGTCAAGAGTTCAACCGCACGCGCGGAGAAAGCTGGACACAGCGTTTCGCAAACCCGGCAACGCGCGGAACAGTCCGGTAGCGTAGTTCGTCGCGCCGTGGAGGCAATGGGCGCAATCGAGCGTTCCTCCGGTTCGATTTCCAATATCCTCGGCGTCATCGACGAAATTGCGTTCCAAACGAACCTTCTTGCACTTAACGCAGGTGTAGAGGCCGCCCGTGCGGGTGATGCAGGCAAGGGCTTTGCCGTTGTCGCGCAGGAGGTGCGGGAGCTTGCCCAGCGATCGGCGCTTGCGGCCAAGGAAATCAAGGCCCTCATTACGATGTCGAGCAGTCAGGTCAATGAAGGCGTCGCATTGGTTGGACAAACCGGTGCCGAGTTGGAGACGATCGTGAAAGAGGTTCAGGAGATTAATCAACACGTTGAAGCCATCGTTTGCGCAGCGCGCGAGCAGGCTAGCAGCCTGCACGAAATTAACACGGCTGTCGGACAGATGGACCAAATGACGCAACAAAATGCTGCTATGGTCGAAGAATCCAACGCCGCGACTCACACACTGGCCAGCGAGGTCGCGGCGCTGACACAGCGTCTCCAACAGTTCCGAATCGGGCAAGCACAAAGTACTGGTCGCATGGCGGCATAGTCCGTCCATCTGGAATCCGGGAAGTCTGTGCGCGATGTTTTTATTCTTTCCCTTTTTTCTCAGACGCTTCTCTAAGTGAAGAGTGGGTGGGCCGGCTGGCGCCGTCCGTACGACAAAACAAAAGAACATCCCAAGCAATCCCGCATCAACTGTTATATTTCCGCGAGGGCAACCTTGGTTATCTTCTCGCTCTTGGCCGCGTAGCCAAGACATTGCGGATCGAGAAGCTCGAATGGATTCTGAGCACGCCGGGAAGCTTGGACAAGATCTCCTTGTGGATGCTCTCAAATTCGCCGGCATTGGCGACCTCGACCCTTAGCAAGTAATCGGATCCGCCCGTCATCAGGAAACACTCTCGGATTTCCGGATGCTTGCGCACGGCTGCCTCGAAGCGGTCGAGACGATCCTCAGTCTGCCTCTCCAGCGTGATGTTGATAATGACGGCGATTGTCGCATCGCTGTTTCCCGCATCCACGAGCGCGGTATAGCCACGGATAACACCAGCCCGTTCCATCAGCTTGATCCGGCGAAGACAGGCTGAAGGCGACAGGCCGACTTCGGTGGCCAAGCTCGCGTTGCTCATGCGTGCGTCAAGCCGCAGAAGCCGAAGGATATTGCGGTCGATCGCGTCCAGTGCAGCCATGGTTGTTTATTCCAAAAATTCGCAGTTTGTTTCAAAAATCACACCCAGTCACAACAATCAGTCACTGTTTCGTCGGCAATTTCACGATCCTTTCACTAGGTTCACGACAGCGCGGGGGTATGAATGAACTGTTTAAAACAGCAGCAAAGCCTGAGTGAAAGGGCGGGGTCATCCGGCTATCTAACAATCGATCTTTCGGCGCTTGTCCGCAACTATAGGCGGCTTTCGGCCGAAGTCGCGCCGGGCCGCACGGCGGCCGTCGTTAAGGCGAATGCCTATGGGCTCGGCGCCGAACGGGTCGCTCCGGTGCTCTATGCCGCAGGTTGCCGCCACTTCTTTGTCGCGCAGTTCATCGAAGCGCTGCGCCTGAAACCTTATCTTGCTAACGACGCCACGATGTTCGTGCTAAACGGTCTTCAGCCGGGCAATGAAACAACAGCCGCCGAACACGGCTTTGTGCCGATCATCAATTCCCTGGAACAATGGCATCAGTGGGCCGATGCGGCAAAGGCGCTGGACCGTACCCTGCCCGCAGTGTTGCAGTGTGATACCGGAATGTCGCGCCTCGGCCTGCCACCGGAAGACCGGCGGGCACTTGCCGATCTGGTCGCGGCGGAGAGCGGCATCGATGTCCTGTTCGTCATGAGCCACCTTGCCTCGGCGGATGACGCGGAAAGCGAACAGAACGAGGACCAGCGTCAGGAGATGGCGCGCGTCGCAGCCGAATTTCCGCAGCTTCCCGTCTGTTTCGCCAATTCCGGCGGCATTTTCCTGGGTAGGGCTTATCACGGGGTGCTGGTCCGTCCGGGCATCGCGCTCTATGGCGGCGTGCCGACTGCCGGCCTGGCAACCCCGATGGAGCCCGTTGTCAACCTCGATGTTGCCGTGGTGCAGACCCGCACCGTGCCTTCAGGTGCACGCGTCGGCTACGGCGCAACCCACGTCACGGCGGGCGAAACGCGACTTGCGACGATCGCGGCCGGCTACGCGGATGGCTTGCGACGCAGTCTCTCCGGCCGCGGCGCTGTCTATTCCGGCGGCGTGCGCCTGCCGATCGTTGGGCGCGTCTCCATGGACAGCATCACTGTCGATATCTCCGCTCTTCCTGAGGGCACCCTCACGCTGGGTAGCCTCGTGGAGGTGCTGGGTCCGAATCAAACTTTGGAGGATCTCGCGCAAAACGCCGGCACCATTTCCTATGAAATCCTGACCGGTCTCGGTCATCGTTACGCGCGGCGTTATCGCTGAGCTCCGAATTTTTCCAGTGAGGACATCATGAAAGTCATCGTTCTCGGCGCCGGCATCGTCGGCGTCACATCCGCCTATCAGCTTGCCAAGGCGGGGCACGAGGTTACGGTCGTCGATCGGCAGCCCGGCCCGGCGCTGGAGACGAGCTTTGCCAACGCCGGCGAGGTTTCCTTCGGCTATTGCTCCCCCTGGGCCGCGCCCGGCATTCCCATGAAGGCCATGAAATGGCTGTTCATGCAGCACGCGCCGCTGATCCTGCGCCCCAAAGCCGATATCGCCATGCTGGCCTGGATGGCGCAGCTGCTGCGCAACTGCACCTCAGCCCGCTACGCCCTCAACAAGAGCCGTATGCTGCGCCTTGCCGACTACAGCCGCATCTCGCTTGCGGCGCTGCGCGAGGAAACCGGGATAGCCTATGACGAGCGCATGCGGGGAACGTTGCAGCTCTTCCGCACCGAGTCCCAGCTCGAAGCCTCGGCAAAGGATGTCAAGGCGCTTGCCGCCGATGGCATTCCCTTTGAGGTGCTCGACCCTGAAGGTTGCATCCGCGTCGAACCGGCCCTGGAGCATGTGCGCGAGAAGATCGTCGGTGGCCTTTTGACACCGAAGGATGAGACCGGGGACTGCTTCAAGTTTTCCAATGCGCTAGCCGCAAAGGCTGAAACTCTTGGCGTACAGTTCAACTATGGCAGCATCATACGTGGGCTCGACGTGGAGGGTGGCCGGGTTACCGGTGTTGTCACCGCGCATGGTAGGCTTCAGGCTGACGCCGTGCTCGTGGCACTCGGCAGCTTCTCGCCCCTTCTCGTTCGCTCCCACGGCATCCGCTTGCCGGTCTATCCGGTCAAGGGCTATTCGCTGACGATCCCGATTACCGATGCCACCCGCGCACCGGTATCGACCGTGATGGACGAGACGTACAAGATAGCCATCACACGGCTTGGCGACCGCATCCGTGTCGGCGGCATGGCGGAGATATCCGGCTATAGCAACGATCTCGGCGAGCCGCGGCGGCTAACCCTCCAGCATTCGGTGACAGATCTTTTCCCCGGCGGAGACTTGTCGCAGGCGAGCTTCTGGTCTGGCCTTCGCCCGATGACGCCCGACGGTACGCCGGTCATCGGCCCGACAAAGGTCGCCGGCCTGTTCCTCAATACCGGACACGGAACGCTCGGCTGGACGATGAGCTCCGGTTCGGCACGGATAATCGCCGACCTCGTCTCCCTCCGTAAACCAGATATCGACGCGACCGATCTCGCCGTCGATCGCTACAGCTAGCCTCTAGGGGGATATGACACTACAACTCAGGCTGTTGATCCAGTGAGGAGTGGCAAGTTTGCAAACGGTCCGTTTGCAAAGGTTTTAGGCGTTAGTCGCCGATGGGTAACGCAATTATATATCCAAGCCGTCATCACAAGTCACCGAGTCAGACGATGTGATTGGTAGGGGCGTTTCGCTCTCGCGTCGACCGTCCCATCGCTCGATACCAGACCCCGCCAGAGATGAAAGTACGTAGGCCAACCACCATACGGCTGGTTGTCGACCAAGTTTAAACGTTCATCGAAAGGGCCCGCCGTAAAGCGAGCCCAATCAGATCCTCGTTGGCCTTTTTAGATGGTATCAGTACTCAGCCGCGATACCGCGTCCGGCCGCATCATTGCCCTTACCGCACCAATGATTCCAGCCACCAAGATTGTCGAAGGTAGCAAAATCGCCAGCGGCCCAGAGGCTCCCGTCAAGATGTCGAAGCCGGAGATGCCGAAGTAAGCAACCGCGGCAAATCCCACAATAGCCAGAGCCGGCATCAACTTTGTCTTGATCGGCTGGTTAGGCTCCAGTTTCGGATTCTTGCTGAAAAACGCTATGACGGCGATGGAGACGAATAGCATCAAAAGGATGATGCAGATCACGGCTATATTTGCAATCCAAGCAAACAAAGTAAGCAGTGGATCAAGACCAGCGATCGCGAAGGCAGATATCACAGCGAGAGCGACAACTGTCTGCACAATGGTCCCGCGATGGGGGCTTTGATAAGTGTCGTGAGTTCGGCCCAACCAGGACGGCAACAAACACTCTTTGCCCAGATAGTAAAAGTAGCGGGCTACATGATTGTGAAACGCCAGAAGGCAGGCGAACACGCTCGTCACAAACAACACGCGCATTGTGACCGCAAGCCAATTGCCGACATACTGTTCAGTGATCTTGAATACAAACTGGACAGGATCGCCGATGCTCTGGAGTTGGGCCACGATCGTGGACGTCCCGGCCGCTTCTACAATCCAGATTGTTGAAACTGAATAGAATATGCCGATCAAGAGAACCGCAGCATATGTTGCGATTGGAATCGTGCGTTTGGGGTCCTTGGCCTCATCACTATAGAGCGTGGTCGCTTCAATGCCGATGTAGCAGCCGAAGGCGAACACGAACGTGACCCCGAGTGCGGAGGTACTGGGCATGCCAGCCAGTGAAAGCGGGGCGAGGTCAAAGCCGCCAGGAACGCCTTTGTAGACAATCATGAGGTCGAGTATAAGAATAACGGCGAATTCGGCCAGTACCAAAATCCCCAGGACTTTCGCGGAAAGGTCGACTCGCCGATAGGCGAGCACGCCAATGAGAACTGAGGCGGCTAGACTAAATGCCCACCAGGGCACTGCCGCACCCGTGAAAGTCTTGACCAGATCAGCACAGACGGGACCGAACATCCCCGACATGCCGATCTGCATGCAGTTGTATCCCAACAGTGCAACAAGAGCAGCAGCGCCTCCCGCTGTCTTTCCCAGTCCTTTCGTGATCAGCGTGTAGAACGCGCCCGCGTTCTGCACATGACGCGACATAGTGACATATCCCACCGAAAAAATAAGCACCAAGACCATCATCAACATAAAAGCCGGGACGATAGCCGTGCCATTTCCGAAAAGAATTGCGACCGGCAGGACGCCGGCCATGTTCGTCAAAGGAGCAACGGCAGACACGACCATCAGCGTGACGGCTGCCGCTCCCAGTGTTCCAGCGCGTAGACCGCGGTCAGTAGAAGCTACTTCTTGAGTCATTCAAGTTCCCCTAACAAGAGTTCCGCGGTCTTTGTGGTTCACTATTATAACCGGCGGTGACTTATTATTGAAGCTCGCGAAAATTTGTCAAGGGGACATACACGCGATTGTCATTCAAAGCGCTGAAGACAATGTCGTAACGTAATTGGGGGCCTGCCTGGGCGCGGCGCGTGATCGGAAGCAAGGACCTTGTTGACCGCCCGGGCATTGACGTCGTTCCGACCTTGCTTCGATCAAAAACAATTCTGAAAAGGGCTCAGGCCTTCGCATGGACTGGAGTTGCCCCATAAAAACCGGACAGGATCAGATTTCTGTTTGACGGTTTAAGAACTCGCGGGGAGATCGATATCCCAAAGCTTTGTGCGGGTGAAGCGTGTTGTAATGCTCGAACCACAATGGCA
>NZ_WUFT01000034.1 GCF_010668805.1 Rhizobium phaseoli | reverse complement strand
GGCCCATGAGCCCAAAACAACGAAGGAGAAACGCAGGACCTTGACCACTACGACCAGCACAAACGATACCTAAAGGCGGGTCACTTCTCGGTGGAAACGCCGGGTCAGCTCTCAGTGGAAATCAACAATCAGGGTCTGGGACCCGGTCGTGCGGATGTTCCACTGGGGTCTGGTGGGCCTGTTCGCGTTTTCCTTTCTGACGGGCGACGAGTGGAAACAGGCGCATATTCTGTCCGGCTACGCCATCGTCGGTCTCCTGCTCGTGCGGATCATCTGGGGCTTCGTCGGCAGCCATCACGCGCGCTTTTCCAACTTCATCTACGATCCGATCACGACCCTCGGCTTCATGCGTGACAGCCTGGCCATGCGCGCCAAGCGCTACATCGGCCACAATCCGGCCGGAGCCGCGATGGTGTTCGCGCTGCTCCTCGCGATCTCGGGCATTGCCACAACCGGGTACATGATGACGACGGACGCCTACTGGGGAGTGGAATGGGTGGAAGAGGCGCATGAACTACTGGTCAATTTGACGCTTGGTCTCGTGGGCCTTCACATCGCAGGCGTCCTCCTGGCAAGCATCGAGCACAAGGAAAACCTTGTCCGTGCGATGATCACCGGCAGGAAGCGAGCCGATTGACCTGGATCGGCGTCGCGGCCGAGTAGGACCTGAAGCCATGGAAGACACCTGGGTTAAGGACTTGTTGCTCGCTTGACCGAGCTGATCTCGTCCTAGCGTCTACGAACGACCACGGGGCGCGCAAGTGGACATCCTGGCTTCGTCAGCGGCCTGAATGAAAGCCTTGCGCGCGGTCTCCTGCGAGACATGCCCACTTACGGCCGCGGCGCAGATCTCTCTCGCGAATGCGTGTTTTCTACGCGAGCCTTTCCATCGGTTGGCGAGAAACTCGAGCGCCTCGCTCGCTCCGCCAACAGCCTCAGGGGCGTTCATTCCCACCTGGACGAAAACAGGTTCCGACCAGGTTCCTTCAATCTGTTTCTGGGACGTCATCCTCGATCTCCTGAACGTTTCGAACTGCGAGCGGGGCATCATGACGAGGGCCGGACCACGATCAGGCGCTGGCTGATGGCGTCAGGATACCGCGTTCGACCGGCGTGGACGTTGATATCGATCAAGCCAGGCATGATCGCACCTGAAATCACCTTGTTCTCGCCTTAGCCGGCTCGCTCCTCGGTGTCGCTTCAGCCGCGATCGTTCCTCGGTGACGCAGGTGGCTGACGTCGCAATTATGGGGCGGCGCGAAGGCGATCAGTCCGTCCTCGACGACTCGAACCATTCAAGCGGTTTGATCCAGCGCAATGTGTGAAGCCAGTAGGCAGCCTATTCTCAAAGGCTGCTCCAACTCGTGGAGGACAACGCTTAAATAGGAGATTCAGGATGTCCATGTTCAGACTGCCAACGATCGCTCTGCTGACCTTGCTCGGTGCCGTCGGTGCCATGGGCAGCGCCTCCGCCCAGACGAAAAGTCCAGACACGGCCCAGTCGGAGGCTAAGCCTGAGGCCGAAGGATCGGAAATGATGCCAGGCATGATGGGCCGCAACATGATGCCATCCGGCATGTACCCAGGAATGCGCATGATGGGGCCAATGCGCGGTCATATGATGAAGATCATGTTCGTCATCGCCGATAGCGATGGGGACGGCGCAATTTCTTTCGAAGAATTGACCGCAATCCACAAACGCGTCTTCGACGCGGTCGATGCAAACAATGACGGCAAAGTCACACCTGAAGAAATGCAGGCATTCATGCAAGACATGTGATTGGACGCTGGGCATTTGCCGGCCGTTGCATGGGAGCCTAAAGGAGACTTCTCATGACCTACACGCTCGATAGAACGCTCTGGGCGACCAGTTTCGATGATGCGGTCGGCAGGACCAAAGCGGCTCTCATCAAGCACGGTTTCGGTGTTCTGACGGAGATCGATGTCAAGGCAACCATGAAAAAGAAGATCGACGCCGACATCGATGACTACCTCATCCTCGGAGCCTGCAATCCGCGCATGGCGTTCGAGGCGATGAAACTGGAACCGAAGGTGGGGGCCATGCTGCCGTGCAATGTCATCCTGCGCGGGGTCGATGGCGGCAATGTCATGGTGAGCGCCATCGATCCGGTCGCATCCATGCAGGCGATCGACAACGAAATGCTGACCAGTCTGGCAGGCAGGGTCCGATCGATGCTCGCCCAGACGGTGGCCGAGATCTGACGATTACGAGTTCCGGCCCCCGAGTTCTGAGGAGTCGAACTGGCGTCGGCTCCTCTTTCGTTGCGACCAGAACCGCAACATCCTAAAAACTCACCCCGTCCTCAAGCTGGGCGTGCAGGAGGGGGCGGAAAGTTACCCGTCAGACTGCGGTGCCAACCAGCGCACCGATCCCCGCCGTCAATGCCATAGCGAAAGCGCCCCAGAAAGTGACGCGGGTGGTGGCCCTCCAGACGTTGGCGCCGCCCGCTTTCGCACCGATGGCGCCCAACAGTGCGAGGAAGGCCAAAGACGCGGTTGCAACGGTATAGATCAGCACTGAGGCGGGTGAAAGTACAACCATGAGCAGGGGCAATGCGGCCCCCACCGCAAACGTGACGGCCGACGTCAAGGCCGCCTCAACCGGCCGGGCCGCCATATGTTCGACGATACCGAGTTCGTCGCGCGAATGCGCGTCGAGAGCATCATTTACGGTCAGTTGGATCGCGACTTGCCTGGCCAGCTCGTCGGTAAGACCGCGTTTGACGTAGATCTCCGTCAGCTCCTCGTACTCAGCTTCGGCTTGCGTCTCCAACTCGATCCGTTCTCGCGCGAGATCGGCTTCCTCGGTGTCCGCTTGGGAGCTTACCGACACGTATTCGCCCGCCGCCATGGACATTGCGCCCGCGACCAGACCAGCGACGCCTGCTACCAGGATCTGCGAGGGTCCGGCGGACGCGGTAGCGACGCCCATGATCAAGCTCGCCGTCGAGACGATTCCATCGTTTGCGCCGAGGACGGCAGCCCGTAGCCAGCCGATGCGGGAGACCAGGTGATGTTCCGAATGCAGTCTGCTCATGCGCGTCTCCAGGACAAAGTCGATTTTGACGTAGTGAGTGCGAGATTAACCGATGAGCGCAACGTCGATCACGAGCAACGCGGCACGCGATCACATCTGCGACGGGCACCCAGAACGGGCAAGTGAACACACCTGGAGGCAGCGCAATGGTCTCGGTCATCTTTATGCGGATCAGCGCCAGGTTTTTGAATTCAATACCGGATCTCGGCCATCAAGGATTTGACCACGATCAACTTACGCAGACTTCCAGTTGGAAAGGCGCTTGTGTGAACGTCCGGTTATCCTGGCGCGCGCTTCGAAGGGAGGCGGAATTCTGGCACGCAGCGCCGTGCCATGGCCAGAGAAGCCTGAGCGCCGGCAATTGCGTTACATCAATGCCGAGTCGAGACGGATGGAGATAGATGATTGCAATCGTGGCGGTTCGCGAGAGATGGAGCAGGACATGACGGCACAATATTTTCTCCCGCTGGCAACATATCCCGATGCAAGTTCCGGATTGATCATTTCGAACGCTGTAACGTTTGCTGGGTATTATAGCGCGCATCTTCACGCGTGTGCGCTAACAGTCGCGATTCCGCACATCCCCAACGCATGGTCGTCGTTGCTGCTCGATACTCCGAAGATGATCGAGCATGCCGAGACTGTGAGCCGCGATCGAGCCGCAACGCTGGTTTCATCGGCAACGAACCTCGCAGCGAGCGCCGAGGTTGAATTGTCTAGTCGAACGGTGAAAACCACCTTGCCCCTATTGCACGACACGGCAGCCACGGAGGCACGTTTCTTCGATCTGGCTATTCTCGAATGCATCGCGGACGTTCCGGATACCCGTATTGTCTCCGAAGCGATCATATTCGGATCCGGCCGGCCGGCCATCATCTTTCCCAACAAGGCCCTTGCGGGCCCGATCGACCACCTGGTCATCGCCTGGGACGGAAGCCGAGCCGCCGCTCGAGCCGTCAACGATGCAAAGCCATTCATTCGCAAGGCCAAGCGGGTCTCGGTGCTATCCCTGACGGGCGAAAAGCCGCTGCCGGAGCCAAGCGGAGCGCACCTTGCTGAGATCCTGGTTGCGAGCGGCGTCAATGCAAGCGCAACGGTCGCTCGCTTTACCTCGTCATCGATCGGTCAGATCATTCAGCAAACAGCACTGGAACTGAGCGCCGATATGCTGGTCATGGGAGGATTCGGACACACAAGGTTGCGAGATTTCGTCCTTGGCGGAGCAACCGATGGCGTATTGCACGAGCCTCTTTTGCCCGTCCTCATGTCACATTGAGGAACTGTGCCCGCTGTGGCGTATGACTGGTTTCGGCTGCTATCGAGCGGCGGGACCTTACCGGCTTCGAACGGCGTGGACGTGGGTATCGATCAAGCCAGGCACCTTCGATGCGAAACACGAAGCTTTGACAACCATCAATGACGTCCCCCTGGCGGAGACGATAATCGGCGAAATCACATACGGAGTTCGCCATGGATATCCCCGTTCTTCCTTCTCCTCCCCCTTCGTCCGCTTTAGAGGTCGCGATCCCTGCATACTGGACGAGATCGCCCTCGGAGCTCGGCGCTGCCCTCGCCACGTCCCTCCAGGACGGGCTGACGACCGCCCAAGCCGAAGAACGCGTGCGACGGTTCGGACCGAACTCTCTTTCCGATGAAAGCCGTGGAGGCATGCTGGCAGACTTCGCGCGCCAGTTCAAAAGTCCGCTCGTGCTCGTGCTGGTGTTCGCAGCGCTCGTCGCGGGTGGCGTCGGCGAAGTCCACGACGCCATCATCATCGGCATCATCATTCTCGCTAGCTGCCTCCTGGGTTTTCTACAGGAACATGGCGCGCAACGAGCGGTCGAGGCGCTGCGACAGCGAATTTCTCTCACTTCAAAGGTCCGCCGCGACGGCGCCGACAAGGTCGTGGCCGCAGTCGGCATCGTGCCGGGCGACCTGATCCTGCTCTCGGCCGGGAGCCTCGTGCCCGTCGATGCAGTTGTCATCGTCGCGCAGGATCTCAACGTCAGCGAAGCGACGCTTACCGGAGAGACTTTTCCCGTTGCTAAGGTGCCCGGCGTTTCGACCAAAGACGCCGGTCTTGCGGACCGTTCCAACTGCGTGTTCACGGGAACCTCGGTTCGGAGCGGCACTGCGACTGCGCTTGCGATCGCGACCGGCCCCCGCACGGAATTCGCACGGATCGCCAGCGCCGTTGCGCGCCAGATTCCGGAAACGGAATTCGCGCGAGGTGTTCGGCATTTCGGATTTCTGATGACGCGGATCATGCTCTGCATCGTCGTCGTCGTATTGGTGGCGAATCTCCTGCTTCACAGACCTATCGTGGACTCTCTGCTTTTCTCGCTCGCGCTTGCCGTCGGCCTGACGCCTGAGCTGCTGCCTGCGATCATCAGCGTGACGCTGGCGCGCGGCGC
Source organism: Rhizobium phaseoli (assembly GCF_010668805.1). Taxonomy (GTDB): domain Bacteria; phylum Pseudomonadota; class Alphaproteobacteria; order Rhizobiales; family Rhizobiaceae; genus Rhizobium; species Rhizobium phaseoli_A. Next base: position 30,466 of record NZ_WUFT01000034.1, on the reverse strand, counting down.
CCGGACGATGTCGAAGTCTGGCGTGATCGTCCGCCGCCTCGATGCAATGGAGAACCTCGGCAGCATGGACGTGCTCTGCACCGACAAGACGGGGACACTCACCGAGGGCGTCATCCGCCTCGACAGTTGTGTCGACCCGCAGGGCGTCGTCTCGCCTGAAGTGAGGCGGCTGGCACTTCTCAATTCAGCGTTTCAATCGGGAATGAAGAATCCTCTCGACGACGCCGTGACGGCCACGATCGCAGCGGGGGAGATTTCTTCCGAGGCCCGCAAGCTTGCCGAGATCCCCTACGATTTCTCGCGCAAGCGACTATCCGTAGTCGTTGCCGTCAGGGGCGGTCCGCCGCTGTTGATCTGCAAAGGAGCGGCCACCAACGTGATCGACGTCTGCGCGGCCGTCATGACCGCGGGCCGCGAAGTGGCCTTGGACGACAATGTCCGCAAACGGTTGGACGATGCCTGCCGGCAATGGGGAGAAGCAGGCATGCGCGCGCTCGCGGTCGCCACCCGGCCCATATCCGAAGCAGCTCCCGCAATCTCGAGGGAAGACGAATCCGGGCTTTGCCTGAAAGGTTTTCTGCTCTTCTCGGATCCCCCGAAGGCTAACATTTCAGCCGTAGTAGCAAGCCTCGTGGAACGAGGGGTGCGGATCAAGGTGATATCGGGAGACAACCGATATGTCGTCCAGCATCTCGCGTCGTCGATCGGAATCGACGGTTCCCGCATGCTCACGGGGAAAGAGGTCGGCCGCATGAGCAACGACGCACTGTTCAGCCGTGCGGGGAAAACCGACCTGTTCGTCGAAATCGACCCAAATCAGAAGGAACGGATCGTGGCAGCCCTCCGCAAGGCCGGACACGTGGTCGGATATCTTGGAGACGGGATAAACGATGCGCCCGCCCTTCACGAGGCGGACGTCGGGATTTCGGTGGACGGCGCGGCCGACGTCGCCCGCGAGGCTGCCGACGTCGTCCTGATGCGGCAGGATCTCGCGGTCCTTTCGAAAGGCGTGGACGACGGACGCAGGACCTTCACCAACACGATGAAGTACATATCGATCGCGACCAGCGCCAACTTCGGCAACATGATCAGTATGGCAGCGGCGTCGCTCGTGCTGCCATTCCTGCCGCTCCTTGCCAAGCAGATACTGTTAAACAATCTGCTGTCGGATCTGCCGGCGATGGCAATCGCCACGGACAAGGTCGATCAGGCAGACCTTCGGCGTCCGCAGCGTTGGGACATCTCCCGCATCAAGAGGTTCATGCTGTGGTTCGGGCCGCTAAGTTCTCTCTTCGATCTGGCGACGTTCGTCGTTCTGCTGACAGTGTTTTCCGCCGGACAGGACGAGTTCCGCTCCGCATGGTTCGTTGAATCGCTCATGACGCAGTTGGCGACCATGCTCGTCATCAGGACGCCGGGTCCGATCTGGAGGAGCCGGCCCAGTCCGCTGCTATTCGGCACGGCGATCGCCGTCGGTGCCGCGGGAGTGACCATCCCCTACACCGCGGTCGGCGGGCTTTTTGGTTTCGTTCCGATCCCCCTCGAAATTCTCACAGTGCTTTTGGGTATCAGCTTGTTCTACGTAGCAGCTCTCGAGACCGTGAAGATCTTCTACTTTACGACGCTGTCAACGGAGGACCATTCACAGCCCCGAACATCACGCCGTCGGCCTCGCACTCGAACAAGGCGCCATTCAAAATAGGCGCGATCGCTCAGCGCGGGAGCGCGGAATCTCAAAATGCACTCATATTTCGTGGTTGCCAGCGCCATCGAACTTCGCGGCGTCCCTGATGAGCCGGAACTTCACCTGGGTCACTCTGAGGTCACGATACCAGTCCACGATCGCCCCCCAAGGATCGACGATCTTCGCCAGTCCCGAGACGAAGGCGACGACGGTGCCTATCTCGGTCTTGCCGGTGACAACATAATATCCCCCGAGGACGAAAATGCCGACATAGCCCAATTGCGCCATGAGATTCATGAGAAAGTTCATGGCGTACTTGTAGCGGTAGATCTCCATGTTGGCTGAGAAGATCGCTCCGATGCGCGAAGTTTGAGGATCCTCTCCCTGGCCACCTTCGATCGCATGCACCATGCCTTCGCTGACGTCGCGCATGATGGCGACCTTCGCCTCGACCCGGCGGTTGATCGCGGCCTGCATCATCGGGACGAACGCAATCTGCGGGGCGAAGGTCGCTGCGACGGCCAGCATCATCAGCGGCTGGAGATAGATCAGGTAGCTGCAGACGGTGACAAGGATGCCGACCTGCAGCAGCGGCTCGGAGATGCTGGTTCCAACGAAACCGCCGACCGGCTCGGCTTCCGCAAGAACAATCGACAGCTCGACGCCCTCGAGCATGGATTCTGACGGCGGCGTCTCGGCCCGATGCAGAACACGCGCCCGCAGCCAGAGCGTGCCCTTCTCGCCCACCCAGCTTCTGTAGAGATTGAGGGTGAATTTTACCGCGCCCTCCAACACTGCCACCGCGAGATAGAGGGATACCAGAAAAAGAAGCGTCCCGTATGACGCTTGCTGGGTCGCCTCATTGACGATCCGGCGCTGGAGTTCGAGAGGCGCCGCGCCGATAACAAACAGAATCAGGGACAGCCCGGCGATCAACGCCTGATGACGCCTTCCCATCAGCCAGATGAAACCGAACAGGTCGGAGGGCATCGAATCCGTCGCGCTTCCGGTCTTTTGCGAGACGCGGCCCGGCAATCCAATCCTGGAGGGCCAAATGTTCATCGCGCACTCACGGGTCAGAGAGAGAGCGCTCGACGCGCCCGCTTCGAGAGTCGTCGGACGGTTTCACCAGCAGGACGCCCACGACCGTCCCGACCATGAGGATCAGGATGACGAGGAGAAGCCTCGACATGACGGCGTCTGCGATGACCCTGACAAACATGACGTAAACTTTCCGTGGACTTCATCGTTTGAGGGGGCTCACCATGCGGAAGCCAAGGTGATCTTGTTCACCACGCCGCCGACGCCGCGGACGCTTTCCGCCGCCACCCTGGCCGCTGAGCGTTCCAGCTCCGTCTCGACCTCTCCCCTCAGGGTGACCACCCCGTTAGAGACGGTCGCATTGACCATGGGGGGCGTTATTTCAAGCTCGGCGTCCAGGCGGCTACGAACTGCGATCCCGAGGGCCTCGTCGCCGGAAGCGGTGCACTGCCGTGGAACATCGAGAAGCGCTCGCATCAAGTCGCGACGGCTGATCATTCCGGCGAGCCTGCCGTTCTCGACGACGGGCAGGTGTTTGATGTCGTGGGCCTGCAGGAGTTCCGCGAGCTGGCTCGTGGTGGCGGTGGGGGCGGCGCTGATGACAGGCGTCGACATCACGTCCTTGACGCGCCAGCTTCGGGCCTTCACATAGTCCGCCAGTGCGTCGTCGCGGTCGCGCGTATGCGGCACCGCCCGTCTGGCCCAAGACGACGCCACCCGGCGCAGCAGGTCTCCCTCGGTGACGATGCCCGTGAGCCGACCTTCGCCATCGACGACGGGCACCGCGCCAATCTTGCTGGCGTTGACGATCTCGACGGCTTCCCTAACGTTATGTCCCTCGTCGATCGTTACGGGGGTCGTCATGATGTCTTTAGCAAGCATCGCGCAGTCTCCTTGTTGACCGGACGATTACGGATCCAACACACGTCGAGCGCATTGACGTGGATCAAGCCGGACACGAAGCCACGGGAGGCCACCTTCGCGCGTCGGCGTCTCCGGAGCTTTCCGACGAAGTGCGGCACCAGGCTCGCCGGCATTGCAACCTTTTGCAGGATCAAGACGTTATGGTTCGGTCTCGTCCTCGCGCGGCACACCAAAGTCTTTCCGCGCCGCCGCAAGGAGTCCTATGCAGCATCCTGTCAAGCTGGTATCCGTCGGTACCGCAGTCCCGCCACATGTCATCGACCAGCGTGACGCGGCGCGAGCTTCGCACGCCGCGTTCTCATCCCGATTTGGCGATTTCGAAAAATTGGCAAAGGTGTTCGAAACCTCGGGGATTCAACGACGCTACGGCGTCCGGCCGATCGAGTGGTATCTCGAGACGTCGGGATGGCCCGAGAGAAACCTCGCTCATATCGAGGGCGCGGGTGCGATGTTCGTGTCCGCCGCCAGTAAAGCGCTGGCGTCGGCTGGCCTGGCCGCAGGCGACGTCGACACGATCGTAACGGTCTCCTCGACTGGTATTGCGACACCTAGTCTGGAAGCGAGGGTAAGCAGAGAGCTGGGTTTGCGGGACGACGTCGAGCGGGTGCCCGTGTTCGGCCTCGGCTGTGCCGGCGGAGTCTCCGGGCTGTCGATCGCGTCACGGCTGGCGGCATCCCGGCCAGGCTCGGTCGTGCTGCTGGTCGCGGTCGAGACCTGCACATTGGCATTCCGGATGGACAAGCTTACGAAGGCGAATATCGTGGCGACCGCCCTCTTCGGCGACGGGGCCGCCGCCTGCGTGGTCCGCGCCAGCGAGGCCGGTCTGGCCGAGGTTGAATTTGCAGGCCAGCATACGTGGCCCGACACGCTGGACATCATGGGGTGGATCGTCGATACGGAGGGTCTAGGCGTGATCTTCGACCGTGCCATACCACCGTTTGCAGAAACTCACGTCTTGAAGGGCGTGACATCCATACTTGCCCGATCAGATCTCACTCCTGCCGACGTTGACCGGTTTGCGTGCCACCCCGGTGGATCCAAGGTCATCACCGCCTTGGAGGCGGCACTGAAACTGGGCCAGGGAGCCCTCGACCGGGAACGTGAGGTTCTCTCGGACTATGGGAACATGTCGTCGCCAACCGCGCTGTTCGTACTCGAGAAGCTTCTCGCCCACGGACTACCCAGGCGAACTGTCCTGACGGCGATGGGGCCGGGCTTCACGCTTAGCTGCCTCTCGTTGAAGGCTGCAGCATGATCGCCTCGATCATTCTTCTCGCTGCGGTCACGCTCGAGCGGCTCGGGGAGCGGCCTTTGGCGGTTCGCATGGAACACGCCCATTCGTCTGGAGTGGCTTGTGATTTTCGCAGTTTTCCAAGTGGCCCGGCTGTGGAGACTCTTCACGCTCGGGCGTCGTTGGACCACGAGGATCATCGTGGTTCCCGGAGAGGTCCTTGAGTCGCCGAGGGGCCTTACCGGTTTGTGCGGCATCCAAACACGTCGTGGTGGTGGGCGAGATTGCAACACTTCCACTCTGCATCGGATTGTCCGGCCTCGCGTTGCTATTTTCAGTCGCCAACGCCATGGTCCTGACGATCCGCATCAGAGCGGAGGACGACCCTCTTGCAGCATCGGATTCCTGATGGCAATGAACCCGGCGTGCAGGCGCTCGACACAAACTCCTATCGCCGGGCTCGTGTGCGACATCCGCCCGGACCAGACCTGCGGGGCAACGACTTGGCACGGATCAGCCGACAGTCATGCGTCTCAAGACATTCGTCTTCCAATAGAATTGATGGACTAACGCGCCAAGGACGTGGGCGACGATCAATACCCACAGTATCACCTTCAGCACCTCGGCATGAACGTCGCCCGCACCATCGTAACCAAGGTAGAACGCTGCCATCCCAGTTACCGGCAATGCCACAAGAAGGAAGTAAAGGGCCGCATGAGCGGCCTTGGCAGCCAAGCCGAAGATCGCGGGTTCCTGGGGAGGTGCCGGAGGGGCTCCCTGGACGAAACGGAGGACGAGGCGAATGCCGATCAGAAACAGTATTGCGGTGCCGACGTAGGCATGGATGTTGGCGCCGGCCACTTGTTCGAGACTGGCTGAACCCGTCCGCCTAACGGACCGGCGCCACTCGCTCATCCCGTCCGGAAGGACCAGATTGTAAATGACGAGCGCCGCCGTCAACCAGTGCAGGATGCGCTGCGGCAAGGAGTAGGATGCTAAATTGGCGGTATCGGGTGGCATGGCTCGTCCTCCAACTCACTATCTATTGAAGCCGTGCGCCCCGGCTCCGATGGTCGAGTGTTATGGTTTCACTTTTTGCTTGATCCGCAGGTCCCGTATTTTCAAGATTGGCGGATCTCTCAACAGCGATTTCCAAACAAAGTGCTCAGTCGCCTTAGGAGCGTGCCCAGCGCCAATTCTGGATCTCGGGCATGTCTTCTCCACGCTCCCGCACGAACGCCCGGTGCTCGTCGAGCTTTGCATGCAGGTCTGCGATCACGTGTGGCACCTTTTCGGCGAGATCGGGCACTCGCGCAATCGCCTCGAGAGCGAGATGATACCTGTCCAGCTCGTTCAATACGGTCATGTCGAATGGCGTCGTCGTCGTTCCCTCCTCCACGAACCCGCGCACGTGAATGTTGCCGTGATTGGTGCGCCGGTAAGTCAACCGATGGATGAGATAGGGATAGCCGTGGTAGGCGAAGATGACCGGCCTGTCCTTCGTAAAGATACCATCGAACCGCCGATCGTCGAGGCCATGGGGATGCTCCTTGGGATCCTGCAGCGCGAGCAGATCGACGACGTTCACCGTCCTGATCTTGAGATCTGGTATCGCCTCGTGCAGCAGCATGACGGCCGCTAGAATCTCCATGGTCGGCACGTCGCCCGCACATGCCATCACTACGTCCGGCGCGATCGTATCGTTCTCGAAGCTAGCCCAGTCCCAGACGCCAATGCCCTCCTCGCAATGCTTCACCGCCTCGTCGATCGTCAGGTACTGGGACTCCGGCTGCTTGCCGGCGACGATCACGTTGACGCGGTCGTATGTCTTCAGGCAGTGATCGCCGACCCACAGCAGCGTGTTGGCGTCCGGCGGTAGATAGATGCGGACGATGTCGGCCTTTTTGTTGGCGACCAGATCGACGAAGCCGGGGTCCTGATGCGAGAAGCCGTTATGGTCCTGTCTCCAGACATGCGACGTCAGGAGGTAGTTGAGAGACGATACCGGCTCCCGCCAATCCAATGCTCGCGAAACCTTGAGCCACTTGGCATGCTGGTTGAACATGGAGTCGATGATGTGGATGAAGGCCTCGTAGCATGAGAAAAGGCCGTGGCGGCCGGTCAGGAGATATCCCTCCAGCCATCCCTGGCAGAGATGCTCGCTGAGAACCTCCATGACCCGTCCGTCTCTGCCGAGATGGACGTCGTAGTCTTCGATCTCTTGCATCCAAACGCGGTCAGTCTGCTCGAACACCGCGCCCAGCCGGTTCGACTCGGTCTCGTCCGGCCCGAAGATCCGGAAGTTTTTGGCCTCGGCATTGAGCCGCATGACGTCCCGCAGATACCGTCCTAAAATCTCCGTCGACTGCACCTGCGTGGCGCCACGAACGTCGATCGCGACAGCGTGGTCGCGAATCTCCGGTAGCTGCAGCTCCTTGCGCATCCTTCCGCCGTTTGCGTACGGCGTCGCTCCCATGCGCTTCTCACCAGTCGGCGCCAGGGCCCGCAACTCGTCCTTGAGCCGCCCGTCCGTTTCGAACAGGTCGTCGGGATGATAGCTTCGCATCCAGTCTTCAAGGATTTTTCGGTGGCCGGCATCCCCGCGGCAATTGGCGACGGGCACCTGGTGGGCGCGCCAGAAACCCTCCACCTTCTTGCCGTCGACCTCCTTCGGCCCGGTCCACCCCTTGGGGCTGCGAAGCACGATCATGGGCCACCGCGGCACGCCGGCCGCGGGCGACCCGTTCCTCGCCGACGCCTGCAAGGATTCGATGACGTCGAAGGCCCGGTCGAAGGCGGCCGCCATCTGCCGATGCATGTCCGCCGGCTCGTGGCCCTCGACGAAGATCGGCTCATAGCCAAATCCAACGAACAGGCTGCGGAGATCCTCGTCGCTGGTCCTCGACAGGATCGTAGGATTGGCGATCTTGTAGCCGTTGAGGTGCAGGATCGGCAGCACCGCGCCGTCGCGAGCAGGATTGAGAAACTTCGTCGAATGCCAAGCCGCCGCGAGAGGTCCTGTCTCCGCTTCGCCGTCGCCGACCACGCAGGCTACCACGAGGTCCGGATTGTCGAACGCGGCGCCGAACGCGTGGACCAGCGCATATCCGAGTTCGCCGCCTTCGTGGATCGAACCGGGGGTCTCCGGGGCGACGTGGCTGGGTATGCCTCCCGGAAAGGAAAACTGCCTGAACAGCTTACGCATGCCATCGGCATCCTCCGAGATGTCGGGATATACCTCGCTGTATGTCCCCTCCAGATAGGTGTTGGCAACCATTCCCGGCCCGCCGTGGCCAGGCCCGCACACATAAAGGACATCTCCGTCCCGAGCCTTGATGACGCGGTTGAGATGGGCGTAGATGAAGTTGAGGCCGGGCGTCGTTCCCCAATGTCCGAGAAGGCGGGGCTTGATGTGTTCCGGCCGAAGCGGCTCGCGCAGAAGCGGATTGTCCATGAGATAGATCTGGCCGATGGACAGATAGTTGGCGGCCCGCCAGTAGCGGTCGATGAGTTCGAGCTCGCGCTCGGTGGGCGGTGGGCTTCTACGTTCAGACATGTTGGTATCCTTAAAGCCTGTGGCGGCTGATGACTTCGATCGCTTCGTCGGCGATCACCTGTTCCTCGTCGGTCGGAATGACGAGGGCGACGATTTCGCTTTCTCTTCCGCTGATCACGGTCGCGTTCATCTTGTTCGCGGGCTCGCTCAACGAGAGACCCAGCCAAGCCAGATGGTGGGCGACGCCAGTGCGTATCTCTGGCTGATGCTCGCCTATGCCGGCGGTGAAGACGACGGCGTCCACGCCGCCCAGAGAGACGGCGAGCCTTCCTATCTCGCCGGCAATCCTGAAGCAGAAGAGGTCGAGGGCTTCCCTGGATGCCGGATGGAAGTCCTGCAGCAGGACACGGACGTCGCCGCTTTTGCCGGAGACGCCGAGCAGGCCGCAACGGTGATAGAGGAAATCCTCAAGACGATCCGCGTCGTGGAAATTGTTGCGCAGAAGATGGACGACGGCGCCCGGATCGAGCGAGCCTGGCCGGGTCGACATCGGAATTCCGTCCAGCGGGGAGAAGCCCATGCTGGCGTCTATGCTCACGCTGTCGACCATGCCGCAGAGGCTCGCGCCGCTTCCAAGATGCGCACAGATGACACGGCCGGCGGCCAGGTCGGGATCGTGTTTCCTGAGTTCGCCGGCGACGTATTTATAGGAAAGACCGTGGAAGCCGTATCTGCGGACCCCGGCGTCGTGCAGCTCTCTTGGAATGGCGAGCCGTGCGGCAAGACTGCTCTGCGACGAATGGAATGCGGTATCGAAGGACGCGGTCTGCGGTATGTCCGGATATGCGCTCCGGACTTCGCGGATGATGGCAAGCGCAGGAGGGAGGTGCACCGGCGCAAGATGCGTCAGGTCTTCCATCCTGAGGACGACCTTGGGTTCCAGCAGAACGGGGCCATCGAAGACCTGTCCCCCATGGACGATGCGATGGCCGGCAACCACGGGGTCGAATCCTCTGCGGACGATGCAATCGACGACCTGCGAAACCAGCCGCGCGTCGATCGCTGTCCCGGACGGAAGATTGACAGTCTCGTCCCCGTTAGAAAATCGGAATGTGAATCTTGAGTGGTCTCCGAGCGTGGCAACACCGCCTCCCAGCCGGAGTGCCCGACCGTCCTTCAGCCTGAAGACGCCGACCTTGAGGCTGGAGGACCCGGCATTGAAAGTGACGGCAACCCTATCCATGGCCCGAAGCCCTGGAGCGTGCCGTCCCAGCAGACTTCGCAGCCACCTTCCTTGCTGCCTGCCTGGCTGCCTCCTTGCTTGCCTCTTCGAAGAACTCGCATGCGTACTCGAGGACGGACGTCTCGTCTTCAGACGACAGACCGAACGGCGCGCACTGCTCCTTCATGGCCCGCAGGACCTTCTTCTTTAACGCAGCGACCGCAAAGGCATTCTTCGAAGCGAGAACCTCCCTCAGGCAGGTTATAGCGACGACCTCCAGGACGGTAAGCTTGCCTTGCACCTCACCCTGGGTCGGTATCGCGAAGCGTTCTCCGCCGCGCTTGCAGTCACGATCCATGATTAACATTGCCGTCTCTCCTCCCTTCGGCCGCCGAAACATCGTCCGGGTCCAGTGCGCGTCGAAGCCTGCGCAGCACGACCGCGCGACCCTTCTCGTCGGCGACGGATTTCAGACGATCGGACAGGTCCAGAACGAACCGCTGATAGTCGTTGTTCCAGTCGGGTTTGCCGGACACGACCGGCTTGATACGTGCGGGCGTCGTGTCTTCGATGAGGCGTGCACCCGCCGGTGAAAGCTCGTAGGCGTCGTCCAAAGACGGGCAGACGACCTTTAAGGAAACTTGCTTCGGGAGCCGGGCGGACATCGCTTGACGAGCGCTCTCCTCTCCATGGACAAGGAAGATCGCCTTCCGGATCGGTTCCCGACCGGCAACCCACGCATCCAGTTCGCTTGCATCGGCATGTCCGCTGTAGGCGTCGAGCGTGGCCATCCTGGCGCAGACGTGAATCTCCTCGCCCTGGATTCGGACGTCGGTCGTGCCCTCCTGCAGGATGCGGCCGAGCGTCCCCGCCGCCTGGAACCCGACGAACAGCACGGTGCACTCCGGCCGCCAGAGCCAGTTCTTCAGGCGGTGGCGGATCCGCCCCGCTTCGCACATTCCGCTTGCCGCGATGATGATGTGAAAGCCACGGACGAGATCGAGGGCCTTCGACTGCTCGGCCGTCTCGGTGAAGCGGACGTTCGGCGCGTTGAGCGCGCGAAGGAACGCCTTGCCGCCGTGACCGAGGTCCGCCGCATGCTTCTTGAATGCCTCGGTCGCTCGCGACGCGAGCGGCGAGTCAATCATGATTGGGCACCGCGGCACCTCTCCTTCGTCCATGAGCGCGACGAGATCGGTCAGCACCTCCTGCGTCCTCTCGACGGCGAAGGAGGGAATGAGGAGAACCCCGCCGGGGCTGTTCGAGCTCGCCACCACTTCGCGCAGCCGGTCCCGTCGATCTTTCAGGGCGTACTCTTCCCGTTCCCTGTCTCCGTATGTGCTTTCGCAGATGAGGTAATCGACCCCGGAAGGCGCCAGAGGGAGGTTTTCGAACAGCTTGTTGCTCGCGCCGACGTCGCCCGAGAACAAAATTCTTGTCGCCCCGTCGGCGCCGGGCGTCTCGACTTCGATGGATGCCGAACCCATCAGATGTCCGGCATTCCAGTAGCGGAACCTTACGCCGCCGACGGTCTCCCGCCACTCGCCATACTCGACCGCGATGAACTGCGGCAGCATGCTGCGGGCGTCGTCGGCGGTATAGATGGGCTCCACCGTCGCTCGCGCCCTTCTACGATTCCTTCCGTTGAGCTGTCGGACCTCCGACTCCTGGATATGACCCGAATCCTGGAGCATGATCGTGCAAAGGTCGATCGTTGCTGCCGTTGCAAAGATTGGCCCGCCATATCCCGCCTTCGCGAGCTTCGGAAGCAGGCCCGAATGGTCGATGTGCGCATGCGTGAGCAGCACTGCGTCGATCCGCGATGGTACGAAGGGGAATGGCTTGTAGTTGAGCTCCTTCTCCGACTTCGAGCCTTGGAACATTCCGCAGTCGATCAGAATGCGCGTGCCACCGGTCTCCAAAAGGAAGCTCGACCCGGTGACCGACCCTGCGGCGCCGTGGAAGTGAAGGATCGGATCGGCCATGACAACTCCTATGTGTTGTCGGGCACTTTATGGCACCTCGGACGACCGCACGTTGACGAAGGTCAAAGACACGTTCGCGGCTAGCCTGACGGTAAAGTTCGGTGAGATGCGGGCCGTCGCCAGGTCCAATTGACCAAGCGCAACGCGCGAAATTTCGGATGGCGCATCATACCCCGCGAGGCCACCAGGCTTCGGAACCCAACAGGAGGTAGAAATGACGGATCCAGAAATCCAACACGACGTACTCGACGAGCTGGCGTTCGAACCCAGCATCGACGCCGCCCATATCGGCGTGTCGGTGGAAGATGGCATCGCGACCCTCTCCGGTCATGTCTCGACCTATGCCGAGAAGCTGACCGCGGAGGAGGTTGCAGCGCGGGTGAAGGGCGTCCGGGCGGTGGCCGTGGACATCGAGGTGCGGCGCGTAGGTCACAAGCAGCATGCGGACGACCAGATCGCATCGCGAGCGATCGACATCATCGCCTGGACCACGGCGCTCCCGGAGGGACCGGTTCATGTAAAGGTCGAGGACGGCTGGGTGACGTTGTCGGGCGAAGTGCGCTGGCAGTTCCAGAAAGCTGCCGCCGAGCATGCCGTCAGGAAGCTCGGTGGCGTCGTCGGCGTCCTCAATCTGCTCACGATACGGCCGTGCCCGACGGTGCCGGACGTCCGCCGTCGGATTGAAGACGCGCTGAAAAGGAGCGCCGAAGTCGACGCTGGCAGCATTTCGGTCAAGGTTCAGGACGACAAGGTCGTTCTCGAAGGCGGCGTGCGCGCCTGGCACGAGCGCGGCGTCGCCGAGCGGACGGCCTGGTCTGTTCCAGGTGTTGCCACCGTCGAGAACCACATCCGCATCAACTGAAAAAGAGGGAGGGGTCACCCCCTCCCTCTCTCCGCGCCCACCGTACGCCACCCCCTCGGCGTAGCGGAGGGTTGACCCTCAGGCCGCCTTGACAGTGATCTTCCTGCCGTTCTGCTGCCGCTCTGGCGTCTTCGGCAGCGAGACCTTGAGAAGGCCGTTGGAGAAGTTCGCCTCGATCTTCTCGCTGTCCACGCCGCGCGGCAATTCCAGGCTTCGATGGAAGGATCCGTAACGCCGTTCGGAGAGGTAGTAGTCGTTTTCCTTCTCCTCCTTGGTCTCGTTCTTCTCGCCCTTGATGGTGAGAACCCCGTCGGCGAGCGTGACCTCGAGATCCTTGGCGTCCACGCCCGGAAGCTCGGCCGACAGCTCGAAGGCCTTGTCGGATTCAACGAGGTCGACGGCTAGCATGCCGCGCGAGAAAGCGGCCGGCATCCTGCTGAATGCCCGGTCGAAAATCGACGGACTCCCGAAGTCGCTGAAGACGCGGTCGATCTCGGACCGGAGGCTGTCGAGGGGCCACCAGCGGTCGGCGGGCGCCGCCGGCCTTGCTTCTGTCTTTACGGAAAGTTTCGATGCAGAGTCTGCCATTGTCATTCTCCTTCTCTCAAGAATGCCGTCGTTCACAGGCGGCGATGCGCACATAGAACAGTCGATTGCATTCGCGGTCTTTGATCGCCGTCAATCGCCAAGTCTTTTGTCTTTCGAGTCTCCCCAGGCTCAGGATTGACCTGGGACAAGGCCCCGACCGCAGGACCATGCGAACATTCCTCTCGATCGAGGAGGAAAACGTCATGACGTCGGGATATCGAGTCCACCTGCTCCATACGGACGATGCGCCGCGCGCCTACAGCCTGATCCAGGTGGCGGCTCCGTGCTTTTCTGCCGACGATTGGGCGGAAGTCGTGGCGAGCGCCGATCGGTGGACGCTCGTCTCGCTAAAGGATCCGGCAGGCTATGTGCGTGGGCTGGCCGCGTACAGGATCGGCACGCATCCGATCGCCGGACGATTGATGGACGTTCCGATCTTCGTGGCGGCGAGCGTCATCGACGACGTGACCGTCGCGGACGTCCTGTTCACCTCGTTGAGAAGGCGATCGGCGGGATGCGATTTCATGCGGCTCTGGGGGCGGTTTCCAAGCGATTTCGCGGAGATGGAAGACGAGGACAAATTTTGTCGGTGGGATCATGGCCTGATGGTCAGGGTCGACCAGAAACCGTCTCCGGCCTTGCTGTGAAGAGATAGCCGACGCCGCGGACGGACTTGATCAGGCTCGGATTGGTCGGATTCGTCTCTATCTTGCGCCGCAGCCTGACGATCAGCGCGTCGATGGTGCGGTCGAAGCCGTCACGGCCACGCTTGTGCGTCAAGTCCATCAGCATGTCGCGCGTCATGACGCGCCCGGCATGGGTGGCGAACACATGCAGCATGTCGAACTCCCCCGTCGACATCGCCACCTCGTCACCGGCCGGGTTGATCACCGACCTTCGTTCCACATCAAGCCGCCACCCTGCGAAGCGCAGCACGTCGGCTTCCGGGGGTGCGGCTTCATCGGTGATGGTGCGTCTTCGAAGGACCGTCCTCACGCGGGCGAGCACCTCGCGGAGATGGAATGGCTTGCCTATGTAGTCGTCCGCGCCGACCTCCAGACCGACGACGCGGTCCATCACATCGTCGCGGCCGGATAGCATGATGATGGGAACGTCCGAGCTGGCACGAATCTCCCTGGCGAGCTGGAGCCCGTCGCAGTCTCCCGGCAGAACGAGATCGAGCAGGACGGCGTCGAATTTCGTACCCGCCATTCTGGCGCGCATCTGCGAGCTGCCGCCGGCCACGTCGACGTCGAACCCTTCCTCGCCGAGATATTGTGCGAGCATTCTTTGGATCCGGACATCGTCGTCTACGACAAGTATGCGGGTCCGCCTGACAGTTCCGCTCGTCATCCCGGCATTCTCAGTTGTTACGGATTGTTACACGATCGCATCAATTCTTACGCTCCTCGCATCCCCGTGTCATCAGACTTCGGTCAAATCCATGCCACGCAACGACAGAGGGAGCCAGGACATGCAAGCGGCATCGAACATTCACTCACTCGAACGACAATTGGCGCACGGAACGATCGGCTTCGCGCCGCTGTTCATGCGCCAGACCATCGAGACCGCCCAGTCGGGAACCACGATCTTCTTCGAGGGCGACGCCGCCTGCCACGTGTTTCGCATCGTGCGCGGGAACGTGCGCATATGCCGCTTCCTCTCGGACGGCCGCCGCCTCATCATCGGCTTTCTTGGCGCGGGCGACCTCGTCGGACTGTCTTTTCGCAACCGCTACATGTTTGCAGGCGAGGCGATCGACGAAGTGTCCTTCTCCCGGATGAACAAGCGAACGCTGGAAGAGGAACTGCAATTGGTGCCCGAGTTGCGGCTTCAGCTTCTGTCCCAACTACGCGACGAGATTTCCGCAGCGCAGGACCACATGCTCCTACTGTCCCACAAGAACGCCGAGCAGCGCGTCTGCACCTTCCTGTTGCACCGGCTGGAACGGAACGAGGGGCGGGACGGCCGGACGATCAGCCTGCCGATGGTCCGCACCGACATCGCCGACCATCTCGGCATGACGATCGAGACGGTGTCGAGGACGCTTACAAAGCTGGTCGCCAAGGGCATACTATTGCCTGCGGAGAAGCATCAGTTCAAGGTGGTCAACCGGTCGGCATTGGCCCGCGCCGCCGACGAAGACCCGGACGACGACTCTGAAGATGCAGACTCTGGAGCACGCTATGCTGGAACACGCTACCAGTGAGACCGACCTGGACCGGATCGTGCGCATGTTCGACGGGGCCAACCTCATCGTCCACGGCTTCGACGGCGTCATCCAGCGCTGGACCTCGGGCTGCGAGCAGCTCTATGGATGGTCCGCCGCGGAGGCCTTGGGAAAGGTGGTCCACGATCTCCTGGACACGCAGTTTCCGGCGGAGGTGGAGGAGCTTCGAGCCAATGTGCGTAACAATGGGTTCTGGACCGGACAGGTCGGGCACCGGCGAAAGGACGGGGTCAGACTTGCGGTCGTGTCGCGGTGGACCGTTCTCGACCTTGGCGATCCGGATACGCTCATCGTCCAGTCCAACAACGACGTGACCCTGATGCAGCAGGTCGGGGACGAGCTGCGGGAGCGGCAGGCTCACCTCCAGTCCATTCTTGATACGGTACCAGACGCAATGGTCGTCATAGACGACAGAGGTATCATCGCTTCTTTCAGCGCTGCGGCGGAGAAACTCTTCGGCTACTCCGCGCACGAGACGATCGGGCAGAACGTCTCAATCCTGATGCCGTCTCCGGACAGGGAGGCGCACGACGGATATCTGGATTCATACATTCGGACCGGACGCCGCCGGATCATCGGCTATGGGCGCGTGGTGGTCGGTCTCAGGAAGAACGGGACCACCTTTCCAATGGAGCTCTCGGTCGGCGAGGCGGTCGCCGGCGGCAAGCGAACCTTCACGGGCTTCGTCAGGGATCTGACGAGCCGCCACCGCGTCGAGGCCGAGCTGCGGCAGTCGCAGAAGATGGAGGCGGTCGGGCAGTTGACCGGGGGGCTCGCCCACGACTTCAACAATCTGCTGGCCGTCATAAGCGGCAATCTCGAAATGCTCGAGGCCCGTCTTGCCGAGCCGGGGCAGTTGTCCCTGCTGCGGGAGGCGCAGTCCGCGGCCGACGACGGCGCCAGACTGACCTCCCAGCTTCTGGCGTTCGGAAGACGGCAAGCTCTCGCACCCACGGTGCTGGACGTCGGCGCCCTGCTTGGAGAATTTTCCGACCTCGTCCAACGAACGCTCGGCGACTCCGTCGAACTCCGGACGATCATTCCTGGGCGGCGGCTGAGCGCAATGGCAGACAAAGCGCAGCTCCAGAGCGCGCTTCTCAACCTGTCGATCAACGCCAGGGACGCGATGCCTGCCGGCGGCCGTCTGACGATCGAGATATCCGGCGTCGAGATCGACGCCGACTACGTCGGGATGTACCCGGCGATCCGCCCCGGCAGATACGTCCTCATTTCGGTCACCGATACCGGCACCGGAATGACATCCGAGGTGAGGGAGAGGGCTTTCGAACCGTTCTTCACCACGAAACCGACGGGCTCGGGAACGGGCCTCGGACTAAGCATGGTCTACGGCTTCGCAAAGCAATCCGCAGGACACCTGCAGCTCTACAGCGAACCTGGCGAGGGGACGACGGTGCGCCTCTTCCTTCCTCGCGCCGTTGGTGGAACGGATTCCCGTCCGGAGGAGCAGCAAGCCAAGGACACCCCCTCTCACGGCACCGAAACCATTCTGGTCGTCGAAGACGACGCGAGAGTTCGCAGAGTGACGGTCAGCCGTCTGCAGACGCTTGGCTACTCGGTGATCGAAGCGACGAACGGGATCGACGCATTGAAGGAGCTGGAGGCGGGGCACGACGTTGCATTGCTGTTTTCAGACGTCGCCATGCCGGGCATCAACGGCGACGAGCTGGCCCGCAAGGTTCGCGAGCGCTGGCCGAGGGTGAAAATCCTTCTCACGTCCGGCTTTTCGGAACCCCATGCTGCGGAGAAGGAGATCGAAGCCGGCGCCGGCTGGCTAAAGAAGCCATACACGGCGTCGGAGATGTCGACCCGTCTCAGGCTACTGCTCGACGCGAGGCATGATAGCGATTCTGGTTGAAGGTGGCATTCCAACTCGGCGAAACGGGTCTCATTCGCGCTGTCGCCGTTGATATACGGAACATCGAGCTCGATAGGCGTCTTGGCGACAGATCCAGTCAACATCCCGGATCGGCCTTTCCAGGCAACAAGCTTTTCCTGACGCTCGCGACGGAGGCTCAGCATCGGCAGGTGCAGAATTTCGTTTCGAAGACGAGAGTGACGCGCCAGTCGGACAAAGCCGAAAAGACGGTCTGATCTTCGATCTCGGGATTGGTGGCGTATGCGAGGGCGCTCGCAACGGCGCCCTTGCCGCTGAGTGGGCGGAGCGGCTAGCGTCCAGCCGCTCGCAATAATTCGATCACCCGACCGTCAGACGGTCGTCGAGAGTGCCTATCCCCGGAGCGGACCATGCAGCGCGCTCCGCTGCCTGCCGTTCGGACCAAGTCTTCACATTGCCAGATAGTATGACCTTTCTGCCTTGGACGTCGATTCTGATTGCACCAGCCTCCAGAGCGGCGTCGCGCTGGAACGCATCTTCTATGCGTTTCTTGACGTCCACGGCCGTAATGCGCGGCTTCAGCTCCACGAGGTTGGATACCCCTACGACGCCGGCGAGATCGCGCACCGCGTCATAGGCCGCGTTCTTTTGATATTGCCACTCGACTTGGCCCCGCAGGGTGATCCACCCCTTGAGGACCCGCACCTGCACCGAATCCTTTGGCACGGAAACGTTCCAGTCGAGCATCTTGACAGCCCGACGGGCGATGTCGTCGTCGTCTGTTTCCTTCGGTCCGAAAATCTGGACCTCGATGTCGGCAGCTATTCCCCGTACGCCCTTTACGCGACGAACCACCCGCTCTGCGGCCTCTTTCTCCGCGTAGGTACGCACGTGACCGGTCAAGGTTACGATCCCGTTGTGGACCGCGACGCCGATGCCAGCCGCGTCGATGCTGGGCTCGAATTCCATTTCGTCGAGGATGCTCTGTCTGAGATGAATGTCGTTCATGACAACCTCCTTCAGGTTTGCGACGAGACGATCGTGCCAGCGCCGCAGGATTTCGTCGTTGATCTTCATCAAGCACGAGAGCGAACTTGCGATCTCATCGGACGGAACACCGTCTGCGAGGTCCCTACTGGGTCTGGACGTCGGCGGCCACGAAGAGGCGGTGGCCGTTCCTCACGACCGTGACGAGCGCGCGGACATGCTCCTTCACGAGAATTGCGAGCAGTTGCCCGACGTCGGTCACCGGCTGCTGGTCGACAGCGACGATAATGTCGTCCGGCTGCAGGCCGGCCTGTGCCGCGACCGAACCTTCGGCGACGACGACGACGCGGGCGCCGAGACCGTCGGGAAAGTTCGCCATATCGACCTCGGCCAGAGGGCCGCGCGCGATATGGATGGTACGGGGAGCGGCCGGTTCGGCGACCGGCGCGTCGGAAACCACGGGAAACACCTCCATCCTTCGGCTGGCGCGATCGATCTGGAAGGACGGCTTGGACTGCAATGGTAGCGAACCCACAAGTCTTCGGACGTCGGACGCGCCGCGCACCGTCCTTCCGTCGACCATTCGGACGACGTCGCCCGGCTGAATTCCTGCATTCGCCGCCGGCGAACCGGGCCGGACTTCGCTGACGAGCGCCCCCGGCGCTTCATCAACGCCAAACGCCTTTGCGAGACCGGGCGTCAGATCCTGCGTGACCAGTCCGACCTCGCCGCGTACCAGCTTGCCGGTCAGAATGAGCTGCCGCATTACGATGCCGACAGTCTCGGCGGGCACCGCAAAACCAATGCCGATGCTTCCGCCGGCGGGGCCGATGATCGCGCTGTTGAGCCCGACCACGACACCGTCCTCGTTTACAAGAGCGCCGCCCGAGTTGCCGGGATTTGTCGACGCGTCCGTCTGAATGAATCCTTCGTACCCCTCCGATCCAACGGCGCGGCGTCCAAGCGCGCTGACGATGCCCATCGTGGCGGTCTGGCCAAGGCCGAAGGGATTCCCGATCGCCACCACGACGTCGCCGACATGGAGCGAGGACGCGCTTCCAAAATCGGCCTGAACAAGATGATCGGGTGGAATTTGAACGACGGCGACATCCGTCTCGGGATCGGCGCCGACGAGTTTCGCTTTGAAGCGTCGGCCGTCGGAGAGCGCCACCTCGATTTTCGAGGCGCTTGCTATGACATGCTGGTTGGTGACGATGTAGCCGTGGACCTCGTCGATGACGACACCCGAGCCGGCCGATTGGAAGCCGTGCTCTGCCGGCGCGGCGTCGTCAGGTAGTCCGAAAAACTTTCTGTAGAAGGGATCGGCGAGCGTCGCATCCGCGTCGTCGAGTTCCTTGCCCTGCACCGAGATGCTGACGACGCTCGGCACGACACGCTGGAGCATCGGCGCGAGCGACAGGCTGTTTGCAACGGCTGGAGCCGACAACAGGCTCTCGCCTGCGATGAAGAGCGCCCCCAGGGCTAGCAACGAACGCGACATCTCTGATCTCCTCGCGGAAGCGCCGCCGGTTGTCGACGGACGTCTTGACGAAGAAGCTTCCGTTTTGCCCGAACGATCCGCATTGATCCTCGTCAACGAGGATCGCGGCTATGGCACGATGATGGCTGCGCCGTTGATGCGGCCCGCCCGCAGGTCGTCGAGGGCCTTGTTTGCATGTTCAAGCGCGTAGACGCTGGTGACGCATCGGACCCCGGCCGCCCTCGCGATCGAGAAGAATTCCGCCCCGTCGCTCCGCGTCAGGTTCGCCACCGAGACGACCCGTCGCTCGCCCCAGAGCAGACGGTAGGGCATGCTCGGGATGTCTGACATGTGGATGCCGCCGCAGACCACCGTTCCGCCCTTCCGCACCACGTCGAGCGCCATCGGCACGAGCTCGCCGGCCGGTGCGAAGATGATGGCGGCGTCGAGCGGCACCGGCGGCCTCTCACCGGAGAACCCGGCCCAGACGGCGCCAAGATCAAGCGCGAACTTCCGTCCGGCCTCGTCTCCAGGACGCACGAACGCATAGACGCTCTGGCCGCGATGCTTGCACACCTGCACGAGGATGTGGGCGGCCGCGCCGAACCCGTAGATGCCGATCATCCTCCCCTCGCCCGCCATCTTCAAGGATCGCCACCCGATGAGGCCAGCGCAGAGAAGAGGCGCGGTCGCCACCGGGTCCGCATCGTCAGGCAGTTCGAACGCGTAGCCCGCCTCGATGACCGCATGCGTCGCGAAGCCGCCGTCGATCGTATAGCCGGTGAAGCCGGGGGCGTCGCAAAGATTCTCGCGACCCTCTCGGCAATATGCACAGTGGCCGCAAGTGTGGCCCAACCAGGGTACCCCGACTTTTCGACCGATAAGGCGACCAGGAACGCCCTCGCCCGTTTCGATCACGGTTCCCACAATCTCATGCCCTGGAACGAGAGGAAGCTTTGGCTGGGAGAGGTCTCCGTCGCAGACGTGAAGGTCCGTCCGGCAGACGCCGCAGGCCTCCACCTTGATGACGACGCGGCCGGGCGACGCTGGCGGGTCCGGCCGCTCCACGAGACGGAGCGGCCGCCCCACCTGTTCGAGTACCATCGCCTTCACGCTTCCCTCCACCGGCATGTGCCACGCTCTAATCGTATCACCACCTTCCCGACCTTGGCTTGATCCCGGTCAAACATCCGGATTGATGCTCGTCAAAGACGGAACGCCTTGGAGAAGATAGCCTTCTGGACACAGCGCCACGACCTCATCCAAAGGAGACGGACATGCGCGAACAAGAAGAGACCCGCAAGGCAGCAACCGACATAGCCACGACCATTCCTCCAGTCGAGCGAACGTCCGCAGACCTTGTTCTCGAACGTCGGGACGAGGACCGCTGGGAGGTGACGGCGACGACGCCGCGGGGCCAGGCGTGGGCGAGAGACCATTTCTGCTGCGCGCTCCGGCAATCCTTCACTGGCACCATGTGTCTCGACATCATGAGCGCCGATCGGCTTCTCAAGGAAGCGCATGACGATGGACTGACCACCGAGTTCGTCAGCCTGTCTGGAAAGGACATATACTGACATGTTCGCCACAGTCGTCTGCGCCATCGGCCGAGGATCCCGGCAACGCATGCTCCAGCTCCTCGAAACGGCCCGCGCGCAGCTCGCGCCCAACGGAAGCCTCCACCTCGTTCACGCGGTGGAGGGCCTGCCCTCGTCGGCCTCGCCGGACGATTGGGCGGTCGAGGTGATGGCCGCCGCCGAGACCAGACTTTCGGAAGCCCTGCGGTCGACCGACACTCCTGCTTCTATACACGTCCGGGCGGGCAACCCGTCGCAGCTCATCGTCGCCATCGCAAAGGAGATCTCCGCCGATCTCGTCGTGATCGCCTCTCACCGGGACGACGTGCTCGACCGCGTCTTCGGCTCGGTCGTAGACCACGTCGTGCAGCGCGCACCATGCTCCGTGCTGGTCTTGCGAACGACCCGGTGACGCCGCGCGCTTTACACGACCCTCTTCGCTTCAGTCTCGCTGGCCTGACGGGCGGAAACGTCGCGACACAGTTCGGCGGCGTGCGCCAACGTTCGCGACCCGGCCACGCAAAGCCGCGCCACCTCTCTGGGATACTCTTCCAGCTCGCTCTCGACATAGTCCGAAAGAACCTCGACCGCATCGCCGTGGTCGATACTGCAGGCAAGTCGAGTCAGAAATTCAAAGCATCGAAACCCTCGCCGAGCGGCGGATGCCGTCAAATCTGAAGTGACCGTGGCCGACGCGGCAAAGATCTCGTCTTGAATCAGAGCGCCCGCGCGAAACGCGGGCGCGAGGTTGAAGTTGAATGTGGCGCTTGGATATGGGCCGCGTAGATATGGTATGTGGCGCTCCGATTGTGGGATGTGGGTTAGGCTCGAGCATCGACGGTCATTCCGTTCTGACTGCACTGCGTCCCGACACGGCCGTGACGGCGATGCCGTAGAAGACGTGAGGAGAGCCATCGGGCATGGGAAGCTCCTGGGGCTTCATCGAGCCGATCTCCCACCAGTCCGAATACTTTTGGAGAAGCGACCACGCATGGAGCCTTTCGCTTCGTCGCGCGTCGCTGTCAGGAAACTCCTCGAACCTGCCTTCGACGACGACGCTCGTCCACCCGCCGGCGCTCGAACGCTGCTCGACGTGAAGGCAGACCTTGTCGTTTCCCCGCATCCAGTCGAGCTTCTTGCCGGGCATGGTGAAGCTATAGGCAACGCCGCTGGCAAAGGCGAAATAGATCGCCGCCACGTAAGGCTGCCCATCCTTGCAGCAGGCGAGATGACCGAAGCGCTCGTTCTCAAGGATCCGGTAGCACTCACCGGGGTTGATCTCCGTCAGCTTGATCGTCATGGCCGTGTCCTCCAGCTTTAATGAAGGCACAATCATAGGAGCTTCGTTGGGCCGCGACCTTGACAAAGCGCAATGCGAACTCTCTCCGCGGCATGCATCATGATGGCTGTTTAACCTCAGGAGGCCAGCATGAAGCCGCAGTTCCATCTTCCGTTGTCGACCTATCCCGACCCGAGTTCCTTCACCATCATCGACAACGCGATCGACCTCGCTCGGCAGAACGACGCCGATCTCGTCGCCAGCATCCCGCAAGTCCGGATCCCCCAGGTCCATCAGCCCTTTCCCACTTTTATCGATGTCGACACATGGCGGGAACAAGCAGAGCGGTATAGCCGGGACAGCGGGACTTCGCTGCGGGCACACGTCGCCGACGCTGTTTCGGAAACTGGCTTCGAGGTGCGAATCCATGGATTCGAGGTCAGGGAACCGTTCGTCTATGAACGCTTTTCTGAAATTGCCAAGTGCTACGACCTTTCCATCGTCGAAGCCTCGGAGCTCTCCCGACAACTCTCCGAAACGCTGCTATTCGGAAGCGGCCGTCCGCTCGTGCTATTTCCAGCCACCAGCGTCTACTCTCGTGTGGACACGATCGCCGTCGCCTGGGACGGCAGCGCCACTGCAGCGCGCGCCCTTTCCTGCGCACGGGTCTTCATCGAACGCGCGATCAAGGTGCAGGTCATCTCGATCACCGACGACAAGGAGATCGACGAGGCGAACCGCGCCCTCCTGATCTCCTCTTTGAAGCACGCAGGATTGGACGTGGACGACGTTGCGATCCAGGCAGGCGGCGAGACCGCGACCGCCGCCATTCAATCGGCCGCGCTGGAACGAAAGGCGGACCTCCTCGTCGCGGGCGGATTTGGTCATTCGCGGCTTCGTGAGTTTATTCTCGGCGGCGTCACTCGGGAACTGCTAGTCAAGGCCGAGCTGCCGGTGCTTCTCGCCCATTAGAGGGCGCGAAGGGCATTGAGAATGACCGCCACGTCGATGGCCTCCTGAAGCAATGCGCCGCCGACTGGCGGAAGGTATCCCGCTCCCGCGAACCCCATCGCGAGGAGCGAGAGACCTATGCCGGCATAGATGCTTTGAAGCGCGATCTTGCGGGAACGACGCGCGATGCCGATCGCCGTCGCTATCTTGGTGAGGTCGTCCCGGACGAGCACGATATCCGCAGCCTCCGCGGCCGCGGCAAGGTTCTCGACGCCGACCGCGATTCCGACATCGGCTGCCGCCAGCGCTGGCGCGTCGTTCACGCCGTCGCCGACCATCAGCACTTTCCCGTGGACGCGCTCTTTCTCGATGACTGCGACTTTGTCTGCGGGAGCGAGCCTCGCCGCGACGTCGTCCAAGCCCAGCGAGCGAGCTATGGCTGCCGCGACAGCCAACTCGTCACCAGAAGCCAGGACTATTCGAGATATTCCTGACGCCCTGAGCTGGGTGACGAGTTGGATAGCATCTTCGCGAAGCCGGTCTTCGAGCGTGATCGTGCCAGCCGGCGTGCCGTCAAACAGCACCTTTACACGCATTGCACTGCGTGACCCGTCAGCCCCGGACGACGGCGCCTCTCCGAAATACGTGTCTCCTCCGACGCCGACACACACGCCATCGACGATTCCGGAAATTCCGGATCCCGCGGTCTCGGTCACCTCCGATGGACGGCTCAGTACCAACCCACGCCTATGCGCCTCGTCCACCAGCGCGCGTCCAACCACGTGCCCCGATGCCTGGTCCAGCGAGGCGGCGAGCCGCAGGATCCTGTCGGGATGCTCCGGTCCCTCGATGTGCCCGACTTCCGGCTGTCCCGCAGTGAGCGTCCCCGTCTTGTCGAACACCGCCACGGTCGCCTGGGCGAGCGCCTCGAGAGGTCTCGCACCCTTCACCAGAACGCCCTGCTTGGCGGCTTTTGAAGTACCTGCCGCAAGTGCGACGGGTACCGCCAGGATCAACGGACAGGGCGTGGCGACGACCAGCACGGCCACGATCCTTGCCATGTCTCCAGATATTAATGCCGAGACTCCTGCAATCGCTACCGTGGCGAACAGGAACCAGATCGAGAACCGGTCGGCCAGGCGCATCAGCTTTGCCTTGGAGCGCCTCGATGCTTCCACGAGCCTGACTATTCCGGCATAGGTGCTATCCTCGGCGCGGCTTAAAACGCGGATTTCGATCGCGTCCCCCTCGTTCGTGGCGCCGCTCGAAATGTTGCCACCCCTGGCGATGCGCACCGGGAGAGGCTCTCCGGTCAGCACCGCCTGGTCGATCGTCGCGACTTCGCCGACGAGCGCCCCGTCGACCGGTACGACGTCGCCCTTGCGTATGAGGAGCACGTCGCCGACCGCGACCGTCTCGATCGGAATTTCTTCGAAACCGTTTCCGGCAAGCCGCAGGGCCGTCCGCGGAACTTGCGCCAGCAAAGCCGACATGCCCTCGTCGGCGCGACGATGTGCGTATGCCTCCAGAAACTGACCGCCGGAATACATGAGACCGACGATCGCGCCGGCAAGATATTCGCCGAACCACAGGGAGGCCCCCATGGCCAGCGCCGCAATCAGGTCCAGGCCGTATTCCTCCTTCCGCAGCTTCCGGGCGATCTCAACGCAAAGAGCCGCGAGGATCAGACTGGTGCAGCCGATGAGGATTGCCTTGTATCCAAGGCCGTTGCCCGCGAGATAGAAGGCAAATGCGATCACAAGTGCAAGAAGCGACGACAGCACCAGAAGGCCCGATCCGGAGCTCCCGTCCCTCAGTCGCAACACCCGGCCCTGAGGCCACGTCCACCTACCAGCCCTCCAAGCCGCCGCTGTAGCCACCTTTCACCCTCCCATCAATCCAGAAGTCAGCGGAACGATTTTGCGCAATCGATGCAGAACGGCGTATAGGGAACCGCAGTTAGCCGCTCCTTGCCGATCGGATGATGGCATTTGACGCATCGCCCATATGTGCCATCGTTCAGCCGGTCGATCGCCGCGTCGATGGCCGCAATCTGGTCGCGCCCCTCGGCTTGCATCTCGCGAAGAACTTCGTCGTTCTCAACCTGGGTCGCGCGCTCCTCGCTGTCCTTCTCGAGCGCCACGCAGAGGTCCGCATCGATCGCTCCGAGACGACGGACAAGGTCATCCTTCATCGTCTGCAACACCGTCTGTACCGAGCTTTTATTCATTTTAATCGCCTTTCAATCATGCCGGATCAATCTGGGTCCACACGCGATGCCGTCGTAATACCGAACCAAACGCACCGCCTTCGAAACGCCGTGGCCGCATATGCCGCGGCCCACAAGTCGTCTGCAGCATATCTCAATGCGATCGGAGCTCCTTGATCCCGGTCAATGCCGCCTGCGCAGGGGCACATAGGCTGTCGCGCGAGCTTTCAGTGAAATCGTTGCGACAAGCCCGGAGCCCATGATGAATCTCACGGCGCAGACACCCGCCCCCACCACACCTACGGTGATCGGTCTGACAGACGTCGAGGCCGCGGAACGCCTTGCCGAGCTCGGGCCAAACACGCTGCCCGAGCCTGAGCCCCCATCGCCGCTGAAGATGTTCCTCATCCAATTTCGCAACCCGATCATTTACATTCTTTTGCTGGCGTCGGCGCTCTCGTTTGCGACCGGCAGGATCGAGGACGCCCTGTTCATTCTCGTCGTGCTTCTGATCAATGCCTCCATCGGCACGTATCAGGAGTATTCTGCGGATCGGGCGGCCGCCGCCCTTCGCAAGCTCGAGCAGCCGTCGGCCAGGGTCATCCGGGACGGCGTGGCTTGCCGGATCGAGGCCAAGCGGCTGGTCGTCGGCGACCTCGTTCTTCTGGAATCCGGCGACCGAATCCCTGCCGATCTGATGCTTGTCGATGCAAGTGATCTCCGGTGCGACGAGTCGCTTCTGACCGGCGAGTCGAAACCGGTCGCCAAAGGGCGGTCCGTCGGAGGATCACCGGATGAAACCCCCAGTTCCATGCTGCTGCTCGCGGGTTCGCTGGTGACACGCGGACGAGCCCAGGGCGTCGTGACCGCTACGGGTACCGCGACCATGCTTGGCGGCATCGCCGCCGAGTTGGGAAGAGCCAGTTCGTCGCAGCCCCCGCTCGTCGCCCGTCTGGCCAAGTTCACGAACGCGCTCGCGGTTTTCGTAGGATTGGCAGCTTTGGTGCTGGTCGTCGCGGGCCTGATGCGGGGCCTCCCTCTGCACGATCTTGTCATGATGTCCGTAGGTCTGGCGGTGAGCGCTGTTCCTGAAGGGCTTCCGATCGCGATCTCCGTCGCGCTTGCCGTCAGCATGCGACGGATGGCCGCCCGCAACGTCATCGTCCGAAGCATGCCGGCTGTTGAGGCCCTCGGTTCGACCACGATAATCGCCACGGATAAGACGGGTACCTTGACCAGCAACGTGCAGACGGTGACCGAAATTCGCCTGCCGGACGGCACGGACATCGCCCTGGACGCCCATGCAGATCTCGACAAGTGCGAGATCACCGCGAGCGGCCTGGACAGCGACCTTGTCCGCGAGAGGGCGCGCAGGCTGCTACGCGCTGCACTGCTCGCAAACGAAGGAACCCTGGCTCGCCGCGACGATCTCTGGGTCGCCGCCGGAGACACGGTCGACGTGGCGCTTCTTGCAGCAGGACGGAAGGCCGGGCTGGGACAGGAAGAGTTGAACGACCGATACCCGCTGGCGGCAAGGATCGCCTACGAGCCCGAGCACAAATACGCTGCATCCTTCCACCACGGCAGTGATCGGATTCATGTCTTCGTCAAAGGGGCGTCGGAGGTGCTCATAGAAATGTCTGATCGCATGGACTCCGCGGGAAACGTAGTCGAAATCGACCGTGCGTCGCTTTTGGCGCAGAAGGAAGAAATGGCCGCTCGAGGCCTCAGGGTGCTCGCGTTCGCCGAAGGGGAAATCAACGCGTCCCTCGCCGGAAGCCTCGGACACGGTCATCTTGTCGATCTCGTGTTCTTGGGGCTGGCCGGACTGCAGGACCCGGTCCGGCCTGAAGTGCCGAACGCTATGAAAGACTGCCACGCGGCGGGCGTGGAGGTCGTGATGGTGACCGGGGACGACCCGCGGACCGCTGCCGCGATTGCCCGAGGTGCCGGCCTGAACTTTCACGCGGGCCAGGTCGTTTCGGGCCACGACATCGATGAAGCCGCTCGAGCGGGCGACCAGCGGCTGGACGAGATCACGAGAGAGGCCCGCATCTACGCCCGTGTGCAGCCAGCGCAGAAATCGGCGATCGTCGCATCCCTGATACGCAATGGCCATATCGTCGCCGTCACCGGAGACGGTGTAAACGACGGTCCGGCGTTGAAGAAGGCGCATGTCGGCGTCGCGATGGGACTTAGGGGAACGGAGGTGGCGAAGGAAAGCGCCGATCTCGTCGTCACGGACGACAACTTTGCATCCATCGTCGCGGGGATCGCAGAAGGCCGGGCGGCCTATCGCAACATCCGCAAGGTGGTGCTGATGTCGGTCGCAACGGGCGCCGCCGAGGTCCTGCTCTTCATGCTCGCGCTGCCGTTCGGCCTGCCCATGCCGCTCCTCCCTGTTCAGCTCTTATGGCTCAATCTCGTGACAAACGGCATCCAGGACGTCGCGCTTGCCGGCGGCAGGCCGGAAGGAGACGAACTGGCGGGGCCGCCACGTTCTCCGCTCGAACCTGTCCTCGACCGGACGATGATCCGGCGCGTCGTCCAATCGACGGTCGTGATCGGCGGAGCAGCGTTCCTGGCATTCCAGTGGATGATTGCGCATGGATATGGCGTTCCCGAAGCCCGCAACATAACCCTTCTCATCTTCGTGATGTTCGAGAACGTCCAGACCCTGGCGTGCTCCTCCGAAAGACGATCGATATTCTCCGTCGATATCCTTCGGAACCGGTTCCTGCTCCTCAGCGTGCTCGCCGCCCAGACGATCCACATCTCGGCGATGTACGTGCCGTGGCTTAGCGGAACGCTCGGCCTGTCGCCAATCACGCCTCTTGAATGGAGCCTCAGCATGCTGATCGCTAGCTCCCTCGTTCTCGTGACCGAGGTCGACAAGTTCGTCTCCCGGCGACGCCGCGATCGTTCATCCCATGCTTGACGAAGATCAAAGAACGTCGCCGCAAGTGCCGTTATCCTCTCGATATTCAACAAGAGAGGTGATCGAAATGTCCATTCGCACGGTAATGAGCATCCTGACTTCCAAATATTTCGACGAAGACCTGAAGGCCGCCGTGGAGTTTTGCGGAGCCTCCGGAGCGCATCTCAGCGCGGTCGTGATCTGCATGGGCGCGTCGCCGATGATGGGAGAATACAACTCCCTGTCGACCGTCTGGCTGGAAGAACGCCAGCGCGAAATCGAGGAACTCGTCAAGAAAGCCGAAGAGATCAAGGCGTATCTCTCGAGCACCGAACTGTCCTACGATGTGCAGGACGTCTATACGGAATATGCCTTTGCGCGGGAGGACATTGCAGAACGGGCGCTCTATGCCGACGTCGTTCTCGTCGGCCGCCAAGCGTGCAAGGACGAGGAACTCCAGAAACGGGTCATGGATGGCGCTCTGTTCCATACGCCGACGCCGGTCATCATCAATCGCGGACGGCGGCCGCTCTCTTCCACTTCCAAATCGATCGTACTGGCATGGGATTCGAGCGACGAGGCGTCGCGTGCCGCAAGGCAGGCCCTCGACCTGTTGAAGACGGCGGAATGCGTCTACGTGACGATGGTCGATCCAGTCTCGCGAGAGCGGGTGAATGGAGAAGAACCAGGCGCCGACATCGCGAGCTTCCTGTCCCGTCACGGAGTCAAGGTTCAGGTGGATCGCGTGGCCAGCGGCGGAAACGCGGCCGACGAGGTCCTGAGGCAGCATGCGATGGACGTGAACGCCGATCTGATCGTCATGGGAGCATACAATCACCCTCGCTGGCAGCAGACACTCTTCGGAGGCGTGACACGCAACATGATCGAGCAAAGCAGCGTGCCAATATTCATGGCGCATTGAGGGGGAAGGACACGGCCGCGTTCCACGCGCGCCGTGCCGGAGTGGCGGCATGTCGCTTTCAGACACGATGGGTACGACCATCTCCATCAGCGACGCCGCCGCTGGTCTCTACAAGATGGTCAACGTGTTGGTGTTGCAACGGTCGCTCGCTCTTCATACGTAAGGGTCACTTCTGGCCGGAAGTCGCAGCTCGCCTGCTGTCGAGGCCTTCGCTTGGCGCCTTAGCTCGGCACCACCGTCCCCCAGTTCCGATACAGGATGTAGCCCGCGACCACGAAGATGAGCGCTGCGAACAGGCGGTTGAGGATGTTCTTATAGGCGCTGAGCCGGGTGGCGAGCAGCATGCCGAGTACGCCGCCGACGATGCCGCCGCCGATGAATTCGGCGGCAAGCCACCAGTCCACCAGGCCTGAACTGGCATAGTTCAAGGCCGTCGCCAGTCCGAACGCAGCGACGGAGAGGAGAGAAGTGCCGATCGCGTTGATCATCGGCATGCCCGTCGCCAGCATGAGGCCGGGAACGATCAGGAAGCCACCGCCGATCCCGAAGAAACCGGATGCAGCGCCGGCGGCGAGAGCCACGGTCGCGGTGGCAAGGCACATCTTAAGATCGACGGGCCGACATTCTGCCGATACTGGCTTCCTGGGCTTCAGCATCAGGACGCCGACGACGAGCATGAGGATTCCGAACAGGAAGATTAGGCGATCTCCGTCCATCGCCTTGCCGAGACTGGAGCCGCCGAGGGCGCCGACGACGCCGAGTGCAGAGAAGACGGCCGCGCAGCGCCACCAGACGTGCCCCTTGATCGCGTGGCTTGCGATGTTCGCGAAGGCATTCACCGAGACCGCAAGCGCACCCGTTCCGATCGCGATATGCGGCTGGGTCACGCCAACCACGTAGAGTGTTGATTTCCACTGAGAGCTGACCCGGCGCAGCCTAATATTTCCATTGAGAATTGACCCATGTTTCAACCGTCCCTCGCATGTTTTCAGCGGGGGCTCTGGAGTGATCGACATGGCATTACTG
>NZ_WUFT01000033.1 GCF_010668805.1 Rhizobium phaseoli | reverse complement strand
GGCCCATGAGCCCAAAACAACGAAGGAGAAACGCAGGACCTTGACCACTACGACCAGCACAAACGATACCTAAAGGCGGGTCACTTCTCGGTGGAAACGCCGGGTCAGCTCTCAGTGGAAATCAACAAAGAGTCCTTTACGGCCGCCTTTACGAGCGTCTCGCCCATGAGACCGACGATCCGGCGTTCGAAGCCATCCGCAAGATCATGTACGAGGTGTCGTTGAACGCTCTTCCGTTCGGACCGGGCGACGACATGTTCGGGCCGATAGACGAAAGGCGAGTTCATTCGATAATGTCGGCATCGAAGTCCTACGGCGTCCATCCCAAGACGCTGCGAAAGATCGTGAAGAACGCCGGACTGACCAGCCGCGACCACGCCGGTCTGACAGACGAGCGCGTACTCCTGCCGGCTCAAAAGATCGACGCACTCCTGGAGACGGTTCACGAGGCGCTGAGCTGGACGGAAGCACGGGAGTTTCTCGGAGCTGGCAGAACGTTATGGAACACCCTGTCCCATGAAGGATATATTCCTAGCATCCTGAACGGCGGACGAGAGACCGGTCTGAACCCGTTCTACCGAAGACAAGATCTTCAGGAGTTCCTGACGAAAGTAACGGCGCGCGTCACATGCAGCACCGGCCACGAAGGCATGGTCTCGATCGCGAGCGTGACCCGTCGAGCGAACTGCAAGTTCTCCGAGGTGCTGGATCTGCTCCTTGACGGCAAGATAGCGAGGGTGGCCGTCGATCATCATGTATATGGACTCGACGCCTTGCTCTTCGACGTCGACGAAGTTCGCCAACTGACGCGCCTGCCAGATCATGGGGGTCTCAGCCTAACTGAAGCGGAGAGGCAGCTCGCTATTAACGACAAGGTGTTGTGGAAGCTTATCGAACTTGGGCATCTTAAGGTTGAGACCGCGATCAATCCCGTGAACCGATGTCCACAACGCATCATCCGACCCGCAACCATGGCAGGCTTCCAGACGGAATTTATTTCTCTGTTCAACTTGGCCCGCGAGAGAGGTGAGCACTTCAGAACGGTGAAGAGGGATCTCGAAGAACGCGGGATAGTCCCCGCAATCGTCAGAGACGCCGTCGGTGCGACTTTCTATCGTCGATGTGAACTCGACGACTGCTAGCCCCCGTTTGTATCGCTAACTTTTCTGGCCCGGCTCTGCCGGGCCTTTTTTTGACTTCGGAGGGAATTTAGTCTGGACGGGAGGGCAACTGGTTGGACTCTCGCGGAAGGGCGACTGAAAAAACAAGGGGTTGAGAATCGGTCGGAGGGTTTCTTGTCGGGACGCGACAAAGCAGAATCTGGTGCAGGAAAAGCGGCGCAATAAGCTCACCTTTCCCGCATCAGGTGCTCCAAGAGCATTAATCAAGATTTTCCGCGCGAATTGCGCGGAAAATCAACTGTAGAACAAATCAGAAACTCTCGAGATGAGGTTGAATTGATCACCGCCGCAGCGCGGCCCAGAAATACAAAAGCCGAACCCTATCGGATCCGGCTTTTGCTGTTACGAATAAGCTGAAGCCATTCGTAAAGCGGAGTAACGTTCTCCACCCTGTAGCAAGGCCATTATATGGAGAGTCGCGTACAAGAGTCGAGTTGGGTTTCGGCAGTTATCAACGAAAAGGATGAGCAATGGCTCAGATTCCTAAGTTCGGGTTTTCTGCGTTCATGAAACTCCTCAACGCGAACCCGAAGCCCCAAAGACGCCTCGTACGTGACCGGTATCAACCTAGCAAAGGCGGATATGATTACCATAAGAGCCTCAAGTCCAGGGTTCAGCAGATCGCTCTCGGCGAACTTTCCTTTCAACAGGTACTCGATTCCACGGCGCAAATCACAAAGCTTTCCGAGCGCGAGTCGGCTCGGCGTGGACTCAAGCGCTTCGTTGAATGGAGGAAGCAGAATTCGGGCCTACTTGAGTCCACCGCAGGCCTGCTGTTCTCCAGCCCAAAGGGGTTGTACAAAGTAGAATTCACACCCAACTTTCTGCTGGAGATGGACGGACGCCGAACCGCGGTGCATCTTTGGAATATGCAGCACCGTCTGAGCAGCCAGTTGGTAAAAGCAGCACTCAGCACCGTGGCGACACGGTATCCGCTAGAAAACAGGCCCGATGATTTTGCAGTTCTATCGCTTCAGGATGGGTCAATCTACAAATGGTCGGAAGCAGATAGCGAGCTTACGCTTCTCGGAGAGAAGTTGTTGGAATTTCTTGACAATCAATTTGAGGTCGCACGAAATGAACTTGAGCTGCCCGCCGGTCCAAAAGCTCCATCGCCGCATCCTTGAACCGGACGCGGCAGCCAATTTGGGGCCTTGATAGGATCAGCCGGAAGCAGCTCCAGACAGTTTAGGGGCTGCAAAGTTTCGTGCTTCCGGCTCGTTCTCCGAACTTGATCCTATTGTCGGGGGCAACAACAATTTTGATGAATATGGTTCTTCCTGTACTTGTAGAAAAAAGCTGACGGAAATGCGCTATTATGTAGCCTATGCCACCGATGCCCGCTTGGCGTTCGAACGGCATGATCTTTGGGCGGGTGTTGCGGTTCAACACGGCGCCGCAATGAGAGCTGATGAAATGCCACGCCGTCTACTTGACTACGTTTAGGCCGAAAGTCACGTCGCGAACGACACCGTCTCCATAAGACTCCCTGTAAGTTGCTTTGTCAGGGCCGATGTATCCGGCTGCAGAAGTGTAGTAAACAACCATGCCTGGGGCTTTCACTCCGGCGCATTTTGGAAACTTTTTCGAATTCGCGAGTATATCTTCAGGTACGATTTCGAGTTTACCATGATCTGGCGGAGAGAGTGTTCGAACGTTCGGCCGGGTCGATTGTGAGCAATCGGCTTTGAGGTGCCAAGCCTGCCCCAGTCGCGTCCGTTCAGCGCTAACCGCAGCAAGGCTCCTGTTCTCCGTGGTAATGCCACCCGAGGTCGTCGTACAACCCGCCAGTGTCGGAATTACCAGAGCGGAAAATGCCGCAGCCAAAGTTCGCATCATCGGTCTCCTGTTGCTTATGAGCATGCGTACCGATGGCGTCTAAACGCGTCAATCGCGTGAGGCATTGAGCCGCAGGAGCCAAGTCTATGCGCATTTCATCACAGCAAGGCCGGGATCCCAAAGCAGGGATTTAGATGGGCGCGTTATTCGCCTTCGCGGCTTTGCCAACGGTGACCCCGCGGGGGACTTGATACGCGTCAGCTCGCGCCCTCAGATGGCTTGCGGCTCGGCCCGGTTTCTTCAGCCCGAGTTCAATATCGGCTTTCATTCCGCCTGTCGCGTAGTGGATGGGGCAAACTGTCCCCGCGTCGCTCGTCTTTGGGCCTGCGCGCTACTTGCTCGTATATCGGCGGGAATTCGCATCGCATTTTTGCCACTCCCAGTTTATTTCGGCTTCGCCTTTATGGCCGTAGCACCAGTCGACGCGGTTGAGCAGCGGACCGAGTTCATCGCGCCGCTTGCATGCCGGTAGCGTCTCGGCACCCTCGCGATCGACACTCGTTCGGCAAATGTCGTCCAGTCCTGTCCACTGATGGATCAACCGATCCGGCGCCTTGGCCCCCTTGTCCGTGGTGAGTACCTTTCCGGTCTCGGACTCGATCTGCAGAGAGGCCGTGTTCCACACGAAGGAGAAATCCGCCATGCCGGAGGAAGTCTTACCCGTGTCCCTGTTTCCGGCAAACCACTCGACAACTCCCGACATTTCGCATTTTCCGGCACAGCTGGCAGTGACGGAGCCCGGCTTGACGCTGTAGATGCGCTGCGGCCAGCGTTGGGCGAAGGTCGCCTTGTCCTTTAGCACGACGTCTTTGTCGACCGGGTTTCCGAAGAAGGAGACCTCGTCGGCATAGACGTCCCTCATGAAGGCCAACGCCGAGGCGCTGTCTTTCGACCATTCGTCATTGTATCGGTTGACGAAATCAACCGCTTCCGTGGTCAGGTCGCCGGGTTCGGATGCGCCCGCCTCCTCAGAATGGCTTGAGTCCGGTGGCATGACGGCGGGTGTTGCGCTCACCTCAGGCGCGGCGGTCGGCGGCGGCGCGCTTTCCGGTGGCGAGGGTATGTTCTCGGGCGTGTTGATGTTCCAGTCCCGCATTTCCGCGGCGGTGAGATACCTTATATCGGCGCTGTCGATCGACAGGCTGAGCTGCAGCAGATTGGGGCTTACCCCCATGTCGGTGAGATAGCCGATGATCTCGCCGGTCAGCGATTGAACGGATGAGACTGCCAATTTGTTGTCCATGGGGTCGTCGTCGGATAGGGAAACCCGATGCACGCCGATGGAACCCGGCTCGGCAAACCTTTCAACGCCGCCGGCGAAGGCGAAGGCGCAAGCCGATGCACATTCCATGGCTCGGATCTGGATCGTTCTTGCATTCAGTGCGCGGATGGCGCGGCCGAAGCTGATCGCGGTGACCACGTTTCCGCCGGGCGAGTCAAAGCTGATATAGTCCGCTTGATACTGCCTGTATTCGTCGACAAGCTGCGTCGGATCGTCGGAGACTTCAAACACGCCCTTTATCACCAGACCACGCTCTCCCGGCGCGCCGTCCAGACGTTGGTAGGAAATTGCTGCGTGCCCCTCTCCGGCCACAGCGACGAACGCCAGCAGCATCGATATCAACGAGACGGATTTGCGCATTCTTCCCCAGCCCTCAAGCACCTGTATTTCTCCTGTCGTCATTCGCAGCATAGCTTGGCAGTTCTGTATAGCCGGGAAGCCCGGCATCATCGGCGACCCCCGACGCCCATTACGGTCTGAAGAACAATGGCTTCGCAGAGAATGTTGATGGCGACCCCCAGCAGCTTAAGATCAATGCACAACGGGCGATCTTCTGGCAAGCGTCACAATCAGAAGTGATGGGACAAGGTAAACGGCGGTGCTCGCCGGGAGGATCGCGGTTCACAAGGCATCATAGACCTGTGCAATGAATATCGGCTATGCCGCCTGCATCGAAGCTTTTGATCAACGAGGCAGTTCGTGACTTCACCCTATGACAATCACGCCTTCGACCTGACGAGCGACCTCGACTTCTTCTCCCTGCTCACCGGCAGCTACCAGCGCATCGTCGGCCGTCGTCTTGTCCAGGACGGACAGGGGCCGGACTGGCTTTACAACTACGCGCCTTTCGTGGTCCTCGCCCACAATACCGAGCCCGACCCGCGCTTCATCTACGCGAACAGGACCGCCCAGACATGCTTCGAATATGGCTGGGAAGAATTCGTCTCGCTGCCGTCGCGGCTTTCGGCCGAGCAGCCCGATCGCGCCGAGCGTCAGCGGCTGCTGGATAGCGTGACGCGCGACGGTTTTGTCGAGAATGGTCGCGGCGTCAGGATCGCGAAATCGGGGCGCCGCTTCTGGATCGAGAAGGTGACCGTCTGGCAGCTTGTCGATGAAAAGGGCAAACGGTTGGGCCAGGCTGCGACATTTTCTTCGTGGCGGAACGAGTAGTTGGCAGTCCAGCCTGACTTGCCTCGCCGCCGGTGAAGTCACGGCTTCACGCGGTCAGGATGTGCCGCCTGAAAGGCCGGCAATTCGGCGCATCGGGCATCGATATCTACTATGCGCTTTAAATTGCACAGATCGACGCCCCAGCGGCGGGCGTTGTAAACTTGCGGGATAAGGCAAAGGTCTGCCATCGTCGGCGAGTCGCCAAAGCTGAAGGCGCCGTCATGTCCCCCTATCATCGTCTCCAGTTTGCGAAGCCCGTCGGCGATGAAGTACCGCATCCATTCTTCGCGGGCGCCTTCCTTTTCCGTCACGGCCATCAGATGGCCCACGACATGCATATTGCAGATCGGATGGATGTCCATGGCGATTGCATAGGCAAGCGCACGCACATGCTGGCGGTCGGCAATATCAGGTGGCAGCAATCCGCGTTCCGGCCGGAGCTCGGCCAGATATTCGATGATACCAAGCGACTGCGTCAGCGGCCTTCCATCGATCACCAGGGTCGGCACGAGCCCCTGCGGATTGAGCGTGAGATAGTCCGGCTTCCTGTGCGCGCCCTCCAGCAGATTGACCGGCACCGTCCTGTAGTCGATCTCCAGCAGGTTGAGCGCGATGCGGACGCGATAGCTCGCCGACGATCGCCAGTAGTCGTAAAGAACGACCTCGCTCATTCCGCCCTCGCTCCGCCATAGCGTTCGACGGTCTGCTCGATCGCCCCGAAGATCGAATGGCCGGCACTGTCTTTCATCTCGATGCGGACCTGGTCACCGAACCGCATGAAGGCGGTCTTCGGCGAGCCGGTTTCGATCGTCTCGATCATGCGGATCTCGGCGATGCAGGAGTAGCCGTCGCCGCCGTCTTCGACCGGCCTGCCCGCGCCGCCGTCCCGCTTGTTGGAAACCGTTCCCGAGCCGATGATCGTTCCGGCCGTCAGATTTCGGGTTTTGGCGGCATGGGCGATCAGCTGGCCGAAATCGAAGGTCATGTCGATGCCGGCATTGGCCTTGCCGAAGGGCCTGCCGTTCAGGCTGACGAGCAGCGGCAGATGCAGCTTGCCGCCATCCCACGACTCTCCCAACTCGTCCGGCGTCAGCGCAACAGGCGAAAATGCCGATGCGGGCTTCGACTGGAAGAAGCCGAACCCCTTTGCCAGTTCATCCGGGATCAGACCGCGCAGCGACACGTCGTTGACCAGCATTACCAGGCGGATGGCGTCGCGTGCCGCTTCTGGGCTCGCCCCCATCGCAACATCGCCGGTGATGACGGCGACCTCGCCCTCCATATCGATCCCATTGGCCTCGTCGGTGGCGACGATTGGGTCTCGCGGCGCGAGGAACGCATCCGAGCCGCCTTGATACATCAGCGGATCGGTCCAGAAGCTTGCCGGCATCTCGGCGCCGCGCGCTTTGCGCACCAATTCGACATGGTTGACGTAAGCGGAACCGTCGGCCCATTGATAGGCCCGCGGCAAGGGTGACGTGGCGTCATGCTCGTGAAAACGGAGCGTCGGCTGGGCTCCGGTCTCGATGCCTTCGGCAATCAGCTGGAGCCTCGGCGCCACGTGCTGCCAGTCATCAAGTGCTGCCTGCAGGGTCCGGGCGATGTGGCCAACTTCAGAGCAGCGGGTCAGGTCGCGGGACACGACGACGAGGCGGCCGTCCCTGGTGGAGTCCTTCAAGGTCGCGAGTTTCATGTTCCAATTCCGATGCTATCACTTGATGCCGGGGGTGCCGTCGAACTTGCGCTCCAGGCCGTCCCAGCATTCCAGATAGTCCTCCTGCAGCGTTTCCAGCTCGGCAGCGTATTTCGTCAGCTGCTGCGGGTATCGGGTCTCGAACATGAAGGCCATGGTGTGATCGAGCTTCACCGGTTTGAGCTCGGCATTGGCTGCCTTTTCGAAGGCGAGCGCGTCCGGCCCGTGCGGCAGCATCATGTTGTGCAGGCTCATGCCGCCAGGCACGAAGCCCTCTTCCTTGGCATCATACTGGCCATGGATCAGGCCCATGAACTCGCTCATGATGTTGCGGTGATACCAGGGTGGACGGAAGCTGTGCTCGGCGACCAGCCAGCGCGGCGGAAAGATCACGAAATCGACATTCGCCGTGCCGGCATCTTCGGTCGGCGCCGTCAGCACCGAGAAAATCGACGGATCGGGATGATCGAAGCGGATGGCGCCGACCGGAGAAAACGTCCGGAGGTCATATTTGAACGGGGCGTAGTTGCCGTGCCAGGCCACCACGTCGAGCGGCGAATGGCCGATCTCTGTCACATAGAATTTTCCGCACCACTTCACATGGACGCGGCACGGCGTTTCCTTGTCCTCGAAGGCTGCGACCGGCGTCTTGAAGTCGCGCGGGTTCGCCAGGCAGTTGGCGCCGATCGGCCCGCGGTCCGGCAGCGTGAATTTGGCACCGTAGTTCTCGCATATATAGCCGCGCCAGACCGCCTGCTCGCCGGTCCTCAGGATCTTGAACATCATGCCGCGGGGGATGAGGCATATCTCCAAGGGCTCGACATCCATGATGCCCATTTCGGTGAACACCCTGAGGGCGCCGAGCTGCGGCACAATCAGCAGTTCGCCATCGGCATTGAAGAAGTAGTCGTCGACCATGTCCTCGTTGAAGACATAGGCATGGGCCGACATGCCGACCTGGGTCACGGCGTCGCCTGCCGTCGTGATGGTCCGTACCCCTTCCAGAAAGCTCAGCTTCTCCGTTGGTGCGGGGATCGGATCCCAGCGAAGCTGGCCGAGAGGCAGCGAATGTTCGTCGAGGCAAGGCGCGGTCTTCCAGAGCGGGTAGGAAGCGTTGGAGAAGCGGCGGGTGTGGCGCACGCTCGGGCGAATGCGGTAAAGCCAGGACCTCTCGTTCGTCCCGCGTGGCGCGGTGAAGGGCGAGCCGGAAAGCTGCTCGGCATAAAGACCGTAATTGCATTTCTGCGGGCTGTTTTGCCCCTGCGGCAAGGCGCCGGGAAGCGACTCGGTTTCGAAGTCGTTGCCGAAGCCCGGCATATATTTCAGCGTGCTTGCCGTCGCAGCTTCACCGCCGGAAGCCTGGATCGATGTCTGGTCCATTGCTCAACTCCTCCCTCAATCCCCCCAGCGCCGCGATCTCTCAGAAGCGCGGCGCGGGCGGAGCTTACTCCGCTGCCGTCCCGATGACACCACGCTTGATCTGATCGGCCTCGATCGACTCGAACAGGGCCCGGAAATTGCCTTCGCCGAAACCTTCGTCGCCCTTGCGCTGGATGAATTCGAAGAAGATCGGGCCGATGACGGTTTTAGAGAAGATCTGCAGCAGGATTTTTGTCATGCCGCCATTCACCACGCCTTCGCCGTCGATGAGGATGCCGTGTTTCTTCATGCGTTCGATGGGTTCGCTATGGCCGTTCACACGTTCATAGGACATGTCGTAATAGGTCTCCGGCGGCCCCGGCATGAAGCGCAGCCCGTTGTCGGCAAGCCTGTCGGTGGCGCCGTAAATATCCTCGGTGCCGACGGCGATGTGCTGGATGCCCTCGCCCCGGTACTTCTTCAGATATTCCTCGATCTGGCTGGTGTCGTCCTTCGATTCGTTCAGCGGAATGCGGATCTTGCCGCAGGGCGAGGTGATGGCGCGGCTGACCAGACCGGTGATGCGGCCGTCAATGTCGAAGAAGTGGATCTGCTTGAAATTGAACAGCTGGCGGTAAAAATCCCACCACTTGTCCATGTTGCCGCGGAAGACATTGTGGGTCAGGTGATCGAGATAATAGAAGCCGATCCCCTCGGGGCGCGGGTTGGGCTCACCAAGCCAATCGAACTCGGCATCGTAAGCCGAACCCTTGGCGCCATAGGTCTCGACGAAATAGAGCAGCGAGCCGCCGATACCGACAATCGCCGGGACGTCGAGCAGCTTGTCATCACCCTCATAGGGAGTGGCGCCTTTCGACACTGCGTGGTCGAAAGCGTGTTTGGCGTCGACGACACGCCAGGCCATCGATGCGGCGCAGGGACCATGTTGCCCGACGAAGCGGGCGGCATGGCTGCCGGGCTCGGCATTGACGACATAGTTGATGTCACCCTGGCGCCAGACGGTGATGTCTTTCGTCTTGTGCCTGGCGACCGCGACATAGCCCATGCGCGTGAAAAGTTCGCTGAGCTTCTCGGGTTCGGGATGCGCGAACTCGACGAATTCGAAACCGTCGGTGCCGGCCGGGTTGTCCGCGGTGATTTCGGATGGCGGCGCATCATGCGGGAAAGGACCCATTTTTTCCTCCTGACGAGATGGAGTTTGACTGCGCAAAGTGTGGCGCAAAACACGTGCAAAATCCTTGCATTCTTCATGTCAGGAGAAGATATTATGCACGGTTCGTGAGTATTCTGGAGATTTCGTGCAATGGATGAACAGCTCGACAAGTTGGATTTGCGCCTGCTCCAGGAATTGCAAAAAGACGGCAGGCTGACGAATAACGAACTGGGGGAGCGGATTGCGCTTTCACCCTCGCAATGCTCGCGCCGGCGCACGAGACTGGAGGCCGAGGGCTATATTCGCAGCTACCGGGCCTATCTCGACCGGGAAAAGCTGGGGCTGGATATGCTGGTGGTCATTTCCGTGACGCTGGCGACCCACAACAGAGACAATGCCCGCCGATTTTCGCAGTTGATCAACGGGCTGCCGGAAGTTCTCGAAGCCTATGCTTTGACGGGGGAAATGGACTACCACCTCAAGGTGGCCGCCCGCGGTCTCGCCGACCTTTCAAAATTCGTAAACGACGTTCTTTTGCCGCACGAGTCGGTCCAGCACGTGAAGACCTCTATCGTGCTCGACACGCTGAAGACCTTCGAAGGCTTTCCGGTGCGCATGCCGGGTAGCAGTCATGGCGATAGCGCGCGATGATCTTAACGGCACCGCTTTGCGCCATCACCGGCCAGTGACTTTCTTTAGGCGTCAGAGCGGCAGTTCGGTCGAGAATTTCAGCTCGCGCAGCACGAAGCTCGAAACCACTGTGCGCACATGCGGGTTGCGCATGAGGTAGCGCGTCATGAAGGCTTCGTAGCTTTCGACGTCCCTCGCCCGGATCTTCAGCATATAATCGAAAGCGCCCGACAGGGCGTAACATTCCATGATCTCCGGCCGCTCCAGCACCACCGAAGCGAAAGAGGCGACTGCCTCTTCGTGATGATCCTCCAGGGTGACATGGGCGATCACGCAAAGCTTGAGGTCGAGTTTGCTGGGATCGAGCAGTGTCACGCGCTTGCGGATGACGCCGTCGGCTTCCAACTCCTGGATCTTCCGCCACGCCGAGCTCTGCGACATGCCGGCCTTCTCAGCCAGATCTGCCAGCGACAGGCTGCCGTCGGCCTGGATGAGTTGCAGAAGCGTGCGGTGAAAGTTCCCAGTTTCTTTCATTTTTTGCCCCGGTTCGGGAATATTTCCCACCATCATGACCAAAGCCAGCAGGAAAGAAAAGAAAATCCGGAAAAGCTGGAGGATAATGGCAGCGACGTCGTCATGCTTCGGGAAGATCAGCCTATGACCAAGGAAAGCAGCTACACCGCCAAACTGCCCGGCCCGGACGGCCTCTATGACTACACACCCGAGGAAGATGCGATCTGGGGCGAACTCTACCGGCGCCAGATGAAGATGCTGGCCGATACCGCCTGCCGCGAATATCTGGACGGCGTCACATTGCTGGGGCTCAAGCCGGAGAAGGTGCCGCAGCTTCTCGATGTGAACAGACGCCTGAACGAGACCACCGGCTTCGGCGTCGAAGGCGTGCCGGCGCTCATTCCGCCCTCGCGCTTTTACGAGCTTCTGTCGCAAGGCAAATTCCCGCTGGCAACCTTCCTGCGCCGCCGCGAGCATATCGATTATATCGAGGAACCGGACCTCTTCCACGAGGTGTTCGGCCATTGCCCGCTGCTGACCAACCAGAGCTATGCCAATTTCGTCCGCCATTTCGGTGAAACTGCCGTCCGCCTCGGCAAGGGTTATTCCTGGCATCTGTTCCGGATCTTCTGGTTCACCGTCGAATTCGGGCTGATCAACACACCGCAAGGCCGCCGCTGCTTCGGCGCAGGCATCGTCTCATCGCCAAGCGAAGCCAAGGCGGCAACGGAGGGCACGGCCTGCGAGTTTCGCCCATTCGATCTGCTGAGCGTGCTGAGGACGCCCTACCGCATCGATATCCTGCAGCCGATCTACTACGTCATCGACAGCTTCGCCGATCTGGAAGCAATCGTGGAGCAGGATATCGAGGCCACGATCCTCAAGGCGAAATCGCTCGGTGATTTCGCCCCCGCTTTCGAAGCCAAGGCGTCGTGAATAAGGGACGACGGCGACCATCAGTCGCCGTCCACCCAGTTCGCTCGGGATTGTGATATCCGGCAGAGATGCGCTGACATGGACGCAAGGATCACTTCTGTGGCCACATGCGGCAGCTTAGCTACATCGGTGGTCAATCACGCAGCGCTCGAACCGATCGCCACCTTCTCCGCGGACAGTAGTTTGACCAGAGCCTGCGCCCCAGCCGTCGACGACGCAGGATTCTGTCCGGTGATCAACCGGCCGTCGGTGATGGCAAAGCTCTGCCAGTTCTGCGCTTTTTCATATAATCCGCCGAGCCGCTTCAGTTCATCTTCGACGAGGAACGGCACGACATGCGTGAGCTGAACTTCTTCCTCCTCGCTGTTGGCGAAACCGGTGACCCGTTTTCCTTTGACGATCGGGGCACCCTTGTATGTCACCCGATGCAACACGCCAGGTGCGTGGCACACGGCAGCCACGGGTTTGCCGGAATTATAGAAAGACTCGATCAGAGAGATTGAATCCGGATTGTCGACCAGATCCCACATCGGTCCGTGACCGCCGGGGTAGAAAACTGCGTCGAAATTTTCCGAGCGCATGTCGGCTAGCTTCAAGGTGCTGGCGAAATCCTTCTGCGCCGCGGCGTCTTGTTTAAAACGCGCCATGGCCTCCGTTTGGTTCTCCGGCAGATCGCTCTTCGGATCGACCGGCGGCTGGCCGCCCTTGGGCGAAGCAAGCGTCAGTTCAGCGCCGGCATCGCGAAATACATAGTAGGGGGCAGCGCCTTCCTCGAGCCAAAAACCCGTCTTTCGACCGGTGTTGCCAAGAATGTCGTGCGAGGTAAACACCATCAGGATCTTCATCTGTGGACTCCTTTTGTTCGACCGCAGTCAAAACCGGCTGCGTGTGAGTAAGTATGTCAAATCTCCGCCACCGCCACAGTTGTACGTTGGTATCGGCGATACCTTGGTGTTGGTTGCTCATTGCGCCGCCCGTATTCCATCCGGCGAGCCCACCGAAGGTATAGGGGACACCTTCGTACAATAGCTCTCGACGGGGTTTGGCGCGATGGTTCTACCGAACGGAAGGCGGAGGCGCCCAGACCGTTTTCGGCTCTTGGCCGGCAAAGCACCACAGTTCGGCGATCAACGCCCCCGCCCGATGGCGGCAGGCGAGGCACCGTCGCGGACCAGCAAGGAGACGGATATGAGCCTGCAAAAAACAGTCGTGATTACCGGCGCATCCCAAGGGATTGGCGCCGGCTTGGTGAAAACCTTTCTCGACAAGGGATACAACGTCGTCGGGACATCGAGGCGCGTCAGCGAAACGACAACGTTCGACCGCGCGGCGCGGCTGGAGTTGATAGATGGTGATGTCGGAGATCCCGAGACTGCGAAGCATGTGGCGCAGCGAGCGGTCGAAAGGTTCGGATCGATCGACGTGCTGGTCAACAACGCAGGAATCTTCGTGACGAAGCCCTTCCTCGAATACACTATTGAGGACTTTCAGCGCCTGTCCGCGACCAATGTCGAAGGGTTCATCCACTTCACGCAGAGCGCCATCAAGCAGATGCTCGCGCAGACGTCGGGTGGAAGCGTCGTTACCATCACGTCGTCGCTGACAGACCACCCTATTGCGGGCGTGACCGCATCCTTGCCGATGATCACCAAGGGTGGCCTCAATGCCATCACCAAGAGCCTGGCACTGGAGTTCGCCAAGGACAATATCCGCGTGAATGCAGTGTCGCCCGGCGTTGTCGACACCCCCCTCCATGAGAAAAATCCGACGGAATTTCTGCGGTCGCTTTCACCGATGGGGACAATCACGGCGATCCAGGAGATCGTAAACGGCGTGGTCTATCTCACCGAGGCGACCAACATCACCGGGGAGGTGCTGCACGTCGACAACGGCGCACATCTGGGAAAATGGTAGGCCGCGACGCAGAGGCTCGCCTGCTGGAGCGCGCTATCACCCTCCCTCCGCCGCCTACACCATTCGGGGCGTATGTCGAGTCCGTCCAGTGCGGCAATCTGCTGTTTCTAAGTGGAATGCTGCCCGTCGTCGGTCACGAGCCGATGTACCACGGGCGAGTGGGTGAAGAGCTATCGGTCGCCGAAGGCTACGACGCCGCACGCGGAGCCTGCCTGAGCGGGCTTGCCGCGGCTAGGACACACCTCGGTTCGCTGAACGCGGTCCGCGCCGTCGCCAGGCTTGGCGTCTATATCGCGTCGACTGGTGAATTCCGCGACCACCCGAAGGTCGCCGACGGGGCGTCTGAACTGCTGCTCGACGTCTTCGGCGCCGACAGGATTCCACCCCGCATCGTCCTTGGCGTCTCCAGTATACCGCTGGGGATGCCTGTCGAAATCGAACTCATCCTCGAGATCGAACCCTAGCGAATAGGGGGAACGTGGTAGG
The DNA here is from genome assembly GCF_010668805.1 of Rhizobium phaseoli. GTDB lineage: Bacteria > Pseudomonadota > Alphaproteobacteria > Rhizobiales > Rhizobiaceae > Rhizobium > Rhizobium phaseoli_A. The sequence continues at coordinate 22,895 of NZ_WUFT01000033.1, read as the reverse complement.
CGAATTCTCCTTCGATCCGGAGGAGTTCGCTGCTCGTTGAGAGTACCGAGACATTCGGACAGCTGCGCAAAATTGCCTCGACCATCGCGGCTTCCGCGTCGATGACGTGCTCGCAATTGTCGATGACGAGCAACGTCTTCCTGACGCCCATGGAGATACCAGCTCCACAAAAAAGCGTCGCCATCGAGTGTCGGCAGCAGATCGCGGGCGATCTGCGACGCAAGCACGGTCTTTCCAATCCCGCCTGGCCCCCTCAACGTGACAACTCTGTATGCCGATATGAGAGTTCGCACTTGCGTAGTCGCAGTCTGGCGCCGGCTCCGACGCTGAAGCAGGGATATTTGCGCAGAATGAACCTTCAGCCGATTGTAGGGCGTTTGGGGGCCACGGCGGTCGGGACCTGCGAATGTTTTTATGGCAGGTCCAGTTTCCGAGAATACGATAGCCTCGGCCCGAGATGGTTTTCAGCTGGTGGCGCCCTGCCAGGCGCCTTTCGAATAGCAGATATATGAACTTGAATTGTGTTATTCTCGACGACGCGTGGCCAGACACGCTTCATGAGGTCGTTCTTGGAGACGATTTCGAGTTCCCAACCGCTGAACTCGAACAAGCCCAAGTCAATCTGCCCCGCGGCGATCCGATCCCATTCGTCGAATTCCAGATTTAGGGCTATCAATACAAGAATACCGGCAATCCCAAGCGCACCGGCGCTTGTTGGGCTGCGGCGTATTTCAGGATTTTTCAGAATCTCTGAAACCACGTAGTCGCCTTCCGCAACGCCGTTCAGTAAAAGAAGACCAGCAACAGACCTCGACGACGACTGTCAGACCTAAGCGTAATTCCTTTCCTAGAGCCCTGCGTCGCAGAACTTCTCATTCCAGCAACATTGGAGAGTGGCATGTACAGTGGCGAAACCCTGCAAAACTTATCGCGCAACGTTACACGGCATGCGTCCGACGATATCGTCATTGTGGTGAGTGATGACAATTCTTTCGGCGCAATCTTGCACGCGGAAATTTTCTCGCATGGGTGGCAGCCGGAGCCGCGAGCCTCCGCATCGGATTTCCTAATGTCCCCTCGAACTGACAGCCCTGGCTGCATCGTTCTTGACGCAAGCTTGGCTGACCTGACCGCATCTAATCTGACCCAGCTCATTTGCTGTTATGCCGTTCGCTGCCCTGTCATCGTTCTCACCGGGCATGGAGCTCCGGCGATGGCGGTGAATGGAACCAAATTTGGTGTTTTTTTCGTGCCGAAGTCATCCGGCCCGATTGCCGTCGCTGATGAAATTCGTTCGGCTATCCACGCTGTCTCGGAAGTAGACCGCATCGAAGGTTGCTACCGCACGCTTACGCTGCGAGAGCGGCAGGTCATGAAGTTCGTCGCTGAGGGGTTATTGAACAAGCAAGTGGCTTTTGAATTGCAGATTAGTGAGATCACTGTGAAGGCCCACCGCGGTCAGGTTATGAGGAAGATGAACGCGCGGACTCTCGCGCACTTGGTCAACATGGTAGCGAAACTTGATATCGGTCTTGGAGCTTTGCACTGATCGATGGGCTGACCAGCTAACCGTGCAATGGTGCTCGAAGTACTCGATGCGGATGTCGGACAGCCAGAAGAGATTGGATTACCACCTTTTCCCACTCACTTCGGAGCGGCTGAACTCCGGTTGACGAAGTCCACCAGCACACCCGGCTTGACCATGCCGGCCAGCTCTTCGACGTCCCAGTTCGTCAACCGTACGCAGCCATGCGAGCCAACTTTGTCGATCAGCTTTGGCTCCGGTGTGCCATGGATTCCATAGGTCGGCTCGGTCAGGTCGATCCAGACGGTGCCGACTGGGCCGTTCGGCCCTTTCGGAATGGTGAGGACCTTGTCGTTCTTTCCCTGCTTGAAGTTGCGCTTCGGGTCATAGCGGTAGACCGGCATCCTCGCGACGCCCTTGACCTTGTGCTTACCCGACGGCGCCGGGTTGTCTTCGCTGCCGATCGTCGCGGGATAGACTGCGAGCAGCGCTCCGTCCTCGGCATAGGCGAGCACCTGCCCCGTCTTCCTGTCGGCCTCGATCCTCTTGACCTTGCCTTCCCTTGGAGGACCGGGGTTCACCACCCACACCGTATCACCTGAAGCAAACTGCGAAGCCGGATTGAGCGCATTGACGAGATCGATGCCCATGTGGAACCGCTCGGACAGTTTTTCCGCAACGCTGGTATATCCCAAGCTCTGCATCTTGGCCTTCTCGCCATAGTCCTCGGGTATCTTGTCGACGAGACCCTTGGCATCTTCCGCCGAGACGACATAGCTCTCGACGATCGGGGCATCGCCTTCCAAGCGGGATACAACCTCTGCATCCGGCCTGCCATCGACAGGAAGCCCGTTCATGGCCTCGAAACCGGCGACCGCCTTGTTGACGTTCTCGCCGGCGAGCCCGTCGATGACGCCGGGAGACGCGCCGGCACGGTCGAGCAGGACCTGAAGGCGGACGATCGCCGGGTCCGGATCTTCGGATAAGCGCTTGTCGGCTTTGATGGAAGCAATCGAAGCGGCGTTGATTGCATCGGGCTTGAGTTCCCCCGCGGCGGCATCGCCAACGGAGATAAGCAGAGCGAGCAGCGATATCGGCAGGGCTGTTTTCATAAACGACAAATGGCCATCGCCGAAACTTGTTCCATTGAGCAAAGCCACTCGGACTTTAGGCTTAGTCGCTTCAAGTCCTTCCCAGATCACAGCGTCTTCGCACGGCTCTTGGCTTCACGCGATCTTGCCGCGCGACGGGCGGGCCTGAGTTCCTCGATCGTCGGGAGCCACCACGTGGCGTCTTCAGCCGGAGGCGTTTTCCCGGGCCAGATGCGGACGAGTTCTCCAAGGGTGGGCACCCGCCAATATCCCCAGACCCGATCATCGGTCCCGCCTGGATAGAAGTCCGCCACGACGGCCGGGTCGGCAAGTTCGCCGGTGATCTCGGTAAAGACGACGATTCCATAGGAGATAGCGACGGGTCTTCCGAACGGCGGCAGGTCGTCGGCAGGAAGCGGGTAACGACGGCGCTTACGTTCTGCGGAGCGGAGCCTGCTGCGGAGATCCAGCGCGGTCCCCTTGCGCTCCTCGGCTCGACGTCGTCTCTCTTCCGGCTCGTTTCTGCGGGCCGCCGCTTCGATATCGGGCCATCTGCGCCTGAGTTCCTCATAGGATCGGAAAGGAACGTGCCATATCTTGAGATCGCCGTCCCACCGGGAGAAAGGCACTTCGCGCAACTCGTCGACTGCGGTTTTCGAATAGGGCGTGCGGATTCGAAAGCCAGCCTTGCCGAGTTGAAGATATGAACTGTCGATCGGATCGAAGGCGAAGGCGTCCCGCCCCTTCGCATCCGCATGGGCGTCGGCTTCGGCCTCCAGCTCGGCAAGCCATCGTCCGATGCGGCGGGAGGCCGTCCGGCCGGGAACGAACCAGGCCTTGCGGGCGTCGCTCCAGCGGGCACGGGGGAAGCGTCGTCGAAACTGCTCGACGGTCATCCTGTCGTAAGGAAAGGAAACGTCAGCGCCTGGCTTTGGGTCGTCATCGGCAGACGGCGCCTCGTCACGATCAGCCGGGGATTTCGTTTCGGTCATGGAAGGAGAACGCTTGCGCGAAGGGATCGGTTTCCCAGGGGCGACACCACCCCCCAATTTTCAATCAGCAAGAGCGACGATTTGCTATCGACAAGCCGCGGGCAACTCCCCCCTCAGTGAATTATCCTCAATCGATCGTCCGCATGCGAAATATCATGCAGCGTCGCCATAAGCTTTTCGAACTCGTTCAAGACACGATTGAATTCGCTGTCCGGCATGCCGATGATTTCCGATATCGTGGAGGAAACGGAAGCGATCAGCCTGTCGATCCAGACGCAGTGGTCGGCCGGCACGTTGCGGAGAACCTCTTGCCGATGTGTCTTCAGCTCGCGCAGAATTCGGATGATAAGGGCTCCTCGATCCGCCCTGCTCAAGGACCGTAGCCTGATCTGCGCCCTCTGGATTTCCGTTATCAGCGTCGTCGCCATCCCCTGCTCCCCGACCGTCAACACAACCGATATCACAACCGTAGCGTTTGCAATACGGACTTTGGTCCCACAGCGGCTCGACACCGCGATGATCAATTTCTCGTCGCCACGAGGACCGGCACGTCGCAGGTGCGCCGCGGGCCGTCCCATGGCTGATATGTATTGTCTTCCGGTCGATACGACCTGTAGCGAGAGGCGCACCAAGCCGCCGCCTTCGCATTCACTTTGAGGCCCTCACCGTCATCGGCCCCGGCGATATCAGGCTGGTTTGGCGAAGAACAGGCGCGGATCTCACCGCGATAGGATCGATAGGTGTTGGCCGCAGGATCGAAGGAACGGTAACGTTGCGCGCACCAGGCGAGGTGCTCGGCCGAAAATTTTGGCAGCTGTGCGGGTTCCGGCTTCGCCGTTGCCGTCATGACGGCCGGCATCTCCGTGACATAGCTCGAATAGAGCGGCGCAATGCGCTCATAAGGCTGTTGCAGAGGATCCACTTTTACCGGTTGCGTCGTCCAGAGATCAGGCTCCGCCAGATCCTGGAAGGCATGCGGTTCGGAATCCGCGGCGACGTGGGAGGCAACGGATGCGGCGGCTATACAGGCTCCGACCGAGCTGACGATCCCAAAAGCGACAGATGCCAGTGCGTTCATCGTGCCGCCCCCTGCTGTTGCGCCTGCGGAACCCAGACGCGGCCGGCAGTGCTGCCATGTCGTCCGGCGGTGACGACAAGCATAGCGAGGATGCCGGCGATCGCCAGAAGGATCGCTATCAGCGGCAGGGCCAGACCTGCGGACTTCTCTTCGGAATAGATCATGTTCCTCTCCTCGGTCCCGACGGCGCCGTTCGCCGCCGGGCACCGGCCGTTAAGCCGAGATGATGTAGACGATGGTGAATGCAGACGGGTCGACGATGACGACCCGGCCATCGGCGAGGAGGAAGAAACGGTAGGCCTTGTACTGCGGCACGATCTCGATGATGCGCGGCGGCAGCGGCTCGAGCCTGATCTTCTTCGGGATGGTCGTGCCGACGGAGACCGTGAAATCGGTCTCACGAACCGGCTCGACATGAACATCCTTCACAACAGTGCGGATTTCCGTCTGCTGCTCGACCGAGATATTGACGTTGGTCGTGTTCGCCTCGGTCTTGGCGGCGTTCTTTGTGTTGCTGTCGACCGTTGTGTTGTTGTCGACGTTCGCCTTGCTGTTCGACGGGGTTTCAGTCGAACCGCTGGAAGACTTGGCGGCATTGCCGGATTTTTGAGTTTCGCCAGAGCTGTTCGAGCTGCCGGTCGATGTCCCAGTGTCTTGGCCGCCGGCCGGCTTCTGACCTTCTGTCGAGGACTGTCCGGACTTCGGTGTCTTCGGGCTATCGGAGCTTCCGGACTGTGACTTGGTGCCGGGCTCAGTTGCCGCTTTACCGGAGGATCCGTCGGTGGTGGTTCCCGAGGTTGCACCCGACGAGCTAGCGTCAGAGCCCGAAGGCTGCTGCGTGCCCTTGCCGGTCAATGCGTCCGCGCCGCCTGAGGAGGAGGCGCCGCTCGCATCCGGCTGCTGGGTCGCACCACTGCTGGATTGGCCGCTTTGGGCCGCCCCCTTCTTGGGAAGAATCGGCGCATCCTGCGCCGAGGCGGAAATGATGCCAACCGGCGAAACGCCGATCGAAAATGCCGTCATCAGGACGACGAGTGTCTTGCTCTTCATAACAATCTCTTTGCTTTTTCGGCCGCACGACGACGCTGCCGTCGTCGTGCGGCTGATCTAAACGATGATTTCCGAAGGGAACGCGGCGGAGGGCCGCGGGAGATCAAGTCACTTGATGACCTGGATTACCTTGCGAGACGACGGTTCGACGATGACACGTTCATCATTGACTACCGCGTAGGCATAGGTCGGATCATCCGGAATGGGCGTCACGACGACCGTCTCCGGCAACGGCTGTCCCACCACAACCTTCTCCTTTACGACCACGCGCGCCGACGGTGCTGGAGCCTCGCGAACGTAGGTGACGACCTTTTGCGGCGGCGGATCGATCGCGGTGCCAACGATGGCGCCGGCAACACCGCCGACAGCAGCGCCAACGGGACCACCGACAATCGCTCCGGTGACTGCGCCGCCGGCCGCACCATTGACGGTGGAGGATTGGGCGAATGCGACGCCCGACATCAGGGTCGCGGCCGTTGCCGCACCGACCATAATCTTTGAGAACATGATTTGCTCCTTCTGTTTCGAGGCGGCCGGGGTGACCGCTGCCAAACCAACTAGCTGGAGGCCGGGTCGTTCCACGTCCCGGACCTCAGTCTGATTGATCCCGGCCTTTGGTCCCAGATCCATGTCAATGTCCGCTGCCGACGCTACTTTCAGATCGAAAGGCCCGTCGTTCCGGGCATAGGCAGGAGGGTGATGCAGATGGCACGATCCAACCGCAGGGAGGCGGGACGCAGGCGCCTAGCAATGCGTCTACCGGATATGCGGGAGCTGATCATGGAAGCGCGCGACCCGCGGCAACTCGAACTGTTCGAGGCCTACCAGATGGCCGTCCAAGCGCGCGATTCCGTTCGCAGACAAGGGTTCAACTCCAACCGAGTGCGGGAGTACGACGAGGTCTGCGTCGAGATCGAGCGGCACGTCGTCAGCGCCATGCACGAACTTTCCGCCAAGCACACGCCCTTCCAGCGCGAACCCGGCGAGCCGTCAGATCTAGGCGGATAGACGTTTTTGGACATTCCATTTGGAAAGCATGCGAAGAGCCTCGTCCGGCCTGCCGAAGAGATAGCCCTGCCCTATCTCGCATCCGAGCCGTTGCAGCGCTTCGGCCTCCGCTTCTGTTTCGACGCCTTCAGCGACGACCTGCAGCTTCAAGCCGTGCGCCAGCGAAATGATCGTCCGCACGATCTCCAGCACAGTCGGATTTCCGTTCATTCGCCGGACGAAAGACTGGTCGATCTTGAGCTCGTCGAGAGGAAGATCGGCAAGGTAGCTCATCGACGAGTAGCCGGTGCCGAAGTCGTCCAAGGCAATGACGGCCCCCATTTCGCGAAGCGCGCGTATCTTTGCAATCACGGGTTCGCCTTGGCCGAGGAAGGCGGATTCTGTCAGCTCAAGGCACAGGCGGGAAGAAGCAAGCCCGCTGCCGGACAAGGCTTCGCTCACATCGGCCTCGATGTCGGATTGCTCGAACTGAAGTGCCGAGACGTTGACGGCGACGCCGAGTTCACCGGGCCAGGCGGCTGCCTCGGTGCAAGCTTCGAACAGCGTCCAGCGGCCGATATCGCTGATCAAGCCGGAGGATTCAGCGATCGGGATGAACTCGGCCGGCGATATCAGACCGAACTCGGGATGGTTCCATCGGATCAGGGCTTCCGCGCCTAAAAGGCGCCCGCTCGCAAATTCGATCTGTGGCTGGAACAGCAGAAAGAACTGCCGGTGCCGAAGAGCATCGTGCATGTCCCGTTCCAGCCGGCGAGACCGGGCCTGGCGAACGGCAATGGAAGGATCGAAAGAAGACCAGCGCCGGCCTACCAGGGCCTTCGCAGCATCGAGCGCGGATTCGGCGGCGTTCAGGAGAGCGCCAGGGGCCGCGTCGCCCGAGCTGGCTATGCCGACATGGACCGAGATCGGCACCGCCGAACCGCTGAGCCGTAGAGGCTCCTCGAACAGCCCCAGAAGACCGTCTGCAATACTCTCAATCGGACGTGCATCCGCAGCCGAGGTGGCGATGCCAAAATGGTCGCGGTCCAGTCTTGCCAGCAAATCGTCGGCGAATGCATCGCCGAGCCTCGCCGCTACGGCTTTCAGGAGTTCGTCGCCGACGTCGCGCCCAAGCGTGGCGCAAAGCGAGGAGAAACGTTCGATATCCAGCACAGAGACGAGGGTCCTACCCTCAAGGGTCGCCAGACGAGATGCGAATTCCCGACGATTGAGCAATCCGGTGAGTTCGTCCAGCTGGGACAGCGTCTTCAACCGCTCTTGATAGTCATATCGCGCGGTGATGTCCCGTATGATGAGGCAACCGGCAAACCGCGACCGCGCCGCGGCCGAATACGCATCCGGCTGTTCGATCGGCGAAATCGTAACGGATGCCTCGTAACGCGCCTGCGAACCTCCATGGCCGAAGAAATCGACCAGAGCCGTATGCACCTTGCCCGGTTCGGCATCGTGCTCTGAAACCAGCCTACGCACCACCTCGACGAGGGCGACGTCTGTACTGCCGAGAAGGGAAGCGCCGATCTCGGCTCGCAGCAACGCCTTTGCGGACTCGCTCGCCTCGACGATCCTCAGACCGCTATCGAATGCGACGACACCATCCGAACTGTCGGCGATGATCCGTCTCATCAGGCGTCGGGTGTTTCGAGCCTCAGTATTGGCGATGGCGACAAGCATTCGGCCGAGGTCGACGCGCTCGTTCAGGGCGAGCATCCAGGCGAGCAGCAGCGACAACCACGGCACCGCCGTTCCAACCAGGAACGCATACCGCCACTGCAGCAGGAATGCACCGATCTCGCCGACGGCAACGATGGTCAGTGCGACTGCCATCATCGTGACAAGGCCGGTTGAACGGCTGCGCATGACGCCGACGATCAGCAGGGCCGCAAACAAGAGTTCCAGCGGAACCTCATCGACCATCCTGAGGGAACGGTTCTGGAGCAGGGTCTCACCCGCGAGCACGTGAATGAGCGGGCCGGCAATGGCGCCGTAGACGGGAACGGCGAAAATGTCTTTCAGCTCGGCTGCCGACGCTCCCACCACCACCGAGTGGTCTCTGATTGCCTCAGCCGGCACGGTCCCATTCAGGACCTCGGACAAGGAGAATGTCGGAACGGTGTCGGGTCTTATCGAGTAGTCGATCCGCAGGGAACCGGCACTGCCGTCGATCCTGCCAAGGGCTGCTGCGGCGGATTGGGTTGGGTTCCCATCGAGCTGGCTTCCGAGATCGAAACGGCGGACGATCCCGTCTGCATCCATCGTCACATTGGCGAACACAGGCCATGCATTCTGAAGGAGCTGCGGGATCGGCCTTGTCACCGCCGTCTCAGACGATGACGCCATCTCCTGCTGGCGGAACACCGGCAGAAGAACCCCTCCTCCGGATCTGGCGAGCGCCGCCGCCAGAATCTCGTCCTCCTCTGTGCTGGAGAGGGCGCTGAAATCGACGTCGAGGAAGATGTCCTTGACGCCCGAGGCGACCAGCTTATCGAGCAGCGTCGCGTAGATGCGCCGCGGCCAGGGCCATGTCCCGACGGCATCTAGTGAGAGCTTGTCGATCGCAACGAAGACGATGTTGCCGGTGGCGCTGCGAGGCGCCCATTCGAAGCGCTTGGCGAAAAGACTGTTGTTGATCCCCTGCACCAGGCCGAAGCTGGATGCGGCCACGGGCAGCGCCAGCATGACGGCGATCAGCAAAAGCCGAACTGTGATCGTGCTGATGCCGTTGGGGAGGTAATCCCCAGCCGCCTTGGCCCTATCTCTCACTTGTCCTTGCCTTTGCCGTGTCCGCCGCCGTTGCCGTTGCCACCGCCGTTATTATCGCCCTTACCGCTGTTGCCATTGCCGTTGTTGCCATTTCCGCCATGGCCGGAATTGCCGTTGCCATTCCCACTGTTACCGCTGTCACCGGAATGACCGTTGCCATTGCCGTTGCCTTTTCCTCCGGAATTGCCCTGGCCGCCGCTCTTGCCGTTTCCGTTCCCGTTGCCACCGGAATTGCCGTTGCCATTGCCTCCGCTATTGCCATTTCCGCTGTTGCCGTTGCTGCCGGAATTGCCGCTGCCTTTGCCGTTATCATCGTCGCTCGCCTTGGCACCTGTCGTCTTGCTCGTTGCTGAAGAACTGCTCTTGGCCTCGGAGGTGGCGCCGGCGAGTTTCGTGGCGCCGACGGCCGGAATCTGGGCGACCGACGGCGCAATCGAGGTGATCTCGGGCTTGGATAGCCGGCCCGCCACCGCCATGCCGGCCTTCTTTTCGACAGTCGCGCTCTGACCCGGCGCCACATTCGACCGCTGGCCGCTGGCAAAGGAGGTGACCTGAACCAGACCGCGGTCCACGGCGACGGACGCCTTCATCCGATCGACCGTCACATGAAAGATCGTTCCTTTCACAACGGCCGCAAGGTAGGGCGTCTGTACCGTCGTATGCGGCTGGCTGCGCTTTTCGATTTCAAGGTCGAGCGAACCGACCTGCTGGAAGATCTGCGTCTTCATCGCAGCCGATTCATTGGTGGTGATGGCGGCAAGCGTGTTTGGCTGGAAGGTGATGCTCTCCACACCCCTGGCAAGCTGAACTCGCCCACGCGGGCCTGTGGAGACCCATGCCCGATTGGGCACCACTTCGCCAGCGCGCAGGTCCTGCCAGTTCGTCCTGTCGACGGTATACTTTACTTGATCTGTGGCCTTGACCACCCGCCAATCATCGGCAACAGCAAAGACGGCTGTCGGCAGCACGATCAATGCCGCGATCAGAATTCGAAAAATTGTCGACATGAATGCTATCCCTCGTCCTTGGGACAAGTGAAGCATGTTCCAATTAAGAATGATTATAAAACTGGGTGATGATTCTAAGAATTGTATGATGAAAGCGGCGCTCGTCGATCGAGCAACTACGAAAGGCGGCCCGCGAAGATTAAGGCGCTCATGCCGCCGCTAGGACAAGCTCCGTGACGCGCTTCCACGCGCTCGGCCACCTCATCGACAATCTGGGACATGCGTTCCGGCGCCCGCCATTCGATCTCGCCCCGCAGCAGCGTGCCGTGGCAGAATGCGGCTGCGACGTCCTGGGCGCTGGCCGCGACGGAGGTCAATTCGAGCCGGTCGCAGGTCACTGCCTTAAATCCTGCCGACGACATCTGCTCCTGGATGGCGCCGGGGTCGAAGTAGGAATATGGCAAGCGCTGGAGAAACTCCGGGGGGTCGGATGGGAAGAGGCCTGCCAGACATTCGTCCACACAGCTCGCGAAGTCGTTGGCCGAGAGTGAATCCCACGTCGAAAACAGAAACCGGCCTTTGCTGCGCAACACTCTTGCAGCCTCGCTATAGGCCTTCACCTTGTCGGGAAAGAACATTGCGCCGAACTGGCAGATGACGAGATCGAACATCTCAGGCGCGAAGGGGAGATTTTGCGCATCGGCGTGCATCCAGTGAGTCCGCGACATCGTCACCGTCGGCGCGCCGATATTGATCATCGCCTGGCTGAGGTCGGTGGCAACGATTTCCGTTGGCGGATCAAGCGTCCCGCGCAGAGCGCGCGTCAAGGCGCCCGTCCCCGCTGCGAGTTCGAGAACGCTGCCAGGTTTCGACCCGTCGGCGGCGATCGCCATCTCCGCCGCATAGGGCTCAAAGAGCATCGGCACGAGAAGGGTCTGGTAAAGCTCGGCCACACCTTCATCGAATGGTGCGGGAGAATTGGCAAATGCGGCGCGGGCGCCGTTTTCGATGTCGGCAGAAATTGTCACGCGCAAATCTCCAAACCGCGAACTCTTCAGCGCCGAAATATGACTGAATCTGCCGGCGTCCACCGGGGGCGGACCTTGGTCCCAGGCCTGTCAGACCGAAGTCCCGGGGGTGGAACGCGTAAAGGGCCGCGCCGTTTCGAAAAGGTGAAGGAGATCCAGATATGGCCCAGAGTAACAGATCCCGCGTCAATGACGCCTGCAACATGTCCGTCATCGCCCTTGTCGTCGTTCTCGCTGCGCTTCTCTACGTCTTCGGCGCCGCCATGTCGGGAGACTCGCTCCAGTTGACCAAAAGCATAAGAGGCGCCGAGATCTTCGATACCAGGGATCTCCCCTGACGCTGTCTGGAAAAATCTTGGGGAAGCGGTAGGTTAGTCGGCAAGTCTCTTACCGGTATCAAAATGAATTGGCTTCGCCGCTGGAATGCCCGCTCACTCGCCTCCCAGTTCTTCATCGCGGGTGGGCTCATTTCGATGGCCGCCATGTTTCTGGTGGGCATCCTCGTCACGCACCTGATCGAAGAGGCCGTCATCCACAATTCCGGTGCTGCGACGGCACTCTACGTCGACAGCGTGGTCGCACCGCTGCTTCCCGACATGCAAAAGGCAACACCGCTCGATGAAGGCAGCGCTCAGGCTCTAGACGAGACGCTCGGTCAGGGCGCGCTCGGCAGGCGTCTTGTTTCATTCAAGCTGTGGCGAAGCGACGGCACCATTCTCTATTCGAACGAGAAGGAGCTGGTGGGCAAGACGTTTGCGGTAAACGACAAGCTTCGAAACGCGTTCGCAGGGTCTCTCGTCGCCCGCTACGAGGTCGCCAGCGATCCGGAAAGCGACAAGGAGCGCGCGCTCGGCAAGCGGCTCATGGAAATCTACAATCCGGTGCTGCAGCCATGGTCCGGACAGGCGGTCGCCGTGATCGAGTTCTACGAGACGGCAGAAGGATTAGGCGACAGTCTGGCGCATGCCAGGCTCCGGAGCTGGGGCGCCGTCGCCGCGCTAACAGCAATCTTTTTCCTAGTTCTCTCCGTCCTGGTGTTCCGGGGTAGCCGCACGATAGAGGCGCAACGCAAGGACCTCAAAGAACGGGTCAATGAACTGTCGGCACTGTTGGAAGAGAACCGTGGGCTCCAGCGGCGGCTGCAGCGCGCCTCCCAGCGGGCGGCGGCGCTCAACGAAAGCTATCTGCGCAGCATCGGTGCCGATCTGCACGACGGCCCGGCCCAGCACATTGCCTATGCCTCATTGCGGCTGGACAGCGATATGTTGATCAATGCGTCGACCCAACCCGAAACGCGTGAAAAGGAGCTCGCCTGGATACGCTCAAGCCTTGCAGAGGCGATGACCGAGATCCGCAGTATCTGCAGCGGCTTGGTGCTCCCGCAGATCGAGAAATCCTCGATCGCCGAGATCGTTACGCGGGTGGTCGAAGCACATCAGCACAAGACCGAAACCCGTGTCGACACGATTGTCGACGATGATGGTCCCGAACCCGCTCCTGCCGTAAAGATCTGCATCTATCGCTTCGTTCAGGAAGCATTGAACAACGCCTATCGCCACGGCGGCGGCGTTCAGCAGGCCGTAAGAGCCGTCTCGCGCAAGGGACATGTTCATGTCGAGGTCAGCGACCGCGGCGATGGCTTCGATCCGACCGAAGTGAGGCCGACGAGCCTCGGCCTGGTTGGACTTCGCGAACGCATCGACAGCCTCGGAGGATCCTTCGACGTCAAAACGGGCGAAGGGGGGACGACGGTGACCATGACCTTCGAGCCTATGGAAGTTGGAGACTAACGAGATGATATCAATCACCATCGGCGTCGTGGACGACCATCCGCTTTTCCGCGAGGGCGTAACACGCAGCCTGTCGGAGATCAGCAACTTTGCCGTTGTTGGAGAAGGCGCCAGCAGCGATGATGCAGCAATGATCGCGTCGACCAGCCGACCCGACATCATGCTTCTCGATGTCTCGATGCCCGGTGGCGGACTGTCGGCGATCGTCGACGTGCTGACGCGCAGCCCGACAACGAAGGTGCTGATGTTGACGGTATCCGAGGAGGTGGACACGCTGCTGGCAGCCCTGCAACGGGGCGCAATGGGCTATGTTCTCAAAGGTGTCGGCTCCCGTGGTCTCGCAGAAGCGATCCAGACGGTGCTGAGTGGATCTCGCTATATCTCGCCGACGATGTCGGCGAAGGTCATGGAGAGTTCGCTGCATGGCAGTGCACCCGATAAAAACAATCTGACGCCACGAGAACGCGAGGTGATGGATCTGGTCTCTCAAGGTCTGTCGAACAAACATATCGGCTTGCGTCTCAACCTGCAGGAAAAGACGGTGAAGCATCATATGACTCAGATTCTGAGCAAGCTCGGCGTCTCGAACAGGACTGAAGCGGCTCTTCAATGGCGCGAACGGCAGTAAGAGCATGATGCCGAAAAGGGTGAGCGGTTTTCGGAGGACATCATGCTCGTCTCATTCATCGAGAACGGAAGGTGTTCGCACCACCCACTTTGCCGCCCTAGCGAAGGTAGCGGCCTAACCGGCGGGCATCATTTGCGGTCGCTTGCCGGCTTATGATCGTCCTGCCTTTTCCGTCCTTCATCACGTAACGGCCACTCCGCAGGGTTTCGGTGATGCCGTTTGTATGGCGGACGTCGATCGAACCATCGGAAGCTTCGGTCGCTCTCGCCCCCGATTCTTGAGAGGTGCCTGTGGCAGAGGAAGATGATCCCGCACTATTGCTTGAGCTCCCACCGGCGCTATTCCCGGAACCGCCGTTCCCGTTGCCGCCACCATTGCCGTTGTTGCCATTCCCTCCCCCGTTGCCATTCCCGCCGCCGCTACCATTTCCTCCCCCGTTGCCATTGCCGTTGCCGCCGCCATTGCCGTTGTTGCCATCCTTTGCCTGCGCGCATTCGAGCGCCAGAATGGGAAGCAAGCCGCCAAGGTTCAATGTCACCGGCGATGCAGCAGCGACGAAGGCTGCGGCCACGCTGCCGCTCAACCTCAGGAAGTCGCGTTTCGAGAGAGTCATGCTGTAGCCTCGTTCGTCCGTTCTCCGCCGTTTCCCACGCGTAATAGACGCATGACAATTTCGCTGTTCCGAAGATCAAATGCAACCGGACCTAAGGTACTAGAACGGGCAGGACTTTAGTCCGGCTTACCCATCACCAAGCCCACGAGCAAGAAATTGCGAACGATTATTGCAAGCGCTGGGCTGCGCCGCGCGCCATTTCCTGACCTTCGCCGCCTCGTCGATGCGTTGCCGCATGAGGGAAAATGCATTTTTCTGGAACTTCTTTCCGCGTCGCCGATTTGATTGTCGAAGACCAACAGAGGACACAGTGATGGCAAACCCGAACGAATCCCCCGCAGTCCAGTCCATGCGAAAAGAACAGGCAGAGCAGCGGCAGCAGGCCCGAAAGGGCGAGCTCGACAGAGGTATCGAAGGCACCTTTCCGGCCTCTGACCCGGTATCGGCCACCCACACCTCGATCCCTGCCGGGCGCAGCGATGTCGAGGCGGCTGAGCGGGTGAAACGAGAGCCAGATCCCACCAGGCTCGACGAAGCGTTTCCGTTCGTCGATCAGGCGCTGCGCTCGACCGGCGAAATCGGCTCGTCCGCGGGCTTCGATGCCGATCGAGGCGAAATGCGGGCGCTTCAGAGAGAAGCCGGTCGTGTGGCGGAAACTGCTTCGGAGCTGGCTTCAGGATCCGCGCGTCTGGCAAAGGCGGAAGCAAGCAGTTTCGTCAACGAGATCGAGGATCGGATACGCCGGCAGCCGCTGACATCCGTCGCGATCGTCGCCGCCATCGCGTTCGTTTTCGGAGCAACGCGTTGAGGGGCCGGCAGTCCTGTGAAGATCGCGACCTACAACGTCAACGGGATCAATGGCCGGCTGCCCGTCCTCTTGCGCTGGTTGAAGGAGGATGCCCCTGATGTCGTCTGCCTCCAGGAACTGAAGACAGACGACGCCAAGTTTCCGCTAGAGGAAATCGAACGATCTGGCTACGGCGCCGTCTGGCATGGACAAAAATCCTGGAACGGCGTTGCCATCCTGGCAAAGGGCAAGACGCCGATCCTGACACGGCGCGGTCTTCCGGGGGACCCTGATGACACCCACAGCCGCTATATCGAAGCAGTCATCGACGGCGTCGTGATCGGATGCCTATATCTGCCGAACGGCAATCCGTTCCCCGGCGTCAAATTCGACTACAAGCTCCGCTGGTTCCTTCGCTTGCACGAATACGCCGCTGAACTCCTCGAACTCGAGGTGCCGTCGATCCTGGCCGGCGACTTCAATGTCATGCCGACGGAGATCGACGTCTACAAACCTGAACGCTGGCTGGACGACGCCCTTTTCAGGCCCGAAGTCAGAAAGGCTTATGGCAATCTGGTCGCTCAGGGCTGGACCGACGCCGTCAGGCATCTGCATCCGCAAGAGCGCATCTATACCTTCTGGAAATACTGGCGGAATAGCTTCGAACGCGACGCGGGGCTGCGGATCGACCACTTCCTGCTTAGCCCGGCGGTCGTACCCTGGCTGCGATCGGCGACAGTCCGCAGAAAACCGCGAGGCTGGGAGCATACCAGCGATCACGCGCCGGTCATGATCGAGCTCGATGTTTTCGCAGCCGAAGCCGTGTGAGCCGAGATTCCGTCGATCGCAGGGAGGCAGGGAACCTACAAATTCCTTATGCGTCGACGCCAAGATCGTAGATGCGGCCTGTCAGCCAAGCTGGCCAGTCTCGCTCGAAGAAAGATCTGGCGTCTTCGTCCAGGGTGCGGTTCGCACGTGTCGAAAGCCTGATCTCATCCCCCTCCAGCCGAACGACGATCTGCTCGTTCCGGTCCCCTTCGCGTTCCCTTCGGAAGCGATATTGCTCCAATGCACCGGCACTTGCATGCGGAAGGGATTCGCCTTCCGGATCGCATATCGCGCGCGCGCCGCGGCTGCCGCCTCCGTTGCGAATGAAGAAATCAAGCGCGCTGAGCACCGCTTCGGAGGCCAGCGCCATATGCCGCCATTGCACGCCACGCACCGCCTCGGCTGCGCGACCGTAGGCGACGCCATCAGCGCGAATGTCAGCATTCAGCTTCCGGGCTTCGATCATGGCCTGGCCAACGCTCTGCTCATCGCAGATGATGCCGGCCTTTTCGCTCATTCGGGCCTGCACTGCCGAGCGGATCGATTTGACGGTGAGCGGGCTTTCAGTCCGAAGAGCGGAAAGCAGATCGGTGACGCCTGGCGCTGCGATACCTGATAAATCCGCCGTGGCGAGCCGCTTCGCCCTGCCGCTTGCGCCGATGTGCTCTGCCACCCGGATGCCGAAGACTTGCCCGGCATTGAGCGCTGCTCCTCCCGGCCTCGTCACCCCATGGGTACCCGCCGCTTCTCCGACAGCATAACAGCCGGCAAGATTGCTGCGACCCCAGGTGTCGACCATGATGCCGCCATTCATGTGCTGGTTGTTGACAGCGAATTCCAACGGCTCAGCGGCGATATCGACCTTGCAGCGGCGGTAGAGCTCGATCGCGAGCGGGTTCATGTGCTTCAACCGATCGATCGGCATGTCCTGGCCGGCGCCGGCCTTGCCGAGATAGAGGCGGACGTCTTCATCCAGCCTTTCCAGGCTGAATGGCAGATCGCCAGGTACCGGCAGGGGATTGCGATTGAAGTCCATGAAGACACGCCGCCCTGCGGCGGTTTCGCTTGATATGGCGAGATCCACCAGGCTCGAGCCGAAATCCAGCATGCGCGTCGCGTGGAATGGCCACTGATAGCCCTTGCGGAAGACGTTCGACGCCAGCTCTTGCGTCGTCCGGTAAAATTGTGCCAGGAAGTGGTGCTCGGCGCCTTCTGTATCGACCGAGTAGATATGCGGGATTGCCTGGACGTAGGTGCCCGACAGATTCCACGGAAATCCTTCCCGGCGCGTTCCGATGCCGAACTGGCTCTCTGTGAGGTTGACGAGTTCGACACCTGCCTCGAGCGCCAATCCGAGAGAACCGAAACAGCCGTTGGGATAAACGCTGTCGCGATAGAGCTCGCCCGGCCCGCCGGCCGCCAGCACGATCACTCCACTGACGAACAACGCAATGCCGAGCGGGTTCTGCTCTGTGCGGTCACTGGCGCGCATGGCCAGTATGCCGACGACGTGGCGGTCCGCCCCTTCGCCTTCGGTGAGGATTTTGACGGCGGTGGTCTGGTTATAGAACGGCACGTCGAGCCGGATCGCCTCCTCGGCCAGCACCTTGACCATCAGGCGCGAGGTGCGCGGTCCGCAACTGGTGGCACGGCCGACCTCGTCGTGATCGGTCTGATATCTCAGCGTGCCCCCGAGCGGGTCCTGCGGCAGCGGCAGGCCTAAAAACTGCAGCGACGCCATCATCCGGGACGAGCCGACAGCCTCGACATAGGCCGTGTCCTCGTCCATTGCGCCGCCGCCGCGGATGGCGCGGGCCATCGCCTTGTAATTGTCGCCCTGATCCGCCGTGTTTGCGGTATGAAGGGTCTGCTTGTCCGATCCCGAGCAGGCAGAGGTTCCGCCCCAGGCGCTTTGGCTCATGATGACGACGTCGTCACCGCGCCGCTTCATTTCCACCGCCGCACGCAGACCTGCAGCACCGGATCCGACGACGACGCAGCCGGCTCGGTAGATCGGCAGCTCGACGCCGGCCAGCCGGACCGCCTCCGAAGCGGAAGCCTCCGGTGGAAGGCGCGGCATGTCGACATCGGTCAGTGCGTCAAGAATTTCCTGCGGAACAGCTCTGGTCATTGACGTCAGCCCAACGGGATGTCGACCCAGCGCTTCTGCCGGGAGGACTCCATGCACGCATCGACGATCTGACAGATGTGGTGGCCCGTATCGAATGTCGGCCACATCGGCCTGTTTGCAACGATCGAGCGGACCACCTCGGCCACCTCGATGATTTTGCTTTCATTGTAGCCCAGGCCGAAATTGGGCAGAGGGAGGAAAGCCCTGAAGGTGGGATTTTCAGGACCGACGTCGATCTCCCGGAAGCCGCGCCGCCCCGTCCGGTCGTCGTTGGAGTAGAAGCGCAGCCGGTTTATCTCGTCATAGGTATAGGCGAGGCTGCCTTTCGTTCCGTAGACCTCGTAGGTCTGCATGAACTTGCGGCCGGTCGCGACCCGGCTGAAATCGACGATCCCGCCGGCGCCGTTGGCAAAC
Source organism: Rhizobium phaseoli (assembly GCF_010668805.1). GTDB lineage: Bacteria > Pseudomonadota > Alphaproteobacteria > Rhizobiales > Rhizobiaceae > Rhizobium > Rhizobium phaseoli_A. The sequence goes on along the minus strand of NZ_WUFT01000033.1, from coordinate 4,225 downwards.
CGGCACAAAAGGTTGGTCGCGTCGGGGTTCGTGACATCAGCCCAGGCCTCGTTGCCTGACAGTTTCACCTGCTCGCCATAGGCAAGCCCCTCGACGACGGGCCGGCGTGGCGTGACGATCAGATTGTCGGCGATCAGGGAACTGACACGGCCGACCAGGAAATCCATGAAACTGAAGATGTGCGAGCCGGTGTCGCCGACGATCCCGGTCGGCGCCAGCTTTCCATCGGCGCGCCACATGAAGGGCGCGTTCGGATCGCCAAACATGTCGACGTGCTGGCAGCCGCGGAACAGCTTGATCTCGCCGATTTCGCCGGATTGAATGATGTCTTTCGCCAGATCGTGGACAGGGTTTCGAGGAAAGGCGTGTCCGACACGGGTGATCACACCCTTTTCCCTGGCGATCTCGGCCAGTTCCCGCGCCTCGTCGGCGGTGTTGGCCAGTGGCTTTTCGCAATAGACATGCTTGCCGGCCAGCAAGGCCGCCTTGGCCACCGGATAATGGAGGTGGTCAGGCAGGCAGATATCGATCAGATCGACTTCGGGATCGGCGACCGCCAGTTTCCAGTCCTGATAGATCCTGGCGCCTGGCGCCCTGTTGGCAATATCCTCGGCTGCGTCAGGGTTGCGGTCGACCAGCACCACGATCCGCGCTGTCCCGTCCGAGACGCCGAAGAAATGCGCAAAGGTCTGATAGGCCATCGTGTGGACCTTGCCCATCCAGCCCGAGGCACCAAGCACTGCAACTCTCACTTCAGACATGGTCGTTACTCCTTAGCGGATTTCGGCGCGGGCCCGAGGCCTAGTGTCGTTGCGTTCGTAGGCGAAGATCGCCGACGGCAGCGCCGGCAGGCCCCGGATGAGGTCCGATCCTTTTTCCCCGACCATGATCGTCGGCGCGTTGGTATTGCAGGACGGCACGCGCGGCATAACCGAGGAATCGCAGACGCGAAGACCTTCAAGGCCATGGACCTTGAGATCGAGCCCGACGACCGCATCCGGCCCCGTTCCCATCTTGCAGGTGCCCACAGGATGATGGTCGGTCTTGGCGTTGGCGCAGCCGTAGTCGAAGAGCTGCTCGTCGGTCATGACCTTAGGCCCGGGAAGCCTTTCGGCCATGACAAAGGGCTTCAGCGCCGCCTGCTGCATGATCTCGCGGGCGAGCTTGAGCCCCTCCAGGGACATCGTCCTGTCGTGAGGATCGGACCAGTAGTTGGGGTCGATCAGGGGAGCGGCAGCCGGATCGGCGGATGAGAGACGCACCGTCCCGCGCGAGCGTGGATGCAGATAGGCGGAATTGAGCGTCACGCCGGCGTTCTTGAGCCGCTCGACGCCTGCTTCGATGCCCGAACCCAAACCGAGGTGGAACTGAATATCGGGAGACCGGGCGTCGGGATCGGCATACCAGAAGCCGCCGGTCTCGAAGAGCGACGAGGCGACCGGACCGCTGCGGAACAGGACATATTGCAGACCGGCCCAAAGCGTGCGGTGAAGCTTTGCGACGCCGTCATAGGTGTGATCGCCGGTGCATTCGGCGATGACGAAAAGGTCGAGGTGATCCTGAAGATTGCCGCCGACGCCGGGCAGATCGTGGTTGACCTTGACGCCCACCGATTTCAGATGATCGGCCGGGCCGATGCCGGACTGCAGAAGCAGCTTCGGCGATCCGATCGCGCCGGACGAGATCAGCACTTCGCGCTCGGCGCGGACGATTTCCGAGCCGCGCGCGGTGGCGATCTCGACGCCTGTCGCTCGCGTTCCCTCGACGATGATCCGCGCGACGCGCGCGCCCGTCCTGACCGTCAGGTTCTTCCGATCCTTGATCGGCGAGAGGTAAGCCAGCGAAGCAGATGACCGGCGGCGATCGCGCTGGGTGAGCTGGTAAAATCCGACGCCCGCCTGCTGGCGGCCGTTAAAATCGTAATTATAGGGAATGCCGAGCTCCTGCCCGGCGCGAATATAGGCGTCACAGATCGGCAGGGGTGCTGCCGGCATCGACACACCCAGCGGGCCGCCATAGGCGTGGTAGTCGTCGGCGAAGCGCTGATTGTCCTCGGCGCGTTTGAAATAGGGCAGGATCGAGCGATAGTCCCAGCCCTCGCAGCCGTCTTCACTCGCCCAAAGATCATAGTCCGCAGCGTTTCCGCGCGTATAGAGCTGTGCGTTGATCGATGAGCCGCCACCGATGACCTTCGCCTGGGTATAGCGCAGCACCCGGCCCTTCATGTGCTTCTGGGGGACGGTTTCCCAGCCCCAGCTGGCGACACCTTTGGTCATCTTGGCGAAGCCGGCCGGCATGTGAAAGAGAGGATTCCAGTCGCCTCCGCCGGCTTCGAGAAGCAGCACCTTGACATCGGGATCTTCGCTGAGCCGGCTTGCCAAGACGCAGCCTGCAGGACCGGCACCGGTGATGATATAATCGAATCCCATTTTACTGTCCTATTTGAACCCGGCACGTGCCAATGGATCTGCTTTTGCCTGCAGGTCCTTCGACGCGATGTGATCGGCAACTCTGAGCGCCTGGCTGGCGACGGTGAGCGCGGGATTGACGGCAGCCGACGTGGGCAAGAAGCCGGCGTCGACGACGAAGAGGTTTTCGTGATCATAGGAACGGCAGTACGGGTCCAGCGGCGCTGTCGCAGGGTCGTTGCCGATGCGGACCGTTCCGCACTGATGGGAGGGCGTGCGCTTGTCGAAGGGCCGCGACAGCACGATCGGAAATCCGATCGACTTCAGGATCGCCTTCAGCCTGGCGACAAGTGCGAGATGCGCGTACCAGTTGGTTCGCTGCCACTGGAGAATGATCCGATCTCCATCGACGATGACGCGGCTTTCCGGATTGGGAACGTCCTCGCTCATCGCATAGAAGTCGATGGCATGGTTGGTGATGAAACGCAGGAGCCATTCCGGCGCCTGCGGCAGAGAGCCCTTCAGAACTTTTTCGGAGATGCGGCCCAGCAGCTGCACGTTTCCGAGCGGCGGGCCACCCTCCCCGTCGGAGAGATAGAAGTCGTTGAAGGCAAAGGTCTTCTGGTAGATCGCGGTGTTCCGGAACCGTGGCGAGACGCCGATGACGGCGGAGGCGTTGTGGTTCATGAAATTGCGGCCTACCTGGTCGGAGGAGTTCGCCAGGCCTCTTGGGAAGCGGTCGTTTTTCGAGCGCAGCAGAAGCACCGACGACTGGACCGCGCCGGCCGAAAGGATCACCATCGCAGGCAAAACCGTCAGCGCCTCGCCGTTCCTGACATAGGTGACCCGGTCGATCCGACTCCCCGCCCCTGTGTCGAGCCTCGTGACGCGCGCATTGGTTTCGAGTCGAACGTTCTCATGCTTCAGCGCCGCCGCAAGGGCTGCGGTCTCGGCGTCCATTTTGCCGTCGCGTGCATTCGGATGTGCATCCCAGGGCGTCCGCGCCTTGGATAGCCAGGCGTCGAGGTCGAGGCCGAGCGGCAGGGAAAACGGGTGCAGGCCTTTTTCCTTGAGGCGCGCCCTGATGTCGGCGATCGGCGCCTCGTCCGGCACGGGCGGGTAGCCGTAAGCAGTCGAGTGATAAGGCTCGGTAGGATCTTCGCCCAGGCTGCCGCGAACCTGGTACATCCGCTCCGCCTTAGCGTACCACGGCTCCAGTTCCTCATAGGCAAACGGCCAGGCCGGCGACACACCCTCGCGGTGCTCGATCACGCCGAAATCCTCTTTGCGGTAGCGCGACAGGACGGCGCCGTAGAACTTCGAATTGCCGCCGACATTGTAATAGTTGCCGGGATTGAAACCCTTGCCGTTCGCCTCGTACCAGGTTTCCTTCGGTCGGAAATGCCCCCGCTGGAAGATCGCTCGCTGGTCACGATTGACCGGAAGATCGGCAATGTGATCGCCGGCTTCGAGGATCAATATCTCCGCGCCGGTCGCGGCGAGGCCGGCGGCGACGGTGGAGCCGCCGACGCCTGAACCGATGATGACGATGTCTGGTGAACTGCTCATCTTAGCCCCTGGCCGTCACCCGATCCGCACCTGGCTGTGCGGATCGAAGAACACGGCCTTGTCGAGATTGAAGGCAAGGCGTGTTGTCTGTCCTGGAGCGATGCCGGCATCGGCGCGCAGGCGGGCGACGACGGATTTGCCGCCGAGCTTGGTGACGGCGAAGGTGTCGGAGCCGGCCGGTTCGACCACCTCGATCAGGCAATCGTCCTCGGTCAGCGAGCGCGCCTTGCGGTCGGCACCATCAGGAT
>NZ_WUFT01000032.1 GCF_010668805.1 Rhizobium phaseoli | reverse complement strand
AACCGGCTCCAACGCTGCGCGAGATGAAAGCTTCGCGTTTCCGCCGGTTGCTCACACCGCGCCACTTGGCGTATTCAAAACCGCCGAGGCTCTAATCGCCGCCGGATGAAAATTCAGTGGCAGGTCACCGTGACGGTCGCAGCAATGAGCCGTCCCTACGAAAAGTCTCAGGAGCACAAGCCCCCGGATGTGCAAAACGTTACCGGCTATTCCTCGACAACAGTCCAGTTACTGCGGTCGGGATTGAAGTCTGATCGCCGCAGCTTTCTCCTCGGTCGTGACTCGAGATCGCGCTGATAGATCAGGTTCATGCCTTTGACGACAAACGTTTGCACCCCGGTCATGCAGTATTTGACGGGCCAAGCAATCAGCGCAAAGCCTGCTGTCGTATGGCCATTGACGAGGTGGCTCTGCTTGCCAACCAAGCACGTTTGCGCGCTGCCCGGTGAGGATGCGATAGTGATATCCGAATTGCCATCGCCTCGATTGGCCTTGCCGAACGCGGCCGTTTCGATCAGGGCGCTTGCGGGCCTGTCCTCATCGTAAAGGCCCGGCTCCCATTATGGACCGTTTCGCATGCCCCGGCGTGCTGATCAGCTTCTGGGCATACTACTAGCTTTCCTGGCCCCGTAAGAGGCGGGAAGAGTCAGGTGGAAAACAGATGCACCTCGCTCTGCCACAAACGGGCGACGGTGAGCTTGCCGCTACGATAGGCGCGTGTATCGAGATTGAGCCGTTTCGACCGTATGTCGGGCTCGTTGTTCGGCGTATGGCCGTGAACGACGAGTTTCGGCAACGGCACCCGGCTTTCGAGAAACCGCTGACGGATGATGACCAGATCCTCGTCCGTCTGCTCGCCGAGCGGCAGCTTCGGATTGATGCCGGCATGCACGAAAATTACGCTCGGAGTATCCAGCATGACAGGCATCGCCCGCATGAAATCGATATGCGTGCGCGGTAGCGACTGGCGGATGAAGGCATCGAGCTTTGCGCCGGAGGGAAAGACCAGCGGCAGATGCTCCGGATCGAGTCCATAGGATTTGAGCGACTCTGCCGAACCCATCCCCATCCACTCGTCATAGGAGATCCAGCCATCGATATAGTCGAGCATGGCAATTTCGTGATTGCCGGCGAGGCAGATGCGATCGAACTCATCCGGCGGCGGCTCCATGAGATGAGTGATGACCTGGGCCGATTCCGGCCCACGGTCGATATAGTCGCCAAGCGTGACGATCAGCTTGCGCCCTGGCAGCCGCGCGGCATCGCGCAGGATCGCCTCTTCTGCTTTCACAAGCAGATCGTACCGCCCATGGATGTCACCGATCGCATAGGTGGGTATAGCAGCGATATCCAGCGTCAGGCGCGGTCTCGGCTGGCGTGCCATTTTCGAAACCTCGCCGTTGCGAGCAAGAGTACTGCCCATCAAGTTTCTCGATCAAGGAAGCCCCACTTCACCGTAAGTAGAGTGGAGCACAAGGCAATCAAGCTGGTAAGAAAATTCAAAGCCTTTGGGTTTTGTAGAAAAACCGGCCTTATCATTCGTGGGCCGATCCCCCACTCCTGTATCTCTCGCATCGGCCCGAAAATCGGAGCGATTTTCGGAAAGCACGAGGCGCCGAGTCAACCTGTTGCAGCATTCTTTGCAGGTCTGAAAAGAGCCTGCGGCGCTGTAGGAAAGAGTGACCGATGGGAACGGTATCGCAGTTTCAGGATAAAGTGAGGCCTCCCGCACATCGCATCGAAAGTGAAGAGGAGGCGATATCCACCGCCCGCAGCCTCGCCGCCGCATTCCGGCATCAGGCGAGGGAACGCGACATCAACCGCGTGCTGCCCTTTGCTGAACTTGATGCGCTGTCGGTCTCGGGACTGACGGCGATCACTGTTCCGCCCGACCATGAAGGGCTCGACGTATCGAACGCGCTGCTCGCCGAAATCGTCGCAATCATCGCCGAGAGCGATGCCTCGATCGGCGAGGCGCTGGAAAACCATTTTTGCGCGCTGGAAGCGCTCCGCACCCAGGCTGGTGAGGATTTAAAGGCATCGCTGTTTGCCCGTGTGCTGCTCGGCGACCGCTTTGCCGGCGCCACCTTCACCGAGGGAGCCGAGCTTACGGCCGAAGGCCCGGGCTACCGCCTGAGCGGGCGAACGCGGCAAGCGCCCGGCATTCTATTTGCCGACTGGATCGCGGCCGCCGCCACCGCTCCACCCGGCCGCCCGGTGACGCTCTACCTCGTACGCAATGACGAAGGCGTGCAGGTGATCGACGATTGGGACGGCTTCGGCCAGCGCACCAACGGATCCGCGACGGCGATCGTCAGCACGCTTCACGTCAATGCCGATGCGATTGCGCCAGCCCCCTCCTTCGAATATTCGACCGGCATCTCGCTCGGCCTGCTGCTCAAGGCAGGTGTCAGCCTCGGCATCGCGCGGGCCGCATGGAACGACCTAATGACGACAATTGGCGATCGCGGCACGACGATCCTTCCCCGGATCGGCGAACGCGCCGTCCGCATCGAAGCGACGGCCGCAGCCCTGGAACGGGCTGGCCGCAAACTCGACATTGCCCAGGTCAATCCTGTGGAGGCCGCGATGGCAGACGCGCATTTCTCCGCGTCGGCGGCCGCGATCCTTGCCGGGGAAACGGCACTCGACTCCGCAAACGCGCTGTTCGAACTAGCGGGGGAAACATCAGCCGGTATCGGGCTCAATCTCGACCGGCATTGGCGCAATGCCCGCATTCATGCGCTGTCGCTGCCACGGGACAAGCTGCTGCGTGCCGCAGGCGAATATAGGTCGACGCCCAGCGACGCCTAACTCAGCTGGCGGCGGAGACTGGGAATTGTTCCTCGGGGCCTTCGATGCGGCCACCGGCGGCGACGAATTGCTCGAGGCTCATATTGTCGAGAATGGCGGCGATCGCGTCACGAACATCGGTCATCGAGCGCCGCACCTGACAGGTTTCCGGATCGGCGCAGTCGTCGCAGGCCTCGTAAGCCGTACGGCTGGCACAGCGGATCGGCGCCAGCGGCCCATCGAGCGTGCGGATGACATGGCCGATGCGGATTTCGGAGGCCGGCCGCGACAGGGAATAGCCGCCGCCCGGCCCCTTCTTCGAGCGCAGGATGCCGACATTGCGCAGTTCGAGCAGGATCGTATCGAGGAATTTCTTCGGGATATTATTGCGGTTTGCGATGTCATTGATAAAGGCGGTCTCACCCGGCGCCAGCCGCGCCAGATCCACCAGCGCCTTCAGCCCGTATTTGCCCTTTTTAGTCAGCATCGTCGTTGCCCTGTAGAAAACGCAGTATTTATCCTGCCAATAGCAAGCAAATAGCGTCAAAAGCGTGAACATACAACAAAATAGCTATTATTTATAGCTTATATCGGCAACGTCCACAGGCCGCCCGGCAGTCTTGGAAAGAGCCGACTTGCTGAGGGATGCTGCTACTGCATAATTCCTTAAATCGGAATCGATTTAAGGACAATTATGCAGCAATTCAAAGTGCTACAGCGTCCTTTGCGCGTCTGAAAAGACGCGCGGCGCTGCAGGACCAGTCAGATCGTCTTCAGCATACCGCCATCGACGAAATAGGTGGAGCCGACGCAATAGCTCGCGCGCTCCGAACTCAGGAAGACGAAGACGTTTGCCAGTTCTTCGGGCGTGCCGAACCGTTTGGAGGCGGCGTGCTCGTTGGCGACGCTCTGCAGGTAGCCTTCCCAGTTTCCGCCGGTTTCGGCCGTCAATTGCTTGGCGGTCTTGATCCAGTCGGGCGTCAGGATCAGGCCGGCATTGACGCAGTTGACGCGGATATAATCCTTGATGAGCTCGGTCGAGAGCGTCTTCGAAAACATCATCAGTGCCGACTTGCTGACATTGTAGATCGGCTCGTACCAGAGCGGCTGGACGGCGCAGATCGAGGCATTGTGCAGGATCACACCGCCGCCGCGTTCCTTCATCTGCGGCGCAATTCCGCGCGCCAGCCGCACGGCAGCCATCACATGCAGATCCCAATAGGTCTGCCACTTCTCGTCGGGCGCCTCCATCACCGTCTCGTTCGAACCGGTGCCGGCATTGTTGATGAGGATGTCGGCGCCGCCTTTTTCGGCCGCTGCCGCAATGATCGCCTCGGTTCCCGCAACCGTCGCCACATCGGCGACAATAGCGGCGGCGCTGACGCCATACTTCTCGGCGATCCGGGCGGCTTCCGACTCGAGCCGTTCACCGCCGCGGGCCGCCAACACGAGATTGGAGCCCTCAGCCGCCAGCCCCTCGGCGATCGCCAACCCAATGCCGACAGACGCGCCGGTGATGACGGCGGTCTTTCCCCTCAGTCTCAAATCCATATGTTCCTCCAAAGCCTGCGGTTCCGGCTTGACGCACTGAGTGTTTCGCCAATGGATCCGGGCGTCAAGCACCCAAACGCCTCTTGCGACAGGCACCGATCTGTCGCAGCCTGGATCCACACAGAAGAGGAGCTTTCATGCGACATTATTCAGCCTGCATAGAGTGGCTGTTTGCCGAAGAGGGCGACAGCTTTTCCGATCGCATCCGCCGCGCTCATGCCAGCGGCCTGACGGCGATCGAGTTCTGGCGCTGGACAGACAAGGATCTGGACGCGATCGAGGCGGCGCTTGATGAAACCGGCCTTGCCGTCACCAGCCTCGTCGCCGAACCGATGATCGCGCTGACCGAGGCCGGCAACCGGCAGGCCTGGCTGAAAGGCCTTGCCGAATCCGTCGCCGTGGCAAGGCGTCTCGGCGCGCCGGTGCTGATTGCCCAGGCGGGCAACGATCTTCCGAACGTGCCCCGCAAAGAGCAGCGCCGAACGCTCACCGAAACGCTAAAAGCCGGCGCCGATATTCTTGCAGGCAGCGGTGTGCGCCTCGGCGTCGAGCCGCTCAACATCCGCATCGACCATGTCGGCTATTTCCTCGATTCAACTAGCGAGGGCCTCGACATCATCGATGACGTCGCCCGCCCGGAGATTGGCATCGTCTACGACATCTACCATTCCGCCGTGATGGACGAACGGACGGAAGAGGTGCTCGAGGGCCGCCTCGACCGCGTGATCCACGTCCATGTCGCCGATCATCCCGGCCGCAACGAACCGGGCTCCGGCAGCATCGACCTTGCCCACCGCCTCGGCTGGATCTTCGCCAACGGTTACGACGGCGCCGTCGGCTTGGAATACCGGCCGACAATGCCCGGCGCCGACGCAGTCATGGCCGCGATCGCTTCGCTGAACGGTTAGGTCGGGTTTGCACCTTCGGCAAAGGCTTCAAGCTCGGGGTCGAAATCGACCTCGACGACATTGTTGAAGACGGCGGTGGCCAGCATGATGCCGGCGAAAGCGACGAGATCGACCAGCACCTTGGTCTCGTAGCGCTGTTTCAGCTTCGCCCAGACGTCAGTGGGAATAGCGTTGGAATCGACGACGATCGCCTTGCCGAAAGCGTCGAGCAGCGCTTCCTCCTCGGAAAGTTCCAGCGCGTCGGGATTGAAACCCTTGTTGATCAGCGCCCGGCGAAAGAACGTAATGGCTATCTTCGATTGCGCCGCTTTCGAGATTGCATGGGAGAATATCCAGATCGCCCGGTCGCTGATAGCGGGATCGAGTTCTGCCCGCAGCGTGAACCATTCGGCATAGATGCGATGGGCGGCGGGCGAATGTAAGAGCGTTCGCTTCATGTTGGTCATGCGTCCGCGCAGCCTGACTTCCTCGTCATGCGCCGCACGAACCTCTTGCGAAGCGCTGTCGTAATCGATCTGTGGCAGGTGGCTCATCGGGTCCGCTCTTTCTGATGCACGAAAATAAATCCGCTTGGCCGCCGCGCCGCGCCCAGCTAAAGCGCGTCGCGATCTTTCAGATTCGCTCCTTGCGCTTTAGCTTTTTGTTTTTACGCGTGTCGTTGCCGCAAAACCGCTGCACACTTTTGCGCGACATGCTTTAAATTGCTCACATCGAAGGTGGAGGCAAGGCATGAGCGACGATCACGAGCATCACCACATCGACTGGCGGGAACATGGCGTCAAGGTCGTTCCCGGCAATTCGCTCGATCCGAACACTGCGCAGACGGCAGGCATGAACCGGGCAACCGCGATCAACAATGCGCGTGCCGGGGCCGAGAAGATCTGGGCCGGCACGGTGACGATCCATGCCAAAGCCAAGACCGGCGCCCATCATCACGGTGACCTCGAAAGCATCATCTACGTGGTCAAGGGCAAGGCCCGCATGCGCTGGGGCGAGCATCTGGAATATACCGCCGGCCGGTCCCGGCGACTTCATCTATGTTCCGCCCTATGTGCCGCACCAGGAGATCAACGCCAGCCGCGACGAGACGCTGGAATGCGTGCTCGTCCGTTCAGGCCAGGAGCCGGTCGTCGTCAATCTCGACATCGATCCGATCGAGAAACCGGAAGATGTGCCCTGGATCGACCCGATCCATCGCTGATGCATGCCGTCAAGCCCGCCGGGAAGGAAGCGACCGCGGCGCGTCCCCTCAAGCGTGAACGGCGCCAGCGCTGCTCATCACAGGGTTCTCGATGATCCGGCCGGTATCGGCGGCATAGAGATGGATCGCGCTATGGTCGATGGCGATGCCGATCAGATCGCCGGATTTCACTTTCACGGCTTCGGTCAGCGCCACGGCAAAGGGCAGCCCGTCGAAATCGGCGTGAACGACACGGCTTGCGCCGAGTTCTTCGATGAAATCGGCCGTTGCGGTGAGAGCGCCGGGCGCATCCGGGGCCACCAGCCTGGCCGCTTCGGCGCGCATGCCGAGCACGACGCGTTTGCCTTTCAGCGGTGCTGCGCGCTCGCGCGGCAGCGCGATCTTGCGGCTCTGATCGTAGACGAAGACACCCTCGTCATTGATCGTGCCTTCGAGCAGGTTCATCGCCGGCGTGCCGACGAAGCCGGCAACGAAACGCGACACCGGATGATGATAGACTTCTTCCGGGGTGCCGACCTGCTCGACCGTGCCGCCGTTCATCACCACCAGCCGGTCGGCCAGCGTCATGGCCTCGGTCTGATCATGCGTGACGAAGATCGAGGTGGCGCCGAGGCGGCGGTGCAGGCGGCGGATTTCGGCGCGCATGGCGATGCGCAGCTTGGCGTCGAGGTTCGACAGCGGTTCGTCGAAGAGGAACACCTTCGGCTCGCGGATCATCGCGCGGCCCATGGCGACACGCTGGCGCTGACCACCGGAAAGGGCGGCCGGTCTGCGTTCGAGGAACGGTTCGAGGCTGAGCGCCTTGGCGACCTCGCCTATGCGCCGGGTACGCTCCGCCTTCGCAACGCCAGCCACCTTCAAGGCGTAGCCGATATTCTCGGCGACGGTCATGTGCGGATAAAGCGCGTAGTTCTGGAACACCATGGCGCAGCCGCGCTCGCGCGGCTCCAGCTGGTTGACGACGCGCCCGTCGATGGCAATTTCGCCGCCGCTGATTTCCTCGAGGCCGGCGATCATGCGCAGCAGCGTGGACTTGCCGCAGCCGGACGGGCCGAGGATGACGATAAATTCGCCGGACTGGATTTCGAGATCGACGCCGTGAATGACGGGATTCTTGCCGTAGCTCTTCTTCACATCACGGATTGAGATAGGTGCCACAGGACTATTCCTTCATTTCTCGGTAGAGATAAGGCCGCGCACGAACCAACGCTGCATCAGGATGACGAGCACCAGCGGCGGCGACATGATGATAAGTGTACCTGCCATGGCAACGTTCCAGTCTGGCAGGCCGAATTCGGAGGGGATGAGGGTCTTGAGCTGTGTCACAGCAATGCCGAAATTCGGATCGGTGGTAATCAGCAGCGGCCAGAGATACTGGTTCCAGGCCCAGACGAACATGATCGTGAACAGTGCAATCATGTTTGGCCGCGAAAGCGGCACCAGAATGTCCCAGAAAAACCGGACGGGACCCGATCCGTCCATCTTCGAGGCCTCGGCAAGTTCGTCCGGAACCGTCAGGTAAAACTGCCGGTAAAGGAAAGTGCCGGTCGCGGTTGCGACCAACGGCAGAACGAGACCGGGATAGGAATTCAGCAGGCCCCATTCGAGCTTGATCTGGATGCCGGTGATCTGCGCCACGAGCCAGCTTATGCCGAGAACATCGAGGATCGTCTGGAACGGCTGTAGCGCATTGGCCGCGATCGAATAGGTCGGCACGATGCGGACTTCCAGCGGCAGCATCAGCGTGATGAAGATGATCCAGAAAATCACATACCGGCCACGGAAGCGGAAGTAGACGATCGAGAAGGCTGCCATGGCAGAAAGGATCACTTTGCCGGCGCCGACCGCCGCAGCAAAGATGATGCTGTGAAACAGCTTGTTGCCGAGATCGGCACGGACCCAGGCGGTCTGGACGTTTTCCCAGAAGTGCGAGCCTGGCGTAAGCGGCAGCGGCACACGATTGACCGTCTCCAGATCGAGGGTCGACGCGATGATGACGATGGCGAAAGGCAGGAGCGCGATGACCATGCCGAGCGCCAGAAGCGTATAGCAGATGAAATTGAATATTGGCGTGCGTTCGATCATGTGCAGGGGCCTTACTTGTAGTGCACGCGCCGCTCGATAAAGCGGAACTGAAAGATGGTGAGAAGAACAACGAGCACCATCAGAATGATCGACTGGGCTGCGGCGCCCGAATAATCGAGGCCCCTGAAGCCGTCGAAATAGATCTTGTAAACCATGAGGTCTGTCGCGCGCGCCGGCCCCCCCTGCGTCATGACGTCGACGATGCCGAAGGAATCCTGGAAGCTCTCGGTGATATTGATGACGAGCAGGAAGAACAGCGTCGGCGTCAGCAAGGGCAGCTGAATATCCCAGATACGGCGCATCGGCCCCGAACCGTCCATTGCGGCCGCCTCGATCAGCGAGCGTGGAATGCCTTGCAGGGCCGACAGGAAGAAGATGAAGTTGTAGCCGATATATTTCCAGGAGAAGGCGACGATGACGGCGATCATCGCATCCTTGCCGTCGAGCGCCGGGTTCCAGAGACCGGGCCAGACGTGATTGATGACCGACAGAAGGCCGGCCTCCGGCGCCAGGATGAAGCGGAAGGCCAGGCCGAGAGCCGGAGCGGCAATCGCGTAGGGCCAGATGAAAACCGACCGGTAGATTTTGTGGCCGCGCAGTTCGCGATCCGTCAAAAGCGCCAGGATGAGCGCCAGCCCCATGGCAATCGCGGTCGAGCTGAAGCCAAAGATCATGCTGCGAGAAATCGAGTCCCAATAGATCGGATCGGTGAGCAGCTGTTTGAAATTGTCGAAACCGACCCAGGCATTACCGCCGCCCCATGGCTGCTCGAGCGTGAACGCCCAATAGAGCGCCTGCGCGCTCGGCCAATAGAAGAAGACGAAAATCAGCAGCAGCATCGGAAATGCAAAGAGCAGTCCGATCGTCGTCGAGGAGAAAGTGACGCGCTTTTCCATGAGTGGTCGTTTTCGCCCTGGTTTGGCCCACAGCGCCGCGCCTCTTTCAGACGCGCAAAGGACGCTGCAGCTTTTGAATTGCTGCATAATTTATCCCTGAATCGATTCCGATTTAAGGGATTATGCAGGAGGCGCGGGCGGCGAGTTCGCATCCGCGTCCGATTGAAGAACCTGCAAAAACGCACCCAGCGCGCCAAACGCGGGCTGGGTGCGGCTCATATCGGACGATCAGGGAAGCTGAACGTTCTTGTAGGTCTGCTGGAAGCGACGCAGCAGCTGGTTACCGCGTTCGGCAGCGCCGTCGAGCGAAGCCTGGACGTCAGCGTTGTTGACGAAGATTGCCTGCAGGCTGTTGGCGATTTCGGTGCGAACCTGCAGCAGACCGCCGAGGCGGATGCCGTGCGCAGCCGTGTCGTCAGCAGGCGATGCTGTCAGGCTCTGAATGGCGAGTTCGCGGCCGGCGTAAGGAGCCTTGTCGTAAAAGCCCTGCTTCTTCAGATATTCGAAGCCGGAGTTACGAACCGGGATATAGCCGGTCACGGTCGACCAGGTGAGAGCTTCTTCCGGCTTTGCGACGAAGTTGAAGAAAGCAGCGGCAGCCTTATATTCGGCATCGGAGTGACCCTTCAGAACCCAGAGCGAAGCGCCGCCGACGTAGGAGCTGTGGCGGGTTGCGTCGCCGTAAGTCGGGAGCGTGGCAACGCCCCAGTTCATGCCCTGCTTGGCGGTGCGGCCAACATTGCCGTGGTCGCCGACGGAGGTCAGCATGACCTGGCAATCGCCGGCAGCAAAAGCCTCGACAAAGGTCTGGCCGACGGCCTTGTTCTTGATGAATGCAAGCTTGTTGTCGTACCAGGACTTGAGATCCTTGACATAGCTGACGAGCATCGGGTTCTTGTTGAACACCAGCTCGGCATCGAGGCCCTCAAAGCCGTTCTTCTTCGTCGCGATCGCTTCGCCGTTGACGGCTTCGAACTGCTCGATGTACTGCCAGACTTCGTTGTTGGAGATGTCGAAGGCAAGCGGGCAAGCATAGCCGGCGTCCTTCAAAGCCTTGAAATCTGCGCCGGCTTCCTGCCAGGTGGCGGGAGCATGGTCTTTGCCGATCTTGGCGAAGGCATCCTTGTTCCAGTAGAGCAGTGCGGTCGAGGAGTTGAAGGGGAAGGAATACATCTCGCCCTTCGACGTCGCATAATAGTTAGCGATGCCGGAAAAGTAATCTTTCCAGTCGACGGTGTAGCCCATGTCGGTCATCAGCTGGTTGGCCGGGTAGTAGGCGCCGGAAAGCATGATGTCGAGCGTGCCGGCGTCGGAGACCTGAGCGATGGTCGGCTGCTTGCCGGCGCGGAAGGCGGCGATGGTGTTCTGCAAGGAAGCGTCGTAGCTGCCCTGGCTGGTGCAGACGACTTCGTAATCGGCCTGCGACTGGTTGAACCGATCGCACTGTTCCTGGACACGCTTTGCGATGTCACCGGAATTGCCGAACCAGAAGTCGATCTTGGTCTTATCGGCGGCGGCAGCGGGACCGGCAAGAAACGCTGTAGCGAGAAGGGCGCCAACGGCGCCGAGAAGCTTGGCTTGCATGAGAACCTCGAACGTAAAAGGGATGCGCACTTTCAGCGCACGCCCTATTAGCTGGTTCAAATTGCTGCGGCTAATGAATATTACATGACATGAAACGATCGAAATCGTACCGTCACAAAACCTTCATTCGGATATTATTTGCCACAGCCGAGGCTATATTGATTGAAGCCTCGCCAGCCTCCCCAGGGCACCGCCGAACAGTTATATTCATATTCGAATAAATATAATTATCAAGGGTTTTCAATATTTGCCTATATTGCGACAGCGCATTCTTATTCGGGGAATACCGTCACATGAAACTCGCAAAATCGGCTACCTCTACGCCATTGCACTGCTGTGGAACGCCTGGTTTCAGCCTTGAAATTAAAGGGAATCCTTCAAAATTGCAGCAAAACGTGGATCGAACGCGTGGCTGATCGGCCCGGCGGCAGCACCGAGTGCGACCGACCAGGGATCGGCCATGCCGGGCTGCAGTCGCGGCAGTATGCGACCGCGACGTTCGGCAATCGAGGGCAGCAACGGGCCGATTGCCGCAATCAGCTTGTTCACCAGCGCTTCGGGCGCGCTGCCGCAGAGGATAACGGTTTGCGGATCGAACAGGGTTTCGATGAGATGGATGCTCCAGCGCAGGTCCACCGCCGCCGCCTCGACCCAGGCGTCGATGCCTCGATCGCCGCTCAGGGCAAGGTCGTTGATGCGCGCATGGAGATCAGGATCGGCGGGATCGGCTGACAGATGCTGATAGAGCGAGGCAAGGGAGGCACGATGTTCGAGCGGCGTCGACTTGCCGTCGGCAAACAGCAGCGCCATGCCGATCTCGCCGGCGTTGCCGTTGGCGCCGCGGTAGAGTTCGCCATTCAGGATAAGGCCGGCGCCGATGCCATAGCCAACGAAGAGGCAGACGGCATGGTCGAGCCCATGGGCCGCCCCCACCATGCGCTCGGCGGTCGCCGCCGCGGCCGCATCGTTCTGCAGGTCGACATCGAGCCCGGTACCGGCGGTCAGCGTTTCCACTAGCGGAAACTTCTGCCAGGCCTCCATCATCCACGGATCGTCGCCGCTGCCGGCGACCCCGAATGGCCCGGGCATGGCCACGCCGAGGCCGACAAGCCGCTTTTCCGACTGCCCTACGACGCCGGCAAGCTTCGAACGCACGCTGGCGACAAGATCAAGGATCACCTTCGCCCCTTGCGACGGACCTCCAGGTGAGAGCCCGGCCTCGTCGCGCACCAGAACGCTGCCGACAAGATCGACGGCAACCGCCCGCGTCACGTGCCGGTCGATCTGCAGGCCGACCGCAAAAGCGCCTTCCGGAACGAGCCGATAAGGCGTCGAGGGCTGGCCCCTGCCCTTCCTCACCGCCTCCTGCGAGCTGACGAGACCGTCGCGTTCGAGTTCCTCGATGATATTGGACACTGTCTGCTTGGTCAGCCGCGTCGCCCGCGCCAGATCGGCGCGAGAAAGCGCGCCGTTGATTCTCAGGGCATCGATCATCACGCGCCGGTTATGGGCACTGGTGCCCTCGTGGTTGGTGCCGCGCTTGGCCCGGATCGGACGGCTGTCATTCATGTGCAATTGCCTCTTGACTCCAATAGAATGTTGAACAAGTAATTAAGTCAAGACATTTGACTTAATAAGGGACCGGAGAGTTCCAGGGAACGCAGGACGCCGACAAGGGCTCCAACGACGCTCCGAGACGACTTCTCGAACACCGACGGCGGAGGGCCGCCCTCGGCAATGCGTAAATGTCAAAAACTGGAGGCTGCAATGCTGAAATCCTTTAACAAGACGCTTCTCGGTGCGGCCCTGATCGGCGCATCTCTTGCACCGCACGCTTTCGCCGAGACGACGCTGAACGCGCTTTTCATGGCGCAGGCCGCCTATAGCGAGGCCGACGTGCGTGCCATGACGGATGCCTTCGCCAAGGCGAACCCCGATATCAAGGTCAATCTCGAATTCGTTCCCTATGAAGGTCTGCACGACAAGACGGTGCTGGCCCAGGGTTCCGGCGGTGGCTACGACGTCGTCCTCTTCGATGTTATCTGGCCGGCCGAATACGCCACCAACAAGGGGCTGGTCGACGTCTCCTCGCGCGTCACCGACGAGATGAAGAAAGGCGTGCTGCCGGGCGCCTGGACCACCGTGCAGTATGACGGCAAATATTTCGGCATGCCGTGGATTCTCGATACCAAATACCTGTTCTACAACAAGGAGATCCTTGAAAAGGCCGGCATCAAGGCTCCGCCGAAAACCTGGGACGAGCTGACCGAGCAGGCAAAGACGATCAAGGACAAGGGCTTGCTCGCCACGCCGATCGCCTGGAGTTGGTCGCAGGCCGAAGCGGCGATCTGCGACTACACCACGCTCGTCAGCGCCTATGGCGGTGATTTCCTCAAGGAGGGCAAGCCAGCCTTCCAGACCGGCGGCGGTCTTGATGCGCTGAAATACATGGTCTCCAGCTATTCGTCCGGCCTGACCAATCCGAACTCCAAGGAATTTCTGGAAGAGGACGTCCGCAAGGTCTTCGAAAACGGCGATGCCGCCTTCGCGCTGAACTGGACCTACATGTACAACATGGCCAACGATCCGAAAGACAGCAAAGTCGCGGGCAAGGTCGGCGTCGTCCCGGCACCGGGTGTGGCCGGCAAGAGCCAGGCTTCAGCCGTCAACGGCTCGATGGGCCTCGGCATCACCTCGGCCAGCCAACATCCGGATGAAGCCTGGAAATACATCACCTTCATGACCTCACAGGCGACGCAGAATACCTATGCCAAGCTCAGCCTGCCGATCTGGGCCTCCTCCTATGAGGACCCGGCCGTCACCAAAGGTCAGGAAGAGCTGATCTCTGCCGCCAAGGTCGGCCTTGCCGCGATGTATCCGCGTCCGACGACACCGAAATATCAGGAGCTTTCGACCGCCCTGCAGCAGGCGATTCAGGAATCACTGCTCGGCCAGTCCTCTCCCGAGGACGCACTGAAGTCGGCGGCCGACAATAGCGGCCTCTGATCCGGCTCGGAACCCCGGGCGACGCCAGCCGTCGCCCGGTTTCCAAAACTTAAGAATGAAGAAGGGTCGCCTTGATGTCGGGCACTTGGCTGACAACCCGCGCGTGGCTTTTGATGCTGCCGCTTCTCGTGGTCATGATATCGGTCATCGGCTGGCCTCTGATCGATACTGTCGGCCTCTCCTTCACCGATGCCAAACTCGTCGGCACGGAAGGAAGCTTCGTTGGTATCGACAATTATGCGAAGATGATCTCCGGCTCGAATTTTCAACGCACCCTCAACACCACCGCATGGTTCGCGATCGTCTCGGTCGCCGCCGAAATGGTGATCGGCATTCTGGCCGCCTTGCTGCTGAACCAGCAATTCCGTGGCCGCACCGCGCTTCGCGCCCTGATGATCCTGCCCTGGGCGCTGCCCACCGTCGTCAACGCCACGCTCTGGCGGCTGATCTACAATCCGGAATATGGTGCGCTCAACGCGGCGCTGACCCAGCTCGGCCTGCTCGACGCCTACCGCTCCTGGCTCGGCGAACCGGGCACGGCGCTGGCAGCCCTCATCGTCGCCGACTGCTGGAAGAATTTCCCGCTGGTGGCGCTGATCGCGCTGGCCGCACTCCAGGCCGTGCCGCGCGACATCACCGCCGCCTCGCTCGTCGACGGCGCCGGCGCTGTCGCCCGCTTCCGCTTCGTCATCTTGCCCTATCTCGCCGGCCCGCTGATGGTGGCCTTGGTGCTGCGCACGATCGAAGCCTTCAAGGTGTTCGACATCATCTGGGTCATGACCCGCGGTGGCCCGGCCAATAGCACGCGCACGCTGTCGATCCTCGTCTATCAGGAAGCCTTCTCCTTCCAGCGGGCGGGCTCCGGCGCGTCGTTGGCCTTGATCGTGACGCTGCTGGTGACACTGCTTGCCGCCGGCTACGCCGCCCTGGTGCGCAAGACCGCCGGGAGTGCTGCCTGATGGAACGCCAAAGCCCGCTGTTTTCCGCCTTCATCTATATCTGCGCGCTGCTGCTTGCCGCCGTCATCCTGGCGCCGATCCTCTGGCTGTTCATCATGAGCATCTCGCCGGCCGCCGATCTTGCCGCAAAACCGCTGCGCTGGTGGCCGCAAACGGTGGATTTCTCTCGCTACGCCGTGCTGCTCTCGACGATCGAAAACAGCGCCGGCGCCGCCTTTACCGCGTCGCTGCGCAACAGCATCGAGGTGGCTGGCATGGCGACGATCGCCGCCATCGCGCTTGCAATTCCGGCCGGCTGGGCAGTGTCGCGCACGCCTTCTGTCGGATGGTCGCTATCGATGGTGATCGCCACCTATATGCTGCCGCCGGTAGCCCTCGCCGTGCCGCTCTATATGGGTCTCTCTCATCTCGGCATGCTGAACAACGTCTTCGGCCTTGCCTTGGTCTATCTGACCATCCTGGCACCCTTCACCACCTGGTTGATGAAATCGGGCTTCGATTCCATCCCGCGCGAGATCGAATCCGCCGCGATGATCGACGGCGCCGGCCTATTCCAGACGCTGAGGATCATCACGCTGCCGCTCGCCGGCCCCGTGGTCGCGACATCGAGCCTCTTTGCATTCCTGCTTGCCTGGGATGAATTCTTCTACGCGCTGCTCTTCACCTCGGACCAGCGCGCCAAAACGCTGACAGTCGCCATTGCCGATCTCGCCGGCGGCCGCGTTTCCGATTACGGACTGATCGCCACGGCAGGCGTGCTCGCCGCCCTGCCCCCGGTGCTGATCGGTCTCGTCATGCAACGCGCCCTGATTTCAGGGCTCACCAGCGGCGGCGTCAAGGGATGAACATGACAACAGAAAGAACCCGGCCGGCCGGACTTGCCGCGATCGACCGCGAGATGGCGCGCCAGCATGCCGATGCGATCGCCTCCTATGAAGTTGCCGGGCCGATCGCGACAAGAGCCGCTGCCTCGCTTGAGAAAACCGGCCGGTTGCTCTTGCTCGGCATGGGCGGCTCGCATGCCGTCAACCGCGCCGTCGAACCGCTCTACCGCTCGCTCGGCATCGATACCGTCGCCTTGCCGCTCTCCGAGCAGCTCGGCCAGCCGCTGCCCATTGACGGCAGGACGATCTTCGTCACCTCGCAATCGGGTGAGAGCGCCGAGGTGGTGCGTTGGTTCGACGAGACCGGAGGCACAGAGGAGACCTTCGGCCTGACGCTCGAAGCCAGTTCCTTCCTCGCAAGAACCGCCCCGTCATTGGTGGGCGCCGGCGGCACCGAACTTGCCTTTGCCGCAACCCGCAGCCTGACGGTAACCTTCGCCCTGCATCTGGCAATCCTTTCCGCCCTCGGCGAAGATCCCACGGCCGCACTTGCCGTCCTCAGGGCGCCTGAAGACCATGATATCGCAGCCGCCCTCACCAATCTCGAAGACGTCGCAACGGTCGTCACCTCAGGCCGCCGGCTGCAAGGAATCGCCGAGGCATTGGCGCTCGGATTGACGGAATTGTCGCGCCGCCCCTGCTTCTCGCTTGAAGGCGGCCAGTTGCGCCATGGGCCGATGGAGATGCTGGGGCCGGAAATCGGCGTCGTGCTGTTTCGCGGCTTGGACGAAACAGCCGGTCTGGTGACGGCGATGGCGGTCTCCGCCGTCGAGACCGGCGCACCGGTCATCCTGTTCGACGCATCGGGGCAAGCGCCGATCGTCGGCGCGGTGACAATCCGCTTTGCCGCGGCGACGGGCCTTGCCGCGATCTTCGCCATGCTGCCGATTGCCCAGCGGCTGATGATCGCCTTTGCCGACGGCCGCGTGGAGAATGCGGGAACGCCGGTCCGTTCCACCAAGATCACCCGGAGCGAATGAATGCGGCCGCTTGCAGTCATCGGCAACGTCAACGTCGACTTGATCCTTGGGCCGGCAGCCGCCTGGCCTAAAGCCGGGACGGAAATCATCGTCGATCACGACGAATTACGGGTCGGCGGAGCCGCCGGCAACAGCGCGCTCGCCTGGCAGGCGCTTGGCGTCGAATTCGAGATCGCCGCCAATATCGGCAGTGACCAATTCGGCCGCTGGCTGAGCGAGGCCTTCGGCCACCGCTCCAAGAAGTGGCCCATACGTCCTGAGAAAACGACGCTCTCCGTCGGCATCACTCATCCGGACGGCGAGCGGACCTTCTTCACGACCAAAGGCCATCTGCCACGTTTCAGTCTGGCCGATGTCTTCGCGGTCCTCGACGCAGCGCGCCTTGGGAGCGGTTACGCCCTCCTTTGCGGCTCGTTCTTGACCGACGATCTGACCGAGCAATACGACGCCTTCTTCGACTGGGCCGACAGCCATGACATTACCGTCGCACTCGACACCGGCTGGCCGCTCGACGGTTGGACGCAGGAAAATTGCGCGGCGACACGCACCTGGCTGTCCCGCAGCGGCATCGCGCTGTTGAACGAAATCGAAGCGACGACACTTGCCGGCATCGTCGATCCGATCGAGGCCGCACGTCATATCAGGCTGCATATGCCACAGGATGCGATCGTCGTTGTTAAGCGTGGCCCGGACGGCGCGATCGCGATCGGGCCGGAGGGCGTGTTGGTTTCGGTAGGCGCACCCATTGTCGAAGTTGTCGATACGATCGGTGCCGGCGATGTCTTCAACGCCGCTTTCCTCGCTGCTCTCGCAGGTGATGCGCCGCTGCTTTCCTGCCTGATAGCCGGAACCGAGGTTGCCTCGCGCGCCATCTCAACCCTTCCCCGCAATTATGGCGGTCCGACAACTCTTCAGGAGCCGGTGCGATGAGTGCGCTCGAAATCCAGACCATCCGCAAGTCCTATGGTGATGTCGAGACCCTGAAAGGCATCGACATCTCACTGGAAAGCGGTGAATTCCTCGTGCTGCTCGGCTCGTCGGGCTGCGGCAAATCCACGCTCCTGAATATCATTGCCGGCCTTGCAGAGGCAACGAGCGGGGACGTCAGGATCGGCGGGCGCTCAGTGCTCGGCGTGCATCCGAAGGACCGCGACATCGCCATGGTCTTTCAATCCTATGCGCTCTATCCAAATTTGACGGTGCACAGGAACATCGGCTTCGGGCTGGAAATGCGCAAGGTGCCGGCGGACGACCGCGACAAGGCCGTGCGCGATGCGGCAAAACTGCTGCAGATCGAAAACCTCCTCGAGCGCAAACCGAGCCAGCTTTCCGGCGGCCAGCGCCAGCGCGTGGCGATCGGCCGCGCGCTGGTGCGCAAACCCGAGGTCTTCCTCTTCGACGAGCCGCTTTCCAATCTCGACGCCAAGCTCCGCATGGAGATGCGCACCGAGATCAAGCGGCTGCATCAGATGCTGAAGACCACCGTCGTCTACGTCACCCATGACCAGATCGAGGCGATGACTCTGGCGAGCCGCATCGCCGTCATGCGCGACGGCCGCATCGAGCAGCTCGGTACGCCTGAGGAAATCTACAATCATCCGGCTACGCTCTATGTCGCCACCTTCGTCGGCGCGCCGCCGATGAACCTGCTGAAGGCGACCGTGCGTGACGGCCGTCTGGCGCTTTCAGGCTCCGATGCTACCCTGCCCCTGCCCGCCCGTTTCCGCGACGTAGCCGACAACGGCCGCGACCTCATCCTCGGCATCCGTCCCGAGGCGCTTCGCACCGACGGCGCCGGCCTGTCGATCGAGGCAACCGCCGAGGTTTCGGAACTGACCGGCCCGGAACTCGTCGTCACCGCCCTTGCGGGAAATCAGCGGCTGATGGCCTGCCTGCCGCCGCGCACGCCGATCCGCGACAACAAAAAACTGACCCTCTTCTTCGACGAGGAGGCGATGCATCTCTTCGACCTGGAAACCGGTCTCAGCTGCCTCCGCGAGCGATAGGCCGATCAGGCAACCTGAGCCACTCGTTCAATTCGCTGCGTCGGCAGGCTTTCGCTTGTAAACATGGATATAGTCGACGAGCAGAATGGAAGGGTTCGGCGTTTCATCGATCGGCCATCCCGAGCCGAGCGCCAGATTGACCAGCGGATAGAACGGCATGTGGTACTCCTTCGGGGTGTCGAAGCTCCAGAGATATTGCCGATCCAGATAGAAGGTCGTCTTGTCAGCCTGAATATCGACGCCGTAGGTATGATACTCGCTGTTTAGAATCCCGTCCTCGACC
Organism: Rhizobium phaseoli; assembly: GCF_010668805.1. Taxonomy (GTDB): domain Bacteria; phylum Pseudomonadota; class Alphaproteobacteria; order Rhizobiales; family Rhizobiaceae; genus Rhizobium; species Rhizobium phaseoli_A. The sequence continues at coordinate 23,621 of NZ_WUFT01000032.1, read as the reverse complement.
GTTTTCCAATAGCCGCCGGTGGAGTTCTGGCCGCCTTGGCTCTGACGCCAGATATGAAAACCCATGCTGAATTCGTAAGGCGCGCGTCCATAATATTCCAGCACGTCAATCTCGGCTGTGTATTTCGACCGGTCGAGCCCGATGAGCCAGAAGGCCGGCCAGACACCCTTGCCCGGCGGCAGCTTCATCCGTGCTTCGAAATAGCCGAACTGCTGCGAGAAACCTTCACCCTTCGGGTTCACCGATGACAGCAAGCCTGAACGCCAGGTGCCGTCGGCCTCCTTGCGCGCTTCGATCTTCAGAATTCCCTGATCGGTGGTAAACGGAAAGCCGGGAGCCGGATCGGTGAAACGGGCATCACCGAAATCGCCGTTCCAGGGCGTATGAGCGATCCAGCGGGAGCTCTTCTCTCCCCAGGCCGAAACGTCGAGGCTGTCGAAACTCTCGTCGAATGTCAGCTGGTATGCATCGATATTGAGCGGTTCTTGGGCCACGCTGGGCTGGCCGGGCAGCGCGCCTAGACCGAGAACGACGAGCAGACCGAGCCACTTGGCAGATATCCCGTAACGCATTGTTACTCCCTTGAAAACGCTTGAACAAAATCGTCGGGGGCATTTGCCCCGATCATGAGGTGAGAACCTCGTTTCGTCGCGGGATGAGCCTTTGGACGATGATGGTCTCGATGCCGTCGGGCCTTCCGATCATCTGCCACAACAGCAACGCGACAGCCCAGAAAATCCCCGCTGCCGCCCCGCCGAAAAGCGCGAGGCCGACGATAAGATTGACGCCGACAGGCATGGCGACGAGCATCGGCTCCACCCAGAGCAGGAAAGCGATCATCGGCAAGCTCGCAAGCAGAGGCCGGAAAAACGACATCAATTGCGCGGCAAAACTCGCGCCGATCAGCCGCCTGGTGATGACGAGCGATGCGCCATAGGCGACGAGGACCGCTACGATCCGCGCGCCCAGCGCGCCCGACACCTGGAAATAGGCGATAGCCAGAATGGTGACCGGCGCCCTGACGGCGAACTCGATAAACATCCTGAGAGCGACATAGCGGGTATTGTTCATGACCATGGCCAATGGCGGCATCATGTTCGTGGGAAGACCAAGCAGGCTGACAAGGCACAGCCATTGCAGGATCGGCGCGGAGGATGCCCATTTCTCGCCGACGAGGATACGCACGGTCGGCTCGGCGAGAAGGGCAAGAGCGATCAGAATGGGTGCCGCGACGAAGGTGATCGCATTCGTCGCCTTTAGATAGGCAGCAACCAGGTTGCGGCGGTCTTCGACGGTGGAGAATGCCGCCATCAGCGGGCGCAGCAACGGTCCGACGAAGGTCTGGTACGGAATACCCGCGATATTGTCGGCGACGCTGAAGGCACCGAACGTCGACAATCCGGTAAACCGCGGCAGAAGCAGCCGGTCCAGCTGCCAATTGATCGAATTCAGCACCTGCGACACGGTATTCCAGCTGATCATGTCCTGAAAATGCTTCCATTCGGAAAGGCTGAACGTCGGCCGCATCGGCGCAAAGACATAGGACGTGATCATCGCTGCCGTCGGGCCGGCGACCGCTCCGATCGCCAGCCCCCAGTAGCTGCCTGTTGCCACAGCCACACCCACCCCGAACAACAATGTCGATCCCTTGGTGATGAGATCGAGCGCGAACTCGCGTTTGAAATCGAACCGCTGCATGAAAAGAACCATGCGCGGGCTGATCATGCTGCGCATGGCAGGCGCGATCGAAAGAACGGCGACAAGGGCGAAAAGCCTGGGGTCGTCGTAGGCCAGCGCCATTGGCCAGGAGATGATCATCATCAGCAGGCTGATGGCCAGCCCTCTCAGCAGGCTGAGGGTGAAGGCCGTGGCGAACATCTCGTCCGAAGGCGACGATTGGCGCATCAAGGCCTGCGTCAACGGCAGGTCCAGGATCGCCTCGACGATGACCAGGACCGACGTCGCGATGGCGACCAGGCCGAAATCCTCAGGGCTCAGCAGCCTTGCCAGGACAAGGAGGCTGACGAAATCGAGCATCCGCGCAAGAAATTTTCCGCTGATGGTCCAGATGCTCGCCGTCGCCGTCCTCTGAGATACGCTTGACATGATCTGTTTATCTATTCCTCGTCGAGGGCTTGAGACGGTTTCGGGCGGGGCGCGGTAAGGCAGGCAGCTCCGTTCCTTCCCCCTCAACCGTGCCGTCTTCTGAAGACGTCGGCAGACCCATCTCCATGGCTGGACAACTGTTGCTCGATCAGACTGGACAGACGATCGCGGAATACGGCGGCGGAGAATTTCAGCGAGTGCGCACGGATTGCATGCGGATCGATATCGTCCTCGACCGCTTCGAATGCTTCCATCGTTTCCAAAAGGGCTTCCGTCGTCTGTTGCGCGAAGCGAAAGCCGACCTGTGGCGCGGATACGGTTTCCCGGGCGCCGCCCGCGTCGAAAGCCAGAACCGGCCGCCCTGATGCCATGGCTTCCACCGGCAGGATGCCGAAATCCTCCGTGCCGGGAAACAACAGGGCACGGCATCGCGAAAGATGGTCGCGCAGGACGTTGAAGGGCTGATGGCCGAGAAACTCAACGGTCGGGCCGGCGATCGACTTCAGATAAGGTAATTGTTCTCCCTCACCGATGACGACCAGCTTCCGGCCGGCCTCGGTGCAGGCGCGCACCGCGATATCCGGCCGCTTGTAGGTGGTCAGTTGTCCCGCATAGAGATAAAATTCGCCTTTCCCCTTCCCCACCGCAAAATCGTCGGTCGCAACGGGCGGATGAATGACGACGGAGTCCCGATCGTAGAAGCGACGGATGCGGCTTGCGACGTAATCGGAGTTGGCCACGAACACATCGACGCGCGAGGACGTCGTCACGTCCCAGGCGCGCAGCATCGGCGCGGTAATCGACATTAAGGCGCGTCCCACCCAGGGAAGACCATGGCGATAGACATGGAACTGATCCCAAATATAGCGCATGGGCGAATGGCAGTAGCAGACATGGAGAGCGTCGGCGCGCGTGATGATGCCTTTGGCGGGGCCGGATTCGCTCGACAGCACCAGGTCGTAATCCTGCAGATCGAACTGCTCGAGCGCGAAGGGCATCAGCGGCAGCATCTTGGTGTAATGCCGCTGCGCGCCAGGGATCTTCTGCAGGAAAGACGTGCGGATATTCCGCGTCTTCAGAAAATCGCTGATGCGATCCCGGTTGCAGACGAGGGTGAAGATGTCGGCCTGCGGAAACATGCGGCACAGCTCTTCAAGGACCTTTTCACCGCCGCGCATCGAAACGAGCCAGTAATGCACGATGGCGACCCGAAGTTGCCCGGTGTCGCCTGTCCTTCCGGCCTCGGCAACCCGCCTTTTCGCCATGACAGGCGCATCGGTCAGAAAGGCCCTCGCGTCGGGAAGAGAGGTTGTTGCTTTAAGGGTCAACTCAATACTCCTTGTATCGCGACACCGTCTGTCAGCTCGGAAACCGCAGTCGTCGAAATCAGGCTGTGATATTCGGCAAGAAGCGCGTCGCGCCATTCCTCGTGTGTCGAGGCGAGACCCGGGGACAGCCGGAAAGCCCGCTCGCTCATGGCACGGACCTCTTGCCTGGGCATTCGGCTAAATCGCGTCAGAGTGTCGGCAAAGGCGCTTTCATCGGCCGTGTCGCAGGCAAGTGCCATGCCGGCTCTTTCCATTTCCTCGGCGAGAAAGGCGCTACGCGACATGATCACGGGCAGACCGCTCCTGGCCGCTTCGATAGCGACGAGACCGAACGGCTCGGGATAACGCGAGGGCATCAACAGCGCACGCGCCTTGCGGATGGTCGGGCCGATCTCCGCATGCGACTGCCAGCCGACGGCCCTGACGTGATCTCCTGACGCGGAAACCAGCGGCATCAGCGGCCCGTCCCCGATCACGCAAAGCCTGACGCCGGCTCTGCGCGTGGCGGCGACGGCGTCCTCCACGCCTTTCTCCTCGTCCAACCGTCCGATGAACACGAACTCGTCGTTGGCCTCGGCCTCGATCCGTTTGATGGAGAGGGGAGCGACAGGATTGCGGATCGTCGTCAGCCGTTCGGGCCGATAGCCGGCGCCGACGAGAAAGCTCGCCATCTTCTCGTGCAGCAGAATGATCCGGGCGAAATCGGCCTTATCCTTCAGGAGTCGGAGGATATTGGACCCGCGCGCGACACGCCACAATTTGTGCGAATAACTTCTCTTGTCGCAAGCCGTCGCAATGCAGCTTCCGCCGAGCGGGCGTCGCAGGCAGATCTCCTGCGCCTGATAGTCGAAGAAGGCACCGTTGGGGCAGGCCGTGAAGAAATCATGCGCGTGAACCACGCATCGTCTGGCGACCGGCACCAAAGCCCTGAAAATCGCGGGGGACAGAATCTGGTGCCAGCCATGCACATGGTAGATGGTGTTGGCGGTATCGTTTGCAGCAATCCAGTTCGCGACCATGCGGACGGCGGCGCCATTGTGAATGCCGGTGACGAACGCCTTCGCACGCTCGGCACTGAGCAGGTCGCGGCTTTTCAGTCCGACCATCGAGACTCCGAGCGCGGCAAGCTCCGCATTGGCGGCGTCATCTCCGCAAATATAGGTCACCGGAATGCCGAGCCCGCGAAAAAGCTTGGCAGACAGCACTGCCAGGCCTGTCGCCCCACCTCTGGCCACCGAGTAGTCGTCGATAATGACCACGCGATCGATCTTTGTCGTGCCAGGGCCGGGAAACCGGCCGACGCGTGCGGTGGATCGGATGGCCTCGGAAGGCGACAGGCGCATCATTTCACCGAAGCCGCACCGTTGGCACAGGCTTCCAGCGCCTTTCGGTTCAGAATACGGATCTTGCCCTGCCCCCCGTCGATGATCTTGCCTTCACGCAGGCGCCGCAGGCATTGATTGACCTTCTCGCGGGAGGCCGGCAGCGTCGCGGCCAGATCATTTTGCGAGATGATCAGTTCGTCCCCACTGTTTGCTGCATCTTTTCCATAAACGGCGGAGAGCCGCAGCAGTGTGCTGGCCAGCCTCGACTGCAGGCTCGAAGCTGCATTGGCAACGATCCGGAGTTCGAGCTCCGAAATACGCGCCAGCGCCCTGGAGAAGACCTTTTCGCGAAAGCTGGGATCGCTGGCATACATGTCGCGCAGCAGGCGGCCTTCGAAGAAGTGCAACTCGCAGTTGGAACCGGCTCGGTATTCAAGGCTCAACGTCTGCCTGCGCAAGACCTCGAGCTCGCCGATCAGGCCCGATTTCGGGATGATCTCAACGATAAACTCTCTGCCGTCGGGCAGCATCGTGCTTGCGCTGACCACCCCCGAATGCACGCGAGCGAACATATCGATCAGGACGCCGGCCCCGGCGATGACCTCGCCGCGCCGGAAACGCCGGACGCTCGACCGGCACGAAAGGAATTCGTCGTCGAGCACCATGCGGTTGCCGAGATGAATGCCGCCGCTAGCCGATATCGCCGCCTTGCCGACCCCGGCCCTGCGATCTGATGCGTGTGTCACCCCGTCCATGCGCATAACTCCAGTACTCGAATAACGATAGGCAATGCTGCACTGCATCATTTATATTACCTTAATATCCAAGTCAAATAACATCACCGAGAGACAGCGTAAAGGTGAAGACTATATTTGGGTCAAAAACAAAAATACATCAGTGGCGCAATCAAAAACCCGAGGAAACCAAAGAACGATCGTATGATTGGGGCAAGGTGCTTATTAAAAAGTCATTCCAGTTAAAAAACAGACACAATCGAAATGATGATTGCAAAAATATAAATGAATTTCAGTGGATTAATCACCTTTAACTAGGTTAGATTGCCTTTTAGAATGAAAATAATTCGCCGAAAGAAACAATCAGAGTTATTTTCTGTCGTTTAGTAGCATAAAGAATTTATTAAGGATTATGACCTTGGTAACAGACAATCAGAGTGCGGCGCAGCAAAGTTTCAACGGTTCTTAATCGGAAAGTTTTGGAGACCCCCAATGGCATGGGAAGCACATAGTTTCGAGGCATGGTCGCGTGACGGAAGGTCTGCGAATGGCGGCGATCTGAATGCGTCCCGGCCTCGTGCAGCAGGCAGATCGTCCAAGCGCGCACTCGACCTCCTGATGGCGATCACCGCCCTGTTCCTGCTTTCCCCGCTTCTTTTGGTTGTCGCCTTGATCGTAAAGGTCTCCGACCGCGGCCCGGTCTTCTACTCCCATACGCGCATCGGCTTCGGCGGATCGCCATTCGGCTGCCTCAAATTTCGCACGATGAAGACCGATGCGAGTGCTCAGCTTGCCGAATTGCTCGAAAACAACCCGGTTGCGCGCAGCGAGTGGGAAGCGACACACAAGCTGAAAGACGATCCGAGAATTACAACCGTCGGCGACATTCTGAGGCGGTCGAGCATCGACGAGCTGCCCCAATTGTTTAATGTCCTGCGCGGCGAAATGAGCCTCGTCGGCCCTCGGCCAATCACCGTCGAGGAATTGCCGCGCTACGGCGAGCATATTTGGGCGTACATGGCAGTCCGCCCCGGCCTGACGGGTCATTGGCAAACCAGCGGGCGCAACGATGTCAGCTACGAGCACCGGGTTTCCCTCGACGTTCACTATCTCGATAACTGGTCGCTCGGCCGGGACTTGATCATCATAGCCAAGACCATTCCCGCACTGTTTTCGCAGCGGGGCTCGTACTGAGCAACGGGGGAGAGCTGCCGATCATGCCTGAAATCGGAAGACATGCACCTCTCTCCGTCCCCTCCACGCTGCAGGTATCTGATCACCCGGCACCTGGTTACTCCGTGATATCGCCATTTTGGATTAGGACGACATGACATCGAGCACGATCTTCAGCGGCGTTTCTCCGATATCTCTGCCTGCCGCAACAACTGGGGGGAATTCACCGCTGACTTTGCGGGATATGCTTTTCTTTCTCAGAATGCGCTGGCCGTGGATTGTGGCGACGACGATCGCCTTCCTCGTATTGGCGGGGAGCTACGTACTGACCGCCGAGCCGACTTTCGTTGCCAGCACGCAACTTGTCATCTTTCCCCAGGTGAGCGGCTCCGAAGCACAAAGGGCATTTGCGGAAGATGCATTCATAGAGGGACAGCTGGAAATCGCCAGATCCAGCGACGTCGTCGGCGGAACGGTAACGGCGCTTGATCTCGACAACGATCCGGAATTCGTCGATCAGGCGCCTTCGCTGCAGGACAGGGCAAAGAATTGGCTGACGGGCCTTTCTTCGCAGCAGGATACGCCATCGCAGGCAGCGACGGACAAGGGAACGGGAGAAGCGCAGCCGGAGGGGGAGCGGCTCCATGACTGGGCGACGGCCACGTTGCTGAACATGACGGAAATACGCCGGATCGGAAGTTCGACGGTCATCGAGATATCGGCCGCGGCAACGACCCCCCAGAAAGCTGTCGACATCGCCGACACGCTCGCCAGGCAATATATTCAGAAGAATATCTCCATGAAGGCCAACGCCGCCCGCCAATACAGCGACTGGCTGGCGAAGTTCATAACCGAGCAACAGCGTGGACTTGCCGAAGCTGCCAGCGCCTTGGCTGGTTTTACGAGCAATCCGCGCGATCAGTTCAAGCTTGCGGAGCTGCAAAGCGCAACGGACGCTCGCCGCACCCTTTACGAAAGCACCTTGAACCAGCTTACCGAAGCCAAGCAGCGCATCACCTACCCGGTGTCCGATGCCACGATCGTTTCGCGAGCCACGCTGCCGCTTTCGAAGGCCAGGCCACGCAGCACGCTCATCCTCGCCTTTGCGGCGGCGGTCGGTCTTGGTCTCGGCCTGGCACTTGCCATGATAAGGCACGCCGGTGATCGCCGGATCATCCGTCCCCATCAGATCGCCGATGCTGCTGGACTGCCCTTCGTCACTCTGCTGGCGACATCGAAAAGGACCAGCAATCGACACCCTGCGCATTTCCTTGCCGCCGGCACGGATAGGAGCACTGCCGCCTATCCTGATATCCCAGGCATGGCGGAACTGAGCGCGACGGTCGTCGGTCTTCGGCGCAAACGCCGGGTCGTCATCGGAATCGTCGCCATCGACCCCGGCAGCGGGGCATCGACCATCGCGTGTGAACTTGCCATGCTGTCGGCGATATCAGGAGCTCAGACGCTGCTGATCGATGCGGCTGCACAGAAATCGTCGCTCAGCAAATCGATCGCGCCCCATAGTTCCACCGGCCTCGTCGATGTCCTCGACAATGGAGAACTGATTCAGACGGCGGCATTGCCGCTCACCCCGACGCTGAAATTCCTTCCGCTCGGCGATGTCGAAGCGGTGACGCCGGCCATTCGCCTGAGCTCCCGTCGCACACAGTTGAGCTTCGCCGATCTGAAAAAGGAATTCGACGCCATATTCGTCGACATTTCCGCATTCTCCGCTTCGCCGGATGCCAATGCGATCGCGCCGGAACTGGACGGCGTCCTCATCGTCACCTCGCACGGCCGCACCTCGATCGACGATACCATGCGCGTCATCGACACGATGCGGAACGTCGGGGCGGAGATCCTCGGCGCGATCATCAACCATGCACCGAAGAGAATGCAGTCATGACCTCGTTTTCGGCAGGAGCAACCAAGCAGGGCGAGCCAATCGGGCCGGCGCCTGGTCCTTGCGGCACTGAAGCCGCGGCAGGGCGCGCGAGCCGCCCATTGCGAATTGCCATCGGGATTGCTTCGGCAGGCCGCCCCTCGATCCTGCGGGAGACGGTCGATTATCTCACCGGGCTGCCCGATCAGGCTGAGCGGCTGATCGTCTGCGTGCCCTTGATCGACGATGCCGCCGGGCTTGCCGACCGCGTCGACGTGGACGTCATCGTCGGTAGCCGTGGCCTGACCTCTCAACGCAACAGGATCATCGAGGCCGCCGCGGCCGATACGGATATTCTGATCTTCCTGGACGACGACTTCATTCCCGCCGCAACCTTTCTGTCGCGGATTGCGGCCGTTTTTGCGCTAAGGCCCAACGTGGCGATCGCCACCGGCGAGGTCCTGGCCGACGGCATCCTCGACGGCGGCCTCAGCATGTCAACGGCGCTGCAGGTTCTTGAAACGGCCGGCGAAGCGGCCGAACAGGTGACGGAGGTCTATAACGCCTACGGATGCAACATGGCGGTTCGCCTTTCATCCGTCATCGAGCATGCGCTGACTTTTGACGAGCAGCTGCCGCTCTACGGCTGGCTCGAGGATGTCGATTTCAGCAGGTGCATCGCCCGCTACGGCAGGTCCGTGCGTGTCGAAGGCGCCCGCGGCGTGCATCTCGGCGTCAGATCCGGGCGTCAGCCCGGCCGAAGACTCGGCTATTCGCAGGTTGCCAATCCTGTCTATCTGATCCGCAAGGGCACGATGTCCAAGGGCCGTGCAATCGCACAGATCGGCCGCAACATTCTGGCGAACGCCTCGGGCCTATTGTTCAAAGACCGCTTGATCGACCGTTGGGGACGTTTGAATGGCAATTTGCTGGCGCTTTCCGATCTTCTTGTCGGCCGCGCCTCTCCGTCCCGCATTCTCGAACTCGGCAATCCGCCGCCGCGCGAGATGACTTCGCCGTCGATCGCAACGAAACGGAGATAGATCAATGCAACCTACATCCTTGTCCGATCGCGCCATCTCCGCCGCACTCGCCTTGCTGGCTTTCTGCTGCCTGACCGGCTGGAGCGTCGCCCATGCACAGACATTTACCCTCGTACCGGAAGACAAGGTAAGACTGCGCGTCGTCGAATGGCGCTCTTCGGATTCCCGCTATGCCAGCTGGGAGGCTCTCGACGGCGTCTATACCGTCGACGATACCGGCGACCTGTCGATCCCGATCGCCGGCCACGTGCAAGCAACCGGAAAGACAACTGAGGAGCTCGCCGATGCCATCGCCGGCGCGCTGGCCGAAAAGGCGGAACTCCCGGGCAAGCCGTACATCGCCCTGGAGATTGCCGAGCATGCACCGATCTTCGTGACCGGAACCGTGCAAACTCCCGGACGCTATCCGTTTGAACCCAACATGACCGTCATGAAGGTGGTCAGCATCGCTGGTGGTTTCCAGCGGGAACGCGAGGATAATACCTATTTCGAGCGCGACCGGATCCAGGCTGCCGGCGCCTACCGAACGGCCGTTCTCAACCGGCGCGATCTGTTGATGCGGCAGGCGCGGCTGCGCGCGGAGATCGCTGGCGAGCAGAGTTTCGAAATTCCTGGCGAACTCGTGGGAACGCCCGATATAGACAAGCTGAAGGCACAGGAATTGAACCTGATGCGGCTGCGGCGCGTCGATATCGACAGCCAGATCGAAGCGGCGAATGATCTGACCCGTCTCTATGGCCAGCAGGTCGAGTCGCTTGCGGCCAAGATCAATTCGCAAAAGCGGCAGATCGACCTTGCCCAAAAGGAATTGGACAATGTCAACAGCCTAGTGAGCAAAGGCTTGGTCAGCAATTCCCGCCAGGTCTCGGTCGACCGCGGGGTTGCGGATGCACAAGGCACCCTGATCGATCTCGAAGTTGCCCTGACCACGGCTCGCCAGGGCCTCAGCGAAGCCGACCGTTCCAAGATCAACATCGTTAACCGGCAGAACAGCGAAAACCAGGACTTGCTCAATCAGGTCAATCTGGCGATCGGCAGGGCGGCGATCGATATCCAGGTGGCCCAGCTTCTCGGCGAACAGGCCGGCTACGACGCTCAACTCGCCCAGATCAGCACCGACGTGCCGGGTCTCAGCAGAGCGCAGAAGAACTACAGGATCGTGCGTCGCAATGACGACGGAACCTATCGCACCATCGTGGCGGACGAGCAAACCGCATTGCTGCCGCACGATCTGGTCGAGGTCGGTTTAGACACGAGCCTTCAGGGCTCATCCCAGTCGCCGCAGGCCGCGCCGCAGAAACAGAGTTCGACAGTCCCGTCGTCCGATGTGGCCGGGGACAGTCGGTCGGCCCCCGGTTGGGTATCTCAGGCGGGATCGAATTAGGTGGCGGTGGTGATCATTGGCCGCATACCCTCCGGATCAGGATCTGAAGCATGTCGATAGAACCGATCGGTTTCATCGTTCTGCTGCTTGGCGTGCTCGGCATGATCTACGGCGCGCGCTTTGCTCTTGCGACCCTGTGCCTGTCGACGCTGCTGGGAGCCGCAGCGGCTCTCCAATTGCCCGCGCTCGGCGGCAGCAGCATCCAGCCAAGCCATCTTCTGGTGCTCTTTCTCGTTTTGGCCGCCCTACTGCGCCCGGCTCAAACGCAGACGGTACTGGCCAGCATCGCCTATCCGGGCCCTGGCTTCTGGTTTGCCGCCTACATCCTGTTTTCCGTGGCATCGTCGTTCTTCTTGCCCCGCATCTTTGCAGGCGCGACCCTCGTCTACTCCTCTGCACGAGACGTCTCCGGGATGATGTCGACAGTGGCCGCTCCGCTGGCTCCAGGTTCGTCCAATCTCAGCCAATCCGTCTATCTGCTCGGCGACCTCGCCTGCTTTGCCGTCGTCTCGGGGCTCACCAGGCTCGGATATGCCCGTTTCGTTGCACAACAACTGATCGTCGCGTCGCTGGTATGTTTTGCATTGGCGCTTATCGATATCGGAACCTTCCTGACCGGACAGTCCTACCTGCTCGATATCATCAGGAATGCGAATTACACGATGCATACGGCCGAGACGATCAGCGGCTTCAAGCGCATCGTCGGTTCCTTTCCCGAAGCGAGCATGTATGGCGCTGTCGCGCTGGCCTATTTTTCCTTCACCCTGATGCTCTGGCTGGAGCGTGTTCAAAGCCGCATGGCGGGACTTGCAACACTTTTCATCGGCCCGACGATCATGCTTTGCACGTCAACAACCGCCTATATTGCCGGCATCTTCGTTATCAGCTTGTTCGTGCTGTTCTGCCTGAAACGACTGATCGGCGGCCCGGCCACGACCCCGCACGTGACACTCCTGGTGATCACGCTGTTCTTGATCCCCTGTGCCATCGTTGCACTCAGCCTCGTCCCCGACGCATGGGATTCCATTGTCGGCCTGGTGAACAGCACCCTGTCGGACAAGCTCCAATCGCAATCCGGCGAAGAACGGACCGCCTGGAACACGCTGGCATTGATCGCATTCGTTGATACCGCCACCTTCGGCGCCGGGCTCGGCACCGTTCGAGCATCGAGTTTTATCGCTGCATTGCTTTCCAATGTCGGATTAACCGGCACTCTTCTCTTCGTCACTTTCCTGTGCAGCCTTTTAAGGGCTTCCGGCCGGCGCGTATCAGGCGATCGCGAAAACCACGTGATCGGAAACGCCGCGATTATGGCATGCATCGCCCAGGTCGCCTCGGCGGCGATATCGGGAAGCGGCACCGATCTCGGCCTGCTGTTCAGCACCACGGCGGGTCTGGCGGCCGGGTGCCTGGCGCCAACCAATATCTCGCCGCGACGCACGGCCCGCTCGCTCGCCAACCGGATCCCACGGGAGACATCGATATCTCTGATGAGAGCGTCGATGTTTTCAGCACGATGATGCCCGCGCTCGAACTCCGCCGCCGCGCGAGAAGGAGCCCGTCGGCCAAAGGCACTCCTGCAAAGCGCGCCGCAGACGGATATGCTGGGAAGTCTACGTCTGCATCAGCCTTGCGGGCGCTCGCTGCTGGTCGCGACGTTGTCTGCGACCGAATTATTTTCCCGCAGCCTGGCACTACGCCGCAAAAGCCCCGACACGAATACGCCCGCGAGGTAGCCGATTTCCATCATTGCGAGGATGGCAAAACCGGAGAGGACCGCCGCAAGCACGGAAGACCCATCAGCGAAAGCCACGCTGCCGAACCCGATTGCCACGAGGAATGCAAAAAATGCGAAGGCCCAGGCACGGATGGAAGCCCCGGCAGCGATCGAAATCACGGCTGCCACGATCGTGGTGATCAGCATCGCAATCCCCCTTCCCTCTGCATTCCGACACGGCTTGCAACCCCAATCGTCGGTCCGCGAAACAAGATGTCGAAACCCAGTCTTGTGACAGGCAAGGCACTCTTCATGGTGAATATCTCAACAATGATCACACAAAAGCCGCCGGCAGCCAGATCCGACTCGGCCACCACCGGACTGGACGCGTGCTATATATACCGAACGGGGCCTTCATATGACAGACCCGTCGGCTCAATTCACAACTGTTCCCTCGACTGGAAAGACAATGCCGGTTCATTTGTATCGCGCACAATCGGAAGGGTGATGACATGAACAATCAGTGTGTCGTCTACGTCACGGATGTCGAGTATTCATTTCCGACTATTCTCTCGGCGCTGCAGGCCCGCAAATTCGCAAGCCCCGCGACCGATGTCTGCGTTCTCATGTCGGAACATCTCGATAATTTCGAAGAACTGAAAGCCCTGCTCGCAACGAGCGGGGTCGACTTGGTTGATGTGACCGAAGCGCTGCAGGATTCGCTCGGCAAGCTCGACGGATCGCATTTCCAGGGACGCATCAGCGTCAGCACGATGGCCAAGCTGGTGCTTTGCGAGATTTTGCCTGCCAACTATACCCAGATCATCTACCTTGACGGCGATACGCAGATCGTGAGCGATCTCAGCGGGCTCGAAAACGCCGCCGTGCCCGAAGGCAGGTTTTTCGCGGCGCGCGATTACACGGCGATCCATGATTTCCTCGACACTGGAAAGAGCAGCCACTATTTCAACGCGGGAGTCCTGAAATTCCATCGCAACGGCTGGATCGGGCAGGAGGCACTTGAGCTTTTTGCTAAAAATCCTGAGGCCTGCGAGGGCAAACACGATCAGGGCGCATTGAATTATGTCTGTGGCTCATCGCTGATCCTGGTATCGAACCGCTGGAACTTTCCCAAGCAGTTCCTTCATCTGGTCAACATGTCCTCCTTGGCGATCGTGCATTACATGGCCCATCCGAAGCCATGGCACGGAACCTTCTTTCCATGGACAGATAAGGAAAGCCAGGTTTACGTCGACCTGCGCAAAGCTCATCCGATTTACAACTCTTTGTATCGCGGAATAAGCTTCGATCGTAAGATCTTGTATAAGTACCGGTCGATCCGAGCGCGCATCGAACACGCAATTGAGAAAAGCGGACCTGATCCGCGGGTCCAAAACCTGCTGGTCGGCGATTACGCCGTATGATGACGCATCGTTGGTTCATCATGAGGGGAATGTCGGCGTGACCGATCTCAGCATCGCCGGTCGACCCTTGGATCGCAGGCGGGAGCGCAACTATTCATCTATTCATTCCAGGATAGAGGATGTTCAGGACAGAATATGAGTTATAGGGCTTCCGCCGCCAGTATCTCGCATTACGCAAAAGCCCGCCTGCGCCGGTCGCTCAAGGCCCGGCAGGTTCGCTATGACCTGCTGCGCGATGGGCTCAGCCAGGCACGTCACGTCGTCATCTGCGTCATCCGCGACGAGGGGCATCGACTGGCATTCTTCCTGCAATATTATCGTGATCTCGGCTTCGAGCATTTCATCTGCATCGACAACGGCTCGACCGATGGCACGGTCGAGTTGCTGTCCAGCTTCGACGATGTCTCACTTGTTTCTGCCCACGGGTCCTACAAGGCGGCGAGATTCGGAAACGACTGGATCAACGAAGTCATCAATCGGCACTGTCGGGAGAAATGGGTTCTCTATGTCGATGCAGACGAATTCTTGGTCTATCCCCATTGCGACACGCGGCCGATCGATCAATTGACTGCCTATATCGATTCCATGGGCGGCCGTTCCCTCCGCTCGGTGATGATCGACATGTACAGCCCCCATCCCGTTCTCGAAAACATCTGCGAACCCGGTCGAAATCCGCTCGAAGTCTGCAATCTCTTCGACCGGTCCGGCTACGTCGCGCATTTCGACAAACGCAACTGGACGATATGGATCAAGGGCGGCGTTCGTGGGCGGGTCTATTTCCATGACCGGCTCTGGGATGGCCCTGCGCTCAACAAGATACCCCTCGTCTACGTGGGCGGCGAGCGTCTTTTTCTGAAGTCATCCCACCAGGTCTGGCCGCTCTCCCTGAATTTGGGCGACATGCACGGCGCGCTCGGCGTATCCGGCGCGCTTCTGCATTTCAAGTTCCTGTCGACCTTCGTGCACAAGGTTGCCGATGCGGCGCACCTTTCCCAACATACGGAGGAATATGCGGTATATTCCTCGAGCAAGGACAAGGGTGATTTCGTCTACGACGATACCGGCACCTACAGAAGCTGGAAGGATCTCTCCGATCACGGGCTTATCCAGGGTGAAGGCTGGAAATACTGGAGAAATGCCTCCGAGAGCGAAGTCTGATGCAGGTCGTCTAAATGCACTGCTTGCACCTCCAGTTCGCCGATCAGTCCGCCTTTTGGAACGATTTCCACGATGAACTCTCGTCCGTCGGCGAGCCGGGTGCTTGCCCTCACCATTCCGCGCTGAACGCGGGCGAACATGTCGATGACGTCACCGGCGCCGGCAATCACCTCACCGCGGCGAAACTTTCGGACACTTGAACGGCAAAACGGGAACTCATGATCCAGATTCCTCCGGCCACCGTATACAATACCAACAGGCCCGTGAGTAACCGCCTCGCCTAGTCGCAACGCGTCTCCTCCAGTCTTGTTATCTCTGATGTCAATCGCCCCGCGACACACCCAGATCCACACAGAATAATTCCTTTACTATCGTTGACGACACCGAAAATAGATTAAATCAATGAGTAAAATTAGAAAAATATAAAAGACTATCTACAATTATACGTAAATCATGATTGATCCTCATGTTTATATACAGAGAAGTAATATTTAATTCTGTTAATTATTTAGATTTTGAGATTTTATTTGAATTTGACGCGATCATGGCAATTTCTAAATTATCGAACAAGTCGGAACGGCAGATGATTAATCCCATTGCCGCACATTAATACTAATAACATTTCGCTTATTTACCCCTGGCACGCAAATAGTATTTTAAATATCCACAAGAACACTTTGGGATAGAAAGAATTTATTCACCAATATGACCTCGGTCACAGACATCAAACCTGTATTAAAACAAGCTTTCGCTGTGATTTCTGGGCTTCGCCCAACGGAGACGCGGATGGCGGGAAAAAATCATGGCATCAACCGAACCGACCCTTGGCGGGATTACACCAGCAGGCGGCAGGAAGGGTATCCATTCAATTCGTCCAAATCCCACACCATCAGCAGGATTCTGAAGCGCGTATTGGATTTCACCATTGCGGCGTCTCTCTTATTTCTTCTGTCGCCGCTCCTTCTGTCTGTAGCACTCATCATAACGCTAAGCGATAGGGGCTCCATTCTCGATTCCCATCGGCGGGTCGGCTATAGGGGAAAAGAGTTCGGTTGCCTCAAATTTCGGACGACGAGAACCGACGAAGGAGTCGGCCCGCACGTGACTGTCCTCGGCGCCATCCTGACGCGATCGAGCCTCGACAAGCTTCCAAAATTGATCAACGTGCTGCTTGGGCAAATGAGCCTCGTCGGACCCCGCGCCGTTACCAAAGAAGAGCTGCCGCGTTACGGCGAACATGCCTATGCCTACATCGCGGTCCGTCCCGGCCTGATCGGTCATTGGCAGACGAGCGAGCGCATCAGCTATCAGAATAGCGTTTCCCTCGACGTCGAGTATCTGTGCAAATGGACGCTCGCGTTGGATTTCATGATCATGGCAAAAACGCTGTCGGCCCTGCTTTCCCGGCACGCCTTACTGCCCAAATTGGACTCGTAGAGTATTTCGGTTTTCCCGCCGAAAAGCGTAAGCGATTTTCGGCGAAGTTATGATGTAAATATCTGATTGAGAAATTATTTCAGGCATTCAGACAACCTTAAACCATTCTGTTCCAGCGGGCGAAAATCGTCATTTTTGTGGAAGTTGCCTTCGTTCCGGCACGGCTGAGATACCTCACGGAGGTCGCATCCTGCCTGCTCAGCCATTGCATTATCCGTGAGGATGCTTGCCGGTCACATGTGAGCGCTCGGTGATAGCGTCCTTTTTCCGCCTCTTTTGGACATGCGCCCACAAGGAGTAGCCGAATAGACCCACCAGATAGCATATTTCCATCAGTACAAGCGCTTCGAGAGAGTAGGCGACCGCGTCCGAAAAGGAGGAGCCTTTCAGCAGGATCACAACACCCAAGGCAGCGACCAGAAGAAATGCAAAGATTGCAAAAGCCCAAGCGCGAATGGTCGCTCCGGCAGCGATGGAGATGGCAACCACGATGAGCGTGCTCTTCAGCATTAATTCTGCTCCTCTCTTCATGCCTCCTTCAAGCCACCGCCTGCCCTCAATGACATGGCAAAACCCAAAGTCGAAACGAAGTCCGATCAAAGTATTTTATCTATTATTGTTAAAATATTGCTAATAACCGCAGAACAACCCAATCGAACCGCGCGAAGAATATTTGGCTATTCCTTATATAGGGTCGTTCATCGTCCGAAATCAAAGATGCTTGGAGCATGCGGGAAGGTTTAGGTATCGAATTTGTAAGGAGGAGCCGCGGTGCTGCCGCGAAGTTTCAGCGCTTAACTGAACATTCGTTCGTTTGTACCGAAAAGATAAGCCTGAACATAAGCTTGCGTGTGTGAAGTTATGCAGCTGCTATGCTCCAAATAGCGCCTGTCAGCCCAGCAGACGATGCGACGACCTCAGTGATCTGCGGCAAGCCTGCCCCAGGCTCGACCTTCGCGACGGGATCGGATCTTCCTCGGTGGCGGTCGACCACGTTGCAACGAAACAGGGCTCGCCAGTGATTGGCGAGCCCTGCTGATGTCTTTGCCGGTTAGGCGGCGATGGAATTGCCGGCCTCGCGACCGGCATCTGTAAGTCTATTTCGCGACTGCGGCAGCCAATTGCCGTTTTGCGCCGCGTTGGAGACTGAGGTTTTCAAGCCAAGTGACTTGTTTTCGCAATTTCAACGCCGGCTTTTCAATGAATCTCCACGAGAGGGCAGCAAAACAAGTCGCAACGATGCTGCAGACAATGCCGTTCAACAACCAGTTATGCGCCCAAGGGCCGAGCGCTACGAACGCCTGTTGGATGGGATATCCATAGAGGAAGACACCGTAGGAGTAGTCGGCCCCGCGCAAAACACCGAGCTTGCGGGGCGAGGTCAGGCCGAGGAAAACCGTGACATATCCCATAGCCGGAATGGCTATGAAATCCCCAAAGGCGGTGAACCAGTAGGCCCAGAATATCATTGCCACCGAGGCAAGGAAAATTCTCGCATCCCACAGAACCTTATCCTTGTAGAGATAGAACGTCACGCCCACGAGAAAAGCACAAATAAGCAGATTGCCCGACGCGGTCGTGGGCATCGTCGCCCAATCACCTTCATGTTTCCAATACCTTGCGATACCGAAGCTTACGATCAAAGCCGGCGTTGCGATAAGGGCGATTACGCGTCGCCTGACCACGCCGAGCACAAAGAGGGAGGCGATCACAGCATAACACTCGAGCTCGAAGGGCACCGTCCAGAGTTGCCCGTTCACCATCGTGGCGTCGGGATTATCCAGGAACACCCCTGGAAGATTGAAGTGAATGTGCCCTGTGACATTCAGCAGGTAGGTAAAGAATTGAGGGTCGGTGAAATAGTCACGCAGGTCATACTCTGTATAGATTGCCCCGAGTATAAAGGCAGCCAGCAATACCTCCACTGCAAGAGCAGGGTAGATCCGGATAAATCGGTTACCGAGAAATGAGATCAATGTCTTTGACCGTTCAAGACTGCCGGCCACCAGGAATCCACTCAAGACAAAGAACATCGGGAGCACTGACTTGATGACAGGACGGAAGGATGACTCCCAGAGAAAGAGGTCATCGCCGTACGTGACGCGGGCCGTATGTATCCAAAGCACTGAAAAGGCTAACAGTAATCGCATATAATCGAATCCTGTTGGTCGCCCGTTCGCTAGATCAAGCTTTTCGCCGAGAAACATCTGTGCCCCTTTCAGAAGTATCACTCGATTTAGAATGGCAAGCTGTTGCCGCAGAGCGGCGGCGGCAACATTGCCAGATCGGAGCCGCGTGTCAGTGACCAGAGGTACATCAGGAATAAATTGAACGAGAGAGCTCCCCTCTCCCGAAGAAGAGAGAACTGACCATCAACCCAATGGCCCTGTGCTTCCCGAGGTGCCATGCGACGGTCGGAATTTAAGTCCAGGCGATCGGGCGGCGGATTGGATGAGGAAACGATGAAATTTCTGGCCGCCCTGTTCTGTATTGTTCTTGCCTTTATCGGATTGGCCCTAACGGGAGGCGGCACCGTGCTGCTCAGCCTCGGCGGCTCGCCCTATTACGCGATCGTCGGGCTTGCCTATCTGATCGCCGCGCTTCTGCTGTGGCGCCGGAACACGTCAGGCGCGCTCATTGTCCTGCTTATTGCCGTTTTCACCCTTCCCTGGGCACTATGGGAGTCGGGTCTCAATTTTTGGGCGCTCTTTGCCCGCTTGATGTCCCCCATCGCGTTAGCGGGCTTTGCACTTCTCTTTGCACCGTCGCTATCGCCAACTGCTAACCGAAAACTCTTCTATGGCGGCACCTTGCTTGCGGCCACCCTGTTCACAGCGGGGTTCAGCCTTGCTTTCACGCCGCATGGGCTAATCCGCCCTTCCGCCGACATCCCCGCCTATAAGACTGCCAAGGGCGACAACTCACCCTCCGACTGGGCATCTTATGGCCGCAGCACGGCTGGAGATCGCTACTCCCCGTTCGATCAGATCAACCGCGGCAATGTTGCCAGGCTAGACCTTGCCTGGACATATCGCACAGGAAAAGGTGAAGGCGCCGATCAGAACACGCCTCTGCAGATCGGCGATACGATCTACACCTGCACGCCGACGGACGTCATCGCAGCGCTTGACGCAGATACGGGCAAACCGCGCTGGACCATCGATCCCAAGGCCGCGGCGCCGTACTGGCAGCGCTGCCGCGGCCTCGGTTACTACAAGATGCCGCAGGAGGCCCAATCCGCCGACGGCCTTTGCAACGAACGCTTGGTGCAGACAACGATCGATG
Organism: Rhizobium phaseoli; assembly: GCF_010668805.1. Taxonomy (GTDB): domain Bacteria; phylum Pseudomonadota; class Alphaproteobacteria; order Rhizobiales; family Rhizobiaceae; genus Rhizobium; species Rhizobium phaseoli_A. The sequence goes on along the minus strand of NZ_WUFT01000032.1, from coordinate 3,625 downwards.
CCCGCCTCCTGGAGATCGACAGCAAGACCGGCGCGCCCTGCAAGGGTTTCGGAGACAATGGCACCGTGCAGCTCTCCCAGGGCATGGGTGAAGTCAAGTCAGGCTATTATTTCCAGACATCGGCGCCGCTGATTGCCCGCAATCTGATTGTCGTCGGAGGCTGGGTCATCGACAATCAGGAGGTCGGCGAACCCTCGGGCGTCATCCGCGCCTTCAATGTCGTCACCGGCGAGCTCGAATGGGCATGGGATCTCGGCAACCCTGAGGTCACCAAACTCCCACCGGAAGGCCAGACCTATACGCGGGCCACGCCCAACATGTGGACGACGGCCGCGTTCGACGACAAGCTTGGCCTCATCTATGCGCCACTCGGCAATACCACCCCGGATTATTACGGCGTCAATCGCCCGGCTTTCGCCGATCGATACAATTCCACATTGGTGGCGCTCGATGTCACGACGGGACGGGAGAAATGGAAGTTCCAGACCGTTCATCACGACATCTGGGATTATGACCTCCCGGCTCAACCGGTTCTGATCGACCTGCCTGATGGCAATGGCGCCACCGTGCCTGCACTCTTGCAGACCACCAAACGCGGGCAGCTTTTCCTGCTCAATCGTCAGACCGGTACACCGCTTGCCGAGGTTCAGGAAAAGCCGGTGCCGCAGGAAGGTGGCGCGCCGGGAGAGAAATTATCTCCGACGCAACCCTATTCCGTCGGCATGCCGACAATCGGGGCGGACCGGGTGACGGAGCAGACGGCCTGGGGCCTGACGATGTTCGATCAGCTGGCATGCCGCATCGCCTTCCGAAAGATGCGCTATGATGGCGATTTCACCCCGATCGGCCCGCAATATGCGATCCAGCAGCCGGGAAATCTGGGCGGCCTCAACTGGGGGAGCGTATCGGTCGATCTGCCGAACAACCGGGTCTTCATGAACGATATCCGTGTGCCCAGTCTCTTCGCACTCATCCCACGCGGGGAGTATGTCGATTTTTCCCTCGCCACGACCGCGCATGGCCCCTCTGCTCCGCAGCGCGGTACACCCTATGGCATGGCCACCGAAATGTGGACCTCGAGGCTCCGAGTTCCCTGCACGCAGCCGCCCTTCGGAACTGTCACGGCCGTGGATCTGAATACCCGCAAGATCGCATGGCAGGTTCCAGCCGGGACCGCCGAAGAACTCGGGCCATTTAAGGTCAAAACCAATCTGCCCATGCCGATGGGCCTGCCGAGCTATGCCGGCACGTCCGCGACCGCCGGCGGTGTCGTTTTCTTCGCCGGTTTTCAAGACTATTATATCCGCGCCTATGACGCCGAAAACGGCTCGGAACTCTGGAAATATCCCCTGCCGGTCGGCTCGAGCGCCACGCCCATGACCTATGTCTCGCCCAAAACCGGAAAGCAGTATGTCCTGATATCGGTTGGTGGAGCGCCATATTCGACGGACGTCGGCGACTATGTGTTGGCCTTCACTCTCAAAGACGAACACTAGCCGCTGTCAGCGCACAAGCTTACCCGACCCTCTCCACGCCAAACGAACTCATCGCGGGACCCGCAAGGCAGTGAGGATTTGGCGACGTTGCCCGTCGCATTGTGCTATTTTGGTCCGACGAGGAACTGAGGCTACGAGCGTGACGCGAAAACTGGCGGCGATCCTGGTCGCGGATGTGGTCGGCTACAGCCGCCTCGCCGGTGCGGACGAGGATCGCATCCTGGCGCGGCTGCGAACGTTGCGCAGCGATCTGGTCGATCCGACCATCGCCGTGCACAATGGCCGTGTGGTCAAGCGTACCGGAGATGGAAGCCTCATCGAGTTTCGCAGCGTCGTCGACGCCGTCCGCTGCGCGATCGAAGTGCAGACCGCGATGGTCGAGCGAAATATCGGCGTGGCTCCCGAGCAACGCATCGAGTTCCGGGTCGGGATCCATCTGGGGGATGTCGTCGAGGAGAGCGATGGCGATTTGATGGGTGACGGCGTCAATATCGCTGCGCGGTTGGAGGGAGTTGCCCAGCCCGGCGCCATATGCCTCTCCGAAGATGCCTACCGCCAGGTGAGAGCGCGGCTTGAATGTGCGGTGACCGATCTCGGCAAAGTCCCTCTCAAGAATATCGCGGAGCCGATGCAGGTCTATTTGCTGCAGGTCGGAACCGTCTCGCCGCCGGCGTCGCCACGGCAACCTGGAGAGCAGCCGGCGACGAAACGGCCTTCGGCTGCAGCCGTTCCCGACAAGCCCTCCATCGCCGTACTGGCCTTCAACAATATGAGCGGCGACGCCGAACAGGAATATTTCTCCGACGGGATCAGCGAGGACATCATCACCGATCTCTCCAAGCTGTCCGAATTGCACGTGATCGCCCGCAACTCATCCTTCATCTACAAGAATGTAACAGCCTCGGTGCCTGAGATGGCTAAGGCGCTCGGCGTCCGTTATGTCCTCGAAGGCAGTGTGCGCAAGGCCGGCAATCGCGTGCGTGTGACGGCCCAATTGATCGACGCCAGCAATGGCGGACATATCTGGGCCAGCCGCTACGATCGCGATCTCACCGACATCTTTGCGGTTCAGGATGAACTGACTAAGGAGATCGTCACAGCGCTGAAGCTCAATCTCACCCATGGCGACCAGAACCGCTTAGCCCACGGGCGCGCTGTCGATGTCGGCGCTTACGAGTTGCTATTGCGTGGTCGCGAACAGGCATCGGCCCATACCCGAACAGGAAATCGAGCCGCCCGCAGCCTGGCGGCAGACGCTATCACCATCGATCCGGACTATGCAGCGGCATGGGCACTCATGTCCTTCACGCATGTGCTCGACTACGTCAACGCCTGGAGCGACGATCCGGAGGCTTCGCTGCAGGTCGGGCTGGATCTCGCGCAGCAGGCAGTGGAAATGGCTGAGGAACAGCCCAACAGCCACTTCGCACTAGGCATGGCCTGCATGTGGAACCGCGAACTGGACCGGGCCCGGGCAGAAGTGCTGCGAGGCCTTGCGCTTTCTCCCAACTCCGCCGAACTCCTGATACTGATGGCCCATATCCAGATATTTTCCGGCGATCCCAAAGGCGCCTTGGAAACGCTCGAGGCATCGGTGCGGCTTGACCCGCATCATCCGGAAATTCTTTTCCAATTTCTCGCTGATGCGCGTTTTTCTCTCGGTGAATATGAGCAAGCGATCATCGCGATCGAGCTGCGGCTCCAACAAAACTCCCAATCGGAAACCGCCTATGCCCTGCTGGCATCATGCTACGGCCACCTCCGCCGGCCCGAGGAGTGCCGACGCGCATGGGAAAAGGCACTCCAGATCAATCCAAATTTTTCCGTCGAGCGCCGCCGCCGCGTCCTTCCCTTCCGAAACCCCGAGGATTTTAACCGCCGCGTTGAAGGACTCCGCAAGGGCGGCCTGACCGTCCCTAATCTCGATCGGTGAACCACCCCATAAACGCAAAAACCCGCCGTGAGGCGGGCATTTTGTTATTGTATGTTTGATATCCGGGGGTTTGGTTGCGGGGGCAGGATTTGAACCTGCGGCCTTCAGGTTATGAGCCTGACGAGCTACCGGGCTGCTCCACCCCGCGCCATTGCAGATCGATTTGATCTGCTTGAGTATTGTAACACGAAAGGCC
>NZ_WUFT01000031.1 GCF_010668805.1 Rhizobium phaseoli | reverse complement strand
TGCCCGAAAATGCTAGGCGTAAAGCGCATGCTCCGTTCCTTTTCTGAGTCTCGACAACCAGAAAATAGACGGAAAACCTCTGTCTTACGGGGCATGCGCCTGCGACATTTCGATTCACCCAGAATTTCCCCGGACAGCCCTGCCGTAAACGGCGCGAGGAGACCTGCCTTGCGAGACGTTGGCGAGGGACGGAGAGGCCGCGGCATATCCCCTTCGCCCTGTCAGAACGGGGAGAAGGTGGCGGCAGCCGGATGAAGGGCTGACCAAGGTCGGGAAGTTTAATGGCGCCCGTCGGGCAGGTTATAGCGCAGGCAGTAGGCTTCCGTCGGGCGAATTCGAGGCCGTATTGCTGCCGCGCCGTGCGGATCATGCTGAACATCAGATTGCGCCAGCCGCACGGCCATGCAGCGTCGTCAGGCAGCGTCAGGCCGCCTTCGACGGGAACCGATCAGCTTGCCTTGGCAATAGGAGAAAAGGCCTCGCCCACCAGGCCGTCAAGGTGGACGGCCTGGTGGGCGACAGGATAATCGACAATCGAAGTCGGGCGCCGAGACGCCTATTCGTCTGCAGCCATCCCCTACCAGCGATACTTCAGCGTCCCGGTCATGTTGCGGCCCTGACCGAGATAGCAGAAGCCTTCGTTGCAGACGGTGTCGCGCTCGTCGGCGATGTTGCGGATATTGAAGGCCGCCGTCAGGCCCTCATATTTCTTATCGATCGCGCCGAAATCATAGGCGGCGGATGCATCGATGTAGAAGCCCGAAGGGTTCTTCGAGGTATTGGCGGTATCCGTCCAATTTTCGCTGACGTAGCGGACACCCGCACCGACCGACAGGCCGTTGAAGGGGATGGTTTCCTGGAACGTATAGTTGGCCCAGAGGCTTGCGACATGTGAGGGCGTGACGGCAGGGGTATTACCCTCGTTGTCGCCCTCCGTCACCTCGGAGTGGTTGTAGGTGTAGGCCGCAATGATATCGAGACCATCGGCCACTGCCGCACGGGCTTCAAGCTCGATGCCCCTTCCCGTCACTTCACCAAGGGAGTCATAGGCAAGGGTCAACGGATTGACCAGCACCGGCTTGTTCTTTTCGACGATGTGATAGGCGACTGCCGACAGCAGGATATCGGTGCCGGGCGGCTGGTACTTCACGCCGAGCTCATATTGTTCTCCCTCTGTCGGCTCAAGGATTTTGCCGGATGTCGACCGGTTGGTCACCGGATCGAACGAAGTCGCATAGGAAACGAATGGCGCAATGCCGTTGTCGAAGAGGTAGAGCGCGCCGGTCTGCCAGGAGAAGGCATTCTTGTTGACATCTTCCGATTGGCTCAGCCCAAAAGACGGATAGGTCGTATCACGCGTCTGGTTCACCCAGGTCTGGCGGCCGCCGAGATTGAAGCGCCAATTGCCGGCCTCGATCTGGTCCATGGCGTAAACACCGACCTGCCGCATGTCGGCATCGGCAACGATGAAGTTATAGGCCGGTGTGGCGCCCGAGACGCCATAGGTCGGATTGGCGATATCAAAATCAAATGCCGAGTTGACGGCGCCGATGCCGTAGCCCCAGTTTGACTGGAGATTGGTATAGTCGAGCCCGAACAGCATCGTGTGAGCGAGCGGGCCTGTATCGAACTTCGCCTCGAGCTGGTTGTCGACCTGGAAGACGTTCAGCTCGTCGCGGATCGAACTTGCATTGCGGTGTGCGACGGTCCCGGTCCAGCTGGAAACGCCGAGATAGCGAGCGCGAAGATCAAGATGAGAATAACGCAGGTTCTGCCGGAAGGTCAGGCCGTTGTCGAACTCGTGCTCGAACTGATAGCCGACCTGTTGCTGCTTGACCTTCTGGTAGTCGTAGTCGGGATCGCTCTGTCTGATGTCAAGAATCTTGCCGCCCGCGGTGGTGATCGCGCCGACATTGGAGTCGGTCTCGTCGGACTGCGCCAGACCGTACACCGTGAACGACGTGCCCTCATCAGGCTTCCAGGTAAACGACGGCGCTAGGAAATAGCGGTCGTCGGCAATGTCGAAATTGGTGTCGCCGCGGCGGGCGAGACCGACGATGCGATAGAGGAAATCGTCGCTATCTTCGCTGATCGGTCCGCCGAAATCGAACATCCCCTGCACCCGATCCTTGGTGCCGTAGGTAATGCCGACTTCGCGGATCGGTTCCTCCGTCGGAAGCTTCGATATTTTATTAACGAGACCACCCGGCGAACCCGAGCCGTAGAGAACGGAAACCGGTCCCTTGATCACCTCGACGCGTTGCAACTGATAAGGATCGGTGCGGAACATGCCGTAGTTGATATAGGGCTGGCGCAAGCTGTCACGATAGTCGCCGACCGTCGTGACGTTGAAGCCGCGAATGAAGATCTGATCGAAGCGCGGGTCGAAGCCGTTCGGCCCGGTCGTCACGCCGGCCGAATAACGCACCGCCTCGATGATACTTTGGGCGCCGCGCTGCTCGATCTCCTTCTCGGTGGTGACGGAGATCGAACGCGGCGTCTCGACGAGCGGCCTGCTGATCTTGGTCGCGCCCGAGCTGTTCTTGGCAGTCACGGACGTGCGGTCGGTCTTGCTATCAGAGGCTGTACCTTGAATGACGATCGGTTCCAGCGCCGTCGCGGTGTCACCTGTGGACGCACTCTGGGCGGCAGCCGGCGAGGCTGCACTGCCGATCACGACCAAAGCTGTGGTAGCAAACAGGCTATTCCTGTAAATTCTCGATACAACATTAGAAACATTCAAAAAAACACGCGCCATTCTTGGTCCCTACCTCACGGATGCGGGCGGAACCTAGGAAGCGAACGGGGCATTGTCAACATAAGATGATTATTTTAGTCATCTTTAATTCGATGAAATCCACAGCCAGCTTACTCCCCAAGAGGTTGCACGCATCACCGAGGCTCAGTGCGGCGCCCCGCCTTGTGTTTTAACTGGACAATCGGGATATCGACGTGGGAAGGGCGCTCGCCGGGGGCGCTGTTTTTCGCGAGCGATGTTGCTGCAACGATGTTGCAGATGAGCCATCACCAGCCTGACCATTTGACAGATATCCTACAAGTATATATCTATCAGGCATCCTTATCGGCGATGCGAAAGAGCGACCCGGCATGACACTGAAATCGATGAAGCCGCTGACGCGCGCGCCGCTGCTGCATGTCTCCGTGCAGGAAAGTCTGCGCGCCTATATCGACGACAACGGCCTTGCGCCCGGAACCCTGCTGCCGGCGGAAGGAGAGCTTGCCACCCAGCTCGGCGTCAGCCGCAATTCGCTGAGGGAAGGCATCAAGGCGTTGGAATCGCTCGGCGTGCTGGAAACGCGGCGCGGCGTCGGCATCTTCGTGAAGGCATTTTCCTTCGAGCCGCTCCTCGACAACCTTGCTTACGGCCTCGGCGGCGCCCTGCGCCAGATCGAGGAGGTTCTCGAAATCCGGCGCACGCTGGAGGTCGGATTGATCGGCAAGACGATCGAAGCGATCGGCGAGGAGGATATCGCCGAACTGCGCGACACCGTCGGTCGAATGCGCACCCATGCCGAGCGGGGTGAAACCTTTGCGGCAGACGACCAGCTGTTCCACCGGCTGCTGTTTCGCTGCCAGGACAATGAAACGCTCGTACGGCTGATCGATGTCTTCTGGCTCGCCTTCTACAAGGCGTCGGATTTCGTCAATCTTGAAAATACCGATCCAATGGCGACGTGGCGCGATCATGCCGCGATCGTCGATGCGATCGAGGCAAAGGATCTGGAGGAGGCGCGCAGACGCCTGGATCGTCACTACGAGGGTATTGCCCGAGTGATTGCCAACAACAAGACAAGTTCAAACATGGGAGGAACACATGAAAAGACTGTCTAGATTATCCGCTATTGCGCTTGGCGCCCTGCTGTCGACGGCTGCAGTTCCGGCTATTGTCGTTTCGGACGCCGCAGCTGAGGTTCAGGCAGCCACGCTGTCCGGCGGCTTCGATGTCGGCCCCGGAGGCTTCCAGGGCAACTTCAATCCGCTTGCCGCGACCGCTGGTTTCACCTGGCTCAGCATCTACTACGAACCGCTGATCACCTATGACGAGAAGCTGCAGAAGGTCGTCGGCGCACTGGCGAATTCCTACGAAGTCAGCCCGGATCAGCTGGCCTACACGTTCAAGCTGGCGGACGCCAAATGGCATGACGGCAAGCCCTTCACCGCCAAGGATGCGAAATTCACTATAGGCCTTGCGATGGATGCGAAGACCGGCTCGGTGCTCGCTGCCCGGCTGAAGGGCATATCATCCGTCGAGACGCCGGACGATCACACGGTCGTCATCAAGCTCAGCGCACCCAGCAGCAGTTTCCTCGACACGATGACCAAGGTGATGATGCTGCCCGAGCATGCGCTCGCCTCGATACCGGCCGACCAGTTGGCAAAGAACACGTGGTGGTCCACCGCGCCGATCGGCACCGGCCCGTTCAAATTCACCAAATACGTCTCCGATCAATATGTCGAGCTTGCCGCAAACACCGATTATCGCGGTGGCAAACCGGCACTGAAACGCGTCATCAACCGCTATTTCGCCAATCCGGCCGCGGCGATTGCGGCGCTGAGATCCGGCGAGATCCAGTTCACCTATGTCGATTCCAACGACGTGCCGACCTTCAAGGACAACAAGGACTTCAAGGTTATCGAAGGCAACTCTTTCGTCGTCAACTATCTGGGCTTCAACCACGATTCCCCGATCTGGAAGGATCTGCGCATCCGCCAGGCGGTGATGTATGCGATCAATCGCGATGCCATCATCCAAAGCCTCTATGGCGGCGCGGCCAAGCCGGCCAACTGCGCCTATGTCGCCGAACAGCTGATACCGCCAGGAATCGACACCTATGCCTACGATCCCGAGAAGGCCAAGAAGTTGCTGAAGGACGCCGGCTGGGATGAGATCAACGGCGGCAAGCCGATCACGCTTTTGACCTATTACACCACGCCGCTGGCCACCAACGTCCTTGCCGCCGTCCAGGCGATGCTTGCGGAGGTCGGCATCAACGTCGTTCCGCGAGCTGTCGATGCGCCGACCTATAACAGCATCGTGCTCAATGCGACGCCGGATATTGCCCAGTTCCAGATGGTCTACGCCGGACTGCAGAACGGGCCGGATGCCGGCAGCATCAATGTCGGCCTCAACGAGAAGCAGATCCCTCCGGCCGGACCGAACGTCGCCAGAGTTCGTATGCCAGATCTCACCAAAGCACTCGACAGCGCGCTTGCCGAGCCCGACAGCGCTAAGCGGGATGCGGCCTACCAGGATGTCTGCAAGGTGATGAACACGAACCTGCCCTGGGCGACGCTTTGGGTGGCAAATCGTTACGGCATCGTCTCGACCAAGGCGAAGGATTTCGTCTGGACGCCGGCGCCGGGTGGCGGCCCTTACCAGGCCGCCCCGCAGAAATGGTCGCTCGCCGAATAGGCGTTTCCGCAAGGCCTTGAGGGTGGCCTCGACCACCCTGACAGGACGGCCTGACAAAACGGATTGACGATGCTCCGATACAGTCTCAGACGCCTGATCATAGGGGTAGGCATGCTCGTTGCCCTGAGCATGCTGATCTTCCTGCTGCTGCGCCTGACACCCGGCGATCCGATCGATGCCTATATCGATCCGAACCTGCCGATGTCGCCGGCAGATCTTGCCGATCTGCGCAGAAACCTCGGGCTCGATCAGCCGCTGCCCGTCCAGTATATGGGCTGGCTGCAGCAGGCGTTGACGGGCAATCTTGGCTATTCGATCAAGCGTCTCGACCAGCCGGTTCTCAGCCTGGTGCTGTCGCGGATTGGGCCGACGGTGCTGTTGATGGGCACGGCACTTGCCTTCGCCATCGTCATCGGCATCGCCTGCGGGGTGATCGGCGCCGTTCGCCGCAATTCGCTTGCCGACCTCTCCTTGTCGGTGGTTGCCCTTGCCGGCATTTCGAGCCCGGCATTCCTCAGCGCGCTGATCGGCCTCTATATCTTCTCCGTTCGCCTGCACTGGATGCCATCGGGCGGCATGCTGACCCCCGGCGAAGAATTCTCGCTGGGCGATCTCCTTCATCATCTGATCCTGCCGTCCGCCCTTCTATCGGTCGCTCAAGCCGCATTGATCATGCGCTACATGCGCGCTTCGCTGCTTGAAGTGCTGAACCAGGATTACGTCCGCACGGCCCGTGCCAAGGGCGTCATCGAGTTCTGGGTCATCAGCAAACATGCGTTGCGCAATGCGCTTCTTCCGATCGTCACCCTGATCGGCTCCACCATCGGGCTTGCCATCGGCGGCGCCATCTTCATCGAGAGCGTCTTCAACTGGCCGGGCATGGGTCTCTTGCTCGTCGATGCCGTGCAGACCCGCGACTACCCCGTCATCATGGGCGCGACGCTCGTCATCGGCACCTGCGTTATCGTCGTCAATCTTCTGACCGACATCACCTATGCGGTCGTCGACCCGCGCATCAAGGTGGGCTGACCATGCTGGCACGCTCACCCCAAACCCGCAGCCCGGGGCCGCTGGCCCGCGCCTTCAGCCGTTTCCTGCTCAACCGCGCAGCCGTTGCCGGCGTCTGCATCGCCGTTCCGATGTTGCTGCTGATCCTCTCCTATCCTTTTTGGTGGGCTTTCCAGCCGAACGACATCGATCTTCTGGCGATGAATAGCGGCCCGACGGCAACCCACTGGTTCGGAACCGACGGCGTCGGCCGCGATGTCTTCGCGCGCGTGTTCGAAGGCGGCCGGATTTCGCTGCTAGTCGCCGTCGCATCGACTGCGCTTTCGGCGGTCATCGGCTTTCTCCTCGGGGCGATCTCGGCACTTGCGGGACGTTGGACGGACGCGGTCTCGATGCGCTTCGTCGATCTGGTGATGACCCTGCCGCCCGTCATCTTCCTGCTTGTGCTCGCCTCGATCGCTGGCACCGGCATCTGGCCGACCGTGCTGGTCATCTCGCTGCTCTCCTGGCCGCTGCTTGCCCGCATGATCCGCTCCCGGCTGCTGGAATTGCGTGAGCGCGACTTCGTCATGGCTGCCCGCGGCATGGGCGCCGGCATCGGGCATCTGCTCTTCCGCCATGGCCTGCCGAACTCGATCGATATTCTCGTGGTCTACGCGACGCTGCAGATCGCCAATGCCATCCTGCTCGAGGCGGGTCTGTCTTTCCTCGGTCTCGGCATCGCGCCGCCGGCGGCAAGCTGGGGCAACATGCTAAACGCGGCCCGCTCAACCGCCGTGCTCGAACAATATCCGTGGCAATGGCTCTTCCCCGGCGGCGCGCTGATCCTTGCCGTGCTTGCTATCAATTTCATCGGCGATGGCCTCAGGGATGCCTTCGACCCGCGTGCCGAACTGAACTGATCGAAAGAAGCGAAAATGACCAAATTCAAGGGTGTCGTCCCCCCCGTCGTAACACCGCTCAATCCGGATCTCACCGTCGACTACCCCTCCTATACCCGCGTGCTCGATCATCTGATCGATGCCGGCTGCCACGGCGTATTCGTGCTCGGCTCGACGAGCGAAGTGATCTTCCATGACGAAAAAACCCGCCGCGAAATCATCGAGCATTCCGCCAAGGTGGTGAACGGCCGTGTGCCGTTGATCGTCGGCGTCATCGATCCGACCACGGATCGGGTCATCGCCCATTCGAAGGTCGCAAAGGCCGCCGGCGCCGACGCCGTGGTGGTCACGGCACCCTTTTACACCGTCACCAGCCAGTCCGAGATCCTCGATCATTTCCGTTATGTCAGAGACGCAGTGGACGTACCGCTGGTCGCCTACGACATCCCTGTCTGCGTTCACGTCAAGCTGCAGCGCCAGACCGTGGTCACGCTTGCCAAGGAAGGCAGCATTATCGGCCTCAAGGATTCCAGCGGCGACGACGGCAACTTCCGTTATGCGCTTCTCGACCTTGCCGAACACAAGGACGTCTTCCTGATGACCGGCTCCGAGATCGTCGTCGACAATGCCCTGCTGATGGGCGCTCACGGCGTTGTTCCCGGCATCGCCAATGTCGATCCGCACGGTTATGTCAGGCTCTGGGATGCCGCCCAGCGCGGTGACTGGGCCGCAGCGAAGAAAGAGCAGGAGCGCCTCTGCCGCCTCTTCGAAATCGTTTGGGTCGCCCAGAGCCGGGTCAGCGGCGGCGCATCAGGCATCGGCGCGTTCAAGACAGCCATGCAGCGTCTCGGCATTATCGACACTGCCGTCATGCCGCGGCCGCGCGCCTCGCTGAATGATGCGGAAACGGCACGGATCGACGAGATCCTGCGCGCAACCGGCCTGCTGAACTGAGCGAGCCGATGGAACAGGCGGCCGAACCGATACTCGACATCAGGGGATTGCGAACGATCTTCCGCATCCGCGGCGGCGAGATCACGGCGGTCGACGATATCGACCTGACGGTTGCCGCCGGCGAGACGCTGGCGCTCGTCGGCGAATCCGGCTCCGGCAAGTCGGTCACCAGCCTGTCGGTCATGCGGCTGCTCACCCGCAACATCGGTGTGATCGCTGCCGGCAGCATCCGCCTGACGACGAGAAGCGGCGCGGTCCGGGATCTTGTTTCCCTTGATGAAGAGAGCATGCGCAGGATCCGGGGCGACGACATCGGCATGGTGTTCCAGGAGCCGATGTCGAGCCTCAATCCCGTTTTCACGATCGGCGACCAGATCGCCGAGCCGATCCGCATCCATCGCGGTGCAAACCGGAAGGTGGCGATGGACGCAGCCGTCACGCTGCTTGAAAGCGTCGGCATACCGGACGCCCGGCGCCGCGCCGGCCAATACCCGCACGAACTGTCGGGCGGCATGCGGCAGCGCGCCACGATCGCCATGGCGCTCGCCTGCGATCCAGCGCTGCTGATCGCCGATGAGCCGACCACGGCGCTCGACGTGACGATCCAGGCGCAGATCCTCGATCTGCTGCTCAAGCTGCAGCGCGAACGCGGCATGGCCATGCTGTTCGTCACCCACAATCTCGGCGTGGTCGCCGAAATCGCCCATCGCGTCGCGGTGATGTATGCCGGAAGGATTGTCGAAGAAGGGCCGGTCGGCGAGGTTTTTCGCAATCCGAAGCATCCCTACACGATGGGTCTTCTTGCCTCCATGCCGCGCCTCGGCGACGCATCGCGGATGAAACAAGCGGGTGAAAAACTCTCTGCCATTCCCGGCATGGTCCCGAGCCTGATGAACATGCCAAGTGGCTGCGCCTTTTCCCCGCGCTGCAAATTCGCGATCGATGCCTGTCACACCGCGATCCCCGCGCTCGAACAGGTCAATCCGCAGCACGCCAGCCGCTGCATCAGATGGCAGGAGATCTAGATGAACGCACCACTGCTCTCCGTCCGCGACCTTTCGAAACATTATACGTCCCGCGGCACGCGGCTGAACATTCTTGAGGGTATCTCCTTCGACATCGGCAAGGGGGAAGTCGTCGGGCTGGTCGGCGAATCTGGCAGCGGAAAGACCACGATCGGGCGTTCCGTCCTCCGGCTCGTCGAACCCTCCACAGGCAGTGTCCGTTTCGACGGACAGGAACTCACCGGACTTTCCGCCTCGGCGCTCCGACGGCAACGGCCACGCATGCAGTATATTTTCCAGGATCCTTTCGCCAGTCTGTCGCCGCGCATGACGATCGGTGAAATCCTGACGGAGGGCCTGAAGATCCAGGGGATCGGATCGGCGCGCGACAGGCTTGAACGAGCGAAAACCGCGTTGGCCCAGGTCGATTTGCCCACTGAGGCGATCAATCGCTACGCGCACGAATTTTCCGGCGGTCAGCGCCAGCGCATCGGCATCGCCCGGGCATTGACGTTGTCGCCGGAATTCATCGTTGCCGACGAGCCCGTCTCAGCACTCGACGTGTCGATCCAGGCGCAGGTGATCAACCTGCTGCGCGAGTTGCAGCAGCGGCTTGGCCTTACCATGCTTTTCATTTCGCATGACCTCGCCGTCGTCGAATATATCTGCGACCGGGTGATCGTGCTTTATCTCGGCCGCATCATGGAGATCGCTGCGAGTGCCGATCTCTACGCGCGACCGCAGCATCCCTATACGCGCGCCCTTCTCTCGGCCATTCCGTCGCCCGATCCGGATGCCCACCGTGACAGGCAGATCCTGAAAGGCGATATTCCAAGCCCGGCCAATCCGCCGAGCGGATGCGTTTTTCGCACGCGCTGTCCGAGTGCGCTCGAAGCCTGCGCCCGCGCTGTTCCGCAATTGCGGGAGATTGCGCCCAGCCATTTCAAGGCTTGCATTCGCGACGACCTCGACTGATCCGCCATCCACCGGAGAAAACAGATGAACGTCAAGACGCCGCATCCGGCCATCGGCGGAAACTGGGCGAGCCTGCTTCTGCCGATCGCAGCCGATGACAGTATTGAATTCGATAAGCTCGGAGAAGAGATCGACATCCTCATCGATGCCGGCGTCGACGGCATCTATTCGAACGGCACCGCCGGCGAATTCCACAATCAGACCGAGGAGGAATTCGACAGGATCCAGGAGATGCTGGCCGAACGCTGCAAGGCTTCCTCCATGCCCTTCGTGATCGGCGCCTGCCAGCCCGACCCGCTGATCATGCTCAATCGCGCCCGCCGCGCCGCCGCGCTCAATCCCCGCGCCATTCAGGTCATATTGCCGGACTGGTGGCCGCTCACCGATGCCGAAGCGGTCGACTTCCTGAAACGGGCGGCCGAGGCCGCCGAGGGAATTCCGCTCATCCTCTATAACCCACCGCATGCCAAACGGGTGCTGGCGCCCAAGGAACTGGGCATGGCCTGCGCGGCAGCGCCTGCGGTGATCGGCATCAAGCTCGCCGATGGCGACGCTTCCTGGTATGCCGAAACACGCCGGCATCTGTCGGGGCTTTCGCTCTTCGTCCCCGGCCATCATCTCGCAACCGGCATTAAGGAAGGCGTCGCCGCGGGCTCCTTTTCCAATGTGGCCTGCCTTAGTCCGCGCGGTGCTCAGCTCTGGACGCTCTCGACGCGAAGCGATCTCGACGGCGCACTCGAGCTGGAAGGACGTATCTGCGCGTTTATGGAAACCCATATCGTCCCTTTTCGTCAGCAACTCGGCTATTCGAACGCCGCTCTCGACAAACTCTTGAGTGTCATAGGCAATTGGGGACCCGTGGGAACGCGTTTACGCTCTCCTTATCGTTCGATAGACGCGGCAGAAGCGGTCAGGTTGCGACGCATCGCACGGTCCGAACTCCCCGATCTTTTCCCCTGAATTTTCTCGGGTTGAGCGGAGTGCTGGGCATACCGGCGAATCCACAGATCTGTGCCCGCCCTACGGTTCATTCCCGCAAAATGACCCTTGGTTGCCGCGCGCATCCTCGCCCTCTTGGAGTAATGCCCCGAACAATACAGACCCATAGGACCGGCAACTCGACCCCGACCTTAAGGGAAGACAAGAATTTTCTGTTGTCGCAAATGAAAAATCTGTTTTACTGATTTTCGCTGCTTTGGCTTTAAGGGGGATATTGCCGATGGTGGGGACCCGCAGGGATATTTTGCTTGGTGGTTTGGCGTTACTTGGCGCCGGCGCAGTCGGGAGACCGGCGTTCGCCGCGGCGGCTGCCTATTTTGATGGCACGATCGTCGATAATGGCGTGACGTTCCGAGGGACCAACTTCGCCAAGATCGACAAACAGTGGCACCGCCAGGTCGTCAAATACTTCAGCAGCGAGCCGATCGGCACCGTTGTCGTCGATACCAGGCACCATTTCCTCTACGTGATCATGGAGAACAAGACCGCCATTCGCTACGGCGTCGGCGTCGGCCGCGAGGGCTTCAAGTGGTTTGGCCGCGCCACGATCGACGCCAAATCGCTTTGGCCGCGCTGGACGCCGCCGCCGGAGATGCGCAAGCGCCATCCCGAACTGCCGGAATTCGTGGCGGGAGGCTCACCGAAGAACCCACTCGGCCCCCGCGCCATGTACCTCCATCGCGACGGCGTCGATACCGGCTACCGCTTCCATGGCACGCTTGAACCCTGGAGCATCGGCAAGGATGCCTCCAGCGGCTGTATCCGCATGTTCAACGAAGATGCCATCGACCTTTACCAACGCTGCCCCATCGGCACGGCCGTACAGGTTCTGCCGCATATCGCCGACCAGGCTGAAAGAGCCACTCAGGTCAGCCAAACAACCCCGGTCGAATAAGGAATATCACCCTGATGTCTATCACGACCGGATACACGGGGCGCCTTCTCGCCTCGGCCATGCTGCTGGCGCTTGCGGCCTGCTCCACCACGGAGATCGCTTCCCTGGAAGAGCCCACTGCAGCGCCGATGACCGGCCAAACCAACGATCCCGCGCCCGGTTTCGAAAGAGTGGCGGCCGGCAGCGAAGAGGATTTTATCCTCAATGTCGGCCGGCGGATTTACTTCAAGCAGGACTCCGCCGCGCTCGATTCCGTCGCCATGGCAACGTTGGATAACCAGGCAGCCTGGCTCAACAGAAACCCGACCTGGCTGCTCAAACTGCAGGGATTTGCCGACGATTCCGGTTCTGCATCCAAAATGGAAACTCTGTCGCAGAAGCGCGCCGATGCGGCGATGGCCTACCTCACCTCGAAGGGCGTGGATGCCAAGCGTATGTGGGCCAGGGGCTACGGCAACGATCGCGAAGTTCGCGACTGCACGGATCGCTCCTGCAAGGTGCAGAACAGGCGCGTCGTTACCAATCTCCGCACTCAGCCCGACGCAGTCTGAGAGTGGTCGAACAATTCAACCGACCGTTATCGACTGCACCTTGCAAGGCCGACGCTCAGTGCACACGGCTTGAACATACGGGCTCTCGCCAGCCGGCCGCTAGTACGAAGGCGGCAGCACGTAGCTGGATGGGGACGGCAGATCGATGACGAACCTGATATCTGCGGCATTCGCCGCCACGACCAGCTGATAGTCGCCCGGTTCGGCCCGGAAGGCGCCGGCCTCGACGTCGAAATAAGCGAGATCGCGCGGCAGGATCTTCATTGTGGCCGTACCGGTCTCACCGGGCTGCAGCGATAGCTTTGCGAAAGCGCGCAACTCCTTGTCCGGCCGCTCCACTTTGGTCTTCGGCGAACGAACATAAAGCTGCACCAGTTCGGATCCCGCCCGATCGCCGATATTGGTCAGATCGACACTGACAGTCACGCCTTCGGCACCCATTTCACCGGCTGACAGCCGCGGCGCACCCCAGTTGAAGCGCGTATAACCAAGGCCGAAACCGAACGGAAAGAGCGGCTCGACGGCGCGTGTGTCGTGGTGACGGTAGCCGACGAAGACGCCTTCGGCATAGCGTACATGCCCGTCTTTGCCGGGATAGACGGCGGGATCGCTTGTGATGGCGGAATTGTCGGCCAACGCCTTCGGGAAGCTCTGCGGCAGGCGGCCGCCGGGCTCGGCGTCGCCGAACAGCACATCGGCGACGGCATTGCCCAGTTCCTGCCCAGGATACCAGATCTGCAGCACGGCGCGAACCTTGCCGAGCCAGGGCATTTCTACCGGGCCGCCGGTCTGCAGCACGACAACGGTGTTGGCGTTGACAGCCGCCACCCGCTCGATCAGCTCCGCCTGCCGGCCGGGAAGCCGCATGTCGGGCAGATCCAGACCCTCGGTATCCCATTCGCCGTCGCGGCCGACGAAGAGAAGCGCCAGATCGGCATTGCGAGCCGTCTGGACGGCTGCCCCGATATCGGCCTCGCCGAGCGGCTTTTCCACACCGAAACGAATGGCGATCAGGTTGATGCCCTCCCCGCTCGCCATTGACGGCTCATACTCGACGGTGATCTCATAGGCGCGGCCGGCTTCGAGCGCCACGGTGGCGTGCTGTTCGTCATTGGCGGTGCCGAAATAGTTCTCGCCGCGCGTCCAGCCATCATGGCCGTCCACCGTCAGCGCACCATCGACGAAGAGCCGCGCCAGGCCGGCATTGGTCATGCCGAAGACATGATCACCGCTCTCCTCCGGCACGAATTGCATCTTCATCCGGGCCGAGAAATCGGCGGGGTCGAGATCGCCCGACGGCAGTTCGAACCAGAAGAACTCGCCCTTGTCGACGATCTCCAAATGCAGCGGATTGCCCTTGCAGCCGCGCCCCTTGAAATATTCGACGGTGATCTTTCCCTTGAACACGTCGATCAGACGGTTGTGACGGCAGCCGACCGCATGGCTGATGCTGTTGGCATTGGAAAGCGCGGCCCGAATGCCTTCGAGCGGACTGACGGTATAATGCGCCGCGATCTGCGCACTGCCGCCGCCCATGACGCGCGCGCTTGCTGCATTGGGTCCGATGACGGCGATGCGGTCGAGCGAGGTCTTGGCAAGCGGCAGGATGCCATCATTCTTCAGGAGGACTGCGCCTTCCGCGCCGAGGCGCCGGATCAGCGCCCGATCCTCAGGCAGGTCGATCGCCCGCTCGGTGAGATCGGGCTTGCTCTTGAAGGCGCCGACCCGCTCGAGCAGGAGCAGCATGCGCCGCGCTGCCGCCCGCACAGTGGCGGCCTCAACCTTGCCCTCGCGCACGGCCGCAACCAGCTTCTCGCCGCGATCGCGCGCCGGACCCGGCATTTCAAGATCGAGACCGGCGTTGATCGTCTCTTCGGTCGAATGCGATCCGAACCAGTCGGACATGACGATACCGTCAAATCCCCATTCCTCACGCAGCACCTTGGTCAGCAGCCAGTGATGCTCGCTCGTATAGGTGCCGTTGAGGCGGTTATAGGAAGACATGACCGCCATCACGCCGGCGCGGCGGACGGCCTGTTCGAAGGGCGGCAGATAGATTTCGCGCAGCGTCCGCTCGTCGATATCGGAAGACATGGTTTGCCGCTCGATCTCGGATTCATTGCCGGCGAAATGCTTGATCGTCGCCGCGATGCCCTCACCCTGGACGCCGTCGATATAGGCGACGGCGAGTTCGGCGGTCAGCATCGGATCTTCGGAATAACATTCGAAATTGCGGCCGTTGAGGCCGGAGCGATGGATATTCACCGTCGGCGCCAGCAGCACCGCAGCACCCTTGCTCTTTGCCTGGCGCGCCAGCGCCACACCCATCTGCCGGACGAGATCGGGATTCCAGGTGGCGCCGAGCGCGATGCCGACGGGGAAGCAGGTCGCCTTGACACCGGCGACCAACGAGCCGGCGCCGCGGGCGCCGTTCGGCCCATCCGTCACCTTGATCTTCGGCACGCCGAGACGCTCGACCGGAACGGTCGTCCAGAAATCGGCGCCGGATAGCAAGGAGACCTGCTCCTCGAGTGTGATTTGGTCGAGAATGGAATCGATCATGCAAACCTCCCAAGGAAATCCTTAAACCTACCGATTACTCGGTATTTTTAAGATGTCAATCCTGCAAGCCTGATGTATGAATGGGGAGCATGGAAGAAATCGGCCGAAGGCCGGCCGATTCCCGCTCCAAGAGGCAGACGAGAGACGATGGCGGAATTGTCGGAACAGAAGACCGGAGAGGAAAAACGACGGCGCCGATCCAGCAAGGGAGAGACACGCCGCGTGGAAATTATGACGGCGGCGATGCGGCGCTTTGCTGAGGACGGCTACCAGAATGCCGCCATCGGCGACATCGCCCGGGACGTCGGCCTGTCGTTGCCGGGCTTGCTGCACCACTTTCCCACCAAGGTCGATCTGCTGCTCGCAATCCTCGCACAACGCGATCTCGAAAGTGCTGATTTTATCGAGCATTATCGCTCCGATCTCAGCGCCCTGCTCAACGGCATGGTCGCCATCTTCCGCCGCAACGCCGAAATGATCGAGGTCGTCAGGGCCTTCGCCATCCTGAATGCCGAGAGCCTGATGAAGGACCACCCCGCCAAGCCCTGGTTTCTCGCGCGCGCCACCCAGATGCAGAACGACATCGCCGCGACCTTCCACCGAGCCATTGCCGACGGCACGATCGACGCCAGGATCGACAGCAGGGCAATGGCCGCCGAGCTGATCTCAGTGATGGACGGCCTTCAGATGCTCTGGCTGCGCGACCCCACCCGCTTCGACATGGTCGCCGGCTTGGAAGCCTATGTCGGCCGGCTGCTGGCAAGTCTCAGTTTGGAAGGCTGACTGGAGCTATCTGCAAAGCGTGCCAGCCAAACCATCATGCGGCTTTGATGATCGGGGCTATGTGAGCCGATCGTTTGCAATCGCCGCTGCGTAGCCTCCAACATTTCGCCCGCAGTCACCGCTCCAAT
Source organism: Rhizobium phaseoli (assembly GCF_010668805.1). Taxonomy (GTDB): domain Bacteria; phylum Pseudomonadota; class Alphaproteobacteria; order Rhizobiales; family Rhizobiaceae; genus Rhizobium; species Rhizobium phaseoli_A. Next base: position 29,305 of record NZ_WUFT01000031.1, on the reverse strand, counting down.
AAATCCTCCAGTAGGCCGGAAGATTTATTGGAGTTGGAAAGTTTCAACGGGCGTCGGCTGGCCCTCGCATCAGAATTCTTCCCATGACGCAGCGGCGGCAGTCGCCGTCGCGGCCTTTCCACCAAAGGCACCGGCGAGCTTCCGGCCGAGCGCACGCGCCGGCGAGGCGACCGGCCTGTTTTGGGGGGTGACGGAACGTGTGGCCGGTTGAGCGGCATCCAGCTTGAAGCGGGCGATCAGTCGGGCAAGGTTGGCCGCTTCTTCCGCAAGCCGGTTGGTCGCGGCTGTGGATTCCTCGACCATGGCCGCGTTCTGCTGCGTCACCTGATCCATCTGATTGACCGCGGTCGAGACTTCGGAAAGGCCGGTCGACTGTTCGCGTGCGGCTGTTGCGATCGAGCGCACATGCTCGTCGATCTTGACCACATGGTCCTGGATGTGGCCGAGCGCCTCGCCCGTCGCAGTCACCAGCTTCACCCCGGATTGGACTTCCCCGCTGGAGCGGTTGATCAGCACCTTGATGTCCTTGGCAGCATTGGCCGAACGCTGCGCCAGTTCCCGCACCTCCTGCGCCACGACGGCAAAGCCCTTGCCGGCCTCGCCGGCGCGCGCCGCTTCGACACCGGCATTGAGCGCCAGAAGATTGGTCTGGAAGGCAATCTCGTCGATGACGCTGATGATCTTGCTGATTTCGCCGGAAGCCTGCTCGATCCGTCCCATGGCCGAAACGGCCTGGCTGACGACGGCGCTCGATTGGCCGGTGCTTGTCTTCGCCTCGTCGACCATGTGGCTTGCTTCCGATGCGCGCTCGGTCGAGTGCTTCACGGCGACGGTGATCTCCTCCAACGCAGAAGAGGTTTCCTCCAGCGATGCCGCTTGCTGCTCGGTGCGTTGCGACAGATTTCCTGAGGCGATCCGCATCTCGCCGGCGCCGCCATTGATGATATCGACGGCGGCGCGCACCTCGCCGAGGACGGAGCGCAGGTTGGTCATGGTTGCGTTGACATTGTTTTGCAGCTCCGAGAAGGAACCCTGAAACTCGCCGCGCATATTCTCGGTCAGGTCGCCATTCGCCAGGGCCGAAACGACCCGGCGGGTTTCCGCAACGCCGTGGTCGACCGAGGCGATGAGCTGATTGAGGCCGATGACAATGCAGTTGAGATCGGGATAACCGAATTCCTCAGGCGCGCGATGGGTAAAATCGCCCGCCGCCGCCGCCGTAATGGCCGCGTCGATGCTCTTCTGCATTTCGATGACCTTCGCCCGCTTGTCCGCGCCGGCGGCATCCAGATCGCGCACTTTGGCGCCGTTCTCCTTGAAGATCTCGACGGCACGGGCCATCTGGCCGATTTCATCGCGCCGGTTGGCGAAGGGAATGTCGATATCGAGATTGCCCCCGGCAAGATCGTTCATGCTTGCAGTAATCCGGCCGATCGGCTTGGCGATCACCCGTGCGCCAAAAACGGCAGAACCGATCAGCGTGGAGATGGTCAGCAGAGCGATACCGAGGTTGAGAAAGAGAACGAGAACGGCGGCGGCATTCGCCTCTTCCCCCGCCTTCGTGGCCATTGCCTTTGCCGAATCCACTCCCTCATCGATCAGCTTGGCTGCCTCATCCGAAGCGGCCAGAAGCTTTGCCTGAGTATCCCTCTCCTTTGCGTCGAGTGAGGTATCGCCGGCTTTGAGGGCGACCTTTGCCTTGGCGATTTCGACCATCTCGCCGGTGGCGTTGAAAAGGTTCTCAGCCAGAGTTTCGAGTTTCACGATCCGGTCCCTGTTGGCCTGAAGTCGCAGTCCACCCATGGCATCGTCCAGATATTTGATCACCGAGTGATGGCGGGCCGCGAGGTAATCGGCCGCCTTGGCAACCTCGTCCGCGGAGGTAGCAAGACGCAGATCGCGCACGCCCACCTGCATGCCGCGCCATGATGCCTTGGCATCGACCAGATCGCGGGAAACGACCAACTGGCTCTCCTGATATCTCGCGCGTTCGTAGACATACTGGCCTCCCTGCCAAACGGTGAGAAGCATAACCGCCACCAGAAAAATTCCGATGGCGGAAAGCGTGGCCAGTTTGGTGCTGATGCGCGAAAAGATGCTTGCGGGCATGTATCGGTTCCTGCTGAGCGCAAACAGGAGTCCTCATTTCCCCTGCCCGCTATGGAATGGGTGATCGACTTCATTCGACCGCCATCTATGGTCCGGCTTTCCGAGATCACCTCCGCTTCGAAGGGATCACTTTCGCCATGGCCTCGGCCCACTAACAGTCGATAAACATATAATAAAAAGTTCCGCTTTCGCCGAACTGGGAACTTCGATGCGCAATTGGGATATCAAGCACTGCAAAATGGATATGGCTGACCACAAGCCCTATCGGATGGTTCGCGTGAAAGCGCGGATCGAGACCGATGAACGCTCCGCAGCCTCCAGGCGGCGGAGCGTCATCCCCCAAGAGTAGTCTTAAGCCCTTTGCAGTCTCCAGGTCCTGATTTCGAACGGCATGATGTCGGCGGGTCCTCTCCGCTCCATCGGCTCTTCCAGAATGTTGAGCGGTTGCGACGCCGACCATCCGGAAGGCAGGACAAGGGCGAGCCGGCCGCGCCGGCCGGCGGGTTCGTAGAGGCGCAGGATTAGGCCGTTGCCCTCTTCTGCCGGTTTCAGACCGGAGAAGGCGACGGGGGTGCCGGCGATGGTGAGTGGCGCGAAATTGCCGGCGGAGAGCCCCTTGGCTTCAGTCGCGACGAGCGGCTGGTTGAGATCGATCGCCTCGTCGAGAACGCCGCCTTCATGCCAGGCGCCTTCATGCGGCATCAGCGCATAGGTAAAGCTCTGTTCGCCTTCGTCTGCCAGCGGATCGGGATAGATCGGCCCGCGCACCAGGCTCATGCCGATCACGTTGCCACGGGCGCTATGGCCGTATTTGGCATTGTTCAGCAATGCGACGCCGAAACCTGGTTCGCTGATATCGACGAAACGATGGGCGACGGCCTCGAACATTGCCTGCTCCCAGGAGGTGTTCGTGTGCGTTGCCCGCTCGACGAAGCCAAAGGCGCATTCGAACGTTGCCTTCCGGGCCGTTACGTCGACCGGGTTCAATGTGCGCAGCAGGGTGCGGCGGTCATGCCAGTCGATCGTCGTTTCGATGTCGAGCCTTTTGGCGTTGGCTGTCAGCACATAGATCTGGGTAACGCTCGAATTTCGGTATCGGTGGACGACGCGGATCGCCGCGCGGTGCGGGCCGCTTTCGACGAGGGAGATGCTCTCCGGCGCCTCGAGACGGACGGCCTTTTCGGCATAATCGGCATCGATATCCCAGGCGTCCCAATTGCGCGGCTTGTCGGCCGGATAGACCCAGAGCTGGTTGGCCGAGCCATCGACCGATTCACGACCCGTCGCCTTGTGGATCAGGCTCGCAACCGCGCCATCCTTGCCGATGATGACGGCGAGATGGTCGTTTTCGAGGTGGTCGGGGCCGGCCTTCAGCCCACCCACCGGCTGGAGTGTGTGCCTGTCGAAGACCGCGACGGATAAGGGGGCGACGATATCCGCGGCAGAGACGACGGTGCCGTCGGCAAGCGTGGCGCTGAGCGCCCGCGGCGCGAGCGACGGATTGACGACAACGAGCGCATCGGCAATCCCGCCCTTCGGCAGATTGGCCGACAGCGCCTGCAAGGCCTTTGCCTGCTCGTTCCTGGCATTGTCGATGACGCCGCCGAGCTCCTGCTCCGCGTCCTGATAGACTTCACGGATGCTGGAGCCCGGCAGAATGTCGTGGAACTCATTTTTCAGCACCACGCGCCAATCCGCTTCGAGGCTTTTCGGCTTGTCGGCCCCCAGCAAATGCGCCAGCGACGCCAGAGTTTCAGCGGTGATCAACGCCCGCTCCGCCTGGCGATGCTTGCGCTTGACGCCGCTTTGGCTCGTCAACGTCGCGCGGTGCAATTCGAGATATATTTCGCCATCCCAGACGGGAAGGCTCTTTTCCCCCGCGGTGCGGTGCGCCTGCTCATAGAAGCTTTTGACCGTGCCCCAGCGCGCCTGCGGGATCGCCGGGAAATCGCGCAGTTGCACTTCGCGCTCGACCATTTCAGGCGTCACGCCGCCACCGCCGTCGCCATAGCCGACAGCCAGAAGCGACGTCTCGTGCTGCGTCTTGCCGCGGAAATTCTTCCATGTCGGCACGTAGCAATCGGCCTGCACGAAGCCGTTATAACCCTGCATCGGATTGTCGAAGGTGTGGGTCAGCACCCGGCTGCCGTCGAGCCCCTTCCACCAGAAGAGATCGGAGGGAATATGGTTGGTCTCGCTCCAATTGACCTTGATGGTGAAGAAGCTGTCGATGCCACCCTGTCTGAGGATCTGCGGCAGAGCGCCGGAGAAACCGAAACAATCCGGCAGCCAGCAGACCGTATGGCGCGTGCCGAAGGTCTTTTCGAAATAACGCTGGCCGTAGAGGACCTGACGGACGAGGCTTTCGCCTGTGGGCATATTGGTGTCGGGCTCCACCCACATGCCGCCGACGGTTTCCCACTTTCCTTCCACGACCTTCTGTTTGATGCGTTCGAGAAGCTCCGGGTCTTCCTCTTCCATCTGCGCGTAATAATGGGCGGTCGATTGGTTGAAACGGAAATCGTCGGAACGCTCCATCAGCGACAGCGCCGTGTTGAAGGTGCGCCGCATTTTGCGCCGCGTCTCGCGATAGGGCCAAAGCCAGGCGAGATCGATATGCGCGTGGCCGGTCAGCAGCAATTCGCCATTCGGCGGAAAACGCTTCTGCAGCGCCTTCAATCTTGCTGTCAAAGCCTCGAAGGCAGAGGCCGCCGAAGCGCTCTGCTCGTCGGTCAGTCCTGCAGGATTTGCCTCAAGCTCCGGCAGTTCCCAGATCTTCTGCTGCATCACGGCGTCCGCCGTGCGAGAGACATAAGCCGCCGTATCCGAGGGCCAGTCGAGGCTGCGAAGCGCATGCTCGGTCGCCTCCACCAGATGCGGCACGACGTCATGCTCGCCCAACACGTCGATCGCTTCGGTAACCTGCTTCAACAGAAGATGCAGGCGGTGCGCCGGACCGTCGAGCCAGATGAACCGGGCCTTGTTCAGCCTCGGCGCCCGGTTCGGCTCCCCGAACGGAAAACGGGCGACACTTTCCGTCGCAATCTGGAAGCGGCGCCCCTTGACCGGAAATTCCTGATGGTAGGGATCGAGGCCGAATGTCTCGCTCTGGCCATCGGGATAGCTCAGCGTGATCAGGCTCTCGCCGCCGAGATCGAGCTGCAAGCGGATATCTTGGAGAGGCCAGTCGGCCGGGGCTTCAGCGCTCGCCGCAAAATGCACAACGCCCCGACGATGCGGCCAATCCTGCTGATGGCCGATCGGCTCGCCCTCAAATGTCCAACCCTCGATCGCCGCACTTTGTCGGTCCCGCCAATGCGCCAGTTCGGCAATGCGGACTTTGAGCCCATTAAGGCGTTGGGTAATGGTCAGAGACATGGCTTATCCTGTTGAAAATCGACGGCGAACGATCCGGAATCATGGCTTAGGGCGATGAAGATGGTGCGACAGACATCGCGAAAACTCGGTCCCGCTCCTCCAAGAGTTCCGAGCCCGTTAGATTAAGTAACTTTGATTTCTCGTCAAGCCCGAAGGAAATTCATTCGACGCCGTTCTCGCGCGGATGAATGCTACGATCCATGATTGTGCGACCTCAAGGGCCACCCGACAGTTCGGATTGCGCCGCCAGAAGAGGAGATAATCGCTCATGCAGCTCAATCGAGCGCACTGCCGAGGAGGGCGTAAAACTCCGGGAGTTTGTCTCGCTCGTCATCGAGGCTCATGCACCTCTCCCGTCAGGGCGGTGAACATGCGTGCGGCTTAGGGCTGCTTTTCAATTTCACAATAGACAACGTTCCGATTCGAGCCGGACCAAACAGACACCTTCAGATCCGCCCCAGCCGCGCTTTCACTGGCGATCAAGCCCATCTCGCGTTCTGACCGCAACAGCAGCTCCCAGTTCATAAATGTCTCCATATAGCCGTCGACGTCCGTCTCCGGGGAGAAGTTGGCGAACAGGAATGTGCCGCCAGGCTTGAGCATGCTGACGCACTTCTTGGTCAGCTTAACGGCTACGCCATCCGGTAAATAGTCATAGAGCCCCGCGGCATAGACGAAATCGAACATTCCCAGCGCATGCCTTCCACCGAGCAGGGATTTGACCGACCCGTTGATTGACTCGACGGACGTGCCGGCGAAATCGCGGGCTACGGTTCCAACGCTCATCGGGTCCTGGTCCAAAGCCACCCAGCGTTTGATCGCGCCGGCGCCGAGCGCGCGCGACAAAGGCCCCTCACGAAGATGGCCCGACGCGATGGCCAGGACTTCGGCGGAGCCGGGCCGAGCCGAAGCGATTTCGTCCACACGGCGCGCCAGAATGTCCCGGCGCTCCCTTACCGCGACGGATGACGAAGCATTTCGAGTGTAGGCATAGATTGAACGTCCCAAGGTGCTCGATGATGCGACGGCGTCCTCGATCTCGGGCCTGCCGTAGATGAAGTCGAGAAGACGTGCGTCGCCAGAATAGCCACGGGGTTTTTCAAACGACCAGCGGGTCAATGGATCTTGATTTAGATAGTGAGCAACTGGATGAGATTGCGCGATAGGAACGATGACATCCCACACCTCCGGATGAGCGCGACGCCGTAACCGATGCAACGCGTCGGTAAGACGCTCGATTATCGCACTTGCCTCGACGCCGGATTTGAACTGACGGATCGACACGTCAAGGCTGATAGCAAGCTCGGCTTTGGCAACGGTAAGGTCGCCGGGATTTGGCGCAGCAAACCTCCCTGTCGCCCGCCGAATTTCACCCGGCGCAACAAGACTTTCACCATCCAAGACAAGACTTCGTGCCATTTCGAGACTCCCTTGACCTAGCGTTAAGCATAATCACCCTCGAAATTAGATGCGACTAGAATCTGCACGGGATAAGGGTATTTCTACTGTTGCGGGTGGGAACCTGCTCCTCTACGAATGTTAAGTAATAAGACAAACCGGTTGCAGGTTGCCGAACGTAATTTTGGAGGGCGCCCAAGCATGGCTTACTTTTTACGTTCTTTAGGTCGTTGTCGGGCTGGTGTGGTTGAATGATCGCGGCTTACCCTAATGTTCAGCGCAACGAATCAACCGCCAGCTTTTCATTCGCCGAGGCTCGTAAGTCTCTGGAAATTGAGAATGATACTGTCCGAAGGCGAAGCTCACGGCATGGCCTTTGGATCGCGGTCGCCGTTTATGTGGCCTTCGCACTTCCCGACCGATGGCTCATCCCCGATGTTGCGCCTGTGACGATCGTCGCGCGATTCGTTGTTGCAACGATCGCGCTGCTGGCTTTCGAAGCCTTACGACTGGCAAAAGCGAAAACCGTCTGGCTGGACATTACATGCGCCTCTGCATTGCTTTTGGGCTATGTGGGCTGGCTTTACCCGGCAATTGGCACCAGCGACGTCACTGCCATGTCATACTACATGATATTTGGCGCCATCTTCATGATGGGCGCCAACCTATTTTTCAGTTTCCCGTTTCGGCTTTCGGTGATTACCTCCAGCTTCGTTCTCTTCGCATTTTTCGTTACGATCGAGGAATTTTTTCCTTCAGGCAAAACCTATAAGCTTGCCTTTGGGATGTTCTACATTTCGTGCTTCGTCTTCACGTCGTTCGTCAATTGGCGATTGAACGTCGAGCGTCGAAACGTGTTGCTGAACGCGGCGGAGGCTCGCTATCAGCACTGGGAAGCGTCCGAGCGTGGAAGGTCACTGCTCGAGCTTTCAAATACCGATTACCTCACAGGCATAAGCAACCGACGCGCGCTGGATCGGCGACTCGATGAATGCTGGGCCGCTTGGAAAGACGAACGCCGCGACTTCGTCGTGTTCCTCATCGACGTCGATTTTTTCAAACGCTTCAATGATCGTTACGGGCATCAGGAAGGAGACCGGTGCCTGACTGTCATCGCCAATGCGCTGAAGGCCGTTGTCGAGTCGTCCGATGGCATGATTGGCAGGTATGGTGGCGAGGAGTTTATCGTGGTCATGCCGGTTGAAACGCCCAAGATCGCGATGAGCCTGGCCGAAAAGATCAGAAGGGAAGTCGAGTTTCTCGCGATTGCTCACGACGGGCGACCGGATGACAGCCCGATCGTAACCGTGAGCATTGGCGTCGCCTTCACCCGCGACAAAGTTGGAGAGAAAGTTGAACGAATAGTGCGTGAGGCCGATCTTGCTCTCTACAATGCCAAAGCAAGTGGCCGAAATTGCAGTCGAAGGTTTGATCCGATGTTGCCTCGCCCCGACGACAATGCTGGTAAACTCGTCCCGCTGCTGACGGCCGCCATTGATCGCAAACTGGTCTCGCTCGTTTACCAACCGATCTTCGACGTGACCAACGAGAAAGCAAGAGCTGTCGAGGCCTTGATGCGCCTTAGGATGCCGGACGGCACCGCCGTTTCGCCGAAGACTTTCATTCCGGTTGCAGAACGAACGGGCGCTATCCTCGAATTGGGTAAGTGGGCGATCGAGACGTCATGCCGCGACATACTGATGACCGATCGCATGGCGACCGTCAGCGTCAACGTGTCGCCCATTCAACTACGTTCCCCCGGCTTTGCTGCGAGCGTCGCTGATATTCTTGCCCGGTGCGGGGTCTGCGGGTCGCGACTGGCCTTGGAAGTCACCGAGGGCCTGGATATGGATATGCAGTCGGAGGTGCTCAAATGCATTGCAGATCTGCGGGCTCTCGGCGTCGAGATCTGGCTTGACGACTTCGGCTCCGGCTTCGCGGGCCTGTCTTGGCTGAGGGCGATCGAGTTTCAGACGGTCAAGGTCGATCGAACCTTCCTGCACGACTGCTCCAACCCACGCGGGTTGACGATGCTTCAGGACATGGTTTCTCTCATTCGCAATCGTGGGAATACGATTCTGGTGGAAGGCGTCGAAACTGCAGCACAACTGTCGCTTCTCAAGGATCTTCGCATTGACCGCGTCCAGGGCTTTCATATGGGAATGCCGGTTAGCGCTGAACTTCTGAGCGCGGCATAACTGGATCTCAAGGCTTCCAGAAGAGCTTTGATTGCAGACGCGACGGCGCCGGCGATCTTGGGCCCGAACCGGCCCACGGCGCCGGAGGCGCACTTAGAACGCCTGCCCCCCGATCCGCGCTCGCATGCGATCTTCTTTTCTTGAGGTAGTCGACTTAGACGGACATTCGATTACCGAGGACAAATTTGTATCGCTCGGGTCGGATGAAGAATTCCGACCACTCGGCGCAAGCGCCATGATCGAAATATGAGGTTCGTTCAAGGACGAGTAAGACCGCATTTGCAGCAGTACCGATCAAGGACGATATTCGCGGCGGGACGGCGCGTGCGCCGATCGCGATCTCGGCGGAGGCAATATCGGCGCCTGCTTTCTCTTTAAGGAGGGCATAGGTCGGCTGTTGTTCCGCCGTTTCCAGATCCAGCTCGGACATGACGGCGGGAAGGAGGCTCCGACCCAAGGCGATGGGCTCGTCATCCACCATGTGAAGACGCTCCAACAGCGCGCATTTTGCTCCGAACAACGAGACAAACGCCGACGGCGTTTCAATCGCAGTCAGTTCGACGATCCGCATCCTGGCATCGAAACCCTGCACTTTCAGCGACTCGTGAAAGCTGCGCAAAGTATCGATCCGATGGCGGACCTGCTTGCCGGCCAAGAAGGTGCCCTTGCCTTTCCGGCGCTCGATCAGCCCGTCCTTATCAAGCTGTTCGAGCGCCAAGCGGACAGTGACGCGGCTGACGTCGAAGCGCGCCATGATCTGCGCTTCCGACGGCAGCCGTCCGGAAGGCTCATACGTCCCTTCAGCGATCTCACCACGAAGACGATCGGCGATCTGGAGATACATCGCCACCGGGTTGTTGCGTATCAGGCTCATCTATTTTCCATCGGGGTTAAAAAGACCACGGACCCTTGCCGCTTTGGACTAGCGTTCTCCGTTGCCGCCGGACAAAGGGAAGGCTGCACGTTGATAGCCTGTATTATAATGTATTAAAACTGGGGCAATTCCAACCCCGGATCGTTCGACGCAATATGGCAGCTGTTTCCACAATTCGGCATTCACCCGGCGCCTCCTTTTCGGTGGATGGCATGGGCTTCGCCTATCCCGAAAGCCGACGCGGCATATTCGAACGGTTTTCACTGGAAGCCAGTCCTGGAGAATTCGTAGCGATCCTCGGTCCTTCCGGCTGCGGCAAGTCGACATTGCTCAATCTATTGTCCGGCTTCCTGCGCCCTCAATCGGGACATATCACCATAGATGGCGCGCCGGTTGCGCCGGAACATTCCGCACTCGGCTATGTCTTCCAGTCGCCCAACCTTTTTCCCTGGCTGAGCGTGCTGGAAAATGTCCGTTTTGGCCTTCGTATGAATCGCAGGGGATCACCGCAAGAGCAAAAGGCGATCGCGCTGCATTTTCTGCGGCTTGTCGGCCTGGAAGAACAGGCGGACGAACCGCCCCACCGATTGTCGGGCGGTCAGCGTCAGCGCGTCGCACTGGCGCGCTCCCTGGCGCTTGAGCCACGCCTTCTGCTCATGGATGAGCCGTTCGCAGCACTCGACGCCATGACGCGCTCGGCCCTCAACGACGAACTGCTCCGCATCTGGTCGAGCTTGGGCAAGACCGTGCTGTTCATCACCCACGACATCGACGAAGCGATCTATCTGGCTGACCGGGTCCTGGTTCTCGGTCTGCCTCCAGCCGGCATCACGGCCGAAGTGACAATTGATTTGCCGCGTCCTCGCGACCAACGAGGCACACGTGCCAATCCTTTGTTTACAGAACTGCGCGAACGCCTCGCCGAGCAAATCGCCGCGGTCATGACCAGCAATCAACCGTCACCTGAAGGGGACCTCCGATGAAACGCATTCTACCTGCAGCTCTTCTGGCGCTTGCTGCCGCCTGGCCCGCCGGTGCGCAGGAATCCCGGCCGCTTCGCATCGGCTGGGTCCAGGCCATGGCAAACGCGCCGGTCCTGATCGCTGAAGAGGAAGGCTACTTTCGGGAGGAGGGCTTGAACGTCGAGCTCACGGGTTTTGGCGACGGCCCCGTCATTCAGCAAGCTGTGGCGGGAGGAGAAATCGACGTGGCCTATATCGGCGCCCCGCCCGTCTATCAATGGGCCGCGCGCGGGCTTGAGGCGAAGATCATCGCCAAAGTCAATTACGGTCAGGCAGCCTTGATCGCGAGGGCCGATGGCGCGGTTCAATCGCTCTCCGAGCTCAAAGGCAAGAAACTTGCTGGCGTCAACAGAGGAAGCGGCATGGACGTGCTGCTGCGCGGCTTCGTTCTGAAGGAGACTGCCGGCCTAAATCCGGACGCCGACCTTCAATTGTCGCAGATGCCGGTGGGCAACATGAATGCCGCGCTTGATACAGGCGTGGTCGATGCAGCCTTTTCATGGGAGCCCTTCATCAGCCAGTCGGTGCTCCGCGGCACAGGCCGTGTCGTATTCGACGTGAACGGCGCCCTTCCGGGCTATCCATGGTATGTCGTGGCAGCACCTTCAAAGACGCTGAAGGAGCGGCCGGACGATCTCGTCAAGCTGCTGCGGGCCAATGCCAAAGCCGTCGCCTTTCTGCGGGAGCATCCCGAGGAGGCCAATCGGATCATCGCACGGAGCTTTAAGCTGGAGCCAGTGAAGGCCGCGGACGGAAGCGTCGTTCCGCCGGAGGCGATTGTCGCCGAGGCCAGGAAACGCCTCGGCTGGTCCGCAGAAATCGAGCCGTCCGACCGTGCCTTCATCCAGCGGCTCATCAATTACTCCGTCGATCTCGGCATCCTCAACAAGCCATTGAATGTCGACGATATCATTGACGACAGTTTTGCCGCGAAGGCGGCCGCCCAGCGGTGAGATCCGATCGATGAAGAAATTGACAGCGCGGCGGCGTTTTCCGCAGCCGTCCTGGCGCTGGGCAGCGCTTCCCTTCCTGCTTGCCGTATGGTGCCTTGCAGCCAGCAGGGTCCCATCTTACGTGCTGCCACAGCCCTGGGAGGTGGCCGTCGAGGGACTGCGCTGGATCAAATCCGGCGAGCTCGGCCGCCAGTTTCTGGCCAGCTTGTTGCGTGAATTCGGCGGCTTCGGCGCGGCGATCCTGGCGGCCGCGCTCATCGGCGTGTCTGCCGGACTTTGGCGGCCATTCCGTGAGTTCGTCCAGCCTCTGCTCGGCCTGTTCATGGCGATCCCCCCGATTGCCTGGGCGCCGCTCTCGCTGATCTTCTTCGGCCTCGGATATCTGTCGATCGCCGTGGTCATATTCATCGCATCGGCCTTTCCGATGGCCGTGACAATCCAGGAAGGCGTGCTTTCGATCGGCGCCGGGGAGGTACGCGCAGCCCGCATTCTGGGTGCCAAACGGCTTCAACTGCTGGTCCATGTGTATCTTCCTGCCTCCCTCCCCTTCCTGACCGCCGCATTGCGCATCGGCTTTGCCCAGGCCTGGCGTGCGCTGGTGGCGGCCGAGATGATCGGCGCCTCCCAAGGGATCGGCTGGATGGTCGCCATGGGCGGACAGGTCGGCAATTCGGCACAGGTGCTTCTCGGCATCACGCTGATCGGACTGACGGCGTGGCTCACGGAGAGCCTCGTATTTCGACGGATAGAGCGCCGCTACGAAGGCTGGCGCGGACAATAATGGATCTCCTCCCATGACAGAGACTTTGCCGCACAAGACGCCCCAAACCGCCGCACATTCGCCAAAGGGCCTTGCCACCTATTTCGACACGCTTCCCTTCCTCGGCCGTCTCACCTGTCAGAGACAGACGCTGACGGCGGGCGAGTGGACCGAATTGGAACTCGTCTATGAGGTCGGCGCAGTCGGCCTTGCCGACGGCGCATGGTTGAAGCTCGCCTTCAAATTCTATTCCGACTGGGCACTGTTCCAGACAACGGATCCAACCGGTGCCAACTATGTTTCCGCCGAATATCACGCCGGAGAGCTAATCCCCGGCCAAAGCCCCGGAACGGTGCAGGCGCTGAAGGTGCGTTTCGACCAGAAGGGACATGAGCGTCCCTTCCAGAAGGCCGTCATTGTCGATGTCGTCGATGGCTATATCAATCCCGGCGACAGGATCGTCATCCGCCTCGGCGATCGGCGCCAGGGCGGCGCCGGCACGCGCGTGCAGACGTTCGTCGAAAAGGCTTTTCGTTTCCGGCTGTTCGTAGATCCGCTGGGCAGTTCGAAATTTGCTGAAGTACCGGGCGACTGCAGGCTCGAAATCCTAGCTGGCCCGCCGCACGCTCTTCAGGTCATTGCGCCGCGCCTTGTTGGTCTCGGCGAAACCTTCGATGCGATCGTGCGTGTCGACGACATATGGGGAAACACCTGCCGCGACCGCGGCTTGCAGGGCACGCTCGTGATCTCCGCGCCGGACGCGACGCAACGCACGGAGCCAATCGCGCTCGCAGCGGAAGACTGGACATTCGCGCGGATTTCCGACCTTTCCTTTGCTGAAGCCGGCGAGTGGAAACTGGAAGCATCGCTGAACGGCGAGCCCTCGGTCGCGCCGGCCGTCGCCTATGTGCAGAGCGAAGAAGGCACCTCACGTCCTCTTTATGCGGATCTGCACGTTCATTCCGACGACACCGTCGGCACCAACGACGCGACCTATAACCTCACCTATGGACGTGATATCGCAGGCCTTGATGTGGTGGGCTATACGGTCAACGACTTCAACATCACCGAAGCCAACTGGGACGCAGCCGTGGAGACTATCCATAGCCTCAACGAGCCCGGCCGCTTCGTCTGTTATCCGGGCACCGAATGGTGCGGCAACTCGGCAGCCGGCGGCGACCGCAACGTCGTCTTCCTTCGTGATGGCAAACCCCGCTTTCCCTTCGATGAAGAGGGGCGGTCCCTTCGCTCTTTCGAATGGAATGAGACGACGGCCGGAACAATCCGACCCGGCATCTGGCCTGTGGACCGGCTCCATGCCGCCTATGAGGACGATCCAGAGGGCCATTTGCTGATCCCACATGTCGGCGGTCGGCGCTGCATTCTGGATTGGAACCATCCGGAACTGGAGCGGCTGATCGAGATTGGGTCCGCCTGGGGACAATTCCATTGGCTCTACACCGAGGCGCTCGCACGCGGATACAGGGTCGGCGCATCGGCGGCGAGCGACGAGCACCAGGGCCGATGCGGCGGCGGCGCACCGGCAACCGGAACCTTCGGGTCGCGCGGCGGGCTGACCGGCGTCGTCGCCGACCGCTTCGACCGTGCCGGCGTCGGCAAAGCACTCAGGGCACGGCGCACCTTCGCCACGACCGGTGAACGCAGTTTTGCTGTTCTGTCGCAAGGACAGCATTTCATGGGCGAGGTGTTCGATGCCGAACCTGAAAAGCCGCTGGCCTACCGTCTGCTCGGCCAGGTCGGCTGGGAAGAGGTTCAGCTTTATGACGGCGATCGCCTCGTGTGGAGCCGCGATCTGCATGCGGAGACCGGCCTCAGCCAACGCAGCGTGCGGGTCCGTTTCGGCGGCGCGCGGATCAAGGATCGCTATCGGGCCGCCTATTGGAGCGGCGAGATTGCTGTGATCGGCGCGGCGCTTCTTGATGCGCACGGAGTTGGCTTTGACCACCCTGAACAAAGCGTATGGCGTACCGGCCTCGGCAAACTCGGCTTTAGAACGGCAACACACGGCGATGTCGACGGAATTGAGCTGAAGCTTTCCGATCTGCGCGATGCTCACATCACCGTCGACGCCAAACTCCACGGCCACAGCAAGATCGGCGACCCGCTGCAGCCGCCACCGCATGTGCATGCTCCGGAAGCAAGGCTCGAGTTAAATGGGAAGGATCTCCTTGCGAAGGGCTCGATCACACTCGATCTGCCGGGCGTCGAGCTGCGTCTCATCGTGGAAAGGGTGACAGACCAACTGCTGCCGAGAGATCTTGCGGGTGGGATCTCGCTGCAGGAACTGGAACTCGATCCGGAACGCGAACATCCATTGTTCATTACGGCGCGCCAGCGGGACCAATCCCGCATTTGGACGTCTCCCTTGTTCTTAAAGCCTCGGTAGTTGCTGCTTCTACAGCAGGATGATTTTAGGCCGGATCGGCCTAAAATCTGAATGTCGGCGGGTTGGGGCAACGGCAGGCGATCGACGCAGAAGGCGCCATGCCAACTTGCCCGAGAACGCAGCCGTTCTGCAGGGATGGTCGAAGACAGGAGGATCGAGGGCGCCGATCCAAAGGCCCACCCGCCGTCATTGAGCGCAATTGGCTGATATGGGCGTACCCAAGGGGTCCATCAGGATGAAATTCGCAGAAACGTTGCGCGGGTTTGTGGCCAGCCAGCGGTCTGTCGAAAAATACGCCTTGGTCCTCACCTGCGAAGCTGAAGTCGCCTTAAGGCCAAGAACAAAATCAAAATTATTTCCGCTGCCGGCTTCGCGCGTGAAGCTGAGATAAGCGCCGAATCGTTCGTATTCGACATTTCGAAGGTTTTGGATCGCCTCAAGAGTTTCCTCGAAATCACGCCAGCACGCCTGCTTCACAATGATTTCGAAAATGTGCAGGACGGCGGGGGCTAGACGCCCCTTCGCATCTGTCGTCGGTCCAACGATCCTGGCGCGGATCTCAAGAATATCGCCGATTTCATTGCCACGAACCTTGAGGAAGGTGGAACTGAGGGGACGCACCTCGTCCCGTTCGTAGATGCGCTGAAAATAACATTCATAATTGCGATTGCGCATCGATGCAGCTTTCCATTCGCTTACCTCGATGCCGGCCTCTCGAAGAGCACCGCAAATAACTGACCCGGAGACGCGCCACGTCCGCAGAAACTGACTTGCCAACTCCGGCTTCGGGACCTCGATCAGCCGCGGCGATATAGACATTGGCGGGAGAACAGAGGGAGCCGCCGTATCAGGACGGGCGGCTATGGGCGCCGATCGGCCAGCCTTATTGAGAGCTCGATTTTCAGAGAGCCCGACCGGATCTTCGACGCGGTGGATTTCACGGTAAAAAACAACGCCTGCAAGAAGCAAAACGGATATCAAAAGCACTGGCCAAAGCAGCCAGCGGCGGTTTTTCCGCAATAGGAAATTCCGGTGCCGAAGTGGGATGTCGCGAGGCGGATCGACTGCTGATAACCCCTTGTCCACGGCGCGACCTCACGAGCAAAATGGCAGCGGATGCGGGTTCGAACGCAATCAACCTCGATCCTGTTTGCGACCGACCGTGTCGGTCGGCGCGAACCAATCGGCCCCTGCTGGCGACTCTTTCTGAGGTGAGCAACGGATGCGAACAACGGTACGGTCTGTCCGACTCACCTTCGACACCGCGAGTGTGAGGTCGCGTGTGTGGAGCGTCAAGCAGCAACCCCGGTGGACGGCGCACGCCCCCAAAATTGAAGTCGCTCGGGATCTGATTCGGGGCGAACTGATCCATGGCGTCCTACGGTTCGCGTATTGCGCTATCGAGGCCACGCAGCAACGGATACAGGAAATAGGAGATCACCGTTCGGTTGCCGACCTTGATTTCCGTGGACACGGTCATGCCGGGAAGCAGCCGCACCGGCACATCTGCGGCATTCAGCCTTGTATCGGCAAGCAGGATCCGGGCCTTGAAGAAGGGGGCTGCCGGCTGGCCGGGGCTGGCGCTCTGTTCCTGTTGGCCGGTGAGGAACGTATCCTGACTGATGGTTCTCACCTCGCCCGAGGCGGTGCCGTATTTCTGGAAGGGATAGGCGTCGAGCTTGATACGCGCTTCCTTGCCGACGGCGACGCGGCCGATATCGCGGGTGTTGATCGAGACTTCGGCTTCGAGCGGCACGTTGATCGGCACCAGCGTCACCACCGGTTCGGCCTCGCGCACGACGGAGCCGACCGACCGTTGCGCCAGATCGAGCACGACGGCATCGGCAGGTGCAGTCAGCGCCACCATGTTGCGGCGCAGCTCCATCTTTTTCAGTTCCTCGTCAGCCATGTCGCGCTGCCCGCGCAGTTCCACCAGCTGCTCCATTGCGGCGCGGCGGAAATCCTCAATGAAGGCCTGGCGGTCGGCTCGGAGCTTGGCATAGGAGTGGGCGGCCTCGTCGGCCCGGCCGCGGACGGCGGTCAGGTCGGACTCGACGTCGAGGCGGGCGTCGCGGGAACCGAGCAGCGTGATCAGCGAGCCGCTCTGTGTGTTATAGAGCCGCTCCCGCGCTGCCTCGATCTGCGAGAGCCCATCGCGCCTTTGGGTCAACACCGCTTCCTGGTTCTTGCTGGCGGCGAGCGATGCCGACTGGCCGGCGATCTGCTGCTCGAAATTCTGCAGCTGCGCCGCGTAGAAGGCCTGTCGCTGGCCGAAGAGCTGCGCCTGCAGTATCTGGTCGGGCGTATTTCCCGCCATCTTCGTATAATCGAGGCCGGCAAGCTCGGCCTCGATGCGTCTCACCTGGGCGTCGAGTGCGGAGAATTTCGCCTGCTGCTGGTCGACATCGGCCTGGCTGAAAGTGGCGTCGAGGGTCGCCAGCGTCTGCCCGGCATGCACCACCTCGCCGGCCTTCACCTCGATC
Organism: Rhizobium phaseoli; assembly: GCF_010668805.1. Classification (GTDB taxonomy): domain Bacteria; phylum Pseudomonadota; class Alphaproteobacteria; order Rhizobiales; family Rhizobiaceae; genus Rhizobium; species Rhizobium phaseoli_A. The sequence goes on along the minus strand of NZ_WUFT01000031.1, from coordinate 11,723 downwards.
GTGCGGATGATCGAGGTTTCGAGCGGCTGGACAACGATGGTCGGCTGGGTGGTGACGAGCTTGCCGGGCGCAATCACCACCTCGTCGATGGAGGAGACCGAGGCCCAGGTGATCGCCGAGGCGAGCAGCGCCGTCACGCAATAAAGCGTCATGCGCGCCACCCGCGGCGGCGCGCGTTCCTCGAGCTCGACGGCATCGGACTGGAATTCCGCAATTGCCGGCGGCAGCGGCGGCCGGGCGGTCAGTTGCCTTCCCGTATCTGAGGGGCCTTGGCCTGTGGGGCCTTTGTCTGAAGGGACCGGCAGGTTTTCGCTGGATTTTCTGGCGTGCGCGTTCATGCGACCTGCCTCATTTGCTGGGCCCACAGGTGGCGATAGGTCATGCAGCGCGATACAAGCTGATCGTGCCGGCCGATATCGGCGACCTTGCCACGGTCGACGACGAGAATGGCATCGGCATCGACGAGCGTCGAAAGCCGGTGCGAGACGATGATGACGGTGCGGCCGGCAGCGATGCGGCTGAGGTTGTCGCGGATGATCGCTTCGCTGTCAGGGTCGAGCGCACTCGTCGCCTCGTCGAAGATCAACAGCTTCGGATCGGTGATCAGCGCGCGGGCAATCGCCAGCCGCTGCTTCTGGCCACCGGAGAGGTTGGAGCCATTTTCCTCCAGCATCGTGTCGAAGCCGCGTGGCAGGCGCTCGATGAACTCCTCGGCGCCGGCGATGCGGGCGACTTCCATGATCTCCTCGATGCTGGCATCGGGCTTAGCGGCGGCGATATTCTCGCGAACCGAGCCGCGAAACAGGAAATTATCCTGCAGCACGACACCGATGCTGGTTCTTAAGTGCACGAGGTCGATCTCGCGGCTGTCATAGCCGTCCATGCGCACCAGCCCTTCCTGGCTCTGATAAAGTCCCTGGATGAGCCTGGTGATCGTCGTCTTGCCGGAGCCGCTCTTGCCGACCACGCCGAAGACGCAGCCCGCCGGAACGGCGAAGGAGACATTGTCGAGCGCCGGTGCGCTATCCGGGGCATAGCGGAAGGTGACCCTATCGAATTCGATGCGGCCCTGCAGATGCGGGCGCACGCCACGCCCGCGGCCTGCCTGCTCCGGCCGCTGGTTCATGATCTCGCCGAGCATGCGCACGGAGAGCGCCACTTCCTGATATTCATGCGCCATGGTGACGATCTGGACGAGCGGTCCGGAGACCCGGCCGGCGAGCATGTTGAAGGCGACAAGCGCGCCGATGGTCATCGAGCCGCTGAAGACATCGAGCGCACCGAGGCCGATGATCGCGACACTCATCAGCTTCTCCAGCAGTCCGGTCATCGCCTGGGCGATGGTCGAGATCTTGTCGACCCGGAACCGCACGGAAATCGATTGGGCCGAATAGTCGTCCCAGACCTTGCGCTGGCGCGGCTCCAGCGCCAGCGATTTGACGGTGCGCATGCCGTGCACGGTTTCCACCAGCAAGGCCTGCCGGTCGCCTTCGGCTTGGTAAAGTGCCTGCAGGCGGCGCTGGAACGGCCCGACGAGCATCATCACCACCAACCCGACAAGCGCTGCAAAACCCAGCACCACCAGCGTCAGCTTGACGCTGTAGAGAAGCAGGATCGGCACGAAGACGAAGAGCGAAACGCCGTCCAGAAGGGTGAGGAACAGCCGGCCGGTGAGGAATTCGCGGATGCGCCCCGTCTGCTGCATGTGCTTGACGAGAACGCCGGCAGAAGCCTGCTCGAAGAGCGCGATCGGCAGGTTCAGCAGATGGCCGAAGGTGCGGGTCGCGACGCGGATATCGATCCTGTTGGTGGCATAGAGCAGCAGATAGCGCCGCAGGAAGGTGAAGGTCGCGTCGAAGAGCAGCGCGATCGCAATGCCCGCCGTCAGAACCGTCAGCGTCGCATAGCTCTGATGCACGAGCACCTTGTCGATGACGAGCTGAAAGAAGATCGGCGTCGTCAGCCCCAGCCCGTAGAGCACGAAGGCGGCGAGCGCGACATCGCGGAAGAAGCTGCGCTGCTTGATGATTTCGGGGACGAACCAGCGGAAGCCGAAGGGCCGGTCCTCATCGGACATGCGATAATTGCGCTTCAGCAGGATCACCGATCCGAGCCAGGCCTTGGCGAATTGCTCTTCGCTGAGCATCATCACTTCGGCGCGTGACGCCAGCGGGTCGAGAACGCGAATTCTCTCCTCTTCACCGCTTCCGACAGCGCCGGCGATGACCACCCAGTTGCCGTTCGTCAGTTCCGCGAGTACCGGAAAGGCCTCGCCGAGCTGAAACAGGGATCGCCAGCCGAGCGTCAGATGCCGGGCTCTGAGGCCGGCATCCTTGGCCATGCGCAGCAGCTGCCGCACGGCAACGGGATCGTTGCCGACGGCATAGTCGTGCTGCAATCGCTCAGGCGCAAGATCGACGCCGTGATGACGCGCGACGAGCGCTAGACAGTGCAGGTTGGTATGCAGAAAACCACTCATGGCCCACCCGAAACAATAAGAGACCCAGTCACTATTTGTCTTATCAGTTGAAGTTCGGCGAAGCGTTCGAAGCGCCGGCCTGTCCCGACTGGATATCGGCAGCCGCCGCCGCTGACATATCGCCGATACGACGGACCGCACCCGCCTCGACCAACCCGCCAAGCGCCTTCTGCATGAGATCGACCGCATTGGCGAAGGCATCGACAGGCATGACGATGCGCTGGCGGAAGACCGGCTTCGGATTGTTGTTGGCGTCACGTTCGGTTGCCGAAAGCGACATCAGGTCGATGCGCACGATCGTTCCGGTAATGGTGATTTCGCCGATGCCATCTGCATAAAGTTCGTCGCTCATTGTTCTCTCCTCCGTTGATAATCAATACGTCTTCATTTAAGGCGCTTTACGCTCCTTATGACACTAACTATTTGAATGCGCAGGAATATGTCCGTGCTGCCAGGCTGGAAACGGATCGCGAATGCCGACGGCGGTCTGCGGATCGAAACCGGTCTCCTCTCCGATCAGGCAATAAGCCAGAGCGGCGCGGATCGCTTCCTCGTCGAAGCCAGAACCGATGAAGACGAGCTCCTGGCGGCGATCGCCCCAGACATCGTCCCAATGCCGGTCGATGAGCTGGCGGAACTGCGGAAAGCGCGGCCATTGCACCCGCGGCACCGAGGCCCACCAGTAGCCCCTGGTCTCGATGCGGCACTGGGTGCCGGCAATGGATAGAAGGCCGATCTCATCAGGCCTCGTCGCCAGCCAGAAATGGCCCTTTGCACGGATGAGGCCCGCCCATTTTCGGTCGAGGAAATCCTTGAGCCTCAGGGGATGGAAGGGCCGGCGGCTGCGATAGACGAAGCTTGTTATGCCGTATTCCTCGGTCTCCGGCACATGATCGCCCCAGCCGAAGAGTTCCTTGTGCCAGAGCGGATGGCGGGCGGCCTTCGCCTCGCTGAAAAGGCCGGTATCCAGGATTGCGCCAAGCGGCACCTGGCCGAAGACCGCTTCGACGACCTGGGCACTCGGATTGAGCGCCGCGACGACCCGGCGAACCTCGGCAAGATCGGCGCACGACACGTCGCCTGCCTTGTTGATGATGACGACATCGGAAAATTCGATCTGCTCGACGAGCAGTTCCACGAGCTTGCGCTCGTCGTTCCCGTCACGCCTCTCGCCGCGATCGGCAAGGAAATCGGCGCTCTGGTAATCGGCGAGAAGATTGACCGCGTCGACGACGCAGACCATCGTGTCGAGACGCGCCACGTCGCAAAGGGCCGCCCCGCTCTCGTCGCGGAAGGAGAAGGTGGCTGCGACCGGCAGCGGCTCGGCAATGCCGGTTCCCTCGATGAGCAGATAGTCGAAACGGCCGGCGGCTGCGAGCCGGCGCACTTCGCTCAGAAGATCGTCGCGCAGGGTGCAGCAGATGCAGCCGTTGGTGAGCTCCACCAGCGTCTCGTCGGTGCGCGAGAGGTCTGCACCGCCCTCGCGCACGAGATCCGCATCGATATTGACCTCACTCATATCGTTGACGATGACAGCGACCCGGCGACCCTCCCGATTGCTCAGGACATGATTGAGCACAGTCGTCTTGCCGGCGCCGAGAAACCCGGCGAGAACAGTTACGGGCAATCTGTTGTCTGCACCCATCATCGATACTCTCACTCTTTACAGCATGCTTGGCCTTGCATCCTCGCGGGCTTTACGCCGCAAGCTGCGGTTTGAACGCCACATCCACATAGTAGTTCGTGCTGTTATAACTGGCTGCCGGGAACAACCCGCCCGCCCCATAGGCATAGACGCCGTTGCTGCCGCCGGGCGCCTTGAGATCGCCGTTCGTCACGTCGCTGGCAAAGTAGTTGCCGGTCGCCGAGTAATTGCCGTTGCTCGAGTAGGAAACGACGTAGTTCGTATCCGCCTGGATGGCGATCTGCTGGCTAAGCTGCGCAGTCTGCCAGCCGCTGGCCGTCTCGTTGTTGAAGGTGACGCTGCCGAGCAGCGTGCCCGAGGCGGTCCAGAGATAACCGTTATGCGGGCCGGTATTGTCGGCCCCCTTGTAGAAGCGGATGCCGGTAATCCACCCTGAGGTATCAGCCTGGAATTTCATGCCGAGATTGATTTGCTGGTTGTCGTTGATGGAGACGATCGACGGCGTCGCACCGGCGGCAAAGAGGTTCTGCTCCGGCCCTGCCGTCTGGCTGCCGTTGATGGTGAGGGCAACCTGCGCAGACGCCGTGCCGCCCTTGCCGTCTGCAATCGCGTAGCTGAAGCTCGCCGGTCCCGAATAGCCTGCCGTCGGCGTGAAGGTCACCGTCTGGGCCTGGGCATCGTAGGCGACCGAGCCGTTGACCCCGCCGCTGACGCCGGTGATAACAAGCGGATCGCCATCGGCATCGGTGTCGTTTGCCAGGAGTACCGAGGCCTGGATAGTGATCGGCGTGCCGGTATTGGTCGCAAAGCCGCTGTCATTGGCAGCGACCGGAACCGCATTCTGCGCGCCGCCCTGCTGATAGAGCACATCGACCCAATAATTGCTGGCATTGTAGGAAGCGGTCGGGAACAGGTTGCCTGAGCCATAGGCATAAAGGCCGTTGCCGCCGCTCGTCGCACTCGACGGCGCCGTCAGCGCACCGTTGGTATGATCGGTCGTGAAGTAGTTTGCCGTTGCGGAATAGAAGCCGTTCGAATGGTAGCTCGACACATAGGTGGCGCCGGCCGTCACATTGATCGGCTGGGTGAAGGAAACCGTCTGCCAGCCGCTCGCCGTCTCGTTGATGAAGGTCGCCTGAGCCAGAAGCTGGCCGCTCGCTGTCCAGAGCGAGCCGGCATGCGTGCCGGTATCCTGGGCGCTCTTGTAATAGGTGAGCCCGGTGATCTGGCCGCTGGCGGAAGCGATGAACTTGACGCCGAGTTCGACCGAGTTGGCATCATTGGCGGCGGCAACAGCCGACGTGTCGGTGCCGGTGAACAGGCTTGCGGTGCCGCCGCCGCCAGGCTGCGAATTGACCGCGAGGCTCACGGTGGCCGACGACGTGCCGCCATATCCATCCGAGATCGAATAGGAGAAGCTTGCTGACCCCGTATAGCCAGAGTTCGGCGTGAAGATCACCGTTTTGGTCTGGCTGTTGAACGACACGGTTCCGTTGACCGCACCATTCGCGCCGGTGATGCTGAGCGGATCGCCATCGGCGTCATGGTCGTTGGCAAGCAGGCTGGCTGCGGCAATCGAAAGTGCGGTATTGGAATAGGTCGTGTAGCCATTGTCATTGACGGCGACCGGCACCGCATTGCTTGTCTGATTATAGACGACATCCACCCAGTAGTTCGACGACTGGTAGCTGGAGGTCGGGAAATCCGTGCCGATGCCGAAGACGCCGTTACTGCCGGCGAGCGCCGTCAGCGCCCCGTTGGTATGGGCTGAGGTGAAATAGTCTGATGTCGCCACATAGGAGCCTGTCGTGTGGTAGGAGGCGACATAGGTGGTGCCGGCTGCGATATGCACCGGGTTGGTGAATGTCGCGGTCTGCCAGCCGCTCACCGATCCGCTGTCGGCGAAGGTGACGGTCGCGACCAGCGTGCCGTCGGCTGCCCAGAGGGAGCCGGTATGGGCGCCGGTATCGCCTGGTGCCTTGTAGTAGCGGATGCCGGAAATCATACCGCTGGACGAAGCGACGAACCTCATCCCGAGTTCCAGCGACTGACCGTCGTTGAAGCTTGCGCCCGTCGGCCCTTCGCTTGCGGTAAACAGCGCTTCCCCGGCAGGGCCCTGGTTTACGGTGAGGCTGACGTTGCCCTGATCCGTGCCGCCGCGCCCGTCCGACAGCGTATAGGTGAAGCTTGCCGGCCCCGAATAATTGTTGGTCGGCGTGAAGATGACGGCGCCGTTCTGCTTGTTGAGCGTCACCGTGCCGTTGACGGCATTGCCGACGGCCGAAATCGTCATCGCATCGCCATTCGGATCCGTATCGTTTCCGATGAGCGAGGCGATCGAGATGACCACGCTGTCGTTGCGGGTGATGGTCAGCCCCGTATCGTCGGTCGCAACCGGCGCGCTGTTCGGCCCAGCATCGAAGACTACGTCGACCCAGTAATTGGTGCCGGTGCCGGGGCTCTGGCCGGGGAACGTGCCGGCAGCGGTGCCGTAGGCGAAGACGCCGCCGCCATCGACGGCCTGCACCGCGCCGCTGGCATAGGTGCCGCCGGTGAAATAATTGTTTGTCAGCGAGTAGAAACCGCCGCTGTGATAGGAGGCCACGTAAGTCGTGCCGGCGGCAATCTGGATCGGCGAGGAGAACATCACTGTCTGCCAGCCGGAGAGCGGTTCGTCGACGGACACGCCTGATGCCAGCAGCGTTCCGTTGGCGCTCCAGAGACTGACGACGTGGTCGCCGATATTGTAGAAGCCCTTGTAGAAGCGGATGCCCTCAACCGAGCCTGCCGTCGTCGTCTGGAAGCGCAGGCCGAGCTCGACGGAATCGCGATCGATCGCCACTTCGACCGCCGGCTTTTCCGCAAGCGTCCAGAGGCCTGTCGTTCCCGGCAGGGTGACGGTGACCTGCTTGCCTGCCGATGCCGCCTCCATATTGACGCTGTCGTCGACCGCCCGCGACATGATCGTGTAGGTTCCGCTCGCCTGGACGACCCAGTTATAGCTCCAGCTCTCGCGGCCGGTGGCCTTGAACCAGTGCTGGCCGCCATCGGTCGAGACTTCGACGCCGGCAATGATACCGCCGCCAAAATCCTGCGCCGTGCCCGTGATCGTCACATGCTGCCCTTCGAGGAAGCTTGCGCCGACGATCGGTGACGTCACCGATGAGGTGGGCTTCAGCGTGTCGGTCGATTGTGTCGCAAGGATCAGGCTCGCATCCAGCGTCGTCGGCTGAATGCCCATATCCGCGAACATGTTGACCATCGCCTGCTGCACGTTGCGATCGGTCGACGTGGCTGCGCCCTGGTGGTTGTCACTCAGCCCCCAGGACCAGAAGACCGTGCCGGCGCCGAAGACCAGCGCGCCGCTTGCCGCCCGGTACATGGTCAGGCTGTGGGTCGCCACCGCATCGCCGACCGTCGTGCCGTAGTCGCGGAGATAGGTGCTCACCGAGACCGAAGAGAGTGACAGGTTTATCAGCCCATCCGGGCGGAAGCCGTTCTCGACATCGGAATCCCATTCGTAGCCGAGCAGGTTCTGCACGAGATTATAGCTCTCGCCCTGCTGCAGCTCCGCGACATCGGTGTTGCGCCAGAAGCGCAGGTTCGAATAGTCGTAGGGAACGGAGATCGTATCGGAGCGGTAGCTGTCCACCTGGAACATCGTGCCCGTCAGCGAATTCTCCGGCTCCTGTCCCGCATCGGCATAACGCGGATCGCGCCAGGTGCCGGTGCCGACATTGCTCGGATCCGTGCTCGTGCCCCAGGTTTCCTTGTAGCAGACCATGGTGCGGTAGGCCTGGCCGCTGCCGTCGATGCTGCTTTCCCAACGGACCTTCCAGTAGCACTCGTTGCCGCTCCAGAAAGCAAGGTTGACGCCGGCATCGCGCGCCGCCTCGACATTGGCGCGCTGTTCGGCAGACCAGTATTCGTCATGCCCGACGGAGAGATAGGCGTCGTGGTTGAGCAGCAGGCTGCCGCTACGCGCTGCATCGACGCCCGAAATATAAGATACGTCGTAGCCGTTCTGCTCCAGCCACGAGATGGCGGAGGATTCGGCGCCGAAGATGTAGTCGTGCGAGCCGCCGATCGGGCTCGTATTGGTAATGATCGGCCTGTTATAGCTGACCGCCGAGGCCCGGCCGATGGCCTGCAGGCCGCAGCTGCAGTTCGGCGGCAGGTAGCCGATCATGGCAGCCGGATCGACGGGCACTTCGCCATAATAGAGGCTGGCGCCACCCCAGGCATTGTAGGCCTGCCATGTCGTGTCGGACGTCTGGAAGACGATATTGCTGGTGGAGGCATCGTCGCGCACGACGAAAGGAATGATGCTGGCATCTGCGGTGCCGTCCTCGCGCACCAGCTTGGCGAAATAGACGCCGGAGACCGCGTCCGTCGGAATCTGCCAGCTCGCCGAGACCGACCAGTTGCCGCAGTCGATAAGGCCGAGCGACATATCGACGATCGGATGCGGCTGGATCTGCGCCGTGGTCAGCGATTGCTCGATGGAGTCGACCTTGCGCGCGCCGTCGCCGCCATAATAGCCCATGCGGTAGATATCGATGCGGTAATGGGTGGAATCGGTGGCGATCTTGAAATCGACCGTCTGGCCGATATTGGTGCTGATTTCGGTGGCGAAGCCCTGAATGGTGCCGCCGCCGTCGCCCTCCAGACCCCACTCGCTGATCGGGTTGCCCTGCTTCAGGTTTTCGAGCGCGATCCTGTTGGGCGTCACCGCAGCCGAAGCCGCCGGCATCGGTGCCACTAGCGCTGTCGGGGCCGCGGTCGTCTCAGCAGAAACGTCCTGGCTCGGCTCCACCGAGATGGATGCTATCGAGGCCTGCAGGCGCAACGAAGCCGTGCCGACACTGCTGGAAGAACTGACCGGCGCCGCCGTTTTGGCGCTGCCGGTATCGGCATCGCTGGTAACACCCGTCAGCGCGGGGGCGGCAGGCAGTGTCGCAGCCTCCTCGGCCGGATCCGGGCCAAGCACAGTGCGTTGCAATGTCGAGGAAGGCGTCTGGAAGACCGTCGCAGCCGACGCCGTCTTCGTGGACGTATCCTGCACGCCGCCATCGGCAGCAGGCAGCGGCATCGCCGTCGACGATGCCGGGGAAGATTGCATGTCGCCTGATGATATCAGGGAAGATGTGACCGTGCCGGTGAGGGAGGATTGGACGGTTGCGCTGCCCTGATTGGCAAAGCTTGGAGAACCATCGGTACTTCTCGACGACACGACCGTCGCGGATGCAAGGACTGCGCTCCAGGCGGAGGATGCACGAAAGATACTCAACGCTCCACCAAATGTACTCAGGTACTCACGATTACTCACATGAATTCTCCGCATCAGCGGCATCCCCTTCCGCAGCGGCCGGCCCTTCGACCGCTATAGCAAGACGTTCATTCTGGCACCTTTGCTAAGGGAACGTACGACAGCAATCCGGGGTATGAGGGAGGTATCCCCTACGCCCATAGGATGACCCTCACCGCATACCGGCCGAAGGCCCTAAAGCTGCCTACGGCTCTGCCAAGTGGCCGACGCTGGTTGAAAAGGAATTCTGATTCCGTATCATTTTGCCGGTCCGGCTGGTCGAAGGGATCAACTCGAGCGTTGTCCTGCGCCGCCTCGTGCTACCAGGCCGGAAACGGATCTTCGAGGGTGGCCCAGTCGCGCGGATCGGCGCTGGCGAGGCATCCGTCCAGCGCGGTGCGTACACCTGTCTCGTCCATATCAACGCCGATAAAGACCAATTCCTGCCGGCGGTCGCCCCAAGCGCTGTCCCACCGGCTCTCAAGATGCTGACGAAACTGCTGATGGCCCGGCCAGTCCTGCCGGGGCACGGCTGCCCACCAAAGCCCCATGGGCTCGCAGCGCCGCTGCACGCCGGCGGCCGACATCAGGCCCACGTGACGCGGGCGCGTGGCAAGCCAGAAATGGCCTTTGGCGCGGATCACCCCCGGCCATGGCTCGTCCAGGAATGCTCGAAACCGCTTGGGGTCGAAGGGACGCCTCGTGCGGTAGACAAAGCTCGAGACGCCGTATTCCTCCGTCTCCGGAACATGCGCGTCAGGGCTGTACAGTTCCTTGTGCCACAAGGGGTGTGCTGCCGCCTTTGCTTCATCAAAGAGACCCGTATCGAGGAGGGTTGCGAGCAAAACCTCACCGAAATCCGTCTCCACCTGGCGCGCGTCCGGGTTGAGGGCAGAGATGATCTTGCGAACTTCCGCGCGGATCTCTTCGGTCGCCTCCGAGATCTTGTTGATCACGACGACATCGGCAAACTCGATCTGATCCACGAGAAGATCGATGAGTGTGCGCCGGTCCTCACCGTCCCGCTGCAGGCCGCGGTCGGAAAGCAGATCGGCACTGCTGTAGTCGGCTAACAGGTTTGCAGCGTCGACCACGGTGACCATCGTATCGAGCCTGGCAAAATCGGCGAGCGAGACGCCGTTCTCATCGCGGAAGGAAAAGGTTGCCGCAATCGGGAGTGGCTCGGCAATGCCGGTCCCTTCTATCAACAGATAGTCGTATCGTTGCTCTTCGGCCAGCCGTCGTACTTCCGTCAGCAGGTCGTTGCGCAGGGTGCAGCATATGCAGCCATTGCTGAGTTCGATCAGTGTCTCCGTCGTATGCGACAGATTGCAGCCGCCGTCTCGAATGAGACTGGCGTCTATGTTCACTTCGCTCATATCGTTGACGATGACGGCGACCCGCAGGCCCTGACGGTTATTCAGGACGTGGCTGAGGAGCGTGGTTTTACCCGCGCCGAGGAAGCCGGCCAACACGGTTACCGGGAGCCGCTCGATCCTGCTCATCGGCATTCCTTGAATGTGGGCGGTCGGAGCGCCCCTCGCCGCGACCAGCATTTGGGTGGTATCAGCCTCATTCGAAAACTGGTCCATAACCTTTACTTCATCCGGCGAGCTGCGGCCGGAAGACCACGTCGGCATAGTAATTCGATGAATCGTAGGAGTTGGTCGGGAAGAGCCCTGCGGTAGCGGAGCCGCCATACGCATAGACACCGTTGCCACCGGCGACCGCGCTTGATTGGGCCGTTAACGGACCGTTGGTGACGGCACTGGCGAAGAAGGCGTCAGTTGCCACGTAGCCGCCGGTGGTGTGATAAGAGGCGATATAGTTGGTATTGGCGGCAATGGTGACGGGGGTTGTAAAGTTCACCGTCTGCCAGCCGCTCCCGGTGGTGCCGGCGAAAGTGGCGGTGGCGAGCTTGGTGCCCGTCGTGGTCCACAGGTCGACGACGTTCTGGCCGTTGTCGTTGGCGCTGCGGTAGAACTTGATGCCGGTAACGTCACCGGCAACGTTCGACTGGAACTTGACGCCAAGCTCGAGCTGCTGACCATCGTTGAGGTTGGTAGCGGTCGGCGTGCTGGAGGCGGAGAACAGGCTGTAGGTCGTTGCCGCCGCCGACGCAGCGATGTTGAAGGTTTCGTTGGCGGCGAGGCCGCCAAGGTCGGTCGCCGTCACCTTGACGCCGTAAGTGCCTGATGTCGTCGGCGTGCCGGAGAAGGTCCGCGTCGTGGCATTGAAGCTCAGCCAGCCGGGCAGCGCCGTGCCGTCGGCGGCCGTTGCCGAATAGGTCA
>NZ_WUFT01000030.1 GCF_010668805.1 Rhizobium phaseoli | reverse complement strand
CGCCCCCGCCGCCCCCGGGATCGGAATTCTTGTCGTTTCCGCCTCCGCCGGTACGGAGACGCCTGTCGGTTTCGCTGACCGGACCGCTCTCGCCTTCGATGGTCTTGGCGAAGGGCATCGTCGGGCTCGATTTGAGCTCGATTTTCTCTTTCGGCAATTCGGGCACCGCCCGCGCCTCGATCTGCGGTTGGGCGAATGCCTCAACCGGTTTTGCTTCCACCGGCTTTTCTTCGACTGGTTTTGTTGGCGCCGGGCCCTGCATCACTGCGGCAGGAGCCGCCGGTTCTGCATTCCAGGCTTTCGGCAAGGCTTCCGGCATCATGGTCTTTTGCGGGAGGGGTGCCTGCACCGCGCCTGCACGTGCCATGCCGGCAGCGTCGCTTGCTGCAACATCGGCCGTTGCCTTGCTGCGATCGGGAGATGGAGCCGATGCGGTGACGCCGGTGAGCCGACGAAGGTTCTCGACCGCTTCGTCGATTGCAGAGAGGCACAGATCGGTCCTCGCCGCTTCCGAGGGAGCAGCGGAGGGAATATTGCCTGACCTCAAATCGAGGGCGCTGCCGGCTGCAAAGATTTGTTTCGAAATCTGGTTCATCGTGATGCTCTCACAATCCTTAAGGTCACGCGGTCATGGCTTGCATGACGTCGGCTGGATGCGCCGACGACCATGAAAGGTCATGCCCTGCATTGAGGACGCCATCGGCAGAATCGCCGCCCGCGGGATCGTCGTCGTTGAGAAAGGCGATGACTTCGTTGGCGAGCCTGTCGTCGGCCTGGTGCGGCTGGGTGGTGTCATGCTCTATCAGCCCGCCCTGAATGAGGATGGCGTCGGAGTAGAGCTGGCCTGCCAGATAGGTCGTCTGGCCGAAACTGTCATAATCGATGATCTCGGCGATATTGACGATCGCGTTGCTGCCGGTGTCGATCGTGACCGTCGCGTCGAGATTGTTCGCCAGAAGCGTCGAGGCCGCCTGGGTCACATCGTCGGAATCGCCGAGGATGCTGACCTGTTTTATGATCGTCATGTCGTAGAGATTGCCGGTGATGTAGAGCACGTTGAGGCCGGCATACCCTTGGAAATTCACATCGAACGTCAGCCCTTCCGGCATGTTGGGATCGCGATCTTCGATCGCTTTCTGGGTTTCGACCATATAGTCCGGCATCGCCTCGAACGGGCTGCCTGTTCCGACATTGTGGATCGAAGCGTAATTCCAGATCAGATTGCCGCCGGTCTGTATGTCGGCGCCGGGACCGGCGCCGTCTCCCGCCCGCACCCAGTCATTGTCGTAGAGCAGCGAGATCTGCGTGATGCTGTTGATGTCGAGCACATTGCCGCCGACGATCACCAGATCATATTGCATGCCCATCCCGAAAAAGGAGGAGAGGTTGATGGAGGTATTGCCGCCGGTCAGAACCGTGGTTTCGGATCCCGAGGTGGTTACCGTCATCGTGTCGTTGTCGCTGACGAAGTGATACTGCTCGACCCACTGTACGAAGGAGACATCGCCGTCGATGACACTGACGCGCCAGCTGGTCGGGAACGTCGGATCGGCAGCATCGCTTTCGCCATGGCTCGATGCTTCGAAGGTGCTTTGCTGGAAGACGGCGATATTCTTGGCGACCGTCCCTGCTTCCTCGGCGGAATGGCCGGAGGAGCGCAACGCCGAGGCGATCTCGTCATTATCGCTGTAGACGAAGGATTGGGAAACTGCGTCGATCTGGTGGTAGTTGCCCATGACCGCGGTGACCGAGGCGATGACGCCGGTATTGATCACCGAGGCGACGTTGACGAGGAAGTTTGCACCGGCGGTCACCTCAAGGCTGTTGCCGCTCGGGTCGGTCAACTCAACGGATGAATTGCTGTCGTGGGGCTCCTCCGGGAGTTTGGCGAGACCGCGGTCGGGCAGGAAATCATCGAGGACGGGTATGTCGGCCTCGACCTTGCCGTTGACGTACGCGGTGTTGATCTCGGGATCGATGCGGATGAAATCATGCGTGGCGTCGGCGCTAGGCGGCGTTGCGCCACTGTCCTCGCTGTCCCCACCGTCCTCGCTATTGTGGGCATTCTGGATATCGCTTTCGAGATCCTGGGCGATCTTCAGGGCGCCGTCATAGGTATCGGTTCGGTGGAGGTCCGCAAAAGGCGTGAAGATTTCGGCCTGGGTGCTGAACTCCGCCAGCCGCTCGATGACGAAACTCGTGTCCCGAGGGGCATGGATACCGTCGGTCATGTCGAGATAGTCGTCGTCGTAAAGCACATTGACCTGAACGACATGACTGATCGCCGAACCAGGCCCGGCAAAGACATTCAGTTCCGGCTCATCCGAGAGGATGATATCGGTCGGCGCGCCGAAATGCGGTAACGGTATGTCTCTTGCGGCAATCGCCGCCAGCTTTTCGATACTCTCTTCGAAGACGCGGCCCAGATGGCGCGCCGGGCCATATTCGATATCGTAACTGCCGCTTTTGTAGATGATAGCGGGATCGTAGTCCTTGAGCTGGAGATTGGAAGAGAAGCCCGCGGTAAAAGCGTCCTGATCCGGCAGAGCCGGTCCATCGTCGCCGGGTCCTGCGCCTTCGGCATAGTTGGTGCGCGCCCTCATCTCTTCGGTGGTCGTCTCGAAGAGGCCGATGAAGTGCGCAATGATTTCCGAAATCTTCTCGATATGCATGGTTCGGCCCTCCCATTCGAAATGACGATCGGCCTTGGAGGCACCCCCGGGGCGCCGTGGTCGGTCGTCAAACCGTTTTCAAGCAATCAAACTGCACCGGCCGGAGCCGGTGCAGTTCGTCTTGGTCGTGGAGGTCAGTGTCCGGTGCTGGTATCCTCGCCAACGTCGGAGACATGGGAATTGCCGCCGATGACGCTGGAGTCGACTGTGTTGCTGAGCAGGTTCGCACCCTGAACGAGCTCGAGGTGGAAGCCGGAATTGGCAAGGATTGCCGAAGCATCGGCCGTGCTCGTGCCGGTGGCGTCGTCACCGGCCTTGAGATCCCAGCCCCTGCCGTCCATCTCCATGCCTTCTGCGCTATCGGCGGTGCCGGCAGTGGCGTTCAGGTGGTTCTCAGCTCCCCCGTTGTCCATCTTGATGTTCCAGGCATTATCCTGGTCAGCCAGATGGTTCGCCTGGACAGCGCTGAAGCCGCTGTCGTTGCCTTCTCCGCTCAGCGAATTGTTCAGGATGCTGTCGACGTCGAGCGTGAAGGAAAAGTCGTCGCCGAGGTTGAAGGTGAGGTCATGGCCGGCAACGCCGAGATTGTCGAAGTCCTTGACGTCATCGATCACAGCGAAATCGGTATCGGTTTTGTTGAAGCTGTCAGCGGTGTTGTTGCTGTCGGAGATCGTCTTGGTGTCGGTATCGGTAATGGTCTTGATGTCGGTATCGGTCACGGTTTTCGTATCGGTATCCGTGATCGTCTTGGTGTCATTGTCGCTGTACGTCTTGCTGTCATAGCTCCAGTCGTAATCGGTTTTGGTGTCGGTGATCGTCGTCGTCTTGGTGCTCGTATCGTCGTCGGACTTGTAGCTCCAGTCGTAGTCGTAGTCGTTGTCGCGGTTGTCGCCGTTACTGGCGGAGATATCGACATCGGCCGTGACGTTCACATCCACGCTATTGTCGGTATTGTCACGATTGTCGCCATTGGCGACGCCGCCGACATAACCGGTCGAGCCATCGTCGACTTCCGTTGAATTGATAGCGCTGTTGGCAAAACCGTCGGCAAGCGCTCCGACTTTCGTGATTTCGTCGCCCGGCGACGGGCCGTGCTTATAGTTGTCAGACATCGAAGTTCCTCCAGAAAAAAACCGGAGCAGCTTTTCGAAATCCCTCTCATCTCAAATGGGATTTTGCTCGCGCTCGCTCCGATGCGGTTAACATCGGCAGATGTATTCGAAACCAGTCATCTGCAGCTTCGTCGCGATTTGTTGGTCAAATCGTTGGTATTGGGACCGTATGTACTCAGTACAAGGCGTACATATCCAGCTCCGCATCCTGAAAGGGATAAGGAGTACTCGGGTTTTATTGTCGTTGAGTTGCCAAAAATGGATATCAAGTATCAAAAACACACGCCGATACCTGGATCGTCCATGTCGCCACTTGGACGACGATCACAGATTGCTGGAAAAAATGCGGAGCCGATAGCTATCAATTAGGGCTAAGGCGGATTGCTAGCCCCTATCGCTGGAGCGTTGAAAGGTCTTCGGCGGCGTGCCGCCGCGCCGCGGGAATCCAGAACTTTCTGCGCTCGCCGTTGGGTTGAGAGCAACCATTCAATGGCTGCTCGCCTCCTGCACGACACTCCATGCAGGACGAAAATATAACAATCTGTACTGAAATATTACATCAAGCTTTGATCTATATTGGGAGCAGACATAACCTCGAAGTACCCATCACAGTAAAAATACAACCAACGCTTAGTATATTATCGTTTTTTGCCCGCTAAAACTAATCACTTTGGGCCATTTCCTTCCCTCTCAATCCGTATTAACATAATTAAGAAATGTCTAAAAAATAAAGCGGTGACATCCGGGGCCGGCATTTCATACTATTTAATACCCGCCATCGCTCCAAGTTTGAGTAAAGTGTAACGCTAGGGGAGGCGTATATGTTCATGACAGGCTCAGGGACGGAGAATACTGACCAGGGAAGGAAGTTAGATTCATCTGGAAATACCATACTCGTAGTAGCCAAGGCGGACCTGTTCTCGGAGTGCATGGTAGAGGCGCTGGCAAAGAAATTTCCGAACTGTGAAGTGGCAAGCATAACGAGCACAAAGCCGATGCTGGAAAAAGATGCCAGTGATATAAAGCTCGTTTTATTCTATCATATACCAGGGCCTGAGCTTCATGAAGCACTGCAGGCTGCCCGCGAAAACCATCCGGAAACATCAGTCGGACTTGTCGTCGAGGCGATCGATATGCTTGAGCCCTATGTCAGCCGGCTGGTGGAAGCAAGGATCATCGATGGCGTCCTGCCGCTCAACCTGCGTCTCGATGTCTTCATGGCCGCAGTCGATCTGCTGATGAAGGGCGGCGAACATTTTCCGTCAGCACTTCTCAATCGCCTCACCAACAAGAACGCCCAGCTGGAGCCCTCGCTCTATCAGACAAAGTCGGTCGATGCGGCGCGCAGCAATGCACTGAAGCTGAGACGCGACAGCATCTCCAGTTTGACCACCCGGGAGGTTCAGATCCTGGATCTCATCTGCAAGGGCACGCAAAACAAGATCATCGCCGACAAGCTGCATCTTTCCGAAAATACCGTGAAGGTTCACGTGCGCAACATCTACAAAAAGATGAACGTGCGAAACCGCACGGAAGCTGCGTCCCGCTTCTTCAATGAGCATCCCGCCGGCGATGACGACATGTCCGGCCGGTGGCGCAACTGACCGAAACGCGTATCGCGATGTTGGGCGACATGCTTTAACGCTGTCGCTTCAGATCGAGGGGCGCGCGAAGCAGTGCGACTTCTGTCCGAAGCCGCTTGGCGAGCAGATATAAGGCGCCGAGCCGTGATAGGCGACGTGAACGGTTGCCGCAGCAGGGCGTTCGGGCCGATCTGCCGGATAGGCATAGTCTTTCGAGACACGCGGAGCCTCGACCACGACGACGCTTTTTTTCGCGACGACGGCTATGTCGTCGTCAGCGACCGCACAGGCACTGGGTCCGATCGCCAGAAGCGTCGTTCCCCAGGCGAACATCGCAAAACGAAATAGACCCCAGCCTTTCGGCTGCGCTGCATCTTGTTTTTTCAACATGGCAAAATCCCTCGCACATGGCGCTTGCGGATGCAAGACCGGTCGCGCAGTCCGGCGCGGCCAACCTTCCTCATTTCTTCTACATCGGCTGTATTGAGTGAGGCTTAAGCGACCTCATCCTACCCGTGCCACGTAAAAAACAATAATAAAATGATTAATCACTTATTATTCTTAAGAATAGTTGCGTAGTTATTTTGGATAGTCAGAATTTTTGAAGTTGACGTTAGCCGTAATCGTCTTATTGTTTAAATAGTAATCCAGTCATCCGAAGAATAACTCCAAAGTTATTCATGTTGAGATAGTCGATACAATGAATATCCAGCCGGATGAGGAGAAGTGCAGTGCATAAATAAATCAAAAGACTAAATACATGGGAAGGAGTTTGTCATGCGTAGTTTCGTTCCCAGCGAAGGAAATTCTGAGGTAACTCGTATACCGGTGCTCAAACAGGTGGGCACCGCTCTTGTCAATGGCGGAGCCGGCTTCCTCGGTTCACATCTCTGCGAAAGGCTGCTGCAGCGTGGCCACCGCGTCATCTGCCTCGATAATTTTTCGACCGGTCGCCGCGTGAATGTCGATCACCTCGCCGCGGACGCCCGTTTTCACATGGTCGAGCACGACGTTCGCCAGCCTTTCGATATCGAAGCGTCGCTCATCTTCAACTTTGCCTCGCCCGCCTCCCCGCCCGATTATCAGCGGGATCCTGTAGGAACATTGCTCACCAACGTGCTCGGCGCCGTCAACACCTTGGATTGCGCCCGCAAGACCGGTGCTGTCGTCGTTCAGTCCTCGACATCGGAAGTCTATGGCGACCCGAGCCAGAGCCCGCAGCAGGAATCCTATTGCGGCAATGTCAATCCGATCGGACCGCGCGCCTGTTACGACGAAGGCAAACGCAGCGCCGAAACCCTGTTCTTCGACTATCACAGGACTTACGGCGTCGACATCAAGGTCGGCCGTATCTTCAACACCTATGGGCCGCGCATGCGTCTGGATGACGGCCGCGTCGTCTCCAATTTCATCGTGCAGGCCCTGCGCAATGCAGACCTGACGATCTACGGCGATGGTCAGCAGACCCGCTCTTTCTGCTATGTCGACGATCTCGTCGAGGGCTTCCTGCGTTTCTCGGCCGCCGGCGACACCTGCCACGGCCCGATCAACCTCGGCAACCCGGCTGAGATCACCGTTCGCCGCCTGGCGGAAATCATCCGCGACCTGACAAATTCCCGTTCCCGGATCGTTCACCTGCCTGCGGTCACCGACGACCCCCGTCAGCGGCGGCCGGATATTTCCCGAGCCTTGGCCGATCTTGGCTGGCAACCCCGCGTCGGCCTCGAAGCCGGCCTGGCGCGCACCGTCGATTATTTCGACGGGCTGCTCGCCGAAACCGAGAAGGCGGAGGTCGTATGAGATGCCCCGCTACATTCTGGTTACCGGCGGCGCCGGTTTCATAGGCAGTCATATCTGCAAAGCGCTGTCGCGCGCCGGCATGATCCCGGTGACCTACGACAATCTGTCGACGGGACATGCCGACAGCGTCCGCTGGGGGCCGCTCATTCGGGCTGAGCTAGCCGACGCCGCCACATTGCGCCGGACCCTTGCCGAGTTTTCGCCGGATTGCGTCATTCATTGCGGTGCCAATGCCTATGTCGGCGAATCCGTCGAGATGCCCAGGAAATATTACCGCAACAACGTTGTCGGCAGTCTGACGCTGCTCGAGGCCTGCCTCGATCAGGATATCAACCGGATCGTCTTTTCGAGCAGCTGCGCCACCTATGGCATTCCCGCCTCGTTGCCGATACGCGAGGAGAGCCCGCAGCTGCCGGTCAACCCCTATGGTCGCACCAAACTGATCTTCGAGATGGCGCTCGAGGATTTTGCCGCCGCCTATGGCATCCGCTTCGCCGCCCTGCGTTATTTCAACGCGGCCGGCGCCGATCCGGAGGGTGAGCTTGCCGAGCGGCACCAGCCGGAAACCCATCTCATCCCCCGCGCCCTTCTCGCTGCCGCCGGCAGGCTGGAGAGACTGGATATCTTCGGCACCGACTATGCGACCGAGGACGGAACCTGCGTGCGCGACTATATTCACGTCAGCGATCTCGCGCAGGCGCATCTTGCCGCCGTCAATCATCTGATGGCCGACGGCGGCTCGCTCAGCGTCAACCTCGGCTCCGGTCGCGGCACCTCGGTGCGCGAGATCCTCGAAGCCATCTATCGCGCGACCGGGCGTGAAGTCCCTGTCCGCTATCGCCCCCGCCGGGCCGGCGATCCGCCGATCCTCTTTGCCAACACGGCGAGAGCGAAGGCGGAACTCGGCTTCGCGCCCACCCTATCGGATATCGATACGATCATCCGCACCGCCGGCCCGACCTTTGGACTGGAGATGACGGCGTGAGCAACGTTTCGCGAATCGGCCACGGCGTCAGGACGGCGAAAGCCGCCACCGAGGATGCATTCGAGCCTGTTTTTACCGGCTGGAACCGCGTCGCCTATGGTTTCGGCATCCTTTGCTGGCTGGCCGCACTGGGGTTTTTCTGGATCTGGTGGTGCCAGTCCGCCCATATCATTTCCTGGACCGCCTTTGTGCTCATTACTCTCGTACTGGGCTGGATCACGCTCGTGCCGGCCTATTTCATCCTGATCTTCCTCGATGCAAGGGCGGTCAGCCGCCGCGCTCGGCTGCCGGTAGGGCGGGTGGCGATGGTCGTCACCAAGGCGCCGTCCGAGCCTTTTGCCGTCGTTCGCGCTACGCTTCAGGCAATGCTCGATCAGACCGGCGTCGAGTTCGATGTCTGGCTGGCCGACGAGGATCCTTCCGAGGAGGCCAGGCGCTGGTGCGCGCAGCACGGCGTGCTGATCTCCACCCGCAAGGGGGTGGCGGAATATCATCGCGCAAGCTGGCCGCGCCGGACGCGATGCAAGGAAGGCAACCTTGCCTATTTCTACGACCATTTCGGCTATGAGCGTTATGATTTCGTCGCCCAGTTCGACGCCGATCATGTGCCGACGCCGACCTATCTCCGTGAAATCCTGCGCCCCTTCGCCGACCCTGAAATCGGTTATGTCTCCGCGCCGAGCATCTGCGATGCCAATGCCGGTACGAGTTGGGCCGCGCGCGGCAGGCTCTATGCCGAGGCCAGCCTGCATGGTTCGTTGCAGACAGGTTACAACAATGGCTGGGCGCCGCTCTGCATCGGTTCCCACTATGCCGTTCGCACGGCCGCACTTCGCCAGATCGGCGGCCTCGGCCCGGAACTCGCCGAAGACCATTCGACGACGCTGATGATGAACGCCGGCGGCTGGCGCGGCGTGCATGCCGTCGATGCGATCGCCCATGGCGACGGCCCGGCGAATTTTGCCGATCTCGTCGTCCAGGAATTTCAGTGGTCGCGCAGCCTCGTCACCATTCTGCTGCAACATTCCAGCCGTTATGTCGTCCATCTGCCCTGGCGGCTGAAATTTCAGTTCGTGTTCTCGCAGCTGTGGTACCCGCTGTTTTCCGCCTTCATGGCCGTCATGTTCCTGCTGCCGGTTGCCGCTTTGCTGACAGGACATGTCTTCGTCGACGTCACCTATCCGGATTTCCTGCTGCATTTCCTGCCCCTATCGGGGGTGCTGACGCTGTTTTCCGTCTTCTGGCGGGCGACGGGATCCTTCAGGCCGCATGATGCGAAACTTTTCGGCTGGGAGGGGCTGGCTTTCATCTTCCTGCGCTGGCCGTGGTCGCTCGCCGGCAGCCTTGCAGCCGTTCGCGATCATATCTCCGGCTCCTTCGTCGACTTCCGCATCACCCCCAAGGGAAAACAGCAGCAGCAGTCTTTGCCGCTACGTGTCGTTGCCCCGTATATCGCGCTCGCCGGGCTTTGCGTCGTCGCCATGGCGCTGGCCAGCGACGTCGCTGCCGCTCAGGGCTTTTACATTTTCGCCGCGATGAACCTCTCGATCTATCTGTCGCTGGCGGCGCTGATCGTCGTTCGCCATGCGATCGAGAACGGTCTGCCGCTGCTGCCGCAATCACACGGGCTGCGGCTTGCCACCGCCATGGGGCTTGCGCTCTGGGTTGCCGGCGGCATGCAGCTGGGCAGCCATGGCCTCAGCAGCCTCGAAGCTCTTTCCCATGGTCAGCCGTTCATCAGCTTCACCGAATCACACTTTGCCGTGGCCGGCGCCGGCCTCGGTGGCGGCAAGACCAGGATCACGAAATTCCGTCTCAAATGGAATGGGTTCGGCAACATGGGACGGGACGAACAGGGTGTGTAGCCGGCAGTCCGGCGAGTGTCGAACAGGAGGATGTCATGCGTATCGGATCGAAACTTTATGGAGCAGCCCTTGCTCTCAGCCTGTGTCTGCCAATCGCGGCACATGGCGCCGAGGCAGCCGGCAAGACGGCGCGGGCGACGGTGCCGCTCAGCGCCTATGAGCTCTACCGCATCTACGGCGACAAGACCTGGGTCTGGAACACCGGCGGCGGTCGCTTCGTCGATGACGGCCGGCGGTTCGTCGCCTGGACGGATGACAAGGGCAAGCAGTCCTTCGCCGAAGGCACATGGGTGGTCGACGATCTCGGCCAGCTCTGCATGCGCGCCACCTGGACGAATGCCGAAGGCGCGGCCCGCGCCAGCACCTGTTTCGGCCATCGCAAAATCGGCGACACGATCTATCAGCGGCGCCAGCCGGACGGCAATTGGTACGTCTTCCGTCATGCGTCGGTGCGCGGCGATGACGAGTTTGGCAAGCTCGTTCCCATGGATTGGGTCAGTGCGAAAGCGCGTGACCTGAAGCAGGCCTTGCTGAGCCAGGAAGTAGCCCGAAAAGGAGGGTGAGCCATGAAGAAGCCAATGAAAAAAAACCTCTCGACTGCAGCGATAGCGGTGCTCCTGCTGTGTGTCGCGGATATGCCGGGCCGAAGCGAGATGCAATATGCGGGCATTGTCCCGAACCCGGCGGCAGGCGTTCAGACGATCATCGATAAACGCCCCGTTCTTCATGCCGATGGCATCAAGTTCGGCGCCTACGATCCACATGGTGATTTTGGCGCGCAATCGAATGTCGCGACCGAAGCCCTGTTCCTGCCTTGGGAGGACGTCGATCTGGAGACGCTGCGCGTTGCCGATGCCTATGCGCAGGCCAGGGGCCGCAATCTGCTGATATCGGTGGAGCCGTGGTCCTGGGACGTCGACTGGCGGCTGACCTCCGGCCAGCTTCGCCAAAAGGTTCTGCGCGGCGACTACGATGTCAACATGCGTGCGATCGCACAAATGATATCCCAGCTGAAAAGCCCGGTGATCGTCCGCTGGGGCCAGGAGATGGAAGACAAGTCCGGGCGGTTTTCATGGTCCGGATGGAACCCGCAGGACTATATCGCGGCCTACAAGCGCATGATGGATATCGTCCGCCAAGAGGCGCCCGGCACCAAGCTCATGTGGTCGCCGAAGGGCGAGCCAGGCTTGCAGGACTATTATCCCGGTGATGATTATGTCGATCTGGTCGGGCTCTCGGTCTTTGGCCTGGAACGCTACGATGAGCTTGCCTACAGCAAGCATCGAACGTTTTCGGAAGCGCTGAGGCAGGGTTACGATCTCGTTGCCGGTTACGGAAAGCCGATCTGGGTGGCCGAACTCGGCTATCAGGGCGGCGACGCCTATGTCAGGCCCTGGATCGAAACCGCGACGCTGAAGCAGAGCGCCTTTCCGAACCTTCAGGAAGTCGTCTATTTCAACGACCGGGATGTGAATGCCTGGCCGTTCGATCTCGGCCGGCCGGACTGGCGGGTCGTCGAAGGCCTGGCCAACTGACCGCCCGGAAAAGAGAAAGGCCCGCCGGGGTTTGCGGGCCTCTCCTCTCATGTCGGGCGATCGATCAGCCTTTGATCGTCGCCTTACCCTCTTCGATAAGCCGGGTTGCCGCCTCGGCGGGCAAAATCCGTTCGAAGGCGAGTTCGTCACAGATCGGGCGCAGCACGCGCTGGTCGAACTGGGTTGCGCCCATCGGCACCGGCGGTGGATATTCGCCGACCTGATCCTTGAGAAGATTGACGTATTTGACCGTTTCCTGCTCCGTCGGGTTCAACTGCGGCAGAATGGCTTCGCGCACGGCCGGGGACATCGGCACGCCGCGCTCGACGCCGAGAATCTTGCCGGCCTCGATATCGTTGACGAAGAAGTCGATGAATTTCGCGGCCGCCTCGCCGTTCTTCGTCGTGGCGCCGAGGCTCCAGATCAGCGCGGGACGGTAGTAGTGGCCCGACGGCCCACCCTTCTTTTCCCGCGGCAGCATGGTGATGCCGAGCTTGTTTTTGATGATCAGCTGGTAGCCGACCATCTGGTTGGAATAGGCCATGCCGATCACCGATTTGCCGACACCGAGGCTATTGGTGTCGATGGTGTTCTGATCGAGCGTCTGGACGTCGGCAGCAACGGTGCCTCCCGCCTTGCGCAGCTTTTCCCAATAGTCGAACCATTCCGTGGCATCGTCGGCCGTGAAGCCGAGCCCGACGGTTTCCTTTGCAAAAAGGCTCTTGCCGCGCTGGCGCAGCCAGGCGTCGAACACATAGGCGTAGCGGGCCGCATAGGGGCCGCCGCTCTTGCCGGAAGATTTTGTGAGTTCGACGGCGAGCTTGGCATACTCATCCCAGGTAAGGTCGGGTGTCGGCAGCGGGATGCCCGCCTTTTCGAATTCGACCGTGTCGAAGAACATCGAGAAGGAGTTGAGGCCGAGGCCGACACCATAGAGTTTGCCGTCGATGGTGGTCAGTTTCAGCATGTCGGCACCGAAGGACTGGACGTTCAGGGTCGAAGGCAGGAATTCGTCGAGCGGCAGGCAGGCGCCGCGCTTGGAATAGTCGGAGATCGTTCCCGGCTCGAGCTGGAAGACGTCGGCGATCGAACGGCCGGCCATCTGCGTTGCGAGTTTGGTCCAGTAGCCGTCGCCCGAAAGCGATTCACCGACGATCGTGACGCCGGGCGTCTTCGATTGGTAGAGCTTGGCGACCTCCAGCGTGCGCTTGGCGCGGTCGTTCGATCCCCACCACATGGCGCGCAGCGACGCGTCCTCGGCAAAAGCCGGAATTGCGCTCCCCGCGCCGAAGGCGAGGCCGGCGGCTGCTCCGGCGGAACCCATCAGAAATGAACGGCGGTTGACCTGCATGATATCCTCCTCCTTGTCGCATTATGCCCGCGACCATCCTC
This sequence comes from Rhizobium phaseoli, assembly GCF_010668805.1. Classification (GTDB taxonomy): domain Bacteria; phylum Pseudomonadota; class Alphaproteobacteria; order Rhizobiales; family Rhizobiaceae; genus Rhizobium; species Rhizobium phaseoli_A. The sequence goes on along the minus strand of NZ_WUFT01000030.1, from coordinate 34,171 downwards.
CAAGGGCGTTGGCGTGCATTTCGCAACAGATTACGCAAAAAAATAATTATTGCAATAAATAACGTTTATCTTGCAATTTTGCATAATTTGCATAAGGTTTGCCTATGGCTGACCAAAAAACCAATGATCAAGAAACCAACGACCAAAAAACCAGACGGCCGCGTCAGGCCGATATCGCCACATTGGCCGGCGTCTCCGTCTCAACGGTGTCGCGTGTGCTTGCCAACGAACCCGGCATCAGCGAAACCGTGCGCCGCCAGATCTTGAAGGTGGCGGCTGAGCACGGCTATCCAGTGAAATCGGCGACCGAAGCCGTTGCCGGCGGCCTAGCGCTGATTGCCAGCGACGGCGCCACCGGCGGTCTCAGCGTTTTTTATGAGGCGATCGTCGAGGGCCTGCGCGCCGGAGCCGCCGAAGCGGGCATGCCCTTCGAAATCCGAATGGTGCGCGAGGATCGCATCACACCGGACGCCGTGCGCGACTATATGCAGGCAGCAGACGCCGAAGGTCTCTTTCTGGTCGGCATCGATCCGAACGAGATGCTGCGTGACTGGCTGCAAGACACCATGACGCCGGCCGTGCTTGTCAACGGTACCGATCCCAGAATGCAGTTTGATGGCGTTTCGCCGGCTAATTTTTTCGGTGCCTATGAAGCGACCAGCCGAATGATCAAGGCTGGCCATCGCCGCATCCTGCATCTGAGCGGCTCGCACCGCTACACGATCCGGGAGCGTATCCGCGGTTTTGAGGCTGCGGTGGCCGCCGTCCCCGACGCCGAGGGCCGTTTCGTGTCTCTGGTGCTGGAGGGCAGCGCCAGCCGCGAGGCGCATGAACGCACGGCCGCGGTCCTTGCCGAAAATGCCGGTTTCACCGCCGCCTTCTGCATGAATGATTTCATCGCCGTCGGCGTGCTCGAGGCCGTCACCGAAGCCGGTCTGCGTGTTCCTGAGGATTTCGCGATCGTCGGCTTCGATGATCTGCCCTGCGCGCTGATGACCAATCCGCGGCTTTCCACCATGCGCGTCGACCGCGCCGCCCTCGGGCGAGAGGCCATCTCGCTGATGCTGTCCCGTTTCCGCAACAGGACGGCGCCGGCGCGCCACATTTGCCAGGCTGTCATTCCCGTTGCGGGAGGGACCGTTCGGAATGCCTAGAACAGAATGATTTAGGCCGATCCGGCCGAAATCATCCTGATCTACATCAAAGAGTTAGAGCATGATGTCGTCCGAAAACCGCTCACACTTTTCGGCATCATGCTCTAGAACCGTGAGTGATGCCGATGACCTATGATCCCGCCAGCGCCAACCCGCTTGCAGGCAATCCGCTCGAAACCCGCGCCGATATGAGCCGGGCTCTGCTTGATCTCTTCGATCCGCTGCTTGCCTGTTTTTCCAAAGGCAATGCCCGAGTCAGGTTGAGCGGCGCTGCCGCCCATTTCGACCGGGCGGCAGCCGATCTCGAAGGCTTCGCCCGGCCGCTCTGGGGATTGGCGCCGCTTGGCGCCGGCAACGGCGACTTCGCCCACTGGCATCGATTTGCCGAAGGTCTCGCAAACGGCACCGACCCCGCCCATCCGGAATATTGGGGAACGGTCAACGGCCGCGATCAGCGCATGGTCGAGCTTGCCGCTCTCGGTTTTGCCCTGGCGCTGGTGCCGGAAAAGATCTGGGAACCGCTCGATGCGCGCGCCCGCAGCAATGTTGTCGCCTATCTCAAACATGCGCGACAGTTCGACTATGCCGACAACAATTGGAAGTTTTTCCGGATCTTCGTCGACATCGCGCTCGATCGTCTCGGCGCCGATTTCGACCGCAGCCTGACCCGGCAATATCTGCAGGAGCTCGAAGGTTTCTATATCGGCGACGGCTGGTATCGCGACGGAAACGTACGCCGCATCGACCATTACATTCCCTTCGCCATGCATTTCTATGGCCTGATCTATTCCAAGCTCGTCGACGATGATTACGCAGAGCGCTACCGCGAGCGCGCCATCCTCTTTGCCCGGGACTTCCGCCACTGGTTTGCCGCCGATGGCGCGACAATCCCCTTCGGCCGCAGCCTGACCTATCGCTTTGCCTGTGCCGGCTTCTGGTCGGCGCTCGCCTTTGCCGATGTCGAGGCGCTGCCTTGGGGCGAGGTCAAGCATCTCTGCCTGCAGCATCTGCGCTGGTGGAAGGATAAGCCGATCGCCGATCGCGACGGCGTACTGTCGATCGGTTTTGGCTATCCGAACCTGCTGATGTCGGAAGGCTACAATTCCGCCGGCTCGCCCTATTGGGCGCTCAAGGCCTTCCTGCCGCTCGCCATCGCCGAGGATCATCCGTTCTGGACCGCTGAGGAAAAGGCGCCGGAGCAGGCACCTTCTATCGTCCCCCAGCGTCATCCCGGCATGGTGATGATGCGGGCGGGCGGCGATGTCGTGGCACTGTCTGCGGGCCAGGAAAACCTGCAGATGCGTTTCGGCACGGAAAAATACGCCAAGTTCGCTTATTCCACCCGCTACGGCTTCAGTGTCGAATCCGATGAGCGCGGCTTTGCGCTCGCCGCCTTCGATTCGATGCTGGCCTTCAGCGATGACGGCCTGCACTACCGCGTGCGCGAAACGAACGAGCAAGCCAAGCTCGCAGGCGAGGTGCTCTATGCGAAATGGTCGCCTTTCCCCGCTGTCGCTGTCGAAACCTGGCTGGTACCCGCAGCCCCCTGGCATATCCGCCTCCACCGGATCAGCTCAGACCGGCCGCTGCGCATCGCCGAAGGCGGCTTTGCCATCGGCCGCCGGGATTTTGAGCTGGACAGGCTGTCGGCTTCGGATGGGGCTGCCTACGCGATCGGCAAAGCCGATTTCACTGGGATCCTCGATCTCGGTTCCTCGGTCAGGCGGGCCGGGCTTGCCCAGAAGGCGCAACCCAACACCAATGTGATCGTTGCGAAAACCATCGTGCCGCAGCTGCGCGGCCAGATCCCGGCCGGTGAAACCATCCTGGTGACGGCAGTGCTGGCGCTCAACGATCCCGCCGCTGTCTCCTCTGCTTGGATGAAGCCGCCGAAGGCGCCCGACATCGCAGCGCTGGAGGCCCTGGTGCGGGAAAAGGGCGTGAGCGTCAGCGCCATCGAAGCCCCGGGACAGATGCCATGAGCCGCCCGGCCATTATTCTTGCGATGGAGCCCTCGCGTACCGAGCACGTCCTGCCGGAGGAAATCTTGCGCCGGCTGGACGGCATAGGCCGCCTGCTGGATTCCGAGCCGCTGCAGCGCCTTGACGACCAGCGTGCGCAACGCCTGCTGGCGGAAGCCGAAATCCTGATCACCGGCTGGGGCGCGCCCTATGTCGGGCCTGACATTCCTGCCGCAGCAACGCACCTTCGCCTCATCGTTCATGCGGCGGGCACAGTAAAGGGCGTCATCGACGACAGCATCTTCGGAGCCGGCATCGTGGTCAGCCATGCGGCCGAGGCCAATGCCGTGCCCGTCGCCGAATTCACGCTGGCGGCGATCATCTTCGCCGGCAAGCGAGCCTTCCGGTTCCGCGATCTCTACATTGCTGACCGCAACCGCGACCGGACCTATCCGATGCAGCGGGAAGCGATCGGCAACTACGGCCGCACCCTCGGCATTGTCGGCGCCTCACGCATCGGCCGGCGGGTAATCGAGCTGTTGAAACCCTTCGGCTACAGGCTGCTGCTGTTCGATCCCATGCTTGATGCCGCAGAAGCGGCCGGCCTCGGCGCGGAGAAGGTTGGGCTCGACGAATTGATGCGCCGCGCCGATATCGTTTCCCTGCACGCGCCGTCGCTGCCCTCAACCCGGCATATGATCGACGCGCGAAGATTGTCGCTGATGAAGGACGGCGCAACGCTGATCAACACCGCGCGCGGTATCCTCGTCGATGAGGCGGCGCTGCTGTCGCAGCTGAAGACCGGCCGCATCGATGCGGTCATCGACGTCACCGATCCGGAGATCCCGGAGCCCGGCTCGGTATTCTACGATCTGCCGAATGTCTTTCTGACGCCACATATTGCCGGCGCCATCGGGCTGGAACGGGCGCGCCTCGGCGAAATGGCGGTGGACGAGGTCGAGCGCTTCATCACCGGCCGGCCGCTGCTTTACCAGATCCACCAGGCCAATCTAGAAAACATCGCCTGAGACGCGTCGAGCGACCCAGGCGACGAGATATCAGCGTGATGTCCGCAGCGAATTCGGCGACCCGTCATCGGCAAGTTCGGGCATCAGGTCGGCAATATTGACCACCTTGCCGATGCGCGAGCTGGTCAGCGCGGCAATGCCGCAGAGCACGGACATGGCGCCGGCCCGCGTGCCGGCGCGCTGGGCGAGCCGGTCTTCCATATCGGGCTTGAAGATCATGTTGCGCATCCGGTCGTCGCCGCCGTAATGGCCGCCGGTGAAATGCGGAACGACGATGCTCTCGACCGCCTCCTTGCCGTTCGGGAAATTGCGGATGAGCAGGATCGTGTCCTGCTTCGGCTCTTCCCAGGGCTGGGCCTCGTACTGGCGAAGCTCGATGCGTCCTTTGGTGCCGTTGAAGGCGAGGTGATGGCCTTCGATCGGCTGGAAGGTATTCAGTGAATAGGAGACATGGACGTTGTTGCGATAGCGCAGGCTGACCACCATCGTATCGGGAATATCGATATCCTCGCGGAAGACGCACCCGTCGCGGAAATAGCCGTCAATCCTAGAGGGATCTTCATAGAGCTGATCGAGAAAGGAATCCTTTTCGATATCGAGATAGTAGTCGCATTCATGCGCGTGCGGACAGAGCTTGCAGCGTGGCCCGCGGAACGGCCCTTTGCGGCCGTAGTTCTGCAGGTCGGCGAAGGATGTGACCGCGTCGGGATCGCTGTCGAGATACCAGTTCAACAGATCGAAATGATGTGTCGCCTTGTGGACGAACAGGCTGCCGGAATTTTCCGTATAGGCATGCCAGCGTCGGAAGTAGTCGGCGCCATGCTTGGTGTTGAGATACCAGTGAAAATCGACGGAGGTCACCCGACCGATCTCGCCGCTGTTCAGCAGCTCCTTGATCTTTGCGGCCGTCGGCGCGTAGCGATAGTTGAAGGAGACGTCGACGCGGCGACCGGTGCGTTTTTCGGCATCGAGAATCCGGCGAATTTTCTCGACCGAGGTGGTCATCGGCTTTTCGGTAATGACGTCGATACCGGCCTCCAGCGCCCGCACGACGATATCGTCATGCGTATGGTCGGGCGTGCAGACGATGACCAGATCCGGTTTCTGCTCGGCGAGCATGGAATCGATGTTTTCATAGAGCGGCGCGTTGCTGCCGATCATGTTGCGGGCGCGCTCGCCGCGCAGCGAATTCGTCTCGACGATGGCTGTGAGGTCGACATGTTCGCGCCAGCCGGCCAGCAGATCCTTGCCCCACATGGTGGTGCCGCGGTTTCCGGTGCCGATCAGGGCAAAACGGCGTTTCTCCATCGAATGAACCTCCTGCATGCGTGATGAAACGAATATTGAAATCAAATCTGGCAGCAGCTTCTGAAGCGCTCGACGCAGGTGGCGATCACCTCATCGGCCGGGCGTTTCCACCAAGTCTCGGCCGAAAAGATTTCCACCTCCTGCGCGCCGAAGAAACCGGCGGCCTCGACCATTTGTCTTATGCCCTTGAGGTCGATGACGCCATCGCCCATCATGCCGCGGTCGAGCAGCATGTCCTTGGTCGGCACCAGCCAGTCGCAGATGTGATGGGCAAAGATGCGTTTCATCCGTCCGGCGCGGGCGATCTGGTTGGCAAGATCGGGATCCCACCAGACATGGTAGACGTCGATCGCGACGCCGACATCCTCGCCGAGCGGCTCGCACATGTCGAGCGCCTGGCCGAGCGTGTTCACGCAGGACCGGTCGGCGGCATACATCGGATGCAGCGGCTCGATGGCGAGCTTGACGCCGGCAGCCTGGGCGTGCGGCAGCACCGCGGCAATGCCGTCGAACACCATCTGGCGGGCCGCGACGATATCTCTCGAAGCGCCCGGCAACCCACCGACGACGAGCACCAGGCAATCGGCCGCGAAGGCCGCCGCCTCGTCGATGGCGCGTCTGTTGTCGTCGAGGTTCTTCTGCCAGTCGGCGTCGTTTGCCGCTGGAAAGAAGCCGCCGCGGCAAAGCCCGCTCAGCTTGATGCCGTTCGATTTGACGATCCGCACCGCTTCATCGAGGCCGGCTTTGGCGACTTGGTCGCGCCAGGGCGCGATCGAGGTGATGCCGTGCTTCAGGCAGATATCGACGGCTTCGGCAAAACCGCATTGCTCGCGGATCGTCGCCAGGTTGATCGAAAGTCCTTCGACCTGCATGTCATTCTCCTCCCATCGTCGTGCCTGAGATCAGTGAACGCCGTGGACGGCAAGCACTTGGCGCATGCGCGCTGTTGCCAGTTCCGGATCGGCCAGAACCCGCGCCTTGTCGGCCAAGCGGAAGAGCTCTGCCAGATGCGTCAGCGAGCGGGTGCTCTGCTGGCCGCCGACCATGGTGAAATGGTCCTGCAGGCCGTTGAGATAGGCGAGGAAGACGACGCCGGTCTTGTAGAATCGCGTCGGCGCTTTGAAGATATGGCGTGACAGCGGCACAGTCGGCTCGAGCAGATCGAAGAACTCGTGGTTGCTCTTGCGGCCGAGCGCGTCGAGCGCAGCCGACGCTGCCGGCGCGATCGCATCGAAAATCCCGAGCAGCGCGTCGGAATGGCCCTCTTCGTCGCCGGCGATCAGTTCGGCATAGTTGAAGTCGTCGCCGGTATACATGCGCACGGCTTTCGGCAGCTGCCGTCGCATCGTCACTTCCTTTTCCTTGGAAAGCAGCGAAATCTTGATGCCGTCGACCTTGTCGGCATGCGCCTCGATCACCTCGAGGCAGGTGGACATCGCTTTGAGGTGATCGCCGTTGCCCCAATAGCCCTCGAGCGCCGGATCGAACATCTCGCCCAGCCAATGGATGATGACCGGTTCTTTGACCTGGCGAAGGATGCGGTCATAGACCCTGACATAGTCGTCCGGTCCCTTGGCGGCGACGGCAAGCGCCCGGCTCGCCATCAGGATGATCCGGCCGCCGGCTGCCTCCACCGTTTCGATCTGCTCCTCATAGGCCTTGAGGATCGTGTCGACGGTCACGTCGGGTCCCGGCGTCAGATGGTCGGTGCCGGCGCCGCAGGCAATCAGCGCATCCTTGCGGCCCGCCGCTTCGCCAAGCGCCCGGCGGATGAGGTCGCGCGCCTCAGGCCAGCCGAGACCCATGCCGCGCTGCGCCGTATCCATCGCTTCGGCGACACCGAGGCCGAGATCCCAGAGCCGGTGGCGGAAGGCGAGCGTTCGGTCCCAGTCGATCGCCGGCGTCAGCCAGGGATCGTTGTCGGCGAGCGGATCGGCGACGACATGGGCGGCGGCAAAGGCGATGCGTGGAAAGGCCTTGGCGTCGCGCTTCTTCAGTTCGATCGGCGTGCCGGTCAGCGTGTAGGGGACGATCTTGCCGTCGAGGGGGAGATTGATCGTCGTCACGGTCAGAACTCCAGTGCGGGAACGTCGAGCCAGCGGCGCTCGGCCCAGGATTTCAGGCCGAGTTCGGCCAGCTGCACGCCCTTGGCGCCGGCTTCCAAGCCATAGGGCCATGGCGCATCTTCGACGACGTGGCGGATGAACATCTCCCACTGTGCTTTGAAGCCGTTGTCGAAGCTCTGCGTGTCCGGAACCTCGTCCCAGGTCTTGTAAAAGTCGATCGTCTGTGGCTGGTCGGGGTTCCAGACCGGCTTCGGCGTGTTGACGCGGTGCTGGCTCCAGCATTTCGTCAGGCCGGCGACGGCCGAACCATGCGTGCCATCGACCTGGAAGGTGACGAGGTCGTCGCGGCGCACGCGTACGGCCCAGGAGGAGTTGATCTGCGCGATGGCGCCGCCGTCGAGCTCGAAGGTCGCATAGGCCGCATCATCGGTATCGCAATCATAGGGCTTGCCCTGCTCATCGATGCGACGCGGAATATGCGTGGCGCCGAGGCAGGAGACGGCCTTCACCTCGCCGAACAGATTGTCGAGCACGTAGCGCCAGTGGCAGAGCATGTCGAGAATGATGCCGCCGCCGTCGCCCTTGCGGTAGTTCCAGGACGGACGCTGGGCGGGCACGCCCCAATCGCCTTCGAAAACCCAATAGCCGAATTCGCCGCGCACCGAGAGGATCTTGCCGAAAAAGCCGGAATCCCTGAGCAGCGCCAGCTTGCGCAGGCCGGGCAGGAACAGCTTGTCCTGCACGACGCCGTGTTTGAGCCCGGAGCCGCGCGCCTTGCGGGCAAGGTCGAGTGCCACCTGCAGATCGTCGGAGATCGGCTTTTCGCAATAGACATGCTTGCCGGCATCGATCGCCCTGGACAAAAGCTCGGCGCGCATCAGCGTCGTGCCGGCGTCGAAGAAGATCGTGTCGTCGGGATTGGCGAGAGCGGCATCGAGGTCGGTCGACCAGCGCTTGATGTTATGCTTCTTTGCCAGCTCTTCCATCTTGGCGCCGTTGCGGCCGACGATGATCGGGTCGATCTCGAGTTTCTCGCCCGATTTCAGCGTGATGCCACCCTGATCGCGGAAGGCGAGGATCGAACGCACCAGGTGCTGATTGTACCCCATGCGGCCGGTAACGCCGTGCAAGATGATCCCCAAGCGTGCCATTTTTTCCTCCCTTGCAATTTTTTGCGGCGGGAGCGGGCATCCGGCCCGACCCTCCCAAGTCGGTAACTAAACAGTTACTTGATGGCAGAAGAGCAGCGAGGCTGTCAATAGTCAAATCCTGTTTTCGGGATTCAGCCCTTGATCGAGGCGAGCGTCACGTGGACAATATGCCTTTCCCAGGCATTGAGATGCGTCGGCTCGATCAGGTCGCGGCCGAAGATCGTCGAAAGCGTGTACTGGTTGGACAGGTAGAAATAGCCGAGCGAGGCGATCGTCAGATAGACGTGCAGCGGATCGGCGGTCTCGACGAAGACGCCTTGCTTCTTTCCCCGCTCGAGGACATCAGAAAGCTCGCCGATCAGATGCGAATGCAGTTCCTTCAGCCGGACGGACTGGCGCAGCCAGCGGGCGCGATGCAGATTTTCCGTGCCGAGCAGGCTCAGGAATTCCGGGTGCTGGAGGAAATAACGCCAGGTGAAGAGCGCGAGTTCGCCGATGCCTTCTTCCGGGCTGCGGTCGCCGATATGAAGCGCACGTTCGGCCGTGCGGATGCCGACATAGGCTTCTTCGAGCACTCTGAGGTAGAGCTGCTCCTTGTCGCCGAAATAATGGTAGAGCATGCGCTTGTTGGTCCCGGCGCGCTCGGCGATGCCATCGACGCGGGCCCCGCCCATACCGTTTTCGGCAAATTCCCGGGTGGCCGCTTCCAGGATCGCGGCGCGCGTCCGCTCTGGATCGCGTTGCGCCGTGCGTTCCTGAGATGGGCGCCGGGAGCTTTTCTTTTGCCCGTTTTCCCCGTTGTCGTTCATCGTTTCCCCTCCGTCTCGGATGTTGCGCTCATAAGCCTTCGGTGCGAAATTGTAAAAACCGAATTTGGAAGGGCTGCCAGCAACAACCGACACCCCGCTTGACACGCTTGCCGCTTTGCTCGTAGCTTGTAACCAATTAGTTATTTATGCAAGGATAACTACATCGGAAGCGTGTGGAGGCGCTTCCCCTTAGGAGGAGGAAAAAATGAGCCTACGTGTAAGCAGACGCAACTTCGTGGCGGGAGGCGCAACGCTTCTTTCGCTTTCGGCGCTCGGAACCAGCGCTTTGGCACAGGAAACGCGCCTGCGTCTCCTGTGGTGGGGCTCGCAGCCGCGCGCCGACCGCACCAACAAGGTCTCCCAACTTTACCAGACAAAGAATGCCGGTACGTCGATCACCGGCGAATTCCTCGGCTGGGGCGATTACTGGCCGCGTCTTGCGACCCAGGTCGCCGGCCGCAATGCGCCCGATATCATCCAGATGGACTATCGCTATATCGTTCAATATGCGCGGCGCGGTGCGCTTGCGCCGCTCGAATCCTACATGCCGGCGAAGCTGAACCTTGATGATTTCGACAAGGCGCAGGTCGAAGGCGGCAGTGTCGACGGCCATCTCTATGGCGTCAGTCTCGGGGCGAATTCGGCCGCGACGGTGCTGAACACCACCGCCTTCAAGGAAGCGGGTGTCGATCTGCCGACACAAGCGACCACCTGGGAAGAGTTCGGCCGCATGGGCGTCGAGATCACCAAGGCGGGCAAACGCAAGGGCATGTTCGGCATCGCCGATGGCAGCGGCGGTGAACCGCTGTTCGAAAACTGGCTGCGTCAGCGCGGCAAGGGCCTCTATACCGCCGACGGCAAGATCGCCTTCGATGTCGACGATGCGTCGGAATGGTACGACATGTGGGCCAAGTTTCGTGAGGCCGGCGCCTGCGTTCCTGCCGACGTCCAGGCGCTCGACAAGAACGACATTGAAACCAACACGGTATCGCTCGGCAAGTCTGCGGCCGGTTTTGCCCACTCCAACCAATTCGTCGCCTATCAGGCAATGAGCAAGGACAAGCTGGCGCTCACCAACTACATGCGCATCAAAGCAGATTCGAAGGGCGGCCATTATCGCAAGCCTTCGATGTTCTTCTCGGTCTCGGCCCAGTCGAAATCGGTGGATCAGGCGGTGGACTACGTCAATTTCTTCGTCAAGAACCCCGAGGCAGCGGTGCTCCTGGATGTCGAACGCGGCATTCCGGAATCGGCCGCCATGCGCGAGGTCGTCGCGGCGAAGCTCGACGAGAATGGCAAGGTTGCGCTTGCCTATGTCAGCGGCCTTGGCGATCTCGCCGGCAAATTGCCGCCGCCGCCGCCGGCCGGGGCCGGTGAGGGCGAGTTGATGTTGCGTAACATCGCCGAACAGGTCGGCTTCGGACAGCTGTCTCCCGCCGATGGCGGCAAACAGCTCGTCACTGAAATCACGCAGATTCTCGCACGAGGCTGATCCCGTATGAGCAATGCGATGCGCACGCCCGCAGGGGCCATATCAGTGGAAAGCTATCAGGGGGCCGTGGCCGAAGGACGCTTCCGGCGTCTCTGGAATGCCAATGCTCCCGGCTATCTCTTCCTTTTGCCATGGCTCATCGGCTTTTTCGGGTTGACCCTCGGGCCGGCCCTGATTTCGCTCTACCTCTCCTTCACCGACTTCGACATGATTCAGTCGCCGCGGTGGGTGGGGGTGGCGAATTACGTGCGCATCGCCACGGCGGATCCGAAATTCTCGGCCGCCATGCACGTAACCCTGACTTATGTCGTCTTATCGGTGCCGTTCAAGCTGACCTTCGCCTTGCTGGTCGCCATGGCTTTAAATCGCGGCCTGCGTGGGCTGCCGATCTATCGCGCCATCTTCTACCTCCCCTCACTGCTGGGTGGCAGCGTGGCGATCGCCGTGCTCTGGCGCCAGCTTTTCGCCAGCGACGGCCTGATCAACGCGGCGCTTGCCCAGATCGGCATCGAGGGGCCGAGCTGGATCTCGCATCCGAATTATTCGATCTACACGCTGGTGGCGCTGTCCGTCTGGCAGTTCGGCTCGCCGATGATCATCTTCCTGGCCGGCCTGCGCCAAATCCCGCAGGATATGTATGAGGCCGCAAGCCTCGACGGCGCCTCGAAATTCCGGCAATTCTACAAGATAACACTGCCACTTCTGACGCCGGTGATCTTCTTCAACGCCGTCGTCCAGACGATTGATGCCTTCAAGGCCTTCACGCCCGCCTTCATCATCTCCGGCGGCACAGGGGGTCCGATCAACTCGACGCTCTTTTACACGCTCTACCTCTATCAGGAAGCCTTCGGCAATTTCCGCATGGGCTATGCCTCGGCGCTCGCCTGGATCCTAGTGGTGATCATCGCGATCTTCACTGCCTTCTCCTTCCTGACCTCGCGTTATTGGGTGCACTACGATGACTGAGATGACCGCTTCCGTCACTGCGGCCAGGCCGCCATCGGACATCACCAAGCGCAGCCTGCCGGCGTCGCTCATCATCCACGCCCTGCTGATCGCCGCATCGCTTCTGATGCTCTATCCGCTGTTGTGGATGGTTTCGGCATCGGTCAGGCCGGAAACCGAGATCTTCTCGTCGACCTCGCTGATCCCGTCGTCGATCGATTTCTCCTCCTATGCGCGCGGTTGGGTCGGCCTCGATGTCAGCTTCGGCCGGTTCTTCTGGAATTCGCTGGTCATTTCGCTGCTGGTGGTGACGGGCAATGTCATCGCCTGTTCGCTGACGGCCTTCGCCTTTGCGCGGCTGCGGTTCGCGGGTCGCAATTTCTGGTTCGCGATCATGCTCGGCACGCTGATGATCCCCTACCACGTGACGCTGATCCCGCAATATGTGCTCTTCCTCGATCTCGGTTGGGTCAACACTATCCTGCCGCTGGTCGTGCCGAAGTTCCTGGCAAGCGATGCCTTCTTCATCTTCCTGATGGTGCAGTTCTTCCGTGGCATCCCGCGCGAACTCGACGAAGCCGCCATGATGGATGGCTGCAGCGCCTGGCGCATCTACTGGAAGATCATGTTGCCGCTGTCGCTGCCGGTGCTGGCGACGGCCGCGATCTTCTCCTTCATCTGGACCTGGGACGATTTCTTCGGTCCGCTGATCTACCTGAACGACATGAACACCTACACGATCCAGCTCGGCCTGCGCACCTTCGTGGACTCCACCAGCGCATCGGATTGGGGCGGTCTGTTCGCCATGTCGACCCTGACACTGGTGCCGGTGTTCTTCTTCTTCCTGTTCTTCCAGCGTCTGCTGATCGAGGGCATCGCCACGACGGGCATGAAGCGTTGACGGCGATCGCGGGAAGGAACGACATGAGCATCAAGACGGTGGCGATCGTCGGCTGCGGCATCGGCCGCTCCCACATCGTCGAAGGTTACCTGCCGCATTCCGACAAGTTCGAGGTCGTGGCGATCTGCGACCTGAACGGAGAGCGTCTGGCGTCAGTCGGCGACGAGTTCGGTATCGAACGCCGCACCGCCTCTTTTGCAGACCTGCTGGCCGACGACACCATCGACATTATCGATATCTGTACCCCGCCCGGCATTCATCTGGAACAGGTGGTTGCGGCACTCGCGGCCGGCAAACATGTCGTCTGCGAAAAGCCGCTGACCGGCTCCCTGGCCGGTGTCGATACGATCATGGCAGCGGAAAGAGCCGCCAAAGGCGTGCTGATGCCGATCTTCCAGTATCGCTATGGCGACGGCATTCAGAAGGCCAAGCGGATCATCGATGCCGGCATTGCCGGCAAGGCCTATACGGCTTCGGTCGAAACCTTCTGGCTGCGCAAGCCGGAATATTACGCCGTGCCCTGGCGCGGCAAATGGGCGACGGAACTCGGCGGCGTGCTCGTCACCCATGCGCTGCATCTGCACGACATGATGATGCATCTGATGGGCCCGGCGGCAAGGGTCTTCGGCCGTGTCGCCACCCGCGTCAACGATATCGAGGTGGAAGATTGCGCCTCCGCCAGCCTGCTGATGGAAAACGGCGCCTTTGTCTCGCTGTCCTGCACGCTTGGTTCGCAGGAACAATTGAGCCGGCTAAGGCTGCACTTCGAGAACGTCACGTTCGAAAGCAGCCACGAGCCCTACACCCCAGGCAAGGATCCCTGGAAGATTATCGCGGCGAATGACGACGTGCGGGAAAAGATCGACCGGGTGATTGCCGACTGGCAGCCGGTCGCGCCGCGTTTCACCACCCAGATGGGCCAGTTCCACGCCTTCCTCAGCGGCCAGGGGCCGCTGCCGGTGACGACGATGGATGCCCGCCGCGCGCTGGAACTGGTGACAGCCATTTACCAGTCTTCCGACAGCGGCGCCGACGTGCCGCTGCCGGTCGGTCCTGACAGCCCGAAATACGCCGATTGGCGCGCAAGAACGAAGTAACCGATAAATAAAACGAGAGGGTTTTGAGAAGATGGCAACCAGTGTCGTTCTTCAGAAGGTCGAGAAGCGCTACGGCTCGCTGGATGTGATCCATGGCATCGACCTGACGATCGATCCCGGCGAATTCGTCGTTTTTGTCGGCCCCTCCGGCTGCGGAAAATCCACCCTTCTGCGCATGATCGCCGGGCTTGAGGAGATCACCGCCGGCGCGCTGCTTCTCGACAGCGAGCGCATGAACGAGGTTGCGCCCGCCAAGCGTGGCATCGCCATGGTTTTCCAGTCCTATGCCCTCTATCCCCATATGTCGGTTTACAAGAACCTCGCCTTCGGCCTGGAGACGGCGGGTTACAAGAAGACCGATATCCAACCGAAGGTGAAGCGCGCCGCCGAGATCCTGCAGATCGAAAAGCTCCTGGAGCGCAAGCCGAAGGCGCTCTCCGGCGGCCAGCGCCAGCGTGTGGCGATCGGCCGGGCCATCGTGCGTGAGCCGCGCATATTCCTGTTCGACGAACCGCTGTCGAACCTCGATGCCGAACTGCGCGTGCAGATGCGCGTCGAGATCTCCCGCCTGCACCGCAGCCTGGGTAATACGATGATCTATGTCACCCATGACCAGGTCGAAGCCATGACGATGGCCGACAAGATCGTCGTGTTGAATTCCGGCCGTATCGAGCAGGTCGGCGCGCCGCTCGATCTCTACAACAATCCGGCCAACCGCTTTGTCGCCGGCTTCATCGGCAGTCCGAAAATGAATTTTCTCAAGGCCCGCATCGAGCAGGTCGGCGAGACGGAAACCAGCATCCATGTCTGCGGCAATTCGGTTCGCCTGCCGCGCCGGCTGAAAGGCGAGGCAGGCCAGGACGTCACCTTCGGCATCCGTCCCGAACATCTTTCCCTCGCCGAGGGCGCCATCGCACTGTCGACCGTCAACATCGATCTCGTCGAAAATCTTGGCGGCGCCACCATGCTCTACACGACGACGCCCGATAGTCAGCTCCTGACCGTTGCGCTCGACGGCCAGCAGAAGGTCGAGCGCGGCGCCAATGTGAAGACTTCCTTCGATCCGGCCCGCTGCCACGTCTTCGATGCCGCCGGCAAAACGATCTAACCGCCCTTCTTGACAGCCGATCCCACTCTGCCCCATCATTTCCGGATGGGGCCGTTAGAACAGGATGAATCCTGTTCTAACTTAAATAGTTAGAGCATGCTGTCGTCCGAAACCGCTCACACTTTTCGGCATCATGCTCTGGGGGATAAGCGTGACGCCTGAAGATAGGATTCATGCCCTTGGCATCTGGCAGGGCCCGATCGAGATTTCGCCGATATCCGGCGGCATCACCAATAGGAATTATCTGGTCAGCGATGCCGTAGCGCGCTGCGTGGTGAGGCTCGGCACGGATATTCCGATCCACCACATCAGCCGCCAGAACGAGCTTGCCGCAAGCCGTTCGGCCCATGCCGCCGGCATATCGCCTGCCGTCCTCCACCATTCGCCCGGCGTGCTGGTGCTCGAATATATCGAGGCGCGGGCGCTTTCGCCGGAGGATGTCAGGACACCGGAAATGCTGACCCGGATTGTCCCCTTGGTCCGCGCCTGCCACTGCGATATCGCCAGGCATTTCCGTGGCCAGGCAATGATCTTCTGGGTCTTCCACGTCATTCGCGACTACGCCGCCAATCTGAAGGCGTCGGGCAGCACCTATCTCCCGCTGCTGCCGGCGCTGATCGGCAAGGCCGAGACGCTGGAAGCAGTGGCAGGGCCGTTCGAGATCGCCTTCGGCCATAACGACTTGCTGGCCGCCAACTTTCTTGATGACGGCAAGCGGCTCTGGCTGATCGACTGGGATTATGCCGGCTTCAACACGCCGCTATTCGACCTCGGTGGACTGGCCTCAAACAACGAACTCCCGGAAGTAGCCGAGCGCATGATGCTGGAGATCTATTACGGTCGGCCGCTGACCGATGACCTCAGCCGGCGCTACCGCGCGATGAAATGCGCGTCGCTATTGCGTGAGACGCTCTGGAGCATGATTTCCGAAATCCACTCCACCATCGATTTCGACTATTCCGCCTATACGGCCGAAAATCTCGCGCGCTTCGAACGCGCCTATCAAGCCTTTGAGCAGGAACAATAAATGACGAAGGAATTACCGAAGACGGCAAAAGCCGTTGTCATCGGCGGCGGTATCATCGGCTGCTCGACAGCCTATCATCTCGGCAAGCTCGGCTGGACCGATACCGTCCTCTTGGAGCGCAAGAAGCTCACCTCGGGAACCACTTTCCATGCCGCCGGCCTCGTTGGCCAGTTGCGCACCAGCGCCAATATCACCCAGCTTCTCGGCTATTCCGTCGATCTCTACAAACGGCTGGAGGAAGAAACCGGCCTCGGCACCGGCTGGAAGATGAACGGCGGCCTGCGCCTTGCCTGCAACGAGGAGCGCTGGACGGAGGTCAGGCGCCAGGCGACCACCGCCCAGTCCTTCGGCCTAGAAATGCAATTGCTGACGCCGCAGGAAGCTTTCGATCTCTGGCCGCTGATGACGGTCGATGATCTCGTCGGGGCCGCCTTCCTTCCCACAGACGGCCAGGCCAATCCCTCCGACATCACGCAGGCGCTGGCAAAGGGCGCCCGGATGTCCGGCGTTTCGATCTTCGAGGATACCGAAGTCCTCGATCTCGAGATCGACAAGGGAAGGATCCGCGCCGTCGTGACGGCGCAAGGCCGCATCGAATGCGAGCGGGTCGTCGTCTGCGCCGGCCAATGGACGCGCGCCTTTGGCCAGCGTTTCGGCGTCAACGTGCCGCTGGTCTCCGTCGAGCATCAATACATCATCACCGAATCCTTCGGCGTGCCCTCCAACCTGCCGACGCTGCGCGATCCTGATCGCCTGACCTACTACAAGGAGGAGGTCGGCGGCATCGTCATGGGCGGCTACGAGCCGAACCCCATTGCCTGGGCGAAAGACGGGATCCCCGAAGGTTTCCACTACACGCTGCTGGACAGTAATTTCGACCATTTCGAGCAGATCATGGAGCAGGCGCTCGGCCGCGTTCCGGCGCTGGAAAATGTTGGCGTCAAGCAGCTGCTGAACGGCCCGGAAAGCTTCACGCCCGATGGCAATTTTATTCTCGGCGAGGCGCCCGAGCTGAAGAATTTCTTCGTCGGCGCCGGCTTCAACGCCTTCGGCATAGCCTCGGCCGGCGGCGCCGGCATGGCGCTTGCCGAATGGGTGACGAAGGGTGAGCCGCCCTACGATCTCTGGCCGGTCGATATCCGCCGTTTCGGCCGCCCGCATTTCGATACCGACTGGGTACGCACGCGCACGCTCGAGGCCTATGGCAAGCATTACACCATGGCCTGGCCGTTGGAGGAGCATTCGAGCGGGCGCCCCTGCCGCAAATCGCCGCTTTATGACCGGCTGAAGGCGCAGGGCGCCTGTTTTGGCGAAAAGCTCGGCTGGGAGCGGCCGAACTGGTTTGCCGATCTCTTCGCCAACGAGGAGCCGAAGGATGTGTATAGCTATTCCAGGCAGAACTGGTTTGCCGCCGTCGGCCGTGAACATAGGGCGGTGCGCGAGGCGGCCGTCATCTTCGACCAGACCTCTTTCGCCAAATTCGTGCTGAAGGGCAGGGATGCCGAGGCAGCACTCTCCTGGATCGCCGCCAACGATGTCGCAAGGCCTGTCGGATCGCTCGTCTACACGCAAATGCTGAACGACAAGGGCGGCATCGAATGCGATTTGACGGTCGCCCGCATCGCCGAGGACGAATATTACATCGTCACCGGCACCGGTTTCGCCACCCATGACTTCAACTGGATCGCCCGCAATATTCCGGCGGCGATGCATGCCGAACTGGTCGACGTTACCTCAGCCTATTGCGTGCTGTCGCTGATGGGACCGAATTCCCGCGCCGTGCTGGAAAAGGTAACGGGCAGCGACGTCTCGAATGCGGCCTTCCCCTTCGGCAAGGTCAGAACCGTCGGCATATCGGGTTGCCCGGTGCGGGCGCTGCGCATCACCTATGTCGGCGAACTCGGCTATGAACTGCATATCCCGATTGAATATGCCACCACGGTTTATGACGTGCTGATGGCATCAGGTGCCGATCTCGGCCTTGTCAATGCCGGCTACCGCGCCATCGAGAGTTGCCGGCTGGAAAAGGGGTATCGCGCTTGGGGCTCCGATATCGGTCCCGACCATACGCCTGTCGAAGCCGGCCTCGGCTGGGCGGTGAAGATCAAGAAGAACACTGCCTTCCGCGGCCGGGAGGCGATCGAGCGGCAGCTGGCGGATGGGGTGAAGAAGCGCCTCGCCTGCTTCGTTCCCGACGATCCCGATACCGTCCTGCTCGGCCGCGAAACGATCTATCGCGACGGAAAACGTGTCGGCTGGCTGTCGAGCGGCGGCTTCGGTTATACGCTCGGCAAGCCGATCGGCTATGGCTACATCCGCAATGCCGATGGCGTCACGGAAGATTTCATCCTCTCCGGCACCTATGAACTCGATGTCGCCAGGGAGCGCATCCCCTGCACGGTCTCGCTGGCGCCGCTTTATGATCCTGACATGGTGCGGGTGAAGGCTTGACGGGGCGAATTTCTCTGTGTGCTCGAGCACTCCGAGGATAGAGTTGACGAGGAGAAGGCGTGCCGCGGTCGCCCCCCTCTGCCCTGCCGGGCATCTCCCCCACGGGTGGGGAGATTGGCTGGGCTCACTGTCTTCCCCAAACCACTGGCGTCAGAGCCCGGCGAAACGATAGACGGATGCGAAGGTTTGGCCACTTGCCAATCTCCCCACCTGTGGGGGAGATGCCCGGCAGGGCAGAGGGGGGCGGCCATGGCACACCCTCTCCTATGTCAGAAAACCTCAAAACAACGGCAGCCGATCGTCCTGGATCAGGATCTCCAGCTTGTCCGACACATCCTGCGTCCACGCCCGATGTCCGGTCAAAGCCGTTGGGAAAAGTCCGGGCAGGGTGAACAGCGCCGCCGAAATCGCAGGACCGGTGCGCGGGACATCGGCAATCAGTGCAGCGATTTCCTGAGCACGGGGGTCGCGGAGCTCGTAACGCTCGCCATTGCCGTGTTCGCCGAGCGCATAGCGCATCCATGCCGCAACGGCGATCGCATAGGTTTCTGCCCGGTCGCCGTGCGCCAGTGCTTCGCATGCCGGTTCCAGCAGCCGCTGCGGCAGTTTCTGGGTGCCGTCCATGGCGATCTGATAGGTGCGATGCGCAATCGCCTTGTTTGCAAAGCGTGCTATCAATTCATTGGCATAGTCGTCGAGATCGATGCCGGGAACTGGATCGAGCGTTCTCGCCGCCGCATGCATATGGCGGTAGGCAAGGGCTGCCAGGGCGTCATCGTCCATCACGTCGCGGATGAATTCATAGCCGCCGATATAACCGAGATAGGCGAGCAGCGAATGCGCTCCGTTCAGCATCCTGAGCTTCATCTTCTCATAGGCCGAGACGTCTTCGACCATCAGCGCGCCGCGCACTTTTTCCCAGGCCGGCCGGCCATTGGCAAAATGGTCTTCGATGACCCATTGCGTAAAAGGTTCCGTCTCGATCGCCGCCATATCGGTGCGGCCCGTCAACCGCTCGGCATCGGCATAGGTCGCGTCGGTGCTTGCTGGCGTGATGCGGTCGACCATCGTCGACGGGAAGGGCACATTCGCTTCGATCCAGCGATGCAGATCGGCATCGATGCGGGAGGTGAATTCGAGCACGAGGCGTTTCAGAACGGCGCCGTTGCTCGGCAGGTTGTCGCAGCTCAGCGGCGTAAAGGGGGCAATGCCTCTCTGCCGGCGACGGGCAAGGCCTTCGACGAGATAGCCGATGACGCCGCGCGGCGCATGCCGGTTGGCGAGGTCGGCGACGATATCGGGGTGCTTCAGGTCGAGGCCGCCGGTTGCGGGATCGAAACCATAGGCCTTTTCCGTCACCGTCATGCTGACGATGCGGATTGCGGGATCTTCGAGCCGCGCCAGCAGGCCGGCAGGATCGCGCGGCGCCACATGCGCCTTCAGGATTGAGCCGATCACCTCAGCCGTCGTGCCCGATGTGTCACGGATCAGCGTCGTATAGAGCCCGTTCTGGGCGCTCAGATTGTCGGCGACATCAGCCGTGCGCAGGCTTGCCACCTCGATACCCCAGTCGCCGCCTGCGGCTGCAAGCGCACCATCCGTAAACGGCGCGAAATGCGCACGGAAGAAGGCGCCGGGCCCGAGATGCAGGATGCCGCTTTTCAGCTGGCTGCGGTCATAGGCGGGAAGCATCGCCGTCGGGGCGAGGCTGGAAAGGGTCTGCAGTCGTTCGCTCACAGCTTGTAGGCCTTCTTTGCATTGCCATAGGAGAGTTCGCTGGCGACGATCGCGGCTTCTTTCTTGGAAATCCGGTGCTCGGCGGCGAGCCCAGCGAGGAAGCCGCAGACTTCCCGGCGCCAGACGTCATGCCGCGCCGGGATTGAAAGCAGCGCCCGCGTATCGTCGTTGAAACCGGCCATATTGGCGAAGCCTGCCGTTTCCACCACCTGGTCGAGATAGCGGCGAATGCCGAGCGGGCTGTCGTGGAACCACCAGGGCGGGCCGATCATCAGGCAGGGCCAGTGGCCGACCATCGGCGCCATCTCGCGCGCATAGGTCGTTTCGTCGAGCGTGAATAGCAGCACCCGCAGGCCCGGCGCATGGCCGTATTTCGAAAGCAGCGCATCCAGGCCGCCGACCCAATCCGTGGGTTTCGGGATATCGGCGCCCATATTCGGCCCCCGCGTCGCAAACAGCCCGCGGTCGGTATTGCGTCTCGAGCCGGCATGGATCTGCATCACCATGCCGTCCTCGGCCGAAAGCCCGGCCATCTCGGTCATCATCTGGCCGCGAAAGAGCTCCGCGTCTTCGGCCGAAAGCTGGCCTCTCAGCGCCTTGTCGAGCAGCGCCTGTTTTTCCGTAAGCGGCAGGTCGGCGGTGAAGGCGGTTGGCACGCCGTGATCGGTCGCGGTGGCGCCGAACTGGCGGAAATAGGCGCGCCGGCGCCGATGCGCCTCGATCAGGCCATCCCAGCGCGTCACCTCAGTGCCGGTGATCTCGCCGAATTTGACCAGATTGTCGCGGAAGCCGACGGCTTCGGGATCGGTGACGCTGTCCGGCCGGTAGGTGGTGCGCACCTTGCCGATCCAGCCGTCGGCGGCGAGCTTCTGGTGATGCACCAGCGGGTCGAGCGCGCCGTCCGTCGTCGCGATCGTTTCGATGCCGAATCGCTGATGCAGCGCCCGCGGACGGAATTCGGGAAGGGCGAGCTGGGCATTGATATGGTCGTAGAGCGCATCGGCATTGTCAGGCGTCAGCGGCTCGGTACAGCCAAGCACGGCCGACATCGCGTGATCGACCCAGAGGCTCGAAGGCGTTCCGCGGAAAAGGTGATAATGCGCGGCAAAGGTCCGCCAGATCGCCCGCCCTGCAGCCACCGGCTTGCCGTCGAGCCTGGGAACGCCGAGCTCGTCCAAGGGAACGCCGACGCTGTGCAGCATCCGGAAGAGATAGTGATCGGGAATGACCAGCAGCGAGGCGGCGTCTTCGAAGGGCTTGTCGTCGGCGAACCAGGCGGGTTCGGTGTGCCCGTGCGGGCTGACGATCGGAAGATTGCGCACCGTCTCGTAAAGATCTCGCGCAATGGTCCGTGTTGCCGGATCGGCCGGAAAGAGCCGGTCCGGATGAAGAAAGCCGTTTCCTGCATCCATCAGTATTCCTCCCTGATGGATAACGGCCTACCCCACAACATCAGGCACGGCAAGGCCTTTTGGTAACTGATCGGTACAGTTTGGCGCATCGCTCCGCCAGCATCGAAAGCATTGACGCGGTGGCCTATTTCCGCTCTGGGAGAACCATCTGTTCTGCCGGTTTCGGCAAAGGAGGATCGATGTCCGACGAGACGAACCGCATCACCCGGCTGGAGGAAATGCTGGCCCATCAGGCAAAGACGATCGAGGAGCTTTCCGATCAGCTGACCGAGCAATGGAAGATCGTGGAGCAGATGCGCACCAAGCTCGATCGGCTGACGGAACGTTTCCTGTCGCTCGAGGAGCAGTCGCTAGACGCCCCGGCAATTACCCGCCCGCCGCATTATTGACGGCACGCTGCCGGTACGCGGCGGATACCGCGTGCCGGATTTCCTTGGCTGGCGGATCAGACGCCGCCGATGCAGAGATATTTCATTTCCAGATAATCGTCGGCGCCGTGCCGCGAGCCCTCGCGGCCAAGGCCCGATTGCTTGATGCCGCCGAAAGGCGCGGTCTCGGACGACATGATGCCGGTATTGATGCCGATCATGCCGTATTCCAAAGCTTCGGCCACCCGCCAGACCTTCTTCAGGTCGCCGGCATAGAAATAGGCGGCAAGGCCGAATTCCGTGTCATTGGCCTCAGCGATGACATCCTCGACCGTCTCGAAGCGGAAGAGCGGCGCCACCGGCCCGAAGGTTTCTTCGCGCGCCACCTTCATGCCGCGGGCAACGCCGGTCAGCACCGTCGGCGTGAAAAAGGTGCCGGCACCGTCGATGCGCTTGCCGCCGGTCAGCACCTTGGCGCCCTTGGCAAGGGCGTCGCCGACATGGTCTTCCACCTTGGCCAGGCCCTGCTCGTCGATCAGCGGCCCGATTACGACACCCGGCTTGAAGCCGTCGCCGACCGACATTTCGGCGACCTTTGCAGCAAGCTTGGCCGCAAAGGCGTCATAGACGTTGGACTGGATGTAGAGGCGGTTGGCGCAGACACAGGTCTGGCCGGCATTGCGATATTTGGAGGCGGTCGCGCCCTCGACGGCGGCATCGAGATCGGCATCGTCGAAGACGATGAACGGCGCGTTGCCGCCGAGTTCCAGGCTCACCTTCTTGATCTGGTCGGCGCACTGCCGCATCAGGATACGGCCAACCTCCGTCGAACCGGTGAAGCTGATCTTGCGCACCTTGTCGTTGCCGCAGAGCTCGCGGCCGATTGCCGGGCCGTCGACGCCGACGATGAGGTTGAAGACGCCGGCCGGAATGCCCGCCTGCTCGGCGAGCACGGCAAGCGCAATTCCTGTCAGCGGCGTCTGTTCGGCGGGCTTCGATACCACCGTGCAGCCGACCGCGAGCGCTGGCGCGATCTTGCGGGTGATCATCGCAGCCGGGAAATTCCACGGCGTGATCGTGCCGACGACGCCGACCGGCTGCTTGATGACGATCATCCGTTTGTCGTCCGAAGGCGCGGGGATCGTCTCGCCATAGATGCGCTTGGCCTCTTCCGCATACCATTCGATATAGGCCGCGGCATAAAGGATCTCACCGCGCGCTTCGGCGAAGGGTTTGCCCATTTCGGCTGTCAAGATTGCGGCGAGCGCGTCTGCATTGGCGACCATCAGGTCGAACCATTTGCGTAGGATGGCGCTGCGCTCCTTGGCCGGGCGGGCAGCCCAGCCCGGCTGGGCGGCATAGGCCGCATCGATCGCCGCCCGCGTCTCGGCAGCCCCCATATCGGGCAGCGAAGCGAGCAGCTCGCCCGTTGCCGGGTTGAGCACGTCGAAAGTCCCGGCGGCATCGCCCGATGTCCAGACGCCGTTGATATAGCCGGCGGCGCGCAGGAAGGCCGACGAGAAGGGAACGTGTCTGGTCAGGGCGGTGGTAAAAGCCATCTCATATCTCCTTGGGAGCGGCTGCCGGTTGCCGGCAGCCGTCGAAATCCGGTTGCTGTCGCGTCATTTGGCCGAACTTGCTTCCAGCATCGAGGCCTCGAGAATGTCGAGCGCCTCGCCGAAAACCTCGTCCTGGATGGTGATCGGCGCGAGGAAGCGGATGACGTTGCCGTGGACGCCGCAGGTGAGCAGGATCAGGCCCTTGTCGAGCGCGATCAGCCGCACCCGATTGGCGAATTCGGCACTCGGCATTCCCGTCGCCCGGTCGTTGAATTCGACGGCGTTCATGAAGCCCGGTCCGCGGATGTCGACGATCTCGGGCACCGTCTCGCGCAGCGATTCCAGCCGCTGCTTCAGCCGTCCGCCAAGCTGGTTGGCGCGGCCGCAGAGATCTTCGTCCTTGATGACGTCAAGCACGGCGTGGGCGGCAGCGATCCCGAGCGGATTGCCGCCATAGGTGCCGCCAAGCCCGCCCGGTCCCGGCGCATCCATGATCTCGGCGCGGCCGGTGACGGCGGCGAGCGGAAAGCCGCCGGCAAGGCTCTTTGCCATCGTCGTCAGGTCGGGCGCCACCTCGTGATGATCCATGGCGAACATCTTGCCGGTGCGGGCAAAACCGGTCTGCACCTCGTCGGCGATCAAGAGGATGCCGTGCTGGTCGCAGAGTTCGCGCAGTGCCTTCATGAAGGCGGCGGGTGCGGCGTAGAAACCGCCTTCGCCCTGAACGGGCTCGATAATGATGGCGGCGACGCGCTGCGGATCGACATCTGCGGCGAAGAGCTTTTTCAGCGCCGCAAGCGACTGATCGGCGGTGACGCCGTGCAGCTCGACCGGGAAAGGAATATGGAAGACGTCGCCCGGCATTGCGCCGAAGCCCACCTTGTAAGGCACGACCTTGCCGGTCAGCGCCATGCCCATGAAAGTGCGGCCATGAAAGCCGCCGCCAAAGGCGATGATCGCCGAGCGGCCGGTGGCGGCACGCGCGATCTTGACGGCGTTCTCGACCGCTTCGGCACCCGTCGTAACAAAAATCGTCTTCTTCTCGAAATCACCAGGCAGCAGCGCGTTCAGCCGTTCGGCGAGAAGCACGTAGCTTTCGTAGGGCACCACCTGATGGCAGGTATGGGTGAAACGGTCGAGCTGATCCTTGACTGCGGCGATCACCCGCGGATGGCGGTGGCCGGTGTTGAGAACGGCGATGCCGGCGGCGAAATCGATGTAGCGGCGGCCTTCTTTGTCCCAGATCTCGGCATTTTCTGCGCGATCGGCATAAATCTGGGTCGTCATGCCGACGCCGCGGGAGATGGCGGCGTTTTTCCGGTCGGTAAGGCTTGTCGCTTTCATCGAATGTGCTCCTGCGCTGAAAAGGGGTTGGAATTATCTTGCAGAAGTTCTGCAAGGGATGTAGAAAATTCCTACATTTTTCCTGCAAGAAAACAAGCGGGATTTTTTGCTTCAAACATCACGCGTTTTGATGAATGTACGCAGCGATTGGAATCGGGATGTTTCTGGATGAACGATAGCGGCCCTGTACGCTACAAGGTGGCGGAGGCCGCAAGGCTGGTGGGCGTTTCGGCCTCGACGCTGCGCCTCTGGGAAAGCCAGGGCCTTTTGGTTCCCGGCCGTTCGGAAACCGGCCATCGGCAATACAGCGCCGACGATGTGGCGCGGTTGAAGCGCATCTCCTGGTTTCGCGTCGAGCGTGGCCTCAATCCCGCGGCAATCCGCGAGGCGCTGGAAGGGGAGGAGCCCCCGGCCGATGCTGCGGAGGCAAGCCAGGGCGCGGGCCTTGGCCGCAAGCTGCGCAGCCTGCGCCATGCCGCCGGCAAGACGCTCGATCAGGTGGCTGGCGACATCGGCATCACCGCTTCGACGCTCTCGACGCTGGAGCGCACCTCGCAGGGCGTGAGCTTCAAGACGCTGCATGACCTCGCCGAGTATTACGGCACCACCGTCTCGCGCCTTTCAGGCGAGGAAAGCGAGGAGGGATCGGCTGTGGTGCGTGCCGGGGCGTGGCGCACCTGGCCTGAAACAACGCCTGGAGTCGCGGTGCAACTGCTCGCCGAAGGCCGCAGGATGATGGATTGCCATCGTTTCGTGCTGGCGCCGGGGGCGGCCAGCGAGGGCGCCTATCGCCATGAGGGCGAGGAATTCATGCATGTTCTGGCCGGCCGGCTCGAGTTGGTGCTCGACAGCGATCAGTTTTTCGATCTCGGCCCGGGCGATTCGCTCTATTTCGAAAGCCGCCGCTATCATTCCTGGCGCAACCGCCACGACGGCGAAACCGTGCTTCTCTGGATCAACACGCCGCCGACATTCTGACCCACCCGCACAGGAAGCAGTTTCGCATTTTGCGGCTTTGCGCTATAGCGCTAAAACACGACGATTTCAGGCCGGTTCAGCCTGACATTCGAACGAAAGATAATCTCATGGCGGCGACCATACGTTATCACGTAGGCGATATTTCCGCGGCCGATGCCGCCCGTTACACCGGCGCAATCGCCATCGACACCGAAACGCTCGGCCTGGTGCCGCGCCGGGATCGGCTCTGCGTCGTCCAGCTTTCGCCGGGTGACGGCACCGCCGACGTCATCCGCATTGCCGCCGGCCAGAAAGACGCGCCCAATCTTGTCGCCTTGCTCGAAGATCCCACCCATCAGAAGATCTTTCATTACGGCCGCTTCGATATTGCCGTGCTCTTCCATACTTTCGGCGTGACGACGACGCCGGTGTTCTGCACCAAGATCGCCTCGCGCCTGATCCGGACCTATACCGATCGCCACGGGCTCAAGGACAATCTCAAGGAGATGCTCGACGTCGATGTTTCCAAGGCGCAGCAAACTTCCGATTGGGCGGCCGAACCGCTATCTCAAGCCCAGCTCGAATATGCCGCATCCGATGTGCTCTATCTGCACGCGTTGCGCGACAAGCTGACGGAGCGCCTGCTTCGCGACGGCCGGTTCGACCATGCGACGGCCTGCTTCGCATTCCTGCCGACCCGCGCCAAGCTCGACCTGCTCGGCTGGGAAGAGGCCGATATCTTCGCCCATAGCTGATGAAATTGCCGGCGACACGTAGGCAGACAAGCGCCGTGGAGAGGCTTGTCCGCGGCGTTAGCGATTCGTTAACGCCTCTTTCCTAAAATTCCCATCAATGTTTATGCATTTCGATGACGCGGCCATTGCGTCATGCGGACAGGAGGATCTGCTGGGATGCAAGGGGGCCGGATGAGCGCGGTCCTTTTATAGAGCCTGCTTTCATCGTCACTTTGCGAAAGGAGCATGCCATGTTGACTCCCGTTCGTGCAGCGTCCAATGCAAGCTTTTCGTCCCAAGGCCAGACTGCGGCGATCGTCGCCGGCGGCCTCGGCCGTTCTGTGATTGCGCCCACGCCTGTCAACCCGGTCGAAGCCGCAGACCTGAATTCCGCCATTGCCGGCAAGCTCAGTATCCTGCTCCTTGCAGCGCGTGAGCGCATGGTCGAGGCCCTTTTTGATGCCATCGACGCCGCCAGCGGCGCGATCTCGCTGGATCGCGGCGAGGACGAGACCAATCTTGCTTTCGCCTCTCGGCTTGCCGATGCAATCCAACGGCTGCCGGCCGTCAGGATCGACGAGGTCGAGCGCCAACTCACTGCCGAGGGCCATAGCCTGCCGCTCCGGATGATCGCCGCGGCCCTGAAGAACCCGACAGGCCCTGAAGCAGCCCGCATCGTCGCCTATCTGGAAATCGTCCGCTACAAGGATCGCGATCTCGCCGCCCGCGCCGTCGTGCGTTCCTACGGCCAGAACGACGCTTCGCCGATGCGCGCCGAAGCCCGGCCTGAGATCCAGCTGCATGAGGATCGCGGGCCTGCCGCTACGCGCCAGCCGGCAGACAGAGTGTCCGCGCCGGCCAGTGCGCTGATCGAGACCGCGGCGTTGGTGATTGCCGAGGAAGTGGTCATCGCCGAGGCCGTGGACGCTGCCGAACCGGAAACGCCGCAGCCTGAAAACCGGGCTCAGTCCGCGTCGGCGCCGGCAGGCGAGGTCGCCCCGGAAAAATCTGTGCCGCAGGAGATCGAAGCCGCGCCGGTCTTGCCGACCGAAGCCACAGCGCCCGAGGACGCGCAGGAAACGCCGGAAGCCCCTGCCATCCAGCCTCGCGCGGTGTCGGAAAAGGGCGATCCCGTCATTCCCAGGAACTGGGCGGGAATTGTCGCTTCGATGACCGAAGAGGTCTCCGAATTGATCGTCACCATCATCCGCGAGCAGGATATCGAAGCTGTGGTGGAGGATGGTCCCGTCGAGGCAGCCGTAGAGATCGATGTAATCCTCGACGAAGCCGTCATCAGCGATGCGACTGAAACCTTGACCAGGCAGCCGGCGGAGTTCGCAGCCCCGGATGCGGGCCAGTCCGCAGTGCTTCGCCCTTCGCCGATGGATACCGAGATCGTGGCAGCGGCTACCCGCCAGCCGAAAGAGGCCGCCGCGCCACCGCCAATGGCGCCGATTCCCGAGACGGCCGAGGCTTCCTATCTACCGCTGGCGGCAAGGATGCCGGAGGGGCTTGCCTATTCGCAGCTCCCTTATCAGTTTGCCAAGGATGTCCCGTCGAACGAGAAGGCGGGCGAGACGAACCACCAGCATCAGCACCACCACAATGGGGCGCCGCCAGATCAGCAGCAAGGGGATCAACAGGAGGATCAGCAGCAGGCGCAATCCGGCGGCGAGGATGCCGCAGCTGATGCCGAAGCAGCCAGCGCGGCGCCTGGGCGCAGGACGCCGAGGATGATTGATTCCGAGCCGGTACCGCATCAGCCAGGCGCGGCCGCCGACCCTGTTTATGCGCTGTATCAGCGCATGGTCGGCTGGGAATAAATTTCCATAATGCCTGTCATCAGGAAGTGTGCAGCGTTGATGCGACGCGCTTAAAGCATGTCGCGCAAAAGTGTGCAGCGGTTTTGCGGCAACGACATGCGTAAAAATAAAGAGCTAAAGCACGAGGAGCGAATCTGAAAGATTGCGACGCGCTTTAGCCCGAAAATGAAGAACCCGCCGGAGCGATCCGGCGGGTTCTTCAATTCAAAGGCGGATGCGAGGCTTATTCGCCGCCGCGGTTCTTCAGGGCTGCGCCCAGGATGTCGCCGAGCGAAGCGCCGCTGTCGGACGAACCGAACTGGGCAACGGCTTCCTTCTCTTCCGCAATCTCCAGAGC
This sequence comes from Rhizobium phaseoli, assembly GCF_010668805.1. GTDB lineage: Bacteria > Pseudomonadota > Alphaproteobacteria > Rhizobiales > Rhizobiaceae > Rhizobium > Rhizobium phaseoli_A. Next base: position 5,402 of record NZ_WUFT01000030.1, on the reverse strand, counting down.
CTTGACGGACAGCATGATCTTGCGGTCCTTCTTGGAGAAGTTGGTGACGCGGGCGTCGAAGACCTGGCCGACCGAGAAGCGCTCAGGGCGCTGTTCGTCGCGGTCGCGGGCAAGGTCAGCGCGGCGGATGAAGGAAGTGATGTCCTCGTGATTGACGAGCTTCACTTCAACGCCGCCATCGTTGACTGCGATGACTTCGCAGGAAACGACTGCATTCTTGCGCAGATCGCCCGATGCAGCGGCGTCGCCGACTGCATCCTTGCCGAGCTGCTTGATGCCGAGCGAGATGCGTTCCTTCTCGACATCGACGTCGAGAACGACGGCCTTGACGACGTCACCCTTGTTGAACTCCTCGATGACCTGTTCGCCCGGACGGTTCCAGTCGAGGTCGGAGAGGTGCACCATGCCGTCGACATCGCCGTCGAGGCCGATGAACAGGCCGAACTCGGTCTTGTTCTTGACTTCGCCTTCGACTTCAGTGCCGGCCGGATGGCTGCGGGCGAATGCTGCCCACGGGTTTTCCAGCGTCTGCTTGAGGCCGAGCGAGATACGGCGCTTGGACGGATCGACTTCGAGAACGACGACTTCGACTTCCTGGGTCGTGGACAGGATCTTGCCGGGGTGAACGTTCTTCTTGGTCCAGGACATTTCCGAGATGTGGATCAGGCCTTCGATGCCCGGCTCCAGCTCGACGAATGCACCGTAGTCGGTGATGTTCGTGACGGTACCGGAAATCTTCTTGCCTTCCGGATACTTGGCCTGGATGCCATCCCACGGATCGCTCTCGAGCTGCTTCATGCCGAGCGAGATGCGGTGGGTTTCCTGGTTGATGCGGATGATCTGAACCTTGACCTGCTGGCCGATGTTCAGGATTTCCGACGGATGGTTCACACGGCGCCATGCCATGTCGGTGACGTGCAGCAGACCGTCGATGCCGCCGAGGTCGACGAACGCACCGTAATCGGTGATGTTCTTGACGACGCCGTCGACAACCTGGCCTTCTTCGAGGTTCTGAACGATTTCAGAACGCTGCTCGGCACGGGATTCTTCCAGAACCGTGCGGCGCGAAACCACGATGTTGCCGCGGCGCTTGTCCATCTTGAGGATTTCGAAGGGCTGCGGGTTGTGCATCAGCGGCGTGACGTCGCGGATCGGGCGGATATCGACCTGCGAACGCGGCAGGAAGGCGATCGCACCGTCGAGGTCGACCGTGAAGCCGCCCTTGACCTGGTTGAAGATCACACCTTCGACGCGCTCGCCAGCTTCGAACTTGGCTTCGAGCTTGACCCAGCTTTCTTCGCGGCGAGCCTTCTCGCGCGACAGAACTGCTTCGCCGAGCGCGTTTTCGATACGCTCAACGTAAACTTCGACTTCATCGCCAACCTTGAGCTGGCCGTCCTTGGCGCGGGCGCCGAATTCCTTGAGCGCGATGCGGCCTTCGACCTTCAGGCCGACGTCAACAACGGCGACATCCTTTTCGATGCCCGTGACGATACCCTTGGTAACATAGCCTTCGGCAAGATCGTTCTTGGCAAAGGACTCTTCGAGAAGGGCCGCGAAATCCTCGCGAGAGGGAGTAGCTACTGACATAAAATCTCCTGCGTGTCCTGAATAGCGAAGCGGACACGTATGCGCCGGTTGGTTTGCGTTGAACGGGCCTGAACCCAGTCCGCCCTCTTTCACGAGGGCAATCCGGCGCTTGGACGGAATTTCAGGCTGCATTAACAGCGATCCATGCTCTTGAGCATGCAAAATCGCTTCAATTTAGGCATTTCGGCTCAAGACCGCATCGATGATCGATTGTGCAGCTTGAAACGCGGCCTCTATACTCATTTCCGACGTATCAAGCAAGTGCGCATCGTCAGCTGGTTTCAAAGGGCTATCGGCCCGTCCCATGTCGCGTTCGTCGCGCCGTTTGACGTCTTCGAAAATCGCAGCGAAATCCGCCGTCGCCCCCTTGCCGAGGATCTCGTCGTAACGGCGTCTTGCGCGGACCTCCGGCGTCGCCGTTACATAGAGTTTGACCGGCGCATCCGGGCAGACGACCGTGCCGATATCGCGCCCGTCGATCACCGTTCCCGGCGTCTTCGTTGAAAACCGCTGCTGCGCCTCGACCAGCGCCCGGCGCACCGCCGGCATGACGGCTATCTTCGAGGCTGCTTCGCCGATCTCATGTTTGGAAAGTATATCGCGATCCAATCCAGCGAGTTCAACCTCGCGCGCGATCTTTTCCGCCACCGCCTCGTCGTCGAGCGGCAGGCCGGCGTCGAGCAGTGCCTTGGCCGTGGCGCGATAGGTCAGGCCTGTATCCAGATGATGGAAGCCGTATTGCTCGGCGATGCGGCGCGAAAGCGTACCCTTGCCGGCCGCCGCCGGGCCATCGATGGCGATGGTGAAGGTCTTCGTTGTCATGTGATCAATCCTGGGGCAGCGGACTTACGGGCCTGGCGCGGAGCCATGCATGGCGTAATCATTTGTAAACGCATAACATTTCCTTCGCAAGGCCATCCTTTCCGGCGCCAATCTTCGCTACGATCTGCGGCTGCCGCGGCGGGTTACCATAAACCCGCCGGCCGGTCATCCGGCGGCGCCGGAAATAGCCTGCGCTCTGATCATGAAGTTTGGCTTTGACATAGGAAGCCACAGCGATTAAGGGGACCGGCTTATAAATTCCGATGGAACGCCGGCTTGATCGGCATTTGCCGAATCTCGCATTCGGCCATTCTCACGAGGCTTATAGTGGCGAAAGCGGAACTTGGAACCAAGCGTACCGATCCGGAAACCGGCAAGAAGTTTTATGATCTGAACCGGGATCCGGTCGTTTCTCCTTATACCGGCAAGTCCTACCCCTTGTCCTTCTTCCAGGAAACCTCGGCGATCGCCGACGTTGCCGAGGAAGACGAGGTCGCAGAAGTCGATACTGAAAACACCGAAGTCGAACTGGTTTCGCTTGAGGATGCCGATGAGGCCGCCTCCGGCGACGACATCCCCGATATGGGCGACGACGATGTCGAAATCGAAGGCGATGACGACGACGATACCTTCCTCACACCAGACGAAGACGATGACGACGACGACATGAGCGACATCATCGGCGTGACCGGCGACGAAGACGAAGTCTGACCACTGCATTTCGGCCCGGTGAGGAAAAAATTCTCCGGGCCGGATTTTTTAGGCTTGCTATCTCCGAAAACCGGAAGTAATAAGCCGCCACTCCGCAGGGCACGCCTTGAGGAGTATCCCAGGACCGGCCCCGAGCCGGACCACCTTGATGGGGCTATAGCTCAGCTGGGAGAGCGCTTGCATGGCATGCAAGAGGTCAGCGGTTCGATCCCGCTTAGCTCCACCAAATTTTCCCGCATGGTATATTTTGGTTTGATATCAAGTAGATAGCATGATCTTTGAGTCGGACAAGTACCCAACAAAGTACCCACCATTGGTACCCCCGCTTGTTGCCGCCAATCTCCGCGCCATTCCACCAGGCTCAGGTGGCGAATCTTAGTGCCTGTTATAGTGCGCGCGCCTCGCCCTCACGCGACCGACAGAGGTTTCTCGGCTGCCATTGAACGCTCAATGTGCCAACCATCTCGTTTTTGGTGTATTTCTCAACCTTAGGTCTTGACCGAATCACGCGGAGGTAATCACACTGTAGTCTCCACCTGAATCAGAGGTTGTGGCGCATGGTCAAACGGGCCGAGGCTCCGAAGCTGGATAGTGCGAAAGCTGCTCGCGTCTACAAGGATTTTCCAGGTTATGAACGCAGCACCTTTATCGACATCATGAAGGCCGGGGGGCAGCCGGATGATTTCCCCGGTCTTGATTTTGGGCCTGTGCTGAAGACCCTCCCATTCCGCAAGATAGCTGATTTCCATGTCTCACGGGAAAAGCGCGGTGATCGCGGTATGATCCCCTGTGCAATGTGCGGGCCAAAGGAGAAGTTTCTTGAGGGTTCCTTCGTTTGGATAGAAAGCCGACAATCCATTGCGTTGATTGGTCACTGCTGTGCTGACAAGGAAAACCAACGACGTGCCGAAGAGGAATACCTTGAGCGCATGGAGCGGACCCGTGCGGAGGACTTCCTCCTTGCATCACTCCCGCTGACCAAAGCTGCCCTTGCTGCGATCGACCTAGCCCTGGCTGTAGGAGTGGAAGCAGAACGTGTTAAAGCCACTTTCTCAAGGAAATTCCCAGCAGCAGTGCAAGCCTTGAAGGCCGTCAGCAAGTCAGGCGGAATGCTGGGCCATACGGAAAAAATTGAAGACCAGTTTGATGAGGTGGGACCACGCGGGCTGGGCCGGCTGAATACTCGCACGATCACGATAGGGCATTTGTTCGGTGCCGGCGTATTGGGTACGGGGTTCCATCCGGTGAAAGACCTTCGTATTGCTCGATCAAGGGTCGAGGCCCTGCTTTGCGAGGAAACTCCCGAAGCCGCACTGGAGCTTATCACGTCCAGTTATGCGAGCGGTGACGAACTCAAGAAAGCTGCAAGGCTGCTTATCGCAGCAGGTAGAGACTACAAGCATTCGCTGCGCCACCTCCAAGAGTTCCGCGCCTTCTTCTCGGAGTACAATATTACCACCATCAATGAGTGGGCTGGTCATCCACTGAGCGACCATCGATTTAGCTTCGAGTTTCGTCGCCACGTCAACGGGGTCCGCATCAATGGGAAGGAGGGGAATGCGTTTGACACCCTATATCTTGATGGCATTGCCTTGAGTTCTCTGCCCGAGTGGGCGTTGTTCCCGGCAATGGGTACCGATTGAGCCACTGTCGGCAAAAATCAAAGTGGTGGGGCGTCAAACCCACGATCACGGTCTCTTAAGGCCACGACCTTTTCTGCACTGCCGCCATGCTCCGGCAGGGCCACTCCTTGTTCTGCCGCGGCGAGTAATTTTTCGAAACGCCCAATCGTCGCTTCTGCATGAGGATAGAGACCGGCCGCCGTGATTCGCCACTCGTGCAATTTCATGAGGCCAGTCTCCCAGTCCCGGGGTGTGTTGGCGCTCTGTATCATTGGCTTGTAGCTCTCGGCCATTGCTTGGATCTGCGCAGTTTCTGAGAGCATCTTGGTGACTGCGTCGCCGCAGGTCTTTATGACTTCGGGGTGATCGGGAAGGGCGGCTAAAATGCGCCGCTCAATATTTGGCCAACTCGTAGTCACGAGATTGGTGACACGCGAACAGTCTGCCGCGACCTCCGAGACCAACTTGTAGGCCTCCACCCTGCGGTCACTCGCCTTGCCGGCGCGATCCTTCTCCCAGCCTATTGCCGATGACCTGCCACTGAATTTTCATCCGGCGGCGATTAGAGCCTCGGCGGTTTTGAATACGCCAAGTGGCGCGGTGTGAGCAACCGGCGGAAACGCGAAGCTTTCATCTCGCGCAGCGTTGGAGCCGGTT
>NZ_WUFT01000002.1 GCF_010668805.1 Rhizobium phaseoli | reverse complement strand
GCCGCAACTGGATGGGCACCGCCTTCGGCGGCGCGCGTGGGCGTACCGACGTGCCGAAGATCGTCGACTGGTACATGCAGGGCAAGATCCAGATCGACCCGATGATCACCCACACGATGCCGCTCGACGACATCAACAAGGGTTTCGAGCTGATGCATTCGGGCAAGAGCATTCGTGGCGTGGTCGTATATTAAGCCATGAAAACCATCTCGACAGAGAAGTCACACGGCGGCACTCAGGGCGTCTATGTCAATCGCTCCGAGGCCTGCGACTGCGACATGACCTTTGCGGTCTTCGTGCCGCCGCAGGCGGCAAAGGGCGACTGCCCGGTTCTATGGTATCTGTCCGGCCTGACGTGCACGCATGCCAATGTTATGGACAAGGGCGAGTATCGGCGGCTTGCGGCAGAGCTCGGACTGATCATCGTCTGCCCCGATACCAGCCCTCGCGGTGACGACGTTCCCGATGAACCCGACAATTGGCAGTTCGGTAAGGGCGCGGGCTTTTACGTCGATGCCACCCAGCCGCCCTATTCGGCGAATTATCGCATGTACAGCTACATTGTCGACGAGTTGCCGAACCTTATTGCAGCCGAATTCCCTGCCGACATGGATCGCCAGGGCATCTTCGGCCATTCGATGGGGGGACATGGCGCGATCACCATCGCGCTCAAGAACCCGGACAGCTTCTTAAGCTGCTCGGCCTTCGCGCCGATCAGTCATCCATCGGTCTCCGGCTGGTCGAAACCGGCCTTGCGGAAATATCTCGGGCCGGATGAGACGACTTGGCGGGCCTATGACGCTTGCTCGTTGATTGAAGACGGGCACCGGTTCCCGGAACTCTTCGTTGACCAGGGAACAACCGATAGCTTCCTGGAGGACGGCCTGCGTCCCGATGAGCTCAGACAGGCCTGCGAAGCGGCGGGCATTCCGCTCAAGCTGCGCATGCAGGAAGGTTACGGCCACTCCTACTCTTTCATTTCGACATTCATGGAAGACCATCTGCGCTGGCACGCTCAGAGGTTGGGACATTAGTTTGCAAGGGCTCGGCCGGGCATAATGCAAACGGCCAGGGAGGGAAGGAGAAAAGCAATGAGGATAGCTATTCATCCGGCAGTGGATTCGGGTTTTCAGGCGACTGACGCTGCCTTTACAGGCGGGACGCTGGTGTGCAAGTGCACGAGCAATCCCGTCAAGGTCAGGATCAAGGGCGATATCGCCCATAATCACGCCTGCGGCTGCACCAAGTGCTGGAAGCCCGAGGGCGCCGTCTTTTCGGTGGTGGCGGTTGCACCGACCGAGAATGTCGAAGTGCTCGAGAACGGCGACAAGCTCGCCGTCGTCGATGCCGCGGCCCTGATCCAGCGGCATGCCTGCAAGCAATGCGGGGTGCATCTGTACGGGCCGGTCGAGCGTGAACATGCGTTCCAGGGATTGTCCTTCATCCATCCGGAGCGCTTTCAGGAAAGCGGCTGGGCAAAGCCCGGCTTCGCCGCCTTCGTGTCGTCGATCATCGAAAGCGGTTTCGATCCCGCAAAGATGGACGCCGTCAGAGCGCAGTTGAAGGCGTCGAGCCTCGAGCCGTATGATTGTCTCAATCCCGGCCTGATGGACTATATCGCAACCTGGACCGCCAAGAAGAGCGGCGTCCTCGCCTCGTGATCTAGAGCATTTCCGTTTTTCCTCGAATCACGGAAATGCTCTATCTCTTTGTTTTTACGCAATTCCGGACGCAAAACCGCTTCACATTTTTGCTGGAATTGCTCTAATGGGGACGCTGGCCTAGGCGGTCCTAATAAAACCGCCGCCATCAGCGCAGATGGCGGCGTGCAGCCGTGCCGCGGCCGGCTTTCGACGCCCGATGATTGGCGTTGACGCGCCGAAGGCGCTGACAACCCGCCAAGAAGAACTCCCAGACGGCCGACGCAGGTTTCCAGAAGGAATTGCACGCAGTTTCGGCCAAATCCGCGTATCGGTCGCAAGGCAATCTCTCACCTCGGAATTGAAATGACGCCTGACCGGCAACGGCTTCGTGTGCCTTCGCGATATTGTGTATCTTAGGAATAATTATTGTGTACGCAAAGTACACAATAATTTGACTCCTTCTGAGAGCCGTGCCATCGTCATGGCGTAGGGCAATAATGGCTGGAGATCGACGATGGCGAGGACACCCAAGAGCAATCTCTACGAGGATCTGAAACGCCGGATTCTGACGATGGAGCTGGACCCGGATGCCGATCTGGACGAGGCCAGTCTGAGCGAAAAATATGGGCTCTCCCGGACGCCGGTCCGCGACATATTCCGCCGCCTGGCGGGCGAGGGCTATATCGACATCCGCGAGAATAGGGGTGCGCGGGTCATCCCGATGAACCACTCCACACTGCGCAATTTCTTTCTCGTTGCGCCGATGATCTATGCAGCGATCGGCCGTCTCGCCGTGCAGAACTTCAAGCCCACCCAGCTTGTCGACTTGAAGCAGACCCAGGAGCGCTTTCGCGCCGCCAGCGAGGACACGGACGCTCTGGCCATGGTGCTGGAGAACAATCGCTTTCACGAGATCTTCGGCGAGATGTCGGGCAACGTCTATCTGCAGCCGAGCCTCGGCCGGCTGCTCATCGATCACGCGCGCATCGGCCACACGTTTTTCCGGCCGAGGAACGAGGACATGAAGCGCCGGCTGCAGGTGGCGGTCGACCACCATGACGGCTTCATCGCAGCGCTCGGCGCTCACGACGAGAATGCCGTCGTCGATCTCGTTTTCGAACACTGGGAATTGTCCCGCGAGAACATGGAGATGTTCATCGCTCCGCAAGGCCTGAAAGCGGACGCCTTCCTCGGCGCTCCGGCCACGCAATTATTGGAGAAGGCACCGTGAAGTTTGAGGGGATCTATACGCCGGCCGTGACGCCGCTCGATCAAGATGGACAGATCGACCGGGCCGGATTTGCCGCCGTGATCGAGTCGCTGATCGAGGCGGGTGTGCACGGTATCATCGTCGGCGGTTCGACGGGCGAATACTACGCCCAGAGCAGTCAGGAGCGTTCCGAACTCGCGGCCTATGCGAAGGAAGTGATCGGCACGCGGCTGCCGCTCATCATCGGTACCGGCGCCACACGCACCGAAGATTCGGTCGAATATGCCAAGGCGGCGAAGGAAATCGGCGCGGATGCGATCCTGGTATCGTCGCCGCCCTACGCGTTGCCGACCGAACGCGAAAACGCCGTCCATGCGCTGACCGTCGATCGCGCCGCCAACCTGCCGATCATGCTCTACAACTATCCGGCCCGCATGGGCGTGGTGATGGGCGAGGAGTATTTCTCCCGCGTCGGCAAATCGAAGAACGTCATCGCCATCAAGGAAAGCTCCGGCGATATGGGCAATCTTCATCGGCTCGCGCGGAAGTTTCCGCATATCGCGCTGTCCTGCGGCTGGGACGATCAGGCGCTCGAATTCTTCGCATGGGGTGCGAAGAGCTGGGTCTGCGCCGGCTCCAACTTCCTCCCGCGCGAGCATGTCGCTCTCTATGAGGCCTGCGTCCTCGAAAAGAACTTCGACAAGGGCCGGGCGATCATGACGGCAATGCTGCCGCTGATGGATTTCCTTGAATGCGGCAAGTTCGTCCAGTCGATCAAACACGGCTGCGAAATCATCGGCCTCAAAGCCGGCCCGGTGCGGGCGCCGCTGCGTGGACTGAACTCCGAAGAGAAAAGAACTCTTGAGACCGTCGTCGCCACATTGAAGCGCACGGTCGCCCAGATCACGTCGGGAGCCAATCATGCATGAACCCTTGACCGCCGCTGAATACAAGGCGATCGCCGCCGAGCTTCAGTTTCCGACGAATGCCTTCATCGACGGCGCGTTTCGTCCGGCAAACTCCGGCAAGACCTTCACCTCCACGAACCCTGCGACGGGCGAGGTCCTTGGCGAAATCGCCGCCTGTGATTCCAGCGACGTCGACTTCGCCGTTGCGAAGGCGAGGCAAGCGTTCGACGATGGACGCTGGCGGCTGCGCTCGCCGGGCGAGCGGAAGGAAGTGCTGCTGAAGCTCGCCAAGCTCATGGAGCAGAACAGGCACGAGTTTGCCGTCCTGGAAAGCCTCGATAGCGGCAAACCGGTGCGCGAATGCCAGACGGTCGATATTCCCGATACCATTCATACGATCCGCTGGCATGCGGAATTGATCGACAAGCTCTATGACAACACCGCTCCGGTCGGTGCCAACGCGCTGACGATGATCGTGCGCGAACCCATCGGCGTCGTCGGATGCGTGCTGCCGTGGAATTTCCCGCTGCTTATGCTGGCCTGGAAGATCGGCCCGGCGCTTGCCGCCGGCTGCTCGGTCATCGTCAAGCCGGCGCAGGAAACGACGCTGACCACGCTGCGTGTCGCCGAGCTTGCCCATGAAGCCGGCATTCCGGCTGGTGTGTTCAACGTCGTCACCGGTTCAGGCGGGGAGGTCGGCGAACCGATCGGCCTACACATGGATGTCGATATGGTGGCCTTCACCGGCTCGACGCCGACCGGCCGCCGCTTCCTGCGTTATGCAGCGGACTCAAATCTCAAGAAGGTCGTGCTCGAATGCGGCGGCAAGAACCCTGCGGTCGTTCTCGACGATGCCGAGGACCTGGATCTCGTTGCCGAGCAGGTCGTCAACGGCGCCTTCTGGAACATGGGCGAGAATTGCTCGGCCACGTCGCGTCTCATCGTTCACTCCAAGATCAAGGACGAGTTGCTGAAGCGTATCGGCGCCTATATGCGCGAATGGAAGACGGGCGACCCGCTCGATCCCGAAAACCGCATCGGCGCGCTGGTCAGCAAAGCGCATTTCGAGAAGGTGAAATCCTTCCTCGACGATGCCAAGATGGAGAAGCTGTCCGTCACCCAAGGCGGTGAAACCTATAACGGCATCTTCATCGAGCCGACGTTGGTCGAGGGCGTGACGCCGGCCAGCCGCCTGTTCCAGGAGGAGATCTTCGGGCCGATCCTATCGGTTACGACGTTCGACACCCTGGCCGAGGCGACCGCTTTGGCCAACGACACCAATTACGGCCTGACGGCATCCGTCTATACGGGCAGCCTGCGCAATGCGATCCGGCTGACCCGCGACATCCGGGCCGGCCTGATCACCGTCAACTGCTTCGGCGAGGGCGATGCCACCACGCCGTTCGGCGGCTACAAGGAGTCCGGCTTCGGCGGGCGCGACAAGTCGGTCTTCGCCCATGACAATTACTGCGAACTCAAGACCATCTGGATCGACATTTCGGAGCGCTCCGTCGACGAGACGATCCGATGAGCCGCCATGTGATCAAGCACCTGCCGACTGACACCGGCGTTTCGGGATGGGAGGCGACCAGCGAACGCGCCTTTCCCGTAACGGCGCTTGAACACGACGTTACCGCCGACTGGCTGATCATCGGCGGCGGATTTGCCGGCCTGTCGGCAGCGCGCCGCCTCTCGCAATCGCGGCCTGAGGACAAGATCGTCGTCCTGGAGGCGCGCGAACTTGCCAAGGGTCCGGCTGGGCGGAATTCCGGTTTCATGATCGACGTGCCGCACAACCTGTCCTCGGGCGAGTATTCGGTGGCCGATGAAGAGGCGACCAAGAACGAGATCGGGCAGAACCGCCTGGCGATTTCCTTCGCAGCCGACGTCGCGGCCGAATACGGCCTGTCCCGGGAAACCTTCGACCCCTCGGGCAAGGTGAATGCGGCGGCCTCCGACCGGGGCATGGGGCTCAACGACAATTATAGGAAGTCGCTTGAGAAGATCGGCGAGGAGCATCGCGTTCTCGATGCGGACCAGATGCGGGAGATGACCGGCTCGCACTATTATCGCGGCGGCCTCTACACGCCGGGCGCGGTGATGATCCAGCCGGCCGATTATATCAGAGGCCTGGCGCGCGGGCTCTATTTGAGGGTTGCCATCCACGAGCACTCGCCGGTGCTGGAGCTTTCGCGCGAAGGCAAGACCTGGAAGGCGAAGACCGCCCGCGGCTCCGTTTCGGCGCCCAAGGTCATTCTCGGCGTCAACGGCCATATTCAAAGCTTTGGCCATTTCCGCGGCCGGCTGATGCACATCTTCACCTACGCGTCGATGACCTCGGCCTTTTCGCAGAACGAATTCGCAGGCGATGTCACCGGTGTGGATCGTTGGGCGCTGCTGCCGGCCGACCCGATGGGCGCGACGGTGCGCAAGATCACTAAGGATGGGCTTTCGAGGATCGTCGTCAGGACGAGGTTCACCTATGACCTGAGCCTGAAAGTGTCGGAAAAGCGCGTTGCGGGAATCGCCGCCGAACAGCGCCGGTCGTTCGATGCCCGTTTTCCGGGGATGGAGCGCCTGCCGATGGAATATAGCTGGGCGGGCGCGCTCTGCCTCTCCAGAAATCATGTGCCGGCATTCGGCGAGGTCGAGGAAGGGCTTTTTTCGGCCTGCTGCGAGAATGGCCTCGGCACCGTCAAGAGCACCTTTGCCGGCATGATGGCCGCCGATCTCGCGACCGGCGCCGCCAGCCCCGAGCTTGAGAAATACAAGAACCAGCCGGAGCCGGCCAGGCTGCCGCCCGAGCCCATCGCGTGGCTCGGCGTCAACTCGGTCATCCGCTTTCAGGAATTGCGTGCAGGCCGCGAGGGATGATCCCTCGGCCCGCGCAATATGAAGACTGCCGCCCGCAGACTTCGATGAGTACGGGAACGAAAACCAGGAGTAAGAACAATGAAGATTTTGTGGAAGGCGCTTTGCGCCGCTGCGGTAATAGGGATCAGCATCCTTCCTGCTCGCGCTGAGGAAAAGACGATCAATCTGGGCACGATGTCGTGGGAAGACCTGACCCCGATCACAGGCATTACCAAGAAGGTTCTCGAAGATGCCGGTTACACCGTCAAGGTGACCGAGTTCTCCGAATGGGGCATCGCCTATGCCGCTCTTGCCAAGGGCGATATCCAGGCTCTCACCTCACAGACAGACTACGTCGCGCAGGATTACTGGGACAAGAACAAGAACCGTCTCGAGAAGATTTCACCGGTTTCGCACGGCCTCTATCAGGGCGTCGCCGTTCCGAAATATGTTCCGATCGACTCGCTTGAACAGCTCAATGAAAATGCCGACAAATTTGGCGGCAAGATTATCGGCATCGAGCCGGGTGCTGGCCTGATGCGCGATACGGCGAATGCGGTCAAGGATTACGGCCTCAAGCTCCAGCTCGTCGAGGGCAGCACGGCCGCGATGACGGCGGCCCTGAAATCCGCCTATGATCGCAAGGAGTGGATTGCGGTCACGATCTGGGAGCCGTCGTGGATGGTCCAGAAGTACGAGGTCAAGTACCTCAAGGACCCGAAGGGCGTGTTCCCGCCGCCGCAGAGCTACTACTGGATCGGCCATAAGGGCTTCTCCGAAGAGAACCCGCATGCCCGCGAAGTCATGGCCAGCGTCTACGTGCCGATCGCCGACATCACCACCATCAACGGTGAAGTCAAGGACGGCAAGACCATGGACCAGGCCGTGCAGGATTGGATCGGCAGCCATGCGGACCTGATCAAGCGCTGGGAAAACATCAAGAAGAAGTAGTCGCATCATGGCCGTCCGATCCGTCGGGCGGCCAACCTGACGCCTAATGAAGAAGCCAGCGCCATTGGCTCAAAGGGGATCGCTATGAAAACCGCCAATATCGATGCCGAGGATGTCCTGATCGACTGCAAATCCCTCTGGAAAGTCTTCGGAGGCAAATCCGCTGCGGCGATGAAATCGATCAAGGAGCGCGGCCTCGGCAAGACAGAAGTCCTCAAGGAATTCAATTGCGTCGTCGGCGTTTCCGATGCGAGCATCGAGGTCCGGCGGGGCGAAATCTTCTGCATCATGGGGTTGTCGGGAAGCGGAAAATCGACGCTCATTCGTCTTCTCAACAAGCTGATTACGCCGAGCTCCGGCAAGGTTCTCGTCAAGGGACGCGATCTCGCCTCCTTGTCGCCCGTCGATCTCAGGCAGATGCGCGCTAGGAATATCGGCATGGTTTTTCAGAGCGTCGCGCTGCTGCCGCACCGGACGGTGCTCGAAAACGCGGCCTTCGGCCTCGAAGTCCAGGGAATTGCCAAGCCGGAGCGAAACAGGACTGCCGCTGCCGCCCTCGAGAAGGTCGGTCTCGCCGACTGGGTGAGCCGATACCCCAACGAACTTTCCGGCGGCATGCAGCAACGCGTCGGGCTTGCCCGCGCGCTCGCCTCCGACCCCGAGATCATTCTGATGGACGAGCCGTTCAGCGCGCTCGATCCCCTGATCCGGCGCCAGCTTCAGGATGAATTCCGTCAGTTGACCAAGGATCTGGGCAAGTCCGCCGTCTTCATCACCCATGATCTCGACGAGGCGATCCGCATCGGCGACCGCATTGCGATCATGAAGGACGGCGTCATCATCCAGACCGGGACGGCCGAGGACATCATCCTCAATCCTGCCGACGCCTATGTCGCCGAATTCGTCGCCGGCATATCCCGCCTTCATCTGATCAAGGCGCATTCCGTCATGCGCAGTGTCGCCGAATTCCAGCAGAGCGCTCCGAACTTCGACATCGCATCGCTGGTACGCACGACGCCGGATGCCGATATCGACGAGCTTATCTCTTTGACGATGCAGTCGGAGCGCGACGCCATCGCCGTCGTCGACAACGATCAGGTCGTCGGCGTGGTCACGCCGCGCAGCCTGCTGATGGGCGTCAAGGGGACCTCCGCCCACGATCTCACGGCGGCGTGACCCCAATTGGAGGTGATTGACATGGATAGTTCAGCCTTCACCGATTTCTTCGACGAGTGGACGGACTCCGCGCTCGAATGGGTGAGCGACAACGGGGAAACCCTCTTCGACTATATCAGACAGGTTCTCGAAGGGCTTTATGATGGCATCCTCTGGCTCCTGCAGCTTCCGCCATTCTACGTGATCGCCCTGGTCGTTGCGCTCATCGGCTGGCGGGTGGTCAATCTCTGGTTCGGCCTCTTGAGCTGCGTCGCGTTGGCGCTTTGTTTTTCGATGGGGCTCTGGCCGCAGACGATGAGCACCCTGGCTCTGGTCCTGACTGCGACCGCGATCGCCTTGGCGATCGGCATCCCGATCGGCATCGCCGCCGGCTTTTTCACGGCGCTCGATCGTTTCATGGAGCCCGGCCTCGATCTCATCCAGACGCTTCCGCCCTATATCTACCTGCTGCCGGCGATCGCTCTGCTCGGCTACGGACCGGCCACAGCGCTGATCGCCACCGTGATCGTCGCCGTGCCGCCGGCAATCCGGCTGACCTCGCTCGGTATCCGCATGACTCCCAAGGAGTTCATCGAGCTTGGCGAGGCGCTTGGGACCACGCCGGCAAAAATGTTTTTCAAGATCCGCCTTCCCTTTGCGTTGCCGAGCATCATGGCAGGCATCAATCAAAGCCTGATGATGGCCTTCGGCATGGTCGTCATCGCCGGCATCGTTGGTTCCGGCGGGCTCGGAGAGACGATCTACGGCGCGATCAGGACACTCGACATCGCCACCTCCATCAACGGAGCGATCGCCATCGTGGTACTGACTATGGTGCTTGACCGAATAACCCAGAGCGCCGCTCGGCTGGGAGCAGGGAGGAAGTCATGAACCCGTCAACCTTTCAGTTTTCGCCCGGCGCTTTCCTGGCGCCATCGGTCGATTGGCTCAACACCAACCTTCATCCGCTGTTTGCGGCCATCAGTTCCGTGGTCGAAGCGGTGCTTTCCGGGTTCGAGGCGGCATTGCTTTTCGTGCCGCCCTATGCGCTGATTGCGATCGTCGTCCTCCTCGCATTTTTCGTCGTCAACGTTCGCGCGGCAATCCTGGCAGGCCTTTGCCTTGGCTTCTGCCTGCTAGTCGGGCTGTGGACGGCATCGATGCAGACCCTTTCGCTGGTGACTGTCGCCGTCCTGATCTCCGTGCTCATCGCCTTCCCGATCGGCGTCCTGTGCTCACGTTACAAGACATTGGAGGCGGTGGTCCGCCCGGTTCTCGACGTCATGCAGACCGTACCGCCATGGGTCTACCTCATTCCAGCGGTGATGATCTTCAGCCTCGGACGGGTGCCGGCAATCATCGCCACCATCGTCTATGGGATTCCGCCGATGCTCCGCCTGACGACGCTGGCCTTCAATCAGGTGCCGAAGGTCTTCATCGAACTCGGCAGCGCCATCGGCGCGCCGCCGCGCTCGATCCTCTGGAAGATTGAAATCCCCTTGGCCAAGCAAACGCTGCTGGTCGGGCTCAACCAATGCATTCTTCTGTCGCTGGCGATGGTCGTATTGGCCGGCCTGGTCGGCGCAGGCGGCCTCGGCGCTGAGGTGACGCGCGGCCTGACGCGCATGGAGATGGGCCTTGGCTTGAGAGCAGGCCTGGCGATCGTCGCAGTCGCCCTGCTGCTCGACCGGGTATCCCGCAGTCTGCTCGACCGCGACAGGCTGCCGAAGGCGAGATGAGTAAGGACATGACAAGATGAGAAACAGCTTCTTCTGCGTCGACGCGCACACCTGCGGCAATCCGGTCCGTCTCGTCGCCGGCGGCGGTCCGCTGCTTCCGCACGTGCCCATGGGTGAGCGCCGGGAGATCTTCGTCCGTGACCACGACTGGGTGCGCAGGGCGCTGATGTTCGAGCCGAGGGGACATGACATCATGTCGGGCTCGATCATCTACCCGGCCTACCGGGAGGACTGCGATTTCGCCGTTCTTTTCATCGAGGTGAGCGGTTGCCTGCCGATGTGCGGCGCTGGCACCATCGGCACCGTGACCGCTGCGATCGAGGAGGGACTGATCAAGCCGCGCCAGGCCGGAAGGGTCGCCATCGAAACGCCTGCCGGCAGGGTGGACGTCACCTATGAGGAGAAGGGCGGATATGTCGATTCCGTTCGTCTCCACAATGTCGCGAGCTATCTCCACCAGGCCGATGTCGAAGTCGATGTGCCTGATATGGGGCGTCTGCGGGTCGATATATCCTACGGCGGCAACTATTATGCCGTCATTGAACCGCAAGAGAACTGGAGCGGGCTCGACGGCATGACGGCATCCGATATCGTCGGCTGCAGCCAGAAGCTCAGAACAGCGCTTGCCGATCTCTGCGATCCCGTTCATCCCGACGATGCCAGGATTTCCGGCGTGCATCACGCGATCTGGTGTGACCACCCTGTGAACGACCATTCCGATGGGCGCTGCGCGGTCTTCTACGGTGAGAAAGCGATCGACCGGTCACCAGGCGGCACCGGCACTTCGGCGCGCATGGCCCAACTCTATGGTAAGGGGCGGCTGTCGGTCGGGTCGAGTTACCGTCATGAAAGCCTGATCGGAACCGTTTTCGAGGGCCGGGTTGAAGCCGAGGCAAGTATCGGATCTTATCGCGGCATTCTTCCGAGCATCGGCGGCTGGGCCCGCGTCATCGGGCACAACACCATTTTCGTTGACGATCGTGACCCCCTGGCGCACGGTTTTCAGATTCGATAAGCGCGCTCAAGGGCGGCAAGGAGATGACTATGCGACCGGAGCAGCATCGGCAGGCAGACGGCGCCGCGAAACCCGCCCGGCTCAAGGTCGGGTTCGTTCTGGCGCGATCGTTCACACTGTCGGCCTTCGCGCTCTTCATCGACACGCTGCGGCTTGCCAGCGACGAGCAGGATCGTTCCGGAAGGGTCCTTGCAGACTGGCAGGTGATCGGCAGCACGCGGCACCTGATAAACTCGAGCTGCGGCGTCCAGGTCGCTCCGACGTCCGATTTCGTCGATCCGACGAATTTCAATTACATCGTGGTCGTCGGCGGTCTTCTGACGGTGGAGAACCCTGTCGACCAGCAGACCATCACCTTTCTTCGGCAGGCGGATGCCAAGAAGGTGCCGTTGATCGGCGTGTGCACGGGTTCGTTCATTCTTGCGGCGGCAGGCCTGATGAAGCGGCATGAGTCCTGCGTGAGCTGGCTGCATTATAAGGAGTTTCGCGAGCGGTTTCCCGACCTCGGCGTTCGGTCCGACCGGCTCTTCAATCTCGATCGCCAGCGTGGATCGTGCGCCGGGGGCAGCAGCGCTGCCGACATGGCGGCGTTGCTGGTCAGGAAATATATCAGCCGCGATGCCGAGCGAAATGCGCTTGAAGTCCTTCAGATTGAGAAGGCCCGGACGACGGCGGATATACAGCCCCGACGTCCGCTGTACGACGACTATGACGACGCCCGCGTCAAGGCGGCGATGATTACCATGGAGCAATTCGTCGACGGCAGCATATCGATCCAGAAGCTTGCCGCCATGGTTGGCCTGTCACGGCGGCAGTTGGAACGAATCTTCCTCGACAAGACGGGAATGTCTCCTGCCAAGGCCTATAATCGGGTTCGCATGGAGCGGGCAAAATCGATCCTCGTCCAGTCGAAGGCGCCGCTGATCGAGATCGCGCTTGATGTCGGCTTCGAAAACGCCTCGCAGTTCACACGAACGTTCAAGCGCACCTTCGGGCAGACCCCGTCGCAGCATCGCGCAGCGGCTTCGAGAGTGCACTGAACGTACTTCAGATCTCTTCCCACGGGAAACTGTCAGCCGCTCCCTTGGCCATGATCAGTCGGTGAGTGACGTTCCCCTGGCTCAGTGTTCAGCGCTCGATGACGAGATCGCTGAGCGGCTTCGAGCAGCAGGGCAGGAAAAAGCCGGCGTCGATTTCCCTCTGGCGGATGCCGCCATTGTGGTTCATGTCGACGGTGCCTGATGTCAGCTTCGACTTGCAGGTGCCGCAGACGCCGTTGGCGCAGGAGGATGGAAGCCTGACACCCGACTTCTTGGCGCAGGAGAGCACGCTCTGGTCGCCTGTTACCTCGATATTGCGGGCCTGCTTCGAGAAAGTGACCTGAAAGACCTTGGCGGTCGCTTCTTGGATCGCGGGGATCTCGGGTTCGTCGATGACCGCGGCGTCGAAGCTTTCCTCCAGATAGCGCGAGGCAGGGACGCCGAGATCGGCGGCAATGCTGCGCGCTGCCGCCATGAACGGGGCGGGGCCGCAGCACATCACCGTCCGTTCCGCGATATCGGGAACCGCAAGCCTGACATAGTCCGCCGAAATTCGGCCGGTGAGACCCGGCCAGGACGCCGCGCCCACGACGGTTTCCGGGAGGAAGTGCAGCCGAAGGCCCTTCAATCTACGGGCGATGCAGGCGAGCTCGTCGCGGAAGATCAGATCCTGCGGTGTGCGCGCGGCGTGCATGAAGACGACATCGGCGGGTTCGCAGCTATCGGCGAGTTCACGCAGAATCGACATGACAGGGGTGATGCCGGAGCCGCCGGAGAGCAGCAGAAGTTTCGGCTTCGACGTCTCAGGCCGGATGAAATGGCCAAGCGGGCCGTTCGCCTTGACGGATGCGCCCGGTACCAGGGTGTCGTGCAGCCAGTTGGAGACCTTGCCGCCCGGAACGCGCTTCACCGTCACGGAGAAGGCGTTCGTGCGATGCGGCGAAGAGGAGATGCTGTAGCACCGGCTTTCAGCCTCTCCATTCTGCTCAAGGTCGAACAGGAAATATTGTCCGGCCTTGAAGGCGAAGCGCTTCCCGTCAGGAGATGCGAAGGTGAAGGTCTTGACATCATGGGTCTCCTGCTGGACGTCGAGGCAGACGAGCGCATCGTCTTCCTCGGGATTCCAGACGTCGTGACGGGCGACCTTTGCGAGCAGCACTTGCGGGGTCCTAGTATCCATGAGCGCGCATCCGGTCGATGTACCAGTTGGCGAACTTGTCGAGGTTCGTCTCGGAAAAGCGGGAATAGGGGCCTGGCTGATAGGCGGGATCGAGAGCGCCGGCATGGGAACGGGCGACGAGATCGGCGTCCTGATCCGTCGTTGCGACCCAGACATCCGTCAGCTTGTCGAGGTCGTAATCGACCCCTTCGACGGCGTCCTTGTGCACCAGCCACTTGGTTCTCACCAGGGTCTTGCCGGCCGAGAGCGGGATAACCGTTGCGACCACAGCATGGTCGCCCATGAAGTGGTTCCAGCTGTTATGACCCCAGAGATGTGTGTCGCCGAGATCCTTGCGGGTCATCTGCCCGAGGAGCTTGGAGGATGCGGCGGTGGCGTCGTGGGTCTGGGATTCGCCCGCACCCGATATGATCAGCCGCTGTGTGCGGAAGTTGGTGGCGCAGTCGGAAAGCTGCTCGACGGCAGCCGAGGGGAAACCGTCGGCTTCCCATGCCTGCGTGCGCTCCTCGTACAGCCGGAAATGTTCTTCGGCCTGCTCACGATCTTCAGGGCTAAGCGTTTCGGGGTCGAAGCCGAAGTCGAGATCGACGAAGGAGACGCAGAGTTCCGGGTGGTTGGCGGAACAGTGATAGCACTCGCGATTGTTCTCTATCGTCAGCTTCCAGTTGCCGTCCTCGATGACGTCGGTCTGGTGGGCGATCTTGGCATTGCGGATATCGTAGGGAGCAAGGCGCTCGACCATCGCCTGTTCGAGGCCGGCAATGTCCTCGGGCGGATTGTCGGACAGACAGACGTAAATCAGCCCGCCGATCGACTTGAAGGTGACCGGCTTCAGGCCGCGACAGTCCTTGTCGAAATCCTTGCCCATATGTGGGGCATAGCTGAGCTCGCCCGTCAGCTCATAGGTCCAGGTGTGATAGGGACAGACGAGCTTCGAAACGATCGTCTTGCCCGGATCGAGAAGACGGGAGCCGCGATGGCGGCAGACATTGTGCAAGACGCGAATTTCGCCGTCGTCGTCGCGCAGGAGGATCAGACTGGTTTTGCCGATATCGACCACCGCGGCGTCGCCGGCTTCGGGAACGTCGCAGTCAAGGCCGACACAGATCCAGTGCTTGTGGAAGAACACGTCGATGTCTGCTTCGAACACATCTTCTCTGACATAGAGGCCGGCCGGCAGGGAATGGCCATCAGAGCGGGAGTCGAGCAGCGCCGAAATGGAGGATGGGAGCCTGTTTAGCATAATAACCTCTTATGTGAGAGTTTCGCCAAATTGCTCTTGCAGCGCGGGGCTTTCAACCGCATAAAAAATCACATTCGCATAATCTTTTCTCATGTGAAAAGTCTCCAAGATGCACTTTCGAAGACGGCTTCCATCGCTGACCGCACTGGTGACACTGGAGGCAGTGCTGCGCAGGAAAAGCTTCACCCTGGCTGCGACCGAACTCGGCGTCACCCAGGCGGCGGTCAGCAGGCAGATTGCCTCGCTGGAGGAAGAGTTCGGCCAGTCCCTATTCGTGCGTAAACATCGGGCGATCGAACCGACGGCGGCGTGCATCAGCCTTGGCGCGACACTGGCGAAGAGTTTTGCCGATATCGCCGAGAGTGTGGAAGCGCTCCAGTCGCGCAGTCAGGACGTGGTGACGATCGGGGCAACCGTCGCATTCTCTTCCTTCTGGCTGCTACCGCGGCTGGCCGAGTTTCGCCGGGCCAACCCCGGTATTCTGGTGCGGGTGATATCGCAGGACAGCCCGATTGCTCTCGACGGCGGAGAGATCGATGTGGCGATCCGCTACGGTCTGCCGCCTTTCAGCGATGGGACCGTCATCGCCTCGCGCGGCGACGTCATTTCCCCCGTTTGCTCTCCGGATTATCTCAGGCGTCGGGGAGATGGTCCGCTAAGCTCGGCCGACGAATTCATCGAAACGGACGTTCTCGATCGGTCCTGGCATAGCTGGGCCCAATGGGTTTCGCTGACCGGCGCCAATATCGAGGTCAAGCCGTCGCTTCGGTTCAGCCATTATACCGAAACCATCGCCGCCACACGCGCAGGGCAGGGGGTAGCATTGGGATGGCGTATGCTGGTGGGTACTTCTCTCGAGGACGGAACCCTGGTGCAGGTCGACAGTGGCGAGCTTGCCGCCGAAGGCCGTTACAACGTCATCGTGCCCGACAAAGGCAAAAGAAGCAATGCGCGGGATCTTGCCGCTGCCTGGCTGATGGCGTCATTGCACGGTTGATCAAGAGCCCCAATTACAAACCCAGTCCCACTGTCGCCGTTCGATGTACGCCCTTCGGGACGAAGGCGAACTGATCCGCCAAGCCCAGGAAATCGGCCGCCAGGTGAATGACGGATAGCCACATTTCCGTTCCCTGCAAGCTCGATTCACCGCCATCGGCGAAGGCAAAACCCTCGCCATCCCTCCATCGATCGAGCGCCCTCGATATGAGATTGCGGGCGATCGCCTCGCCATCGGCCCGCCGGTAATCGGTCTGCCGGGCAATCAGCAGCAGCGGATGGATCGTATCGAGTAGGTTGCACGCATTGTATTGCGCGCCGACGAAGCCCTTGTGATTGCGGTAGTTGAGGTGAACCGTTTCGAGCGAAGCGTGAGGATGTGGAAGCGGAATACCGAACTGCGCGTAGCTGCCGCGCGTTAGGCGATAAAAACCGTTCACCGGCTGCAGCCATCCTTCCAGCGCCGTCGGTTCGCCCCATAGCCCCGAGACGGTGTCGGCATTGCGGCTCAGCCACTCGAAAAGCGCCTGGCGTGGGCCTCTGATGCCGAAATACCTGGCATTGAAGTACATCGCAGTTCCCATGGCATCGACGCCGCTGCCGGCGTGCCATGCCCGGCTCGACCAGGGCAGGGCGCTCAGCCATTCCTCCAGCTCTTTAGCGCCGAGCTGCACCGCCTGGATGGGGTGCCCTGGCCCGGAGCCGAGCAGTTCAAGCGCATAGCCGACCGAAAGCACATTGTAGAGTGCCTTCGGATCCTCCCGTAACGCCCGGCCATGCACACGCGAATGCTCTTCCGGGAAAAGCCCGGTCTCCCGGTCCTGAAGGCCTTGGAGAAGCTCGAAGGTCCGCGACGGATCGAGCCCGGGCGGCAGATGCCCGAAGCCGGCCGCGATCTCGATCGCATCGCACAGATGCCGGATCGCCGGTCTCCTGACGCCGTCCGCCTCCAACGATTCATAGACCTCACGCGTTTTCCAGCGTGCAAGAATATCGGGCCATTGCTCCTGCGCCTTCTGACCGAGCCTGACCAATTGATCTTCGACGTCTGCTATGCCGAATTTCCTCGCAGCAGCGCCTCTGCTCCGTAACACCCTTGCCGGTACGCCGCCGGCAATTGCCATGGCGGGAATGTCCTGCGTGACCACAGCCCCGGCGGCGATCACCGCGCCATTTCCAATGGTGACGCCATCGAGGATCACGCAATTGGCGCCGACCCAGACATCGTCGCCAATCACGATGCCGAGGCTGATGACGCCCTGGCGGTGGATGGGTCGATCAGGATCGTCGAAGCCGTGATTGAAGCCGACAATCGACGCATGCGAGGCAATCCGCACGCCATTGCCGCATGTCACCTTGCCGGAAACAGAGGCATAGGGATTGATGCTGCAGTCGTCACCGAGGATGACATCGCCCCGAACGAGCGCATGCCCCGCAATCCAGGACCGCTCGCCGATCGCCAAGCTCTCGGTGAAAATCGCGGCATTTTCAGCGATATAGGACGTGTCGAACAATTCAGCGCCGCATGATCGCCGAAGCTCCGCCTTGCGGGCGAGATGAGCGGGATGGTCGAGATCCGCCGCAATGCGTTCCCAGGGAAGATATTGCAGCCGGCGCGCTTCGCGCTGTTCATTCGTCGATGCTTGCTGGCTGCTCGCCTGATCCATCTGATCCTCACTGTCGATTTCGTCCGCCGAACATCCGTCTGGCTTCAGCGATCCTACCTCGCACAGCATCAGATGGTGTCATTCGTGCGAAAGCAAGACCAGATCAAGCCGTCGGGGAACGCTCGTGGCATGGGGGCTGTCAGATCCGTTCGATACGCACCGGAAATTCTCCCCTACGAACAGC
This sequence comes from Rhizobium phaseoli, assembly GCF_010668805.1. Taxonomy (GTDB): domain Bacteria; phylum Pseudomonadota; class Alphaproteobacteria; order Rhizobiales; family Rhizobiaceae; genus Rhizobium; species Rhizobium phaseoli_A. The sequence continues at coordinate 414,888 of NZ_WUFT01000002.1, read as the reverse complement.
GGCTTAAAACCATTGTCGAAGCGGCCGAGCCGGATCAGTCCGTCCTAGCGATAATCCCCGTAGAAGAGGGCCAGGTTCCCCATGCCTTGAAATAGCAAAGATCGCCTGGCTATTCGTTGCTGAAGGCTTCTTCCATAAGCTTGCGCGGCAGATGGACGATCTTCTCGTTCTTGCCGGAATCCTCGATCTTGAGGTCCAAAGGGAGCGTGGATGCAAGATCCCGCGCAGAAGGATTGTCATAAAGCGCTGCAGTCAGGGTCGGATTGCTGAAATTATCCTGATCCTGACGTCGGTGGGTTTCTGACTCGCCGGGCGGCTGCCTTCCTGTCCGGTCGCGAGGCGAGGCATGGCGCCAGCCGTCAGGGCTAGCCCCAACATTGTCCGCCGGCTCCTGAACTGGATGTGGTCGACATCGCGCGTCGCATCAGACCGGCTGAGCCGTGGGCCGGAACAGGATCTCATTGATATCGACATCGTCCGGCTCATTGACCGCGAAAGCGACCGTTCTGGCGAAGGTGTCAGCGCCGATGGCGATCTTGCTGACGAATTCTTGCGTGCCGGCTTGGATGTCTTTCTCGCTGATATGCTCAAGCAACTCGGTTCTGACCGCGCCGGGTGAGATGATCGTGGTGCGAATGTTGTATGGCTTCATTTCCTTCCGCAGCCCTTCCGAAAGTGCGCGCACGGCGAATTTTGTGGCGCAGTAAACGGTGGCGCCTGGATCGATCACATGGCCGTAGACTGAGGATACGTTGATGATGTGCCCCGACTTCTGCGCCCTCATGTGGGGCAGTGCTGCTGCAATGCCGTAGAGCACACCCTTGATGTTCACGTCGATCATGCGATCCCACTCATCGAGCTTGAGCCGCTCGAGCGGAGCAAGCGGCATCAGTCCCGCATTGTTCAGTATCACGTCGATCCGACCGAATTCTTCGACGGCCGTGTCTACAAGCGTCTTGACTTGATGCTGATCCGTGACGTCGGTCTGGACTGCCTTGGCCTTGTAGCCTTTGGCTATCAGTTCCTCGGCCAGTAGAGCGATGCGGTCGGCTCTGCGCGCGCCGAGGACGACCGAGGCGCCGCGCTCGGCGAGGTGACGCGCCGTGGCTTCGCCAAGCCCGCTGCTTGCGCCGGTGATGACGACGACTTTGTTTTCGATTCCTTGAGACATGACGATCTCCTGTTTTGAGGTTTCGGAAGGTTCAGGCTCGGCGGCCTGCCAGGGCGGCGAGGACAGCGGAACCTGCGAGAAGGCAGGCGGCCAGCAGGAAGGTGCTCCACCATCCCGCGGTGTCGAACAGGATGCCGCCAGCGAAAGCGCCGCCTGCAATGGCGAATTGGATCAGCGCCACTTGCAGTCCCCCTGCAGCTTCCAGCTCGCCGGGGACGATGGCTGCCATCCAGGTGTTCCACGCGACGGGAATCGGGGTCGAGAAGAATCCCCACATGACGAGCAGAGAGGCGGTCGCCGCGGCGAACGGCCCGAGAGCGATCAGCAACAGGGCAAGGATCGCAAGAGCAGCCGGCAATCCGACGAGAACGAGGAAGAGGTGACGGCGGGCGACGAAGCCGATGACGGAAGTTCCGGCCACGCCGCCGATGCCAAGGCCGAGAAGCACCATGGACAGAATATTCAATTCCAGTCCCGTGACGCCTTCGAGGAACGGGCGAAGGTAGATAGACAATGCGTTTTGGCCGATGAAGGCGAGACCGGTCGCCGCCATCCCGATCGCGAATCGACGATTGCGCAGCAAACCGAATATTCTGGCCACCGAAACCGCAGCCGTCGCGGGCATGCTCGGCAGGACGACCAGTTGCCACGCGAGCCCGGCAATTCCGATCGGCACCGTGATCAGGAAAGTGGCGCGCCATCCGATCAATCCGCCGAGAAAACTGCCGAGCGGCGCAGCAAGGACGAGCGCGAATGCGGTGCCGCCCTGAAGCAGGGCGATGGCCTTGGGCAGGTCACGGCTCGAAGCCAGGCGTGCCAGAATAGCCGTCGATAGCGACCAGAAACCGCCGATCGAAACGCCGACCAGGGATCGTCCAACGAGAAAGACGAGGAACTCGGGTGCCAGCGCAACCGCCAGGCTCGAAGTAGCCAATACCGCCGTATAGAGCAAGACGATGGTCTTGCGGTTGATCTTCGTCAGGATTGCGTTGCCGAAAAGGCTGGTGGCAACCGCGAAGGCGCCGGACACGGTGATCGCCAGTCCGGCCTGCCCTTCCGATACCGAAAGATCCCCGGCGATCGGCGTCAGCAGGCTCACAGGGAGAAATTCCAGCCCGACCAGAAGGAAAGTCAGAAGCGAGAGACAGGTCACCGCGCTCCACCGGGTCGCTGCGCCATCTCCGAGCGCGGTCTCATTCAATGTCAGCTCGATGCTCATGCATGGTCTCCTGTCCGTTGCCAGAGAGATAGCCGGACTGGTTTTGCGCGACTAGAAGCTATAATCTGAATGCCGTGATGAAGGAGATTCAACAATGCGGCGCGACGAGTTCACCGAAATGCGTGCGTTTCTGGAGGTGGCTCGCGAGCGGAGTTTTACGCGCGCCGCATCGAAACTCGGCGTCACGCGCTCGGCGCTGAGCCACACGATCAGCGCGCTCGAAGCACGGCTCGGCGTCCGCCTTCTTTCCCGCACGACGCGTGATGTGGCGCCCACGGCGGCCGGCGCGCGCCTCGTGGAAAGCATTCAACCTCATTTCGAAGGCATCGCAGCCGAGGTCAGCGCCATCAGCGCACTGCGCGACAAACCCTCGGGTCATATTCGGATCGTGTGTCCCGACGATGCCGTGGACCTGATGTTCCGTCCAAGGCTGCCGGCATTTCTGCGTGATTATCCTGATATCACCGTGGAACTGATCATCGACAACGGTTTCACCAATATCGTCGAACGCCAGTTCGATGCCGGCGTACGGCTCGGCGAAGCGATTGCGCGCGACATGGTGGCCGTTCGCATTGGTCCCGACGTCTCCTATGCCGTCGTGGGATCGCCGGGATATTTTGCGGGCCGCTCCGCGCCTTCGACCCCGCACGACTTGACCGACCACAATTGCGTCAACCTGCGGCTTCCTACGTCAGGCGCGCTCTACGCCTGGGAGTTCGAAAAGGACGGTCGCGAGTTCAGCGTTCGCGTGGAGGGCCAACTCGTGATGAGCAACATCGGACCGGCGATCAATGCCGCTCTCGATGGTGCGGGGCTATCCTATGTGCCGCGGGATCTCGTTCGGCAATATGTTGACAGCGGTCAACTGCAGGAAGTGCTCGCAGACTGGGCGCCAACGTTTCAAGGGTATCATCTCTATTACCCGAGCCGGCGCCATCCATCCCCTGCTTTCTCCGCCTTCGTCGAAGCCTTCCGCTACCGGCATCGATAGCGCTTGAAGGGCGCAATCCGCTGCGCCCCTCCTTCGTCGGCTGCTACCGAGCGCTGTCGATGATGGCGCCGCCGTCGGGAGTAAGGCTGTAGCCCGTGATGAACTGCGAATCCTTGCCGGCGAGGAACAGCACCACCGGCGCAATGTCCTCTTCCGGCGAGCCGAAACGCGCGAGTGCATTCGCTGGCGGAGGAACCTGCTTTTCGGCAGCACCCCAGGTGTCGGCGATCGGCAGGACGTTGTTCACGGTGATCTTGTCTGCGCCCCATTCGCGTGCCGCCGTGCGGGTCAGTGTGCGCACTGCCTCCTTGGCCATATTGTACGGACCATAACCAGCCAGCCCGCTGGTGGCCGCCATCGAGCCGAAGTTGATGACCCGGCCTTCGCCGCTTTCCCTGAGGTGAGGATAGCAAGCCTGCATGAAGCGCAGATAGGCTATCGGCCCGGTGTCGAAGTTCCGTTGCAACTGCTCGACCGAGAGGTCGATAACCGAAGACAAGACCGCGGAACCATCGAAAGCATTGTTCACGAGAATGTCGATGCGGCCGTATGCGGCTACAACCTGGTCCACCGCGGCCGTGATCCGGTCGGTCTCTCCGACGTCGCAGATGACGCCGAGTGCTGCACCGCCCGCTTCGACGATGTCTGCGACGACACGCTCGACGCCTTCTGATGTGCGCGAGAGAATTGCGACCTTCGCGCCTTCGGCGGCAAAGAGCTTTGCGGTGGCGCGGCCAATGCCGCGGCTTGCGCCCGTGACAATGGCAACTTTTCCATTGAGTCGACCCATTTCTATCTCCTGGGGTTGGGGTTATCGGACGTCAGCGCATGGCGGCTTGAACGTAGGGGGAGGGAACCATGCGGGCGTCGTTCTGCGTCATGAACGAGGTGACGAGCAGCGCCAGACCGATTGCCGCGGGCAGGGCGCCGGCGGGTTTTCGAACGCCGATATGCGCGAGGCCCGAGAGCAGCAGGTGGAAGAAGATGCCGGCATAGGCGAGATCGCTGAGCGGCATGCTGACGCGTGAAAGGATCGCGATCGGGCCGAGAACCTTGACGACGATCATGAATGGAATGAGATAGGAAGCCTTGTATCCGAGTTCCGCCAGAACCTGGAGAACCCAGTCTCGCTTGGTGACATAGATGGTGGCGGAGACGAGGTAGAGCGCGGACAGAAGTGCCGTGCTGATCCAGTACACGTAATATTCAGGCATGAGTTCATCCCTGTCGCTGCCCATGCAGCAACATTCCTCTCGTCGAGTCTGTCGGTTTGTTTTGAGAGGCGCTTTTTCTGCGCTCCTCTGTGCATGCAGAGAAATGTCGTCTAATATTTATATTTGCAAGTAGGATGAATTACTTGCTGTTAGTATGGAAAAGCAGACCATGGGCGAAGAAGAAGTCAACATGCATGAAGAGATGCGGCGAGCCTTCGCGCTGCTTTCCGGCAAATGGAAGCTGGAAATCATGTGGCTGCTCAATCAGCGGATCTATCGGTTCGGCGAATTGAGAAAGGCTATTCCTGGCATCACCCAACACATGCTGACGGCGCAACTTCGCGAACTCGAAGCGGACGGTCTGGTATCCCGCACCATCTTCGCTGAGGTTCCTCCGCGCGTCGAATATGAGATCACGCAAAAAGCGCGGGGCCTCGGACCCACGATGGAAGCTTTGACGGCATGGTGGAGCGAGTACGGCAAAAGCGTGCCGGCGAAGCCGAGCGCACGCGGCCGTAAAGCGAAAGGCGGCTGAACTGCCTCACATTCACGAAAGACTCGAGCCGAACTTGTCCCAGCTTTCCTTGACCGTCTCCATCGCGACATTCGTCGAGGTGCTGGCAACGTGAGGCAGTGTCGAGATCCGCTCGCCGAGAACGCGGCGATAGCGGCCGATGTCGCGAGTGCGGATCTTCAGGAGATAGTCGAATCTGCCGGCGATCATGTGGCATTCTTCGACTTCCCTGATCTTCTTGATGGCGTCGTTGAAGCTTTTCAGTGCATCCTCGCGGGTATCGGAAAGTTTCACCTCGACGAAGGCTATGTGGTCGAGCTGCATTTTCGACGGATTGAGGACGGCTTTGAAGCCTTCGATATAGCCGTCGCTGATCAGCCGTTTGAAGCGGATCTGGCACGGCGTCTTCGAAAGCCCGACACGCGCCGCGAGATCCGTGATCGACAGCCTGCCGTCCTCGGCGAGTTCGGCGAGGATCTTCCTATCGAACTGGTCCAATTCACTAAAGATGTCGGTATCGACAGCCATTTGAACTTTCTCGGGCGACTTAATAAGTTCATACAGCCTGGAAACTGAAAAAATCAAGTGAGATCGCGATTGGCGGCTGTGATAGATTGTGCATCGGCAATCGGAGGAAGGGCATAGCCGTCTGGCAGATTGTTAGATTGGCATTGGCGCCGCGCTCGAAAAGGGATCAGGCATGCTCTGGAGTAAACTGGATGACGATCAAAAGCCTGATCTGCTCGTTCATTACCGGCCGCTGGCGATAAAAGCCGTGGCGGCGGCATTCACCGTCAAGCGCGACAAGCCGGATGCGCGCCCGCTTCGCGAGACGGAATATTCCGGCCCAGATTTCACGGATGATGCCTGGGACGATGAGCCCGCTGTTCCATTTATCCGTTAGATCAGACACCGATTTGATAGGGAACTCCCATGTTGAACGCAGCGATCGATCCCGCATCCTCCAATGATCCCGCCGATGGTGCGCCGTTTTCCGGTTTTGCCCCACCGATCCGACCGCAATCCGAGCTTCGTCAGGCAATCACGGCGGCCTATCGCCGCCCGGAAACCGAATGCCTGCCACCGCTCGTTGCGGCCGCCCGCGTCTCCGAGGCGAAACGCTATGACATTCGCAGCACGGCCCGCACGCTGATCGAGGCGTTGCGCGCCAAACACAAGGGTACCGGCGTCGAAGGCCTGGTGCAGGAATATTCGCTCTCCAGCCAGGAAGGCGTGGCGCTCATGTGCCTTGCCGAAGCGCTGCTGCGCATTCCCGATACCGACACCCGCGATGCCCTGATCCGCGACAAGATCGCCGAGGGCAACTGGACCTCGCATATCGGCGGCGGCAAATCCATGTTCGTCAACGCCGCCACCTGGGGCCTCGTCGTCACCGGCAAGCTGACCTCGACGGTCAACGACCGCAGCCTGTCGGCGGCGCTGACGCGACTGATCGCGCGCGCCGGCGAGCCGGTCATCCGCCGCGGCGTCGATATGGCGATGCGCATGATGGGCGAGCAGTTCGTCACCGGCGAAACGATCGAGGAGGCGCTGAAACGCGCTCGTCCCTTGGAAGCGCGCGGCTTCCGCTATTCCTACGACATGCTGGGCGAAGCTGCGACGACGGCCGCCGATGCCGAACGTTATTTCAAGGATTACGAAAAGGCGATCCACGCCATCGGCCAGGCCTCGAACGGACGCGGCATCTATGACGGCCCTGGTATTTCGATCAAGCTTTCGGCCTTGCATCCCCGCTATGTGAGGGCGCAGGCCGGCCGGGTGATGGGCGAGCTGCTGCCGAAGGTCAAGGCGCTGGCCGTTCTCGCCAAGACCTATGATATCGGCCTCAACATCGACGCCGAGGAGGCCGACCGGCTGGAGCTTTCGCTCGATCTGCTCGAGGAGCTCTGCTTTGCCCCTGATCTCGCCGGTTGGAACGGGCTGGGCTTCGTCGTCCAGGCCTATGGCAAGCGCTGCCCGTTTGTGCTCGACTATATCATCGATCTCGCGCGCCGTTCAGGGCGCCGGGTCATGGTGCGTCTGGTCAAGGGCGCCTATTGGGATGCGGAGATCAAACGCGCCCAACTTGATGGCCTCGACGACTATCCGGTCTATACCCGCAAGATCTACACCGACGTCGCCTACATCGCCTGCGCCCGCAAGCTGCTGAACGCACCGGATGCCGTCTTCCCGCAATTCGCCAGCCACAATGCGCAGACGCTCGCCACGATCTATCATCTCGCCGGTCCCGATTTCGCAGTCGGAAAATACGAATTCCAGTGCCTGCACGGCATGGGCGAACCCCTCTACGACGAGGTCGTCGGCAAGGGAAAGCTCGACCGGCCCTGCCGCGTCTATGCGCCGGTGGGTACGCATGAGACGCTGCTCGCCTATCTGGTGCGTCGCCTTCTGGAAAACGGCGCCAATTCCTCGTTCGTGCACCGCATCTCCGATCCGCACGTCTCCGTCGAGGCGCTGATTGCCGATCCCGCCGAGACCGTTGCCGCCATGCCGGTCGTTGGCGTTCCGCACGCGCAGATCGCCTCGCCGAAGGCGCTTTACGGCAGTGCCCGCGCCAATTCCGACGGTCTCGATCTCTCGAACGAGGCAACCCTTTCCGATCTGGCGCAGACACTTGTTTCCTCGGCTGCAAGCCCATGGCATGCGGGTCCGATCCTTGCCGATGGCTCCACGGATGGGGTGACGCGTGACGTCCTTAATCCTGCCGATCATCGCGACATCGTCGGCACGGTCACTGAGCTGAAGGTCGAGGAAGCAGCCCGGATCGTTGCGATGGCGGCCGAGCATGCGCCGCAATGGGCCGCCGTGACGCCGGCCGAACGTGCGGCTTGCCTGGAACGGGCGGCCGACATCATGCAGGCCCGCATCAAGACGCTGATGGGCATCATCATCCGCGAGGCCGGCAAATCCGCCGCCAATGCCGTCGGCGAAGTGCGTGAGGCAATCGACTTCCTGCGTTACTACGCCGAACAGGCGCGCAAGACCCTCGGGCCGTCGCATCTGCCTCTCGGCCCGATCGTCTGCATCAGCCCGTGGAATTTTCCGCTGGCGATTTTCACCGGGCAGGTTGCCGCCGCACTGGTGGCCGGCAATCCTGTGCTGGCGAAGCCCGCCGGCGTCACGCCGATCATCGCTTCCGAGAGCGTAAAAATTCTTCATGAGGCCGGCGTGCCTGTGGGCGCCTTGCAGTTCGTTCCTGGCAGCGGCCGCCTCGGCGCCGGCATGGTCGGCGCAGAGGAAACGGCAGGCGTCATGTTCACCGGCTCGACCGAAGTCGCCCGGATGATCCAGGCGCAGCTGGCAGAACGGCTCTCTTCGACCGGCAAGCCGATCCCGCTGATTGCCGAAACCGGCGGCCAGAACGGCATGATCGTCGATTCCTCGGCCCTCGCCGAGCAGGTGGTGGCCGACGTCATTGCCTCGGCTTTCGACAGCGCCGGCCAGCGGTGCTCGGCACTCCGCGTTCTCTGCCTGCAGGAGGATGTGGCCGACCGGACCCTTGCCATGTTGAAGGGCGCCTTCCGCGAGTTGACGATCGGCCGTACCGACCGGCTGAGCATCGATGTCGGGCCGGTCATCAACGATGGCGCAAAGGCCGAAATCGACCAGCATATCGAGCAGATGCGCGGCATGGGCCGCAAGGTGGATCAACTGCCGCTGCCCGAAACTGCCACGGCCGGCACCTTCGTTCCGCCGACGATCATCGAAATCAAGTCGCTTTCGGATCTGACGCGGGAGATCTTCGGACCGGTCCTGCATATCGTCCGCTTCAAGCGAAACGGGCTCGACCGCCTGATCGACGATATCAACGCGTCGGGTTATGGCCTCACCTTCGGGCTTCACACCCGGCTTGACGAAACGATCGCGCACGTGACCAGCCGCATCAAGGCCGGCAACCTCTACGTCAACCGCAACATCATCGGCGCCGTCGTCGGCGTTCAGCCTTTCGGCGGCCGCGGCCTGTCGGGAACCGGTCCGAAGGCTGGCGGTCCGCTCTATATCGGCCGGCTGGTGCAGCGTGCTCCGGTGCCGCCGCAGCAGGATTCTGTTCACACCGACCTTGCTCTTCGCGACTATATCGTCTGGCTCGACAAAAAGGGCTTGCCGGGCGAGGGGGAAGCAGCGCGCGGCTATGCGAGCCGTTCAGCGCTCGGGCTCGAACGAGAGCTTACCGGCCCCGTCGGCGAACTCAATCTCTATGCGCTCCATCCCCGCGGCCGCATTCTTGCCGTGCCGCAGACGGAAAGCGGGCTCTATCGCCAGATCGCTGCAGCCCTGTCGACCGGCAACCACATCGTCGTGGACGCAGCTTCCCTATCGAAATCGGCCCTGACGGATCTGCCGGCGACTGTCGCCGGCCGCGTTTCCTGGACGTCGGATTGGGAAAAGGACGGGCCGTTCTCGGGCGCACTCGTCGAAGGGGATCACGACAGGGTTCTGGTCGTCAATCGGCGGATTGCTGCCCTGCCCGGTCCACTTCTCCTCGTCCAGGCCGCGACGAGCGAGGAATTGGCGGGCGATCCCGAGGCCTATTGCCTGAACTGGCTGCTGGAGGAGGTATCGACCTCGATCAACACCGCCGCCGCCGGCGGTAATGCCAGCCTAATGGCCATTGGCTGAGGATAGTGATGAGGGCGTCGGCAATGCGCCCTCATCACATGTTCTCCAAAACTCGACACCATTGACCATTTTTTTAGCAGTTATCACTAGCCTGGTGCCATCAGGTGCCACCCTCGCAAGTCCAGCATAGCCATTACTCCCGACATAGAGGTTGTGATGCATGCGGAGGCGAGGGATCCGCGCCGGAGAATCAGGCAATTTTCCTGGGGCGGGGCTTCCTTATGGCGTTGATTGACCGACTGTTGCAGCGTATGCGGATCGTGACGAAGGTGCTCTTCTTCGTGGTGCCGCTGATCGTCCTCATCGCCGGCATCGGTCTTTTCGGCTATTTCACCGCTGGTACGCTGAACGGCCAGATGACCCTGACCCGGCAGACGATCGAAGCTCTTTCCAGCTTTCAGCAACTGCGATCCGCTCTGACCGCCTTTACCGATCTTCCCACTGCCGCCACCCGCGATCGTCTGATCGCCAGCATTTCCGATCAGAATAAAGGCGCTGCGACGCTCGATGCGATGCTCTCCGATCCCGCGCAGAAGCAGCAGATTTCTATGGTGCGCGAACTCGGGGGCAAGATGCAGGGCGGCGCCGACGCGCTCTGGGCGGTGGCGCAGGAGCGCGCCGGCAACGAACAGGCGATCGACGATGCGGTCGCCCAGCTGTTCAAGGAAAGCCAGACCGCCCGCAAACAGCTCGACGTTCTCCAGGATCAGGCGAATGGCAAGGAGGCCTTTGTCCGGGCGCTTCTTCTCGACGCCTCGGCCTATAAGAATCTGGCTGGACGCATTGCGAAACTGCGCAAGGCGACCGGAGGGGCAGCCGACCCGCAGAAGCTTGCCCAGGCGATCGCCAGCCTGCTGCCGCCGCTCGTCAAGGAGATGGGCGACAGCGCGGCGCTTGCGTCGGAGAAGGCCCAAAGCCAGATTGCGGCGCTGAAGCCGATGCTGGAGAAGCTCGCGGGCATGGCCAAGGACAGCAGCCTGTCGCTCGAAAATTACGCTCCCGTCGATCAGGACTTGCAGGGCCTTCAGGAGCTGTTTGCAAAACTCGCCTCCGACAATGCGGACACCGCAATCGAGCGCTTTGCCGGCATGGATGCGAGCATATCAACGCTTCGCTCGATGGTGACCATCGTCAACGCCGCTTTCAAATCGATCGACGATTTGCGCCTGCACTTAAGCGAACTGAACAGACGCGTCGATGCCGAGGCGCGGGATGCGGCTCTCGCCGACCTCAAGACGCTGCGTGAAAGCGCTGCAAAGCTTGTGCCCTTGAGCGGCAAAAATGCCGCGCTGCAGGATCTTGCCAAGAAGATCGAGCCATCCCTTGCGACGATCGAGAAAGACACGTCGCTTCTGATATCGATCGCCGACCGCTGGCGTGCGGACAAGGAGGCGGCGACCGCACTTGTGGCCGACGCAAGCCACACGCTCGAACAATTCGTCAGTACGGCGCAGGAGAGCGGCAAGGAAATCAGCCAGCGCTCGGCGACGATGTCACTCGCGGCGATGATCGCGGGCACCGTGCTTGCGATCATCGGCGGCCTCATGCTGATCGAAACGCTGCGCGGGCCGCTGAAGCGGATCACCCAGACGATGATGCGGCTTGCCGCCGGCGATCTGAACGTTGCCATCGGCGACGGCAAGCGCGGAGACGAGATCGGTGACATGATCCGCTCGGTGACCGTTTTCCGCGATCAGGCGCTTGAGAAGACCCGGCTGGAAGAGGTGGCCGAGGCAAACAGGGCGCGGGACGAACGGGAACAGGCCCGCCGCGCCGCCGAGCAGGCGCGCATCGAGGCGGAACAGAGCGAGGCTCTGACGGCGCTGTCGGAAATGCTGGGCAAGCTTGCCAATGGCAATCTCGCCGCCGAGATGAGCGAGGATCTGGCCGCAGACTATGTCGCCATGGCGCAAACCTACAATCACGCCATCGATGCACTGCGCCTGACGCTCGCCGAGGTTCGCAACACGACCTACGAGATCGCCGAGGGCAGCACCAATCTTTCAGGAGCCGCCGACGATCTGGCGCGGCGCACGGAACAGCAGGCCGCAGCACTCGAGGAGAGCTCGCGGGTGCTTGGTGAACTCACAGACAGCGTGCGAACGACCGCTGAAAACGCGCGTCAGACGTCGGTTTCGGTCGCGGAAGCGCACCGCCAGGCGGAGCATTCCGCAGCCGTCGTGGCGAAAGCCGTCGATGCTATGGGCGCCATCAATCGGTCGTCCGAAAAGGTCACCAGCATCATCGGCGTGATCGACGAGATCGCCTTCCAGACCAATCTTCTTGCTCTCAATGCTGGTGTGGAAGCGGCGCGCGCCGGGGAGGCCGGCCGAGGTTTTGCTGTGGTTGCTCAGGAGGTGCGTGAGCTTGCCCAGCGCTGCGCCAAGGCTGCCCGCGAGATCAAGGATCTCATCTCCAACAGCGCATCGCAGGTCGGCGCGGGCGTCAAGCTCGTCGAGGAGACCGGCCAGGCGCTTTCTGCCATCATGGAGCACTTCACTTCGATCAACGGACTGGTGCAGGTCATCTCTGCTTCGACGACCACGCAATACAAGGGCATCGACGAGGTGAACAACGCCGTTCGCGACGTCGAACATATCACCCAGCACAACGCCGCCATGGTGGAGGAAAACACCGCGGAAATTCACAGGCTTCGACAGCAGGTGGAATTGCTGAACGAGCGCATCTCCCGCTTCCAGACCGCAGACAGCCGCAGGGAGTCGTTCGCAGCCCCGTCGCTCTTATCTGTCGCCTCCTGACAAGTGTTGTCCCCGCTTTTCCCAGGCAAAGCACGAAGCGCTTTTGCCGAGAATTGCGTAAAAACAAAGGTTCGAACGGTTCTGATTCTGTGAAAAGTTGAACCGCTCTAACCTGCGCTGGTCCAGAGTTGGGGGTGGTTCAAAAAATAGACTCTGCCGAAAACTGGAGGGAGAAAGGGTCTCTGGTCAGCGGCCCAACGATGGCCGCACGTCCGTCAATCTGCCCGCAGAAACCTTATGGTGCGGATCAGCGAGAGCCAGCTAAACGGGAAATACGACAAGGTGTAGTGTCCGCACGGCAATATCAACCATTCCGGACTGGTTTCGGCCGCGCGCAGCTCGTCGACGAAACGGCTTGCCGTGTCGTAGGGAACGACCTCGTCGATCTTGCCCGAGATCATCAGGAGTCTGCTGCGATTTTCGCGAAAACGCCCCACGAAGTTGGAGGGGCTGAGAATTGCCCAGATCTGCCGCAGCCGAGCCAGGTCTATATGTCCATCGATCGATGCGCGGATATGTTTCGTTGCCCTTCCTCGCCAGATCGTCTCGGCGAAATCGCCCGCCGTCAGCAGCAGACAGCCTTTCGATACGCGGGGGTCGAATGCCGTGGTCAGGGATGCGATGCAGGAGCCCAGGCTTACGCCGACGACATGGATCTGCTTCGCGCCCTTGCCGCTTATCCAGGAGATCAACGATCTGATGTCGCAGACCGATTGACGGACTGAGCGTATGGCGACGCCGAGGTCGGCATTCAGGAAATCGTTGGCAATCCTGGATGCGTCGGATGCTCCGCGGCTTCCATGATGCGGAAGCGTGACGACATATGCCGTAAAGCCGGCAAACGACAGAACCGTTCCGATCGCAGCGTAGGCCCCGGGGGCGGAATTCCAGTGCGGGACGACTATTACGGCTCGTTCCCGAGAATGTCCCCGCGAATACACATCGACATGCACGCTGTCGTTTGCGGACCCGTCCGCAAAGACGCTCTTGTATGTCAGGCGTGTTCCTTCGACACGAAAGCTGGCCTCATCGCTGATCCCGGCATAGAATTCGTCGGCTCGATCGACCGCATGCTGCACGGCTGCCGACATGCTTTCGATGCTGTCGAATTCATCGTCGCCAATTCCGGTAAATGCGCCCAGACGGAACCGCCCGCAATCTTTCTGGTCTTCATCGACCAGGGCAAGCTCCTCTTCCTTTCTGCGTAAGTACCTCTCCAAAAGAAACACGATCCCGCTCCAATCGTCGTCTGACGTCCGATCGACCTAATGTTCCGGATTGTAGGCTCATGGGCATTCGGGCCTCATCGGGCGATGAAGCGGGCCGATCGATCGTCGACCATACCGAAGGCTCGTTCATCGTTTAATGAGGGTCGATCAGACCGACGACCAGGGTATAGGCGATCAAAAGGAGCGATCCGTAGAGCGGGGTGAAGCCGTCAAATGGCGGACTGTTCAAGGCTATCGTCCACACGACAAAGGCAGCCGTCGCGATAGCGATCTGGCGCTTTACGGGCGGAGCGCCTGCTAAGGACGTCTGTTTCCATGTCCATAACGGAGTCAGGATCACGCCTACCGCGAAGGCAATCCACATCACCATCTGCACGTTGACGCCTGCCGCCCCTTTGACCAGCCCGACCACCGTCACCCAGGCTGCAATTATATCTGCAGGAATATATTTGACGACCTTATCGAAGTAAGTATCAACCGGTGCGTTGATAGGCCCCATTAATTGTACTGTTACAACACGTCTGCCCATTATTCTCCCCCATCAAGATATTGTTTTACCTGTTCATCTTCGTAGAGAGCAGAGATAAGAATCCCTTCTCCAGCCACACCCCATAGCTTCGAACGTGCGGCGTGATGGATGGCAATCACGGCAAAGTCGTCGTTGAAGCAAGGGGATCCGCTCGAACCGCCGGTCGTGCGGCTGGCATATTGAAGCTTTCCCTGCGGCTCCATGACCGTGGAAACGCCACTCGGGCTGAACTGAAGCCGCATGGCCTGGCCGCCCGAATGGTGAATGACGCTGAGATTCGAATCCTGCGCCGGAGCCGTCTTTTGCAATGTTACCGGCTTCGTGCCCTTGCATTTTGAGGTATCGGTCCTCAGCACGACGAAATCGTGCTTTTCGACAGGGCTCCTCGATAATACCGGCGACGCAGCATCCAGCGCTGCCAGCTGCCCTTCATCCTCTTGTGCTGCTTCGTTGGTCAAGGCGCCGAAGCGCAGCTTGACGTTCGGTGCCGTGGCGTCGATCTCGGCATCTGTTTTTCCGAGAACGTGATAATTGGTGACCACGAGATCCGGTGAGATAAGGAAGCCGGTTCCTCCGGGTGCACCGTTGATCTCGATGCGGCAGACGCCGGACGAGGCGGTGATCGCGCGCGTAAGAAATCCAACATCCCAGTCAAGCGGATCGGGGTGAAAGAGTTTTTGGAGTTGCAGGGCATCGTTGCTGCCGCTCCAGGAGAAATCCGGGCCGACCGCGAGGTCGCTCGCGGCAGAATCCTCTCCAGTCACAGGCACCTGGACAGGCACCTGAAATCTGGCTGTAAAAAGCCGGCGCTCCCCTGGGTCAACGATGAGCTTGTACTTCACGATGAGAGCGGCAGTTAATCGCGCCTGTTCCACCCCGAAGCTGAAGAGGGTTGGATACATGATGCTCCCGAGCGTTGTGTATTTTGGATTTGCCGGGTTCACTCCCTTTCCCTGAGCCCAGACGAACAATGTTCTCGCGTCGTCCCTGGCACCGCCCTTGAACGGGTTGGCCATCTCCGCTCGAAAATCGTCGTTTAATTCGGCGGCATCAACCATCGCCCTAAAAAAAGGAATCCCTTTCTGCTCAGGGGGCGCTTTGATGGCCGCGCTCATCCACAAATCGATCAGCCCTTCTTTGTCGCTGTGCTTCCATTCCATGCTTTTGATCAGGTCCCTGATTGATAAATCCATATTCATGGGTATGGCCTTGGTAACAAACCGCAGGTTTGCTGGTTCAGTTGGTAAAGCCAAAGTTGATTGGCGATTAGACTGCATTTTTGGAGTTTTTCAACAACAATACATTGAAAATCTAGCCCAATTTGCTCCTTGAGTGCGATAAGTATGCTTCCCAATATGGTGGAATTCTTTTTATCGACATCCAACTGCGGAATATTCTGCCCTTGATCGATGGTTGCGTCTACCAATGCAACGGCAGGATCTTGGCTTTTCTTCAATTTCATCTTTATGTTGTTTTTGTATTCGGCGGGTATGTCTGCCCTGTCGACAACGTTGACATAGAAGCCGTCTGACAATGGGATTGTGGAAGCCTGATGCTGCAGCAGAAGAATGATATCTTCCCGGTCGTTGTCGCTTATATCCAGCGGCTTGAAATGCGGGGAATCTTCGGGCTCCGCTTCCGGCAGTGCGCGATTCCATTGGTTGGGGTTGCCGCGCACCAGGGTCACCGCGGCATATAAAACGGCGAGGACGAACAGGGTGCCCACGTTGGGAAACACGATCGCGGCAATCATAAGGATGATCGGTATTGCCAGGTGAGGGTAGTGGGGAATGACCGCCCTCAGGAAGCTCTCTTTTTTCAAATCGGAAATAAATTCCGCATCATACCTGATCCGCATCGTCCGGCGCCACGCGGGGTCGCCTATCTTCTGCAGGTAATAGCGCTTCGACCGCGAATATGTCCTGGCGAGTTCCATGATGCAAACCGCCAGCATGATAAGCGTGTACGTGGCCTCCAGCAGGCTTGTGAAAGAAGAAGCTGTTATTTGAAGTCCCGATATTGAATTGCATTGCGTGTAAAGGACACAACGAACATCGGAAAACCAATAACGAACAATGGTCGTTCGGTCTGAACTCAGATACGACGCCTGAAGCCGCATGAAATAGCCGGCACACAGGCCTAAAAAGGCAAGCGTGTATACATAGGTAAAAAATTCCGCGAGGAAATTCGTCGGCTCTGTCCCGCGAATGACCAGACGCAATCTATCCGTATCGTCAGCCAAGCGCGAAATGAACGATGCAAAATAAGCGCAATAAGCCAGGATGGCCAGATAGATAAACAGTGCGAGAGCCATGTAAAAATAGGCTATGCCGGTAAAGATAACTGTCGCTTCGGGGGTCGCCTGAGTTTTGCGCTGATAGGGCACCGTCGACCAGTCCCAAACCTCACCGCCAAGAAAGTCGGGGACACCGTGCCTCGCTTTCCAAAACGGCTCGAAACAGGCGTAGAACCACTGCAGCCCCGAGGAGACTGTCACTCCAAGGAAAAGCACCAAGACAAGAATTGACAGCCTTTTCAGCTGAATGTCCCAAGCGCCCGCAACCGTTTCGGCATCGACAGCTACCCCTCCCGGACCGGTAATGACGCGTAACTCGGGATAGGCGACAGAATTATTGAAAAATGCCTTTATAGAAGAAATGATTGTAGAGAAAAAGGCCAAGTATAATGGGAACAGGACCATATATACGATGGTCCAGTTTGGTGCGGAAAGAAATCCCACTTCCTTATTAGGAATATCTGGGTTGTAGACGTAAATTCCAATCTTAATGAAAAAGCTGAATAGGCATAGAAGAAAGCTTATCGTGAGGGCTATACCTACCGCTCCGACAAGCGTTAATTTATCGATCGCCCTTTCCAGGTGTTGAGCCAAATTCATTTATGGCTCCCCCAAAAAAGCCGGAATTACCATTTGGCAAGCACATTAGAAGCGTACTTCTTCATCTAGTCAAGTAAAAGTTGTTATAGCTATATCGTCGACGAGGTAATGCCTTACGCGAAACCGTTACATTCGTGACGTTTATCCCTCATTCTGCACCATCTGCGCTCTTCTCAACCAGAGAGCGGAGGTTCATCATGTCATTGGTCATCGGTGGCCCATCAGGTGTACTTGAACAACCCGACCCCAGCGGAAAAAGCCGATGACCGCCGCCATCGAGCTACACCCTTACGCCACCCCTCCATGCTGACTATTCGACTGGTATTGCGGACCGCGGCTACGAAATTCCGCTATAGAACAGGTGATGCCCGATTTTCCTCTCCATCACCGCATGGGGTGAGTCGATCACCCAACTGGGCTTGCTGATATAATCGGCGTGGTAGTGTAAGACGCCATCGGTGAAGTGATGGATCGTTCCACTCAGGGCGCGGCCGGCTACATCGAAACAGACGTCGAAAGCCCTATTCCCGTTACCGGGAGACAGGGACAATATCTTCCTCCGATTCGTATCGTTGGCGTTCCAACAGGAGAATTGATACGGTTGCAGACAGACGGACGAAACTGACTTAGGATATCGTCCGGAGGCTGCCCTATTCACAACGACTTCGGCAACGGCCTCTTTGCCTTCTACGGGTTCACCTGCAGCTTCGCCGAAAATCGTCCGGGCCAAAATGAGCTGGTCGTCGCCGGTTGGAGGAACGATCGGGACCAGCAACCTGATCGATGCGATGCGGCTGATATCCAACGAGTCGGTACGGACCGTGTTCCTCTGGTTGCCGCCTACACACTTTATCTTGTCGGACGTCTCCAGGCGATTGATAGCGAAGCATACATGCCCCGTTGTTCCTGTGTCCTTGCTGGCATGCAAGATCACAACTGCGCCAGCCAATGTCTTCTGGATTCCCTGCTCGTAAAGCGAGCCTTTGCGTAGTTCCAACGTTCCCCAATTCTTCCAGTTCGCTGCCGTGGCCGCGCCTTCCACCGACGGTGCTTGGTTTTGCGACATGCACCAAGCGGCAAACGCGCCACACCACGGTTCAACGGAATCCGGATGATAAGACGTTGCACTGAAGTACTCTTTGATCCGCTTCTTGCCGGCCGCCGTATCTTCGGTGAGCTGACTGTCTTTCCATAGAAGTTCCTCAGCTTGGGCCGTTGCAAGCCACGGCTTATCGTCGCTGGCCGTCGGCAGCGCGACAAACTCCGGAAAATGAATTTTCAGTAGTCCGAAGGCTGACTTGAAGGCGTCCGCAAGGATATTGGCGGTCTTTTCCACGAACTCGTCGACCGTTGTGACAACATCAATCGAACCTTGATTCAGAAATCTGCGGCGTCTCTTGATCAAAGCACCGAGATCGGCGGCGTCCGGGTAGAACTTAGCCAACGCATCTTCGAGGGGCTGGTGCAACTCATCGCTCGCGTGGATCTTGTTGATAGCAAAGGCAGCTTTCGCTCCGACTAAACGAGATTGAAACAATAAAAGGAAGCTAGGTATGTACTCCTGTTGGGGCTCTTCGATAGCCGCGGTGCTGGCTTCCTGTTGGAGAAGTTTCCAATCTCGTTGGGTCAGGTAAGCGGCACACTGCACCTGCGCTAAGGCTTGAAAGCGCTGAAAGGGAGAGAAGTCGCCATCGGGGTTCGCCTGCAGGAATTCTGTCCATTCTTCTTCCGATATCTGAAAGGGGCCGACTGCCGATGTTCCGGCTAGGCGATTCTCGAATTTCGTAAATTCGGATTCGATTTCCGCAAGGGCTAGTAGATAATCGGCCAGGATCGCGGGCGCACCATGTGCCCCGCCAGCGTTGGCCGCAATTTCGGCACGTCCGCACCGACGTACGAAATCGGCGATGGCCACCGGAGGCACCGCCATCACCGCAGGGGAACCTATAAATTTCGTCTGCAGCCAGCCGGGTGAGCCCAGCGCCGTAGGTGTCGGTCGGTATTCTGCTTCCCTCCATCCGGAGGGAGTTGTTGCCTCAGATTCAATGGTCTCTTCGATGTATACAAGGTCGCCTGCGGTGAGTACGTCGATCGGATCGGCATCCACTCTGGCTTCCGACAAGGTGCAGGGCGAGTCGGCGTCCGGCACTATCACGACAAATGCCTGTTTCATTGTGCCCCCTGAGCTGAGCTGCTCGCTGTTCGTGCCGCCTGATTAATCCGTCTTTCGAGATCGCGGGACATAAGACCATCACGTGTCGCATCTCCCGTTTTCAGATGATATGCCACGCGTGCTAGTTTGATTTTTTCCCTGAGAGCTTGCGAGGTGAGATCAGTAGCGTCTTGGTCCAAGAGCGGCGAGGGCTGCAATGTGTTCAAGCTCTTCACCAGCAGCTTCAGTCTGTCTGGCTTGTCACGATAGCTAACCGCCTCGAAGAAGTTGCCGATGCCCTTAGCCAAGTCTCCAGGTTGGCAACCGTAGGTGACGATGTCGGAATATTCCGCTTCGGTAATCGGCCCGGTCCGATCGCGCCCTTGCGTTTGCCGATAATTTTCAACTCCCGCCAGCGTGCTTTGTCCTGGCTTTCCGTCGTCTGGAACGCAGACGCCCGCCTGCACAGCTTTGACGTCCGTCAAAGTGAAGCCAGCATCATCCGGAAACAAGCCCTTACATTCAGAGCATTTTACCGCTTGGCGACCGACCCGCTGGTTTCCCGGACTATAAGGTGAGACCGGTTTTTTGCCGGTTGAAATGTTGAGCGCGTCGACCTCTTGGCCGATAGTTTCTTTCAGCGATGGAGATTGCGTACCAGTGGCTGCCGACAGCGCGTAAGTATTGGCGTCCAAGACGATCGTTTGAGGGGTGCAAATGCGGAGGTAGCCGCGCAGCGCGAAAACCATCTCTGGTGTCCGTTGATAATTCAATCCGGAGAATTGGCGACGGTACTCGAGCCGGCGCTGGTACACGATCTGCTTGATCGTGGTACTCTCGAGCCCGATAAGAAGCGAGTTATTGTAGTTGTCATAAAGGGAGACCGCGAGCCCGAGAGCTGCCGCGACGTAACCGATCGTGTCCAATCCGGCATTCGCGATAGTGAGTACCGTGGTGGAGGTGAAAGCGAGCGATGCGATGCCGGATTTGACGCGCAATGCTTCGGTTCGCTTGATATCTATCCAAGCAAGATAGCGATCGCACCTTTGGTCAATGTCATTAAATCCTGTCTGAACAATTTCTCCATAGTCGGAACACGTTTCGGACGAGTTGCTTCCAGTCAAACGCGCTTGCGCGCACAATTGATGGAAGTAAGATGATAGATTGTTTGTATCCAAAGGCGTCTGCCTTGAATACAAATCTTGTCCGACGCCCACATCTTTGCTCCCGAAGGTGCATCCGGTAACAAGCAGTATAATAGACAATAAAAATGCGGCCACCCTCAACACGATAACTACCCCTCTATCGCGCAGACCGAAGGAGAATTTGCATTCATCCTATACGCGTGTCAACAATAAAAAAAACTATTGCTTGTCTCGCTTGGAGAGTATTGGCTTCAGGGTGCTCGATCACGGTAAACAGTATCAATCGACGTCCAAAATTGGCTCTTAGTTAGTTTTTTGACGCAGTTGTAACGGTGCTGCTTGCTGGTTCCACAAAGGAATCAGCCTGATGCACCACGTGTCGCCCCTCTGATTGGTGCCGGCTGGTTTCATCGCCGAACGCATCACCCACATTGACGATGGGGCCTGCATCTTGCTTTCCCGAGCCGGCCACGTGCGGACGAATGTCGCGAACGGTTCGAAGCCGCTATTTCCGCCAGATTGCGGACTTCCCCTTTTCGGGAAGGCGCTCAGGCTTCTCGTGCGCACGGGAAGTTCACCTGTGACGCGGTGCTCTGCGGCAGGCAGATATTCGCTGAGCGGTTTGGAGATGTGCTACCTCCCTACCCAGAAACCGGGCGTATCAAGCATCTCGTCCATCATCTGGCCTCGCGCTTGGAGGACGCCGGGCGGCGCGTTTTGCATAGCGACTCATGCCTCCCGTCAGCAACGACACCTTGCTCCGCGTCATCCGCAGGCAGGGATTGCCCCGTCGATCACGCCCTCGGTGATTGGCATCGACGACTAGGCCCGGCGCCGCAATCATCGCTATGGCACAATCGTGTGTGACCTGGAGCATCGGCGACCGATCCGTCTGCTGCCCGACCGTGAGCCAGCGACGGCAGAGGCCCGGTTGCGGGGAAATCCCCAAATCCAGATCAATCCAGCCCGGCCTCCTTACTGGCCAGAAGCATGAATCTGATTTGTGCCAAAAAGGGAATCCTAATTGCGATCCCACCAAAAATCATCCCGCACTAAAGCGGCAAGCGCGTTATCGCCGGTACGGAATTTGTCGGCGTTTCCATGAAGTTCTCTTGCGAGCCGCGTTTAGAAATCCGCCACTTTGCCCCAGGCCGACGTTCCGAAACGGGCGGGATGATAGGGCCGGGGATCGACGATCGGCTCGTCGCCCGTGACGATATCGGCAATCAGATGACCGGCACCCGGCCCGATGCCGAAGCCGTGGCCGCTGAAGCCCGCAGCGATGATGAAACCCGGAAGCGTGGCGATCTCGCCGATCCCCGGCACGCCGTCTGGCGTGCTGTCGATATAACCCGCCCAGGCCGCGCTGATGCTCGTTTTCTTCAAGGCGGGCAAAAGCGCGAGTGCCCGCGAATGCGTAAGCGCAATGGTGGCCTGATTGACCGCAGGGTCGAGGATGCGCATGCGCTCCATCGGCGTCGGCCTGTCGAGCCGCCAGCGTGCCAGAGACTCGTGACCGGAGCGAAACCCCTCCAAGCCGCCGGGTGCGAGACTGCGCCAGCGCCGGGCAAACATCGGCAGAAATTGCGGCGCGAAGCGGAACTGCTGCGCGGTGGGATCGACGCGGCCGCGGCCGCTGATCGCCAGCGTGTAGCCGCCATCGCTGCGACGCGTGACGGAAACCGCAGATGTGTGCAGCGCATCCGGCAGGCCGCTCGCGCCTGGTGAAACGGAAAGGATCGACGAACGGATCGATGCCTGCGGAAATCGAATACCCATCTGGCGGCAGAAGGAGGAGGCCCAGGCGCCGCCGGCCAGAATCGCGATTTTTGTCCGGATGGTCCCATGCTCGGTGACGACGCCGGAGAGCCTGCCGCCTTCGACGGCAATGCCGCGGGCCGCACAGGACTGATGCACCGTGCCGCCGAGCTTCAGGATCGTCCGCGCGACGGCCGGCGCGGCACGGGCCGGATCGGCGGTGCCGTCGGTCGGCGAAAACACCCCGCCTTTCCACGAGGTGCCGGTGGTGCGCCCGCGTTCGGTCGCTTCTGCGCCGCTCAGCATATGCGTCGTGACCCCGACCGAACGGGCGAAATCGCGCCAACGTGCCCAGCCGGCCAGTTCCTCGTCGCTATTGCTGAGATAGAAGAGGCCGCAGCGGCGAAAGCCGGTGTCCTCCCCGGTCTCGGCGGCAAAGCGCTCCCACAGATCGAGGCTCTTTGTCGACATCGGCAGTTCACGGGTGTCCCGGTTCTGCTGCCGGCACCAGCCCCAATTGCGGCTCGATTGTTCGGCACCGATCAGGCCCTTCTCGACGAGGGCGACTTTCAATCCGCGCCGGGCCAGATAATAGGCCGCGAAAACACCGACGATGCCGCCGCCGATCACCACCGCATCGGCGGCAGCAGGCAGCTCCGGCGTGGTGTCCACGCGATCGAGCGGTGCAGGCATGGCAGGGTCTCCATTTTATACTTTAGGTGGGCCGGGTCACGAAGGCGGATCGCTACGCCGACCCTCATTGCCGACAATAGGCCCGCACCAGTTCGGGATCCTGCTGGAGCCCATCGAGCCAGGCCGGATCGAGCGTCGGCACAGATGAGAACAGCAGTTGCGAATAGGGGTGCGTCGGCGCCTTCACCGTCGAATGGGTGATTTCCTCGACCTTCCGGCCCCCATACATCACCACGATCTCGTCGCAGATCGCCTCCACGACCGAGAGATCATGGCTGATGAAGATGTAGGAGAGGCCGAGTTCGCGCTGCAATTCCTTGAGCAGGTCGATGACCGCGGCGGCAACCACCGTGTCGAGCGCGGAGGTAATCTCGTCGCAGAGGATCAGCTTCGGATCGGCGGCGAGCGCCCGGGCGAAGTTGACGCGCTGCTTCTGCCCGCCCGAGAGTTCTCCCGGCCGGCGATGGCGCAGGTTGCGGGGCAGGCGAACCATGTCGAGCAGTTGATCGATCCTGATGTTTCGGGCCTGCCGATCCATGCGGTGGTAAAAAACCAGGGGTCTGGCGAGGATGTCCTCAACCGATTTTGCCGGGTTGAGAGCGGTATCCGCATATTGGAAAACGATCTGCATCTCGCGCAATTGGTCGCGCGAGCGCTCGCGAGCGCTGCGGCGCAGTTCCGTTCCGTCGAAGACAATCTTGCCGACTGCGGCCGGCAGGATGCCGGCGATAGTGCGGGCGAGCGTTGACTTGCCGCAACCGGATTCTCCGATGATGCCGAGATTGCGCCCTTTTTCAACTTTCAGGCTGACGTGCTCGACCGCGCGAACGAGGGGCAGGCCGTCGGCCTGGCGCTGTCCATAGCCCGCAACGAGATCGTCGATCTTCAAAAGCGGTGCTGCCGCGCTCCCCATAGCACCTGCTACGCCGCGCGATTTCGGCTCGAAGGCTGCGAGCAGCTCTCTGGTATAGGGATGCTTCGCATTGTTGAGGATTTCCTTGGTGGTGCCGGTTTCCTGGGTCTCTCCGCCTTTCAACACGACGATGCGATCGGCGATCTGCGCGACCACGGCAAGGTCGTGCGAGACGTAGACGCCTGATATGGCGCCCTTTTTCATCACCGACTTGAAAGCGCGCAGCACTTCGATCTGGGTCGTCACGTCGAGCGCCGTCGTCGGCTCATCGAAGATGACCAGGCTCGGGTCGCCGATCAGCGCCATGGCCGCCGCCAGACGCTGCAGCTGGCCGCCGGAAACCTGGTGCGGATAACGGCTGCCGATCGTCTCAGGTTCGGGAAGCGACAGCGCCCGAAAGAGCTCGACCGCGCGGACACGCGCCTCGTCCGGCGACATCAACTGATGAATGCGCGTGACTTCGATCACCTGGTCCATGATCGATATGGCCGGGTTGAAGGCGGCGGCGGCCGATTGCGGGACATAGGCGACTTCGGTGCCGCGCACCTTGGCGCGCTCCTTCTCGCTGAGCGTAACCATGTCCTTGCCGCCGACCGAAACACTGCCGCCGCTGATGCGACAGCCCGCACGGGTATGGCCCATCAGGGTCAGGGCGATGGTTGTTTTGCCCGAGCCGCTCTCGCCGATCAGCGCAACGATCTCGCCCTTAGCAACGTCGAGGCTGACACCCTTGATGATCTCGACGCGTCGGCCGGAATCGGTGGTGGCCTCGATCTTCAGGTCACGGATTTCAATGAAATTGCTCATGACACGCTCCGGTCGCGAATTTTATGCGGCAGGTTGTCTATCAGCAAGTTGACGCTGATCGTCAGGCTGGCGATGGCAAGTGAGGGAAACATCACCGCCGGCGCACCGAACGGCAGGCCGCCGATGTTCTCGCGCACGAGCGCACCCCAGTCGGCATAGGGCGGCTGGACGCCGAGGCCGAGGAAGGAAAGCCCGGAAAGCAGCAGAACGATGAACACAAAGCGGATACCGAGATCGGCAAGCACTGGTCCGACGATGTTGGGCAGGATTTCGGAACGAATGAGATAGAGGGTGCTTTCTCCACGGATGCGCGCAACCGTAATAAAATCCATCGCGTTGATGTTGACGGCGAGCGCCCGGGCGAAGCGATAGGCGCCGGGGATGTAGATCACCGATAGCGTCATGACCAGAACCGGCACCGAGGAGCCGACGGCCGCGACGACGACTAGGCCGAACAGCTTGCTCGGGATGGAATTGAGGGCGTCGAGGAGGCGACTGAGGATCGTGTCCAGCCAGCCGCCGGCAACCGCCGCGATCATGCCGAGCACGACGCCGCTGAAGCAGGCGATCGTTACCGCCGCCAGCGAGATGCCGACCGTGTAGCGCGCGCCCATGAGTATCCGCGAGAGCATGTCGCGGCCGAGATAGTCGGAGCCGAGCCAGAGTTCCCGGCTCATCGGGCCGAAATAGTCGAGATCGATAATCTCGCCGACGGGGTAGGGGATGATCAACGGCGCGAAGATCGCGATGAGCGCCCAGGAGAGGATGACAGCAAGGCCGATCGCTCCGACGATATTGAAGCGGTAGCCAAACCGGGTTCCGGACAGCCGGCCGGACGTGGTTTCGGAACTGGTCATGGTCATCGGAGCCTCGGATTGGAAAGGATGGCGATGATATCGGCGATGGTGATCAGCAGCAGATAGCCCAGGCAGAAGATCATCGCGCAGCTCTGGATCAGCGGCAGGTCGCGGGTGGCTACCGCGTCCAGCATCAGCTTGGCGATACCGGGATAATTGAAAATGGTCTCGACGATGATGACGCCTCCGAGCAGATAGGACAGTGAAAGTGCAACGGCATTGACGATCGGACCCAGCGCATTGGGCAGTGCATGGCGAAAAACGATGCGCGGCCGGGAGGCCCCCTTGAGCAACGCCATCTCGACATAGGGTGTGTTGAGGGTCTCGATAACAGCCGCGCGCGTCATGCGGATCATCTGCGCCGAGACGACGAAGGTGAGGGTGATCACCGGCATGGCATAGACCCGCAACATGTCGGCCAGGCTGTGAATTTCATTGGCGAATGACAGCGCCGGCAGCCATTTCAGATAGACGGCGAAGATCAGCGCGGCGGAGGTCGCGACCATGAACTCCGGCACGGAGATGACGCCGATGGTGATTACGGTGACGATCCGGTCGTAAACCGTGCCGCGCAGCATCGCCGCGGTGATCCCGAGCGTCAACGCAATCGGCACGGAGAAAAGCGCGGTAACGCCGGCGAGTTTCAGCGTGTTGACG
Source organism: Rhizobium phaseoli (assembly GCF_010668805.1). Taxonomy (GTDB): domain Bacteria; phylum Pseudomonadota; class Alphaproteobacteria; order Rhizobiales; family Rhizobiaceae; genus Rhizobium; species Rhizobium phaseoli_A. The sequence continues at coordinate 388,743 of NZ_WUFT01000002.1, read as the reverse complement.
AAGCGGCCGGCAATGAGGTCGGCGATCGGCATTTGGTTGGCATAGGACGTGCCAAGGTCGCCCTGCAACAGCCCGACGGACCAGCGCAGGAAACGAAAGAGCGCCGGCTCGTCGAGATGCATGGCCGTGCGAAGACCTGCGACGGCTTCCGGCGTGGCCGCCTGACCGAGCAGGATCGTCGCCGTGTCTCCCGGCAAGAGCGTTGTCGCGAAGAACACGGCGAAGGAGACGATCACCAGGGTGATCAGGGCGATGAGCAATCTGCTCAGCACAAGGGATAAGACCTGGTTGTTCACGCGCGGCTCCCTTTGGCGTTCGAGTTGAGTTTAATCAATGAAAATGGAAGCCGGGGGCGCGATTGCAGCCCCGGCCCCCCCGGGTACTTTGTCAGGCTTCGAGCCAGACATATTCGGCAAATGCGTATCCCATCTGGCCGCCGAACGGGCTGGGTTCCAAACCCTTGAGCTTGGCGGTGGTGGCATCGACATTTGATATGTAGGCTGGAATGATGGTGCCAGCTTCCTGGGCGACCATGACCTGCATCTCATTGTAGATCGCCTTGCGCTTCTCCTGGTCGAGCGTACCGCGGGCCTCGATCAGCATCTTGTCGAATTTCTCCGACTTGTATTGGCTTTCGTTCCATGGAGCGTCCGAGGTGTAGAGCAGCGAGAATAGGATATCAGGGGTCGGCCGTGGGTTGATATTGCCGAAGTGGATCGGCGCCTTGAGCCAGTAATTGTCCCAGTAACCGTCGGACGGCACGCGCTGGACATCGAGCTTCATGCCGATTTCAGCGCCGGCGGCCTGGATGATCATGGCCATGTCGATCGACGAGCTCGCTGCATCGGAAGCAATGATCGGAATGGATTGGCCGAGGACGCCTGCCTTTTCGAAGTGAAACTTCGCCTTCTCGGGATCGAAGTCCCGAGCTTTCAGGTCGGCATTGTGATAGAAGTTCGCCGGTGAAATGGGTTGGTCGTTGCCAACCTCGCCGAGACCGCGCAACGCCGACTTGACGATCTGTTCGCGGTTGACGAGAGACTTCATGCCTTCGATGAAGTCCCGCTTGTTGCCGGGCTCCATATCCAGCCGCATATTGAGGTTGGTATAGTTGCCGGAGGTCGTCTTCGACAATGTGAACCCGTCGCCCTGAGCCTCGATGAGGCGCATGGAGCGCGGATTGATCGTGGCTGCGAGGTGGATATCGCCTGCAAGCAGGGCGTTGACGCGGGCATTGTCGTCGCTGATCGCGAAATATTCGAAGGAATCGACGTTCGGGCCCGATTTCCAGTAGTTCTTGTTCTTGATCCCGACCGAGCGCACGCCGGGTTCGAAGACCTCCTTGACGAAAGCGCCGGTGCCATTCGCCTTCGAAAAGTCGGTCGTCCCATCGGCAACGATCATGAAGTGATGGATCGACAGGATGGTCGGCAAGTCCGCATTTGCGCTGGCGAGCGTGATCTCGACGGTCTGTTTGTCGACTGCCTTGAAGCCCGTCATTTGGGCGGCGATCTTGGCGACCTTCGAACCGACGGAGGGGTCGAGATGGCGCTTCAGAGAGAAGACCACATCGTCGGCGGTCAGCGGCTTGCCGTCGTGAAATGTGACGCCGCTCTTCAGCTTCACCGTCCAGGTCTTCGCATCCTTGGAATCGATCGCCTCGGCAAGCTCCATCTGCGGCTTGCCGCTTTTGTCGAGGATGGTAAGGCGGTTATAGAAGGAGCAGCACCGGACATAATCGGTGGAGAGCGACGCCTTGGCGGGATCGAGCGTATCGGCGGTGGAGGACGACCAGCCAGCCGCCTTGAGCGCGCCGCCTGAAACGGGCGTCGCCGCAAGCGCCTTGCCGGCGCGGCCAAGCACCAGCCCGCCGGCGGACATGGCTACGCCGCCCGCGAGCATCATATGCAGCAGCTCGCGACGGGTCGCGCCACGACGGATGGCGGTTTCGACCATGGCGTCGTCAGAGCTGGTCCAATTGGTAATTTTGTTGTTCATCTCATTCCCCTTTTCTTCTGTGGCGAGCTGCCGTTTCGGGCAGGCCCGATCCGGTTTTAAAGTCAGGCGCGTGCAGCAGCCACGGCATCTGAAAGGCCTGCCATGGACGTGAAATGGAAATCGGGTTTGGTGAACTCGACCGGCTCGATCGTGCCGCCGTAACCCTTTTGGGCATGTCGCCGCTCGATCCAGCAATTGGCCAGCCCGAGTTCCCGGGAAATCCCGATATCGTGGTACTGGCTCTGGGCGACATGCAGGATGTCGTCCTTCGAATGCCCTTCCGCGGCAACGTAGGCAAAGACCGTCTCGAAGAATGTAGGATCGGGTTTTTCGGTGCCCGTATCGTCGGCCGTGAAGGCAGCATAAAACGGATTGCCGAGTTCCTTCTCGAACAAATCGAATGCCCAGCGGCGGGCATTGGTCATCACAATGAGGCGGTAATCCTTCGCAAGTTTAGTCAGCGCTGCGGCGCTGTCTGCAAAACCCTTCCAGCTCTTCACAGAGTCCCGTAGCCGTTCGCCATATTTTCGATCCACAGGCAGGCCGAGCTTCGGCGCGATCGCGAGGTAAACGCGCACGAGGTCGTCGGGAAATAGGCCGGCATCCTCGGAGTAGCGGGCTGCGCGATAGAGGCTCAGCGCCTGCTCGCCGTCGACGGTCGTTCCCGCCTCGGCGGCGATCTCGGCGAAACAGGTCTTGAGGCCGCTCTCGAAGTCGATGAGCGTACCGACGACATCGAATGTCATATATTTGAATTCCGGAAGGCTCTTGCTCACGTGAATTCCCCAGTGTTCGGCTCCAGTGGGAGCACGGTGAAGAAGAATATTCTGTTCCCGCTGGCGAGATCGTTGCCCCGCTCTTCTATGGAAGGCCTCGCATTTGCCGGGATCCGAGCCCTTCAGTGACCGTAGTGTGTCACCTGCACCGCGCCGGATTCTCCTGAAAGGCGTCGTATGGCGGCACAAAATACCGAATCTGACCGTTTCGCGATATTCTGAGGCTTGCATCGCCCGCGCGCCGGTCTGCGTTGTTCATTGTTTGTTCCTTGGCGGAAGCGGCGCGCGGCAGCGCATGGCAAGGACGCCATTGCCGAAGGCGGTAGATAATGAGGTCGAATACCGCGCGTTCAAGCGCCGTGCTGGTAGGGAGATCGGCGGTGCCGGCGGGTTCTGTTTCCGCTGGCACTTCTGTCAAGCTGGCGACAGGTCAGTGCATCATCGCCAGCGCTGCCGCAAAGAAATCCTCGCCTCCGAAGTTGCCTGATTTCAAAGCGAGAAGCATATCGCCCTGGGCATTGCCGACCGTGCGCAGCACCGGCACGCCGGCCGCAATCTCCGGTCCGATCAGAAATGCCGGAATGGCGAGCCTGTCGACCGCTGCGCCCGACGTTTCGCCGCCTGCGACCACGAGCCGGCGCACGCCTCTCGCCACCAGTTCGGCGGCGATGATCGAGGTTGCGGTCTCGATCGCGTGGCCGGAGGCCTCTCGTCCATAAAGGGATTGCAGCCGGGCCACGGTTTCGGGTGCAGCGCTTGCGGCGATCACGACGGGGCCGGCGGCGATGCGGTCTCCGGCCCAGGAAATCGCCGCGGCGATCTCATCCGGACCGGCGAGCAGCCGCTCCGGGTCGAGCCGCAGGACGGGCATCGACCGTTCGGCGATGTCGAGCTGGCGCAGCGTTGCCTTGGAACAACTGCCGGCAACGATCGCTGAAAGCCCGCCGACCGGGCGAATGGCATCCGCCGGCGCTGCGCCGCTGGACGATATCCGACCGGAGCGGACGAGCGCGCGGGCAAGGCCTAGGCCGAGCCCGGAGGCGCCGGTGGACACCGGCGTTTCGAGCGCGATCTCGCCGAGCGTTTCAAGATCCCGCTCGAGAATCGCATCGGCGACGGCAGCGGTGACGCCGGCTGCGCTGAGGGCCTCGAGCCTCGTTTTGACGGTGCCGGGTCCGGCGGCGATGGCGGTGAGATCGATCAGCCCGACAGCGCCATGCGATTGCCGGGTGAGAACCCGCACGAGATTGGCGTCATGCATCGGGTTGAGGGGGTGGTCCTTGAGCGGGCTTTCGTTCAACGGCTGTCCGCCGACGAAGAGATGGCCGAGATAGACGGTGCGGCCCGTTTCCGGGAAGGCTGGTGTAACCAGCACGATGCCGCCGCCCGCAGCATCGCTCAATGCCTCGGTGACCGGCCCGATATTGCCGACATCGGTGGAATCGAAGGTCGAACAGATCTTGTAGAGAACGTGGCTCGCGCCCCGCTGGCGCAGCCATCGATCGGCGCTGGTTGCGGCCGTCACGGCGTCCGAAGGCGGGACGGAGCGGATCTTCAGAGAAACGACGACGGCGTCCACGTCAGGCAGAGCGAGCGACGGATCGGGGATGCCGACCGTCTGCACCGTGCGCAGACCGTTCTTCGTCAGCGTATTGGCGAGGTCGGACGCGCCCGTATAGTCGTCGGCGATTGATCCGAGCAAAATGGCCATTGTCTAGCTCCGTGCAAAAGGTCTGAACCAGCCGAGGCCGTCCAGTGTGTGGCCGCGCGGGATGTATTCGCAGCCGATGAAACCGTCGTAACCCAGGCGGTCGATTTCGCCGAAAAGGTAGGGATAGTTCAGCTCCTCCCCGTCTGGTTCGTTGCGGGACGGCACGCTGGCGATCTGGATGTGGCCGGTGATCGGCAGCAGGCGCCGCAACGCCATCGTCACGTCGCCATGGATGATCTGGCGATGATAGATGTCGAACTGGAGTTTCAGGTTGGCCAGGCCGGATTCGGCAATCAGCTTTTCGGCGACGCCGAAGTCGTTGAGGAAATAGCCCGGCATGTTTCGCCAGTTGATCGGCTCGAGCACGAGATCGATGCCTTTTTCCGCAAGCCGCCCGGCAGCATAAGCGACGGAGCGCCGGTACGATGAGGAGGCGTCTTCGTCACGAGGGTCGGCAATGCCCGCCATTAGGTGCAGCCGCCTGACGCCGGTCGCCGCCGCATAGTCGAGTGCCCGCTCGACATCGGCTTTCAGCGCATCGAACCGTCCGGGAAGAGCCGCGATGCCGCGCTCGCCGGCCGCCCAGTCGCCCGGCGGCAGGTTGAACAAGGCCTGCTGCAGATTGTTGCGGGCAAGCCTTTCGGCGATTGCCTCCGGCGCAGCTTCGTAGGGAAAAAGATATTCGACGGCGGCAAAGCCGGCATCGGCTGCGGCGTCGAAGCGATCGAGGAATGTCCATTCGTTGAACATCATCGTCAGGTTGGCGGCGAAAACCGGCATGGTGGCGTTTCCTTTTTAAAGCGTCTGCGGCTCTTTGCCGGAACCGGGCAATTGCGCGCCGGAAAGCTTGGCATAGAGCCGCGCGAGCGAGGAATCGTCATCGCGGCCCATGCCGGCGCCGGCGGCGGCCAGATACATCTGCAGCGCCGCTGCCGCGAGCGGCACCGGATAACGCTCGGAGCGGGCCATGTCCTGGACGATACCGAGATCCTTGACGAAAATCTCGATGCTGCTGAGCGGCGTATAGTCTCCGGCCAGCACATGCGGCACGCGGTTTTCGAACATCCACGAGTTGCCGGCCGAGGCGGTGATCACCTCATAGACCTTGTCGAGGTCGAGACCTTGTTTGGCGGCAAATGTTATGGCCTCGCAGGCGGCCGCGATGTGCACGCCGGCGAGAAGCTGGTTGATCATCTTGAAGGCGGCACCTGCTCCGGCGGCGTCGCCGAGCTCGTAGACTTTGCCGGCCATGGCGTCGAGACCCGGACGGGCGGTGTCGAATGCATGTCTGGAACCGGACGCCATGATCGTCAGCTGGCCCAGCGCAGCCTTGGCCGCGCCGCCTGAAATCGGCGCGTCGAGATAATGCAGGCCGAGAGCCTCCACCCTGCGTGCCAGGTCGCGGGCGACGGCGGGATCCATGGTTGCCGAGGAGATGAAGACGGCCCCGGGCTTCATCGTGTTCGCGACGCCTTCCGGCCCGAATAACACGGCCTCGGTCTGCGCGCCGTTGACGACCACGGAGACGACGATGTCTGCGTGCTCAGCCGCGCCGGCGGGGGTCGCTGCGCCACGTCCGCCATCGGCGATGAAGCGGTCAACCGCGGCCGGCGTGATGTCATATCCAACGACATCCAGTCCCGCGCGCTTCATCGACCGGGCCATTCCGAGCCCCATGGAACCGAGACCGATCACGGCCGCGACGACGGCATTCCCGAAGTTTTCAGCAAATGGCGACATCAGGAAGTTCTCCAGTCCTGTGAGAAAAGTCTGCGCCCCTCCGGGTGCGATCCCGGAGGTGCTTTAGAGCGCCGTGCGTCTGTAAGACGCGCCAAGTACGCAGATTGCGGCACGTCAAGCCATTTGTGGCAGCGCTGCCATTTTCTCTAAACCATTTTGGCAGCGCTGCCAACGGTAAATTGGTAGCGCTGCCAAAAAAACCTTGCTTCTCGGCAGGAGCAGTGAAAAATGGTGCCAGCGCGGTGGTTGCCGGCCGACATGTAGCAGCCATCCCAAAAGCGTGGGTTCAGACATACCATGGAATTCAAACATCAGGTGACGGTAACGCTTGCCGAGGTCGCGGAAGCTGCCGGTGTCGGCGAGAGCACGGTGTCGCGTGTGCTGCGTGATCACGGCTCGTTTTCCGGCAAGACGCGGGAACGGGTGATGGCTGCCGTCGAGCGGCTGGGCTATGTGCCGAACCGGATCGCCGGGACGCTGGCCTCCACCGGCTCGCGTCTCGTCGCCTTCGTCATCCCCTCGCTGTCCAACATCGTCTTCCCCGATGTGCTGCGCGGCGCCAGCGCCGTCCTGGAGGAAAACCGCTATCAGGCGGTGTTCTCAGTCACCGACTATGATCCGGGCAAGGAGGAAGCGCTCGTCGCCGCGATGCTGGCCTGGCGGCCGGCGGCGGTCATGCTGGCGGGATATGAGCATACTGACGGGACAGTGAAGATGCTGCGCGCCAGCGGGTGCCGGGTTGTGGAACTGCTCGATCTCGACGGTGATGCGCTCGATATCGCGGTCGGCTTCTCGAACCGCGCGGCCGGGCGGGAGAGCGCTACCTTCCTGCTAAAGCGGGGCTATCGCCGGATCGGCTATGTCGGTCACGATCTCAATCGTGATACCCGCGCCGGCAAGCGGTTTTCAAGTTTTTGCGAGACGCTCGATGTCCGTGGTCCATCCCTCGTCGCCCACGAGATTCTCGCCGGCGCTTCATCCGTGGAAAACGGCAGGCTGGGGCTGGAGCGGCTGCTTGCCCGGACGGCCGATCTCGATGCGGTTTATTTCTCCAACGACGATATGGCGCTGGGCGGCTATTTTCACTGTCTGGCTAAGGGGATCGCCATCCCCTCGAAGCTCGCCATTTTCGGCTATAACGGCCTCGATATCGGCCGGGTGATGCCGCAGTCCCTGTCGACCATCCGAACGCCGCGCGTGGCAACGGGAGAAATAGCCGCAGAGCTGGTCGTCGCCAACGCGCCGTCTCAGGCCGTCGATCTCGGTTTTGAACTGATCGAAGGGGCAACGGCTTAATATGCGAGGAAGTGTCATGTCCGACGCGCTCCAGCGTGAAGAAATCTGCCGATACGGCCGCTCGCTGTTCGAGCGCGGGCTGACGCCCGGTTCGTCGGGCAACATATCGTTGCGGCTCGAGGATGGCGGCTGGCTGGTGACGCCCACCAACGCCTCGCTCGGTTTTCTCGACCCGGCGCGGATCTCCAGGCTCGATGCCGAAGGCCGGCTCTTGTCCGGCGACAAGCCGACCAAGGAAATTCCGCTGCATACCGCCCTCTACGACACACGCGGCAGCGCCCGCGCCATCGTCCACCTTCACTCGACGCACGCGGTGGCGCTGACCATGCTGCCGGAGATCGATCCGCGCGCCGCCCTGCCGCCGATGACGCCCTATTATCTCATGCGCGCCGGCGAAACCGCTCTGGTGCCGTATTATCGACCCGGCGATCCGGCCGTGGCCGACGCCATCCGCGGGCTGGCAGGCAAATATTCGTCGGTGCTTCTGGCCAACCACGGACCTGTCGTTGCCGGTGACAGTCTGGAGGCGGCGGTCTTTGCAACTGAGGAACTGGAGGAAACGGCGAAGCTCTATCTGCTGTTGCGCAACCTCAATCCCCGTTACCTCAGCCCGGGGCAGGTGGCCGACCTGGTCAACACGTTTGGCCTCGACCTTCCATCGCATCACGATCACGACGACCACTAACGGCCAAAACAGGAATCGGGTCGGGCGGTCGACCCCGCTCACTTCGTCGGCATCATGGTCTAATCGAGCGCCGAAAGCACCGATACCGTGATCGCGTCCGTCTTGTCCTTGCCGGGACTTGCGCCGATGCCGCGCGCCGTCGTCGCCTCGATTGCGGCCATCACCTTTCCGGCGGCAGCCGTTTCTCCCAGATGCTCCAGCATCATTGCGCCCGACCAGATGGCGGCAATCGGATTGGCGATGCCGAGATGTGCGATATCCGGGGCCGAGCCGTGCACCGGTTCGAACATCGACGGCGCTGAGCGATCGGGATTGATATTGGCGGAGGCTGCAAAGCCGAGCCCGCCCTGAATGGCGGCGCCAAGGTCGGTCAGGATGTCGCCGAACAGGTTGGACGCGACAACCACATCGAGGCTTTCCGGCGCCATGACCATGCGGGCGGCCATGGCGTCGATATGGTAGCTGGTCACTTCGACATCGGGATAGTCGGCGGAAAGCCTCTCGGTGATCTCGTCCCAGAAAACCATCGAATACTTCTGCGCGTTGGACTTCGTCACCGAGGCAAGCTTGCCGCGTCGCGCCCGCGCTTGCTCAAAGCCGAAACGCAGGATGCGCTCGACCCCTTTGCGGGTGAAGATCGAAGTCTCCACCGCCACCTCGCTGTCGGTGCCCTGATGGACGCGGCCGCCGGCGCCGGAATATTCGCCTTCGGTATTTTCGCGGATGCAAAGGATGTCGAAGTTCTCCGACCGCAACGGTCCCTGCACACCCGGCAGCAGCCGGTGTGGGCGGATATTGGCATATTGGACGAAAGCCTTGCGAATCGGCAGCAGAAGTCCGTGCAGTGACACGGAATCCGGCACTTTGCGAGGCCATCCGACCGCCCCGAGCAGGATGGCATCGAAGGACCTCAGCGTTTCGATGCCATTGTCGGGCATCATGCTGCCGTTCTCCAGATAGTAATCGCAGGACCAGGGATAGCTTGATGTCGCAAGCGAAAATCCGTTTCGTGCAGCCGCCTTTTCGAGCACTGCCATGGCTGCCTCAGTCACATCGCGGCCGATGCCGTCTCCTGGCAGAAGGGCGATCTTGTAGGTCTTCATGGCAGGTCCTCACAGGCTGATGAGCAAGATCTTGCTCATGCGTTTGGATAGGCTTCTCGTCCGAATCTTGTCGACACAGGACTGCGTGTTGCGCCCCGCGGCAATGACTTTAGAGGGAGACTCGGAGTTTATTTGCCGAAAGCGGCCAGGATTTGGTCGATTGTTGTGTTTGCACCGGCCTCACCGGTGAATTGTATCGAGCGATCTGTTCTGGTCTCGACCAGGACATTTCCCGGCGCGCCCACCTTCACTGCGACCCGGCGAAATGCGCAGGCTGGCGAGAGTGTTCAAGTCGGCAAGCACATGCCGGAATCGGTTGAGCGAGATCCTCTGCCTGCGTATCTTGAAAATATATCGTAATACGATATATGTGAGCGACGTCGATCGTTGAGGAGTGGCTTAATGGAAAGCCGATTGCATCCCGCCTTGCACCGCCCCGCGCCTTATCCCGCTGATGAGGCGTTTGAAAATCTCAGGCAAAGGCTTCGTGCCCTGCTTGATAGTGGAGAAGCAAGCCGCTGGGAGCTTTTACGGGCGGAGTGGCTGTATGATGTGGCCCTGCTCATGCATGATTTTCGTCTTTGGATACAGCATCTTGACCGAGGCTTCGATGCCGCCAAATAGGCTGCAATCTCGATCATCGTTGAGCGCGCATAGTTGGGAAAGCTGGATGGTTCAGCTGATCGAACGCAAACTCAAATAGGCCGCCAGGCTTATGGCGGAGAGGGCGATCGTCAGCCTTGGGCGCCGATCGTCGAACGTGGCCGCCAGGAACAGGCCAAGCGTCAGAATGGCGGATTTCGCCCAAAGGTCCTGATCGGAGACGGTGAAAGCCAGTGTCGCCAGGAAGACAGCGCTTGCAACGACCGTCACTGGCGCGGACGTCTCGGCGAGATCGCCGCCTGGGAAATACGGCAGAAGAAAGCGCCGCATGCTCAAGCCGGAAGCGATGCTCAGAAGAAGACAGGTCAAGACGAGGTGCAACATGGGTCGGCGCCGATCGATCTGCAGATGGAATTGCAGACGCAAACCTCGTGCCAGCCTCAAGCTATTGAATCGTCACGCTGCAGAGACAATGTCGCGGCATGCTTGGCTATTTCATCGGCGTCGCGACCTTTTTTTCGGCAACCGCTCTGGCTTGCTTGAGCGACCGAAACGCATCGCGATCACGAACGTGAAGCACTGCAAAGCTGGAGGTGATAATGGCGATGAAGCAGCAGGAGCGTCTGCATGACGGAGATTACGAAGCATTGGCCAACTTGCGCTACCGCATCCGCCGGTTCCGGCAATTCAGCGCGAAGGAGGCACGGAGGCTTGGCCTCACGTCGCAACAACATCAAGCGCTGCTCGCAATAAAAGGACAGCCGACTGCAAAGAAAATGAGCGCTCGAATGCTGGCCGAGCGCCTCCTTATGGACAGGAAGGCGGCGGATGACCTCGTTCAAGAGCTCATCGACAAGGCTTATATAGAAGTAGGCCCTGGGGCAGCGGGCCCTGGCAAGCAGTTCATTCGCCTGACTGATAAGGCTGAGGGTGTCCTCGACCGGCTGGCAAGCGCCCATCTGTTCGAGATCCGCAAAATGGCGCCTGAGCTGATGCAGGCGCTCCGCGTCCTGCAGGATCGCCAGAACATGCAGCGTATCGCCTGGATGCAGTGACAAGTGGTTTTTCGATGTCGAAACCGGCTTGAGCTGGGGCAATGATTTTTATAAGAATGATCGCCCGAGTGCGTTCAATGCATTCCATGAAGTCCTCAACGCGACAAAAGGCAGAGATATCAGGCTGATAACTCATTAGCCCGCCCCTCTTCTTCTTCCCTCAGTCCGCCAGATAATCCTCGCTTAAAAATTGGTGTTGTCATGCCTTATCCCGTTTCCCCGAAGGTGGGATTAAGCCGCCTCCGCCGCTTCCGGTTGTTTTCACCAATTCTGGCCGGCGCGACCTTACGAGAGCGTTTGATTGCATGTGTCGGCGCTTTGCTGGCCATTGGTTTCACCGGCGTCATCAGCGGTTATCTGTTCGGGCAGGGGCCGCATCTTCCGCTGATCGTCGCGCCGATGGGGGCGTCCGCCGTGCTGCTTTTCGCGGTGCCTTCAAGCCCGCTTGCACAACCTTGGTCGATCATCGGCGGCAATACGATTTCCGCCCTCATGGGCATCATTGCCGCCTACTTCATTCGTGATCCGATCATCGCGACCGGTGTCGGCGTTTCGCTTGCCATCGGCGCGATGTCCTTTACGCGCTGCCTTCATCCGCCAGGCGGAGCGGCGGCGCTGACCGCCGTGCTCGGCGGTCCTGTCGTTGCCGGCTGGGGGTTCCTCTTTCCCTTCGTGCCTGTCGCTTTGAACTCCTGCATTCTTGTCGGCCTCGGCCTGCTGTTCCACAAGCTTTCCAAGCGGAATTATCCGCATGTCGTTCCGAAACCGGCGGAGAACACCCATCAGACGATCGATCTGCCATCGGCCGTGCGGGTGGGTTTTCGCGAGGAGGACGTCGATGCCGCCCTCGAAGCGCTCGACGAAACCTTCGATATCGATCGGGCGGACCTCAGCCGGCTGCTGCAGCAGGTCGAGCTGCAGGCAGCCATCCGCTCCAACGACAAGATCAGTTGCGCCGATATCATGTCGCGAGATGTAATCGCTATTGGTGAAGCTGCAGAACCGGCTGCCGCGCGGCATCTTCTGCTGAAGCACAATATTCGTACCCTGCCGGTGAAGGATCCCGAGGGTCGTCTCGTCGGCACCGTCGGCTTGCGGGAATTATCCGAAGGCACGGAGACCATCGCGCACGCGATCTCGAGACCGGCGGTAGCGAGACCTTCGGATGCCGCTTTGTCGCTATTGCCCGTTCTGACCGACGGCCGTACGCATGCCGTCATCATTGTCGATGACGACTACCGCATCCTTGGCCTGATATCGCAGACGGACCTGCTCAGCGCCGTGGCGCGGCTGCTACCGAAGGACAGCGCACCGATCTCGGCAGTGGCCTGAGTGGTGGCGCAAACTTTATGCGCTTTCGAGCAGCAGTCCGTGGCCCTCGTAGCGGACTGATTAAGGCCTCAATCGCGGAGATAGATGAGTGCGTTGCCAGAACTGAGGGAATCGTGTTGCGCATACTTTTGGTCGAAGACGACTATATTCTCGGCTCATCGCTCAAGAAGGCATTCGAGAAACATGCTTATGGCGTCGACTGGTTCCGCGATGCCGAGACGGCGTTGGATGCGTTGCGTGACAGCGAATACGGATCGGTGGTCCTTGATGTCAATCTTCCGAAGGCGAGCGGCTTCGATGTGGTGCGCACGTTGAGGCAGGGTGGAAATGACGTGCCGATCCTGATGCTGACGGCGCTCGACAGTGTGCGGGATCGCGTGACCGGTCTTGACGAAGGCGCCGACGATTATTTGATCAAGCCGTTCGACCTTGACGAATTGCTTGCCCGGCTGCGCGCTCTGCTCCGCCGGCGCCAGGGGCGTAACGAGACCATCATACGCTGCGCCGATGTCGAGATCGACCCTGCCGCGATGGTCGCTCGTCGCAATGGCGTCCAACTGCACATGGCGGCCAAGGAGTTTCACCTGCTTCGACTGCTGATGGAGCGCAGCGGGCGCTATGTTACAAAGACTGACATCGAATATGCGCTCTACGACACGGATGTCTCGGTCGAGAGCAACACGATCGAGGTAACGGTCTACAATTTGCGCAAGAAGCTGGGGACCAACTTCATCCGATCGATCCGCGGCGTCGGCTATATGGTCGAGCGGCAGCAGTGACACTCAGCCAACGCCTTTTCCTGCGCATCCTGCCGACGCTGATCATCACCATCGCGGTTGTCGGCTTTTTTGCCTATCGCAGTGCGACGCGCGAGATCGACAATATCTACGATGCCCAGCTGATCAACGATGCCAATGTTTTATGGTCGTTGATGAAACATCCGCTGACGCGGCCCTTTGCCAAGCCGACGGTGCGGGTTCCAGACCTCGACTTTAACATGGACAACCAGCTTGCCCTGAATGATGATGCCGACGACTATGCCGATGCGCACTCGTTTCGCGCCTGGAAGGATGGGGCGCTGGCCTTTGCCAGCAGCAATGCATTTCCAGCCGACGTCAAGCGTTTCCGAGCAGGTTTCTCCGACGTGTCCTATCGGGAGGAACTCTGGCGGATCTATTCCCTCCCGATCCCGAACAGCGACATCACCATTGAAGTCGCCGAGAAGATCGTGCTTCGCGAGGGGTTGGTCGAGAATATCCTTCTCAACCTCGCCTTTCCGCTCATGGTGCTGGTTCCCGTTATCGCCATTATCATCTGGCTTGCCATCAATAACGGCCTCATCAACATTCGCGAGCTGGTATCGCAGATAAGGGCCCGTACGCCGGACGACCTGTCGATAATCGCGACAAGAGGCCTGCCGCGGGATCTGGCGCCGCTTGTTCATTCGCTCAACAATCTCCTCAGAAAGCTTGGCCGATCGCTGACTATGGAGCGGCGCTTTTCCGATCTGGCTGCCCATCAGCTGCGCACGCCGCAGGCCGGTATCAAGCTGCTGCTGCAGCTTTTCGACCGGGCCGATTCCGATGACGAGCGCCGAGCCCTGCTGAAGGATCTCGTCGTCAGCAACGACCGCGCCATGCATCTGATCGAGCAGCTGCTGCGGCTCGCGCGGGTGAGCCATCAGCCGCTGCAGCTCGAACCGCTGCCGTTGCCGGAAATTGCTGCCGCAGCACTGGGCGATTTCGGCGCCATGCTGCACAGCCGCAGCTTCGATGCCGGGCTTGTCGGCGTGAAGGATGCCATTGTCCTCACCGACCGCGCGCTGCTGCGTGTCATGATCGACAATCTGCTCGACAATGCGATCAAATATTCGCCTGACGCCGGCAGGATTGAGGTGCGCATCGAGCCGAGCCCACGCGGTTGGCGGCTCTCCATTATGGATAGCGGCCCCGGCATCCCGCTCGAACAGCGCGACGTAGCGTTCCAACGGTTCAACCGTCTCGATGCCCGCGCCGGCGAGGGAGCGGGATTGGGATTGCCGATCGTCGCCGATATCGGCAACAGGCTCGATATCGCCATCACGCTCGGATTACCCGCCTGGGGCCGAGGTCTGAGGGTCGATCTGGATATTCCTGGCATTTGAGCTGCGAATTCAGTTTCGCTTCATCTTTACCTCATTCTGCCTTCAGTTCGCGGCGCTAAACGCTTCGTCACAATGCTGACGGAGCATGCGATGCAGGTGTTTTGCGATTTCGACGGGACCATTTCGAAAGAGGACGTGACCGATCGCGTCCTCGAGCGTTTCGCGCTTCCCGAATGGCACGAGATCGAAGACCAGTGGACTCAAGGCAAGATTACTTCGGCCCAGTGCATGGAGCGCCAGATCCGATTGATCGAGGCAACACGCGAAGAGCTGGATGCATTTCTCGATACGGTCGCGATCGACAGCGCCTTCGTGGCCTTTAAGGAATTCTGCGACAGGAAGGGGCTGAGCCTCACCATCATCAGCGACGGCGTCGATTATTTCATCAGGCGCGTGCTTGTCCGGCATGGCCTATCCGGCATTCCGATCGTTGCAAACAGGTTGGTCTGTGGCGCGGATGTGGGCAAACCGAGATTCGATCTCGATTTTCCCTTCCTGAGTGCTGCCTGCGTCGCCGGTTCCGGCGTCTGCAAATGCGGTGTCGTCAGCCGCTCGGGCGAGCACATCTATGTTGGCGATGGCCGCAGCGATTTCTGCGTTTCGAACGAGGCGATGCTGGTCTTTGCCAAGGCGAAACTTGCCGACTACTGCCACGCGCAGCGCATCCCTTTCATTCCCTATGCCAGCTTTGCCGATGTTCAGGCCTCGGTCGCAGGCATGCTTTCCAGCCCACGGCAGCCATTCGGGCTGTCCGCGGCAAAATCTGCGTGAGAAGAGGACTTCATGCGTTCCAATCTGAAACTTGCCGACACCACGGATCTCGTCAGCTCCGAGGACGAGCTGCGTCTGCTCGAAGAGACCTATTGCTCGCACGGCGATACGGTTCACTACTCGGAAAAGCCGAAATTCTTCGACAGCTGCGAGGGTTCCTTCGTTTATGACACAGCGGAGACGCCCTTCCTCGATCTGCAGATGTGGTACTCGGCCGTCAATTTCGGCTATCGCAACGAGCGCTTGAACAATGTCGCCCACCGCCAGCTCGATCGCCTGCCGCAGGTCGCCTCGCAATATCTCCACCGCGAGAAGGTCGAACTCGCGGCGATGATCGCCAAGGATGCCGAGCAGAAATTTGGGTCCAAGGGCCGCGTGCATTTCAACGTCGGCGGCTCGCAGGCGGTCGAGGATTCGCTGAAGATCGTACGCAATTACACAGGCGGCAAAAGCCTGATGTTCGCGTTCGAAGGAGGCTATCACGGGCGCACGTTGGGTGCGACATCAATCACGTCGAGCTACCGCTACCGTCGTCGCTACGGCCACTTCGGCGAGCGCGCCCAGTTCATCGAGTTTCCATACCATTTCCGCGGCCCCAAGGGCATGTCGAAGGAGGAATACGGGCATTATTGCGTGCAGAAATTCGCCCGGCTTTTTGAGAGCGAATATAATGGTGTCTGGGATCCGAAGGTCGGAAAGTCAGAATATGCCGCCTTCTATGTCGAGCCGATTCAAGGCACCGGCGGTTATGTCATTCCACCGATGAATTTCTTCACGGAGTTGAAGAAGGTGCTCGACGATCATGGCATCCTGCTCGTCGTCGACGAAATCCAAATGGGCGTCTACCGGACCGGCAAGCTCTGGTCGATCGAGCATTTCGGTGTCTCGCCCGACGTGCTGGTGTTCGGCAAGGCCATCACCAACGGCCTCAATCCGCTTTCCGGCATTTGGGCAAAAGAAGAGATGATCAATCCGACCATCTTCCCGCCGGGCTCCACCCATTCGACCTTTGCCAGCAATCCGATGGGCACATCGGTCGCGCTTGAAGCGCTGAAGATGGTTTCCGAAGACGATTTCGGTGCCAGCGTCATGAAGAAGGGTGCCCATTTCCTGGACGGTCTCAAGGACCTGCAGTCGCAGCACGCCATCATCGGCGAAGTCGACGGTCTCGGCCTGGCGCTGCGCATGGAGATTTGCGGGCCGGATGGGTTCACACCAGACAAGGCGACGCTCGACTGGATGTGCGACGAGGGCATGAAGGGCGATCTTATTGTCGACGGCAGGAAATACGGGCTCGTGCTCGATGTCGGCGGCTACCACAAGAACGTCATCACTTTCGCTCCGAACCTGATGATCAGCGACGACGAGATCAAGCTTGCGATCTCGCTTCTCGGTCAGCTGCTGACCCGCGCAGAACGGAGATAGTTTCGTGCAACTCCTTCTTCTTCATCTCGATGATGCATTGGAGTTGCAACCCGACTTCGTGCACTCCTGCGTGATGGCAGGGGCGCGCGAAGTCGACGACAAGAAAAGCGGTCGCGCTATTCGACTTTGGGCGCGCCCGCAGGCGCTCGATGAGGTCTGGCGCAATCTCGTAAAAGCGGCGCCGCTTTCCAATGACGGATCGCGCCTCTGCTTCATGGGCTCTGGCGATTTTCATCACGTCACCGCGCTGTTGCTGTCGCTTGCGCTTGAGAAAAACCGCCGGCCGGTGACCGTTATCCATATTGATAACCATCCCGACTGGGTGCATTTCGACAACGGCATGCATTGCGGTTCCTGGGTCAACAAGGCGCTGGAGCTGCCGCTCGTCGAGAAGGTGATAACGCTTGGGGTCTGCAGCCACGACCTTAAATCGCCAGAGCGCAAGGGCGCCAATCTCGTGCCTCTGTCCAACGGTCGGCTCGAACTCTACCCCTATGAGCATCCGCCTAGCAAGGTGAAGTCGGATTATGGCACCGGACCGAGCTTCAGCCAGATCGGCGGCGCGCTGCATTGGCAATCGATATGTGAACTCGGCGAGAGCAACTTCGTCGACCGGCTGCTTGGCCGCATCCAGACCGAGGCGGTCTATGTCACCATCGACAAGGATGTTCTGTCCGACGCCGATGCCGTAACCAACTGGGATCAGGGCTCCATGCGGCTGCCCTATGTTCTTTGGCTGCTGAGCGAGATCGGCGAGCGCCACCGCGTCATTGGTGCTGACGTGACGGGAGACTATTCGACGCCGAATTACGGCGGCGATTTCTACACACGTACAATGAAGAAGGCCGAGGTGCTGATCGACCAGCCTTTCCGGCGCCGCGACGTGATGGCGACGCGCAATATCAACAGCGCGGCAAATCATGCTCTGCTGGAAGTACTGTCGGAGCTGATGCCATGATGACCGGAGTGACCGGATGGACGCTCGCGCTCATCCTCCTCTGCATTCTTACGGAGACCGGGCGCGAGCTATGCTTCAAGCACGGCGCGACGAGCGTGCTTTTTGAGACACTGCAGAAACCGGTGATCTGGCTTGGCATCATTTTCTGGGCCTTCGAGTTGGTAATGTGGACGCGGGTGCTGGAGGAGGTGGCGCTGTCGGTGGCTTTTCCGCTGATGGCGCTGAGTTATGCGGCGATCGCTTTTGCCGGCGCGGTCATTTTCAAGGAAACCATCAATTTTCGCCACGCGCTCGGCATTGTCCTGGTGACGCTCGGCGTAATCTGTGTCGGAGCGACCGGACTATGAAAATCTTCGCACATTCGAAATGGGATATCGTGCCGGTGCTTGCCGCCGTCGCACATCTGGCGTTCAACATCTATCTGATCGTCGGTTTCGAAAGCCGGCCACTCTGGCTGTCGGGGGTCCTCGGTGCGGTCTATGCCGTGTCGATATCCTGGAACATCAACAGCATCTCGCACAACTTCATCCACACGCCGTATTTCAAGCCAAAATGGATGAACTACGCGTTCAGCCTGCTTGAATCGGTAACGATCGGCTTTTCGCAGGTCTATTACCACTGGGTGCATATGCGTCATCATTCCGGCAACAGCGACCGTCCGGACGAAAACGGCCACACGGTCGATCTGCTGTCGATCTACAAGCACGGAAAGAATGGCGAGCCGGAGAACGTCTTCTCCTATACCTTCCTCAGTTTTTTCCGGGACGATATCGGGGACATCCATAAGGCCATCGCCGGCAAGAGGCCGTTTGAGGCGAAATGGGGCCGAATAGAGCTGATCTCCTTCATCGCCTTCGTGTTTCTTGCCCTTTTCTATGATTGGAAGGCGGCATTTTTCTTCCTGCCGTTTTATTATCTCGGCAACTGCTTCTCTTCCCTCAACGGCTATTACGAGCATCTGAACGGCGATCCCGATGAGCCGATCGCCTGGGGCGTCAGCAGCCATAACAGTTTCTATAACTGGCTCTGGTTCGGCAACGGCTATCACGCCGAGCATCATTATCGGCCGAAGACCCATTGGACGAAGCTCAGCAATTTCCACGAGCAGATCAAGCAGGAGCAGGAGGCCGCGGGTACGCATGTGATCAGCACCTGCCATGCGCTTGGCTTCATGGCGAAGGAGAACCGGCATCAGGGAGAATTTCCGCATGCCGGCTGACAGGTTTTCCTTTTTTCTGGAAGGCACCAACGGCAAGGGTGTCGTCCTCGTTCACGGATTGACCGGCGCCCCCGCAGAGATGCGGCTGGTGGCAAGGCAATTCCACCGCCGTGGCTTCAGCGTGCTTGCACCGCTTCTCGCCGGCCATGGCGAGAGCGAGGCGGTGTTGCGCCGCTCACGCTGGGAAGACTGGCTCGGCAGCGTCGAGGCGGCGGCCGAGTGGCTTTCCGAACGTACCGGTACGGTCTTTGCCGCCGGCATTTGCGTCGGCGGCAAATTGGCGATGATGGCGGCGGATCGGAACCCGCTGACAATCCGTGCCGTCGCCCTCTATTCGCCCTGCTTTCATTACGATGGCTGGGACGTGCCGCGCTATTATTCGCTTTTCTCCCCGCATATCCGCTGGATCTCGCTTATCCCCTTCATCGATAGGCTGAATTTCCGCGAGACGCCTTCGCTTGGCATCAAGGACGAGCGCATGCGTCGGATGGTGGCTGGCATGACAGGCGAAGGCATGTTGGAAACATTCCCGGGACGCGGATTGATCGAGATGCACGAGCTTGGTCGGGTGTTGAAAGCGCGCCTTCCAGAGATGCGCACGCCGACGCTGATCCTGCATTCGCGCGAAGACGATCTCAGTAGCCCCGCGCACGCGCAATATATCGCGGCGCATATCGGCGGACGCCGTGAGCTTCGCTGGCTCGACGACAGCTATCACATGATCCACGTTGACCGGCAACATAAGCATGTTGCGGACACGACGGCAGAATTTTTCGAGGCGGAATATGCAGCAGCAGGCGCTTAAAGTGCGGCCACCCCAGGACGCGGCCTCAATCAATACAACAACAGGTGCCGCAGTCGTTCCGAGCATTCGCATGCTGGGTCGTGACGCCTGGAATGCCTGCTTTCCCGATGATATCGAGACCTATGACTATCTGCTGACGGTCGAGGACGCCGGTATCGACGGCTTCGACTGGCGCTATGTCGTCGTGCGCGAAGACGGCGAGATCGTCGCCGCCATGCCGGCATTCCTTTGTCGCTATGCGCTCGAGACGACACTTGAAGCCGGCGGCATCAAGCGAACGGTCGAAAGGATCCGTAGCAGTTTTAGCGGATTCCTGACGCTCCGTCTTGCCTGCCTGGGCTCTCCCTGCACAGAGACCGGCGCGATCGGCTTTCACCCCGAAACCGCCCCGGCCAGCCGACCTGAGCTCTTTGCGCAGTTGCTGGATGCCTTCGAGGCGCATGCGCGCGCGGAAGGATGCTCGCTGATGGCGTTGAAGGACCTGCCACGGCCCATCCCGCCGCATATCGAGCCGGTCCTTTCGTCGACAGGCTATGCCGAGATCGGCGGCATGCCGACCGCATGGCTGGATATCGGGTTCGCCACGATCGACGAGTATCTCGCGACGCTCTCATCCTCGACACGCAAGGATATCCGCCGCAAGCTCAGAGGCCGGCAGCAGGTAAGGGTCGAGCACCGCGCGGAATTCGGCGATCTCCTGCCGCGGGTCATGCAGCTCTATCTCGCAACGCGCGAGCGCAGCGACTGGCAGTTCGAAGAGCTGACGCCAGCCTATTTCGACGGCATTCTGCGGAACATGCCGGGACATTCCTTCTGCACGATGTATTTCGTCGACGAAGAATTGCTAGCTGCCAATTTGCTGGTCCACGACGGCAACAGACTGATCGACAAGTTCTTCTGCATGGATGCGGAGAGGGGTCGGCCCTATAACCTCTATTATCTCAGCTGGTTCAACAATATCGAATATTGCCTGCGCCACGGGATCGGCTGCTATCAGAGCGGCCAAGCCTATTATCACAATAAGGTGCGGCTCGGCAGCCAACTGACAGAAAATGCGATGTATTTCCGCCATCGCAATCCAATATTGCAGTTCATCTTGAAGACGATATCGCCATTGCTTGCCGCCGGCGACAAAGGCAGGGTCGAGGCGTGAAGAGGATACGGCTGATCTGGTTGGCTGTACCGCTGCTGAACACGGCGCAGCAGATATTGCTGAAGCGCGGTGCCGAGGACGCAGGCAGTGTCGGTGGAGACAGACTGGTCCAGATCCTCTCCTCGCACTGGTTTTTGGCGGCGATCGTGGCGGAGATCATCTGCTTTGCCATCTGGATGACGGTGCTTTCCGACCTCGATCTGAGCAGGGCCTTCCCGCTCTCGGCGATCAGCTATGTCTTTATCATGGTGATCGCCTGGTTCGGTTTCGGCGAGCCTTTGCCGCTGCTTCAGCTTGCTGGCAGCGGTCTGATCCTGATCGGCATCTGGTGCATTGCCACCGCCTCGAAATCGGCCACGTAGCGTGCTGCCTCGGGGCGATCAGAAGCTGACGTTGAAGGCCTTGCTTAGCGAAATGCCGGTCACATTCTGGTTCTTGCTGCCGAGCTTCGAGGTGATCGGACTGCCGGCCGCGTCGCCGGTGAGGCGGTCGAAGCGGTCATAGAGCTGCAGCGTCCAGGTCGGCGATACATCATAGGCGGCCGAAGCGGTGAAGCCGATCGATTTCAAACCGCTCTGGGCATCGAAGGCGGGCAATGCGCCGTTTCGCGCAGCCTCGGTCGACGAAATGCCGAAATATTTCTGCATATAGACGCCGTTGCCGACTGAGAGCCGTGGGCCGGCGGAGAACAGCAATTTGTCGCCGAGCGGTTTGAACCAGTCGGCGCCGAAGTCGACGACCAAGCCGCTGCCGTTCGATACCGCTTGGCGGGTTTCAGAACGGAACCGCAGATGGTCCGGGATCGCCCAATATTGCATGAAGACGCCGGCATCAACACCCCAATGTACAGGATGCATGCCTTCTAGTCTGGCGTCATCGGATTGGGAACGACTGTCGCGCAAGCCGAGCACTGGCCCGATTTCGAAGCCGCCGATATCGATGAGGCCGTAATCGATATTGTCGTCCGGCGCGCTGTTTTCATCTGGCGTGTCGAACCGTCTGACATCGAAAGACGGCATGGCGCTGAGGCCGTCATGTTTGGAGCCTGGAAATTTCGGGCCGTGCTCGACGCTTCCACCAAGTGTTACGATCCAGGTCGTGGACGTGCCCGTATTTATTGGCGTCTCGCTTGCCTGCGCGACCGATGCCGTGAATTGGAGTACCGAAATAACAGTCAGAAGCCCAGTTATTCCGTCACAGTTTCTCAACAAAGATGATTTCCTCGACAAAACTCTGCTTCGAGGCGAGATGAAGCTGCCCAAGAATGGATGGCAACGGTTGACCCGTCAATAGCAAGCCTCCTTAGCTTAATCGGCATGACAACGCTATTCTTCGGGTGCCGCCTAGGTCCTTTGCCCAGGAACGCGCCAAGGATCAGATCCTTGTCAGCGAGATCGACATCAACCTCGAGGCGCCGATGCATGTGACCGGCGTATTCCTGCCGGGCATGGTCGAACTGAAACGCAGGAATCAGTAAGCCTCCCGCTGCAGTATTTCGGCTATCCAGCGCCTCGATCGGGGCAATCGATACCGACATCGAGGCGCTGGTCTCGCTCATCCAGGGAACCGAAGCTCTGTTCCGGCGTTCGAATAAGGCGACGGTGTCCACGTCTTTTTGGAGTGTGCAATATGGAAGAGAAGACCAATCTGATCAAAGACCTCAGCATTGAGGAACGCGAGGAAGTCTTCGTCGATATCGCTCGTACGCTGGAAGACACGGCACGTGAGGCCCTTGTCGAGGGCGATGCGCAGTTTGCGGAACTTTCCATCAACATGGCTGAAGCGATCTGGGGCAACGCCGATGAATTGGCCCGTGACGATCCCGACAATGCCGAGTGCGTGCTGCTGCAGGCAACGGCGATGATCTCGCAGTTCGAGGCCGTGCACCCCTATCGGATGGTGAGCATGGCCGTTCATTGATGGCGGGAACTATCGCTGACCGCGATTTCGGATTGCAACATCCTTTGAACGAATGGAAGGACAAGTGGTATGACATCCAGATCCGCTGTGCCGCCGGAAAGCGGCACTGACGACGCGCGCTCCGCCGATACGCTGCAGGCCGCGAACGATCGTCGCAGGACAATGGAGAATGCCCGCAGCAATGTAAGCGCGGTGATAGACGAAGACAGCGACACCGAAACCCCGAGCCTGAAGCTTGCGAAGGAATATCTCAGCCTCGGCGGTCGCCGCCGGTCAAAGATTGACGACAACATCACCGATGTCCGCCAGTGGGATGAGGATCCGCCGGAGGCTGAGCGTTTCTGGACGGAAAGGGTGGAAACCCTTTCAAAGGATGAGCGCAAACAGGTGGAGGATTTTCTTCCAACCATCAACACGCCCTGAGCGGCGGTCCGACCGTATATTCGAACGGCACACTCGAATGTGCTTGGAGGAAGCTATGGCTACAGACAAGCACGAGCAGATACGTCGCCGCGCCTACGAAATCTGGGAGGCCGAGGGCCGGCCAGATGGCGCGGACCAGCGCCATTGGCTGCAAGCAAGCGACGAACTGGCAGGCGAGGATGAGCATGAGACGCTGCAGGATCTGCTCGATGAAGACGACAGGGATGATGCGGCGCTGCTTCAAGGTGCCGGCGAGAGCGGCGACAGGCAAGGGCGGGACAAATACCAGCGCGGCCTGGATCTCCTGCGCGATCCGAAAAGCGGGCAATAAATCGCCTGGTTCGATAGCAATCGCCCCGGAGCTCGGCACGAGTGATTTCACGTTTTCTTGGTAAACCACACCGTCGGAGCGCCGAGCACGCCTCCGGTGCGCATCGCCGTTTTCAGCTCGTCGAGCTTGCTGAATGCCTGAGCCGCCTCCAGGGTGGCAAACTCATGGGTGACGGTAATATCGTTCGGATTGTCGATCGCGCGATAAACGGCTTGCGCCGTCACCCCGTTGGCCTTCTGCACCGGAGAAAACCCATCATATATCTTTCGCCAGGCGGCGTAGTCGGAGACTTCATGCCGCACGAATAAAGTCGTCACATCATCCTCCCGCGTTGAATTTTTCAGGTTTGGTCGGGGCGCGTGTTACGATTGAATGAGCAACACCAGGTTCTCGGGCAAGACACCGTCATGCGCCATCGCATCGGCAGCTGCCTTGGTCTGCATGAAGGCC
Source organism: Rhizobium phaseoli (assembly GCF_010668805.1). Classification (GTDB taxonomy): domain Bacteria; phylum Pseudomonadota; class Alphaproteobacteria; order Rhizobiales; family Rhizobiaceae; genus Rhizobium; species Rhizobium phaseoli_A. The sequence goes on along the minus strand of NZ_WUFT01000002.1, from coordinate 364,846 downwards.
ATCAACTTTTCCATATCGGCGACATCCATGACCAGGCCGACGCGGTTAGACGTTTGCGGGTCTATAAACGTGCGAATGTTGGTGACGCCTATCGGTTCGAATACCTGTTTACGCATAGGTGAAGCGAGCCAGTGTTTTGTGTCTTTGACATTGTGATAGGCCATGATTGTAGGCATTGCGTTCTCCTCTGGCATTGGAAAATGAAAGCCGAGTACATCACTACGCTTTGCTGAGTTTTAGTTCAATAATATTGCGTTGACTGGATGTTTGCGATCGGTACGTCAAATATATAAGTATAATTATCTGGGGTAATCCGAATATACTATGGTCGGCGGGTTTGGCCACTGCTGCAGTTTCCCGAGAACGGCTTCTTTGATAGTTCGGGGTCCGCGACCGCAGCCGCACGTGAGATGGCAGAGGTTCAGAATGATCGAACGCGAACCATTTGATCTCAAAGCCTATGTGCACGACATCGGAACAAGGCCATGCTTTGTCTGCGGCTTGGTTAGGAACGACCCTGCTTTTTTTCACCATCGCGTTTTTGAAGACGATGAAACGATCATTTTCCTGAGCAAGTACCCCACCTTGCCCGGCTATTGCCTTGTCTGTCCGCGGGAGCACCGCGAGGATCTGACGCGAGACATGTCGACTGATGAATATTTGCGACTACAGGAGAAGGTGCATGTCTTATCTCGCGCCCTCAAAAGTGTGTTCGATGCCGAGCGAGTTTATGTGCTTTCGCTAGGCAGTCAGCAAGCCAATAGCCATTTACATTTTCACGTCGTTCCCTTGCCTTCGGGCGTGCCCCTTGAGGAGCAGCAATATCACGCGTTGATGGCCGAACATGGCGTTCTGCAGATACCCGACGATCAAATGGCAGAACTGGCGCAGCAGATCGCTGAAGCTTACTATTCCGAGTGGACTAATCGCGGTTAGGCAGGAGAGCAAAGGCCGGCACACGCACGCCGTTCTCACGGAAGTGACGCTCCACCTCGTCAAGATCCGGACGAGCGGGTCGATTGCGCAGCGCCCCTGCCCAGTTCTCGCGGCCTGGAAGAGCCATCGCCGCGGTGACGAGCACGGTAGTTCCCGGGTCGATTGCGCCGCGCAGTTGCGGCAGCAGGGTCTTGGCATGGATAAGGTTGGTGTTCGGGATCGGGCTCATCGCATGGCCGGCCCTCGGGCTGAGCGACAGATCCACGATCGCGCTGACATCCGTTTGTCCGTACCAGACCGCCCGGCCTTCGCCCTGTTCGGAGCGATCGGCATTGAAATCGGCTCGTTCGATCGCAAAACCGCCCTCGATGGCGCTCAGCGCCCGCGGCGTGGCGATGCGATGAATGCGGAGGTGCCAAGGGTTTGCGGGAATGAGCCAGGTCTCGATGACGACATCGTTCCAGGGGCGCCAACGGGAATAGAGCCGGTCGCCTGCTATCAGCGCCTCTTCGAGGGTTTCCCGCGTCCGGAAATGAACGCCGTCGTCGGAGAGGCCGAGCATGCCGTCAAAGCTTGCGGCGGTAAAATTCCGGTCGTCGGCCTCGATGTTGAAGGCGTAGCGGGTGGAATAGACGAATTTCGAATATTTCTCGTTGGCGCCGCGCATCTTGTCGTGCTGCTGGCCGGAGGAGAGCACGACCACGTTTCCCGGCGTGTGCATGGCGACCATTCCCGCTTGCTTCAACGCCACCGGCTCCGGAAATTCCGGCTGCGGCGCTTCCTCGGCGGTCCAGAACGGATGATCCGCCGCAAGTGCGAGCGGCAGGAAGAATTTCAGCGCCCAATAGGGTGAGCCCGGAGAGTTGTAGCTCTCGCTCATCAGCAGGTTCGGATAGCCATAGCCGATGGAGAGAATGCCGTCGCGCTCGGCAATCGGCATGGCCGACCACCAGCGGATATGGCGCATGTAGTAGCCCTTGATCTCGGCCCAGGGCAGCGCCTCGATGCCGGCAAAGGCAAGTGCGCCCCAGAAACCACCGGCCGCGAAGCGGTAGGTCTGGCTGCGGCCGAAGGCAAGGCATGCGCCATCCGGACTGAACCAATGGCGGATATCCCCGGCGAAGGTCCGGGCGCGATCGCGGAAGCGGTCCTTGCGTGCCTCGTCGCCAAGCGCCAGCACAGCATAGATCAGGCCATAAAAATGCATGGCGAAGGGGATGTAATGATCGACCCGCCGCACCGGCCCGTCGCGATACCAGCCTTCGCCGAGATCGAAAGCCTCGAGCTCGTCGAGATAGGTCAGGGTTTTCCCACGGTCGAACGCGACACCCACGCGCTCCAGCCCGAGATCGATGAGGACGCGGAAGAATTTCCAGTTGTTGTCGATGAATTCGAGCTCTCGTGCGGCGACGAGATAGGCGGCGACCGTCTTCTTCTGGCTATCGCTCAACGGCTCCCAAATATGTTCGGGCACGAGCGCCAATGCGAAGCCGACGGCCGCCAGCTCGACCAGCCGCTGATTGCGGTCGGCAAGATCGCCCCAATATTCGGGATGATCAGGATTGGTCCCGTTCGCCAGCCCGCGTCGATAGAGATCCCAATGCGGGAAATGGCCGCCGCCGGCGGCGAGTGGGACGATGCCCCACAGTGGCCGCGCAAATCCTTCCAGGTCCGCCGCCGCCCGGTCGAAGATCGCGCCGGTAGCACCCAGGCGCACACGGGCGCCGCCTTCGGAAAAATAGGGCAGAAGCGGTGCGAAGAGGTCGTTGACGGCCTTCGCCAGGTCGTCGCGTGTCTTCACGGGATTGCCGAAAAGTGGGTTGGCTTTGGTGGGATCATATATCATCGTCAGCTCAAAATTTTCCTGAAACAGGATCGGCCGCGGGCCATGTTCTGGTCCGCGGCCGTCGGCATCTCGTGAAGTCTACTTGATGGCCTTCACGCCGTCGGTCATTTCCTTCAAGCCGTCGTCGACGGAGGTGTTGTCGGTCATCATCGCGTCATGGACGCGGTTGAGTACGACCTCGATCTTGGCGGCGTTCGGGTTGACCGCCATCTCCAGATAGGCTTTCGACGGTATCAGCGCCTCCTTGCTGGCCGCGTCTTCCGGGAAGCCGGGTGTTGCCGCGATCTTTGCGCTGACGTCGGCGGTCTTGAGCGCCGGGAAGGTGCCCGTCGACGCGATGACGGCAGCGCCCTCCGGACCGGTGACGAACTTGATGAAGTCGAGCGCCGCATCCTTGTGCTCGGAGTTGGCGTTGACGGCGAGGCCCGAGATCTGCGCAGCAGTCGTGCCGGCTGCCACGCCGTCCGGATGCGGGAACTTCACGATGCCCCAGTTCTTGCTCTTCGATTCACCCGATTTCACCTTGGCGATCTGGGTGCCGACGAACCAGGTTCCCATGGGCAGCATGCCGATCGTGCCGTTGAAGAACAGCGCCGAATAATGCGTGTTCGACGTCTTCAGGAAGGCATAGGAGGGAATTGCGCCATCCTTCTGCAGGGTGAGCGCCCGCTCGTACCACGGCTTCAGGAAGGCGTAGTCGCCGTCGACAAGCGTGTGTTGTCCGTCGAGGATGCCGGGCAGCTGAACGGTCGAACGCCAGGTGTGCAGCAGCGCGCCATAGGTCTTGTTGGTGCCCATGCCGCCGGTCAGCTTCTCGGCGGTCGCGTCGAACTGCGCCCAGGTCATGTCATTGGTGGGGTAGGGGACGCCGGCTTTGTCGAAGATGTCCTTGTTGTAATAGACGATCCAGAAGTCGGAGCGGAACGGTAGAGAATAGACCTTGCCGTCGATCGTCAATTCCTCGATCAAGCCGCCATAGGGTGCCGGATCGATTTTCTGATCCTTCACGAAGCCGCTCAGATCGGCGATATTGCCGGCGCGCACCAGATTGGTATAGCCCGGCACGTCTTTGATGGTGACGATGTCGATGTCTTTCGAGCCGCCGGTCAGCTGCGTCGAAATCATCTGCTGGTAGTCCTGCGAGCCGAGATCCATCGGCTCGAACTTCACGTTCGGATGCTTGGCCTGATAGGCCTCGATCAGCGGCTTGTAATAGGCGGTCTTATCCCAGTCCCACAAGGCCCATTTGAGCGTCACGGCGTCTTGGGCAAACGCTGCGCCTGATGTCGTTGCTGCCAAGGTAAAACCTGCCACGGCAAGTTTCACCGTCCTCCCGAATTTTTCCAAATACATGCCTGTTCTCCTTCCCTGGATCGTCTCTGGATCAGTTATTTTATGAAGCGTTTCCTGCATGCGGTTTACAGGGCGGCTGCATTGCCTCTGGCAGGTCCAGGACCAACACCACCGCCCGATGGACGCCGAATGCAACGGCGAACATTCCGAGTGAGAAATTGAAGGTTGCCGGCATGAAGACGGAAACCGGATAGAAGAGGATATGCGCCAGCCACAGGGTGGCGTTGAACGCGAGCGCGCCAAGTGCCGGAAGCGGGCGGACGACGGAGGCGAGCGCGGCCAGGCGCAAGAGCCGCAGAGCCGGCAGATCGCGCATCACCATCAGCATGACGAGATGGCAGGTAAACACAGCGATGAAGGTGGTCGCGACGAGGGCGATCGCCAGCGGTGCGGCAAGCATCAAATTGTCCCGCGCGCCGGCGGCATAGGTCAGGATCGCTTGGAGGCAGATGGCGAACGCACCCGCCAGTGCGAGACCCCAGGCGGTGGCGCGCCAGAAGTAGCGCAGGAACGCTTCCGTAAAGTCACGCAGGAGATAGGTGTTGCGATCTTCCGCCAATGCCACCGAGACCCGGGCCAAGGCGGCGATTGCTGCCGGCAGCGTCACGACGAAGAGGGAGGCCAGGATGAACAGGATGTTGAGCTTGACCATCTCCCACCATTCGCGGGCGAGGATTTCCGCGAACAGGGCAAGGCCGGTCCTTTTCGGAGCATCCTTGGGAATGCCCGGCCCCTCCTTCGTCCACATCTCCCGCAACCGCTGCATGGCAGTCTCCCCAGGCGCTCAGTAAAGAATCGAGCGTTCCGTTTCCCTGTCGAACAGCTGCGCATTGCTCATGTCGGCGGTGAGCGTCGCCTCGTCGCCGATCGCAGGCCGGAAGCGCGGCGACACGCGGGCGATGAGATTGCGCCCGCCGGCCACCATGTTCAGATGCACCTCCGAGCCCATCGGTTCGGCAAGTTCGACCACTGCCTTGAGGGGCGCCAGGTTCTCGGCCGGGATGTCGGCCGGCGGCAGTTCGTGGAAATTTTCCGGACGGATGCCGAGCACCAGTTCGCGGCCCTCATAGAGTGCGATCCTGCTCTTGTCGAAATGATCGGGCAGCGGCAGTTCCCGACCGTCGAAGACGGCGACATAACGCTCGCCGCGGCGCTGAATGGTCGAGGGCAGCATGTTCATCTGCGGCGCGCCGATGAAGCCGGCGACGAACATGTTGACGGGGCGGTCATAGAGGTTCTGCGGCGTGTCGACCTGCTGGATGTGGCCGTCCTTCATGACGACGATCCGGTCGGCCATGGTCATGGCCTCCACCTGGTCGTGGGTGACATAGATGAAGGTGGCGTTGAGGCGCTTGTGCAGCTTGGTGATTTCGGAGCGCATCGTGCCGCGCAGCTTGGCGTCGAGGTTGGAAAGCGGCTCGTCGAGGAGGAAGACGGCCGGATTGCGCACCATGGCGCGACCGAGCGCCACGCGCTGGCGCTGTCCGCCCGACAGTGCCTTCGGCTTGCGGTTCAAGAGGTGGCTGATATCGAGGATCTTGGCGGCGTCCTGCACTTGGGCATCGATGAAGTCGCGCGACACCTTTCTGAGCTGCAGGCCGAAGGCCATGTTCTTGTAGACGGTCATATGTGGATAGAGCGCATAGTTCTGGAAGACCATGGCGATATCCCGGTCCTTGGAGGGGACGTCGTTCATGACGTCGCCGCCGATCTTGAGTTCTCCGCCGGAGATCTCCTCGAGGCCGGCGATCATCCTGAGAGTCGTCGATTTTCCGCAGCCTGACGGGCCGACCAGGATGATGAATTCCTTATCGGCGATCTCAAGATCGATATCGTGGACGACGGTGAGCGCGCCGTAGGATTTGTTCAGCTCTTTAAGCGAAATGCTGGCCATCGGGTTCTCCTGAGGTCACCAATAGGAAGACCAGCGACGCGAAAGGCGCGTCAAAGCTTCCATGTAATAATAGTCTCCCCAGGAGACGCACTCATCGACGCCCTCGCCGCGGCAGGTGTTGAAGGGCGATTTCTTCGAATAGGTGGCGTGCAGCACCAGGCCGTTGGAAACGGTGGGATCCTTGACCGCATAGTGGTCGGCCAGGCTCTTGATCATGCGGCGCGCCAGCGTGCGATAGCGCTCGGCTTGTTCGGCTTCGACGAGCTCGGCCATTTCAAGCAGGCCGCAGGCGGTGATCGAGGCCGACGAACTGTCGCGCGGTTCGCCGACGCCATCGGAAAAGACGAGGTCCCAATAAGGCACCATGTCGGCCGGCAGCCGGTTGAGATAGAAGGCGAGCAGCCGGTCGAAGGTCAGGCGATATTCCTCGATCCGCTCGTAGCGGTAGGAGAGCGCCATGCCCGCGATGCCCCAGGCCTGCCCGCGCGCCCAGGCGCTGTCGTCCCTGTAGCCCTGTTTGGTGGCGCCGCGCACCGGCGCACCGGTCACCGGGTCCATGTAGAAGGTGTGATAGGTGGAATCATCCGGCCGCACCGAATTGGCGAGCGTGGTGCGGGCGTGGGCGAGCGCGATCTCGCGGTATTTCGGATCGCCGGTCTCGCGGCTTGCCCAATAGAGCAGCGGCAGGTTCAAAAGGCAGTCGATGATATAGCGATATTCCTCCGCCTTGCCCTTATGGCCCCAGGCCTGGATGAACTGGCCGATCGGCTGGAAGCGCTCGATCAGCTGGTCGGCGGCCAGGATCGCGGCCCTGCGGCCATCAGCGTCTCCGACGAGCTTCCAGGCGGCGATGCAGGAGGGCGAATAGAGAAAGCCCATATCGTGATGATCGGTCTCGATGCGGTTGACGATCCGATGCAGGAACGACTGGACCTGGATCTGCGCAGCATCCCGGAAGGCCGCCTCACCGCTGTGTTCGAAGGCGAGCCACAGCTCCCCCGGCCAGAAGCCCGCGGTCCATTGGTCGTTCGCAACGGCGGGATAGAAATTGTTGACGCTCGAATGGTTCTGCGCGGCATGGGTGAATTCGGGAAGGTTGCGCCGGATCTGCTCGACGGCGATATCGAGCGCGGCGTTTACTTCCTCATCGGTAATCGGCTGCGGGGCGACGGAGGAAACGGCGTTCATGGCTTAACCCTTCAATCCAGTCGAGGCGATGCCCTCGACGAAGAAGCGCTGGAGAACAAGGAAGACGACGAGGACCGGAATGAGCGCGACGACGGAGGCCGCCATGATCAACCCGTATTCGGCCGAATATTGCGAGATGAACATGCGCAGGCCGATCTGGACCGTCTTCAGCTCGGTCTTGGTGAGATAGATCATCGGTCCGAGGAAGTCGTTCCAGGTGGTGACGAAGGTGAAGATCGTCAGCGTCGAGAGCGCGGGCTTCGACAGCGGCAGCATGATGCGTGCCCAGATCTGGTACTCGTTCATGCCGTCGATGCGGGCCGCCTCGCAAAGCTCGGTCGGGATCGACATGTAGAACTGCCGCATCAGGAAGACGCCGAAGGCGGTGAAGGCCTGGAGGCAGATCAGCGCCAGATGCGTGTTGTTGAGGCCGAATTCGCGCATCAGCAGGAACTGCGGCACCATGTAGACCTGCCAGGGCATGGCGATGGTGGCGATATAGCCGAGGAACAGCGTGTTCTTGTAGGGGAAATTCAGCTTGGCGAAAGCGTACGCCGCAAAGCTTGAGGTCAATAGCTGCAGCAGCGTGACGATGATCGTCAGCTTCGAGGTGTTGTAGATGAAGAGGGCGAGCGGGATCTTCGTCCAGATGTCGACGTAGTTTTGCCATTGCGGCACGGACGGTATCCACTCGATCGGGAAGGCGAACACATCGCGGCTGAGCTTCAGCGATGCCGAAAGCATCCAGGCGAAGGGCATCAGCATGATCAGCGTGACGGCGATGACGATGGCATAGATCGCGATCGTCCCGATGGTGACTTTGCGTCCGGCGATCCTCATGCCTCGTCCTCCCTCTGGCGGCGGAACTGGAAGACGGTGACCGCGAGAACGAGGAAGAACAGCACCAGCGAAACCATGCTGGAATAGCCGAGATCCCAGGAAATGAAGGCCTCGTTATAGATGTGGTAGACGAGGACGAGTGTCGAGGTGCCGGGTCCGCCTTGGGTGATCATGTAGATCTGATCGAACACCTTGAAGGACTGGATGGTCAGCATGACGGTGACGAAAAAAGTCGTCGGGCCGAGCTGCGGCACCGTGACATGGATGAATTTCTGCCAGGAATTGGCGCCATCGAGATCGGCGGCCTCATAGAGTTCGGCATTGATGCCCTGCAGGCCGGCCAGATAGATGACCATGTAATAACCCATGTTCTTCCAGATGCCGAAGAGGATCACCGTCACCATCGCCCAGTGGCGATCGGCCGCCCATCCCGGCATGTTCTTCGGGTCGAGGCCGAGCGTATAGAGGAGCATGTTCACCGGTCCCATCTCAGGATTGAAGATCATGTTCCAGACGACGGCGACGGCCACCAGCGAGGCGACATAGGGGAAGAACATCGCCGTGCGGAAGAAATTCCGTCCCACGATCTTCTGATTGAGAAGAACGGCGAGGCCGAGCGCGCAAAGGAGCGTCGCCGGCACCGAGGCGACCGTATAGATGATCGTGTTCCAGAACGCCGCGATGAAGGCCTTGTCGTCGAAGAGCCGCCAGAAATTATCGAGGCCTGCGAATGTAATCGCATTCGAGCCGTCCCAATGCATGAAGGCAAGCGCGAAGGCGAACAGGATCGGGCCGAGCGTAAAGACGGCGAAGCCGAGAAAATTCGGCGCGATGAACGAATAGGCGACAAGCGCATTGCGGATCTTGCGCTGGCGCTTGGACAGGACGGTGACCTTCCGGCGGGGCACGGCCGGGGCGCCATCTGTCGCGATGACCGAATTCGATATGGACAGCGATGCTTCCTCCTGGGCGGGCATTCTGCGGCTGGCGGCTTTCGGGATTCTCCAACTTAAATCCAGAGCCGTTTGGGCGGATGGGCGCCCCTGTCTTCCTCCCGCCAAGGACATAGCACATCTCCGGTATTGGTCAAACAAGTTCTGAATAGATCATACAAATTTTTATGGCGAGCGCGAAAAACATATGATAGGTGAGCTTTAAGCCGATGCGCGGTCGAGGCTTTTCCAACGCGAGGAGGGACATGTTCAGCGAGATTTCAGAGGAGCTGCCGGACGTCTTCAGCGACTTCACGCCGGGATCTGCCTACGCCGATCGCGAGAGCTGGAACGCGGTGCCGCAGGCGGTGCGGGATGTGGTCGTGCGCGATGCCGAAGCCACATTTGCGCGCGCCTGGCCTTTCATGACGGCCTCCGATTACCGGGAGTACACGGAGAACGGCAACCGCGCGCACTTCGAGGCGCTTTATTTCACCCGCCGGCGGATGCTCAATGATCTGGTGCTGGGCGAACTGGTGGAAGCGGGTGGGCGGTTCCTGCCGAAGATCGTCGACGGCATCTTCCTGATTGCCGAGGAGAGTGGCTGGCAGCTTCCTGCGCATAACGCCTATGGGCGCGGTGGCCTTCGTCTGCCGCTCCCCGACACTTCGCAGCCGGTTGTCGATCTCTTCGCCGCCGAAACGGCGGCCCTTCTGGCGACGATCGTCGCCCTGCTCGGCGACGCGCTTGACGGCATCAGCCCGGAAATTACGGCGCGTGTGAAACGCGAGATCGAGGTCCGCATCCTGACGCCCTATCTCGGCCGGCATTTCTGGTGGATGGGCAGCGGCGATGAGCGGATGAACAACTGGACGGCCTGGATAACCCAGAACGTCTTGTTGACGGTCTTTTCGCTGAAAACAGATCAGACCACGCGCCACGCCGTCGTCAGAAAGGCACTCGGCAGTCTTGATGCCTTTCTGAAGGACTATGCCGAGGACGGCGCTTGCGAAGAGGGCGTGGTCTATTATCGCCACGCCGCGCTCTGCCTCCATGGTGCATTGACCATCCTCGATACGGTGGCCCCGGGCCCGTTTGCCAGGTTCTGGCAGCAGCCGAAGATCCGCAACATGGCCGAATATATCGCCAACATGCATGTTGCCGGCCGCCATTATTTCAACTTCGCGGATTCCTCCGCGGTGGTCGAGCCTTGCAGCGCACGCGAATACCTGTTCGGCAAGTCTGTTGGCTCTGAGATGCTTGCGACATTCGCCGCAGCCGACCGGGCGGCAGCCGAGAGCCCGCACCTGCCCGGTGAATGGAACCTCTGGTACCGCGTGCAGGAGCTGCTGGTCGGTCATACGATCCCCGCCGAACTGCAGCCGGCATCCGGCCGGGATATCTTTTATCCCGGCATCGGCGTGTTCATCGCCCGCGACGGGCAATTTTCCCTCGCGGTCAAGGCCGGCAACAACGGCGAGGGCCACAATCACAACGATGTCGGCAGCGTCACGCTCTACAAGAACGGCAGTCCTTTGCTGATCGACGTCGGCGTCGAGACCTATACCGCAAAGACCTTTTCGCCGCGGCGCTACGAGATATGGACGATGCAATCGGCCTATCACAACCTGCCGACCTTCGAAGGCGTCATGCAGTCCGCCGGCGAAGCTTTCGGCGCCCGTGATGTCGAGGTCGAATTCGGCAACAGCGAGGCGCGCATATCCTTCGATATATCAGGCGCCTATCCCCCGGAAGCAGATGTGCGCAGCTATCGGCGCGCGGTCTCCCTCCAACGGGGCCGCCGTGTCGAGATCGTCGATACCTATGACGGGGACCGACCGGCGGTCCTGTCGCTCATGACCTGCGTGGCGCCGACCATCGCCCCCGGTCGGATCGATCTCGCCGATCTCGGCAGCATTGCCGTCGACGGCACCGGGTCGATCGAAATCGACGAGATCGAGGTTGATGACAGCAGGCTGCGATCGGCCTGGCCCGAGAAGCTCTACCGGCTGCGCCTGTCGTTTGCCGACAAGCTTCTGAGATTACGGATCGTCTAGCCTGAGGAGGGCGAGCATGGAATTGACGCTGAAGATCATGGATGCCGATGGCTTCGTGCTGGCAAGCGCCACGGGACAGGACGAAACGTTTCTGGTCTATCGGCAGAGTTATCGCGAGGGTGACTGCGTCGTCGTGGAGGCTTCCGAACCCGGGCATATCTTCCTGGCACTGGACAGCGCGAATCAACCCGGCCCGGTCTATATGAAGGAATGCGATTATTGCCTCGCCGTGCCGTTCGGCGACAAGCATAAACCCTATTCGCCCGACGCCTTCAGCGGCGATATGCATCGGCTTTCAGTGCGAAGCGCGCGGCCCGACGAGATTGCCCAGCGGCGTAATCTGGCCCTGAACCCTTGGGACGATCACGCCAATCGGACGCTGTTTCCGCATGCGCGCGCCAATGTCGAAACCCGGGGCGAAGCGGTCTTTGCCGCGCGCAACGCCATCGACGGCGAAAAGGCCAATGATGATCACGGCTTCTGGCCCTACACCAGCTGGGGCATCAATCGAGATCCTGACGCCGCCCTGACGGTGGAGTTCGGCCGGCCTGTCCGGATCGATGAGATCGTCTTCTACCTCCGGGCCGACTTCCCGCATGATTCCTGGTGGGAGAAAGCCAGCGTCACCTTCTCGAACGGCAGGACCTCCTCCTTTCCGCTAGTGAAATCGGGTGCTGCGCAAGGCTTTTCGATAGAGCCCTGCATCGTCGAATGGGTGGAGCTGCACGGCCTGATCAAGGCGCAGGACGGCTCGCCCTTTCCGGCGCTGACGCAGATCGAAATCTGGGGAACGGAGGTGCCGATGGCCGGAGACCGAGAGGTCGCAGCCGTTGATGCCGAGGACGAGGCTGAAGACGCCTAGAGTCAACCGTGTCGCGCTTCCGCCAGACCATCTGCCCGTGCTAAGGGGGATGGATGAGACTGCTTGTAGTGGAGGACAACAAGGATCTGGCGGCCTGGCTGGGGAAAGCCCTGCGACAGGCGCAATATGCTATCGATATCGCCCATGACGGCGAGGACGCCGAGCATATGCTCAAGGTGGCCGAGTATTCGGCAATGATCCTCGACCTTGCGCTGCCCAAGCTTGACGGATTGACGCTTTTGAAGCGGCTGAGGCAGTCGGGAAGCAAGCTGCCGGTCATTATCTTGACCGCGAATGCGAGCCTGGATGGGCGTGTGGCGGGGCTCGACAGCGGCGCCGACGATTATCTCGCCAAGCCTTTCGAAATCGCCGAGCTCGAAGCGAGAATCCGCGCTGTGGTGCGCCGCGGGCAGGATCGCGCATCGTCGGAAATCACCGTCGGCAACCTGCGGTTTTCCGGTGGGACACGGCAATTTTTCGTCGCGGACGAGCTGCTGCAGCTGACGCCGCGAGAATATGCCGTCCTTGAACGGCTTGTCATGAAGCTTGGCAAGACGGTCTCGAAAGCCACGCTTTCTGAAAGCGTATTCGGTTTCGACGACGAGGCGGATCCGAGCGCCATCGAAATCTACGTCCATCGGCTGCGAAAAAAGCTCGAGAACAGCTCGGTTCAGATCGCGACGTTGCGTGGGCTCGGTTATCTCCTCAGACATGTCCAGTAGCCTCGTTAAAAAAGTGGGGGCGACGATCGCGCGGCTCAGCCGGAGCTTGAGGGTGCAGCTGCTCTGCTGGGTGCTGCTGACCCTGCTCGGCGCCATCGGCTTCAATCTCTACGACAGCTTCTGGACGGCGGACGCGACGGCAAAGCTAGTGACGGATCGAACACTTCTGGCCTCGGCCCGCGTCATTGCCGAGGCCGTCCGCGTCGACGAAGGCGGCAATGTTCAGGTGGATGTGCCGCCTGCAGCACTTGAGATGTTCGATACAGGCTTCGGTGACCGGGTGTCCTATCAGGTGATCACTGCGTGGGGCAGTCTTGTGAGCGGAGTTCCCGACTTGCCGTTGCCGGCCATCCATCGCGCAGGTGAGGATCGCGCGTTTCATGGCGCCGATGTGCGCGTCATGATACTTGACCATCCTGTCGTCGGGCTGCCCGATAACGGGGCGATCTCCGTGGCGGTCGCCGTGACCCATAACAGCCAGTACGCGATGCGACGGCAGCTGTGGCTCTCGGACTTTTCGAAGCAGTTCGTGCTCCTCTTCGTCGCAAGCCTGGTGACCATTCTCGGGCTTCAACGGGGTCTGGCGCCCGCTCTGCGACTGCGGGACGCTGTGCGACAGCGCGGTCGCAACCGTCTCGATCCGCTGCCGCCGGAGATGGTGCAGAGCGAACTGCAACCGCTCGTTCATGCACTCAACGACTACATGGAGCGCGTCCAGAGCCAGATGGCTGCGCAACGGCGGTTCGTATCGAATGCTGCCCATCAGTTGCGAACGCCCCTGGCGCTGATTTCGACCCAGGCAAGCGTGGCGGCCCGCGAAGACGATGCAGCTCGCCGCGACGAGGCGCTTTTTGCGCTTCGCGCCAGCACGAAGCAGATTTCGCGTCTCGCCAGCCAGCTTCTTACCTTGTCACGGGACGAGCCCGGAAGCCGGCGCCCGCGCAGCGACGCCGCCGACCTCTGCAAGGCAGCCCGCGAGATCCTGGAGGCGCATGCTGAAGAGGCGCTGAGGCGCAACATCGACGTCGGTCTGGAAGCGGACGGTCCCGTCATCGTCGAAGGCGACGGGACGATGTTGCGCGAGATGCTTGTCAACCTCATAGACAACGCGATCCGCTATACCAGCCCGAATGGACGGGTGACCGTTGCGGTCGGGCAGGCGGACGGCAACGCCGTCGTCACCGTCGAGGACAACGGGCCGGGGATTCCCCGCGGGGAGCGCGAGCAGGTTTTCGAACGGTTCTACCGGGTCATGGGGACGGAAGCAGAGGGCAGCGGTCTGGGGCTTGCGATCGTCCGGGAGGTCGTCGAAGGTGCCGGAGGCTCAGTCGTGCTCGACGGCGCGAAAGGTGGCGGCCTTATCGTGACCGTGCGGCTTCCGCTTGCTTAGACGCGAAGCACCTCAAATGGAAAAGGCGGGCCTCGTGCCCGGCCCCGGTTTGATGACGCTCTTGGCTCTCTATCCAGCGTCATCCTCGGCCTTGTGCCGAGGATCTGCTGCCCTATCGAACGGAAGCAGATGCTCGGCACAAGGCCGAGCACGACGAAAGGGGAGTTGGCCGACTTTGCGATCAAAAACACGAAAGCCGGGCATGCTGCCCGGCCATCGATGCGATCCGCCTTGGGAGGAGCGGATTTGATTACTGCGTATCCATGTGCTGCTGCGGACGCCATTTCGCCAGACGGTTCTCGACCAGCGTCATGATGTATTCGGCAACAAGCGTGACGACCATGACGAGCAAGATTGCCGCAAACATGCCGGCCGCGTCGAACGTGCCCTTGGCGATCGAGATGAGCTGGCCGATGCCATATCTGGCGCCGACGAATTCGCCGACGATTGCGCCGATGATCGCAAATCCGAAAGAGACGTGCAGGCTGGCGAAGATCCAGCTCATCGCCGAAGGAATGACCACGGTCCGGGTCACCTGCCAGTCCGAGGCGCCGAGGATGCGGGCATTGGCAATCATGTTGCGGTCGGCCTCGCGCACGCCCTGGAAGGCGTTTGCAAACACCACGAAGAACACCATGATGAAGGCAAGCGCCACTTTGGAGGGCAGGCCGAGGCCCATGATCATGATGAAGATCGGGGCGAGAACGACGCGCGGGATCGAGTTGATCGCCTTGATGTAGACCGAGAAGATGTCCGACAGAAAGCGGTTGCGGCCGAGGCCGATGCCGACGAAAACGCCGGTGATTGAGCCTGCGAAGAAGCCGATCAGCGCCTCTTCCATTGTCACCCAGAGATTGTACCAGAGCGACCCTTCCGTGGTGCCTTCCGTTGCCCATTCGTAGAGACGCTGAACGACGCCACTCGGGCTCGAATAGAAGAAGGGGTCAATCCACTGCATGTTGGAGGAGAGTTCCCACATGCCGATCGCGAAGACCAGGATGGCGATCTGCCAGAAGCGCACCAGCAGTTTGCGCCGACGCATCGCCTTCAGCGCCGATGCCTCGATTTCTGTATCAGACGTGCCCGGCCGAAACATGGTGGCCGAACCGGCCTCAAGAGTGGTGTGTGCCATGATATCCTCCCTCAGGCCGCTTCGCTTGCGCGGCGGTAGCTGGTCTCGACCTCTTCGCGGAGGTCCTCCCAGATCGTCTTGCAATAGTCGATGAAGCTCTGCTCGTAGCGGATTTCCGACACGACGCGCGGGCGGGGAAGATCGATCGTGTAGACCGATTTGACCGTCGCTGGGCCGGCGGTGAGCACATAGACCTTGTCGGCGAGCGCCACCGCCTCTTCGAGATCGTGGGTCACAAACACCACCGAGGCCTTTCGCTCGGCCCACAGCTTCAAGAGCTCTTCATGCATGACGGTGCGGGTCTGCACGTCGAGCGCCGAAAACGGCTCATCCATCAGCAGGATTTCTGGTTCATTGATGAAGGTCTGCGCCAGCGAGACGCGCTTGCGCATGCCGCCCGAAAGCTGGTGGGGATAGTGATGGAGAAATTTCGAAAGACCGACACGGGCGATCCAGTCGCGGGCGCTCTTTTCCGCCTCGGCGCGCGACTTTCCGCGGAACAGTGGACCGGCCATGACATTGTCGATGACGTTCTTCCAGGGAAAGAGCGCGTCGGTCTGGAATGCGAAGCCGACACGCGGATCAATGCCGGTGATCGGCCCGCCCATCAACCGGACTTCGCCGGCACTGGGGCGTGCGAGACCCGTCACGAGGTTGAGAGTCGTCGACTTCCCGCATCCGGTAGGACCGACGACGGCGACAAACTCGCCGCGGGCAACCGTCATATTGAAATCGCGCAAGGCTGTGAGGGATTTTCCGGTCGGCGAGACGAAACGCCGGCTGACGTTGATCAGCTCGATCGCCGGGATTTGCTTGTTGTCATGTTGCATGATGATACCTGAGGCGTGCCTTAGGGCGCGTGCACGCAATGCCCATGGATCGATCGGAGGCCGCTTCCGGCCGAAGCCGGAAGCGATATCACCCGTTACTTGACGTTCTTGACGAATTCCGTCGTGTAGGTCTTGGAAAGGTCGATCTGCTTGCCTTTGACGTTCTTGGAGAACTCCGAGAGCACGGCAAGCACGGTCTTCGGACCGTCTTCCGGCATGACGCCGTCAGTGGTGAACATGCCCTTGCCGTCGTTCAAAGCCTTGATGTAGCCGTCCTTGTCGCCGACGTAGAAATCCTTCGGCATCTTGTCTGCGATCTCGGCGGCAGAATGCGTGTTGATGAAGCGCAGAGTCTTGACGAAAGCGTTGGCGAGCTTCTGGGCCTCGTCCTTATGCGCGTCGACCCAGGAGGCTTCCATATAGAGCGAGGCGGCCGGATAAGTGCCGCCGAGCGCCTGGCGGGTCGACTCGACCGTGCGCATATCGACGAGCACGCTCGCCTCGCCCGTTTTGACCAAGCGCGAGATCGTCGGCTCGGTCGTCATGCCGGCCTGGATCTGATCCTGTTGCATGGCCGCGATGAATGTGCCGCCGGCGCCGACTGGAACCGTGACGACGTCGCCGGGCTTCAAGCCGGCCTTCGATGCCATGAAGAGGGTCAGGAAGTTCGTAGACGAGCCGAGACCGGTGACGCCGAGGGTCTTGCCCTTGAAATCGGCCGGCGATTTGATGTCAGGATGCTTGCTCGAAACCATCTCGACTTCACCAGGCGCCTGGCTGAACTGGACGATGGATTCGACAAATTTGCCCTTGGCCTGCAGGTCGACGCAGTGGTCGTAGAAGCCGACCACGCCCTGGACCGCGCCGGCCAGAAGCTGGTTTTCAGCATCGACGCCGGCAGCTTCGTTCAGGAGTTCGACGTCGAGACCCTCGTCCTTGAAGTACCCGAGCGATTCGGCGAGCTTGGCCGGCAGATAGATCTGCTTTTCATAACCGCCGACCATGATGGTGATTTTGTCGGCCGCGTTTGCGGCGCTCGCAGCGAAAGATGCTGCAGCAAAAAGCGTGGAAAGGGCTACGGTTTGAAAAAGGCTGCGTGAAGAACGCATGGAAATCTCCTCCTGGTGCTTGCATCGTCGTCTGGCCACCTTGACCGTGCTCCTCCACGATGCTGCCCTTTCCTATGACGTCGAAGCTTTCAACTAGCTTTCAGCCGCAGAAGGGTCAAATAGCGCGTCCAATCCATGCGTCACGCCGAAAAACGCGTTGCGCGCGCTTCCTTACAATGCAGGAGCCTGCTCAAATTGCCGGGAAAGTCGCTTTCGACGTCGATTCTTGGATGGGTTGCTGTGACTGTCGAAAAGCCTGTCGTGCGGCGGAGCTTTTCGTTGAGCTCACGTCGCAAAACTCCGCAGGTCCTTCAGCAGGTTGCGGTACCTGGTCTGACTGCCGACCAGGTGCTCGCGCATGGCGTTGCGGGCAGCCTGATCGTCCCTGTCGGAGATCGCAACGATGATCGCTTCATGTTCCCTGTGGATCAGCTTTCGGTAGGCGGTCTGCTCGGCCGTCCTGGTTTCCGGGACAAGCCTCGATTGCGGGATGATCGCCGACCCCTGAGATTGAAGGAAGTGCCTGAACAGTGGATTGTTGGTCGCCTCGGCGATCGCGACATGGAGTTTGAGATCCGCCTCGCGGATGGATTGATCCGTCTCGATGCACTGGAGGATCTTCCGGTGGCATTCGAAGATCGCTTCCTCCTGTGCCGGCGAGCGGCGCAAGGCGGCAAGCCCGGCCGCCTCGATTTCGACCGGGGTTCGGATTTCGAGCACTTCCAAGTCGGAGGCGACGCGGGCCTTGTCCACCCTCCGACCTGACAGTGTCGGGTCAGGGCCGATCACGAAAATTCCCGCGCCTTGGCGCACCTCGACCAGTCCGTCGGAACGAAGTGCGGCGACCGCCTCGCGCACCACGGTTCGACTGACACTATGCGTCTCGGTCAGTTCATGCTCGCTTGGAAGCTTGTCGCCGGCGGAATACTGGCCGCTGAGGATCGCTTGCCGAAGGCTTTCGCCGACCCGTGAGACCAGCGACCCCGAGCTTCTGCTGCGATCCTTCATATGCATACCCACGCCTTGACCCTCGCATCGGCTTTGATCGGATGCGGCCAAGATTGGCGGCATCAGAAATCTCGATTCATCACACATGTATGACAAATTTCTCCGCGTTTCAATCGACGTCCACAACTGCTTCTCTTATAACCTGTTTTGTCGACTGGAGCTGTGGTGGGTATTACCGGAGTTAATAGCTATGATCGCTAACAATCGAGTAGGAGGTTTCGATGAAAGCCAAGGATCCGATAGGGCAAGTCCCGTTGCTGCTTTCGCAGAAAGAGAAGCGTCGGCACTTGACGCTCGAGGCGCTGGTGAGCGTTGACGAGGGCAATACTGTCGACCATCGGTTCGTACAGGCCTGGGCCGATAGCCTCGATGGCGATAAGCCGGTTTTGTTGCCTCCGTGATAGAAGTCACAGCCGCCTGGTCGATTCCCCGCGCACGAATCTCGGCGTCAGGATGATATCCCGTGGCGGCTCCGCGGCAGCCTCGGGGCTTGCGATCCTGGCCAGCAGCCGCTGTGCCGCCAGTTCGCCGAGCTTCTGCGCATCCTGCACGACCATGGTGATGCGCGGCGTGATAACGTTGCTCCAGGGCACGTCGTCGACCATCGCCAGCGACACGTCGTCGGGACAGCGGAAGCCCATCTCCTGCATCACCTGCAGAGCTGCAAGTCCGGTCATGTTGTTGGCGCCGATGATGGCGGTCGGGCGGTCGCGGCGGGTGAGCAGCCGCATCGCCTGCGCGTGGCCGCCGGTTCGGGTGAAGCCGCCTTCGACCACAAGCGAAGGATCGACCTCGACGCCGGCGCCGGCCATCGTATTCAAAAAACCCTTCAGGCGCTCGGCGGCGGTATGCAGGTCGCTCGGGCCGGAGATGAAGCCGATGCGGCGGTGACCGAGCTGCAGCAGGTGCTCGGTCAGGATGGTCGTCATCAGTGGATTGTCGGAGCCGATGAAATCGCGCGCGGCACCCTCCACCTTCTGGTCGAACATCACGATCGGCGTCTTGAAATCGCGCAGGAAGGCTGCGTATTCCTCGCCGTGCCCGTTTGACGCCAACGCGATGCCGGCAATCTTCTGCGCCTCGAGCCGTTCCAGCAGCGCCCGTTCGAGATCGGCCCGGCCGGAAGAATCCGCGATCAGGACGAAATAGCCGGTGTCGAGCCCCTGGCGCTCGATCTCGCGGCGGATGTCGCCGAAAAACATGTTGCCGAGATTGGCCGCAACGAAGCCGATCAGCGAACTTCGCCCGCGCGCCAGCGTCTGGGCCACCGGATCGATGCGGTAGCCCGTCGATTTTATCGCCTGCTGGATGCGGTCGAGCGTCTCGGCGCCGACCCGCTGGGGGCTATTGAGCGCCAGCGAGACGGTCGAGATCGAAACCCCCGCAAGGCGCGCGACATCTCGTATGGTCGTCATGTCTATCGAACCGGTTCTAAAGCTTTCTTTTGTCAGATTTTATGCGTTGTTGCAATCAGTCGTGCTGAATTGCCCCATATGAAGGGATTTTCCCCAAGTTTTGCGATTTATGAATTTCGGCTTGACAGGCGTAGGTTGAGACAAGAAGATCAGCCACCGAACCGGTTCGACATGATGTGAACCGGAAACAGGGAGGAGAAAACCTGTGACGAGTTCGGAACGCCAGCCGGAGAATCCGGCATTGAGAGGGGCGGGTAAGCACGCCTGGTTCAGCCATGATCGCCTCGGCATGTTCATCCACTGGGGTCTCTATGCCCTGGGAGCCCGGCATGAGTGGTTGAAGAACCGCGAAGAGCTGACCGACGAGCACTATCAGCGCTATTTCGACAATTTCGATCCCGATCTCTACGATCCCAAGGAGTGGGCGCGCCGCGCGCGTCTCGCCGGCATGAAATATGTCGTGGTGACGACCAAGCATCACGAGGGTTTCTGCCTCTGGGACAGTAAGCTCACCAATTACAAGGCGCCGAACACGCCTTGTGGCAAGGACCTTCTGACGCCGCTGGTCGAGGCCTTCCGCGCCGAGGGATTGAAGATCGGCTTCTATTATTCACTGCTCGACTGGCACCATCCGGACTTTCCGATCGACCTGCACCATCCCTTGCGCAACCATCCCGAGGCCAAGGCGCTGAATGCCGGTCGCAACGTCGCCAACTATGCGGCCTATATGCGCGAACAGGTGCGCGAGCTCCTGACCGGCTTCGGCCGCGTCGACATCATCTGGTTCGATTTTAGCTATCCCGGGCCTGCGCGGGAATATCGCGGCCTGCCCGGTAAGGGGCGTGCCGACTGGGACAGCGAGCGGCTTGTCGAGCTGGCGCGCGAGTTGCAGCCCGAAATCATCATCAACAACCGGCTCGATCTGCCGCCGGGAACCTTGCCCGACATAACCACGCCGGAGCAATATACGCCGCGCGTTGCACCTGCCGTCGCCAGCCAGGGGGTGCTCTGGGAAGCCTGCCACACCTTCAGCGGCTCCTGGGGTTATCACCGCGACGAGGCTAGCTGGAAGAGCCCGGAACAGATCATCCAGCTGCTGATCGATTCCGTTGCACTCGGCGGCAACCTGCTGATGAATGTCGGGCCGACCGGGCGGGGCACGTTCGATGCCCGCGCCATCGATGCTCTCGAGGTCTACCGGAAATGGATGGCCGTCAACGCACGCGCCATCTATGGGGCCGGCCCGTCCGAGCTTCCGGCACCCGCTGGCTGCCGCTACACCCAGCGCGGCAACCGCCTCTACCTTCATGTCTATAACTGGCCTTACCGCCACATCCACATCGAGGGCATCGCCGACAGGGTCGCCTATGTGCAGTTCCTGCACGACGCCAGCGAGGTCCACTGGGTGGCCCATACCAGGGATGTGGATCCCAATGTCGGCGTGATGGTGCCGGGAGGCATCGTCATGCTGGAACTGCCGGTTCGGCGACCTGATGTCACCGTGCCGGTGATCGAGATCGTCCTCAAGGCGTAGTCGATCCCACGTGCGTGTCCATTGCGTTCATGGAGGGAGGAGAAACCCATGAAGGTGTTAAAGAAAACGCTTATGCTTGCCGCAATCGGCGGTAGCCTATTTGCCACCGCCGCATCCGCCGAACAGGTCAACCTGACCTGGCAGATGTGGACCGGTTCCGATGCCGACACCAAGGGCTGGCAGCACCTAGCCGACATGGTGACCGCCAAATATCCCGATATCAAGGTGACCCTGACGACGACGGGTTGGGTCGACTACTGGACAAGGCTGCCGGTGCTGGCGGCATCCGGACAGCTCGCCGATATCGTTTCCATGCAGTCGCTGCGCATGCCGAATTTTGTTTCGCTGCTCGAGCCTCTGAATGACCGGATCGCGGCCGACAAATTCGATGTCGGCGCTTTCACCCCTTCGATCATCGGCGGCATGTCCGTCGACAAGCAGCTTTACGGCCTGCCTTACGACGTCGGTCCGTGGGTCATCTATTATAACCAGGACGCGCTCGAAGCTGCCGACGTTCCGTTGCCTAAGCCGGGCTGGACGCTTGGCGAATTCACCGATGCCGCCAAGAAGCTGACCAAGGACGGCAAATACGGCTTCGGCATCACCCCGACCAATTATTCGGTTCTGGCGGCCGCCTGGGGCGATAAATATGTCAACGACGCAGGAGAGCTAGACCTCACCAATCCGAGCGCCGTTGCTGCCGCCGAGAGGGTGATTGGCTTTGCCGCCAAGGACAAGGTCGCGCCGCTGGTGCCGTCGAGCGCCGATGCCGGCACGGTCATCCAAGGCCGGTTCTACTCGGGCAATGTCGCCATGTATATCGACGGTCCGTGGTCAATCATCGGCATGAAGGACAAGGTCAAGTTCAAAATTGGTTCTACCTCGCTCCCGCGCGGAGACGGCGAGCTTACCGCCGTCACGGCGGGCTCAGGTTTCGGCATCGCCACGACGAGCAAGAACAAGGATGCGGCCTGGAAGGCGATCCAGGTGCTGACCAGCCCGGAAGCATTGCAATACCTCGCCGAACAGGGGCGTGCGCTGCCGGCGCGCACGGCGTCGCAATCCTCGTGGTACAAGGTGGCAGCCAAGGACATTACCAATGGCGGCGAGGCCATCGATTATTCCCTGGCGCATTCAGTGCCCTACGTGATCACCAACAACTGGGCGGCGGTCGAAAACCTGTTCAACCAGTATTTCCCGCCGGCCTTCGGCGGCAGCGCCGACGCCAAGCAGACGATGGAGTCCATCCAGAGCCTTGCGCAACAATAGAGCGCCCGCGCGTCTGAGAAGACGCGCCGTCGCTTTGGATCTGCGCATGATCGTTCGGACAATCGATTTCGATTTACGGGTCATGCGCCAGCTCTCGCCGCGGCGGGATTGCCACGCATGGAGGAAGACATGTCGCAAAGCGCCGTCGCCGAAATTCCGCTGCAGCCCGGTCAGCCACGGCGTTTTCTGAAGCCGGAGACGCAGACCGCCATGCTGTTCCTGCTGCCGAGCTTCCTCGGCTTCATGATCTTCATGGCTCTGCCGATCCTGGCGTCGCTGGCGCTCTCCTTCACCAACTGGCAGCTGATCTCGACGCCGTCCTTCGTCGGCTTTCAGAATTACATCAAGCTTTTCACCGTCGATCCGGCATTTTACACCATCTTGCGCAATACGCTGTTCTTCGCCGTCGAATATCTGGCGCTGAACATTGCCGTCTCGCTGACGCTTGCGGTGTGGATATCGAGCCTGAAGCGCGGCAAGGCGATCTTCCGGGTGATCTTCTTCCTGCCGACCTTCACGCCGACGATCGCCGCGTCGGTCGTGTGGCTGCTGATCTTCACGCCAGATGGATTGGCCGACGCCGTCATCCGAGCGCTCGGCCTCGGCCTGCCGAATTTCCTGCTGAACCCGACCTGGGCCATGCAGGCGATCATCCTGGTCACGCTGTGGGCGAATGTCGGCTATAACGTCGTGATGTTCAACGCCGCGCTCGATCTGGTGCCGAAGCATTATCTCGAAGCGGCGACGATCGATGGCGCCAATGCCTGGCAGCAATTCTGGCGCATCCGCTTGCCGCTCATCTCGCCGACCGTCTTCTTCGCCACCGTGATGACGGCGATCACGTCGCTGCAGGTCTTTGACGAGATCTTTGCGATGACGCGCGGCGGCCCAGGCTCGGCGACGGCCACACTCGGCTTCGCCATCTACCAGAAAGGCTTCACCAACTTCCAGATGGGTTATGCCTCTGCTCTTGCCTGGGTGATGTTCGTCATGATCATGGCGCTCACCATTCTGCAGTTCCACATGCAGCGCAAATGGGTGCATTATGACGACTGACCTGACCTCACGGCATCCGCATTCCGTCTCGGCGAATCGGCAGCGCACCCTGCGGCGCGTCGCCAGCTTTTTGAGTTACGCGGGACTTTCGCTGGTCGCGCTGCTTTTCCTCTTCCCATTTTTCTGGATGGTGTCGAACGCGGTGCGCTCCAACGCCGAAGTGATGGCCGTGCCGGTCCGCATCTTCCCTGAGGAGTATCAGTGGGGCACCTTCGTTGATGCCTTGGTGTCCCTGCCGTTCGGCACCTTCCTGCTGAATTCCCTCGTGGTCGCCTGTGGCGTGACGGCGATCGTGGTCGCGGTGTCCTGCCTTTCCGCCTACGCCTTCGCCCGGCTGAGGTTTCCCGGGCGGGAAGGGCTGCTGCTCACCTATCTGAGCACGCTGATGATCCCGCAGGTGATGCTGGTCATCCCGCTCTTCCTCCTGGTCAGCAAGCTCGGCTGGATCAATACCTATCACGGCATGATCCTGCCGGTCGCCTTCTCTTCCTTCGGCACGTTTTTGCTGAGGCAGTTTATCCTCGGCATTCCCAAGGATCTCGACGAGGCGGCGATGATGGACGGTGCTTCGCGCCTGCGCATCCTGGTCACGGTGATCGTTCCGCTTGCCATGCCGGCGATCGGCCTGCTGTCGCTCTTCACATTCATCGCGCAATGGAAGAGTTTCCTTTGGCCGCTGATCGCTACCAGCGGCGTCGAGAAAGCCACGCTGCCGCTCGGGCTCACCCTGTTCCAGACGCAGCAGGGCACTTCGTGGAACTACATCATGGCGGGTGCGACAATTTCCATGGTGCCGGGCGTCATCCTGGCCATCGTAATGCAGAGGATAATCTACAAAGGCATCTCCGTCGGATCCGGCTTCGGCGGACGATAGTTTATATAAAACATAGCTTAAAGCGTGTGGCGCCAGGTTCGAGGCGAAGCTGGTCAAGTTCGGCTGATAGCCGCCCAAGAAGCGCAACCGCCCCGCAAGATCATACCCTCGCGCTTAACTTTTGCTTCGCGTCGAAAAGTAAAATTTAACCAAAATTTGAAATAACGCATTCAGATCCGAATTGCGCAGGGGAATTCATGAAAACGGCCACGCTTGCATCCATCGCCTTGGCGATATCGGTCTCTGTTGCCAATGCACAGACGATCGGGGTTTCGATGACCAATCTCGACAAATTCAGAGAGATGCTTCTGAATGGCGTGCTCTCGCACGGGAAGACGATATCAGGCCTCAAGCTCGTCACCGCGAATGCCAAGGGCGACAACGAGCTTCAGAAGAAGCAGGTTCAGCAGTTCGTTGCCGACAAGGTCGATGCCATTATCATGATGCTGTCTGATGGCGATTTCGGGCCGCAAATGACCAAGATCGCAGCGGATGCCGGCATTCCGCTGATCTACATCAACACTACGCCCTCCAATCTGTCGGACTTGCCGGACAATCAGGTCGTTGTCGCCTCCGATGAGAAGGATTCCGGTACGCTGGAGACGAAGCAAGTGTGCTCTCTCCTCAAGGGCAAGGGCCGTGTCGTCGTGCTGATGGGGGAGGTCTTCCATGTGGCCGCCCGTACCCGCACCCAGGACATCGCCGATGTCATCGCGACGCCGGAATGCAAAGGCCTTGAGATCGTCGAGCAGCAAGCGGGCTATTGGTCGCGCGATTATGCCGATCAGCAGATGCAGGAATGGCTGGCGGCCGGCGTCAAGTTCGATGCTGTTATCGCCAACAATGACGAGATGGCGCTCGGTGCGATCCGCGCCATGAAGAAGGCCAATATCCCGATGAAGGACGTCGTCGTTGCCGGCGTCGACGCCACCGACGATGCGCTTGCCGCCATGGTGGCCGGCGATCTCGACGTGACCATTCTCCAGAGTGCGGTCGGGCAGGGGGCGGCGGCCGTCGACGCTGCCGTGAAGCTCGTCAACAAGGAGAAGGTGCCGCGCGAAAACAACGTCCCCTTCGAACTGGTCACACCCGAGAACATTGCCCAATACCTGCCGAAGAGCCAGTGAGCATAAGAGGCCTATGATGTTGCATTTCTGGAATAAATTCGGCATTCGCGCGCAGATCACTTCGGGCTTCGTGCCATTGATCCTGCTGATGAGCCTGCTCACCGTCAGCGCGATCTCCGGCATGAACGGGCTCGCATCGATTTTCGCGTCCTATCGCGCCACGGCGGGCCAGAGCCTCGCCATATCGGACTACAGCGACCAGCTGAACGAGATTCAGATGTCTGCTGAAGCTTTCCGCTCCACGCCGACCCAGGATGTCGTCGACCGCTTCCGTGCCGGCGTGAAGGCGTTCGACGCCGACGATCCGCGTTTTGCCGGCAACAAGGAGCTGCAATCCGGCCTTGCCGCGATCCGCCAGGACATTGCCGCCTATGGCAAGGCTTTCGAACAGATCGTTTCTCTTCAGGCCCGGCGTGACGCCTTGATCTCCAAGGTCACCGAATTTGGCCCCTGGACCAGCATCGCTCTCAACGACGTCGTGCGAAGCGCCTGGCGCCAGAACGATGTGGCCGTATTGCAGATGACGGCGGCGACACTGGAGGCTTTGAACCGCAGTCTCTATTTCTCCGAGCGCTTCGTGCATTCCAACGATTTTGCGGCCTATGACACGGCGCAGGCAGCGCTGGCCGAAGCGGTCAGCCTCAATGAAACCGCCGCCAAGGCCGCGAAGAACGAGTTGCAGAAGAAGCGCCTGATGGGCGCCGGCCAGCTCATGCAGAACTACACCGCCCGTCTCGGCGACATGAAGGACGTCCTGCAGGCCTCCGGCAACATCCGCCAGACACAGCTCAGCGTGCTTGCGCCGAAAATATCAGGCGGTTTCAAGGACCTGCAGGCAACCGTCACGGGTGCGCAGAAGACCCTGGATGGTTCGGTTGACGCAACGGTTGCCTCCGCGACCAGCACGACGCTCGTCATCAGCGGGCTGTTGATCGTCATCGGCCTCGTGCTTTCCTATTTCGTCGGCCGGCTGATTTCCTCGGCGGTGCGCAAGATGGCGCAGTCGATGGAGCAGCTTGCCCGCGGCGAGGAGAAGATCGCGATAACGGGCGTCGAGCACCGCCATGAGCTGGGCGCCATGGCGCGTTCGCTGAAGGTATTCCAAGAGACCGGCCGTGCCAAGCTGATCGCCGAAGCCAATGCCGAGCGGGCACGCCTGGCCGCCGAGGAAGAGCGGCTGCGGCAGGAGGCCGAGCGGCTTTCCGATGCGCAGGTGATGGAACATGCCTTCCGCCAGATTTCCGTAGGCCTTGACGCGCTCTCCAAGGGCGATCTCACCGTCCGCGTCGGCGAAGTCGACCATCGCTACGTCAGGATCCGCGATCACTTCAACAACTCGGTCGCAAGCCTCGAGGAAGCGGTCGACTCCGTCATTCGCGCGGTCGCCACCATCCGCTCCGGCCTGTCGGAAATCTCCACCGCCTCCAACGATCTCGCCCGCCGCACCGAGCAGCAGGCAGCCTCCCTGGAAGAAACGGTTGCAGCACTCGGCGACGTGACCCGCGGCGTCAACGGCACGGCGGAGGGCGCAGGCCGCGCCCAGGCCGTCGTGGCGACGGCGCGCACCAATGCCGAAAAGGGCGGCGAGATCGTCGCCCGGGCCATCGACGCGATGACGGAAATTCAAAATTCTTCGTCCAAGATCGGCAACATCATCAGCGTCATCGATGAGATCGCCTTCCAGACCAACCTGTTGGCGCTGAATGCCGGCGTCGAAGCGGCGCGTGCCGGTGAAGCCGGCAAGGGTTTTGCGGTAGTCGCCCAGGAAGTCCGTGAGCTCGCCCAGCGTTCCGCCAATGCGGCAAGGGAGATCAAGCAACTGATCTCCACCTCCTCGGCGCAGGTCAAGACCGGCGTCGAGCTGGTCGGCGAATCCGGCCTCTCGCTCGAACAGATCGTCGAGCAGGTCACAGCAATGAATGCGACCGTGGCCGAGATTGCCGTTGCCGCGCGCGAACAGGCGACAAGCCTGCGCGAGGTCTCGGCCGCCGGCGACCAGATGGACAAGGTGACGCAGCAGAACGCCGCGATGGTCGAAGAAACCACGGCCGCCGCCCAGAGCCTGACACAGGAAACCGAAAGCCTTGCCGATCTGTTGCGGCGGTTCAAGACGGGCAGCCGCCAGGCACGTGACCATCACCCCTACGCAATGGCATCGTAACGTTCTGCTGATGCGGTAAAGAGAACACCGCCGCTCCGAAAGGGCGGCGGTGAATGCGCGTGTCAGTGGCTTCCGGACACGGGACCATGTGGCGCACCGGCGATGCTCCTGCGAACGTGACGAACCGCGGTCCAGACGGCGAAGAGCACGAGCGGGATGGCGCCGAGAACGGCGAGTTTTGTCACGTGCGGATCGACGCCCAGCGCGGAAATGCTTTCAAGGCAGATCTTCGCCAGGCCGACGGTGTAATAGGTAATGGCAATGACCGAAAACCCTTCGACCGCCTGCTGGATATGCACCTGGATGCGGGCCCGCTCTTCCATCGACGTCAGCAGCGAGGCGTTCTGATCCTCGAGCTGAACCTGGACCGTGGTTCTGAGCAGGTCTCCGGCCAGGCTAACGCGTTCGGCCAGTTCGTCGAGGCGCCGCTCTGCCGCATAGACCGAGCGCACAGCCGGTTGGAAGCGTCGGTCGATGAACGTCCCCAGTCGTTGCCTTCCCTGGACCCGCTCTTCGCGAAGCTCGGACAGCCGACTGGCGACGATATCGGCATAGGCTTTCGTCGCACCGAAGCGGTGGCGGGCGAGCGCCGAGAAGTTGAGGACATCGGACGAGAGCCTGGTCACCTCCGACAGCAGCGCCTTGTCCACCTTGACGGCACCCTGCATATGGGTGATCAGCAAATCGAGCCGCTGGTCGAAGGCCGAAAGCTTGGAGACCGTCTCGCGTGCCTTCGGCAGCGCCAAAAGGGCCATCATCCGGTATGTCTCGATTTCCAGGAAACGCCTGACCATGCGGCCGGTACGATAGGCGTTGAGGCTGCGGTTGAAGAATAGGAACTCCGCGAAACCGCTGTCTGTCAGGCGGAAGTTCGAATGCACCTCCGCGTCGCCGCCGCCGACCTGAGAAGCGACATAGTCGAGCTTTGGTTTTTCCGAATGCTGTCCGTCCTTGTCGGCCCGCACCAGCACCCGGACGGCCGCGATGACTTTGCCGTCGATTTGACGGCAGCAGGCCTGAAAGGCTTCAGGCGGGTTGCTGCCGGGTTCGGCGGCTGCAGGAACGACGAAGGTGAGGGTCAGGAACTCGGTATGCGCCTCCCATTTCAGCCGGCCGTCGCCGAAGCGGCCGATGCCGTGGTTCCCCTCGCGGGTGGCAGAGACGTCTTCCAATCCCGGCATGGAAGCCGGCAGCGTAGGCGGGGCACTCTCGCCGACTATGGCGACGTGCCAGACATCGGTGTCGGTCTCAAAATAAAGCGACGGCCGTGCATGCAGCTCGTCGTGAAGTTCCCTGCGCAGCGGATGCTCGGAACCCATCGGCATTGAGACGCACCTCTATACGGTAGAAAGCCGCTGGGTCGCCGGACGTATCCGGGTTGCCGGCGTTTATGATTTGACATCGCGCATGGCTGGCCCAAGCTGACAACGGCTATAGCCTCTCCCGAGGCTCGTGTCACGACGCCTTCGTCATCGGACAAAAACGATCAGCCACGGCCTGTTGCGAGACCGTGGCTGATACAGCGCGCATTCTGCGGAGGGCGCAGGCGCGGCCGGTTACTTGTTGGCGGCGAGCGCCACGTTGACCTTGTCGACGTCTGCACTCATCGCCTTGAAAGTCTCGTCGAGGGAAAGCTCGCCGACGATCAACTGGCTCATGCGCTGGACGATCAACTGATAGATGGCCCCAGATCCCTTGAGGCGCTCCAGGTCGCGGGCGGCCTGAGGCGCGCTGTCGCGGGCTGCGAGGAAGACGGCCATGGCGTCCTTGGCGTTCTTGCTCTCGAGCTTGTACTGCGGGTCCTTGATGTCGGCGCCGGTCAGGATGACGTAGTTTTCGGCGACTTCGCGTTGGACCTTTTCAGAGCCGAGGAACTCGATGAAGGAGGCGACGGCCTGCGGGTACTTGGTGCGCTTGAAGCCGACGATCGCGGTACCACCAGGCATCGCATAGCAGCCGGCATCGCCGCAGGGCGCGCTGATCGCCGTCCAGTCGAAGGCGTCGCCGATCTTCTTCTGGAACGGATTGACCATCCAGTTGCCGGCAAGATAGGTCACGACATTGCCGTTGACGAACTCGTCACCCATGTTCTTGTACTGGGTTCCGCCGGCAGCACCCCACATCTCCTTCGGGAAAGAGCCGTCCTTCGTCCAGTTGTAGAGATCGGTGATGTAGTGCTTGGCGGCATCGTCGGGGAAGGCGAACTTGCCGTCCTTGACGTAGTTCGAGCCGTAGGAGAAGGCAGCACCCGAGAAGCGGTGGCCCGAGCGGTCCATGGTGAACGGGATCTGGGCGCCGGTCGCCTTGGCGACGCGCGCGGAAGCCTCGACGATGTCTTTCAGGGTGGCGGTCGGCTTCGGAAGCGGTTCCTTCGCCTGTTCGAACAGCGTCTTGTTGACGAAGGGCAGGTTGAAGGTCTGCGACGCGACATAGCCGTTGATCGAGTTCGGATCGTTGACGCCGGGGAAACGAAGCGTGTTCAGGCTGTCGCCGTGCAGCTTGGCGAAACCATCGGGATCTTTCATCAAGGGGCGCATATCGAGATAATAGGGCGCCAGCTGCCAGTCAGTGATCTTGGCGACATCCGGGCCTTCGCCGACGGCAAGCTGCACCGGCAGCTGCTTGGCGACCGCATCATAACCCGACGAGACGAAATTCACCTTGATGTCCGGATGCGCGGCCTCGAATTCCTTGCTCAGCGCTTCCATCCGCTCGACATAAGCCTGGTCGTCGTCGGTAAAGAGAAAGGTGATCGTCTGGGTTTCGGCCATGGCCACGCTGGACCATGCAAAAGAAACGGTGGCAAGCGCCAGTGCGAAAGCCCCTGAAAGATAGGTTTTCATTTTCATCCTCCCATGAAAACATTTTCATCAATCGTGGCGTAAACCATCGATGGGTGAATTTCATATACTTGACATTCATCCCGTCAAGCTATTTTCTATGCGAATAGCGATGTTTTTGAGCGATCTGCAAAATCACGCACCAAAATAACATAATGAAAATATTTTCATTTTATTGCGGAGGAGGCGATCTGTGAAAACGGAAAGCATCAAGCAGCCGGGTGACGTGGCGCCGGCATACAGCGTGGCTGAGGGCCAGACGATAACGGCATGGGCCGTTTCGGGCCTCATCGCCAGCTATTTCCCCGGCGAGCCGGCGCTCGCCGAAGATCGCGTGAACTATCGCTTCATCAACGGTTTCGTCGATGTCGGCGACCTGCCGTGCCGCAAGGCCTTCTGGTCGACCATGGTGGGGCGGCCGCTCATGCCCGACACGTCCTGGCCGACCGAAAGCCTCAATCTCCCCGGCTCGAACCGCCGCGTCGAGTTTACCAGCTTCTGGCATGTGCCGACGCATATCAGGCGATGGCTGAAGGGCACGTTCAGGACGGAGGCTCCGCGCAGGCTCAATCTGGCTCTCAAGACCTGCGGCGGGGTTCGCATCTGGGTTAACGGCACAGAGGCCGTGCGCTTCGAGCCCTTCAAGCGCAACGTCGAGAGCGCAACTGAGATAACGCTGATGCTCGAGGCCGGCGACAACGAGATTCTCGTCCACACCGAAGACCTTGCCGAGCGTGACACGACCTGGTTCTTCGAACTCGAAATGCTGGACAGGGAGCCGCTCCGCGTGCTGCTGCCGGTATCGCTTGATCAGGACGAGGTGCGTGAGCTGGAAGCCCTTTCGCGCGGCGTGCGCCCGGCCCGCGACGTCTTCGTCAATCAGCCGCTGGAGATCATCTTTGACACCGCGCCCGAGCGCGACCTGCCCGTCGAGCTCAAGGTCGTCGGCCATGGCCACGAGCGGCCCGTTCTCGCCCATTCGAAACTGACTCTGTGCGCCCATCAGAGCCGTCTGATCGCCGAAGATGTCTGCGGCATTGCGGACGGTTATCACGGTATCCACATGACGATCGGCTCCGGCCCGGGTTCGGTCACCCGCGTTATCGATGCCGCCTTCATGAGCAGCCTTTCGCCATTGCCTGCAGAGACCTCGCTTTCCGCCCGCAAGCGCCAGGCGCTGGAATACAGCGCTCGCTTCGGCGCCAATCGCGCCGGACGTCTCATCGCGATGATGGAAACCCGCCATCTCGACCAGGAGAGCTTCGACCGCATCGTCGATGCGACGCTTGCCTCCATCGATGCGCGCGAGGATTGCTCGGATTTCATCATGGTGCCGCTCTTGTGGCTGCTCGGCGCCTATGGCGACCGGATGCCGGAAGCCACGGTCGAACGCATCCGCCGTTCCGTTCTTTGCTATCGTTACTGGGTCGACGAGCCGGGCAATGATGCGATGTGGTTCTGGAGCGAGAACCACGTGCTCTGCTTCCATACCAGCCAGTTGCTGGCCGGACTCCTTCTGCCCGAGGCGGTGTTTTCGGCCTCGGGGCGGACGGGACGGCAGCAGGCGGAACTCGCCGTCGAGCGCCTAGGGCGCTGGTTTGACAGCGTCGAGGCCCATGGCTTGGCGGAGTGGAATTCGGCCGCCTATTACCCGATCGATTTCATCGGTCTCTTGGCGCTGGAGCGCTGGGCCGAGAGCGGGATTGCCGATCGCGCCCGCGGCCAGATCGATCTTATCTTTCGTATGATCGCCCTTCATACGCTGGCCGGCGTTCCGGCCGGTTCGCAGGGCCGGGCCTACGACAAGGAATTGCGCGCCGGCCCGCTGACCGAGCTCGCGCCTTTCGCCCAGGTCGCCTTTGGAACTGGTTGGCTGAACAACGGTGTCGCCGCGTTGACAATGTTCTGCGCCGGCGGCTACGAGCCGCCCGCCGATCTCGTTGAGCTTGCCGCCCTTTCCAGGGGCAGAAGCGTCGAGGCGCGCTACAGCCAGGGGCTCGAAAGCGGAAAGCTCGTGTTGTTCAAGAACGAGGCGGCGCAGCTTTCGACGGTGGTCGATCATAAGACCGGCGGGAAAGGCCACCAGCAGCACGTCCTTGATGTCAGGCTGGCCGGCCATCCGATGGCGAGGTTGTGGGTCAATCATCCCGGCGAGGATGATCCCTGGGGCAATCAAAGGCCATCCTATTGGGCCGGCAACGGCATCCTGCCGCGCGTCGCCCAGCATCGCGATATCGCCCTTCTGATCGAGGATACCAGCGCCGCACGACATGCATGGACTCATGCCTATATCGGCCGCGATGGCCTCGATGATCTCATTGTCGAAGGCAAGTGGCTGATCGCGCGATCGGGCCGGGGATTTTCCGCCCTCTGGGCATCGAACGGCCTGGAACTGATCACCGAGGGCCCGACCGCCGGCCGCGAGGCGCGCTCCTATGGGCTACTCTGCGGTTGGGCGGCCATTGTCGGATGCGGCAATGGCGACGCCTTCAAAGCCTTCCTCGAGCGCCTGTGCCAGACGACGGTATCCTTCGATCCCGCGCTTCGGCGCCTTGCGCTGACGCCGCCGGGTGGCCCGGTGATCTCTCTCTCCTATGCCGACGGTCTGTCGATCGCCGGCCAGCCCCGGCCGTTCACGCATGATCAGCCGCACCCGATCCTCACCCACGACAGTGCGGCCTCCAGCGCCGGCGCTGACGGACCGTTCTATTCCTGAAACATAGGTCTCCCGCATGAACACAACATCTGTCGACAACGCCGCCCTCCTGACGACGATCGATCGGGTGGCGACTGCTTTCAGCCGGCTCAGAGGCATCAAGGAAGGTCTGGTGACCGGAAGCTCCACCTCCGGCATTCAGTTCGACGAATGGGACTGGGAAGTCGGCGTCGGCCTCTACGGCTTCCTGCGGCGGGCCATATCCACCAATGACCAAAAGGCGCTGGAGGAACTCGTCGCCTGGTATGCCGGCCAGATCGAACGCGGCCTGCCGCCGCGCCAGATCAACAGCACGGCGCCGATGCTGCCGCTGGCAATCCTCGTCCAGCATGTCGACCGGCCCGATTTCCGCGCGCTCGTCGAGGATTGGGCCGAATGGCTCGTCAAGGAATTGCCGAAGACCGAGGAGGGCGGCTTTCAGCACGTCGTCAAGGAACGGCTTAACGACGGCGAATTGTGGGACGACACGCTGTTCATGGCCTGCCTGTTCCTCGCCCGGGCCGGCGTGCTCTGCGAGCGCAGCGACTGGATCGACGAGGCCGTCTATCAGTTCGTGATCCACACACGCTATCTCTCCGATCCGGTCAGCGGTCTCTGGTATCACGGCTGGACCTTCAACGGCCGGCATAACTTCGCCAATGCCTTCTGGGCCCGCGGTAATGCCTGGATTACCGTCGCCATTCCGGAACTCTTCGATCTCGTCCCGACGCTCGGCGAAAAGGACCGGCGTTTCCTTTCGAATGTTCTCGTCAGCCAGGTGCGCTCGCTGAAGGCATATCAGCGGCCGGACGGGATGTTCACGACCCTTCTGGACGACCCATCGTCGCCGGTGGAAACTTCGGCCACGGCTGGCATTGCCTATGGCATCCTGCGCGCTGTCGATGCCGGCATTCTCGACGAGAGCGACAAGGCCTATGCCCAGCGCGCGCTTGCGGCGGTGCTGGCGCAGATCGACGAGGAAGGCGTCGTCCACGGCGTCTCGGATGGCACGCCGATGGGGCACGACCTCGATTTCTACCGGCGCATCCCGAACGTGCCGACGCCGTACGGCCAGGCGCTGACCATGCTGCTGCTGACCGAGGTCATCCTCGAAAACGGCCGTCGCCAATGAGCGCGGTATCCCTCGTCGCGATTGAGGCGGTCGATGGCGACAACACGGCCCGGCTTCAGACGGCGATCGACGCTCTATCGGCTTCCGGCGGCGGACGGCTGGAGCTGCTTGCAGGCATTCACATCTGCCGGGGGCTGCGGCTCAGATCCGGTGTCGATCTGCATCTGGCCGCCGGCGCGATCCTGCGTCCCGTTCCGGATTACAGCGCCTACGCGCATACGACTGTTTCGGTGATCGCCGAGAAGTCGGACCGTGGCATGATCGTCGCCAAGGGCGCGCGGAGGATCCGACTGACGGGGCCGGGGCGTATCGAAGCCGGCTGCGAGAGCTTCATCATCGGAGATGACGAGACGGTGGGGACCTTCATCCCCGCGGAATTCCGCCCCCGCGTCGTCGTCTTCGAAAGCTGCGACGAGGTCGAGATCAGCGCGCTGCATATCAGCCGCTCGCCGATGTGGACGCTGCACTTCGTCGACTGCACCGATGTCGCGGTCCGCAACGTCACCATCGAAAACGACCGCCGCCTTCCCAATACGGATGGCATCGTGCTCGATGCCTGCCGCGGCGCCGTGATCGAGGATTGCACGATATCGACGGCCGATGACGGCATATGCCTGAAGACCAGCATCGGCCCGCAGGGTGTCGCCATCGGGCGATGCGAGAATATTCTTATCCGCCGCTGCTCGGTTCAGAGCCTTAGCTGCGCGCTGAAGATCGGCACGGAAACGCATGGAGACATCACCAATGTCGTTTTCGAGGATTGCAGTGTCTCATCATCCAACCGGGCGCTCGGCATATTTTCCCGCGACGGCGGCCGGATATCGAACGTCCGGTTTTCGCGGATCGCGGTAGAGTGCCGCGAGACGCCCGATGGGTTCTGGGGGTCCGGTGAGGCGCTGACCGTCAATATCGTCGACCGTGTCACCGAGCGCCCTGCAGGCGCCATCGGGAACCTCATCGTCGAGGACGTCAGCGGGCAGATGCAAGGGGCAATCACCGTCATTGCGGCCGCACCGGCCGGCATCCGCAACGTATCGCTGAGACGCATCGGCCTGGAACAGCAGCCGGGGCAACTCGGCACCGCTCAATCCTACGACCTGCGCCCGACCAGTGCCGATCTTGCCCCGAAGGCCGACGGCGGTGGCCGCGCAAATGCCTGGACGCGCGGCTCGGACGGGCGGGTGATCGGTCTTGAGAATTATCCGGGGGGAATGCCGGCCGTCTACGTGGCGGGGGTTGCCAGGGTATTGATGAACGAGGTGCGGATCACCAGGCCGACACCGTTGCCGCAAGGCTGGAACGCAATTGACGTCGTCTTCGAAACGGCGGCACCCGATGGGAGTGGGGCATGGCAGAACTGAAACTTTCCAACGTCAACAAGTCGTATGGCTCGGTCAAAGTCCTGCACGACGTCGAACTCGATATCAAGGACGGCGAGTTCGTTGTCTTCGTCGGTCCGTCGGGATGCGGCAAGTCGACCCTTTTGCGCGTCATCGCCGGCCTCGAAGAGGTCACGTCGGGGGCAATCGCGATCGGAGGCCGGGATGTCAGCGCACTCTCGCCGGCCGAGCGCAAGATCGCCATGGTCTTCCAGTCCTACGCGCTCTATCCGCACATGAGCGTTCGCAAGAACCTTGCTTTCGGCCTTGAAAATCTGAAGTTCAAGCGCGCCGAGATCGAGGCGCGTATTGCCGAGGCCGCCAGGATGTTGGCGCTCGAACCCTATCTCGACCGGCGCCCGAAGCAGCTTTCGGGCGGCCAGCGCCAACGTGTTGCTATCGGCCGGGCCATTGTACGCGAACCGGATATTTTTCTCTTCGACGAGCCGCTGTCGAACCTGGACGCGGCGCTGCGCGTCCAGACCCGAGCTGAGATCACCAAGCTCCACCGCGAGATCAAGACGACGATGATCTATGTGACGCATGACCAGGTCGAGGCGATGACGATGGCCGACAAGATCGTCGTGCTGCGCGCCGGGCGGGTCGAGCAGGTCGGCGCGCCGCTGGAACTCTTCGACAATCCCCGCAACCTCTTCGTCGCCGGCTTCCTCGGCTCGCCGCGCATGAACATCATCAAGGGCAAGGTCTCGGCTATCGGTGAAAGCGGTGTGGCCATCGATGTCGACAACGGCGGTAAGATCGTCAGCGATGTCGACCCTGCCGGCATCGCGGTCGGGCAGGCCGTTCTTGCCGGGATAAGGCCCGCGCATTTTTCACGCGTCGGCGAGCAGGGCCTGCCGTTCGTCGTCCAGTATCACGAGGGCCTCGGCACCGAGACCTATGTCTACGGCAACCTTGCCGGCCACGACGAGCAGGTCATCGTTCATGAGGCCGGCCATTTCGCGCCGGCGCCGGGTGACCGCATCATGATCGACGCCGCCCCGGGGCGGGTCCATCTGTTCGATCCCGAAAGCGGCCTGGCTTTTGCCCGGCGGCCCGGGCAGGGGAGGCGCTGAATATGGCGGCGCTCAAAGCAGGTGCATTGCTGTCGCAGACAGGCGAAACGGCAATGAGGGTGGTCGAAGCCCCGATTAATGTGATTGAACGGATCTTCGGCCGCAAGCGCATGCCATGGCTGTTCCTGGCGCCGAACCTCGTTCTGTTTGCCATCTTCACGTTCCTTCCGATCGCAATCGCGGTGGGCTACGCCTTCACCGGCGGCACCAATCTTTTCGTGTCGGAGCGGCCCTTCGTCGGCTTGGACAATTTCCGCACGCTGCTTTCCTGCGGCAATTATCTGCAGCCGGGAACCTGCCAGGAATCGCTGTTCTGGACGGCAGTGTGGAACACGCTGTGGTTCGTAGGGTTCAACGTCGTCGCCACGTTGCTCGTAGCGCTGATCACCGCGCTGATCCTCAATCGGGCGATTTTTGCGCGCTGCTTCTTCCGGGCGATGTTCTTCTATCCCGTCTTACTGTCGCCCGTCGTCATCGGCCTGATCTGGAAATGGTTCCTCGATCGCAACGGGCTGCTGAACGCCTTCTTTCAGATGATCGGTGTTCCCCCGGAGATCTTCCTGCTGGATGTCGGCTGGTCGCGCTTCTTTGTCGTCGTCGTGTCGGTCTGGTTCCATATGGGCTTCTACACGCTCATTCTGCTCGCCGGTCTCCAGGCGATCCCGAAGGAGCTCTACGAAGCAGCCTCCATCGATGCTGCATCGCCACGTCGCACGCTTTTCAGGATCACGCTGCCCCTGTTGGCTCCGAACCTGCTTGTCGTCTTCATCCTTCTGATGATCAAGTCCGTGCAGATCTTCGACGAGGCCTGGGTTCTGACCAATGGCGGCGGCCCCGGCACGGCCAACAGCTTCATCGTCCAATATATCTACCAGATGGCATTCAGCAGCGACCTTCGCCTGTTCGGACTGGCGTCGGCCGCATCGGTTCTCATGGGGCTGGTCCTTCTGGTTCTCACCCTCATACAGCTGCGCCTCGGCAAGCGAATGGAGTCCTGAGATGAACAGCTCTATGAATCCGATCCGCTTTCTCGCGCGCACGCGCCGGGCCGGACGCATCGACATCACCGATATTCTGTCATGGGTCTGGCTGATCGGTGGCACGCTGGCGGTGCTCGTTCCCGTCGTCTGGGCCGGCCTCTCCTCGCTGAAGCCGGCGGCAGAAATCACCCGATTTCCGCCAACGCTGCTCCCGCGCGCCGCCGTGGAGCGGACCGTGCCCGGCTTCGATAAGCCGCTCAGCCTCTGGCAGGTCAATATCGATGGCCAGCCGCGCGAAATGGCCATGGTGCGGCGCATCGGCCTCAAGGCCCAGATGGTCGATCCCGCAAATCCGGGACAGCCGGTCAGCGTCGACGTTAAGGGGATGACGCCGGTGCAGCACCTGACGGTTGCCACCGAGAACTACACCGATCCGCTGACGCGCTTCAACTTCCTGACCTTTCTGAAGAATTCGGTGTTCGTCACCGTGGTCGCGACGCTGCTGACGCTGATCGTCAACGCCATGGCGGCCTTTGCGCTGTCGAAATACAAGTTTCGGGGCGACACGACGGTTTTCGTCATCATCATCTCGACCCTGATGATCCCGCTCGCCGTCGTCATGGTGCCGGCCTACCTCGTCATCGTCGGGGTCGGGCTTGCCGACAATCTCTGGGGCGTCATCCTGCCGACAGTCGCCTCTCCGACGGCCGTCTTCCTGCTGCGGCAATATATGCTGACCATACCCGATGAACTGATCGAGGCGGCGCGCGTCGACGCGGCGAGCGAATTCTGCATCTTCTGGCGCATCATCCTGCCGCTGACGGCGCCGGCGCTTGCGGTGCTGACGATCTTTTCGGTGCTCTGGCGCTGGAACGATTTCCTCTGGCCACTCATCGTCCTCAACAGCCGCGAGAATTTTACGCTGCAGGTCGGCCTGAACGCGTTCCAAGGCGAGTTCTCGGTGCAGTGGCACTATATTTTGGCGATGACCTTCCTCAGCCTGCTGCCCGTCACCATCGTCTTCCTGTTCCTGCAGAAATACATCACCACCGGTATTGCCGGAACGGGCATGAAGTGAACGAGGCGGGCGCATAACCCCGAGACGTCCTCAAGCCGCTCGTGGCAGCGTTGGCTGATCGTATAGCCGGCGCTGCCGTCTTGCGTCCTGTTTACCGTTTCCATGAATCATTCAGCGTTAGCAGGCGGCTTCGGTATTCCGAACTCAAGAGCCAGGCGCCATAAATCTACCTGTACCTGGAAGCTCAGGGACGCCACGATCGACACGAGCTATATCGGCTTGCGATCGGCGCGCTGATATCGCTGGGTCTTGGTACGGCTGTGAGCCTCGGACAGATCGTGCGGCCGATCCGCCGCCTGACCAAAACGATGTCCGCCATCGCGGCCGTCGTCGAGACGCTGCTACCAATGAGCGATCACAAAACGGTTTCGATTAGCGGGATCAGGGCCGCGCCGATTGCGCCTGGGGCATCGATGATCTGTGCCACGGCAAGGCTGGGAACGTCGCGCAATACGCCGTGCCGAGGTAGATTATTGAATTCGGTCCGTTCGATAAGCATTCTCGCAAGCGAATGCGGAAGCTCGCCGCCAAGGACGATGAGTGCCGGGTCGAATATCGCGCAAATCGCATTGATGGCGCGATTGTGCGCTGGGGTGACGCGGTCGACCCATTCGCGAACGCCATCCCAATCCACCAGGTTTTCGTTCTTCAGATCTTTGAGGCTTAAGTCGGAGCGCCCCTTGCTCCGAAGATATTCAAGCAATTGGCCGAGTGCAGGGCGGTCGTCGTAGTCCTGACGCGCGAAGAGAACGGAGAATTCACCGGCGTTACCGAAACTGCCGCGAAACGGCATGCCCCCGGAAACCAGGCCGCCGCCATAGCCATGAAGATGGGCGACATAAGCGAAATCCGCAGCATCACGGCCAACGCCGAAGATCGCTTCCGCCAAAGCCGCGGTCCTGGCGACATTGTCTGCCCAGACCGGCAAGCCAAGCTGTTTACCAAGCAACGGCGCGAGGTCGATCAATGACCAGTGGGCGAGTGGCAGAGGACAATTGAAGGCCGTCTCCAGCATACGGTGGCCGCTGACCGCCAGGCCGACACCGAGGACGTCGCGCCGTTTGGCGCCCCGGCGAGCCAAAATGTCTTCGACCGCCGCTTCGATCCGTTTCAGCTCAGCCGAAAGCGAAGTGCCTGCCTGCGGGATTTCCAAGTTTTCCAAAGGTTCGCCGAAACCCATGAGGCAAAGGCCGATCGAGCCGACGTTGACGGAGATTCCAAGTGTCAGGCACCAGTCTTTTCGAAGGGTCAGCTCCGGGCTGGGCGGACCCGCCCGCCGGCCTTCCGAATGCGAATAGACGATCATTCCTCGCTCATGAAGCCGGGCGACGATCCTGTGCAGGGATTGCTGGGTGAGATCGAGCGGCTCGGTCAGCTCGGCACGCTCGATTCCGGGAGACTTCCAGATCAACCTCAACAGGTCCCGTTCATTGCGCGAGGCAACCCGCGGTGGTTGTGCGTCTCGCAAAAAATGCGCGGCGATATGATTTAGGGGAGCGTACTTCATTTTCGGATCGTTTTGATTTACACTGTAGGTGTGAACCTATGCATAGCACGTTTTGTTTCCAGAAAAAGCAAGGAATTCATCCATGGTTTTGGCGGTCCTGCTTACCCCATCGAGATTGGTCAGGCCAGTCGAGGTCACGTCTCGTGTGGCTAGTGAAAAGAATGAAGTCTCATGCTTTCATTGAGATCCGAGAATACAGCCCGCGTTCTTGAGCCTGAGGCTTACGGGTTTGTGCCGACACATCAAGGCACCAACTTCGAATCGATGGTTCAAGCTTTTTCGGCAGGATACGGGGTTTTCGGCGCGCAGCCGCTGAATAACGACCGGACCTTCGCTTGGGCGGCGGACTTAAGGAGGGCCGAGGCACTCACGGTGATTCATTCGGTGTACGAGGGTTCCTGGACAATCCGAACGCTCGACGAATCTCCGCAACACCTTGCGTTTTACATTCCGCACACGGGATCCTTTCGACTGTCCATTGGAAAAAGGATAATTGAAAGCGGAGCGGGTCATCTTCTCATGGCCAACAACCATGAGGCCAATGATCGCTTCATCCAAGGCCCGCACATATCGGATGTACTGTTCCTCGACTGGAAAATCGTGAAACGAATGCTGGTTTCACTTGTGGAAACCCCGCTCTCTGACTCGCTCGATCTGGAACCCGACCTGGATATTGCGACACAGTCGGGACAGCTTGTCGGT
Organism: Rhizobium phaseoli; assembly: GCF_010668805.1. GTDB lineage: Bacteria > Pseudomonadota > Alphaproteobacteria > Rhizobiales > Rhizobiaceae > Rhizobium > Rhizobium phaseoli_A. The sequence continues at coordinate 323,922 of NZ_WUFT01000002.1, read as the reverse complement.
AATCTGGTGCAGACAATCGTGCAGGGCATGCGCAACGGCGGTCCGCTTCTGTCTTCACCTCTTGCCGTGGCGACGATGAGCGAGACCCTCGCTCACCTCGTGATCCGATTTGGCCACCACCGCCTTTCAGGCCAAATGGAAAAAAAGAAAATATCGCTGGTTGCGCCTTGGCATGTCCGACGGGCCATCGACTATATGCATGCCAAGATCGCCGAGCCTCTCACCATGACGATGGTTGCGGATAATGTCGGCGTTTCCCTTCGCGCGCTGCAGACGGGGTTCAAAGCTTTCAGAGGGACTTCTCCGGCTTGCTATCTGCGCTCCATCCGGCTGCAGGCAGCCCGCGAACAACTGCGGGATCCAACGAACGAACGATCCGTCCGCGAGATCTGCGCGATATGGGGTTTTGCGCATGCGGGCAGGTTTTCCATCATCTACCGCGGCACCTTTGGCGAGAGCCCGCGCGATACGCGGCTGCGGGCAGAGCGCTTGCGTTAATTCAGGCTTTTCAGCCTTTGGGATTCTGACGCCTTCCGACGGGTTCCTGACGTGGCGGCGCGACGCTGCCGCGCAGGACGAGATGGCATCCGAGTTCCAGGCGATGGGCCGGCCGCTGCGGGTCGTTGGCGATCAACCTCTGTTCGATGAGTGCCAGGGCGGCAGCGCCGAGCTTGTCGGTAGGAACGCTGACCGTTGAAAGCGGCGGACGGCTGAATTCGCCGGGGACGATATCGTCGAAGCCCAGCACGGATATCGCTTCCGGCACGCCTATGTCGCGATCGGCCAATGCCTTCAGGCAACCCAGCGCCAGATTATCGGCTGCGCAGAAGACGGCGGTCGCGCCTTTCAGCGTAGGATCGCGGTCGAGCAGGGCATTGATGGCAGCCTCGCCGTGCCTTGGCTCATATCCCTCGGCCTCCAGAATCATATCGTCCGGCATGCGAAGCTGGGCGGCGAAATAGGCATCGGAAAAGCCGTCATATCTCCGCTGGATCGTCGTGCGGCCCTTCCAGGTCAGGTGGAGGATGCGGCGATGCCCGAGCGCCAGCAGGTGCGCGATGCCGAGCCGTGCTCCGAACCGGTTTTCGGGTGTTACCGTATCAACCAGCATGGCGGGATCCTCGCCATTGACGATGACAACAGGCATATCGGGGGAGGCGAGGCTGCGGATGAGTTCCGGCTGATCGTCGTTGAGGACCACGATCCCGTCGGCACGCTCCGAAAGCGCGATCTGCCTGACATGAGCGCCGTCAATGCGCCGTCCGGTGCTGACGAAGGGTACGATCCGGATGCCGCGACGCTCGCACTCCCTTCGAAGACCGTTGAGGATCGTCCAGCTCACTAGGTTAAGGTCACTCTCCGGCGCCGCATCGTCGGGAATGGCGAGAAGCAAAACGCGCAGCGCCGCAATCGTCGCCTTCTTTCGCCGACGGTCGAGGTAACCCAAGCGTTTGGCCGAATCCAGAACCCGTTCGCGCACTTCTATCGTCAGCGGCGCGGTTCCGTTCAGGGCGTGCGAGGCTGTGCTCAGCGATACATCCGCGTCGCGCGCGACATCCTTGAGATTGACTTTGCGTTCCACTTTATTCCGTCGCGAATTGAGGTCATGCCTTCGAAGGCACAAGCTAACTTGATGTTTTCACATAAAAACTTCAGAAAAGCTACGTGCGCCGCAGCCTATTTTTTCTCATTCGGCGAAAACCGGCTGCAGCGCTGCCGCAAATGCGCGATGATCGCGTGCGCTGGCGCCATTGGCGATCAGTGAGGCTTGGCGAGCAAGCCGTTGAACAGCAGGTCGAAATAGGTCCGCAAGAAGGCCTCTTTGTTGGGAGTGGGCACGCGGCGATCGTCAAATATCAGCCGCAGAACCGTCGTCGTCAGGATGGGCGCGACCACGATGTCGGAAAATTCCACCGGAACCTGACGAAACTCCCCCGAGGCCACGCCCTCGAGGATAAGAGCGTCGATCTTGGCGATGATCGGCGCAATGAACTGATCGTGGTGGCGATCGATCAGGTCGGGAAAGCGCTGTCCCTCCGAAATGACCAGTCGCATCAACTCGCGCGTCGCGCGGTCCTCGGGAATTTGCTCGTAGAAGAGGCCCAGAATGGAAACCAGCCTGTCGGTAGCGCTGCCGCTGAGCCGATCGGCGATCACGACCAATTCCTGAAACGGCACGGAGAAGTGGTTGATCATCGCTTCGAATAGGTTTTCCTTGGTTTCGAAATAGACGTAGACCGTGCCCTTGGTGACGCCGACCCTGTCGGCGATGTCTTCGACCCGTGTTCCGGCAAAACCGCTTCTGACAAATTCCTCGAAAGCGGCATCCAAGATCTGGATGGGTCGCAGCGCTTTCTGTTCCGCGCGTGTGAGTTTCTTCTGAGCTGCCATTTTCCTCGCCTCCCTTTATCATGCACGCTCTCATTCCCTGCGGCACAAAGTTTCATTGACTAAATAGTCAGTCAATTATATAGAAGCTGCCGTTGAGAGCAAGAGGTCTACTATGAGAACCATTCAGGTCGCCGCGGCGATCGTATGCGCCATCGGTCTCGGATCATGCAGTAATGACAGCCGACCGGCCGAGCCAGCCCCGAGGCAGGTCGGTGTTGTCGTCGCCAAGCCTGAGCCGCTGGTCCAGGGCGGTGCGATCACGGGAGAAGTCCGCGCCCGTGTTCAGACCGATCTGTCCTTTCGCGTCAGCGGCAAGATCGTCGAACGGCTGGTGGAAATCGGCCAATCCGTGAAGGCGGGGCAGCTTTTGGCCCGCATCGATCCGGAAGAACAGAAGGCCGATCTGGACGTGGCGGCGGCCAATCTTCAGTCGGCGCAAGCCCAGCAGACCCAGGCGCAGCTGGCATTCGACCGCCAGCAGAGCCTGTTCCGAACGCAGGTGACGACCCGCGCTGCGCTCGATCAGGCGCAGGAGGCGCTTCTGACCGCTCAGGCATCGACCAAGTCGGCACAGGCGCTTTTCGAAACTGCCCAGGATACCCTGTCCTACACGGAGCTGAAGGCGGACGCCGACGGGGTGATCACCGCCCGCAATGCCGAGGTCGGGCAGGTGGCGCAAGCCGCTCAGGTCGTCTTCACCCTTGCCCATGACGGCGATCGGGACGCCGTCTTCGACGTGGTCGAAAGCGCCTTCCTGCGCCCGATCGAAGGTGACGGGACCGTGACCCTTCTGTCGGACCCGACGCAAAAGATCGAGGCGAAGGTTCGCGAGATTTCGCCGACGATCGATTCTTCCACCGGCACCATCAAGGTCAAGGTCGCGATCTCAAGCGACGCTCCCATTCCGCTGGGCGCTCCCGTCGTCGGAAGATTCAACTACGTCTCCCAGGACGTTATTCAGCTTCCCTGGTCGGCAATGACCGCCAAAGACGGCAAGCCAGCCGTTTGGATCGCCGATCCCACATCGTCAGCGGTCTCTGTGCGGGCGGTCGATGTCACCGGCTACGAGACCGGCAGCTTCATCGTGAAATCGGGCGTGTCGGCAGGAGAGGTCGTGGTGACTGAAGGGACAAAATTCCTCAGGCCCGGTGAAATCGTTTCTTATGTCAAGGAAGCTTCCAAGTGAGTATTGGTCCCAAGATAGTCGCACTAATGATGGGTACGGCCTTGATTTCCTCCTGCACGCGGCAAGAGGACAACAAGGAAGAAGCGCCCCGTCCCGTGCTGTCGATAATAGCCAAGCAGACGCCTGCCACCAGTCTCAGCCTGACCGGTACAGTCGAGCCGACGATCGAGACCGAGCTCGGCTTTAGGATTCTCGGGCGGATGATTGCCCGCAACGTCAATGTCGGAGATGTCGTCAAGAAGGGCGACGTCGTCGCCGCCATCGATCCGGTGGCGCTGGAGCTTGCCGTGCGCAGTTCCCAGTCCGATGTGGAAAACAGCGACGCCCAGTTGAGGAACGCGGTCACCACCGAGCAGCGCCAGCGCGCGCTCGTGGAGTCGCGCTCCGGCACCGAAGCTTCGCTCGAAGAGGCCGAGCAGGCGAGACGGTCGGCCACGGCTGCGGTCGCCAAGGCGCAGGCCAATTTCGACAAGGCCAATGAGCAGCTCGGCTATGCGCAGCTTCGCGCGGAATTCGACGGTGTGGTGACCGCGGCCTCTGCCGAGGTCGGGCAGGTCGTATCGGCCGGCCAGACGGTCGTGACCATCGCGCGGCCGGACAAGCGCGACGCCGTGGTCGACGTGCCGCAGGGGGCCGCCCAGAAACTGAAGATCGGCGCGCCCTTCGAAGTGACGCTGCAGCTTGATCCTGCGATCCGCGCGTCGGGGATCGTGCGCGAGATCGCGCCGGAGGCGGACACCTCGACCCGCACGAGCCGAACGAAGATCGCGCTTGCCGATCCGCCGGAGGCCTTCAGGCTCGGTGCCGTTATATCAGCCTCGGCCACCATCGCCGCCGATCCTGAGATCGTGCTGCCGTCTTCGGCAATCCTTGCCGGCACCGACGGCCCGAGCGTCTGGATCGTCGATGTGCCGGGCAAGAAAGTCTCGCTGCGCCGCGTGAAGATCGATGGCGACGCCGTCGAAGGCGGCACTGTGCGCATCACAGAAGGGCTTGCGCCCGGAGACAGGGTGGCCGTGGCAGGCGTGCATAAACTTGAAGATGGCCAGACCATCAGGATCGACCAGGAGATCAGCCAGTGAAGTCCTTCAACCTTTCCGACTGGGCGCTCGAACACCGTTCGCTGGTCTGGTACTTCATGATCGTCTTCATTCTCGCCGGCGCCTTCTCCTATTTGAACCTCGGCCGCGAGGAAGACCCGAACTTCACGATCAAGACGATGGTGATCACGGCACAGTGGCCCGGCGCTTCCGCCGAAGAGGTCACCCGCCAGGTGACCGACAGGATCGAGAAGAAGCTCCAGGAACTGGAGTCGCTCGACTACACCAAGAGCGAGACCGTCGCTGGCCAGACGACCGTCTTCGTCGAGCTGCTGCCGACCACCAAAACTAAGGATGTCGCGCCGACCTGGCTGCGCATCCGCAACATGATCGCCGATATCAAGGGGGATTTCCCAAGCGGCGTCGTCGGTCCTTTCTTCAACGATCGCTTCGGCGACGTGTTCGGAAACATCTACGCCTTCACAAGCGATGGGCTGAGCCAGCGGCAGCTTCGCGACCTCGTGGAAAACGCCCGCTCCGAGGTTCTGACGGTGCCCAATGTCGGGAAGGTCGATGTGGTCGGCGCTCAGGATGAGGCGATTTACCTCGAATTCTCCACACGCCAGATCGCAGCACTCGGCATAGACCAGCAGTCGGTCATCAGCACCCTGCAGGCGCAGAACGCTGTTACCCAGTCCGGCTTCGTCGATGCCGGGCCGGAACGCATAGCCTTGCGGGTGAGCGGACAGTTCACCTCCGAGGAAAGCCTGCGGTCGATCAACCTTCGCATCAACGACCGCTTCTTTCCGCTGACCGACGTCGCCACGATCAAGCGCGGTTATGTCGATCCGCCGTCGTCGCTGTTCCGCTTCAATGGCGAACCGGCGATCGGGCTTGCGATCGGCATGAAGCAGGGCGCCAATCTGCTGGCGTTCGGCGAGGCGCTGGAGGCGCAGATGAAACGCGTCGTTGCCGATCTTCCGATCGGCGTTGATGTGCACCGCGTTTCCGATCAGCCTGATGTCGTCGACGAAGCGGTTTCGGGCTTCACCCGAGCGCTCTTTGAAGCGATCGCTATCGTGCTCGTCATCAGTTTCATCAGCCTCGGCCTGCGCGCCGGCATGGTGGTAGCGATTTCCATCCCTCTCGTGCTCACCATCACCTTCGTGGTGATGGAATATTCCGGCATCTCGCTGCAGCGTATTTCGCTCGGCGCGCTCATCATCGCGCTCGGACTGCTCGTCGACGACGCCATGATTGCCGTGGAGATGATGGTGGCCCGTCTGGAAGCGGGCGACGATCTGAAGAAAGCCGCCACCTACGTCTACACATCGACGGCTTTTCCGATGCTGACGGGAACGCTGGTCACCGTCGCGGGTTTCATTCCCGTGGGTCTCAACAACAGCGCCGCAGGCGAATTCACGTTCACGCTTTTCGTGGTCATCGCGGTTTCGCTGGTCGTCTCCTGGATCGTGGCCGTGCTGTTCACGCCGCTTCTCGGTGTCACCATCCTGCCGAAGACCATGAAGTCGCATCACGAGAAGAAGGGCCGCTTCGCCTCCTTTTTCTCCTGGCTTCTGGGGCTGGCGATGCGCTGGCGCTGGATCACCATCGCGCTCACCGTCGGCGTGTTCGGCCTCTCGGTCGGCGGCATGGGGCTGGTGCAGCAGCAGTTCTTCCCGAACTCGGACAGGACCGAACTCGTCATCGACTGGAACCTGCCGCACAACAGCTCGATCGCCGAGACCAACAGGCAGATGGCCAAGTTCGAAAAGGAGATGCTGGCCGGCAACAAGGACATCGATCACTGGACGACTTATGTCGGCCAGGGCGCGCCGCGCTTTATCCTCTCTTTCGACGTGCAGACGCCTGATGTCTCGTTCGGACAGACGGTGATCGTCACCAAGGGGCTTGACGTGCGCGACAAGGTGCGGGCGGACCTGCAGGGCTATCTGACGAAAACCTTCCCCGGCACCGACGCCTTCGTCAAGCTCCTCGATATCGGCCCTCCGGTGGGTAAGCCGGTCCAGTACCGGGTCAGCGGCCCCGATATTCAGAAGGTGCGTGACATCTCCCAGCAATTTGCCGGCATCGTCGGTGCGCATCCGCTTCTCGCCAACATGGTCCTGGACTGGAACGAGCCCTCCCGCGTCGTCAAGGTCGATGTGCTGCAGGACAAAGCGCGCCAGCTCGGCGTCTCCTCCGAGGATATCGCCACCGCCCTTAACGGCATCGTCGAAGGCTCGACGGCGACGCAGATCCGCGACGACATCTACCTGGTCAATGTCATCGGGCGGGCGAGGGCATCGGAGCGCGGTTCCATCCAGACGCTACAGAACCTCCAGCTCTCCACCTCCAACGGCAAGGTCGTGCCACTCTCGGCCGTCGCCAATTTCCGCTACGAGCTCGAGCAGCCGACGATCTGGCGTCGCGACCGGCAGCCCACCATCACGCTCAAGGCGGCCGTCATCGGTTCGACGCAGCCGGCCACGATCGTCGACCAGCTGAAGCCGAAGGTGGAAGAATTCCAGAAGAACCTGCCCGTAGGATACAAGGTGGAAATCGGTGGCGCGGTCGAATCCAGCGCCGAGGCGCAAGGGCCGATCGCGGCGGTCGCTCCGATGATGCTGTTCGTAATGGCGACGATCCTGATGATCCAGCTGCAGAGCTTCAGCCGCCTGTTCCTGGTCTTTGCGGTGGCTCCGACGGCTTTGATCGGCGTGGTTGCGGCTCTGTTGCTGAGCCATGCGCCGATGGGCTTCGTCGCGATCCTCGGCGTGCTGGCGCTGATCGGCATCCTGATCCGCAACTCCGTCATCCTCGTCGTGCAGATCGAGCATCTGCGCGCCGAAGGTGTCCCGGCCTGGCAGGCCGTCATCGAGGCGACCGAACATCGCATGCGGCCGATCATGCTGACCGCAGCGGCAGCCACCCTCGCGCTGATCCCGATCTCGCGCGAGATATTCTGGGGACCGATGGCCTACGCCATGATGGGCGGAATCGTCGTCGGAACCGCGCTCACCCTGCTATTCCTGCCGGCGCTCTATGTCGCGTGGTTCAGGATCCCGAGGGATAAAGGCGCCCAGTCCGATGCCGCGGCAGAGGCGTGAGGAAAGCGAATGGCTACTTCACGCCGCCGTGGCTGCAACACGGACTGGAACGCAATGCGTGGGATGGCACAAGCTACTGCCATCCCAAGCGGGACCGGGAACCGCACTCCCAGTGACGACATGGGCAAAGCCACACTCTTGACCGCCAGCGACCTTTCGAAGAATGGATCGATGGCGGAGCGGTATTCCCGAGGGGTGTCGAAGGGAACTCCTGCTGGTCCGCCGAGGATCGCTGCGGTCATTCTCGTCGGCATGGCCCTGGCGATGCTTGGCGGCTGCGCCACGCGGCCATCGCCGGATGTCCTGCAACCCGTGCATCTCGATAAGCGCGTTTTGCTGAACGAGCAGGTTCATGGCGAGAAGGCCACGGATCGGGTGAGGGTCCTCGCCGCCACGAATCGAACCCCCGACAGCGTGCGCGGCGGTTTCGGCAGCGCATGGGCCGAGACGCTCACCTATGAGGAGTATGAGTTTTCGGTTCCTCCCGACCGAAAGGATACCGCGATCACCTATCCGACAGCGAAGCCGGATCCCGAGCGGCAATTTGCCGTCATCGAGCGCGAGCAACTGCCGAAGGATGCCTTCGTGCAACGGGCGCTCGGTTCCGTGCAGGCCGACGGCACCGTCGGCATCTTCGTGCATGGCTACAACTACAGTTACCAGGAGGCGCTTTATCGCACCGCGCAGATCGCCGCAGATGCGAATATGCCGGGGGCTCTGATTCTGTTTTCCTGGCCTTCGGCCGCGGCAGTCGCCGGCTATGTCGCCGACCGCGATGCTGCCCTGTCTTCGCGCACCGAACTCGCCTCGCTCGTCACGTCGCTCTCGGCTTCGGGCAAGGTGAAGCGCATTGTCCTTTTCGGACACAGCATGGGCGGGTTCCTGGTTATGGAAACGGTGCGCCAGCTCAAGCTGCAGCATCGCGACGATGTCATCGGCAAACTGGCGGTGTTGCTCGCCGCTCCCGACATCGATGTCGACGTTTTCCGCGCTCAGCTGAATGACGTCGGGCGGATGCCGATCCCGATATCGCTTCTCGTTTCGAAGGACGACCGGGCGCTCGTGGCCTCGAGTTTCATCGCCGGAGAGCGTCCGCGCGTCGGACGCCTCGATATCGACGATCCCGTCGTCGAGGAGGTTGCCGTGAAGGAAAGGCTTCGGGTCATCGACATCACGTCGATCCAGGCGTCCGACGGGCTGGGGCACGACCGCTACGCATCACTCGCCAGGTTCGGCGCGCAGCTCGCCTCCTTCGAGAGCGGCAGGCGTTCGACCGCTGGTGACGTCGGCGCTTACGTCTTCGACGCTGCAGGTGCCGCGGTTGCAAGCCCGTTTCGCCTGGCTGGGCGTGTCGTCGGCTCGCAGTGAACGGCTTCGCCAAGGACCGGTCCAGCTCAGGCGATGGCTAATTCTCAGGCATCGCCAAGAGATGTGCATAATGTGACTATTAAATTGTCAGATGCATAAATGAAGAGCAGACTTCCAGCTGTGGTCGATTTGACCTCAGGGGATATGGGAGGGCATTCATGAGCATTCGAAATCCGTCTCCCTCGTTGTACAACGAGGATCTTGCACCCGCCAAGGAGCGCAAATGGGGTGCATTCAGTATCTTTAACGTCTGGACATCCGACGTTCACAGCCTGTGGGGCTACTATCTGGCGGCGAGCCTGTTCCTGCTGTGCGGCAGCTTCGTCAATTTCGTCATCGCCATCGGCATCGGATCGCTGGTCATCTTCGTGTTGATGAGCTTGGTCGGCAATGCTGGCGTGCGCACCGGCGTACCTTTTCCGGTGCTGGCGCGCGCCTCCTTCGGCACCTTCGGGGCGAATGTTCCGGCCCTGGTCCGGGCCGTGGTCGCCTGCTTCTGGTACGGCGCGCAGACCGCCGCCGCATCCGGCGCCATCGTCGCCTTGCTGATCCGCAACGACAGCCTGCTCGCCTTTCATCAGAACAGTCATTTCCTCGGCCACTCGACCCTCGAGGTTATCTGCTATGTGATCGTCTGGGCGCTGCAGCTGCTGATCATCCAGCGGGGGATGGAAACGGTTCGCAAGTTCCAGGATTGGGCAGGTCCGGCCGTCTGGATCATGATGCTGATCCTTGCAGTCTATCTGGTCGTCAAATCAGGCACCTTCTCCTTCGGTGCCGAAATTCCGCGCGACGTGCTGATCGAAAAGACCAAGGATGCCGGCGTGCCGGGCGAGCCAGGCTCGGTCGCAGCGCTTGCCGCCGTCGCCGCCACCTGGATCACCTATTTCGCGGCGCTCTACCTTAACTTCTGCGATTTTTCGCGTTACGCAACGAATGAAAAGGCGCTCAGGAAAGGCAATCTTTGGGGACTGCCGATCAATCTCCTGGCGTTCTGCCTCGTCGCCGGTGTGACGACCACCGCCGCCTTCACCGTCTACGGGGAGGTCCTGCTGCATCCGGAAATGATATCGGGGAAATTCGAAAGCTGGTTCCTGGCGCTGCTTGCGGCACTGACATTTGCGATCGCGACGCTCGGCATCAACGTCGTGGCGAATTTCGTGTCGCCGGCCTTCGACTTCGCCAATGTCTTCCCACGCCAGATCAACTTCAAACGCGGCGGATATATCGCCGCAATGATCGCTCTCGTGCTTTACCCGTTCGCCCCCTGGGAGACGGGTGCGGCGCATTTCGTCAATTTCATCGGATCGACGATGGGACCGATCTTCGGCGTCATGATGGTGGACTACTACCTCATCCGTAAAAGCCAGCTGAACGTCGAGGCGCTCTACCATGAGAATGGCGAGTTCCGCTTCCAGAACGGATGGCACGGCAATGCCTTCATCGCATTCGCGGTCGGCGCGCTATTCTCCTCGATCCTGCCGACCTTCACCAGCATCCTGCCGGATTGGTGGGGTACCTATGGCTGGTTCTTCGGCGTCGGAATCGGCGGGGCGATCTATTTCGTGCTGAGAATGGGCGCACGGCGCAATCCAGCCTTCGCGTCATGACAAACGAAAGGCGCCCGGCATTGCCGGGCGCCGTTTTTGTCGGCTCCTGTTGCCGATAGTTCAGCGGCGTGCGGCGACTGCATGCACCGTTGCGCGGGCCATTGGTTGCTCCATCGTTCTAGCGGCGGAGCGAAGGGCTGAGGATTGGCTAGACGCGGCGTCGTCGAGCCTGAACTGACTGACGAGTTCTCGCAGCGTCTGGGCCTGCTGGGCTAGCGAATCGGATGCAGCGGTCGATTGTTCCACCATGGCCGCGTTCTGTTGCGTGGTCTGATCCATGCGATTGACGGCGACGTTGACTTCGCTGAGGCCGACCGATTGCTCTTTCGCCGAGGTGGCGATCGAATCCATATGGTGATTGATCTGGCTAATGAAGCCACCGATAGTCTTCAGGGCCTGGCCGGTGTCGCGCACGAGCTTGACACCGCTTTCCACCTCTTTCGAGGAGTTCTGGATAAGACCCTTGATTTCCTTGGCAGCCGTTGCAGAACGCTGTGCAAGTTCGCGCACTTCCTGGGCGACGACGGCAAAGCCCTTGCCGGCCTCGCCGGCTCTTGCCGCTTCCACGCCGGCATTCAGCGCGAGAAGATTGGTCTGGAATGCAATTTCATCGATGACGCTGATGATGTTGGAAATCTGCTGAGACGAGGTCTCGATCCGCTCCATTGCCTTCTCGGCGTGGGACACGACCTCGGCAGAGATGCCGGCGCTGCGATTTGCCTCCGTGGCGACCGTGCGCGTCTCTTCGGTTCGCTTGCTGGAGTTCGATACATTCGCCGTGATCTCTTCCAGCGCAGCCGCAGTCTCTTCAAGCGACGCTGCCTGCTCCTCCGTGCGCTTTGACAGATCGCCCGCACCCGAGGAGATCTCCCGCGAGCCTTCATCGATTGTGCCGATGCTTTCGGAAATGGCTCGAAGCGTTGTGCCAAGCTGCGTGACCGACTGGTTGAAGTCATGGCGCAGCGCCTCGAAGTCGGGTGCGAAGGCCTCGTTGAGCTGGAAGGCCAGGTCGCCCGCGGCCAACCGCTTTAGACCGGCGGCGAGGCCCGAGGTGGCGATGCGTAGCCGCTCCGAGGCGTCAGCTTCGGCCTGCCTCTGTGCGGAAACGCGGTCGGTCTCCGCTCTATTGCGGCTCTCTTCGGCTTCCATCGCCATCTGCTTGTTGGTGATCGCGGCCTGGCGGAAGATTTCAACCGCCCCCGCCATCGACCCGATTTCGTCGGCGCGGTCGGCAAACGGGATCTCCGAACCAGTGTCCCCGTCGGCCAGCCGTCGCATCGAAGCGGTGATGCCTGTGATCGGATTGGCGATGCTCGTCAGTACGAAGGCGACAGCGCCGAGAACGAGCAATCCGGCAACACCGATCGTTGCAAGCAGATAGAATTCTATGGAAGCGAAGGTTTCTGTGCTGAGGTCGGCGGCCTTCTTGCTGCCGATGACGTTCAATTCGACCAAGGCGGCCGTGGCTTCCTTGAGCTTGTCCGAATATGAGCGCATCCCTGCGCCGAGGTATTTCCCGGCTTCTTCGGTCTTGTTGGCGCGGGAAAGATCGAGCAACTGCGCGCTGCTGGCGATGTAGCCTTCGACGCTTTCCTTGATCGTCTTGATCAGGTCGCGCTCCCGATCGGAGGAGGCCAGCGGAAGATAGGCGTCAGCGGATTTACGAATCGTATCCTCGGCGACCTTGATGGCCTCCTCGCGTGTTTTCTTATCCGCCTCGGACTGTGCAATGACGTGATCGCGGTAAGTGAGGCGCAAATTCGTCATGGCGAGGTTGATCGCCTGAGAGGCCTGCACGCTCGGCAGCCAGTCGGTAGCAATTTCTTCCGTCGAGCCGTTCGTCTTGCGAAGACCGTCGACCGCGAGATAGGCGACAAGACCGAAAAGAATAGCTATGCCACTGAAGATCAACAGTAAACTGGATTTGATGTTTGGGCGACGCATTGAAAGTCCTCGATCGAACTTCCGGCTTCTGACCGGACTGGATGAGGAGTTTCTAACAAAAACAATTTAACGATTTGCTCAATATGTAAAACGCCGTTTACCACCTTTTTGGAAAGTACCCGCAGAAATCCAAAGGCCGTCGTTCAGCGCACGATTGTGAAGGCGCTTGGTCAACCCGGGGCATCGAGGCGGATGCATGTTTTATGAAATAGCATTATGATGGGCTGACCGCCTGACCGGCAGACGGATGGGCCGCGGATATGTGATCCGTGCGGGAGTGGAGGACGGCAGGATTTGGAACAGCTGAAGGATCTACGCAGTGTTTCCCCGCGGGCCGGCAGCGGTTCGACATCGCCGCCTTATGAACGTCCCGGCGTCGTGGCTGCTGCCGTTTACCAGCATGGGCAACGCATTCGCGACATCAGGATAGAAGAGGCCGGTGAATGGCGAGGGCGGGAGAATGCCGTCGTCTGGATCGGCCTGCACGAGCCGGATGAAGTGCTGCTGCACCAAGTCCAGGCCGAGTTCAATCTGCATGCTTTGGCGATCGAGGACGCGGCACAACCCCACCAGCGACCGAAGCTGGAGATCTATGGGGACGCAATGTTCATCGTCGCCCGGACCGCCCATATGAAGGATGACGAAATCGTCTTCGGCGAAACGCATTTGTTCGTCGGCCGCGGTTATGTCGTCTCGGTCCGCCACGGGGACTCGTCCTCGTACCTGGCAGTGCGGCAGCGGTGCGAGGCGACGCCGACGGCGCTGGCCCACGGCGAGAATTATATTCTTTATTCCATCCTGGATTTCATCGTCGACAACTACATGCCGGTGATCGAGGTCGTGCAGGAGGAGGTCGAAAAACTTGAAGATCTGGTGCTGCGCGAACAGCTGGCAAAGTCCGACATCGAGCGGCTTTACCTCCTACGCCGCAAACTTCTGCGGCTGCGCAATGCCGTGGTGCCGCTCGTCGACGTCTGCCGGCGATATGAGCATGTCGATCTTCCCGGCATGGATCCGACGCTGCAATCGCTGTTTCGCGATGTGACCGATCATGTGCGCCGGGTTCAGGAAGATATCGACGCGCTGCGCGAGGTGCTGGCCTTCGCCTTCGAGGCCAGCGTGATGATCGGCCAGACGGAGCAGACGGCGATTGCCCGCAAGCTTGCCGCCTGGGCAGCGATCCTCGCCGTCCCCACCGCGATCGCCGGTATCTACGGCATGAATTTCAGCGATATGCCCGAACTGAAAACCCAGTATGGCTATTTCATCGTGCTCGGTGTCATTGCCGTCTTGTGTCTGGGCCTGTTCGGCTTCTTCCGCCGAAGGAAGTGGCTGTAATTGCTGGAGGCGCGTCACCGCAGCGCGCGTAGCAGCTGATCTCGATGTTTGCTGATATAATCGATGTCGCTTAGATACAGCCTGGCGTGCCCTGCAGCCACGTCCTCCATGAAGGTCCCGTCTTCGGCCGAGGCCCTTGTTTGCATGAAATTCACGAGCGCCTGAAGCCGCCTACAGATCGTCTCCGGCAGCTGGTGGCGCTCTTCTGCCGTCATGCCGTAAGCCATGCAGAAGATTTCCGCCCGCCGCAGCTGTTCATCAAGGCCTGATATCACGCCGGGATTGGAAGGATCGGACAAGGGCGCCCAGCGGTAAACAGCATAGGCCAGATCCCATAGGCGCGGCGCGGGATGAGCGGCGTCGAAATCGATGATCCCGACAGCCTCATGCTCTGCCGCGGCGACGTTGTAAGGCGCATAATCTCCGTGACAGACGATCTCGCGCGGTTCCTGCGACGGCAGCATCCATGTCTGACCTCGCCATCTCTCTCCAGAAACCCCTGAGATGCCGAGTGAAAATCGCGCAGAAGCCTGGCTGCAGAAATCAGCATGGTCTCTGATCCGACAAATGGGTCACGCAAGTCTTCGCAGACGCGCCCGGAGACATAGCTGACGATCTCCTGGCCTTCCCCTGTGATGTCGATCGGCTCCGGCGCAGCCAGAAAGTCTCTGGCCCTGAGATGCCGCAAAAACCGGTGCACCGTGGGCGTCCATGCGCCTGATGGTCTGATGACAGTGTTGCCGTCACGCCAGATTTGCCCGGCTCGCCCGCCCTCCAATGGTTTCACGTTATGGCCTCCTGCCTGCGAACCCCTATGCGTGATTCCGTTTTTCGATATGGGCCTGAACCGTGGCGCCAAGATTTGTCTCGTGGCAGTCCCGGTAGAACGTCACCGTATCCACAGGCATTCCAGCGGGAATGGTGACGAAATCTTCAAGCCGGAAGCCGCTTGAGCGGCTGAGGTGTCCATCCTCCAACTGGCTTTCGCTCAACCCATCGACACGAGCGGCCAGAGCTTTGAAATAGACGAGGTTCGCATTCACCGTCGAAGGTGAAGACGTCTGGCCATGCGCCGGGATGACCAGTCTTGCATCAAGGTCACGGATCCGCTCCAGCGAGGAACGGATCAGGCGCAGGTCTTCAGCGCTTTTGCTCCAGACTTCGGGGATGGGGTATTCCACCGCATCGACCGCCAGGCAGATGCGAAGTTCTGGGATCCACACGGCGATATGGTCGGGCGTGTGTCCGGGCGTATGGATCAGTTGGAGGGTGAGATCGCCGCCATTGAGGGCCATCGAGCCGGAGAAGGTGATATCGGGGCCGACGAGCTCGACATTGCGAAACCGCGATCCCTGGCTCGCCTTGTCTCTGAGGATCTGCTGCGCCGAGGGGTCACGCAAGCGGTCGAGCGCCGCGGCATGCGCTATGATGGGAGCGCGGCCTGCAATGGCGGCATTTCCCCAGAAGTGATCCCAATCCATATGCGAATTGATGACGATCAGCGGGCGGTTTGCAGCCTTCTCTTCAAGCAGATCCAACGCCATCCGGCATAATTCGGGCGTCCCGAGCGTATCGATCAGGACGTCGAACCTCTCGGTCCGGACAAACACGCCATCGACTTCGTCGCCTGCCCGAACGATCACGATCCGGTCGTCAAGCCCGGGATAGGAGCACAGTTCTACCGATACATCCACGTCTGGTTGTCTCTATTGCAATCGGAGTGTTTTCATTCAGTACATCAAATCTTGCCCGCGTGCCTGCCCTTAGCTGCGACTTCCGCTCTACGGGGACATGCACATCCCAAGTTTTCATCACGGTGTTCGGCACTGCGGCTGCGCACATCACCATGACGCTGGGTTTCGAACGGCCGAGGCTCTTCGGCGTCCATTGTGATTGAAGCGGGACCGCGCATCGAGGAACCAGTACCTTCGCGTTGGGCTCCAACGCTTGCCACTGCTCACTCCCCTTGGCGTTCTCACGTGAGATGAAACGCCCGGCCTCCTCGCGGATCTCGAACAGGCCCTGCTTGTCAGGGGTAGAGCGATCGGTGTCGATGCTCCAGGAGGCGAGGGACAAGACGCACGCTGTAGGGGGTGCAGGCAAGAGTATCGTTCGAAACATTGATGCGATGTCAGCAGCCAAATGGGTCACCCTCCTGGAAGAGGCAAGACTAACCAAAAGCGGCGTCAATCCTCAAGCATTCTCTGCAGCATTGAGCGCCGTTGATGAGCAACCGTCTATGCGATCGGTGATCTCAGCGCATCGCGAATTGCCGGTTTTGGTGGAACAACCACCGCCAAGGGAAGTTTGCATGGAAAGCAACTCGAGGCGGCGGCCGATGCGATTTTCTACAAACCAGGGTGTGTTGAGCACCCCACCCCGGATCTATTATGTCAATCCGCTTCTTCTCCAGGGCATCGATGCATGGCGCGAAGTTTTCGACCATGCGGCCGATACGGGCTTCGATCGTGTGCTGACGGCGCCTCTCTTCGACCGGGGCGCGGAGTGCAGTGTGTTTGCCCCGCGTGACTTCGATCGCCTCGATCCTCAGCTGTCGCTTGGGAGCGCGGTCGAGGATGGAGTGGCGCGGTTGGCGGAGGCCGCCAGCAACCGCGGCGTCGCCTTGATGATGGACCTGATGCTCGACGGCAAGGCTCGGAAACCCGAAGCGGGCTTTCGTCCTGTCGACCCCCGTCGCTCACCGTTGGACCCGGCGGAGCCGATGTCCGCGATGGCAGCGGACTCTCAGTCCCGGCTATTGGAAGAATGGACCGACCGGCTGCGAAGGCTGGCCGGTCTAGGCCTCTCCGGCTACCGGATGCTCGGGATCGATCGCGCCGCGCCGACGCTTTTCAAGTCGTTGATTTCGGCGGTCCGCGAGACGGCGGATGCGCAATTCTTCGCCTGGACACCCGGCACCGATTTCGGGGCAAGGGAGGCGGTCCGGGATGCAGGCTTCGATGGATGTTTTTCATCGATGGCCTGGTGGGATTTCGACGAGAGATGGTTTGTCGAAGAACACCGGGTGCAGACGCCGCTCGGCCGCCAGATCGCCTTTCCGGAGCCGCCATTCGCCCGGCGGATCGCGCACGGGACCGAGAGCCGCGAAATCCTCGAACGGCGCGCCGTCCGGGCACTGCGTCTTGCCGCCGCGCTCGGCGGCGGCGTAATGGTTCCGATGGGCTTCGAATATGGCGCAGCCATGCCGCTCGACCCGACCCATGGGAATGGAACGGGCTTGCGGGGCCTGCGCCATGACCTCGTTTTCGATATCTCCTCTCAAATTCGCCTTGCGAACACCGAAATCCGCCAGAACCCAGATGCGTTTGCAGCAACGCTTCGGCTCATCCGCAACGCCAATGGCCCGGTCTCAGCCCTTCTGCAATCGGCGGCGGAAGACCTTCGCAGCGCGGAGAATGTGCGCTTCATCTTAATCAACAGGGACCTTCGGAAAAGCGCGGCGGCGCCGGTTACGGCACTTCGCGAAGCTGCTTCGGGTTTTCTTCCCGTCGCTGCCGACAGCGCGGCTCTACGGCTGCGGGCAGGGGAGACGCTGGTCATCGAAGGCAAGGCGCCGGCGCCGATCACATCCCGGCCCATTCTCGATATCGAGCAGGCGACGGCGTCGCCGCGACTTGCCATCGAAAACATCCTGCCGCGCGTCGATGAGGGGCGCTTCCCAGTCAAGCGAGTGGTCGGCGACATCGTCAGCGTCGAGGCAGATATATTCGCAGACGGCCACGACCCGATCGCCGCGGTCCTGCTCTGGCGGCCGCTCGATGGGGCAGACTGGAACGAGACGGAGATGCAACTGGTCGAAAACGACCTCTGGCGCGGCGAATTCCTGCTGGAGCGCACCGGCCGCTATGAGTTTGCCGTCGAGACTTGGAAGAACCTGTTTGCGATCTTTCGCTATGAACTGACGAAGAAGAACGATGCCAGGCTGGACCTGAAGCTCGAGCTGCAGGAGGGGTTAAATATCGTCCGCTCGGCCGAGACGCAAGCCAGCTCAGCGCTCGGCGTTGAATTGAAGGCCCTTGCCGACCGTCTCGAACAGGCGCCGGATGCCGAGCGCACGGCGATCCTGCTCGATCCCAAGATATCGGAACTGATGAACAAGGCCGACAGGCGGCCGTTTCGGCTTCGCTCTGTGGCAAGCGCCGTCGATGCCGAACGCAAGGCCGCCGCCTTCGCCAGCTGGTACCAGATTTTTCCGCGCTCGCAGAGCGGCGATCCGGATCGGCATGGCACATTCGACGACGTCATCGCGAGATTGCCCGCCATCCGCGCTATGGGCTTCGACGTGCTCTATTTCCCGCCGATTCATCCGATCGGTTCGACCAACCGGAAAGGCCGCAACAACAGCCTGAAGGCCGGGCCTGATGATCCGGGAAGCCCCTATGCCATCGGCTCGGAGGAGGGCGGCCACGATGCCATCCATCCCGAACTCGGCGAGTTCGAGGATTTTGGCCGGCTGGTCGAGGCGGCGGGCCGGCATGGCCTGGAGATCGCCCTCGACCTCGCCATTCAGGCGTCGCCGGATCACCCCTGGCTGAAGGAACATCCCGGTTGGTTCGACTGGCGTCCCGACGGCACGATCAAATATGCCGAAAACCCGCCGAAAAAATACGAGGACATCGTCAACGTCGATTTCTACACCAGGGATGCACTGCCTTCGCTGTGGGTTGAGCTTAGGGATGTCGTTCAGCTTTGGGTCGACCAGGGCGTCAAGCTGTTTCGCGTCGACAATCCGCACACCAAGCCGTTTCCGTTCTGGGAATGGCTGATCGGCGATATCAGGGCACGTCATCCCGATGTCGTCTTCCTGTCGGAAGCCTTCACCAAGCCGAAGGTCATGTACAGGCTGGCAAAGATCGGCTTTTCCCAGTCCTACACCTATTTCACCTGGCGCAATGCCAAATGGGAGCTCGAGCAATATATGCGGGAGCTGACGGAGACGGAGGCGAAGGAGTTCTTCCGCCCGCATTTCTTCGTCAACACCCATGATATCAATCCCGACTTCCTGCAGAACGCGCCGCGCCCGGCCTTCCTGATCCGCGCAGCCCTTGCCGCCACCCTGTCAGGCCTGTGGGGCGTGTATAACGGTTTCGAACTTTGCGAGGGGCGACCCGATGCCAAGCGCAAGGAATATGCCGACAGCGAGAAATACGAGATCCGCGCCTGGGACTACGACCGGCCGGGCAACATCGTCGGCGAAATCAGCATGCTCAACCGTATCAGGAACGAAAATATCGCGCTGCATTCGCATCTCGGGCTGACGCTGCTGAATGCCTGGAATGACAATATCCTGTTCTTCGAAAAGGCGAGCAAGGCCCGCGACAATGTCCTGCTGATCGCGATCAGCCTCGACCCTCACAATTTTCAGCAAAGCGATGTCGAACTGCCGCTCTGGCACTGGTCACTCGGCGACGGCGGCGCGCTGGATGCGGAGGATCTCATCGGCGGGCATCGTTTTAAATGGACCGGCAAACGGCAGAGCGTCAGCCTCAATCCTGAGATCCTGCCCTTTGCGATCTGGCGCGTTCGAGCAGTGGAGGCATGAATGGACACGATGAACCCCGATGGCATTGAGCAGCCCCTCTGGTACAAGGATGCGATCATCTACCAGCTGCACATCAAGTCGTTCTACGACGCCAATGGTGACGGCGTCGGCGACTTTGCCGGCCTGCACGCCAAGCTCGATCACATCGCAGCGCTCGGCGTCAACGCCATCTGGCTGCTGCCGTTCTTTCCCTCGCCGCGCCGCGACGACGGCTACGACATCGCCGACTACGGCAATGTCAGCCCCGATTACGGCACGTTGGAGGACTTCCGCGCCTTCGTCGACGCCGCCCACCAGCGCAATATCCGCGTCATTATCGAGCTCGTCATCAACCACACCTCCGACCAGCATCCCTGGTTCCAGCGCGCGCGCCAGGCGCCGGCGGGATCGCCGGAGCGCGATTTTTACGTCTGGTCGGATACAGATCAGAAATTCCCGGAAACGCGCATCATTTTCATCGATACGGAAAAATCCAACTGGACATGGGATGCTGTGGCCGGCGCCTATTACTGGCACCGCTTCTATTCCCACCAGCCTGACCTCAACTTTGACAGTCCCGTGGTCATGGAAGAACTGCTGAAGGTGATGCGCTTCTGGCTGGAAACCGGTATCGACGGCTTCCGCCTCGACGCGATCCCCTACCTTGTCGAGCGCGAAGGGACGATCAACGAAAATCTGCCCGAAACCCATGCGATCCTCAAACGCATCCGTGCCGCGCTCGATGCCACCCATCCCGGCGTCATGCTGCTGGCTGAGGCCAATCAATGGCCGGAGGATACGCGCGAATATTTCGGCGACGGCGACGAATGCCACATGGCCTTCCACTTCCCGCTGATGCCGCGCATGTATATGGCGATTGCCAAGGAGGACCGGTTTCCGATCACCGATATTCTGCGGCAGACGCCGGAGATTCCGGAGAATTGCCAATGGGCGATCTTCCTGCGCAACCACGACGAGTTGACGCTCGAAATGGTGACCGATGCCGAGCGCGACTATCTCTGGGAAACCTACGCATCCGACAAGCGAGCCCGCATCAATCTCGGTATCAGGCGGCGCCTGGCGCCGCTGATGGAGCGCGACCGCCGGCGGATCGAGCTGATGAACGCGTTGCTTCTGTCGATGCCGGGAACGCCGGTCATCTATTACGGCGACGAGATCGGCATGGGCGACAATATCTATCTCGGCGACCGGGACGGGGTGAGGACGCCGATGCAATGGTCTCCGGACCGCAATGGCGGCTTCTCCAGGGTTGACCCGGCGCGTCTCGTCTTGCCGCCGGTCGCCGACCCGCTCTACGGTTTCGAGGCCGTCAACGTCGAGGCGCAGAGCACGGACGCGCATTCGCTGCTCAACTGGACGCGCAAGATGCTGGCGCTGCGCGGCAGGCATCCGGCCTTCGGCCGTGGCTCGTTGCGGTTCCTCGCGCCGGAGAACCGCAAGATCCTTGCCTATCTCAGGGAATATGAGGGTGAGACCCTGATGTGCGTCGCAAATCTCTCTCGGCTGCCCCAGGCCGTCGAACTCGACCTCTCAAGCTTCGAAGGCCGCGTGCCCATCGAATTGACCGGCATGTCGCCCTTTCCGCCGATCGGCCAGCTGACCTATCTGCTGACACTGCCGCCCTACGGATTTTTCTGGTTCCAGCTGGAGGCCGATGCGGACCCGCCGGCATGGCGCACCGCGCCGCCCGAGCAGCTTCCCGATCTGGTGACGATGGTCACCCGCCGCGGCCTGCTCGACCTTGTCGATGAGCCCAAGCTCGCCCGTGTTCTCAGCAATGAAATTCTGCCTGCCTATCTGGCGAAGCGGCGGTGGTTCGGGGCGAAGGATCAGCCGCTGCAGGCGGCGCGTCTGATCTTCGCAACGCCGATCCCGTTTGCCGACGGAATCGTGCTCGGTGAATTGGAGGCCGTGCTGCCGAACCATAGCGAATCCTACCAACTGCCGCTGGCAGTTGCCTGGGACGATGCGCAACCATCAGCGCTAACCCAGCAGCTCGCGCTCGGACGGATCCGCCAGGGCCGGCGCGTCGGCTTCCTGACGGACGGATTTGCCGTGGAGGCAATGGCGCGCGGCATCTTGCGCGGACTTGGAGACCGCTCGCGCATCACCGGCCGCACCGGTACGCTAGAATTTCTCGGCACGGAGCGGCTCGACCGTCTCGCCATCACCGACGACCTTCCGGTCCATTGGCTATCAGCCGAGCAGTCCAACAGTTCGCTGATCGTCGGCGACCTCGCCATGATCAAGCTGATCAGGCACATCTTCCCCGGCATTCATCCGGAGGTCGAGATGACACGCTATCTCACCGGCGCCGGCTATGACCACACGGCGCCCTTGCTCGGTGAGGTCGCGCACACGGACTCCAGCGGACGCCGCTCGACATTGATCATCGTCCAAGGCGCGATCCGCAATCAGGGCGATGCCTGGAACTGGATGTTGAACAATTTGCGCCGTGGGGCAGACGAACTCGTGCTGAACGATCCGGCCGTCCAACCGGGCGACGACGTCTTCCAACCGCTGATCAGCTTCGTCGCGATGGTCGGCATGAGATTGGGCGAACTGCATGTTGTGCTCGCAGGAGAGACCGGCGACGAAGCCTTCAGCCCGGTCTTCGCCGGCGACAGCGAGGTCGAGGCGATGAAGAAGGCGGTTGCCGGCGAGGTCGCCTATGCCATGTCGAAACTTGCCGAGCGCGAGGAGAATGCCGATCCGGCGATCGACCTGCTCGCAGCACCGCTTCTGAAGCGCCGCACAGAACTCGAAGAGCTTGCCGCGAAGCTCGCCGAGGCCGCACGCAATACGCTGATGACGCGCACACATGGCGATTTCCATCTTGGCCAGATCCTCGTCAGCGAGGGCGATGCCGTCATTATCGACTTCGAGGGCGAGCCCGCGAAGAACCTGGCCGAGCGCCGCGCCAAGACCAACCCGCTGCGCGATGTCGCCGGGCTTTTGAGGTCGCTGAGCTATCTCGTGGCCACCGCCCAGCTCGACAACGACGCCGTCATCGAACACGAAAACGAAGTTCGGCGCGGCGCCATCGCCCGCTTCGGGCGCCAGGCGGAGGAGGCGTTCCTTGATGCCTATTCGCAGGCGGTATCGGCATCGAAGGCGCTTGACATGCCATCCGACCAAAGACGGGGGGTTCTCGATGCCTTTCTTCTCGAAAAGGCTGCTTATGAGATTGCCTATGAAGCCCGCAACCGGCCGAAATGGCTTCCGATTCCGCTCTCCGGCTTCACCGAAATCGTCTCGCGTCTGGCGGGGGTCCCGGCATGAATGTTGAGCGCTCGGAACTTCTGGCAGGCATCGGACAGGATGCGCTCCACGCCCTGATCGAGGGACGCCACGGCGATCCGTTTTCGATCCTGGGCCCCCATGAGAGCAGCGGCATGACGATCGTGCGGGTTTACCTTCCCGGAGCCGAAGCCGTCGATTTGATCGAGGCGGCGAGCGATCGCGTGGTGACGCCTTTCAGCATTGCCCACCCCTCCGGCCTGTTTGCCGCGGCGACAGTCGCCAGGGCGGGATACCGTCTGCGGATCACGTGGCCGGATGCGGTGCAGATTACCGAGGACCCCTATAGTTTCGGCCCGCTGCTCGGGGAACTCGACCTCCATCTGATCTCGGAAGGCACCCACTATAGCCTGAGCCGGACGCTCGGCGCCGTGGCGATGTCGATCGACGGCATATCAGGCGTTCGTTTCGCCGTCTGGGCTCCGAACGCGCGGCGCGTCTCGGTCGTCGGCGACTTCAACGCTTGGGACGGCCGGCGAAACCCGATGCGGCTGAGACAATCGGCGGGCGTCTGGGAGCTGTTCATCCCCCGGCTGGCGCCTGGCGAAAGATACAAGTTCGAGATCGTCGATGCTGCGGGAACCTGCCTGCCGCATAAGGCCGATCCGGTGGCGAGAGCGAGTGAGGCCGCCCCATCCACAGCCTCCATCGTCGCATCGTCGACGCCCTTTCGATGGAGCGATGACGGCTGGATGAAGGGCCGATCCCGGCAGGCGAGGCTGGAGGGGGCGGTCTCCGTTTATGAGGTGCATGTCGGTTCGTGGCTCCGCGACCAGAAGGATGGCAACAGGTCGCTCGACTGGGTCGAGCTCAGCCAGCGGCTTGTGCCCTATGTCCGGGACATGGGCTTTACCCATATCGAGCTGCTGCCGATCATGGAGCATCCGTTCGGTGGCTCCTGGGGCTATCAGCCGCTCGGCCTGTTTGCCCCGACCGGCCGATATGGGACGCCGGAAGATTTTGCCTATTTCGTCGACCGGTGCCATGGGGCAGGGCTTGGCGTCATCCTGGACTGGGTGCCGGCTCATTTTCCGACTGACGTCTGGGGACTTGCCCGCTTCGACGGCAGCGCGCTTTACGAGCACGAGGATCCGCGCGAGGGCTTTCACCGCGACTGGAACACGCTGATTTACAATCTCGGCCGCAATGAGGTGAAGGGATTTCTGATCGCCAGTGCGCTCGAATGGCTCGAGCGCTACCATATCGACGGGCTGCGCGTCGATGCCGTGGCCTCCATGCTTTACCGCGACTACAGCCGCAACGAAGGCGAGTGGATTCCCAACCAATATGGCGGCCGCGAAAATCTGGAAGCGGTCGAATTCTTCAAGCACCTGAACAGCATCATTCACGAGCGTTGCCCGCATGCGATGATGATCGCCGAGGAATCGACGGCCTGGCCTGGTGTCACCAAGCCGCCCGAGCAGGGCGGCCTCGGTTTCGACATCAAATGGAATATGGGCTGGATGCATGACAGCCTGAGCTACATCGAAAAAGATCCGGTCTATCGGAGCCATCACCATGGCACGATGACCTTCGGTATGATCTACGCCTATTCCGAGCGTTTCATGCTGCCGATTTCCCATGACGAGGTCGTCTATGGCAAAGGCTCACTGCTGACGAAGATGCCGGGCGACGAATGGCAGAAATTCGCCAATCTGCGCAGCTATCTCGCCTTCATGTGGGGCCATCCCGGCAAGAAACTGTTGTTCATGGGCAGCGAAATCGCCCAGCCGGGCGAGTGGAACCACGACGCGTCGGTGACCTGGGATGTCCTGGACAGGCCTCAGCATGTCGGCATTCAACGGCTGGTGAAGGATCTGAACGGTCTTTACAAGGACGAAGTCGCCTTGCAATTCGGCGACTTCCATCCTGAAGGCTTCGAATGGGCGGTTGCCGATGATGCCGTCAATTCCGTCCTCGGCATGCTCCGTTATGCCCCGGACCCCGCTTCCTCGCTTCTGGTCGTCTCGAACTTTACGCCGGTACCGCGTTACGGCTACCGGATCGGTGTGCCTGATGACGGGGTGTGGGTCGAACGAATTACGACGGACGCGCGGGAATATGGCGGCTCCGGCCTCGTCAACGGTGCGCTGTCGAGCGAACCCGTACCCGCCCACGGCAGGGCAGCCTCGCTGTCGTTGACATTGCCGCCGCTGGCGACGATCTTTCTCAAAGGACCGTCGTCTTGATGGGCATCAATCGGCGTGCGGAGCCGGATGAATGAAAGGCCAGGGGCTCGCCTCCGATCCCTTTTCGATGGGAACCTCGATGAGAACCGGTTCGTCGAGAGACAGGGCTTTCTCGATGGTGGTTTTCAGTTCGCCGGGGCTCGTCACTTTGAATGCGCGGATACCGAAGCTTTCGGCAAGCGCGACAAAATCCGGATTGGTCAGATCCGAGCCAAGATAGCGGCCATGATACGCCTGCTTCTGATCGCGCAGAACATTGCCATAGGCCGAATTGTTGAAGACGATGGCGACGACAGCGATCTTGTGCTGGACGGCGGTGGCAAGCTCCTGAACGCCGAACATGAAGCCGCCATCGCCGGAAACGGACACAACGGCTTTGTCGGGATTGGCGACCTTCACGCCCAAGGCGGTGTTGAAGCCAAAACCCAGATTGTCCTGATAACCGCATGTCACGTATTGGCGCGGGCCGTAGACCGGGAAGGAAAAACGGGCGGTAAAGCCCATCTGGCTGACTTCCTCGACGAAGAAGCCATCTCTCGGCAGAGCCTGACGAATGGCATCGAGATAGGCAAGCTGCGGCTGCACTTCCGAGAACCGGGATCTGGCGTCTTCGTTGAGCTCGGCAAATTCGCGGGTGCGATCCTCACGCCGGATGCCTGCCAGTGCATCGATCAGAGCCTGCGTTCCCGCCGTGGCATCGGCGACGATGCCAACACCGGGCTTGAGGCGGACCATTTCGGTCGGATCGATATCGATGCGGATGATCTTGAGGTCCTTGGGCAGCCATTTCCATCGCATGAACTGCAATTCGAGCCGGCTGCCGATGCCGATCAGAACGTCGGTCTTCTTCCAATATTCATAGGCGGCGACGAAACTCAGATAGTTCGGGTGGTCGTCGGCGACGATACCCTTGCCGGAGCGATGGGAGGTGACGGGCGACTGCAGCAATTCTGCAAGCGCGGCGATCTCGGCGCCGGCCTCCACGGCACCGCCGCCAACCATGATCATCGGGTTCTTGGCGGCTGATATCAACGCCGCTGCGGCAGCGATCTGATCGTGGTTCACGGCTGGGTGCGGGGCTCTCACGCCGACGGGCAGGTCGATTTCAGGGCCGGATTGGCCAAATACATCCCAAGGGGCTTCGACAGCTCCCGGGCCTTGGCGGCCGGAAAGCATCTTGCTGACGACCTCGGCCATGACGGGACCGGCCTCCGACGGGTGATTGATGCGCTCCGCCGTCTTGGTAATCCCACGCATCGTCGCGAGTTGATCGGGCAGTTCGTGCAACTGCCCTCTGCCTTGGCCGATCAGATGGGACATGATGTTGCCGGTGATGCAAAGCACCGGCGCATTGGCGCCGTAAGCCGTGCAGAGCGCCGCGCCGGAATTGAGGACGCCGGGGCCGGGGACGACGGTGTAGGCGCCGATCCGGCCGGTGGATTTGGCATAGCCGTAGGCCATGTATCCGGCGCCCTGTTCGTGCCTTGTGTGAATGAACCGAACCTGGTCACGGGCGCCGTAGAGGGCATCGTTGAAATCATACATGTGGGCGCCCGGGATGCCGAACACCGTGTCGATCCCATGGGCGACGAGCGAACGGGTCATCGCCTGGCCGGTCGTTTCCTTCTTGCTCATTTCAAGCAGCCTTCAGCGCGAAGTGCGGTCACGATTGCGCCGGCATCGGCCAGCTGCATGCCCGCAAGGTTCATACGGCCGGAATCGGCCATGTAGATGCCGTGTTTGGCGCGCAGCGCCGCGGCCGTTTCTTTCGACATCGAGAGATTGGAGAACAGGCCGCGCTGCCGGCTGATAAAGGCCAGATCGGGGGCTGCGGCGGCGAGCGCCGCGCGGTTGCCGTTGACACGCTCGCACATCTCCTCGAGTTCGGCGTGCCACATTGCCGATATTTCGGGGCTCTCGAGAATGGTTCTGACGATCGCCGCGCCATGATCGGGTGGCATCGACCAGTTCACACGGGCAAGGGCGGCCATATTGCTTTCGGCCTTGCCGATGTCGTCGACATTGCGGGTCATGACGTAGAGCGCGCCGACGCGCTCGCGATAGAGACCGAAATTCTTGTCGCAGGAATAAGCGATCAGCGCCTCGTCGACCGCGTCGAGGATCATGCGGGTTGGTGCGGCGTCCTGTTCAAGACCGTCCCCAAGCCCCTGATAGGCAAGATCGATGAACGGCACCAGCTTGCGCGCAACAAGGAGCTCGGTAATCTCTAGCCACTGCTCCATGGTGAAATCGATACCGGTCGGATTGTGGCAGCAACCGTGAAGGAGGATGACATCGCCTTCCGAAGCGGAAGACAAAGCATTGACGACGCTTTCGAATTTGACCTGTTGCGACGTCAGATCGACGAAGGCGTAGTCCTTTACGGCCAGGCGCGCCGAGGCAAAGATCGGCGCGTGGTTCGGCCAGCTCGGTGTCCCCAACAGAACCTTCGCCGATGGGTTTGCCGTCTGGATGAGCTCGGCGCCGAGACGCAGCGCGCCGCTGCCGCCGGGTGTCTGAATGCCGACAAGGCGATGATCGAACTTTGGCGATTTGCCGAAAATGATGGGCTGTAGCAGGCGGACGAATTGCAGGTCGCCTTCCGGGCCGAGATATTTCTTGCTGTCCTGGGTCTCGAGAAGAAACTGCTCCGCCGCCTTTACGGCTCGCATCACCGGCGTGCGGCCCATGGCGTCGCGATAGACGCCGACGCCGAGGTCGATCTTTCCGCTGCGCTCGTCGACCTGAAAGGCCTTGATGAGGGCAAGCAGGCTGTCGGCTGGCCGGTTGTTCAGTTTCTCAAACACAAGTCCACCTCCGTTTTATCCAATGGCTGGAGATTAACGGAACTTCCGCGGCGATTTTATGCGATTATCTGCCTACCATGATATAAGGATGCAGACATTCTGCGTTATGTGGCTATATTATGCCGAAAATATCCTTCTTTCGGGTGAGGCATGCTTGACCAGTTCGATATCAAATTGCTCGCCGCCCTCCAGCAAAACAGTGAAGTAACGCAGGGTGAGTTGTCGCAGAAGGTCAATCTCTCCGCGACCCAATGCGCACGCCGTTTGGAAAGGCTGCGCAATGAGCAGTACATCCAGAGCGTCGTCGCCATCCTCAATCCTGCAAAACTGGGTTTTGCCGTCGTTGCTCATACTCTTGTCAGCCTAAGAGCGCATACGGAAGGCGGAAACGAGCGGCTCCATCGCTTTATCGAAACCGCGCCGGAGATTCTGGAGTGTTATTCGCAGACGGGGGATGCCGATTTTCTGATGAAGGTCATGACGCGCGACCTCGACCATCTCAGCCAATTTCTCGAAAGAATGATCCGCGTCACCGACAATCTGGCCTCGGTCAAATCAAGCATCGTCCTCAAGACGCTGAAAAAGACGACTGCTTTGCCGCTGCAGATCGTGACGTGAGAGCGGCCACTCTCATCTGAGATAGTGGATATGCGGGCGCGAATGATAGGGCGAGGCTTCGATGCGGGCCTCGACGGAAAAGACGTCGCGCAAGAGGTTCTCGCTCAGCACGTCCTGCGGCGCCCCGGTAGCGACGATCCTGCCCTGCTGCATGATGATCAGCTCATCGCAGAACATGGCGGCATGGTTGAGATCGTGCAGGGCGACGATGCTGGTGATCGGCAGGCCGGAGACGAGCCGCATCAGGCCGATCTGGTGCTGGATGTCGAGATGGTTGGTGGGCTCGTCGAGGATCAATTCCCTAGGCGACTGGGCGAGCGCCCTGGCGATATGGGTGCGCTGCTTTTCGCCGCCCGACAGGTTTTGCCAGCGATCGTCGCGCTTCTCCGCCATGCCGGCGCGCGCGAGTGCTGCTTCGACCGCCTCTTCGTCGGCTCTCGTCCAGCCGGAGAATATGGAACGATGCGGGAAGCGGCCGAGCTTGACGACGTCGACGACCTTCAGATTGGCATTTGTCGTCGCATGCTGCTCGACGAAGGCGATGCGGCGGGCGATCGAGCGGCGGCTGATCGCGCCGATATCGTTGTGGTCGAGCGTGACGCGGCCGGCATGCGGCCGCTTCAACCCGGCGAGAAGCCGCAGCAGCGAAGTCTTGCCCGAACCATTGGGGCCGAGCAGACCGAGCATCCGGCCCGGCTGCGCCTCAAGGGAGACGCCGTCCAGAATGGTCTTCCTGCCAATTTTCCAGGTGAGGTTGTCGGCCTTAATGCTCATGACGCGCGCTGGAACCGGTAAAGGATGATCGAGAAGAAGGGAACGCCGACGAGCGCCGTGACGACGCCAATCGGCAGGATCTGGTTGGGAATGAGGGCGCGCGCGGCAATATCGGCGAGCACCATGAAGATCGCTCCCGCGATGGCGCAGGCCGGCAGCAGCCGGATATGCAACGGCCCGACGACAAAGCGCGCGACATGCGGCACGACCAGGCCGACAAAGCCGATCGAGCCGACCATGCTGACGATCGTCGCCGTCATCATCGCCGTCAGCGCGAAGAGCACCATGCGGGCGCGGCCGACATCGACGCCGAGCGAGGAGGCCGCCTCGTCGCCGAAAGCGAAGGCGTCGAGCACGCGGGCATAAAACAGACAGGTGGCAAGGCCGAGGCCGACGACAACCGAGACCAGCGCGAATTCCGGCCAGCGCACGCCGCTGAAGCTGCCGAGCAGCCAGAACATCACGTCGCGAGCCTGCTGCGCATTGGCCGAGGTGGTGACGATATAGGAGGTCGAGGCATTGAAGAGTTGCGAGGCAGCCACGCCGGCAAGGATGGTGCGGTCCGCGCCGCCGCGTGTGCCGTTCGAGAGCAGCGCCACGAAGAAGAAGGCGGCGAAGGCGCCGGCAAAGGCTCCGGCCGACAATGATATCGCGCCCGAGCCGATGCCTAAGATGACGATTGCGACAGCGCCTGTGGAGGCACCGGCGGAGATGCCGAGCACATAGGGCTCTGCCAGCGGATTGCGTAGCAGCGATTGCATGATGGCACCCGACAGCGCCAGACCCGCGCCGCAGAAGGCGGCGACCAGCGCCCGGCTGAGGCGATAATCCCAGATCACCGTCTCATGGATGCGGTTCAGCTCGACCGCGGTCCATCCCAGCCGGTTGGTGACGGCCGAAAACGTCGTTGCAAGCGGGATCGGCAGGTCGCCGATCCCGACGCTGACGCCAATGGCGACAGCGACGAGGCATAAGGAGGCGAGGAGCAGCGCGACGGCGGTTCCCAGCTGCCGGAAGATACGGTCCGCTTCCGTCACTTCAACAGACCGAGAGCCTTCAACTGGCCTGCAACCTGTTCGGCGCCGTAGATCGTACGGACGGTCGGGTTCATCGCCTGGCCGTCCATGACGATGATCGCCTTGTTCTTGACGGCAGTGATCTGGCTGACGGCCGGATCGGTGTTGAGGAAGTTGATCTTGGCCTCCGGCTTGTCGAGCTCCCAACGGTTGCGGTCGAGACTGGCAACGACGATGACGTCGGGATTGGCGGCGATGATGGCTTCCCAGCCGAGCGTCGGCCATTCCGCTTCCGCTGATATCGCATTGTGTCCGCCGAGCAGGTCGGCGATGAAGCCGGAGGCGCTGTTCTTGCCGCCGAGATAGGCGTCGGCGGACGGGCTGGGGCTTGAGAACCAGAAGACGTAGGAGAGGTTCTTGCCGTCCTTCGAGACGCTGGAACGAAGCTTGGCCTCACGCGCCTTGAAGTCGGCGATCAGCGCCTGGCCACGATCGGCGACGTTAAAGATCTGCGAGAGTTCGTCGATCTCCTTGTAAAGAAGATCCATCTTCCACAACTCGGCGCGGCTGCCATACTGGTCCTTCACGTCCTTGGTGCTGAGGCACGTGCCGGGCGAGAGATAGCTGGCGACACCGACCTTGTCGAAATCTTCGCGCTTGGCGACCTTGCTGTTCGGCCCGACGAGGCTCGGCAGGGCGGCCGCTACGAAGTCGGGATTTTCGGCCAGGATCGATTCGAAGGTGGGCATCTCGACTGTGAGAAGCTTGACCTTGGCATTGGCTTCGGCGAGCTGCGGCAAGACCTTGCTCGGCCAGAAGGCGGTACCGACCATCTTGTCCTCGAGGCCGAGCAGCAGCAGGATTTCAGCGCTGTTCTGGCCAAGACCGATCGCCCGCTCGGGCGCCTTCTTGAATGTCACCTGCTCACCGCAGTTTTCGAGCGTCAGCGGGTAAGTCGTCGAACCGGCCAGCGAGGGATTTGCGGCAAGGCCGATCAGGATTGAAAGGCCGCAAGCGGCCAGAAGCGATTTGAGGCTGGTCACGAAGAAATCCCCGGTGGGTGAGTGTATAGTGTATGCGGCCGGGGTATAGCCTCAGGAACAGCGGGAAAACAAGACAAAATAAATCAACTTATCGCAAAAATCGCTGTAGTGACCTTGTTGATGGTGTGATGCCCCCGTCACTGTTCAGCCCATTTCGAAAAAACTTTCGAATGGCTTACGGGCGGCCCGAACCTCCGTGACGGACCCGCAGTGCACCCGAGCAGACGTCAATATTGGCGAGAGTAAAGCTGTCGAATATGTTCAGGTGAGCTTACCCACGAGCTTTGCATAGTCTGAAAAAGTGAAGTGCTCGCCCCTTTTGTTTGCCTCGTCGGCGAGCATCAGCACACGGATGGGAAACAGGATGGCTGCGCGGTTGGAATCGGACAGCTCGTTGTCGTCATCATCTTCGACGGCCTTCCTGGCTTTCGCGAGCGCGGCATTGAGTTCCTGATGGGTAAGCAATTCTTTCTCGACGACTGCGTCGCATATCGAGACCATTGCCATGATCAGGCCCTTGAGCTGCAGGTTGGCCGTATTCATGAGAGCTCCAATGAAAAGAGGGTCTTAATCCGGTTCGACCGGTCGGATCGTGTTGACCGAAACCACACCGTCGACGATGCCGCGTTTGATGTCGCGTCTATCCCGATCGATCTCGATGACGGTGTAAAGCTTGTCGTCGCGAAAGGCGCTGGCATTGACCGTGGTGACATCTTCGGCCGGAGCTGCATCCACTTCCATGAAGTCGAGCTCGCGAGCTGCGGCGACGATCCTCGCATCGCCCGGCGTCCTGGCGGCCACCACAATAACGCCGTGACCGGGAGCGTTGGCCCATCTGGGATCGTCGGGCTTGGCGATCGGTTCCAGCCGGTAGATGTTCAGCATTTCGTCGCCGGTGTCGGGGGAGGCTTGCGCGGCCGCATCCTGCATCTGCGCCTGGCTCTCGACCGACCGCCCGAAGGTGGTCGGGCTGGTCGCGTTGTTAATCTCTTCCTTGCCTGTCCTTGAGACGTTCGACATGTCGCTCTCCATTTTCAGGTTGGAAACGACGGCCGGCCGGAAACTGTTCCCGCGCAGGCGAAACTTGACGGCTGACGCCCGATGCAGCGATCTGTGCAACCGCGCGCCTCAGCCATACCCTTTTTCCACTTGAGCACTAATTTACCTCCAGTCGAACAAGGGGGATTTCGTGAGCAAGCAGACCAGTGAATTTTCGCGCGATGTCGTTGCGGCAGACGGCGTCAATGGGCACGACCACAAAACCATGGCATTCGATGACGCCAGTGCCCTTCTGGAGGTCCTTGTTGCGGTCCGGCGCGGCGATTTTTCCGTGCGGATGCGGTCGGATCTGACCGGCGTCACCGGCAAGATCGCCGATGCCCTCAACGACATCATCGCCGGCAATCAGCGTATGGCCCAGCAGCTCGAACATGTCGGCCAGGTGGTCGGCCGGGACGGGCGGACGAGCACGCGGGTGCGCTTCGGTCTCTCCGACGGGTCCTGGTCGGAGATGGAAGGCTCGATCAACGGCCTGATCGACGATCTCCTGTGGCCGACGACGGCCGTCACGCGGACAATCACCGCAGTCGCCAAGGGCGATCTGTTGCAGACCGTGCCGCTCGATGTCGACGGCCGGCCGCTGAAGGGCGAATTCCTGCGCTCGGCCGATATCGTCAACACGATGATCAAGCAGCTGAGCGTCTTCACGTCGGAAGTAACGCGCGTGGCGCGCGAGGTCGGCACCGACGGAAAACTCGGCGGACAGGCGCAGGTGCCTGAAGTGACGGGCGTCTGGAAGGACCTTACCGAGAGCGTGAACTCGATGGCCTCGAACCTGACGGCGCAGGTGCGCAACATCGCTGAGGTGACGATCGCCGTTGCCAACGGCGACCTTTCCAAGAAGATCACTGTCGACGTGCGCGGCGAGATCCTGCAGCTGAAGGAAGCGATCAACACCATGGTCGACCAGTTGAGGTCTTTCGCCTCGGAAGTGACGCGCGTTGCCCGTGAGGTGGGCACCGAGGGCAAGCTCGGCGGGCAGGCCCTGGTGCCGGGTGTGGCCGGCACCTGGAAGGATCTGACCGACAGCGTCAACGCCATGTGCGGCAACCTGACCGCCCAGGTCCGCAACATTGCCCAGGTGACGACGGCTGTCGCCCGCGGCGACCTGTCGCGCAAGATCACCGTCGACGTCTCGGGCGAAATCCTGGAATTGAAGGAAACCATCAACACCATGGTCGACCAGCTCAACGGCTTTGCCGGCGAGGTGACGCGCGTGGCGCGTGAAGTCGGCACCGAGGGCCGGCTTGGCGGACAGGCGCAGGTGCCGGGTGTCGCCGGCACCTGGAAGGACTTGACCGATAACGTCAATTCGATGGCCTCCAACCTGACGGCGCAGGTGCGCAACATCGCCGAGGTCTCGACCGCGATCGCCAATGGTGACCTGTCGAAGAAGATCACGGTGACGGTGTCGGGGGAAATCCTGGAGCTGAAGGAGACCATCAACACGATGGTCGACCAGCTGAATGCCTTTGCATCGGAAGTGACCCGCGTTGCCCGCGAAGTCGGCACCGAGGGCCGGCTTGGCGGCCAGGCCAATGTGCGCGGCGTTGCCGGTACCTGGAAGGATCTGACCGAAAACGTCAACTCGATGGGCGGCAACCTGACGGCGCAGGTGCGCAATATCGCCGAAGTCTCGACCGCAATTGCCAATGGCGACCTGTCGAAGAAGATCACCGTCGACGTGAAGGGTGAGATTCTCGAGCTGAAGGAAACCATCAATACGATGGTCGATCAGCTGAACGCCTTCGCTTCGGAAGTCACCCGCGTCGCACGCGAAGTCGGAACCGAAGGCCGGCTCGGCGGCCAGGCCAATGTGCGCGGCGTCGCCGGCACCTGGAAGGATCTGACCGACAGCGTCAATTCCATGGCTTCCAACCTGACGGGCCAGGTGCGCAACATCGCCGAAGTCGCCACCGCCGTCGCTCAGGGAGACCTGTCCAAGAAGATCACCGTCACTGTGTCCGGAGAAATCCTCGAGCTGAAGGAGACCATCAACACGATGGTCGATCAGTTGAACGGCTTTGCCGGCGAAGTGACGCGTGTGGCACGCGAGGTCGGCACGGAAGGCCGGCTCGGCGGCCAGGCGAACGTGCTCGGCGTTGCCGGCACCTGGAAGGATCTGACCGACAGCGTCAATTCCATGGCGGGCAATCTGACGGCGCAGGTGCGCAACATCGCCGAGGTCTCGACCGCGATCGCCAATGGCGACTTGTCGAAGAAGATCACGGTGTCGGTCTCGGGGGAAATCCTCGAGCTCAAGGAGACGCTGAACACCATGGTCGACCAGCTGAACCGGTTCGCCTCCGAAGTCACGCGCGTCGCGCGCGAGGTGGGAACGGAGGGCAAACTCGGCGGCCAGGCGCAGGTGCCGGGTGTCGCCGGCACCTGGAAGGACCTGACCGAGAACGTCAATTCCATGGCCTCCAACCTGACCGGCCAGGTGAGAAACATCGCCGAAGTCACGACCGCCGTGGCGCGCGGCGACCTGTCGCGCAAGATCACCGTCGACGTGAAAGGGGAAATCCTCGAGCTGAAGAACACCATCAACACGATGGTGGACCAGCTGAATGCTTTTGCCGGCGAGGTGACGCGTGTCGCCCGTGAAGTCGGCACCGAAGGCAAGCTTGGCGGCCAGGCGCAGGTCTCCGGTGTGGCCGGCACCTGGAAGGACCTGACCGACAGCGTTAACTCGATGGCCGGCAATCTGACGGCGCAGGTGCGCAATATCGCCGAGGTGGCGACCGCAATCGCCAATGGCGACCTGTCGCGCAAGATTACCGTCGACGTGCGCGGCGAAATCCTGCTGCTGAAGGATACGTTGAATACCATGGTCGATCAGCTTCGCTCCTTCGCCGGCGAAGTGACGCGTGTGGCGCGCGAAGTTGGGACCGATGGCAGGCTCGGCGGTCAAGCAGTCGTTCCGGGGGTCGCCGGCACCTGGAAGGATCTGACCGACAACGTCAATCTGCTTGCCGCCAACCTGACGACCCAGGTTCGAAACATCGCCGAAGTCACGACCGCCGTGGCGCGCGGTGACCTGTCGCGCAAGATCACCGTCGACGTGAAGGGAGAAATCCTCGAGTTGAAGAACACCATCAATACGATGGTGGACCAGCTGAACGCCTTTGCCGGTGAGGTGACGCGTGTCGCCCGCGAAGTCGGCACCGAAGGTAAGCTCGGCGGCCAGGCGCAGGTGCCTGGAGTGGCCGGCACCTGGAAGGACCTGACTGACACCGTCAACGTCATGGCCGCCAACCTGACCGAGCAGGTGCGCGGCATCGTCAAGGTGGTGACGGCGGTGGCGAACGGCGACCTCAAGCAGAACCTCACCGTCGCCTCTAAGGGCGAGGTGGCAGCGCTCGCCGAAACCATCAACAACATGACCAATACGCTCGCGACCTTCGCCGATCAGGTGACCACGGTGGCGCGCGAAGTCGGCGTGGAAGGCCGCCTTGGCGGCCAGGCGAATGTGCCGGGTACGGCGGGGACCTGGAAGGATTTGACCGGCAACGTCAACCTGCTTGCCGCCAACCTGACGACGCAGGTGCGCGCCATTGCCGAGGTGGCGACCGCGGTTACCAAGGGCGACCTGACGCGTTCGATCAAGGTCGACGCGCGCGGTGAAGTGGCCGAGCTCAAGGACAATATCAACACGATGATCGACAACCTGCGCCTCACCACCGAGCGCAACACCGAGCAGGACTGGTTGAAGACCAACCTGGCGCGCTTCACCAACATGTTGCAGGGACAGCGCGATCTGACGCTGGTCGGCAAGATGCTGCTGTCGGAGCTGGCGCCGCTGGTCGGAGCGCATCAGGGGGTGATCTACCAGGTGGATGCCGATGAGCGGCAGCCGGTCTTGTCTCTGCTCTCCGTCTATGCGCAAGGGGTCGAGGCGGCGCACCCGGCACGGCTCGAATTCGGCCAGGGACTGGTCGGCCAATGTGCCAGCGATGCTCGCCGCATCCTGGTCACCGACCTTCCCGATAATGTCGTTCCGATCAGTTCCGGCGTGTTCACGACCCTGCCGCGAAGCGCGATCGTGCTGCCGGTGCATTTCGAGGGGCAGGTGAAGGCAGTGATCGAGCTTGCCTCCGCCGGCGAATTCACCGAGCTGCAGCTGTCATTCCTCGACCAGCTGACGACGTCGATCGGTATCGTGCTCAACTCGATCGAAGCGACTATGCAGACCGAAGGCCTGCTCAAACAGTCCCAACAGCTCGCCGCCGAGTTGCAGACGCAGCAACGCGAGTTGCAGCAGACCAACGAGCAGCTCGGTCAGAAGGCGCAGCAGCTGGAAGAACGCAACGTCGAAGTCGAGGCGAAGAACCAGGAGATCGAGCAGGCCCGGCGCGCGCTGGAGGAAAAAGCAACCGAGCTGGCCCTGACATCGAAGTACAAATCCGAATTTCTCGCCAACATGTCGCATGAGCTGCGCACGCCGCTGAATTCGATCCTCATCCTCGGCCAGCAATTGGGGGAAAATCCGGATGGCAACCTGTCGGGAAAACAGGTCGAGTTCGCCAAGACCATCCACGGCGCCGGAACCGATCTCCTCAACCTGATCAGCGATATCCTCGACCTGTCGAAGATCGAGTCCGGAACGGTGTCGGTCGATGCCGAGGAGATTTTCCTCAGCAACCTGCTTGAGATGATGGCCCGGCCATTCCGGCATGAGGCGGAAAATCGGAGCCTGTCATTCGCGGTCGAGGTCGGTGGCGATATTACCAAGAGCATCATTACGGATTCGAAGCGGCTGCAGCAGATCCTCAAGAACCTGCTGTCGAACGCCTTTAAATTCACCGCGCAAGGCGGCGTCACGCTTCGTGTCGGGTTGGCGGCAAGCGGCTGGTCGCCCGATCATCCCTCGCTCCGGCATGCGCCTTCGGTTATCGCCTTCGAAGTCGTTGACACCGGCATCGGCATCCCCCCGGAAAAGCAGCGCATCATTTTCGAGGCGTTCCAGCAGGCGGATGCCTCGACGAGCCGCAAATATGGCGGCACCGGCCTTGGTCTGGCGATCAGCCGCGAGCTGGCAAACCTCTTGGGGGGTGAGATCCAGCTCCGCAGCACGCCCGGCGTCGGCAGCACCTTCGTCCTCTATCTGCCGCTCACCTATGTCGGTGCCGGCGCGGTTGCGCCGAAATCAGCCCCACCGGCAAATGTCGTGGAATTCGCCGAGGCGGCAGCCAGCCGACGAGCCGAAAAACCTGCCGAACATGTTGAAGACGATCGTCATCGGATAGCGGCCGGCGATTCGGTGCTGCTCATCGTCGAGGATGATCCGCATTATGCCCGCGTCCTGGTCGATCTCGCCCGCGACAATGGATTCAGGGTTCTGGTGGCGATGCGTGGCGGCGATGCGTTGGCACTCGCGCAGGACTACAGGCCGGCAGCGATCTCGCTCGACATATTCCTGCCCGATATGCTCGGCTGGACGGTGCTCAGCCAGCTCAAACAGAACCCGCAGACGCGGCATATCCCGGTGCAGATCATCAGCCTCGATGAGGATCGCCAGCATGGGCTGACCCGCGGTGCCTTCGCCTTCATGAGCAAGCCGACGACGCCGGAGGGCCTCGGCAAGGCGCTGTCGCGCTTGAAAGCTTATGCGCAACCGCGCCGCAAGCATCTGTTGCTCGTGGAAGACAACGAGGCCGAGCGGTTGAGCGTCACTGCCCTTCTCGGACATGACGACATCGACATCACCAGCGTCGGCTCCGGATCGGAAGCACTCGCCGCCCTCAGGCAGGATCCTCCAGACTGTGTTGTGCTCGACCTTTCCCTTCCGGACATGTCCGGCTTCGACGTTCTGGAGAAAATACGCGACGACGCCGAGATCGGTGAGGTTCCGGTGGTCGTATTCACCGGACGGGAGCTTTCTCCAGAGGAAGATGCGACGCTGCACAGCATGGCGCGAAGCGTCGTCGTGAAGGGCGTGGAGTCTCCGGAACGTCTTCTCGATGAAACTGCGCTGTTCCTGCACCGGGTCTTCGCCGACCTGCCACCTGCAAAACAGGCGACGCTGCAGGAATTGCACAGCTCGGACGAGGATCTTGTCGGCGAGACTGTACTGCTCGTCGACGACGATGCCCGCAACATCTTCGCGCTGAGCAGCGTGCTGGAACGCCGGGGAATGCGGGTGCTGACCGCGACAACCGGCAGCGAAGCCATCGACGTCATCAACAACGAACACTCGGTTGCGATCGTGCTGATGGATATCATGATGCCTGGAATGGACGGTTACGAGACGATGCAGGTCATCCGTTCGGAGCCCCGGTTCCGGCGGCTGCCGATCCTGGCGCTGACGGCCAAGGCGATGAAAGGCGACCGTGAGAAATGCCTGGAAGCGGGCGCCTCCGACTATCTGGCGAAGCCGGTCAATACCGAGCAGCTTTTGTCGGCTCTTCGCATGTGGCTGCACCGCTGAGGACCTGGCCATGAACCCCGTCAACATCCTCCTCGTCGATGATCAACCCGCAAAGCTTTTGAGTTACGAGGTCATACTCGAAGAACTCAAAGAGAACCTCATCAAGGCGCAATCGGCGCGCGAAGCCTTCGAGCATTTGTTGCGCACCGAGATCGCCGTGATCCTCGTCGATGTCTGCATGCCCGAGCAGGATGGGTTCGAACTTGTCGGCATGATCCGGCAACACCCGCGGTATCAGAACACGCCGATCATCTTCGTCTCCGCCGTCATGCTGGCCGAACCCGATCGGCTGCGCGGTTATGCGGTGGGCGCCGTTGACTACGTCTCCGTGCCGATCGTGCCCGAGGTGCTGAGAGCCAAGGTCCGGGTCTTTGCCGATCTCTATAGGAAGACGCGGGAACTCGAACGGCTGAATACGGAACTGGAGGCCCGGGTTCGCCAGCGCACCGCCGAGCTCGAGGCCTCGGCCGCTCAGTTGCGGGAGCTCAACGAGGAGTTGGAGCACCGGATCGATCAAAAGACGCGCGAGCGCGAGGAGGCGCTGGCGCAACTGTTCGAGGCGCAGAAGCTCGATACGATCGGCCATTTGACCGGCGGTGTGGCGCATGACTTCAACAATCTTCTCATGGCAGTGCTCGGCAGTCTGGGCCTTCTGAAGAAGCGGCTTCCGGCCGATGAACGCAGCGAACGTCTGCTGACGAATGCGATCCAGGCGGCCGAGCGCGGCACGGCGCTGACCCAGCGCCTGCTTGCCTTCGCCCGCCGCCAGGAACTCAAGCCGCAGGCGGTCGATTTCCTCAGGCTGTTCGAAAACGTCGAGGATCTTCTTGCCAAGGCGGTCGGGCCGCGCGTCGAAATCCGCAAGCGCATTCCGGCAGATCTGGCACCCCTTTTGGTGGACAGCAACCAACTGGAATTGGCGCTGCTCAACCTGTTCGTCAATGCTCGCGATGCACTCGAAAGCGGCGGCGCCGTGACGGTTGCCGCGGCGGCCGCCGAAGAAGCTCGGCCGGCCGGTCTCGCGGGCGGGAATTACATCCGGATATCGGTGTCGGACGATGGCGAGGGGATGGATGAGGCCACCGTCTCGC
The DNA here is from genome assembly GCF_010668805.1 of Rhizobium phaseoli. Classification (GTDB taxonomy): domain Bacteria; phylum Pseudomonadota; class Alphaproteobacteria; order Rhizobiales; family Rhizobiaceae; genus Rhizobium; species Rhizobium phaseoli_A. The sequence continues at coordinate 284,045 of NZ_WUFT01000002.1, read as the reverse complement.
GTGCCGCTGAACCGTTTTTCACCACCAAGGGAGTCGGCAAGGGCACCGGTCTCGGCCTGTCGATGGTGCATGGTCTGGCGGCCCAATCCGGGGGCTCGATCCAGATATCGAGCGCCAGGGGCAGCGGCACGACGATATCCCTGTGGCTGCCCGTCGCCGAGACTTTCGTTGAGGTACAGCCGGTCGTCGAGCCTCCGGCGACGGAGCCTCTGAAACCGGTGTCGAGAGCGCTTGCCATTCTGGTCGTCGATGACGACGCGCTTGTCCGAACGGGAACCGTGGCGATGCTGGAGGATCTGGGGCACTTGCCGCGGGAGGCGTCTTCCGCCTCGCAGGCCCTGGAATTCCTCGCCGACGGACGGGATTGCGATCTCGTCATCACCGATCATGCCATGCCCGGCATGACAGGCGCCGAGCTTGCGCGCCACCTCCGCTCGGCCTTCCCGGGCCTGCCGATCATCCTCGCCTCGGGCTATGCCGAGTTTTCTGAAGACCACGGCCTCGGCCGGATGCTCAGGATGACGAAGCCGTTCACACAGGAACAGCTTCAGGTGGCCATGGATAAGGCACTCTCGGGTAAAGTCGCTGCGGCCTGACGATCGAAGCGTAAACATACCGAGGCGAGCAGCGCGGTCATCCCCGCGACCGTTGCCGCTTTTGCGTGTCCAATTGCGGACGAAACTTTTTGCTCCCGCAAAAGTTAAATAAATCTATCCCCACTCACCGAAGGCTTTCCCTTGACCAAAATGACGTTCGGCCCCGCATTCATCGAAGACGGGATTCTGTTTCGCCTCTGGGCTCCCCTGCATGAAAGCGTGTCGTTGAAGATCGAAGGCGCCGAGCCGCGCCCGATGCAGGCTGCTGAAGACGGCTGGCATCATTGCACGGTCAAAGACGCTCATCCCAGCACGCGCTATCGCTTCGTCCTGCCCGACGGTCTCGAAATTCCCGATCCCGCCTCGCGATTCCAGCCGCAGGATGTACACGGCCCGAGTGAAGTGATCGACCTGTCCTCCTATCGCTGGAAGACGAATGACTGGACCGGCCGGCCCTGGGAAGAGATGATCATCTACGAGATGCATATCGGCTGCTTCACGCCGGAGGGGACTTTCGAAGCTGCGATCGAGCGGCTCGATCATCTGCGGGAGTTAGGTGTCACGGCGTTGCAGATCATGCCGGTCAGCGAATTCCCCGGCCGTTACAGCTGGGGTTATGACGGCGTGCTGCCCTATGCTCCTGACAGCAGCTATGGCCGGCCGGAGGATTTCATGGCGTTGGTGGATGCGGCGCATGAGCGCGGCATCTCGGTATTCCTCGATGTGGTCTACAACCACTTCGGACCTGACGGGAATTATATCCCTTCCTATGCGCCGCTCTTTACCGACCATCACAAGACGCCCTGGGGCCACGGCCTCAACTATGACGGCGACGGATCTCAGATGGTCCGTGAATATGTCATTGAGAACGCCGTCTACTGGATCACCGAATTCAGGCTCGACGGCTTCCGCTTCGATGCCGTTCACGCGATCAAGGACGATAGCGGCGAGCATCTTCTTTACGAGCTTGCCCGCCGCGTCAGGGTTGCAGCCGGCGACCGGCACGTTCATCTGATCGTTGAAAACGAGGAGAATGACAGCGACCTGTTGAAGCGTGACGAAAACGGCGAAGCAAAGCTATTCACGGCCCAGTGGAACGACGACGTCCACCATGTGCTGCATATCACCGCCACCGGTGAAACCTTCGGCTATTACGCCGACTACGCCGGCGACGCCGGCAAGCTCGGCCGGGCACTGGCGGAAGGTTTCGTGTTCCAGGGAGAGCACATGCCCTATCGCGGGGGAAGTCGGGGCAAGCCGAGCGGTCACCTGCCGCCAACGGCTTTCATCTCGTTCATCCAGAACCATGACCAGATCGGCAATCGGGCGCAGGGCGACCGGGTCATGGTGTCGAGCCCGGCAGATGCCGTCAAAGCCGTCATATCAATCTATCTGTTGGCGCCGGAGATACCGATGCTGTTCATGGGCGAGGAATGGGGTGCTGCAGAGCCTTTCCCGTTTTTCTGCGATTTCGACGAGGAACTGAACGAGAAGGTCAGGAAAGGCCGGCGCGAGGAGCTTTCGCGTCTGCCGGGCTTCGACGCCGAGGACCTTCTCGACCCGACGGCGCCATCGACCTTTGCTGCGGCCAAATTGGATTGGTCGAAACGCACTGCCTCTGACGTGCTTGAATATTACCGGACACTTCTCGACCTCCGGCACCGGAGGATCGTTCCTTTGCTAAAGGGTGCGGCCGGTGGAAGCGCGGTCTACCGCTCGGCGGGAAATGCGATCGCGGTGGATTGGACCCTTGCGGAAAGCCGGCATCTTCATCTGCGCGCCAACCTCGGCGACGATGCGGTGTCGCCGCTCGACCAGCAACAGCTTGACGCTGAGACGATATTCTGTCTGGGCCGCAGCGATGGCGGTGATCTCGCGCCCTGGACGGTGATCTGGAGCATGAGCGAGGCGTGACGGCGGTGCGAGGAAAGGATCGACTGATGAAATCCGCTGAGGTCGACAAGCTCGCCCGCCTCCACGGCATCAGTTCAACCAGGCCCAGCCCCGAGAACCGGGAGGTGGTGATATCGGCCGAGACCAAGCGTAAGATACTCTCTGCACTGAACATCGAATTGACGGGGACGGTTGAGACTGGAGCGCCGTGGCGGGAAACAAAGCCGGCGGGCGCGAATATCCCGGTGTCATTTCTGCCGGATTTCCTCTCCGACACGCGCGTCTGGGGCATGAGCCTGCAGCTCTACGAACTCCGGTCGACGCGCAATTGGGGCATAGGAGACTTCAAGGATCTGGCTGATATGGCCGATCTGGCGGGATCGCTGGGGGCGGATTTCATCGGGCTCAATCCGCTTCACGCGCCTTTCCTCGCCGATCCCGATCGTTGCAGCCCCTATGAACCGTCAAGCCGCCAGCATCTCAACCCGCTCTATATCGCAGTCGACCAGGTGCCGGGGTTTGCCAGCAATCGCGAACTCGAACGGGAATTGGAGCGCCTTCGCCAATCCGATCTCGTCGATTACATCGGCGTCGCGCGAACAAAGCTTGGAGCGCTTCGTGATCTCTGGTCGGCATGGCGACAGGGTGGTGTCAGTGACAAGGCTCATGATCCGGCCGATTTCGATGCCTTTGTCGCGCGAGGCGGTGACAGCCTGCGGCTGCATGCGCTGTTCGAATGCCTCTCGTTTGCCATGGTCGAGCGGGGTGCGGGCGCCGGCTGGCAACGCTGGCCAGCCGAGTTCCAGCGCGTTGACAGCGCTGCCGTCACCGATTTTGAACGCGAGCACCCAGACGATGTTCGTTTCCACATGTGGCTGCAGTGGCTCGCCCACCGGCAATTAATGCAGGCGGCAGATCAGGCGCGCAAGGCCGGCTTGCGCATCGGGCTCTATCTTGATCTTGCCGTCGGGGAAGCGGTCGATGGCTCGGCGACATGGAGCGAGCCGGATGTCTATGTCTCCAAGGCCACAATCGGCAGCCCTCCCGATCCATTCGCCGTCGACGGCCAGGACTGGCACCTCGCTGGATACCTGCCTTCAAAAATTGCTGCAGGGGACATGTCGCCGTACCGGCGCATGGTCAGAACCGCCATGCCCTACGCGGGCGCCATTCGCATTGATCACGCGCCGGCAATCCGCCGCCTTTTTTTGGTGCCGTTGGGCGACAGGCCGGAGAGCGGCGCCTATGTCCGCTATCCCGAGGATCGGCTGCTGCAGATCCTCGCCGAGACTTCCGCCGAACACCGATGCCTCGTCATCGGGGAGGCCCTCGGAATGATCCCGGAAGGATTGCAGGAAGATCTGGCCGCTGCCGGCATTCTCTCCTACCGGATCTTTTCCTATGAACAGGACGAGAAGGGCTTCAGGCCGGCCGATGCCTATCCCGTCCGCGCACTCGCCTGCATTTCGACGCATGACCACCAGACGCTTGCCGGCTGGTGGCGCGGCGCCGATATTCAGGATCGCTGTGAACACGGCATCGTACCGGCCGATCTTACCGAAGAACATCTCAAACACCGCAAGCGGGAGCGGAGATACCTGAAAGCGGCATTCAAGGCCGCCGGCCTCGACTTGCCGCCCCGGCTCACGGCGGCGCGGGCAAGCGAAGAGACGCAGAAAGATCTGACCGTTGGCGCCTACCGTTTCATTGCTCGGACTCCATCGCTTCTAACCGCTGTGCGACTTGCCGACCTCACCAACGAGAAAAAACCGACCAATATTCCTGGCACCAGCGACAGCTATCCGAACTGGAAGCCGAAGCTGTCGGTCTTGCTGGAGGATCTGCTGTCGAGCCCGCTGCTGAGAAGCGTAACGGCGGCAATGCAGGAGGAAAGGCCGCGCAAGTGAGCGAGGTCGGGCAAACCGTCCGTTCGTCATCGTTGGCGGCTCGGGGCCTGCGGCGCGAATGAAATCGATTGGGCGAGGAACGAATACGCAGCCGGCGAATTTTAGACAAATAAGGACAGGGATGTCGAGATGAGGGCCTATCCGCTTTCGCCGCTTTAAAATGCGGCACGGCCAATATGATGGAAACAAGATCATGACGACCGCATTCATCCTTATCGCATTGGCTCTGATCATCTACGCCGGCCCGACACTGCTGTTCATCTGCGTCGGCTATGCCGATTATGTGCTGGAGCGGCGAAGACATCTGCTCGCGCTGAAGCACGCCGTGAGGCGTCGCAGCGACGAGTTTTAGCGCAATTTCCAGGAAATCGCTTTTCAATACCACTGCCAACCGTCGATATTCGATTGGCAACTAATATATTTGTATTTTAGTATGGACCCGGTTGGTGGGTCGGGATAAATCTTTCGCGCTAAGAACACACAGCGGATGCAGAGCACCTGATGCGACGGGCACCCCGGCGTATACCCGGCAGAAGGCTTTACTGCTGATCGATGCTATCGGCGCCGGCATATCGAATGGCTGATATGGCGGGGGCTGCAATCGTTCCATCAGGAGAAGCGTGATGCAGCCCGGTCGCACAGGCCTTGCTATCTGCATGATGGTGGCCGCCGCCTTTTTGAATAGCGTCGACGCAATCATCGTGCGCTTGCTGGCCGGCGAGGTGCATCCCTTGATGATCGGCTTTTTCCGGTCGTTTTTCGGGCTTCTTGTCGTCTCGCCGTGGATCGTGTCCCGCGTGGGTCTGAGAGCCTCTCCCTTCCGGGTCCTGCATGTCGTGCGTGCGGGTCTGAAGCTTGCCTCGCTGGTTGTTTTGTTCATCGCCTTTGCGCATGCGCCATTGGCTGATGCCACAGCGATCAATTTTACCATGCCGATGTTTCTCGTTCTCGGTGCGTGGCTTGTGCTCAAGGAACATGTCGGCGTCTACAGCGTCGCCGGCATCGCCGCAGGCTTTATCGGCGTGATGATCATCATTCGTCCCGGAGCCTCCGGTTTCGACCGATGGCTGCTTTTTGCGCTGGCAGGAGCGGTACTGACGGCGGCTAGCCAGTTGATGCTGCGGCGCATGGCGTTGAGGGATAGCGCAGACCGACTGGTTGCATGGAATCTGATCACCACAGTGCCGCTTGGCCTCATCGTCATGCTGCCGGTTTGGTCGATGCCGACCTGGAGCCAACTCGGGTTGCTCGCCATGCAGGGCGCGCTCGGCGCATTCAACATGACGCTGATCACTCGCGCCTTCGGCATGGCGGCTGCAAGCGTTCTGGCGCCGCTCGACTTTCTCCGGCTGCCGGTGGTCGCGCTGATGGCCTTTTTGTTTTTCTCGGAAATTCCTGCGCCCCAGACCTGGATCGGCGCGGCGGTCATCATTGGCGCAACTATCATCGGCACGGGCGGTATGGCCTGGAGACGGAAGCCGCCGGTCGATAAGAGCTGACGAATTTGAGAAAGGGGGTTCACAAAAATTCTAGATGCACTAATATTTCAGTTCACGCTTGTCGACGGGGAACATGACGGCGGACACGCGAGGACCAGGCGAACGGTCTCTATGGGTTTCACTCGGGAGGAGTGGCATGAAGAGTTTCATCGGCAAACGCGCGATCGCCAGCGGCGTATCGCTCGTGGTGCTTATCGTCATCGTGTTCTTCCTGTCACGGCTCACCGGCGATCCGACCGATCTCTACCTGCCGATTGATGCGACCACGGAAATGCGCCAGCAATTCCGCGAAATGAACGGGTTCAACGACCCGTTGATCATCCAGTTCGGCCGTTATGTCGCAGATCTCGCGCAGGGCAACTTCGGTCAGTCGCTGCGGCAGGCTCGTCCTGCCATGGACGTGGTGCTTGAGGCCTTCGTCTGGACCTTCTGGCTGGCTGTCATCACCATGGCGCTGGTCACGATCGCTGCGATCGTCATTGGTTCGCTCGCGGCGTTTCGCGTCGGCGGGGTCTTCGACCGTTTTGCCACCTTCTTCTCGCTGATCGGCGCTGCGGCCCCGGATTTCTGGCTTGCCATCGTGGCGATCGTCATTTTCGCCGTCAAACTGCATGTCCTGCCGACATCGGGAACGGGAACCTTCTGGCATTGGGTCCTGCCGGTCAGCGTGCTGTTCATCCGGCCCTTCGGCCTGATCCTGCAGGTGGTGCGCGGCTCGATGATCAGCGTGCTGTCTTCCGCCTACGTGAAGACGGCGCGCGCCAAGGGCGTCCGTTCGAACTCGATCATCTTCGTTCACGGATTGCGCAACGCCATGCTGCCGGTGATCACCGTAATCGGCGACCAGGCCGCCGCCATCTTGAACGGTGCCGTTGTCGTCGAGACGGTGTTTGGTTTTCCCGGAATCGGCAAGCTGATGATCGATTCCATCCTGCTTCGCGATTTCGCCGTCGTGCTGGCCGTCATCATGGTCTCGGCATTGGCGATCTTCATCATGAACCTGTTGATCGACATTGCTTATGCGCTGCTCGATCCGCGTATCCGGTATTGAGCGATGACGATGACCGACACACAAATCCTCATCGAGAAGAAACCGGGCGGCCCGATCGGGCGTTGGCTGACCATGCTGTGGGCGGACAAACTCGCTTTCTTCGCCGCTCTATTCCTCTTGATCGTTCTTCTCTGCGCGTTGTTTGGCCCGTTTCTGCTGGAGGGCATCGCCACCAAACAGAACCTGCGGGGCCGAAACGCGCCGCCCTTCGATATCACTCGCGGATGGCTTTACCTCCTTGGCGCCGATGCGCTGGGCAGGCCGCTTCTTGCCCGCGTCGTCGTCGCGGCGCAAAACACCATCCTGGTTGCCGCAGCGGCGGTGCTGGCATCCTCTGTCCTTGGCACGGCGCTCGGATTGGTGGCGGGTTACAGCCGCTCATCCGCCGCTCAATGGATCATGCGTCTCGGCGACGTCATCATGTCCTTTCCGTCGCTGCTTCTGGCGGTGATCGTGCTCTATATGCTCGAACCCTCGGTCACCAATATTGTCCTTGTTCTGGCGATCACCCGCATTCCCATCTATCTGCGCACCACCCGCGCTGAAGTGCTGGAAGTGCGCGAACGGATGTTCGTGCAGGCGGCGAAGGTCATGGGCGCATCGTCCCAGCGCATTGTCTTCCATCACATCCTGCCGGTGATTTTCCCCACGCTGGTCACCATTGCGACGCTTGATTTCGCTTTCGTCATGCTGGCGGAATCCTCACTGTCGTTCCTCGGGATCGGCATTCAGGCGCCGGAGATCACTTGGGGCCTGATGGTTGCCCAAGGGCGGCCCTACCTAACCAATGCCTGGTGGCTGTCCTTCTGGCCGGGCCTTGCAATCATCCTGACGACGCTGTCGCTCAACCTTCTGTCTAATTGGCTGCGCATCGCGCTCGATCCGACGCAACGCTGGCGGCTTGAAATGAGAGGCAGGGAAATGAGAGGCAGGAAAAATGGCTGAACATCTTCTGGAAGTGCGCGATCTCTCGGTCGAGTTTCACACCGTCAGCGGCACCGTCAAGGCAGTGCAAGATGTCAGCTGGCATCTCGATCGCGGCGAGACACTAGCAATCCTCGGGGAAAGCGGTTCGGGCAAGTCGGTGTCGGCCGCGGCGATCATGAACCTGATCGATATGCCACCCGGCAAGATCACCGGCGGCACCATTCTCCTGAATGGGTGCGACATGCTGACAATGACGCCTGAGGAGCGGCGGTCGATCAACGGCGCCAGGATCGCCATGATCTTTCAGGACCCGCTGGCCCATCTCAACCCGGTCTATAAAGTCGGCTGGCAAATCACCGAAATGATGACCACGCACGGTCAGTCGGCGGAGCAGGCCAGGGCCAGGGCGCTCGAACTCATGGAGCGGGTGGGCATTGCCGATCCGCAGGCGGCAATGCAAAAATATCCCTTCCAGTTCTCCGGCGGGCAACGGCAGCGCCTGATGATCGCCATGGCGATCGCCTGCAAGCCCGACATCCTGATTGCCGATGAACCCACCACCGCGCTGGATGTCACGGTACAGGCACAGGTGCTCGAACTTCTGCAGGAATTGCAGCAGGAAACCGGAATGGGCCTGTTGCTGATCACGCATGATCTCGGCGTCGTTGCCGAGATCGCCGACCGGGTCGTGGTGATGAATTCCGGCTGCGTCGTCGAAACCGGCAATGCCGCCGAAGTCTATCGCAACCCGCAGAACCCCTATACCAAGAAGCTGATTGCTGCCGCACCCGGGAAGGGCGCGATGGCGCAAGAACGTGACCGACAGGGCGAACCGCTGCTGCGCGCCATCGGCTTAAAGAAGAGTTTCGGCGCATTCCAGGCATTGAGAGGTGTAGACTTCGTCATCATGCCCGGCGAAACCGTTGCCGTTGTCGGCGAAAGCGGTTCCGGCAAGTCGACGCTTGCCCGGGCAATCGTTCGCCTCGACGATCCGCAGGAGGGCCAGGTGCTCTACCGCGGCAGCGATCTGCTTGCGATGAGCCCGAGGGAAATATTCAGGCTGCGTCGCGATTTGCAGATGGTCTTTCAAGACCCGACGCAGTCGCTCAACCCGCGGATGACCGTGTTCCGATTGATCTCCGAGGCCTGGGTCATTCACCCGAATATCCTGCCGAAAGCGAGATGGAAGGAGAGGGTGGCCGAATTGCTGGTCAAGGTCGGCCTGAAAGCGGATATGGCGGACCGATATCCGCATCAATTTTCCGGCGGCCAGCGCCAGCGCATCGCCATTGCCCGCGCGTTGGCGATGGAGCCGAAACTGATCATCTGCGACGAGGCGGTTTCGGCGCTCGACGTGTCGATCCAGGCGCAGGTGATTGCCTTGCTCGACGGCCTGCGCCGCGAATTCAACCTGTCCTACCTTTTCATTGCGCACGATCTGCCGGTGGTTCGCGATTTCGCCGATCGCGTCATCGTCATGAAAGCCGGCGAGATTGTCGAGGAAGGGCCGGTGGCCCAGATCTTCAACGCGCCCTCCCACCCCTACACCCAGGCGCTGCTTGCCGCCGGCCTCGATCCCGATCCGGAAATCCAGGCCACAAGACGGGCCACACGCCGCATACAGGAAGGACTTGTTCCCGCATGAAGCCCGATGTCATCGTCGCCTATCCGCTCCGGTCCCGTCAGATGGCGGTGCTGGAGGAAACCTATACGCTGCACCGGCTGGATCTTGCAGAAGGCGAGGAGCGGGATGCTCTGCTTGAGAAAGCCGGCCCGATCTGCACGGCTCTGGTCTGCAACGGCCATGTGACGATCGATGAGGCGCTGCTTGCGAAATTGCCGGCACTGAAGCTGGCCGCCTGTTCCTCGGCGGGCTACGATCAGATGGATGTCGAGGCGATGACGCGACGCGGGATCAAACTCACCAACACATCCGAGGTGCTGTGCGACGACGTTGCCGACACGGCGCTGCTCCTGATGCTGGCGGCGCGACGGCGCCTGCCGGAAGGGGACCGTTATGTTCGTTCCGGCGACTGGGGGCGCAAGGGCATGATGCCGTTGACGACGTCGACGTCGGGAAAGCGGGCCGGGATCGTCGGTCTCGGCCGCATCGGTATGGCGATTGCCAGGCGATGCGAAGCTGTCGGGCTGACGGTCGGCTATTCCGGGCGGACGAAAAAAGCCGGCAACGATTTTGCCTATTTCGACGAGCCGGTAAAACTGGCGAACTGGGCCGACATTCTGATCGCGGCGACGCCGGGCGGGGCATCCACGGAAGGGTTGATTTCGGCTGAGGTGCTGAACGCGCTCGGCCCGACGGGCAGCTTCATCAACATTGCCCGCGGCACCGTGGTCGATGAGCCGGCTTTGATCCGGGCCTTGCAGGAAAAGCGGATCGCCTCGGCCGGCATCGATGTCTACCTGAACGAACCCAATCCCGATCCGCGCTTCGCAGCACTCGATAATGTTGTGCTCTATCCGCATCACGCCAGCGGCACCGAGGAAACACGCGACAGGATGGCGCAATTGACGGTCGACAACCTTGCGGCCTTCTTCGCAGGCATGTCGCTGCTGACGCCGGTCAATTGACCCCGGCGGAAACCCGCGGCGCGGCAGGTTCAGACGAAGTAGTCTGGAAACTCTTTCCTGAGGTCTTCCACCTTCGCGACTGTGCGGCTGAGATGCTCGCGGACCGCGTCGACAGCCCCCTGTTCGTCGCGGGCGGCAATCGCGTCGATGATGGCGTGGTGACCGTCGAGGATGCTCATGATCTTGCCCTTTTCGGGCAGATGCAGGCGGCGAATCCGCTCGAGATGGCCGGACCGCTCGCGAACCAGTTGATGCAGGCTGCTGCGCTTGGCGCCTGCGAACAGGGTCTGGTGAAAGAGCTCGTCAAGTTCCTGGAAGATCGCAATCTGATCGACGTCGTCAGCGACTGCCGACTGCATTTTGATAATCGAGCGGGCGCGCGTGATGACGCTCGGATCCGGATCAGGGTCAGTCGCAAGGCGGCGGCAGACTTCCGATTCCAGCGCGACGCGAAGGAAATGCGCCTCGTAGATTTGCAGGACGTCTATCCTGGTCACGACAGTGCGGGACTGCGGGTAAATCCGAACCAGGCCCTCCTGTTTGAGAAGCTGTAACGCATCACGAATGGGAGTCTGGCTGACTTCGTAGGTCTCCGTCAGTTCGGTGCGCGACAGCGTGGTGTCCGGAGGCAGCTGAATGGTGATGATGCGCTTTCTGAGATCATCATAGACCCGCTGGACGGTGCTGCCGGCCGCGACTGGAAAGCCGGGTGCGGTCAGGCCGAATGTGGAAGCGAACTGAGAATTCATGTGCGGCAAATCCTTTTACTCCATTCATAGCTTTACGCGACCTAATGCACAAGAATGCAAAGTTGGAGTTGATATATATGAAAAACTAAAATATCAGTTGGGGGAATTCGTAGATCAGCAAGCAAAATGGGGGAGAAAAAGCCGTGACCGCGAGGAAAACGTACGAGCAACTGCGGTCGGCCCGATGGATGATGCCGGATGATCAGCGCTCGTTCGGTCACCGGTCGCGGACCATGCAGATGGGCTATGCGCCGGAGGATTGGCAGGGAAAGCCGATCATCGCCGTCATCAACACCTGGTCGGACGCCCAGCCGTGCCACATGCATTTCCGCGAACGTGCCGAATGGGTGAAGCGGGGAATTCTTCAGTCGGGCGGATTTCCCATGGAACTGCCGGCACTTTCGCTTTCCGAAAACTTCGTCAAGCCGACCACCATGCTCTATCGCAACATGCTGGCGATGGAGACCGAAGAGCTGTTGCGGAGCCATCCAATCGACGGCGCCGTTCTGATGGGCGGCTGCGACAAGACGACGCCCGGCCTTATCATGGGTGCGGTCAGCATGGGAATTCCCTTTGTTTATCTGCCGGCCGGGCCGATGCTTCGCGGCAATTACGCCGGCAAGACACTCGGCTCCGGGACCGACGGTTTCAAATACTGGGACGAGCGGCGTGCCGGCACGATCACTAAGGAGGAATGGCAGGGCATCGAAGGCGGCATTGCCCGCAGCTACGGCCACTGCATGACCATGGGAACGGCGTCGACCATGACGGCGATCGCCGAGGCTATGGGATTGACGCTGCCGGGCGCTTCGTCAATTCCGGCAGCCGACGCTAACCACCAGCGCATGTCGGCGGCCTGCGGCCGCCGCATCGTCGATATGGTGTGGGAGGATCTGACGCCCGACCAGATTATCACGCCGGCGGCCGTCGACAATGCCGTCACCGTCGCCATGGCGACCGGCTGCTCCACCAATGCGATCATTCACCTGATTGCCATGGCGCGGCGCGCCGGCGTGCCGCTGGAGCTCGATGACCTCGATCGCATCGGTCGCACGACGCCGGTGCTTGCCAACATCCGTCCTTCCGGATCGACCTACCTGATGGAGGATTTCTTCTATGCCGGCGGCTTGCGGGCGCTGATGAAGCAGCTCGGCGACAAGCTCGATCCAACCGCGATAACCGTCACGGGAAAACCGCTGGTGGATGGCCTCGACCAGGTGAAGATCTACAATGACGACGTCATCCGACCACTGTCGAACCCGGTCTATCACGAAGGCTCGCTGGCAGTGCTCAAGGGAAACCTGTGTCCCGACGGCGCGGTCATCAAGCCAGCGGCCTGCGACCCGAAATTCCACCGCCATTGCGGCCCGGCTCTGGTCGCCGACAGCTATGCGGAGATGAAGAAGATCATCGACGATCCTGATTACCCCTTGACGCCGGAGACGGTGCTGGTGCTGCGCAATGCCGGCCCCCAGGGCGGGCCCGGCATGCCGGAATGGGGCATGATCCCGATGCCGAAGGCGCTGTTGAAACTCGGCCTGCGCGACATGGTGCGCATCTCCGATGCGCGCATGTCCGGAACCAGTTTCGGTGCCTGCGTGCTGCACGCCGCGCCGGAATCCTACATCGGCGGGCCGCTGGCATTGCTGAAAACGGGCGATATGGTCGAGCTCGACATTCCGGCGCGCAGCCTCAATATGCTGGTTTCGGAAGAGGAGATCGCAGCCCGGCAGGCCGCCTGGGTGGCGCCGATGCGGCATTACGAGCGCGGTTACGGCTTTATGTTCTCCAAGCATATCGAGCAGGCCGACAAAGGCTGCGACTTCGACTTCCTGACGACGGAATTCGGTGGCAAGACTCCGGAACCGACTATCAATTGAGGCACCACGATGTTTGATCCCAATCGACGCTCGATCCCTGCACAGCCGCCCAAGGCTGGCTTCGCCGCCGGCCCGTCCAAGCTGGACGCCATCCGATCGGTCACCCTGTCGCTCGCTTATCTGCCGTTGGCGCGGCCGATCAGCGATGCCAAGGTATTGACGGGCCGGCAGAAGCCGCTGACGGAAGTGGCGTTTCTGTTTTGCGAGATTGTCTCCGAGGCCGGCCATAGCGGTCTCGGCTTCAGTTACTCGAAGCGGGCAGGCGGGCCTGCTCTTTATGCACATGCCTGCGAGATTGCCGACAATCTGATAGGCGAAGACCCCAACGATACAGCACGGATATGGGACAAGCTCTGCTGGGCCGGCGCCTCGGTCGGCCGTTCCGGCATTGCGACGCAGGCCATTGCTGCCATCGACATCTGCCTCTGGGACATGAAGGCGAAACGCGCCGGCCTGCCGCTGGCGAAACTGCTTGGCGCCCATCGCGACAGCGTCGCCTGCTACAACACGTCAGGCGGCTTCCTGTCATCGAGCGTCGAGGAAATCCGCGATGCCATCGATCACTCGATCGCCGCCGGCATCGGCGGCATCAAGATCAAGGTCGGGCAGCCGGACCCGATGATCGATCTTCGCCGGCTCGATGCCGTGACCAGCCATATCGATGGCCGCGTGCCGCTGATGGTCGATGCCAACCAGCAATGGGACCGCACGACGGCGTTGCGCTTCGGCCGGCTGGTCGAGCCGCTCAATCTCGAATGGATCGAAGAGCCGCTCGATGCCTATGACGCCGAAGGTCATGCCGCACTGGCGCGCGAACTCGCCACACCGATCGCCACCGGCGAGATGCTGGCAAGCGCCGACGAACATATGGCCTTGATCCGCGCCGATGCGGTCGACTTCATCCAGCCGGATGCGCCGCGCGTCGGCGGCATCACACCCTTTCTGCGCATCTGCACGCAAGCCGAGGCGAAACGCATGCGGCTCGCGCCGCATTTCGCCATGGAAATCCATCTGCACTTGGCGGCCGCCTATGCGCACGAGCCGTGGGTAGAGCATTTCGATTGGCTGGCGCCGCTGTTCAATGAGCAACTCGACATCAAGGACGGCCGGATGATCGTGCCCGCCCGTCCGGGACTTGGTTGCAGCCTGACGGGTAAAGCCCGTGACTGGACAGTTGAAACGCGCAGCTTCGGCGTCTGAATAGAACCAGGAGATAGAGATATGAACCCTAGAACCCGTGAAAAGCTGATGGGTGTCTCGGTCGCGACGCTGTGCTCGGCACTGTTCAAGCGCGGTCTAAGAAATCAGACGATTCAGGATGTTCGGCCCGTGCAGCCGAAGGGCCGCAATATGGTGGGGCCGGCCTTCACGCTGCGTTACATGCCGGCGCGCGAGGACCGCAACGCGATGAACGTCTTTCGAAACCCGAAACACCCGCAACGGCTTGCCATCGAGACCTGCCCGGACGGCCATGTTCTGGTGATGGACAGCCGCAAGGATCCGCGCGCCGCCTCGGCCGGCGACATTCTGATCACCCGACTGATGATGCGCGGCGGCGCCGGCGTCGTCACTGACGGCGGCTTCCGCGACGCGGTGACGATCGGCGGCCTTGATATTCCCGCCTATCACAATCGTCCTTCCAGCCCGACCAACCTCACGCTGCACGAGGCGATCGACATCAATGTGCCGATCGGTTGCGGCGATGTGGCGGTCTTCCCGGGCGACATCATGGTTGGTGACGACGACAGCGTCATTGTCATCCCGGCCGAGATCGCCGACGAGATCGCTGACGAAGCGGTCGAAATGACCGCTTACGAGGATTTCGTCACGGAGCGCGTCAAGCAAGGACATACGATCATCGGCCTCTATCCGGCCACCGACGAAAGCAACCTGACGCTCTTTGCCGAATGGCGGAAGGTGAACGGTCGCTAAAGCATGATGCCGAAAAGTGTGAGCGGTTTTCGGATGACATCATGCTCAACACTTTAACTAGAACAGGATGATTTTAGGCCGAGCGGGCCTAAAATCATCCTGTTCTAAGCCGGCATCTTGGACAACGGATCACCGCATCAGGACGGAGCGAGGCTCCGCCGAGGAGGATAACAATGAGCTGGACCCCTTCAGGCCGACATTTCATCGCCGGCGAGTGGATTGCCGGAACGACGACCTTCCGCTCCGAGCCGGCGCACGGCCCGGCGCATGACTTCGCCGTCGGTACGACCGATCTGGTCGACCGCGCTTGCCGCGCTGCCGAAGCTGCCTTTGCGGCGTTTTCAGCAAAGACATGCGAGGAGCGCGCCATTTTCCTCGAGACCATCGCCGAGGAGATCGACAGGCGCGGCGAGGCCGTCACCCTGATCGGAACTGAGGAAACCGGGCTCCCCGAAGGCCGGCTCAACGGCGAGCGCGCTCGCACCACCGGCCAGCTCAAGCTGTTTGCCGAGCATATCCGCAAGGGCGCGCATCTCGACGCTCGTATCGATGCGGCGCAACCCGATCGGCAGCCGGCGCCGCGGCCGGAGATCCGCCTGGTACAGCGGCCGATCGGCCCGGTCGCCGTCTTCGGCGCCTCGAATTTCCCCTTGGCATTCTCGACGGCCGGCGGTGATACGGCCGCCGCGCTTGCCGCCGGCTGCCCTGTCGTGGTGAAAGGACATTCAGCCCACCCCGGCACCGGTGAGATCATTGCCGAGGCGATCGCAGCGGCTGTCGAACGCACCGGAATGCCGGCCGGCGTCTTCAGTTTGATCCAGGGCGGGCGCCGTGATGTCGGTACGGGCCTGGTCACTCATCCCGCCATCAAGGCCGTCGGCTTTACCGGATCGCTTGCCGGCGGTCGTGCGCTGTTCGACCTTTGCGCCCAGCGCCCCGAGCCGATCCCGTTTTTTGGGGAGCTCGGCAGCGTCAATCCGATGTTCCTGCTGCCGGCCGCGACCGCTGCCGGGGCGGAGGCGATCGGTTCAGGCTGGGCCGGTTCACTGACACTTGGCGCCGGCCAGTTCTGCACCAAACCCGGTATTGCTGTCGTCCTCGACGGACCGGAGGCGGACAGGTTCACCGGCGCTGCCAAGTCGGCGCTTGAAAAGGTGGCACCGCAGAAGATGCTGACTAATGGCATCGCCACCGCCTATCACGACGGTGTCGACCGGATGCGGGCGAGCAATGCCGTCGCGCCGGTCCTTACTGGAAAGAGCGCTGGTCGGGACGCAGCCCCGAACCTGTTCGAGACCAATGGCTCGGCCTGGCTTGCCGATCATTCGCTCAGCGAAGAGGTGTTCGGCTCTCTCGGCCTCGTCGTGCGCGTCGGCTCGCAAGAAGAGATGCTCTCCCTGGCCGAAAGCTTCCAGGGACAGTTGACCGCGACGATCCATATGGACGACGCCGATCTTGGTCTTGCCCGCGAGCTGCTGCCGATCCTCGAGAGGAGGGCGGGCAGATTGCTGGTCAATGGCTTCCCAACCGGCGTCGAGGTTGTCGATTCCATGGTGCATGGCGGACCCTATCCGGCCTCGACCAATTTCGGTGCCACCAGCGTCGGGACCATGTCGATCCGCAGGTTTCTGCGCCCCGTCGCTTACCAGAATTTCCCCGCCGGCCTGTTGCCCCAAGATCTGCGCAGCTGAGACCGGGGAATATCAAATTGACCGCGGCGACGAAACGTCGCGATCATTCGCCGGCTTTGAGGCGGGCCCAATGCGTGCGCCGCTGACCGGGTCTTACCCATGAAGAGACGCGCGGACTGACGCGCTTCGCCACGCCTAAAAACCGAGAATTCAGACGCATGACAGCTCGTGTTTCGGGCGCTGCGCTTGATCGCACTTCTCAACTAGTATATTAGTGTACTTATGTATTAGATTTGCTCTCCCAGGAGGAGGCGGGGGCCGGACCACCGAATGACAAGACGAGGTTTGCTGTAAGGGGCGCCGCCGGCGCATGGGAGGAGAACGAAATGAAACTGCATTTGGTAGCTGCCTGCTTTTCAACCGCGATGCTCGGGCTGAGTATCGGCTCGGCTCACGCTGAAGATGCCAAGAGCAACGTCACTGTCGTGCTTGCCGAAACCGTCGATGTCGTCGAACCCTGCATGGCAGCGCGCCAGGACGTCGGTCGGGTCATTTCGGAAAACGTCAACGAGATGCTGGTAGAATTCGACTACGTCAATGGCGGCCTCAAACCCCGCCTGGCGACGGAATGGTCGAAGATCGACGACGACACATGGGAGTTCAAGCTACGCCCGAATGTCAAATGGCACGATGGCAAACCGTTCACCGCCAAAGACGTCCAGTTCACGATCGAGCGCAACAAGAACAAGAAGCTCAGCTGTGAGACCGGGGGCAAATATTTCGGCGGCACGGAATTCAGCTTCGAGACGCCGGATGCCAACACCATCCGCATTACGACAAAACCGGCGCAGCCGATTCTTCCATTGCTGATGACGGTGATGGCCGTCGAATCGGCCGAAGCGACACCTGCAGACGAATTTACCCGCAAGCCGATCGGCACCGGCCCCTATACGTTCGATAAATGGGAGATTGGCCAGTCGATCGTGCTGAAGCGCAATCCGGACTATTGGGGGGACAAGCCACAGGTGGAACAGGCGACCTATCTGTTCCGCTCGGATAGCGCGGTCGCAGCCGCCATGGTCGACGCCGGCGAAGCCGATATCGTTCCGGCCGTATCGGTGCAGGATGCCACAAGCAAGGAAACCGATTTCGCCTATCCGAATTCGGAGACGACATCGCTGCGGATCGACACCCGTGCAGCACCGCTCAACGACCGACGCATACGCGAAGCGATGAACCTCGCCATCGATCGTCAGGCCATGCTCGGAACGCTGTTTCCCGAACAGGCGAAGATTGCCACACAGCTCGTCGTACCCACAACGATCGGCTACAATGCCGATATCCCTGCCTGGCCCTATGACCCGGAAAAAGCAAAGGAACTGGTCAAGGCTGCAAAAGCCGACGGCGTTCCGGTCGATCAGCAGATCCGCATCATCGGCCGCAACGGGCAATATCCCAACGCCACCGAAGCGATGGAAGCGATGATGGCCATGCTTCAGGACGTCGGCTTGAACGTCAAGCTCGACATGTACGACGTTTCCGTGTGGAACGGCTACTTCGTGGCACCTTTCGTCGCCGATTCCGGTCCGACGCTGACGCAGTCGCAGCACGATAATGCCACCGGCGATCCCGTCTTCACCGCCTTCGTGAAATACGCCACCGACGGCTCTCATTCCATGGTTCGGGATCCCGCGGTCGACGCCCTTATCGCCAAGGCGACCTCAGCCACCGGCGATGCGCGCACAAAACTCTGGAAGGAGCTTTTCGTCAAGGTGAACACCGAGATCATCGCGGATATTCCGATGTTTCATATGGTCGGTTTCACCCGCGTTTCGCCGCGTCTCGACTTCAAGCCGACGATCGCGACGAATTCCGAGCTTCAGCTGTCGCAGATCCGCTTCAAGTAACTTGATTGCCGCTTAAGCGCGGGCCGCCCGCTCGTAGATGGCCCGCGCTTTCCATGACATGACGGATGGATGCCCATGCCGCTGATTGACCGCATTGCCCTCACCCAATTCGCCGAGCAGATATTGATCCGCGCCGGGATGGAACCAGACAAGGCCGAAACGACAGCCGCCATCCTGGTGGAAGGCGACATGATCGGCCACGAGACGCATGGCGTCAGCCTTTTGAAGTGGTATGTCGAAGCTCTGGAAGACGGTTCGCTGGCGAAGTCGGGCAGTTATGAGGTGGTCAATGACCGCGGCGCAGCCTTTGTCTGGGACGGCAAATCTCTCCCTGGGGCATGGCTGCTGACCAAGGCGCTCGACCAGTCCTGCGAACGCGTACGCGATCATGGCGTCGTCACCGCGGCAATCCGCAACTGCCATCACACCTGCGCTCTTTCAGCCTTCATGCGGCAGGTTGCCGAGCAGGGCCTCATCGTGCAGCTGTCGGTGTCGCATCCCGCGGCAAGCCGGGTCGCGCCCTATGGCGGCACAAAGCCGCTCCTGACTCCCAACCCGATGGCGGCCGGCTTTCCGACATCCCAGGATCCGATTCTGATCGACGTCTCCGCCTCGATCACCACCACGACGATGACGCAAAACCTGGCGAAGGCCGGCAAAAAATTCCCCGAGGCCTGGGCATTCACCGCTGCGGGCGAGCCGACCGACGACCCGCGCGAGGTGACGGAACGCGGCGGGACAATGATGCCCCTTGGCGGTCAGCTAAAGGGACACAAGGGCTTTGGGCTCGGGCTGATCGTCGAACTATTGGGGCAGGGGCTTTCCGGCAAGGGCCGGGCGAACGCGCCGCCCGGTGTCTTCTCGCAAAGCGCCTTTATTCAGGTCATCGACCCCGCCTTTTTCGCCGGGCTGGATGCCTTTACGGCGCAGTCTGATTTTCTCGCCTCTGCATGCCGCAGCACCCCTTCCGCGCCCTGGAACAATGGCCCGGTCCGCATGCCGGGCGACAGCGCAGCACGCAGGCGACGTGCGGCGTTGGAAGAGGGCGTGTCGGTCGGCGACGTGCCTTGGGAAAAGCTCTGCAAACATGCCGAGCTCCTTGGCCTGCGCATTCCCGATGTCGCCGTGTCAGGCACTCCAAGACTGTCCTTGATCGAGTGATGCCAGTCACACGTGCGATTCTCGCATGGCGAGCGTTTTGATGTCTCGGGCGACGAGTTCTGACGTCCCCAGCCGAATTGTGGAACAATGTCTGTCGTCCCCTGTTAACGACCATAAAGATGTGTGACGCGGAAAACACGGCACAGTGGGAGGTTCGATGAACCGGAGCATAGGATTTGGGCTGGTTTTTGCCGCTATTCTGTCGGGCTGCACGACCGGCGCAGGCAATTACGCGTCGGCGGGACTGGAGCCCATTCCCGGCAGCATCACCTATCATGGGCAGCCTCGCACGAAGTTGACGAAATCGCCCGCGGGGTCTTCCTTCCCGCACAGCTTCACGGATCAATGGGGACGCCAGGTCGAGGAGATTTACATCATCCGGCCTGACCGGAGCTTGCTGATCGCCGAGCGCCACTATCGGCCGGTCTTCTCGCTCGACGACGACTAGGACAGGATGATTTAGCGCCAGGGGAAGGAGAATTGATCATGCCGCGACGCAAGAGCACTGAGACGATGACCCTCGACACCACGGGAGCCAAGATCGGCGAACCTGTGCCGAAAGCCATCATCGATACGAACACGGCCTCTGTCGGCATCCCCCGGCAGTCTGATCAGGGCCTGCGCGAGGAGTTGAGCGCGCTGCGGCAGCAAATCGACGCGCTCCAGCAGCAGGTCTTCCATGGCGCGCAAGCGGCAAAGGGAGGCGCCCGTAAAGCAGTGCGTCAGACGCAAGCGGCTGTGAAGCTCTATCCGGCCTCGTCGCTCCTCCTCGTTGCGACCGTCGCGGGCGCGCTCGCCTTCGCTGGCCGCCGCGCCTCTGTGCCCCGCCATCGCCATCAATCGGCGTTGCGCGAGGTGAGGGATTTCTACGACAGGATCCGCGCGCTCATCTGACAAGATTTCGGGATTGTCAGCATTCCGATTATGCCCGACACTTGCTCACTCAAGCGGGGGCAACGGCATGCTCGACATCATCATACGAAGCGCTCTTGATATTGTCGGGCGCGCGGAGCGCCTGATCGAGGCCAGCAAGCGGCTATTGGTCAGTGAAGGTCTTGACGAAGTCGAGGTATACGAACTCGATTGCGAGATCGAACGGCTCGGAGATGCGGTTTTCGTCGTGGACGAAGCCATTCGGTCTCTCGCAAGTATCGTCGGATACTGGCCTCACGCCGCTCGCACCCATGGGATACATAGAACATTGCATTGATGGGCTGCTGTTGCCTCTGGTGAAACCGACACCTCGCAATGCCCGTTTCTGACAAGTTTTCGAGCCGTGATCTGCATGTCACGCCGATGTCACGCGACCATGGAAACAATATGTGCTTGATCGGTCTGTAGTGTGAGGCCAAGTCTCTGACCTGGAGGTTGCCGGTTCGATTGCCGGAACTGACCGCTTTGTCGCTTGGTCGAGTATAGAGCGCATTGGAGGCACTCGATGAGGGATGTGTTGTCGACTATCACGCGTATCCTGAGCTGGGGACGGCCGGGTCAATGCTGCCATCATTTTGCTGGGGCATCACAATGAGCTCGAAGCGCTCCAGGCGAAAATCTCAGCCCCACGAATTCATCTTTCAGGTTCACACGCGCACGATCGCACAGATCAGGTACGATAGCCTCAACCGCGTTATGACGGTGGTCTACCACGACGGCCGCTCCACGACGACGACCGGCATACAAGGCCCGGCGATGCTGAGGATCCTTGCCCAGCGTCCGCTGGAGCGCTCGCCGTTTCTGTTGCAGACGGTCATCTGAGGCTGAAGTCGTCGCCGAAATCCGAATGATCGTGCATCCATTTCCCGCGGGCTGCGTTCATCTCCAATAGTCAGAACCTAATGGAGGGAATTCCGATGACCTTTGCATCGCCGAAAACCGAGGCGCCCGCGCAGCGCTTCAAAGAGGCGACTGATGCCGCGCGCGACGCATTGGAAGGACTGATTGCAGCCGCCAATGAAGCCGGATGGGCAACCGAAGAGATAACTGCAGCGCTGCTTGAAGCCGCCCAGTTTCTGCGTGATGCCAACAAGAAAGATCCCGATCCGGCCGACGATCCCGCTATCAGCGACATATCTGCCAGGCAGGAGCAGATTGGTCATGGCGAGCTCTATGATTAAATCATAGTCCGCCTCAACCCGGATCTCACCGGCCGATCGTCGCCACGGAGCCGCGTACGACAAGGCTCGTGGTGACGCGCAGATGTTCGACAGCAAGCGGGGTGCGCTCGATACGGGCGACGAGCCGTTCGCCGGCGAGCTTGCCCAGATCGTAGACGTGCTGGTCGACGATGGTGATGGGTGGAACGGTGACGCTGGTCCAGTCGGCGTCTAGAAAGGAAATCATCGAGACATCCTGAGGAACCGACAGGCCGAGCGACTGCAGTGACTTGAAAACGCGCAAGCCCACGAGACTGTCGGATGCCAACAGCGCCGTCGGCGGCGATATCTCAGAAAGCAGACGTCTCATCACTGCGTGCGTCTGATGCTGGTCCGTGGCGCCGAGCCGGATGTAATGAAGAGGGTTCGGCAAACCCGCCTCGGTCAGAGCGCTAACGAAGCCTTCGACGCGTTCGCGCACGGCGGAATTCGAAATCCCAGCGATGTCGGTGATCCCGCCTTCCTCGGCGTCCATGGCAGAGACATAGGCGAGGCGGCGATGTCCTTGGCCGATCAAATACCTTGTCGCGGTGAGTGCTGCATCCCGGTCATCCCCGGTCACGGCGTCGACATCAAGCTCCGGGATCGCCCTGTCGAATAGAACCAATGGTACGCCGGCGCGGCGGACGTGCCGCAGGTGATCGAGGCGATCGCAGCGGGCTGGCGTGACGATCAGGCCATCGACGCGTTTACCGATCAGCAGGTCGACCGCCGATTTTTCCGCATCGATCTCTTCGCCCGAATTGGCGATGATGACGTTGAAGCCCGCAAGCCGGGCTGCATCGGTAATGCCGCGCACGGCGAGGCTGAAGAAAGCATTCTCGATATCGCCGACCACCACGCCGATGATGCCCGAGCGTCCGGTGCTCATGCTCCGGGCGAGCTCGTTCGGGCGGTATTCGAGCGCGGCGGCCGCCGCCGTCACCTGATCCTTGATCTGGACGCTGACGACGCCATAGCCGCCGAGCACACGGGCGGCCGTCGCCTTCGAGACCTTTGCGGCCTTTGCAACGTCGGCGACCGTGACTGGTCGTTTAGGATGAGCGGAATCTTCCATAACCGAGGACTACAAGAGTTGTTGACGACCGGTCAATTGACAGATATCAAATATGTCATGAGACCGGTCTCTTTATATCAGAGACCGGTATCCTGTCCATAAATCTCTGCCGCCGATACGCGGTAGCGTTTGGGCGAACCAACATGCCGACAAGAGCATCCCTTTCAGAGCGGAGAACGACGATGAAGCCTTTTGAATCATTTGCGGCCACCCTTGCTCCATTGCGGGCCGGCCTTCTGACGTGCCTTCTCGTGATGGGGGCAGGCTCTGCGGTTGCGGCCGACAATCCCTATAACCTAATCGAGACCGGGACGATCAGCGTCGGCACGATGGGTGATTCCAAGCCCTATACATTTGCGACGGCGGACGGTCAGTTCACCGGTTTCGATATCGAGTTGTTTCTCAACGTCGTCTCCCGCCTCGGCTTTCCGAAAGACAAGGTGACGTTCACCGGCCAGGAATTTTCAGCCCTCTTGCCGTCGGTGGCAAACGAACGCTTCGACGTTGCCGTCGCCGCGATCGGCACCACCGAAGCCCGCAAGAAGACAGTCGACTTTTCCGATGGCTATCTTGCCGGTTATCTCTCGGTTTTGACCGCGGATTCCGGCATCAAGGATGCCGACGGCCTCAAGGGCAAACGTCTCGGCGTCGTGCAGGGGACATTGCAGGAAGTCTATGCGGCCAAGAACTTCGGCGGGACCGATCTGGTGAAATTCCCCGACAACAATTCCGCCGTGGCCGCCCTCAACAACGGAACGGTCGATGCGCATTTCCTCGATTACGAGGCTGCCAAACAATATGGCGAGCGCTATCCCGCGCTGAAGGTTGCAGTCAACATCCCGTCCTTCGATGCACCTGCGGGCTTCGTGATCCGCAAGGGAAATGACGCCTTCCGCACCGCGCTGAACGGCGCCCTTCACGATGCGATGCAGGACGGCACCTGGAAGACGCTCTACGAGAAATGGTTCCCGGGCTCGCCGATGCCGGACCAGTATCTTCCCAAGAAGTGAGGCCGCACGCCGTCCGCTCCGGCGGACGGTTTCATGCCCGGCATGGGGCTTCGATGGGGATCTCGATGAACTGGCTTGAAAATCTGCGCCGCAGCTTCCTGGACTGGGACGCCATGGCCGAAGTGCTGCCGAGCATGATCAGCGTCGGCCTGAAGAATACCCTGATCCTGGCCGCCGCCTCGACCGTGCTCGGCGTCGTCATCGGCATGGCTCTCGCTGTCATGGGCATCTCGCAGTCCCGCTGGCTGCGGCTGCCGGCGCGCATCTATACCGATGTCTTCCGCGGTTTGCCGGCGATCGTCACGATCCTGATCATCGGCCAGGGTTTTGCCCGGATAGGACGGGAGATCTTCGGTCCGTCGCCATTTCCGCTCGGCATCCTGGCGCTCAGCCTGATCGCCGGGGCCTATATCGGCGAAATCTTTCGATCAGGCATCCAGAGCGTCGAGCGCGGCCAGATGGAAGCCTGCCGGGCGCTCAGCATGAGCTACGGGCAGGGCATGCGTCTGATCGTCATCCCGCAAGGCATCCGGCGCGTTCTGCCGGCGCTGGTCAATCAATTCATCGGAAACGTCAAGGATTCCAGCCTCGTCTATTTCCTGGGGTTGCTCGCCTCCGAGCGGGAGATTTTCCGCGTCGGGCAGGATCAAGCTGTCGTAACCGGCAATCTGTCGCCCTTGTTGCTGGCGGGCGTCTTCTATCTCGTCATCACCGTGCCGCTTACTCACCTGGTCAATTACATCGATGTGAGACTGCGCCTGGGAAAACAGGGCCGCGGCTCGGGTGTTGCGAGTGGATTGGTCGAGGTGAGCGAAATGCGCGCCGCCGGTCCGCAACCTCCCGCAAAATCTGTCGAGCAGACCGAACCGCGCTTCAAGGGTGGTGCCCTGAATGTCCGAGATCTCAGCATGGCCTATGGCGATCTCGACGTGCTGAAGGGTGTCGACCTCGACATCGCCGCCGGCACCGTCACCTGCATCATTGGTCCTTCCGGCTCGGGAAAATCGACGCTGCTGCGCTGTATGAACAGGCTGGTGGAACCAAAAGGCGGCGACATCCTGCTCGATGGCGACAGCATTCTGGCCATGAAACCGGAGCGGTTGCGCCGGCGGGTGGGGATGGTGTTCCAGCACTTCAACCTCTTTCCCGATCACACTGCGCTTGAGAACGTCATGCTTTCCCTGACGAAGATCAAGAAGATGCCGAGGCAGGAGGCGCGGCGTATCGCCGAGACGCGTTTGGCCGAGGTCGGTCTTGCCGAGCGCAGGGATCATCGCCCGGCAGGTCTATCGGGCGGGCAGCAGCAGCGCGTCGCCATCGCGCGGGCTCTTGCCATGGATCCGGAACTCATCCTGTTCGACGAAGTGACGAGTGCGCTCGATCCCGAATTGGTCAAAGGCGTTCTCGACCTGATGGCGGCTCTCGGCCGCCAGGGCATGACCATGGCCGTGGTGACGCATGAGATGGGATTTGCACGCAGGGTCGCCGATCAGGTGGTGTTCATGGATGAGGGCCGGATCGTCGAGGCCGGTTGCCCACAGCAGATCTTCGACAATCCCCAAAGCGAGCGGCTGAAGCGCTTCCTTGCGGAAGTCCTCTAGCCCCTGACGTGAAGCATACCGCCGCCGTCTCTCACGACGGATGCATCGGAATTCGTTCGACATAGCAGGAAACAAGGTTATCGACATGAATGCTTCCCCAAAACCTTCGAAGGTTGTCGTCATCGGCGGCGGCATATTCGGCGTCTCGACGGCTGTCCATCTTGCGCGCCTTGGGATCGCCGCCGTGCTCGTCAGTGACGGGCCGCTTGCCAACGGCGCCTCCGGCCGTTCGCTCGCCTGGCTCAATTCGGCCCGGAGACGCTCCGACGCCTATCACCGGCTGCGCCTCGCCGGCATCGACCGCTATCGAACGCTCGCCGCCCGATATCCGCATGCGCCTTGGCTGCGTTTCGATGGCGGGCTGACCTGGGATGCCGATGACGCCGGCAATGAGATCGCCGAGGTCTTCAACTATGAGTGCGATCTCGGCTATCACGCGCAATGGCTGGCCCAGGAAAACATTGCCGGAGCGACGCCCGGTGTCGACGCCGGCGCGGTGACACCGCAGGGCGCGATCTTCAATCCCGGGGAAGGCTGGGTCGATCTCCCTTCTCTGATCGGCATTCTCGCGGAGGAGTTCCGCTCGCTCGGCGGCGAGGTCGTGACGGATGCCGGGCGCGCGGCGATTGATGTCGAAGGCGCCCGCGTCCGCGGCGTGAGCACCGCGGACGGCAGGCGCTGGGAAGCGGAGTCCGTGCTGCTTGCCGCAGGCAGCGCCGTTCCGCCAATCGTCGCCGAAGCCGGCCAGCATATCGACGATGCAACGCCGGTCGCCCTTCTCGTCAGGACCAAGCCGATCCGCCATGCGCTGAAGGCCGTGCTCAACACCCCCCGCGTCGCCATCCGGCCCATGCCGAATGGCGGCTTCGCCCTCGATTCCGGCTGGTCCGAGGAAGAGGTCGGAGTGAAGCCGGACGGCAGCTATGAAGTCAGACAATCGACGTTGGACGGGCTGCTGCGCGAGGCGTCCAAAGTTCTCGAGGGCAACCCGACGCTCGAGATCGAAGATTATGGGGTCGGCCCAAAGCCCATTCCGGGCGACGGCGAGCCGGTCTTCGGCGAACTGCCGTCGATCTGGGGTTATTTCGTCGCCTTCAGCCATAGTGGCGCCACCCTCGGCCTGATCGCCGGTGAACTGCTGGCCGACGAGATCGCCACCGGACGCCGTCATCCACTGCTGGCGGAGTTTCGGCCGGAACGTTTCAGCGCGTCGCGAGAATAACGGTCGTGGCAGGAGCCGAAGTCCAACCTGGTGCCGTTGCCAACCGCGACCGGCGTCCGATGCATCCTTCTGAGCCGTCGTGCGTTCTATCGCCAGGAACAACTGGAGATCCATCATGTTGAAGGACGAACTCGGGGACATCGCCACAAACATGGATAGGCGCGACAATGCCGGCACCGCACCGGCTGCTTTCGAAGAGGCAAACGCCAATCCCGATCTCATCAGGCGTGAGGGCTTCGCGAGCGAGGCCGAATATCGGGCTTATATTGCGACGCTCGGTGGTCATGCTCCAGTTGGAGGCACCTTTGAGGAGCCTCTCCTGGCCTCCGATGATCATGCCCTGGAAGGCCGTCTGCGAGAACTGAGAGAAGAACTCGAAAACCTCCACGCTCGCCTCCAGGTGATCCAACATCAGGCAGCGACCGTCGTTGCGGAGAACGTCCGCTGGGCCGATGCAAGCGCCCACGCGCAGCTTGGCAATCAGCCATGGCTGAAGCTGGCCGGCGCAATGGCGGCAACATTCGTCGTCACCAGAGGCATCAGGCGACTGCCGCTCGGAACCGTGGCGACGACGGCGCTACCGTTGGTGGCGGCCGTGATGAAACGGAAGTCCGTCAGGTGAACATCATCCTGTAACGGGACATCGGGCACGGCACACTTCCGCTTCAATTGCCTTCTCTCGGCGTCCGTCTAGGCGAAACTAATTTCCGCAAGGAGAGGCAGGTGGTCGGAGGCGACCCTTGTCAGTCGGTTTTCCAGGACCGTCGCCTGTTTGACGACGAGATCGTCGGAAACGAAAATATGGTCAAGGCGCATCAGCGGGTAGCGGGAGGGAAAGGTCGCTCTTGGCCTCGCCTTGCCTGCGCGCTGGGCATCCTTCAGTGAGCGCGTGGCAAGTCGGTAAGTTGCCGACGACGGAATGGCGTTGAAGTCGCCGCAGAGGATGGTGGGAAGCGGATCGTCCGCCGTGCCCCGCAGCCAGCCCGCGTTCAATAGCGTTGTCATCTGCCGCATGCGCTCGCGGCCGCGAAGCCCGAGATGGGTGTTGACGACCAACAGTTTTCTGACGCCGACCAGGATTTCGACGGAAAGGGCGCCGCGCTGTTCGCCGATGGATGGCAGCGGGCCGGCCTTGACCGCGCCCGTTGGCAGGGCAGTGATGATCGCATCGCCATACTGCTCTTCGGCAATCGACAGCGCCGGATGAAAATGGGCCTGCATCTCGAGCAGCGAGGCGATCATATGGGCCTGGTCGATGCCGCCGGTCCTGCGCCTGAGGACATCGACCTCCTGAAGCGCGACGATGTCGGCTTGCGCCTCGGCGATGACCGAAGCGATGCGCCCGGGATCGAGCTTACGGTCGCTGCCGATACAGCTGTGCACGTTATAGGTCAGGAGTCTGATTGATTTTTCCGCCATGGGCCCGCTTAAACTCGTCCCTTGGGGACATCGATCTTGTTCCGGGGGAACACAAAACTCGTTTGATCGTTCCAGATTATCGACCCACCCCGCTCGCACTCCTGAGGACAATCGATGAGCTTGAAAAGCATGATCTGGAATGGACTGCTGGTTGCCGCCCTTGGCTTTGCCGTCTTTCTTCTCTATCGCATCTTCGAGCAGTACAGCCTCGACCAGATCGTCCAGTCGGTTCGCAGCATACCGCTTTCAAGCTTCTGTACAGCGCTTCTCTTTGCTGCGGCATCCTATCTATGTCTTGGCTGTTTCGATCTGCTGGCGATCCGTTCGCTCGGCAAATCCTTGCCTTATCCCAAAATCGCATTGGCTTCGTTCATCAGCCTGTCGCTCGGCCACAATATCGGTTTTGCCGGGCTGAGCAGCGGCGCCTTCCGTTATCGTTACTATTCGCGCTGGGGGCTGACGACTGAGGATGTCGCCAAGATTATCCTGTTTTGCGGCGTCACGGTTGGCCTGGGGCTGATCACGCTTGGCGGCCTGGCGATGATCATCAATCCCGGCGACGCCGGGCGCCTGCTACGGCTCGATCCGGCCAGTGTGCGCATCTTCGGCTTGCTGGCGCTCATCGTGCCGGTCGTCTATGCGGGGCTGGCGTTTTTCATCCGCAGCAAGTTGCGGCTTTGGCGCTGGTCCTTTCAGTTGCCGCGATTTTCGATAGCGGTCGCGCAAGTTGGGTTGGGCACGATCAACTTCGTGTTCGTTTCTGCCTGTCTCCACCAGATGCTCTCCGCCTTCGGCGACGTTGCCTTTTTCAGATCGGTCACAGCCTACGTGCTCGCCAACTCGGCAATTCTGGCAACGCATGTTCCAGGCGGTCTCGGCGTGCTCGAGGCGACCGTCTCCTATGCGGTGCCGAAGGAAGCATCCATCGGCGCGCTGATCGCCTTCCGCTGCGTCTATTTCTTCATTCCGCTGGCGCTTGGCGCAACGCTACTCGCGATCAGCGAGGTCGTCTTTCGGCGCCGATCACGCGGAGCGAGCGAGACGGCGGACGAAGGCGCCGAGGCCCAGTCGGCTTAGCAGGGTCTTGGGCCGACCCGGGTCGAAGAGCGCGGTTCCCATGACGGGCTTTGTGCTGCCGACCATGTCGACTGCAAACTCGCGCAAGCCGCGGCGACCATCATTCAACGTCTCGATCGCTTCGATCACCGATCCTGTCCGAGTGAAGGCTGCAGCAAAGGTCTCGGCCGCCCTTCCAAGGTATTCCGAAAGCAGGCGGTTGCGAAGATCCACGATCCCCCGGCGTTGATCCTCGCCGTCGGCTTCCAAGAGCATATCGCATTCGGTATCAATTGCTTCCGAGCGGTTGTTGATGTTGGACGAGCCGATGCGCACCAATTTGTCATCGGCAATTATAAGCTTGGAGTGGACGAGCACCTCCACTTCTGTGCTCGACGCCGGCGGGGCTCGCCCGGCGGCGGTCGCCTTGGGCATGGCCGGCCCCGGAACAACGGGATAGTAGATGCGCAGCCGATGAGCACGATCAGCGCGTTTAAGGCGACGGATGACACGGTCGCGATTATTGCCCATGACAAGCTTTTCGATCAGCCCATGAGAGCTGCGCGTGCAGATGATGATGACTTCAGGCCCGTCTTCCTCCTCAAGCCGGGCGGCGATGGCGTCCGCGACGCGGAAGGAGGCGAGGTATTGTGCTTCGATGTAAAGTGATCGCTTCGCCCGGGCGATCACATCAAGTGTCATGTCGATGCCGTCGCTGAGGCCGGTGCGCAAGGCCGTCGAGGGTTCCGTCAGCGCGAAGCTGACCGAAATATCTCTGATAGAAACCGGCAGATCATCGGGCCAGACGAAAGGCGCGCTTGCGGCCAGCGGCGGCTGGCTTTCGCCGGTGGCGTCTTCCCAGCGCCGTCTGGCTATATCGCCGATCAGCTTTGCCGCGTCGCCGGTGACCATCGCTTGAACATCGTGCAGGGGGTCGTAGGAAACGCCGGCGGGATCACGTCGCAGTTTGTCCTTGGCGCGATGAAGCCAGGTGTCCCACCGCCGCGCCGTCAGATCCATCCCGCCGATGAAGGAGACCGCGTCGTCGATGCAGACGAGTTTCTGATGATGGCAGCCGCCGACTGCCCGCTGAAAATCGAAGCGCAGATCGATCCGGGCATTCTTCGGGAAATTCTTCTTGCGAAACAGCTGCAGGGACTTGTTCGAATAGAGGGGGCCGAGCGCCCAGACGAGGATGCGTATTTCCAGTTCGGGATTTTCCGCCGCGAGATCGTGCAGCAGGTCGGCTAGCGTCTCCTTGGATTTATCGGGTTCCATCAGGATGTCGGGATTGAAATCCCATCCGATGATCCAGACGGTGCGCCGCGCCTGCCGCAGCGCTCGCGCCAGCTCGGCGAAATAGCTGTTGCCGTTGATCAGAAAGGCTGCCCTCGCGGCACTCCCTTGCAGGTCAGGGCCACTGCCGTCCTGCCTTTTTTGGTCGACCAGCGGCGGCAATTTTGCCTGGGTCAGCGTCGGATGATTGAAGACGGTCTCAATTGCGGTCATGATTGCCTCGGCCTCTAACTGGGAAAACAAACGCTTGGAATATTTTTGGGTTCCGTACGGTGCCGGAAGAGGCAGCCCGGACTGACTTTCCGGCGAGAGAAAGTGTAAGGACACCAGATGTCACAACGAGCAGGCAGTGCCGACCTTCCGCTTCACGGGGGACGTGTGCCGCATTGGCTGGGCGACCGCATGACGCGGCTGGGGACGCTGATCACCGAGGCGATCGTTCATCACTACGGCCGCGACGAATTCCTGCGCAGGCTCGCTCATCCCTTCTGGTTTCAGTCCTTCGGCGCCGTCATGGGCATGGATTGGCATTCCTCCGGCATCACCACCAGCGTTCTTGGCGCGCTAAAACGCGGGCTGAAGCCGCGCGCCGGTGAGCTCGGCCTGCATGTCTGCGGCGGCCGCGGCGCGCAGTCGCGCAAGACCCCGCAGGAACTCGTCGCCATCGGCGAGCGCGTCGGTCTCAATGGGGAGGGGCTGGCGACGACGAGCCGCCTCATCGCCAAGGTCGACAGCGCCGCCGTTCAGGACGGCTTCGATCTTTATCTGCACGGCTTCATTGTCGCCGATGACGGCCATTGGGTCGTGGTGCAGCAAGGCATGAATGGCGACAAGCGGCAGGCCCGACGCTATCACTGGCTGTCGGAAGGGCTGGAGAGCTTCGTCGACTCACCGCATGCGGCAATCGAAGGAAGGAGGCAGGGCGAGATCGTCAATCTGGCCGACAGGCGCGCCGAGCGCTCGCGGCGTGGCCAGCTCGACCTGCTGGCGACGCTCGGTCCCGACCGGATCGTTCGCGAGGCCGCCGCGCTGCTGCGTGTTGAACAGCCGGCGCCCGAGCCTGCCGCACAACCGATGCTGCCGCACCTGATCATGCCGGCCCACCACGATGTACGCGAAAGCGACGTGATTATGCGGCGCCTGCACGGCAATCTGGCCGCGGCGGCCGATCGCGGGCCAGCGGATTTCGAACAGTTGCTGCTCGTTCCAGGTGTCGGCGCCCGCACCGTGAATGCGTTGGCCCTGGTGGCCGAAGTCGTCCACGGCGCGCCTTGCCGTTTCTCCGATCCGGCGCGCTTCTCGATCGCCCATGGCGGCAAGGACCGCCATCCCTTCCCGGTGCCGCTCAAGGTCTATGACGAGACGATCGGCGTGATGAAATCGGCAGTGCAGAAGGGCAGGCTCGGACGGGAGGAAGAGCTGCAGGCGCTGAAGCGCCTGGATGACCAGTCCAGGCAGATGGAACGCTATGTGACGGGTCCCGACCTCAAGGAAATCATCGCCGGCGAATTCCGCCAGTCCGCCGATTTCGGCGGCCGGAGCGTCTTCGGCTGGGAGGAGCCGTCCGCAGAGTAGGGCGCCCCTTTATGCCCCTAGAACAGGATGATTTTAGGCCCGGTTGGCTTAAAATCTGAATCCTTTTCTAAATTAAAGAGTTAGAGCATGATGTCATGAGAACACCGCGCACACTTTTCGGCATCATGCCCTCTTAACGCGCTAAGCCGGGTAGGGTGACCTCGCCGTTTTCCTCACCATCCCAGTACCGGATGGAGGACGCCGAAACTTTGATAAGAACGATCCCGGGAGTGTCCACACCTTCAGGAAACCACCGCTCGAGATCGGACGCCCAATGTTCTTCGAATGCCGCCTTGTCCCGCACCAGCGAGGCGAAGCCCTCGACAGCGATGAAAATTCCCGGTTTGCCGAGGAGGCTGGGAGGTGCCGTGAACGTCAGCGAGACGATGTCGATGCCTTCGATCTCCGTGATTTTCCTGCTGTCCTCATACGAAAAGAACCAGGAATCCCCGTCATATTCGACGTCGCCATTATTGCTCATCGGTCGGGCCGAGATGCGGCCCGAGCCGGCGTTCGTCGACAGCATGCAGAAATCGATCTTCTTCAGTTGCGAGGACAGGTCTTCGAGGGTCATGGACGCCATTGCGATCTCCCGGGTTTGTATGCTCGGGAGTAGCGTGCAGGTGTCCAAATTGTTCCGTGGAAAGCCTACGTGACCAAGCCTCCATCCTTTTGATCTATTCCCGCAGGTTCAAGGATGGAAGTATGCAGGAATTCCATGGGTTGCAGCAGTGTCCTATGCGAAGCTGAAAGATAGGCGACGCTATACCTCAATGGCCGTCCGGCGGGACGGCTTCGACCGGAACCGTCTCTTTCAGGTTCTTCCGGTGGAAGATGAAGAGCCCGGCAAAGACGATGATTGCGGCACCGATGACGATCTGCGCATCGGGAATATCATTGAAGAAGAGGTAGCCGAGAATGATCGCCCAGAGCAGCAGCGTATATTGCAGCGGCGCCAACAGCGATGCCGGCGCGAGCTTCAAAGAGCGTGTGATCAGCAGGTGGGCGCAGGAGGCGACGATCCCGAGCAATAGCATGCCGGCCCAATCGACAAGCGTTGCCGGCTGCCAATGGCCGATGCTCAAGACGATGCCGATGGCGAGCGCGGCCACCGTCTGCCATGTCACAAGCGTCGTGTCGCTGGTCGAGCGCAGGTAGCGGCTCATCACCAGCGACAGCGCAAAGGCAAGACTGCCGAGAAGACCGAAGAGCGACGGAAGCGACAGCATCGCCGTCGACGGGCGCAGCGCAATGACGACGCCTGCAAAACCAAGCAGAACGGCAAGCCAGCGGCGCCAGCCGATCTTTTCCCCGAGAAAGAAATGCGAGAGCGCGGCAATGTAGATCGGCCCGGCCATGTAGAAGGTCATGACGTCTGCGAGCGGCAGATAGGCGACGGCGGCGTAGAACAGGGCAACGTCGGCGGTCGCCATGGCGACCCGGATGAGCTGGAGCCCCTTCTGTTCGACGCGGAACAGGGCCATCGGACCTTGCCGCACGATCATCGGCCCGAGCACGACGAAAGCGCCGACGGAGCGGATCACCAGCACCTGGCCGACGGCAAAGCTTGCAACCAGCCACTTGCCCATTGCATCGTTCAGCGCAAACAGCAGATCGCCGAGCAACATCAATACGACGCCGGTCATGATCAGGTTTCCGGCATTGGCTGCGGCCGTCTTGGTCTTCATCATCGGCATCCTTGCAAGAATGGCGCGCAGGCGCGACCGAGGTCGGCTTCGGCCTTAACGGCGCCGATGTCAACGGTTGGTTTCGACTACCGCGGTTTCTATCGTTCGGCATTTTATTGGCAGCTTTGCGTTGTCGGCCGGTGTCGTGGTAGGAGCTGGGTATGACCTCATTAAACGATCTAGATTGCCAAACCTGCGGTGCGTGTTGCTCTTTCTCACCTGATTGGCCAAGATTTTCTACGGAAAGTGACGCTGCTCTCGATTTGCTGCCACCGCGCTTCGTCGCTGCAGATGAGACGGGAATGCGTTGTAGTGGGTCGCGTTGCGATGCGTTGTCAGGTCGGGTCGGTTTTG
This sequence comes from Rhizobium phaseoli, assembly GCF_010668805.1. GTDB lineage: Bacteria > Pseudomonadota > Alphaproteobacteria > Rhizobiales > Rhizobiaceae > Rhizobium > Rhizobium phaseoli_A. Next base: position 249,892 of record NZ_WUFT01000002.1, on the reverse strand, counting down.
AGACATCGTGCCTCGTCTACGATATTCGGCCTGTCGTTTGCCGCGAATGCGTTCCAGGAGATGACGCCTGCCTGATGGCCCGTGCCGCCTTCGGACTAACGCTGCCACATCAGATCCTTGGGTAGACCAGCGCTTAAACAGGGCGCAAATTCATAGTTCTGCGTTGAAGCGCGCTTTAGCGCAGCTTCTCAACGGCGATGGCGAGACACGTCTTGAACGCCGCAAGATCGGTATAGAGCGCATCCCGAGGTGCGTCTCCGACGATGAGGACGCCACCGCGCCGCTCGATCCCGGCGTGCAGCATGAGATTGTCGGCAAGGCCGAAATCCTCGACCGCAATGCCGTTCGGGTCTCGCAGTCGACCATCGGCATCATAGGCGAGGGCGCCGCCATAAAGATCGCTCACGCGTTCGCTGTGATTCCGGGCCACATTCGTGTAGGCGAATACCGCCTTTCCACTTGCGCACATGAAGCCCAGCTCGAAGGCCGTCCCGGGATCGGCGGCAATGCCACGAAAGGGCGTCAGATTGGCGATGATGGCGTCAGCCTCCATCATCATCTTTTCGTCCACCGCGTTTATCGCCGCTGCGCGCTCGCGCTTCGAGTTCGTCTGCGGGATTTCCAGATCACCGGGCGAGAGTGGGAAAAGTCCCGCCTCGCGCGCAAGCGCTGCCTTCCGGTCGAGCATTTCACGGGCGTTTGGAAGGAAGACCTCCGGACCGGCCAGATAAACCTTTTTTGTCATAGATGAATTGCACCTCAATGGGATGGGCTCGGAATACCTACTTGCTGTATAGCCAAGGAGGATCACAATCCAGTGGACGAGAACCGCCGGCGACGCAGCGTGTACCAATCAGATCGTCCGCCGATGGAATTGTTGCGTAGCGTGTTGCCCGGCCCACGGCTCTTCTAGGACCAAAGCCCTATGCTGGAACGAGCTCGCGCAGATGACGTTCAGCCGATAGCTGAGAGAGCTAAGGAGATGTCGATGCGCCAAGATTTGTGGGACCAGCCGGTTGAAGTCATCATTGGGGACGGCGACCACCCTAAGAGTATCCGCAGCAGTAGGGACGCGCTCGCATATCTGATGACCTGTTGGCCGCGTGAGAGAGCAGCATCCTTCGCCGTCGCGAAGAAGACCTGCACGGACGCCGTCGATGGGCGGGCCGATTCAGCCGCGGCCGCATTGGCATTCAAAGTTGCGGCGGAAGAAGCGGGCGTCCTCCATCGCTAGTCCTTCTTTGGCGTCGATGAAAGCGATAGGTCACACAGCGTGACCTCTATCGGCATCTATGTGAAATATATTTCATCTAATGAATTTTATTGACAGTTCTCTGCTGTTCAGATTACCTGCCCATACCGGACTTCGAGGAGGAATTCCGGTCTTCAATGGATCATCGGCAGCCCTTCAGGCGCCGCCGGATATTTGGGAGGGGCTTCGGCCTCGAGGAGGAAACTTGCGCAGATTTTTAAGCACGACCGCATTGGCGGTCCTCGCATCGACGTTATTTGCCGGCGCAGCCAGCGCGGGCGAGGAAAATCCGTTCCGCTGCAAGCCGGGCGAAAAATACGTCATGAACGTCATGGTCTCGGGCGTCGAATATTGGTTCCCGGTCTATGAAATGTTCAAGCAGGCCGGTCAGCAGCTGGGTTGCGAGACAGCCTATACCGGCACGCCGGAATATGATGTCAACAAGCAGATTGCCACATTCGACCAGGCGCTGGCCCAGAACCCGGCCGGTATCCTCGTTCACCCGATGAACTCCGACCCGTTCATCGAGCCGATCAACCGGGCCATCGACCAGGGCACGGCGGTCGTCACCTTCGCAGCCGATGCGCCGCTCTCCAAGCGCATCTCGTTCATTACGTCGGACAATACCCGCGAAGGCACCTATGCGGCCGATGCGATTGCCGAAAAGATGGGTGGCAAAGGCGAATATGCTGTCCTCGAAAATCCCGGCCAGGACAATCACGACAAGCGTATCGCCGCCTTCATCGCCCGTATGGAGGGAAAATATCCGGATATGAAGCTGGTCGGCCGCGCTGCGTCCAACCAGGACCCGAACAAGGCCTATCAGGGCCTGATGAGCCTGGTGCAGGCACATCCGAACCTCGGCGCCGTCTTCATGCCGGAAGCGAACTCGGCAATCGGCGCTTCCCAGGCCAACAAGGAAAGCGGCGGCAAAATTCTCGTGATGTGCGCCGACGTCAACGCCAACATCCTCGACATGATCAAGGCGGGCGAAGTGTTCGGCTCGATCAACCCGAATCAGGGCATGCAGGGTTACATGGGCTTCATGCTCCTGTGGCTTGCCAAGCATCCGGAACTCATCGACCCGATGAACGACGCCAAGCGCGCTAGCTTCAACCCGATGAGCATTCCGTTCGTCGACAACGGCCTGTCGATCGTCACGGCTGATAATGCCGACGACTTCTACTGGGACAAGTACCTCAAGCGGCGGGGCACCAAAGGCATCGATGAGTAGGCCTTTGTGCCGGCTGTCCGGGCAGAAGTTCCGGACAGCCACCGCGGAAGTGAGGAGAAGACGATGATGGCGTCGGTGCCTGTTCTGGAAATCCGCAATGTCAGTAAGCACTTCGGTGCAGTTAAGGCGTTGACGGAGGTGTGCTTCAGCCTGGAAAGAGGCGAGGTTCATGCGCTTTGCGGCGAAAACGGCGCGGGCAAGTCGACGCTGATGAACATCATTGCCGGCGTGCTGCAGCCGACCGAGGGGGAAGTTGTCGTCGACGGCGTGCCGGTAACGGTGACGTCGCCGGCCGTGGCGCAAACCCTCGGACTTGGTCTCGTGCATCAGGAAATCGCGCTCTGCCCCGATGCGACAGTGGCCGAGAACATGTTCATGGCCGCGACCAACCGTCGCCGCTCGCCTTTCATGAACTATCGCAGGCTGGAGCGGGATGCGCAGGTCGTGATGAACCGGCTGGCGCCGATCGACGTGCGCCGTAAAGTCGGCGACTTGTCGATTTCCAGCCAACAGCTTGTCGAGATCGCCAAGGCGCTGACGCTCGAATGCCGGGTGCTGATCTTCGACGAACCGACGGCAGCGCTGACCGAATCGGAGGCGCAGGTGCTGTTCGGCATCATTCGCGACCTCAAGGCGGAGGGTATTTCGATTATCTACATCAGCCACCGCATGGCCGAAATTTTCAGCCTGTGCGACCGGGTCACCGTCTTTCGCGATGGCCGCTATGTCTCGACGGAGAAGGTGGCGGATGTGACGCCGGATGATGTGGTGCGCCGCATGGTCGGGCGAGAGATCACCCAGCTCTATCCGGAAAAGCAGGCGCCGGCGGAGCGGACCGGCGAGACAATTCTAAGCGTCCGCAATCTCGGCGACGGCAGCCGCTTCGCGCATGTGAGCTTCGACCTGCGCAAGGGCGAAATTCTTGGTCTCGGCGGGCTGATTGGCTCCGGCCGCACCGAGATCGCCGAAGGTATTTGCGGATTGCGGCCGGTGATTGCAGGCAAGGTTGAACTGCATGGGCAGCGGCTGCGGACGCGGTCCTATGCGCAGGCCGTGCAGGCGGGGGTCGTTTACCTGTCGGAAGACCGGAAAGGTTCCGGCATATTCCTCGATCTCTCCATCGCCCAGAACATTGCCGTTCTCGATCTGAAATCCCTGACCGGACCGCTTGGACTGTTGAATTCCAAGGCCGAGACGGATCGTGCCCGTGACCTGGTCCGACGGCTCGGCGTGCGGATGGGTGGCATCGACATGCCGGTGTCGTCGCTGTCAGGCGGAAACCAGCAGAAGGTGGCGATTGCCAAGCAGTTGGCGGTCAATCCCAAGGTCATCCTGATGGACGAGCCGACCCGCGGCATCGATGTCGGCGCCAAGTCAGAAATCCACCGGCTACTGCGCGATCTCGCGCGCTCCGGCATCGGCATCGTCGTCATTTCGTCGGAACTGCCGGAGCTTCTCGGCCTCTGCGACCGTGTGCTGGTCATCCACGAGGGCAGGGTGGCAGGCCAGGTCGAAGGCGAGGCGATGACGGAGGAAGAGATCATGCGGCTGGCGTCGGGCATCGGCGGTCACGACGGTTCAAGGGCATCAGAGCATGCCGCATAGAGAAAAAGCAGGGGCAGGAGAGAAGGTCATGGCGGACGCTACGTTGGCAACGGCACATCAGGCACGCGCCCCCGGCTGGAAACGGCTGGGAACGATGCGCGAGGCGGGACTGATCGCGATCATCCTGGCGCTCTGCATCGCGATGAGCTTTGCCTCGCCGCATTTTCTGACGCTCGGCAATTTCCGGGCGATGCTGATGTCGTTCTCCGTCGAAGGGATCGTCGTCGTCGGCATGACCATCCTGCTAATCGTCGGCGGCATCGACCTGTCGGTGGGCTCGGTCGTCTGCTTCTCGATGGTGCTGTCGGGCTCGCTATTCCTGATGGGGCTCGATCCGTGGAGCGCATCCCTGATCGGGATCATTGCCAGCGGCCTGATCGGCTGTGTCATGGGCTTCTTCGTCACGGTCGTCGGGCTCAACCACTTCATCACCTCGCTTGCGGCGATGGTGATCGTGCGCGGCGTCTGCCTGATCATCACCAAGGGCACGCCGTTATCGCTATTCACTTTGCCGCCCTCGTTCAAAGCGATCGGGCAGGGCACGTTCTCCGGTGTCCCCTACGTGATCTTGATCTTCGTTGCCGTCGTCGTGCTATTCGATTTCCTGCTGCGCCGGGCAACCGCCTTCCGCAAGGTGTTCTACACCGGCAGCAACGAGAAGGCGGCGCTCTATTCCGGCATCAAGACCAACCAGGTGAAATTCTGGGTGACGGTGCTCTGCACCACGCTGTCCGGTGTTGCCGGGGTAATCTACATGTCCCGCTTCGGCGCCGCGACCCCGACCTTTGGTGTCGGCATGGAACTCAACATCATCGCCGCTGCGGTGATTGGCGGTGCATCGCTGAATGGCGGCTCCGGCACCATCCTCGGGGCAATTCTCGGTATTGCCCTGCTGTCGGTCGTCACAAGCTCGTTGATCTTGCTCGACGTGTCCGTCTATTGGCAAGATATGATCAAAGGCTGCATTCTGCTTGCCGCCGTCTCGATCGACCATTTCCTGCACAAGCGGAAGGCTGCCTGATATGCCGATAGCCAAACTCAGACCCGCGAACGCGCCGCGCGAGGAAATCGTCATCGCCCGGCAGATGCACCAGGCTCTGGTGCTGCATTTTCTCGAAGGACTGACGCAGGCGCAAATTGCCGATCAGCTCGGCATCTCGCACGCCACCGTCAACCGCCTGATCAAGCGCGGCCGCCAGCTCGGCCTGGTCGAGATCAAGATCAAGTCGCCGGTCGAGCCGCTGGTTGATATGGAAGAACGGCTGCTGGCGCTTGGCGGCATCGGTCGTGCGGTGGTGGTGCCGACGGTGTCCGACAATCCGCAGACGGCGCTGCAAGCTGTCGGCGAAGCGGCAGCGCGGTTGCTGGTGGAAGAGATCGTCGACGGCGATACGATCTGCATTACCGGCGGCAAAGGGGTGAGCGCCGTCGTCGCCGGTCTGCAGCCGCCGCGTCGTTTCGACATCGAAGTCATTCCGGCAACCGGGTGCGTGCAGGGTAAGCACTACACCGACGTCAACCATGTCTCGACCTTGATGGCCGACCGGCTTGGAGGACGTTCCTACCAGATCCACGCACCGCTCTTTGCCGACGATGCCGAGCAGCGGGCGATGCTGATCAACATGCGCTCCGTCGCAGACGTTTTCAAACGGGCGCGCGAGGCGAAGGTGGCGGTGGTCGGCATCGGTTCGATCCTGTCGGACGATTCCAGCTATTACGACCTACATCCCTCCTCAAGCACCGACCGCGCCGCGATCGAGCGGTCCGGCGCCTCCTGCGAATTGCTGGCGCATCTGCTCGATGATCATGGCCGGGTCTGCGACTACAGCCTCAACCGTTCGCTGGTGTCGTTGACGCTGGCGGAATTCGCCTCGATCCCCACCAAGATCGGTGTGGCGAGCGGGCCGAACAAGGCAGGCCCGATCCTCAGCGTTCTCAGGGGCAATCATCTGGATACGCTGGTGACTGATGAGGCGACGGGTGCGCAGGTGCTGGCACTGGCGAATGGCGAAGGAAAATGGGCATGAGCGGACAGCAATTGACACGTGAGATCGGCAAATCCGGCGTCTCCACCTCGGCGGTTGGGCTGGGCACCTGGGCGATCGGCGGCTGGATGTGGGGCGGGACTGACGAAAACGAATCGATCGCCGCGATCCAGGCATCGCTCGACGCCGGCGTGACACTGATCGACACGGCGCCGGCCTATGGGCTTGGACGGTCCGAGGAAATTGTCGGCAAGGCGCTGTCCGGTCGCCGCGACAAGGCCGTCATCGCCACCAAATGCGGCCTTGTCTGGCATACGCAGAGAGGCCGCCATTTCTTCGATCAGGACGGCAAACCGGTCCACCGTTATCTCGGCCGCGATGCGATCCTGCACGAGGTCGAGGAAAGCTTGAGGCGGCTCGGAACCGACTACATCGACCTCTACATCACCCATTGGCAGGATCCGACGACAGCGGTCGAAGAAACGATGCGGGCGATGGAAGATCTGCGCACCGCGGGCAAGATCCGGGCGATCGGGGCAAGCAATGTCAGCCGCGACGACCTCAATGCCTATATCGATGCCGGTGGTCTGGATGCCATCCAGGAGCGGTTCAGCATGATCGACCGCGAGATCGAGGCGGAGCTTCTGCCGCTGACCAAGGTGAACGGGATAGCGACACTGAGCTATTCGTCGCTGGCGCTGGGGTTGCTGTCCGGGACCATCGGTCCGGACCGTGTGTTCTCAGGCGATGACCAGCGCAAGGATAACCCGCGCTTTTCGGTCGCCAACCGCCAGAAGGCAATGGCGTTGGCCGACGCCATCCGGCCGGTCGCCGAAAAACACGGCGCCAGCATCGCCCAGACCGTGATTGCCTGGACGCTGGCCCAGCCCGGCGTCACCTTTGCGCTCTGCGGGGCGCGCAATCCGGCACAGGCGATCGACAATGCGCGGGCCGGGACCATCCGGCTGGATGCCGCCGATCGCGCGGCGATCGATGCGGCCATTGCGGCGAAACTGACTGATATGAGATAGCGGATCGCCATCATGAAACGTGAAGAGAACTTGGACGGGCTTCGCCAGAGCCCGAAGGTGGACGTGTGTATCATCGGCGGCGGCATCAACGGCATCAGCGTCTTTCGGGAGCTGGCGCTGCAGGGGCTGAACGTGCTGCTTATCGAAAAGCATGACTATTGCTCCGGTGCCAGTTCGGCGCTGTCGCGCATGGTGCATGGCGGGCTTCGCTATCTTGAAAACGGCGAATTCAAGCTGGTGCAGGAATCGCTGATCGAGCGCGACCGGCTGTTGCGCAACGCGCCGCATTACGTCGCGCCGCTGCCGACGACGGTGCCGGTGTTCGACATCTTTTCCGGCCTCGGCAATGGCATCGTCCGCTTCCTGGGTCTCAGCCGCCGTCCGAGCCGCCGCGGCGCCGTCGCCATCAAGGCTGGCTTGAGCATCTATGATTTCCTGACGCGCAAGAGGGCGCTGATGCCGCGCCACCAGTTTCGGGGCCGGCGTGCGACGCTTGCCAAGTGGCCGAGACTCAATCCCGACATCAAGAGTTCCGCCACCTATTTCGACGCCTGGGTCAGCCATCCCGAGCGGCTGGGCATCGAGCTTCTGCAGGATGGTCTTTTAGCCACGTCCGGTGCCATGGCGCTGAACTATGCTGAACTGCGGCGGACCGAAAATGGTCAGTATCACGTCGAGGACCAGATAGGCGGCGCGTCGGTTGCCGTCGAACCGGCGCTGATCATCAACGCCACCGGCGGCTGGATCGACATCGCCAATCAAACGCTGTTTTCGCCGGAAGCACAGCCGGCACCGCTGATGGGCGGCACCAAAGGCTCGCATCTGATCATCGACAATGCGGAGCTGCGCGACGCCCTTGCCGATCACATGATCTATTACGAGAACGAGGACGGGCGGATCTGTATCCTGTTTCCCTATCTCGGTAAGGTTCTCGTCGGCTCCACCGATATCCGCGTCGATGATCCGGAAACGGTGCGCTGCGAGACGGACGAGCGGGATTACATCCTGCAATCGCTCGCCTTCGTGCTGCCTGACATCACCATCCGTCCGGAGCAGATCGTTTTTCAGTTTTCCGGCGTGCGGCCACTGCCGGCCAGTACTGACAGTTTTACCGGACGCATCCCGCGCGATCATTTCTGCACCGTGCTGGAGCCGTCCGAGGGCGGGCCGCCTGTGCTCTGCATGATCGGCGGCAAGTGGACGACATTCCGGTCTTTTGGGGAATTGGCGGCCGACATGGCTCTGGAAAGGCTCGGCAGAAGGCGACGCGTTGCGACAACCGATCGGCCAATCGGCGGCGGGCGGGCATTTCCCGCCGACACGTCCGTCTGGCTTTCGCAGGTGGCGTCCGGCAAAGGCTTTTCCGGCGCGCGTATGGCTGAACTGTTTGCCCGGTACGGCATGGATGCCGAGGCGATTGCGGGTTTTATCGCGGCAGGCCCGGATGCAGCCCTGCCGCACGCAAGCTATTCGGTGCGCGAATTGCAGGTGCTGATCCGCGATGAGGCGGTGGAACATCTCGAAGACCTGCTTTTGCGGCGCACCACGCTTGCCGTTTCGGGCGAGCTTTCGCTCGATATGACGGATGCCGTCCTCGACCTGCTGGCGCAGGAAAAGCGCTGGACGCCGGGCCATCGCGCCAGTGAGCGCCACCGCTTTCTCACCCTTCTCAACGAACGCCACGGCGTCGGCGAAGACATGCTTTCCGCAAGGAACGAACCAAGGAGCACAGAATGCGACACAACAGCAAAGTCCGGATGAACCGGCTGTTCGGCGGCGGCCGCTGCCTCGACGTGGCGATCGATCACGGCGTCTGCAACGAACCGTCCTTCCTCGAAGGGTTGGAGGATATTCAGGCCGTCGTCAACGCCCTGGTCTCTGCCGGCCCGGATGCGATCCAGATGAATTACGGCCAGGCGGACCTGCTGCAGGACCTGCCCGGCAAGGACAAGCCGGCGCTGGTCATGCGTATCGACATGGGCAATCCCTATAACCGCATTCGCCATCGCGACATGTGGGCGGTGTTGCAGAACGAGGCCGAGCCGTTGATCGGCGCAATCGAGATGGATGCGGCCTGCGTCGTCGTCAACCTGTTCATGCTGCCGGACGAGCCGGACCTGTTCCGCCAGTGCGTGCAGAATATTTCCCGCGTGCGGACCGATTGCGACAAGTTTGGCATGCCGCTGATGATCGAGCCGCTTGTGATGCAGCCGGTCACCGAAAAGGGTGGCTACATGGTCGATGGCGATGCAGACAAGATCGTTACGTTGACCCGGCTCGCCCGTGAGATGGGCGCCGATATCGTCAAGGCGGATCCGACCACCCGTGCCGAGGATTTCCACAGGGTGGTGGAAGCAGCCCGGTGCCCGGTTCTCGTCCGCGGCGGCGGCAAGGAAGATCTTCGTGCCGTGTTCGACAAATCGGCGGCCTTGATGCGACAGGGCGCTGTGGGCATGGTCTATGGCCGCAACATCTATCAGCACGCCAATCCGAGTGCCGTGGTGCGCGGGCTGATGGCGATCGTGCACGAGGATGCGAGCGGCGAACAGGCCTTTGCGCTCTATCAGCAGGGCTGAGAGCGATTTCGAACCTTCGGAGGGGTTCTGCATGGGAGATTATCTTTTGGGGCTCGACGCCGGAAATACCGTCATCAAGGCGGTGATTTTCGACCGGCACGGCAACGAGATCGCGGCTGCCTCCGAGGAGGGACGCAGCCGCATGCCGAGCCCCGGGCATGTCGAGCGGGGGCTGGACGAACTCTGGATGAATGCACGGCAGGTCATCCGCGCCTGCATCGAAAAGGCAAAGATCCGGCCGGAGGAGATTGCCGCGATCGGTTGCGCCGGGCATGGCAACGGTCTCTATGCGCTTGACCGCGACGGCGCTCCGCTGCTCGCCATCCAGTCACTCGACACGCGGGCGGCCGGGCTGGTCGATGAATGGCGGGCGGCCGGCGTCGGAGACCGGACCTATCCGATTGCCCGCCAGCGTCCGTGGCCGTCCCAGACGCCGACATTGCTTGCCTGGCTTAAGCGTTACCGGCCGGAGCTGTTCGACCGCATCGGCACGGTGTTCTTCTCCAAGGATTTTATCGTCAACCGCCTGACCGGTCGCCGCGTCAGCGAGGTTTCCGACATGTCAGGGGCCGGTTTGCTCGATCTTGCCGCGCGCCGCTACGACAAGGCGCTGATGGAGGCTTATGGACTGGGCGATTGCATGGATCTCCTGCCGCCGCTCATCGAAAGCGCCGATATTGCCGGCACGGTAACGGCAGAGGTGGCGACGCAAACCGGGCTCGCTGCCGGTACGCAGGTGGTCGGCGGGCTGTTCGATGTTGTCGCCTCGGCGCTCGGCTCGGGCGTTTCGCGCACCGGCAGCGCCGCGATCATTGCCGGTACCTGGAGCATCAACCAGGTTATCATCGACGGTCCCGACCTCGACGGGCCGGTGTTCATGTCCTCGACCTTCGATCGCACGCGTTACATGGCGATGGAAAACAGCGCCACCTCGGCCGCTAATCTCGAATGGCTGGTGCGGGAATTCTTCGAAGGCGAGCATGCGGAAGGGGTTTCGCCCTTCGATTCCTGTTGCGCACTGGCCGCGGCGATCAAGCCCGCGGCAGACGACCCGCTCTATCATCCCTATCTCTATGGCGCCCAGCAGGACGGCCACGCGCGCGCCGGCTTCTACGGACTTGCCGGTTGGCACAGCAAGGGGCATCTGGTGCGCGCGCTTCTCGAAGGCGTCGCCTTCGGCCATCGCCAGCACATCGAGACGATCCGGAAGGCCGGCGCTGATTTCAACGAAGCCGTGCTGTCCGGCGGCGGCTCGCGCAGCCTGATCTGGCCGCAGATCTTTGCCGATGTGCTCGGCGTTCCCGTCACCGTCGCCCGCTCGCGCGAAACCGGTGCGCTGGGGGCGGCGATTGCGGCTGGAACCGGCGTCGGCATCTTCGCGGACTTCGGCACTGGTGCTGCGGCGATGGTGCAGACCGAGCGGCATTATCGTCCGGATGTCTCGCTTAAGGCACATTATGCGCGGCGTTACGCTCTCTATCTTGAAATCGCCGAGGCGATGGCGCCGCTCTGGCGGCGCCTGACGGCGGTCCCGCCGGCGGCGGCAGGAGTGGCGGCGTGAATATGCGTGTGAACGATACGGCCATCGAGGCTGGAAGCTATGATTACATCATCGTCGGCGCGGGATCGGCGGGATGCGTTCTGGCCAACCGGTTGTCGACTAATCCGAAAACCCGCGTCCTGCTGCTCGAAGCCGGCGGCAGCGACCGGTATCATTGGGTGCATGTGCCGATCGGCTATCTCTACTGCATGGGCAACCCGCGGACCGACTGGATGATGAAGACGGCTGAAGAAACCGGGCTGAACGGCCGGTCGCTACCCTATCCGCGTGGAAAGGTGCTGGGCGGCTGCTCATCGATCAACGGCATGATCTACATGCGCGGCCAGGCGGCCGATTACGACGGCTGGCGGCAAGCGGGAAATTCCGGTTGGGGCTGGGACGACGTGCTGCCCTATTTCCTGAAATCCGAGGACAATTATCGTGGCAGGTCGCGGATGCACGGGGAAGGCGGCGAATGGCGGGTGGAAAAGCAACGGCTCTCCTGGCCGATCCTCGATGCCTTTCGCGATGCGGCCGAAGAACTCGGCATTCCCAAAACCGACGATTTCAACGATGGGGACAATGAAGGTTCAGGCTATTTCGAGGTCAATCAGCGCGGCGGCCTGCGCTGGAACACCACCAAGGCCTTTCTGCGCCCGGCGATAAAGCGGGCCAATCTGCGGGTGCTGACCAGCGCTGAAACAGAGCGGCTGGAATTCGACGGCAGGAGGGTGGCCGGCGTGCGGTTCCGGCTGAACGGGCAAACTCATCTGGCGCGCGCCGGCCGCGAAGTCATTCTGTCTGCCGGTGCGATCAATTCGCCGAAAATCCTGGAGCTCTCCGGGGTGGGCCGCCCGGACGTGTTGTCGGCTGCCGGACTTGATGTCACCCATGAACTTCCGGGTGTCGGCGAAAACCTGCAGGACCATCTGCAGATCCGTACGGTTTTCCGCATCGAGGGCGCAAAGACGCTGAATCAGCTCTATCACAACCTGTTCACCCGGGCGGGCATGGGGCTTGAATATATGCTGCACCGGTCCGGTCCGCTGTCTATGGCGCCGAGCCAGCTTGGTATCTTTGCCAAAAGCGATCCGGCGGTTGCGACCGCCGATCTCGAATATCACGTGCAGCCCTTGAGCACCGACCGGCTGGGCGAGCCGCTGCACACATATCCGGCCGTCACCGTTTCGGTCTGCAATCTGCGGCCGGAAAGCCGGGGCACCGTGCATATTGGCGGCCCGGACCTTTCCGCGGCACCGGAAATCCGCCCGAATTATCTTTCGACCGTCGGCGACCGGATCGTTGCAACAAAATCGATTCGGCATGCCCGCCGGCTGATGGAGGCTGACGCCGTCGCCAAGTACCGGCCGCAGGAAATGCTGCCTGGCGCGGAATACCAAAGTGACGAGGATCTGATTCGTCGCGTCGGCGATATCGCCACGACGATCTTCCATCCGGTCGGCACCTGTAAGATGGGCAGCGACACGATGGCGGTCGTCGATTCGCAATTGCGGGTGCATGGGCTGGCGAAGCTGCGGGTCGTCGATGCGTCGATAATGCCGACGATCGTCTCGGGTAATACCAACTCGCCGGTGATCATGATTGCCGAGAAGGCCGCCGAGAGTATCCTATCAGGGCAATAGCTCTTGGGATTGCCTGAAGTGAATGCGTGAAACGTCTTGCCGTCCCGGTACCCCAAAACGACACGCGCAACGCTTGGTTACCGTCGTGACAGCCTATCGCGCTAAGGCATTCTTGCCTGCGGACTGTGACGAGGAGCCCAACCCGCTTAACGCGGGCTGGGCAATCTTCGACTTTCGATCAGAGGGTTGAGACGTTCTCAGCCTTTGATTTTCCGGTCTTGCGATCCTGTCCGACGTCAAAGCTGACCTTGTCGCCTTCGCGGAGCGAGCCGCCGCGCTGCAGCGCAGACACGTGCACGAACACGTCCTGTCCGCCATCCTCAGGGGTAATGAAGCCGAAGCCCTTGTCGTCATTGAAGAATTTAACCGTACCTGTCGGCATGAGATAACTATTCCTTGTGTCATTCGTCGATTTGCGAAAGCGAAACTATACCGCCGACGCTTCTCTATCAACCTTCATGCCAATGACGCAATTCAAAAGCAGCGAAGGCACTAGCTTCGTTGAAGGTCAATCAGGCTCGTGACAACAGATCGACCTGTGGTGGGGTCGGTATCGACGGTCATGAGGCGCATGCCCGACGCTCCGATCTTTCTGATCGTCATCTGCGCACGTCGATCGCCATTTACCTCCTTGGCCCACTTTATCGCGAGGTTTATGGCATCGCCGTTGCGCTTGCCGCCAAGACCCGCGGTGCCGGTTCCCGCTCCAACATAGGAGCCGGTGTAGCTGTCACCGCTCGCCTTGAGATTGGCGCTGATGATGCGGGAAAAAACCATGAGGCTGGTGCAGCGCCCGTTGAGTGCGAGGGAACTCGCGTTTGTGTCCGACTTGAAGCGGCAAGTGACGTTGAGGGTGGGTGCATTTGTCCGCACTTTCACCGTCCCTTTACCGCTCCAACTTCCGGCAAGTGTTTTCAGGAAGGCTGATTCGTCGGCATGAACACCGGCGGCAAGGACCCCCGACCCGGTCGCAATGGCGATGGAGCATGCAATGACCTGGATCATGTGAGTGGTTTTCTGCCCGTGGGACATCAGCATCACGACGCTCAGCTAATCGAGGAGAAGGGTGGTCATATAATCTCTCGGCGTTGATTTGGTTCCGTGTGGAAAGCAATCAGGCTTGCAACAGCACTCCGGTTGCGAACGTGGTGTACGCACATGCGTATCAACAGGATCGACGTAGAAATGCTGCCCAAGCGTGCAAAAATGGATTGCGAATCCTTCGCGTCAGGTTGTAGATCGGGATCACGCAGTGGGATGATGCAAGCCGATCAGAATAACGCCAACTCCGCTGTTCGTCATCGGTCGCTGTCTGAAGCTTTACCGGCGCGCGGCGCTGTTACATGAGGGGTCCAACGCTGGTGTCTTCGCTTGCTCTCCCCAGTCGCCCGCTTTCATTGGCGCGCAACGTCATTTCCACGCCGAACGCTTACTTCTGGTCAACGCCCATTATCCTGGCATTGGCTGTCTTTCTATTCGTCTCGGAAGCACCGGGCGTGATCCGCGATTTCCAGATCAGCCAGAACCCATTGGTCCTCGAAGATGGCGACGTACAAAATGGGAAATGCACGACACGCAAGGCAGTCTTCACCGACTGCGAGGCACGTCTTGTCTACAGCTACGGTGGACGAAACTACGACACCGAGGTCGAGGTCATGTTCGTCGATTTCCATAGCGGCGACTACGAAACCGGTCTTGTGATCTCCGCCGATCATCCGGAACTCGCGACGATGAGCCTTGGTCTGGACATGCTCTGGAACAGGATCATCACCCTCACTCTGTTTGTGGTCCTGCTTGGCGGCATGAGCTTGGGGATGATTTTTCTCGGCATCCGCATTTGGCGGGTCAAGGGCCAATTGCGCCGTCCCGCCAGGCTGATCCCGGTCCCGGTCGAGATCAGCGCATTCGACCGCAAACGCGGCGTCCTTTCCATCACCTACAATGACAAGATTGCTGCCGACAAAACCGGGCGTTCGGCTTACACGCGGATGAAGAGCGGACAGGAGCCTCTGATTGTCGGTGAAGCCAATGGCAAGGCGATTGGAATGGCCGTCCGGCACGGCAATACAGCGCTGCCAGTGCTTCTGGACGATCGTCTGCAGCGCGTTGAGCTTACGGATGCCGAGCGCGCCGCGGCTCTTGCACCCTTGGCGCATCAGCAAGCAGGCGATCAGAGTGTACCGGTGCTGATCGAAGAAGCCAGAAGAACGGTATCGATCTGGAAGCGGCTGCAGCTTTTCTTCGGTGTGTTGCTTCTGATCGTCGTCGGTGTGGTCGGCTTCTGGCTTTGGTATGTCATGAGTTCTCCGACACAATTCCAATCGCCTGGTATGGATATCAACAATCTCATGCCGGCGCCGCTAAACGAGTGGGGATGCGAGCAGCTAAAGAAGCGGTTTGGTCAGGATCGCGCGCCGTTCGGTTGCGTCGCCGCCGATTACACGAGCTGGAAGTAAAAACGGCCGGCGCAGCCGACGCCTGTCGTTTGATAAGAACGCGTGATAGCAGGCCCTGCATCGCGAAGCGCACGAAATCGCGGCGCGTCATCCGGGTTTCCGGGCATAGAACGTGTTCCACTCTTCGTTGTTACGACCCATGCGGTATGCGTCCCACTCAAGATCCATGCCGGCGGCCTTGATGCACAGCGCGAAGTCGTCCCGGCGCCAGTAGGTCATGTGGTAGGCACCGCTCGTCTCCCCGTCGCCATCACGCATCGTCACCAGGAAGACGCCGCCGGGGCGTAGCGTGGCGGCGATCTTTTCGAGGACTTGGCCCGTCTGGTCGCGCGGCACATGGATGAGAACACAGAGAGCTATCACAGCGTCATAGGGGCCGCCGAGCTCGTCGGTGATGACGTTGAGGAACTCGCCCTGCTTACCGCGCGCCGCCTGCAGTTCGAGAAAGCGTTGCGTGGCATCGGTTCGCCTTACCAAAACGCCCTGTGTCTCAAGGAAATCCGCATCCCATCCGGGGCCGGAGCCAATCTCAAGGATCCGGCCGCCTTTGCCAGCGGCGATGGCGACCTGACGCAACGCCGCCTCGAGGCTTGGCGAGGGAAACGGGTCAACGATGCGACTATAATCATCGGCACACTCTTCATAGGAAGAGATCGTGCGTTGGGTGCCGGCCAAGGTGGCGGAAGAAGTGGGCATTGTGACCTCCGAATGATGGAATACTAACGCCGCTAAGCGCTTCATATCACCATCCTCAGCGTAAGGCCGCACGAGCACATCAGGCAAAATGCCTAAGCACCGAAAGAATTGAATGCGATGCCGGCCTCGTGGGCGGCAAATGTCGGGAGGGTTTAGCCAGGCAATCTCCTGGAAGCTAACATCTAGGCGGGATCAACCATCCGCAGCCGGTGCGCCAACGCGGCCGCAGCGCCGCGGCTGGGGACGGAGAGTTTGCTCAGGATGTTGGAGACATGAACGCTCGCCGTTTTCGAGGAAATGAACAGATTGTTGGCAATCTCGCGATTGCTTTGTCCTGCAGCGACAAGCCGGAGCACCTCGAATTCCCGGTCCGTCAAGCCAAGAGGTGCCTTTGGCATGCCGCCGTCCGTCCCGCCTCGGAGATCAATACGAGCCTTTGCGGCCAGCGTCTCGATCTGATCGCAGAGGAGGCGGGCGCCGATCGAATGAGCAAGATCTGCACCTCGTCTAAAATGACCCGCACCCCTCGTGCGCTTGCCGGCATTCACCGCGGCGCCGCCGGCCTGCATCAGGGCATAGGCCTGCCGAAAGGGCTGGCTCAAGTCAGCCCAGCTTTGGGCAAGCGCTTCCCAGACATCGAGGGCGGATCCCGCCATACGCGAGATTTCAGCCGAAATGCTCAGCCTCTCGGCTTCCTCCACGATGTTGCGGCACGGCGACCGAGCGGCAAGGTCCGCAAGCTGCCGGGCGGCATCTTTCAGGTTCGTATCGACGGCAACACGTATGGCCGAGGCCAGCAGCGGCCACGAGACACCGCGTTGCTTCTCGAAATGGGTCAAAGCGGATCTTATCAGTATAGCGGACTGATCCGTATCGCCTGCCAGTGCGCGGCTTTCGATATCGATCCGCAGAAGATTGGCCGCCATGCGGCTGGCAACCTGAGGACCCGGTGGCAGAGCGCGCAAGGACCTTGCTGCGGTGGCAATTCGATCCGAATCCCCCAATACTAGGGCAATTTCCGCCTGGCATTCGAAAACGTGAACAAGCCCAAGCGGCAGTGGATCCAATGCCGCCATCCGTTCGCACGTCTCAATGGCTTCGGAAACGCGGCCAACGGCGAGCAAGGCGCGGCACAATGGCGAACCCACGATCGCCCCGATATACCGGGCCTGACCGAACTCGACGGCCCGCGCAAAGATCGCCGGTCCGACCTCGATGGCCTCAGCGTATTTTCCTGTCTCAAACAGAGCTTGGAGGAGGGCGGCGCCCGCCAGCACTTCGACCCGGCCGATGGAGGCCTGCCCGGCGCGCTTGGCCACGCTCCAATAGGCGTCGATGCGGGAACTGTCCGATGCCATGTCCACAGAGGCCGCGACGATCAGCGCCTCGATACGGTACTCCTCGTCATCGAGCCTCTCCGACAGATCCTTTAATTCGTCGCCCAAGCGCCTGGCGCGATCGAACTCTCCTCGCAATATCAGCGCCCGGGAAAACTGCCCCAGTCCGTCGGCGCGCAGCCGTGTCGGATTGGGTGCATGATCAAGCGCACGCTCAAGGTCAGCGATCTCGCCTGGGATGAGCGTGTGCTGACGCATCACGGCGCGCTGCAGCAGAAGGGCTGCCAGCTGCATGCCGTCGCGCTCGGCATCGACCTCGGCGAGTGCGCGTTCGACAAAAGTCAGTCCCTGTTCCGCTTCCGCTGCCCAGCAGGCAGCATCGGCAGCCAGTTCCAGCACCCCGCAGTGATCCGCGCCGATCAAGTCGGCCGCATTGTCGACCTCGAACCACGCCGCCAGCGCGAGCTTCAGCATCTCCATCTGGTCCGCATAGGCGAAAGTGGCACCGGCTTCCGCGGCAGATTGCCAGGCCCACTGCAGGCAATGTTCGGCTTCGCCGGCGCCGTGCCAGTGGCGAGCGAGCGCAACGGCATGCCAAACCCGGTAGCTTGGAAGCGGGCCGCGTTCGAGCACCTCGGCATAGGCGCGGTGAATGGCCATTCTCTCGCCGGCAATCAGGTCGCCCCGCACCGCTTCGTGGATAAGGGCGTGGCGGAATACATATCCGTCGCCATCCGGCACCAGGATCCCGGCCAAAATCGCAGGGCGCAGCAATTCTGCCAGTTCAAGGTCGGACTTCTCAGTCACACTGCGAAGAAGCGCATGCGTGATATGCGGGCCGCCAAGCGCCATCACCTTCAACAACTCGGCCGTCGACGCCGGCATCTCCCTGACGGCTTTCAGCAGGTAGTCGTTGAGCGAGCCGGTAAAGTCCGTACGCAAGCCTCCGCTCGCATCGATGAGCGCCTCGGTGAAAAGCGGGATCCCGCAGCTGCGCGTATGAACCTCATTGATGACAGCAGGTGTTGGCGGGCGCCCGAGCAGCCCTTCGAGTTGTGCTGCGACCTCGGCGCGCGTGAGGCGGGGAAGCTTCAACACCTCGGTACCCTCGGAAAGGGAGAGGTCGGCAATGATCGTCCGCAGTGCGTTGCTGCCGCTGGTCTCCTCGGGTCGATAAGTGACGATCAGCATCAGCCGAATTTTCCTCAGCCGCGCCGTGAGGAAGCGAAGCAGATCGCATGTGGCCTGGTCGGCCCAGTGTATGTCCTCGACGACCAAGACGAGCGGCATTTCCCTTGCCAGCTCTTCGAACAATTTTCGCAGCGCTTCGAACAGCCGCGCTCTTGCGATGCCCGCATCAAACCTTTCGGAGGTCTCGCCGAATTCGGGAAGTAGCCATGCCAGCTCGCGTGCACCCTCGGCGCCGACTAAGGACCGCACTGATGGGGCGCCGCGCAACTGAACCAGTTCATGCAGTACAGCCGTTACCGGCGCATAGGGCAATGCTGATTCCCGCTGCTCGATGCAGCCGCCTTTCAGGATGAGGGCACGGCCGGACAGTCGGTCGGCAAACTCTTCAACCAGCCGGCTCTTGCCGCCGCCGGCTTCTGCCCCGAGAAGAAAGGAACGTTGCCGCCCGCCGGAGATATCCCGGAACGCGGCTTCCATCGCATCGAGTTCTGCTGCGCGGCCAGAGAACAGAGATCTTCTATGAGATGTAGGCACAAAATCCTCCGGTACGTGCGGTTTGAGATTAGCAGAGATGGAGACATAGTCATCCCATGTGCCGCGAACGTCCGCCGACCAGCGATATGCCGATTTCGGACACTGGCGATTTTCATCGACGCGCAGCTGTTCGATTTTCCACGGGTGGAAGGGGAGTTGGTGTCAGTGCCGCCACCGTTGCTCCCGAGTGTTTTTGAGCTGTCCTACTGAAAATGCCCGATGCGGCACCGCTGCCTTAGCCCGATCATGGGGATGCCTGCTGATACCAGGATCCAAGGTTTTCGCCGCTTCACCCAATACACGTAAAGGACGCCCCAAGTGAGTGAACGCATTATCAGATTTGACGACGTCGAGATCGCCACGCAGGCCTTTGGCAACCCGGCGCATCAGCCGGTCCTGTTGATCATGGGGGCCATGGCGTCAATGCTGTGGTGGCCGGACGAATTCTGCCAAACACTTGCCGATCGCAAATTTTATGTCATTCGCTACGACAATCGAGACACCGGCCGCTTGACGACCTACGAGCCGGGGGAACCTCCCTATACAATGGACGACATGGCTGAGGACGCCGTCAGAATACTCGACGGCTACGGTATCGACGCCGCCAATCTGATCGGAATGTCGTTGGGCGGCACGATCGCCCAGATCGCAGCGCTCTTGCATCCCGAACGCATCAAGACGCTGACGCTGATTTCCACCACGCCGATGGGCATTGATACCAGTGCTCTGCCGCATACCACCGATGCCTACATGGCACACGCGGCGACGGGCGAGACCGTTGACTGGACAGACAATGCCCAGGTGATCGAATTCCTTGTCCAGGATACTCAAGAGATCGCCAGTGTGGCGCATCCCTACGATAAACAGCGGGCGCGCGCCTTTATCGAACGGGACGTCAGGCGGGCGAAAAGCTTCGTCAGCGCCACCAACCATTTCATGCTGAAGGGCGGCCAGACCTTGAAGAGAAAATTGGGAGAACTGGCCTCGCCCCTGCTTGTCATACACGGAACGGCGGATCCGATTTATCCGGTTGAGCACGGCGAACTGCTGGCGCGAACCGTCAAGGGAGCGAGGCTCGTTCGGCTCGCAGGTGGTGGCCACGAAATTCATCCCAACGATTGGGAGGAGATCGTTTCCGCTATGGACCCCCACTTGCGGTGACCCAAGAGAGCAAGGGCGCGCCGGATGGCTACGCCCTTTCGTACATCCGGCTCGCGTGCAGCAGGCGTTGCGAATAGGGATGCTCGCCGTCCACTCTACGAACTATCCCTTGCTCTGTCTGAGGCTTATGTTTGCGCCGTCCGTTGCCGCTGCATTAGCCATCGCATGCTGCCTGCAACCACGATTTCAACGGCCACAAGCGCCAGGGACAAGAGAACGCCTGTCTTGACCGGATCATGGGCGGCTCCGCGCAACACGAATCCGGTGGTCAGGAAGAAGGTGTTATAGGTTGTGATCCCGATCGCCGAGGCGACGAGAAAACGATCGGCCCGCAGCTTGAGCACGCCGGCCGGCAACGACAGGTAAAGCCTCGCCACAGGGATTATCTGGCCGCAGAGTGAGACAGCGAAGTGATTTCGCCGATAGGCATTGGCAAGATGCCGATAACGTTCGAGGGGCAGAAAGACGAACCTCCCGTATTTGTCGACCGCCTGAGTGACACGCTCTTCTCCAAGAGAGCGGCCGAACGTGTAGACGCATGCTGTCCCAATCAACGAGCCGCTGGACGTCACGACAATGACGGCAGCCAGCGCCGTGATCGTCGACGTGGCGGAGCCGAAGATCAGCAACATGAGATAGGAGGGTACGATGGGGATGGTCTTTTCGAACACCGCCGCGGCGAACATGCCCAAGACGCCAAATTGAACGACCAAGGGCAACAGCTCGGATGAGCTCATGCCATTGTCTCCTCTGCACGCCGTGTAATGCGATAGACCGCTGCGGGTGGAAGGTTGAGATAAGCTCGTCCCAGGCGTTTGGCCTCAAGACCGAGTTCCGCAAGTATGGACTTGTGCACCGGACAGGCAGCCCCATAGGTGAACAGGAAGAACTCGCCGCCGGACTTTAAGCAGGAGAAGGCGCCTTTCATGATACTGGCGACCCTTTGATGCGACATGTTCAGCAGTCCCAGGCCGCAGATGATTGCGCCGACCGGAATGTCTGACAATGTCAGCCGGTTCAGTTGGTCTGCATTCATTTCCAACAGCCGGGCGCGGGGAAACCGCGCTTCCAGAAGCCGTGCGAACTCCGGACTGCACTCGATCAGAGTGAGGTTTTCTTCCCGGACGCCGCGTTCGATCAGGGCCTGCGTGAATGCTCCCGTTCCTGGTCCAAGTTCCAGAACCTTTCCCGTCCGCGCTGTAATGTTCCTTGTTATCAATGAAGCCAAAGCGCGACCGGAAGGTGCAATGGCCGCAACGCTGCGGGGATTGCGAAACCATTCGCCAAGGAACAGAAAAATATCAGTGATACCCATGCCGCGCTCCGTTCGCTTCGGAAGGCAAGGGCAAGGGGACGAGTATTTTTAGGGTGTACATCATTGTTGATCCAGGTCACGGCACAGACTGAACGCAGAGAGCTTCTGTGCCTCATACACAGCTAATGTCAGTTTTACATGTCGGCAGTCTGTCGCAGTCCGGATTGGCCAGAATTTCAGAAAGACCGGGCTTATGTTTCTCGTGCAAGGTTGCCGACATGGAGCGCCCGTAAGAAGATAAGCCGTTCCAACGAGGTAGGTTCGTCTTGAGAGTATTGTTGGTTGAAGATGAGCCTGAGATGGCATCTGCGCTGCGTGACGCGCTTGCAGGCAGCGGCATGGTTCTCGATCATGCGACCAGTCTTGCCGACGCTGAGCTGATCACTGCGCCCGGCCTGCATGACGTGCTTATTCTCGACCGGCAACTCTCCGATGGCGAAGGACTGTCTCTGATTCCGAAGTTGCGCGCCCAAGGAAACCTTGTGCCAGTACTTGTCCTGACCGCCCGGGGGGAGCTGACCGACCGTGTCGAGGGCCTCGAACAAGGCGCGGACGACTATCTGACCAAGCCCTTCGCATTCGAGGAGCTTGTGGCGCGGCTTCGAGCCCTCAAGCGCCGACCAGCTACGATGCAGCGCGACATTGTGACGATCGGCCGGCTCTCTTATGACCACTTCAATCACGAGGCCAGGGTCGGCGACAACGCGATCGAGTTGACACGCCGAGAATTGCTCGTCCTCGAAGCGCTGTTGCGACGCCTCGGCCGTATGGTGCCGCGGTCGTCGTTGATGGAAGCCGTCTTCGCAATCGATGACGAGGTGCAGCCGAACGCACTCGACACCCAGGTTTCCCGCCTTCGCAGAAAACTTGCGGATGCGGACAGCGGTGTCATCGTCAACGGGGTCAGGGGAGTGGGCTATCTGTTGAGGGAGGAACCATGAGCCTCGTCAGGCCCCGATCTCTGCGGTGGCGGTTGGTCATGCATATCACAACCGCGCAGATCGCAATGCTGGTGGTGATCTTCGTGGGCATGTTCGCCACGATCGGGTTCCTCTGGTATTTCGGATACATCAATCACGGGGTCAATGACAGGACGACACCCGAAGTGGTGCGCAACGCGATTCAACGCGGCCCCGACGGAAAGCTGTTCATCTCCCCCACGCAGGAACTGGTCCAACTCAGATCGCAGATCCCCAATCTCTGGTTTCTGGTTCGAGATGCGAACGGACAGAAGCTGACGGAAGGCCGCGTCCCATTGGAGGTCATGTCTGCGGTATCGGCGTTGGATGTCATCACATATGCCGATCTGATCCAAAATTTCGAGAAGGACGCATTGCCGCTCGCGACAGTCCACTGGGAGGAAACGTCTGCCGGGCGGGTCAAGATCATGTCGGGCGCGCAGGGACATGTCACCATTGCCCAGATACTCGAGTCGAGCCAAGGTCTCCTGACGGTGATGGCGATATTGATCGCCATCACCGCAGTTGCAACGTTCCTTGTGACGCCGTTCGTCGTTCGCCGCGCACTGAAAGGTCTCGACCACGCGGCCGAAGAGACGAAGAAAATCGATATCCATCGGAGCGGTACGAGATTGTCCGCCAGCGGCGTGCCGCTTGAGATTTTACCCTTCGTCAATGCCGTCAACGAAGCGCTTACCAGGCTCGACAAGGGATATACCGGCCACAGGAGGTTTTTGACCGATGCGGCCCACGAGCTCCGCACTCCGATCGCTATCCTGACGACGCGCCTTTCCGGGCTTCCGTCCGGGCCGTTGAAGGTCCGCCTACTGGAGGATGCCGCCAGGCTGACCGCGCTGACGGGCCAGCTTCTCGACTTGCAGCGTCTGGAACAGCAGATGGTCGCGTTTACAGCTGTCGACCTGGTGGGCCTCGCCGAACGCGTCGTCATCGACCTTGCGCCGCTGGCCTTCGGTGCCGGATACGAAATGCGCTTCGAACCGGAGGGTGACAAAATACTGGTGTCCGGCGACGAGACATCCATCGAGCGCGCACTGACAAACCTTGTCCAAAACGCCATTAACTACGGCGGCAGACAGGGAACGATCAGCGTTCGTGTCTCCGCAGCCGGATGGCTGGAGGTCTGTGACGAGGGGAAGGGAGTTCCAGAGGCGGAGCGAGAACAGATTTTCGAGGCCTTCCATCGCCTGCGGCACGATGGTCGTGGGGTGGGCCTCGGCCTCGATCTCGTCCAGAAGATTATGCGCCTGCATGGAGGACACGCCGAAGTCCGGACCGGTCCCAGTGCCGGCGCCTGCTTCCGTCTGACCTTCCCGCTTACGCCACCGGTAAGGCCGCTGTCGTAACCTGATCTTAAAGGCGAAAATCCACAGCTGTCGCCAGCTACGCCCTTCCGTACATCCGGCTCGCGCGCAGCAGGCGTTGCGAATAGGGATGTTCGACCGCGCCTCTTCGCAGGGCCTCGATCTCGACCTGTTCGACGATCTCGCCCGCTTCCATGATGGCGACGCGGCTGCACATGTGGGAGACGACGGCGAGATCGTGGCTGACGAGCAGATAGGTAAGGCCGCGCTCGGCGCGCAGATCCTGCAGCAGGTTGAGGATTTCGGCCTGAACCGATACATCGAGCGCCGATGTCGGTTCGTCGAGAAGCAGAACATCAGGGTTCAGCATCAGGGCACGGGCGATCGCCACGCGCTGGCGCTGCCCGCCGGAAAGCTGATGTGGAAATCTATAGCTCAGCGCCGGATCGAGGCCGACCGATCTCAGTACCGCGTTGACATCGACGGAGTTGGTATCCAGTTCCTGGTTGCGAAGCGGCTCCTTCAGCTGCGAGCGGATGGTCTTGCGCGGGTGGAGCGACCCGTAGGGGTCCTGGAACACCATCTGCACCCGGCGGTAGAACGGCCGGCTGCGCTGCCGGTCCAGCGTCTCGCCCTGGAGTTCGATGTTGCCGTCATAATTGGCGTTGAGGCCGGAGAGGGCTCTGAGAACCGTGGACTTGCCGCAGCCGGATTCGCCGACCAGGCCGAATGCCGTTCCCCTTTCGACGGTGAGGTTTACATCTCTGACAACCGGCCGCTGGCCGTGTCCGAAACGGATGGTGAGATTGTCTATTCTGATCACCGCGGCGGCTCCAGTGCGAGGTCGTCAAGCCAGGCGGGATCCCGCTTCAGGATCGGCAGCCGGGCAGGGGGATTGTCGATTGTCGGCAGGGATGCCAGCAACCCTTGGGTATAAGGATGTCTGGCCCTGTCGAGATCGCGCGCCTCGAGCACTTCCACGACGCGGCCCGCATACATGATGAGGACGCGGTCGCAGAAATTCCTGATGAGATTGAGGTCGTGACTGATGAAGATCAGGCCAAGATTGCGGCGTGCAACGAGTTCGTCGAGCAGGGCCAGGATCTCAAGCCTGACCGTCACGTCGAGTGCCGATGTCGGCTCGTCGGCGATCAGCACTTCGGGCTCGGCAATCAGCATCATGGCGATCATCACACGCTGGCCCATACCGCCCGATATCTCGTGCGGATAGAGGCGGGCGACCCGCTCGGGATCGCGGATCTGGACGGCTTCGAGCATGTCGAGCGCCTGGGCGTGGGTTTTTGCCTTGCTGACCTTTGGATGATGGAAGCGGTAGGTTTCGGCGATCTGTTCGCCGATCCGCATGACCGGATTGAGCGAATATTTCGGGTCCTGCAGGATCAGGCCGATCCGCCGCCCCCTGATCGTCATCATCCTCCGCTCGTCTGCCTTGAGGAGGTCGACGTCGCGAAAAGCCATTCGCTCGGCCCGGACGATCGCGGTCGGCGGCAGCAGCTTCATGATCGCTCGGCCGACGGTCGATTTTCCCGATCCGGATTCGCCGACGATGCCGAGTTTTTCCTGTCCAAGTGCAAAGCTGACGCCCCGCACCGCGCGCATGTGCCCACCGCCATAGGCGATTTCGAGGTTGCGAATATCGATCAGGGGCTCTGTCATTCCGAACCTCTCGGATCAAGAACATCACGAAGCGCATCGCCGACGAGGTTGAAGGCGAGGCTGACGAGCGCAATGGCAATGCCGGGTGCTGCGATCACCCACGGGCTGTCGAGCATGAATTCACGACCGCTGGCGGCCATCGAACCCCATTCCGGCCAGGGCGGCTGCGCGCCAAGGCCGAGAAAGCCGAGACCGGCGGCAGTGATGATGATACCGGCCATGTTGAGGGTGACGCGGACGATCACCGAGGGGATGCACATCGGCAGGATGTGGCGGATGATGATCGCAAGTGACGTCGCGCCCTGCAGTCGCACGGCGGCGATATAATCCGCTTTTCGAAGGCTGAGCGTCTCGGCGCGTGCCAGGCGAGCGATCGGCGGCCAGGCCGTCAGCGAGATCGCGATGATCGCGTTGGTGATGCCGGGGCCGAGCGCTGCCGCGAACCCGAGCGCCAGCACCAGCCCGGGGAAGGACAGGAAAATATCGGTGATGCGCATGAGGATTTCATCGACGATGCCGCCGAAATATCCCGAGACGGTGCCGATCAGCAAGCCGAGCGGGGCAACGATGACCGTCACCAGCATGATGATGTAGAGGGTCGTGCGGGCGCCGTAGATCACCCGCGCAAAGACGTCGCGGCCGAAATTATCGGTGCCGAGAAGATGGGCTGCCGAGGGCGGCGCCAGCCGCCCGGCCATGTCCTGCGCGATCGGATCGTAGCTTGTGAGCAGAGGGGCTGCCGTCGCCACCACGATCAACAGCACGACGATGAATAGGCCTGCTAGGCCAAGCGGGTGCAGGCTGAACTTCAGCCAGCCCTGATGGATCTGCTGCGTCGACGACTGAAACCAGCCCTGAGGCTCCGGCGCCAGCAGCCATTTGCGGAAACCGCCGGCATTGGCGCTGTCTACGTTTTCGGTGGAGATCGTCATGGCGTCACCGTGTTCTCGGATCAAGAATGCGATAGAGGACATCCGACAGGATGTTGATGGTCAGGAAGACGGCGCCGATCGTCAGCACCGAACCCATCACGACATTCATGTCGTTCATCTGCAGCCCGCGGGTGAGATATTGGCCGAGCCCGGGCCAGCCGAAGACCGTCTCGATCAGCACCGCGCCCTCGAGCAGGCCGCCGAAGGTCAGCGCCAGGATCGTCAGGAGCTGCACGCGAATGTTCCTGAAGGCATGACGCCAGACGACCTTGCGGGTGCCGAGCCCCTTTGCCCGCGCGGTGATGATGTATTCCTGGTTGAGTTGCTCCAGCATGAAGCTTCGTGACATGCGGCTGATATAGGCGACGGAATAATAGCCGAGGATCGACGCCGGCAGGATGATGTGGCCGACCGCATTCTGAAACACGTCCCATTGCTGCTGGATTGCCGCGTCGATCAGGAGAAAGCCGGTCATCGGCGTCACGAGGCCCTCGTAGAAGACATCGACCCGGCCCGATGCGCCGACCAGCTTGAGCTTGGCGTAGAAGATGAAGAGCGCCATCAGTCCGGTCCAGAAAATCGGGATGGAGTGGCCGGCGAGGGCGATGATTCGGGCGATGTGATCTATGATCGTTCCGCGCCTGACGGCAGCCGTGACGCCTAAGGGAATGCCGATAATGGCGCCGATGATCATGGCGATGATGGCAAGCTCAATCGTCGCGGGAAAGATCATCATGAGATCGGTGAGGATCGGCTGGCCCGTCGTTGCCGACGTGCCGAGGTCGCCTGTGGCGATCTTGCCGACATAGGAGAGGAACTGCATCCAGATCGGCTGCCCGAGCCCCAACTCGTTGAAGACCCGATCATAGACCTCCTTGCTGACCTCCGGCCCGGTGATAGCGAGTACCGGGTCGGCGGGAAGCAGACGGCCCATCGAAAAGGTCAGGAAGAGCAGGCCGAGAAGCGTGGTGACAACAGCCACCACGCGCCCCGCCAGGCGTCGTAGCAGGCTCGTCAAGGGGTGGGGGGCCGCATCGGCAAACCCGCCCACCTGAGAATGACGGCTGCTCTCCTGCTTCGATGTCAGATCGGCGTTCGCCACGCGCTCTACTCCTTGGTCACGTCATGCCAGCGCGTCGACCAGGTTGTATGTCCGTGATAGCCTTTGACGTTGGCGCGCATGACATACGGGTCGGTTCGCTGGAAGAAGATGACGAGCGGGGCGGCCATGCCGGTGTAAATGCCGTCCATCTTCTTGAAGATATCCGTGCGCTTGGCCGTATCGCGCTCTTTCATCGATTGATCAATGAGCGAATTGAGGTCGTCCACCTTCATGCCCGTGCGCCAGAGATAATAGCTGCCGAGCCGCGCCTCGTCGCTATTGTCGGGGTTGAAGGCATATTGTGTGGCGACGGCGAAGGGATCGGGCAGCCGGGCGCCGGAATTGCCGAGCAACACTTCGAATTTGCGCTCGCGGAAAGCGGGCGTGAATTCGCCGGGCACCAGATCGAGATCGAGGCCGGCGGCCCGGGCGCTCGCCTGCAGCGCCTCGGCGAAGGGCAAGGTCGCGGCCCCCGACGGATTAAGGACCTTCTTCAAACCGTTGGGATATCCGGCCTCCGCCAGCAGCTGCTTGGCTTTGGCTGGATCGTAGTCATAGCGGGCGGCAGCCTCGTCGGGCGCGCCGATCATGCCGCGCGGGATCATCGACTGCCAGGGAAAGCCGGTATACCGCATGATGTTGCCGGAGATCGCTTTCCAGTCAAAGGCGTGCTGGAAGGCCTCGCGAACCTTCGGCTTCTGCAGATCCGGGTCTTTCTGGTTGAGGGCGATATAATAGAAGCCGAGACCCGGGACATTGTCGATGACCATATCCTTGTTGGTGGACAGCGCATCGAGATCGCCGCTTGCCACATACTGGCCGACATCGACGTCGCCAGCTTCGAGCTGCAGCCGCAGATTGCCGGATTCAGGGATGTGGCGGGCGACGACGCGGGCCATGGCCGGCTTGCCGCCCCAATATTTCGGCTGCGCATTGAAGATCGCGACGTCGTTCGGCCGCCATTGCGCCAGGCTGAACGGTCCGCTGCCGGCGGAATTGGCCGAAAGCCAGGCGCCGCCGAAATCGGCATTCGCCTCATGCGACAGCACGGTCTTCTTGTCGACAATGCCGAGTGACGAGCCCGCCAGCGAATAGAGTACCAGGTCGGTATTCACGCTCTGCGGCAGTTCGATCTCGAGTGTATGTTCATCCTTTGCCCGAACGAGCTTTTCGACGTTTTCAGGCGTGAAGCCCCAGAGTGCGACGTCGGTGGATCCGACCTGGCCCATCTTGATAACGCGCTGGATCGACCAGGCAGCATCCTCGGCGGTCACTTTGTTGCCGCTCTGGAAAACGGCGTCGTCGCGCAAGGTGAGCGTGATGATCTTGCCGTCGTCCGAGACGCCCCATTGTGTCGCAAGCATCGGCTTCAGCGTCTTCAGATCGTCTGGCGACAGCTGAACGAGGTTGTCGTAAAGATTGGAGATCAGTTCGGAAACCGTGCGGGCATTGTTCTGGGCCGGATCGAGCGTCCGGATACCGGTGAGATTGGTGCCGATGACAAGCATATTGGGCGGCGATGCCGCGAAGGCGGGCTGCGTTGTTACCAGGGTGCCGGTAATTGCGATCGTTGTCAGTAGCTGTTTCAGCATCTCTAGACCTCCCAATCCTGTTGTTTGCGGAAATAGTCGAATTCAGCCGGCCGCCTTGGCAGACTGCTGCCGGGCCGGATCAGTCTGAATGCTGCCGTCGGCCTCCCAGCCTCGAAGCAACCGATGAAGTTCCTCGCGATCATGTTGGTCGAGCAGCGGCAATCCCGGCACGCGCACCGGACCGACATCGAGGCCGGAATAGGTGACGGCTTCTTTGACGACCGTCACGTTCGCACCGTTGCGGAATTTGGTCCGCATCCGCTCGAATGGTTCGAGCCGGTTGACGATCGCCCTTGCCGCGGCGAAATCGCCTTGTTCGAGCGCAGCATGGACGGCAAGCGAAAGCTGCGGCGCAACGTTGACGAGACCTGAGGTGAAGCCGCGCGCGCCGGCCGCGGTAAATGTCGGCGCCCAGCTTTCCGCCAGACCACAGACGAACAGCGCCCCGGCCGGATCGGCTGCGGGAATGGCTCTCGACAGCAGCATCAGATCGGTCGTTGCAAACTTGATGCCGGCAATATTGCCGTGGTTGGCGAGACGGACGATATCGTCGACACCGAAACCCTCGGCTCTGACATAGGCGATCAGCGGCAGGGTGGAAGCATCGGCAAGATCGCAGAAATAGCCGATCTGGGCCGATGGTGCTGCGAAAGGATCGACGGGCTGATGCGACATGACGGCGGTTGCGCCGATCGAAGCCGCATCCCTCGCCATGCCGATCGCCTCGCGGAGCGACCGGCCGATGGCCGCCGTCACCGGCGCCCGGCCGTTGACGCCTGAAACCGCCGCTTCGTGGACGATCCGGATCTCTTGCGGCGTCAGGGCGTAGAACTCGCCGGTATTGCCGGCAGCAACGATGTTGTGGATCCCGGCGGCCGCCACTCGCGCATAGACGTTGGCCGTGATCTGAGGTTCGACTTCGCCTTTGCCGTCATAGGCCGTGACGGGAACGCCCGACACGCCGGTAAGCGCCTTGCGCATGATCGCGATGCTCATTTCTCTTCCCCGTTCGCTTTCAAGATGATTGGTTGCCGAAGCGGAAGGGCGGCAGCCCCGCTACATCCACGTCGAAGGCGATGACCGTTCCCGCCTCGAAACGCCCGGTGCGGTCCGTCGACAGGCTGGTGACGAAGAGCGTGTTGAGATCGGGTCCGCCGAAACACGGCATTGTCGGTGCTGCGACCGGCAGAATGTAAATCTCGACGATTTCGCCTTCGGGCGATATCCGGTTGAGGCGGCCGGCAGAGACGCCGGCGCTCCAGTAAAACCCGTCGCGATCGGTGGTCGCCCCGTCCGGCCGGCCCTCATCTTCGGTGAAGCTGCGAAGGCGACGTCCTTCGGCGAGACTGCCCGTCTCGGGATCGAAGTCGAATGCCTGCAGGAAACATTGGCGGCTGTCGGAGTGATACATCCGCCGGCCGTCCGGCGACCAGGCGAGACCGTTGGAACTCGTCAACCCCGTTGCGACGGTCCGCGTGCTGCCATCGGCCCCGACTCGGAAAAGTGCTGCGTCATTCACCTGCGGCTTGGCTTCGCTGATCGAGCCGACCCAGAAGCAGCCGTCGGGGCCGACCTTGCCGTCGTTGAGACGGCCATTGATATCCCGCCCGACCGGGTCGCAGAGAAACTCGATTTTTCCCGAGACGGGATCGAAGAGATGGACGCCCGTCTGGAGGCCCACCACGATCCTGTGATCGCGGCAAAGCCCGAGACTGCCGATTGCCGCCGGCATGTCGAAGCGGTCGATCTTTCCCTGTGGGGAGAGCCGGACAACCGCCGGCGCCAGGATATCGACAAGCCACAGCATGCCGGTCTCATCGTCCCATACCGGCGATTCACCGACCGTCAGCGGCTGCTGGATCACGGAACGGACTTCTGGGTGGATGATCCGAGGCGCCGTCATTCGGCCGCCTCCGGGCTCTTGGCCAAACCTTCGGCGTCACGCATGCGGATGGTGCCGTCGTGATTGATCTCGCAGAACCCGCCGCCCTGGAACGCCAGCGCGACCGGCCCCTCGGATCCCTGTTCGATGCGGGCGTGCTCGCGCGGCCGGTCCTCTGGCCGGTAGCCGAGCCTCGTCGCCAGATCATTGTCCCACCATTTCTCGTCGGTATCGGAAACGCCGTAGACGACAGTCGCGGCGATCAACGGGTGGGACAGCCCGATCCGCACCAATTGCGCCAGATCTCGCGCGCTGATCCAGATCGCAACCGAACGTTCGCTATTGGGGTAGGTGCCGGCATTGCCGATACGGATGGAAAGGGAGCGAATGCCCGACGTGTCGTAGTAAAGCCCCGCCACCAGCTCGCCCCAGCATTTGGAAAGTCCGTAAGGGCTGTCGGGGCGCATGGGATCGAGCGGCGATATGATTTCGTCACGCGGATAAAAGCCGGTCGCATGGTTGCTCGACGCATAGACGACCCTGGGGATTTTGTTGATCCGCGCCGCCTCGTAGAGATTATAGGTTCCAAGCACATTTGCGTGCAGAATGGCGTTCATGTCGATGCCGCTTGCGATGCCTGCGAGATGAACGACGCCGTCGATATCTCTCAGCGCAGCCGTTGCCTCGTCGAGCTTTGTAAGGTCGGCCCTTACGAAGGTCTCGTTTCCGCCGAGCTCAGCCGGTTCCTGCAGATCGATCAGGCTGACGTGCTCGACATGCGCGCGGAGGAGCGGGCGCAGCAGGGTTCCGACACGTCCGGCAGCACCCGTGATAGCGATCCGTTTCATCGTTCTTGCTCCCATTCTCGCTCAAACGCCCTGGAACATTCGGGCGCGGGCATTCAGTATGTGTTTCTTCATTGCATCGTGAGCTTCGGTTTCCCGCCGTGCGAAGATCGCATCCACGATCACCGCGTGCTCATCCTGGACGCTGCGGATCTGCTCCAGTGTCCGTTTCAGGCTCAAGCTTCGGGTAACGGAATGCCCGATGGCGAAATGCGGCCTGAACCATTCGCGAACGGTGATGTGGAACTGGTTGCCGGTCGCCATGGCGATTGCATCATGCAGAGCCTGGTCCTCCTCGGCGCCGAGCTCGCCGTTGCGCAGGCATTGCTCGATCGAAAGGAGCGCTGCGGTTATCCGTTCCCTGTCGTCCGCCTGCCAGTTTCGCGCGGCAAGCTCCGCCGCCTCGGCTTCGAGACCGGCGCGGAATTCGAAAAACCGCTGGACATCGGCGAGCGATCCGACCGGCACCATCTTCAGCATCGACGAATCCGGTCTTTGCCGAACATAGGAGCCGGAGCCCTTGCGCGAAACGACCAGACCATCGGCTCTCAAGCGTTCGAGCGCTTCGCGCACAACGGGTCTCGATGCACCGAAATCAGCGGCGAGCTTCGTCTCCGACGGCAGTCGTTCGTTCACCGGAAAGTTGCCGTCGGCGATCATCCCCACGATCTTCTCGTAGATGATGTCGCTGAAGCGCGTTGCGGCTCTGTTCGAAACGGCGTCGACCGCGAATGTCATGATCGTCCTTTTCTCTGAACGCTGTGGGCTCTTGCTGTCGCTAATCAATAATTCGCCAGAGAAACGTACAGCTTCTGACAGATCATCGCGTCTTATTCGCATTAGCCTTGTATTCCGGGAAGACCTTCCCGGTTCTGTTGTTGCATCGCTACAAAATTTGTAATTATCTGTCAACTCTTGTAATCATTTGGGAACGTGTCTATGGTTCGGCCCTGGCGCCGAGGAGGGCGCAGGCGGTGGGTCGGGAGCCCGCCGCATCCGCCGGTCCAAAAGCTGCGCCGGCATAAAAACGGAGGAACTCGATGCCTAATGAAATACTGTCGCGTGGCGTTACCCGCCGCGCCGTGCTTGGCGGCATGGCCGGTGTCGCAGCGTTATCCGTCGCTGGTCGCGTCTCCGCTGCCGCAGGCGGTGAAGCACCCGCACTTGCACAGCTTGTGAAAGATGGAAAACTGCCGCCGCTCGCCGAGCGCCTGCCGAAGAAGCCGATGGTCGTCAAGCCGTTCGAAAAAATCGGCACCTATGGCGGCTCGCTGCGTCGCGGTCTGCGCGGTTCATCCGACCATAACGGCATACTGCGCATGGTCGGCAACCAGAGCCTGGTGCGCTGGAACCTCGAGTTTACCGCTGTGGAACCAAACCTTGCCGAGCGCTGGGAAGTCAGTGACGACGCAACGCAATTCACGTTCCATCTTATCGAAGGCGTGCGCTGGTCCGACGGGCATCCCTTTACGGCCGATGACGTTGTTTTTGCGATCGAAGACTGCGTCAAGAACACCGAGCTCTACAGCTCGACACCGGCGCAGCTTGCCGTTGCCGGCAAGCCGGTGACCGTCGAAAAGGTCGACGACTATACGGTGAAGTTCACCTTTGCCGCGGCCAACGCTCTTTACCTGGAAAACCTCGCCACCCCGCTTGGTCAGCATCCGACGCTCTTTCCAAAGCATTACTGCAGCCAGTTCCTGCCGAAATATAATCCCAATATCGAGGCTGATGCGAAGAAGGCCGGCGTCACCAGCTGGACGGAGCTGTTCCGCAGCCGTTGCGGTGACATCGAGATCCCGTCGCGGTGGGGCAATGTCGACAAGCCGACGCTCGATCCCTGGGTGGTAAAAGAGCCCTATGCCGGCGGCGCCACGCGCGTCGTCATGACCCGCAATCCCTATTTTTGGCAGGTCGATACCGAGGGCAACCAGCTTCCCTACATCGATGAGCTCAACTTCGGCATCTCGCAGGACGTCGAATCACTGATGCTGAACGTCATCTCCGGAAAAATCGATATCCAGGAACGCCATATCAGCGTGCTCGCCAACAAGCCGACGCTGTCCAAGAACATGGAGAAGGGCGACTATCGCCTGCTGACGCTCGTGCCCTCGGCCTCGCAACAGTGCCAGATCTACTTCAATATCACCCACAAAGATCCGGCCATGCGCAAGATGTTTGCGGACAAGTCGTTCCGGCAGGCGCTGTCGATCGGCATCAATCGGCCGGAACTCATCGATATCGTCTACTTCGGGCAAAGTGAGCCATACCAGGCTGGGCCGCGTCCGACCCATCCATGGTATAACGAGACGTACGCGCGCCAATTCACGGAATTTGACGCCGACAAGGCAGGCGCGATGCTCGATCAGGCCGGCTACAAGAAGGGCGGCGACGGTTTCCGCCTCCGGCCCGACGGCCAGAAGGTGTTCTTCTCGATCGACGTCATTCCGACGCTCTATCCCGATCTCGTCGATGCCCTGGAACTGGTCAAGACGCATTGGGCCCAGATCGGCATCGACATGAAGGTCAATACGATCGAGCGGGCGCTCTATTACACCCGCGGCGACGACAATGCCCATGACGCGCAGGTGTGGCCGGGTCCCGGCGGTCTCGATCCGATGCTCGATCCGCGCGATTTCTTCGCCTTCCATCCGCAGGGTTCGCGTTACGCCATTCCGTGGACGCTTTGGTACACCTCCAATGGTGCACGCGGCGAAGAACCGCCGGAAAGCCAGAAGAAGCGCATGAAGCTCTTTGACGAGGCGCGTTCGACGGCCGACCTCGACAAGCGCGGTGCGATCATGAAGCAGATCTTCGACATCGCCGCGGAGGAATTCGAGACCGTCGGGCTTTGCCTCGCGGTCGGCGGGTTTGGCATCATCCGCAACAACCTGCGCAACGTTCCCGAGAAGCAGCCGGATAGCTGGTCCTGGCCTAATCCGGGGCCTGCGCTGCCGCAGCAATTCACCTTCACGAGCTGATTCGGATCTCCGGCGCCGTGCCATCAGGCACGGCGTCTTCCTTCAAGTCTGTCTCCCAATGCCTTCTCGGCCGTCCAGCCGAAGGAGTCGGGGCAGCGTTTAATGCAAGAGACGCCCTATGCTGGTCTTCATCGCCAAACGCTTCCTATGGATGATTCCATCGCTTTTTGCCGTCAGCTTTCTGGCTTTCGTGCTGATCCAGCTGCCGCCGGGCGACTATGTCACAACCTATATAGCGACACTGGCGGCATCCAACGAGATCGTCGATCAGAACACGGCGGCACAATTGCGCGAGCGCTTCGGCCTCGGCGATCCGATGCTCGTCCAATATTTCAAATGGATATGGGGCATCCTCTCGCGCGGCGATTTCGGCATTTCGTTCGAATGGCAGCAGCCCGTCTCCGACCTTATCTGGGAACGCATGGCGCTGACGCTTGTTCTGGCTCTGTCGACATTGATTGCCACCTGGGCGATCGCCCTGCCGATCGGCGTTTATTCCGCGGTGCGTAAATATTCGATCGGCGACTATTTCTTCACCGCCTTCACCTTTTTCGGCCTGGCCGTTCCGTCCTTCCTACTGGCGCTGGTGCTGATGTATGTGGCGGCGGTCGAATTCGGCCAGGATGTCGGCGGGCTGTTTTCGCCGGAATACGAGAACGCTTCCTGGAGCTTCGCCAAGATGGTCGATCTCTTCTCGCATCTCTGGCTTCCCGTCATCATTCTTGCCGTCTCATCCACAGCAAGCCTCATCCGCGTCATGCGCGCGAACATGCTCGATGAACTGCCGAAGCCTTATGTGACCACTGCGCGGGCAAAGGGTCTGTCGGAGTTCCGGCTGTTGATGAAATACCCGATGATGATCGCGCTCAATCCGTTCATCTCGACCATTGCCTGGCTGCTGCCCAACCTCATTTCCGGCTCGGTTGTCGTCGCCATCGTCCTCAACCTGCCGACGGCAGCCCCCTTGCTGCTGCAGGCGCTGATGGCCCAGGACATGTATCTGGCGGGCGCCTTCGTTCTGCTGATCTGCGCGCTGACGCTGATAGGCTCTCTGATCAGCGACATCCTGCTTGCACTGGTCGATCCCCGCATCCGGTTGGAATAGGAGCCTCACGTGGCTGACATCACTGCTACAAATATTCAGCCGGATCGCGCCGCCGTCGCATCGCAATGGCAGCTTATCTGGTGGGCTTTCCGCCGGCACCGGCTCGCCATGGTGGCGCTCGTCGTCACCGTGATGATGTATATCGTTGCCCTGGTTCCCGGTTTCTTCGCCATCAACGATCCGAACCTGCAAAATGCGCGGGCGACCTTTCACCCGCCGCAGAGATTGCACCTGATCGACACGCAGAACGGCTTCTCCTTCGGCCCGCATTATTACCCGATGAAGCTGACCCGCGATCCGGAAACACTGGCCGCCATCTTCAAGGAAGACACGGCGAAGCGTGTCGACG
This sequence comes from Rhizobium phaseoli, assembly GCF_010668805.1. GTDB lineage: Bacteria > Pseudomonadota > Alphaproteobacteria > Rhizobiales > Rhizobiaceae > Rhizobium > Rhizobium phaseoli_A. The sequence continues at coordinate 213,590 of NZ_WUFT01000002.1, read as the reverse complement.
TCCAGTTCTTCGGGCGCGGCTATGAATATTCCGTATTCGGTCTGTTCAACACAAACATCCATCTGATCGCCTCGCCCGACAAGATGACGCCGCTGCTTCTGTTCGGTGCAGACAGGCTTGGGCGCGATGTTTTCAGCCGAACGGTGCAAGGCTCGCAGATCTCGTTGTCGATCGGCCTCGTCGGCGTCTTCTTCTCGCTCATGCTCGGTATCGTGCTCGGCGGCATCTCCGGCTATTACGGTGGCCGCATCGATTTCTTCATGCAGCGCGTGATCGATTTCGTTCTGTCTCTGCCGACGATACCGATCTGGCTGGCGATGGCCGCGGCCCTGCCGCAGGATTGGCCGGCGACGCTGCAATATATGATGATCACGATCATCCTGTCGCTGACCGGCTGGGCGCAGCTTGCCCGCGTCGTTCGCGGCCGCTTCCTGTCGCTGCGCACCGAGGAATTCGTCGCCGCCGCCAGACTCGACGGCGTTCGCGAAAGACGCATTATTTTTCGCCACATGCTGCCGAGCTTTGCCAGCCACATCATCGCCTCGATCACGCTTGCGGTGCCTGCGATGATCCTTGCCGAAACCTCTCTTTCCTTCCTGGGGCTCGGGCTGCAACCGCCGACCATCTCCTGGGGCGTGCTTCTGCGCGAGGCCCAGAACATTCGCTCGATCGCGACCGCGCCATGGCTCTTCATGCCGGGCTGCGCCGTCGTGGTCGCCGTGATGGCGCTTAACCTTCTCGGCGACGGCCTGCGCGATGCGGCCGATCCGTACAATAAATGAGGCCGGCATGACCGATATCGTCCCCATCGCCGGCAGGCCGCTGCTCCAGGTGAAAAACCTGACCGTCGAATTTCCACTGCGGACCGGCATCTTTCGCGCCGTCAGCGATCTCTCTTTCGCAATTGAACCGGGCAAGACTCTTTGTGTCGTCGGCGAAAGCGGATCCGGCAAGTCGGTGACGGCGCGTTCGATCCTGCAGATCGTCGATGCGCCCGGCCGCATTGCGGCCGGATCGATCATCTTGAACGATCAAAACGGCGGCTCGACCGATCTGACCAGCCTCAATCCGCGCGGGCGTCAGATCCGGGCGATCCGTGGCCGCGACATTGCCATGATCTTCCAGGAGCCGATGTCGTCGCTGTCGCCAATCCACACGGTCGGCAACCAGATCGTCGAGGCGCTTCGCCTGCATACCCGGATGAGCAAGGCAGAGGCGCGCGCTGAAGCCATATCGCTGCTGAAGCAGGTCGAGATTCCCTCGCCGGAAAAGGCGCTGGACCGGTATGCCTTTCAATATTCCGGCGGGATGCGCCAGCGCGCGATGATTGCCATGGCACTCGCCTGCAAACCGCAGCTCCTGATCGCCGACGAGCCGACCACCGCACTCGACGTGACGACGCAGGCCGAAATTCTCGACCTGATCGCCCGCCTGCAGAAGGCGAACGGCATGGCGGTTCTGTTCATCACGCACGACATGGGCGTCGTGGCGCAGATCGCCGATGACGTGCTGGTGATGCATAACGGCGTCGCCAAGGAATATGCGCCGGTCGAGCAGATCTTTCATGCGCCGCAAGACGACTATACCCGCATGCTGATCGGCTCGGTGCTGAAGCTGGAGCAGAAGGCCGAAATCCGTCTCGCACGCCCCCCGCTCGACAGAACCCAAGCGCCGATCCTCGAACTGCGCAACGTTTCGATGGATTTCGGAGAGGTGAAGGCGCTGGACGATGTTTCCATTTCGCTGCTGCCGGGCGAGACGCTCGGCATCGTCGGTGAAAGCGGATCCGGCAAGACGACGATGGGCCGCTCGATCATGCGGCTGATCGATCCGACGGCCGGCGAAATCCTCTACCGCAATGCCGGCGGCGACATCATCGATCTGGCAACGGCAAAGGGTCCCACACTGGCCGCCGCGCGCCGTGAATTGCGCATGGTATTTCAGGATCCTTTCGGCTCCCTCAATCCACGCATGACCGTCTCCCAGATCATCGGCGAGCCGCTTCTCGTCAATGGCGTCGCCAAGGGGCGGGCGCTGGAAGAGCGGGTTTGCCATCTGATGGAGCAGGTTGGCCTCGATCCGAGAGCGCGCGAGCGCTATCCGCACGCATTCTCCGGCGGTCAGCGCCAGCGCATCGGCATTGCCCGGGCCATCACGCTCAATCCGCGCGTCATCGTCGCGGATGAGGCAACCTCGGCACTCGACGTCTCCGTGCGCTCGCAGGTACTCGATCTCCTCATGCGCCTGCAGGACGAACTCGGCCTCGCCTATATCTTCATCAGCCATGATATCGGCGTCATCCGCTACATGTGCGACCGTGTCGGCGTCATGTACAAAGGCCAGCTCGTCGAAATCGGCGAAGCGGAGAAGGTCTGCCGCACACCCGAGCACGCCTACACGCAGGCGCTGATATCAGCGATCCCTCGTCCGGATCCGCGTGACCGCGATCATTCCAGACGTTTCCGCTACGTCGCGCCCGACAACATTAGGAATGGAAGTTCTCAGAGATGAAGATCACCGGGATCCGTACTTTTCTCATGCATGTCGGCCAGCCTGACCCCTCGAACTGGGCATCCGATCAGCGTTCCGGTGGCGGCGCCTCCAAGCAGTTCGGCGGCACCAGAAACTGGCTCTTTCTGAAAGTCGATACCGACGAGGGTATCACCGGCATCGGTGAATGCTCGGGCTGGCCACGTGTCGTCGAGACCGCGATCCATGATCTCGCACCCCTCCTCATCGGCGAAGATCCGGCCCATATCGAACGGCTGTGGCAGAAGATGCATATCGCCATGATGGGCCATGGTATGCTCGGAACTGTCGGAGGCGGTGCGATGACCGGCATCGACATGGCGCTATGGGACATCAAGGGCAAGGCGCTCGGCGTGCCTGTCTGGATGCTGCTCGGCGGCAAGGTGCGCGACCGGATACCGATCTATTCGCATGCGAATACGCCCGAGCGCGCACTTGCGCTCAAGGAACGCGGGATAAAGGCGATCAAGTGCGGCGGGGTCGCCGATCCCGTTCGCAAGGTCGCCACGCTCCGCGATGCCGTCGGCGACGACATGGACATTGCCATCGACCTGCATGGGCCGCCGTGGCTGACGCCCGCGGATGCCTGCCGGCTGGTACGGGCGCTCGAACCCTATGAATTGATGTGGGTGGAAGATCCGATCGCGCCGGAGAATATCGACGGCTACCGGCGCATCCGCGACGCAGCTCATGTGCCGCTTGCGGCCGGCGAGCGTTCGGCGACTATCTTCGGTGAGCGCGAACTCATCGAGAAGGAACTGGTCGACGTGATCCAGCCGGACACCGGCCGGGCCGGCGGCATCACCCAGATGAAGAAGATCGCCGCCATGGCCGAAGCCCATCATATTCAGATGGCGCCGCATTCCGGCTCGCTCGGGCCGGTGGCGGAATATGCGGCCTTGCATTTGCTTGCGGCAATCCCGAACGCTCTCATTCTCGAGCGCCTCGACGATGACTGGGACGGCCGCCGTCAGACGATCGTGCCGCATCCGCAACAGGTCGACGGTTTGATCGCCGTTCCCAATGGCCCCGGACTTGGCTGCGATATCGACGAGGAATTCGTCGCGCGTTTCCCCAGTGCCGGCAACGTCTCGGTGCCGGCAGCTGCCGGCGTCTATAATTCCGGAACCGACAACGAGCACGTCTACGTGCAGACGCGCGTGGCGCGTCGCAACTATTTCAATCGCTAAAAGGACAGAATGATGAAGATCGACCGCATGCGGGTTTTCATGACCCGCGACAAGGACCGTCCGCGCGTGATCGTCGCGCTCGATACCGATGACGGACTGACGGGCTGGGGCGAATGCTACAATCACGGCCCCGACAAGGCGCTTCCGCCGCTGCTCGATTATCTCTACGCCTTTGTGGCCGGCCAGGATCCGACACGCGTCGAGTATCTGGTCAACCTGCTGATCCAGCAAAGCCGGTTCCCGCCGGGCGCGCTTGGTCTTGCCGCGATCTCTGCGCTTGATCATTGCCTGTGGGACCTCGCGGCCAAGGCGGCGAATGTGCCGGTCTACAAGCTGCTCGGTGGCGAGGTGCGTGACCGTATCAAGGTCTATGCCGGGGTCTATACCGCTCCGGATGCACCGGCGGCCCGCGATGAGTTCGATCGCCTGAAGGAGGGATGGGGCTTCACTGCCTTCAAGCTCAGCCCCTGGCGGATCGACATGCACTCCAATCGCTGGGGCAATGTCGTGAAGGCTTCGGCGGATTATTTCCGTTCGCTGCGCGAAACGGTCAACGACGAATACGAGATCGCCTTCGACGCCCATGCGAAGATTTTCGAGCCGGTCGCGGCTCGCCAGCTGGGCAATGCATTGGCGCCTTACGACCCGCTCTTCTTCGAGGAGCCGCTGCGGCCAGAAAACATCGAGGCCTGGGGCGATCTGAAACAGGGCCTTAACTGCACGCTGGCGACGGGCGAGTCGCTCTACAACAGAAACGAGTTCCTACGGCTGCTTCAGGTCAAGGGCGCCGACCTCATCCAGCCGGACATCTGCGTCGTTGGCGGCATCAGCGAAATGCGCCGCATTGCCACGCTGGCCGAAGCCTTCTTCGTCGGCGTCGCCCCGCACAACCCGATGGGGCCGCTGGCAACGGCAGTCAATGTGCATTTTTCGGCTGCAGCGCAGAATTTCCGCATTCTCGAATACAGGCTGCCCAAGGGCCAGGCCTATGTCTATGGCGGCAACGATATCGAGAAGCGGGAGGGGGAAACCCGTTACGTCGTCGATCCCTATCTGCCGAAGGACGGTTATCTCGAACTGCGCCCGGATCGGCCCGGCTGGGGCGTCGAGATGGACGAGAAGGCGATGGAGGAGGAAGGCTACATCCACTGGCAGCGCCGTGTGCCGAAACGGCCGGATGGCTCCTACGCCTTCGCCTGAGGCGATTGCCCGTTCAAGAAACGGGAGCCGGCCGCGACCCGCACGGACGCGCGGCCGGCTCCCGCCGCAAAAGAGTGAAGCCGGACAGGTGGGACGCTCGCCTGCCAATTCGTCGGCCACAGGGTGAAACCGAAAAAACCCCTGTGTTCATCATCCCTGTCGCGTTCGGTTAACACGGCTCACGACCGGAAATTCCCAGAATGCGCGGCCTTCGGCCATAGAGCCACGTGGCCGCGTTCGGCAAACCAAAGCCTATGTTGCCGGGAGGGTTTTCTCGGGAAGGGGAGAGGGCCTTATCCAGGCAGTCGGTGCGCACCAGCATATCGGCAGTGGAGTGCCACCTCTCGTGCCTATCGGCCCGAGACCAAAGCTTAGCCGTTTCGATACTTTCCGATAATACCCACCGAAATTACCGCTCGCTACCCTTGCCCGAATGCGGCCGCAAGCGCCGCCGCGCAAGGAGACCCGAGCCATGTCACTCTTCCAAAGCGACTTTTCCGGCGCAAACGCCATTCGGCTTCCGACAGTGCGCCACGCCGAACATGGGGCAAATTCCATGCGGATCCTGCCCGCCGTCCACCAGCGCATGATCGGCCCCTTCGTCTTCCTGGAACAGTTGGGCCCGCAGGCCTTCGCGGCAGGCGAGGGCTTCGACATGCTGGCGCATCCTCATCTCGGCCTCTCAGCCGTCACCTACCTGACGGATGGCGAACTCATTCATCGCGACAGCCTCGGCGGCGTGCAGACAATCCTTCCCGGCGACGTGAACTGGATGACATCGGGTTCCGGCATCGTGCATTCGGAGCGCAGCTCGCCGGAAAGCAGGCTATCGGGAGGCGACTTCTTCGGCATCCAGGCCTGGGTCGCCCTTCCCGCCCGCTTCGAAGAGATCGACGCCAGCTTTGCCCATCACGCGGCATCCGATGTGCCGAGACTTTACGCCGACGGCGTCGAGTTCACCCTGATCGCCGGAGCATCCGACGGCCTCACCGCCCTGGTCAAGACACTGTCCGATCTGGTCTATGCCGAGATCGTGCTCACCAGCGGCGCTCGATATCAGGTCAGGTCGGAGCACGTTGAGCGCGCCGTCTACGTCGTCACCGGAGAAGTGGAGATCGTCGGCCAGGCCGGTGTATTCGGCGAGGGCGAGCTGATCGTGCTGAAGCCCGGCGCTGAAATCATTCTCCGGGCGCCAGCCTACCATGCCGCGCGGATGATGCTTCTCGGCGGCGAACCGTTTCCCGAGCCGCGATACATGGACTGGAACTTCGTTTCCTCTTCGCCGGAGCGGATCGAGCAGGCGAAACGGGATTGGAGCCAGCAGCGCTTTCCAGTCATTCCGGGCGAAGACGATTTCGCGCCTCGCTCCGTCCTGTCATGAGTAACCGCTGTTACGCTCGCACCTTGACTACGACGTTACGACTAGTACCGCGACGTCGGGGGACGGCACCTTCGCACCAATAGCGGTCGGCGGCCATCTCGCACTTGCAATGACACGTTGATTGCAGCAGTTTCCGAAACTGCCTTTCGCGATCCCTGGTTCCGCGCCCTCTAGGCATCTTTCGGCAGCGCTGAGCGAACCCTTGTGATGAAGACATGGAAGTCCCGCATGAAAGTGCGCAGGAAATCAGCGGTGGTGTCGTTCGTGACCTCGCCGTCATCTGTGATCAGCCCTGGGGTGAACTGGATGTAGGCTTCGGGAGCATTCATCTGGGGAGAGTTGCAGAAACTGAGCACGCTGCGCAAATTCTGCTGGGCGACTGCCGTGCCGATCGCGCCCGGCGACGTGCCGATCACCGCTGACGGCTTGCGAGTGAACGAGTTGGTGCCGTAGGGGCGGCTCGCCCAGTCGATTGCGTTTTTCAGCCCGCCGGGTATGGATCGGTTGTATTCGGGCGTGACGAACAGCACGGCATCGACGGCCGCGATATCAGCCTTGAATGCCTTGCCGGCCGGGGGATAGTCGGCGTCATAGTCGTAGCTGTAGAACGGCAGGTCCTTGAAGGATATTTCCGACATTTCAAGTTCCGGCGGGGCGAACCGCACCAACGCCCTGGCAAGCTGGCGATTGATCGAGCCCTTGGCGAGGCTGCCGATGAGATAGCCTACTTTATGCGTGGTCATGGCGTTCTCCAATGTCACGCATGACAAGGACGTCGTGCGCAAGAATCATAAAGGGCCCTCTTGTCCTTTGAGCGCACGTCACTAATCACCGACGAAGGTGACCGTCTCGGCGAGCGGGGCGCGGCCCGTATGGGCAGAACTTGCCGCGGGGTCCTCATAGCCGATCGACATGCCGCAGAAGAGGACGAGCCCGTCCGGCGGTGATAAGACCTCCGCCACCGTCTCGCGAACCTGTGACCACGCCATCTGCGGGCAACTGTGCAGGCCTTCGGCGCGCAGCAGCAACATGATGGTCTGCAGATACATGCCGACGTCGGCCCATTGGGGTGAGCCCAGGTCACGGTCGATGTAGCAGAACAGGGCGGCGGGCGCGCCGAAGCAGTTCCAGTTGGCGATTGCTGCCCGCTGGCGCGCCTCCCAGTCCTCGCGCGCAATGCCGAGCGCGCTGTAGCGCTCCTTGCCGAAGGCGGAACGGCGCTCCCCGTACGGGGACTTCAGCGCGGGCGGGTACATCTCGTATTGCCGTTCGTCCCAGGGATCGCCGTGGGCCACGCGCTCGACGGCTGATGTCTTGAGCTCGGCAAGCGTCGCGCCGGTCATCACGTAGGTATTCCACGGCTGGATGTTCGATCCTGACGGCGACCAAGCCGCGGCGGACAGGACGCGCTCAAGTATCTCCCTGGCCACTGGCTTGTCTTTGAATCCGCGCACCGACCGTCGGCTAGTGACTGCCTCATATACGTCCATCATCGCCTCCTGCTGACCGTTCAGTTCCTGATGTGGTTGATTATCTCCATTCGCAATGGAGACGTAATCACACCCTGGTCTAGGAGGCGTACATCAAACGTCCATCAGAGACCGATGCATCCGATCTGACGCCTGCAAGATCACCCTCAGCAGAATCGGAGACCAATCACGAGCAGCAAGAGCATGGCCTCGTCATTTCGTCAGGTGCCCGGCTCGGACGCTGTCTACCGGGGAGCGATGGTCCGATCCGAAGATGTCGGCGAGCGTATCGAGCATCGTCCTAGCCGTGCCGGATTGAAGTGAATAAAAGATCGTCTGGGCAGACCTTCGCGTCTGCACGAGTCCTTGTTCTCGAAGAATTGCCAGATGCTGGGAAGTCGAGGATTGGCTCAGTCCCACTTCATCAGCCAGGACGGTCACGGACACTTCTCCCTCGGTCAACAGATGCAGAATGTGAAGCCGTTTGGCATTCCCCATGGCCGACAAGAAGTTTGCTTCGATGTCGAAGGCGTTGGCTTCAGGGGCGGGCGCGGCTGGTGATTGATTGTACAGGCGTGATCTCCTTTATGAAATCCAAGCCGGGCATGAGGTCATATCCCTGAGCTTTAATTTAGAGATAACGCATGGGTGCCAAGGCGAAACCCATTGCCGGCGCCGCGCCGTCTTTTTCAACGCGAATCGGATACGGTGCGCATCAAATGGACAGGCAACTGATGTGCGAGGCGGATTCTTCGTCGTTGGAAAGCGGCCGGCAAAAAATTAGCGCGAGCCTGCCTGCCGCATTTGCGCCGGCAGCGTCTCCCAGGCCCGGATCAGTTCGCCGATCGAGGCGGCCTCCATCTTGTGCATGACGTTGCTGCGATGCAGCTTGACCGTCACTTCGCTGATGCCGAGATCGAAGGCGATCTGCTTGTTGAGGCGTCCGCGCGCCACTTCGTGCAGAACTTCGCGCTCGCGTTGCGTCAGCGTCTCCAGGCGTTTGACATTGCGTTTGGCGATTGCGGCTTCGGCTCGTCGTTCGGCATCCATCGCAATAGCCGCAGTGATGGCGTCGAGCAGCGTCTGGTCCCGGACCGGTTTGGTAAGAAAATCCACAGCACCCGCCTTCATTGCCTGGACGGTCATCGGGATGTCTCCGTGGCCGGTCAGAAAAATGATCGGCTTGGAAATGCCGTTTTCGGCCAGATGGCTCTGCAGATGAAGGCCGCTTGCTCCGGGCATGCGCACATCGAGGATCAGGCAACCAGGGTTTTCCATTATATCGGCATCAAGCAATTCGCGGGTCGAGGCAAAACTGACCGACTGAAAACCCGCCGACAGGATCAATTCCGACAGCGCCTCGCGAACCGATGCGTCGTCATCGACGATAATGACGAGCGGCTGATCCTCTTCATATTTGCACTGCAATGATAACGGCGCCGATCTCCGCAGCAACGGCTGGTCAACTCTCATGTTACCCTCCATCTCTCGATTGGTGTAAAGCATTGGCGATAGCCGCCAGCAGGGCCTGGGCATCGAAGGGCTTGCGGAAGAATCCACCGCCTCCCTGAGCGCGACCCTGATCCGCTATCTCGTGGCGGCCGGTGATCAGGAATACCGGCAACTCGGGACGTGATCGTCTCACCAGGTCACGAAGCTCGAAGCCGTCGATACCGGGCATTCCGATATCGGTGATGAGCAGGTCGAGGTCCGACAACCCGCTGACGAGCAGCGAGCCCGCCGACGGGAAGCCGCGGGCCACGTAGCCCGCCGATTCCAGAAGGTCGCCCATCGATTCCAGCAGTCTTGGATCGTCATCGACAATTGCGACGACATGTCTTGTCTCGTTCATGTTCAATTCCCCCCCACTCGGCGCGAGTGGGTAATCGGTATTTCCAATTTCTCCGCGATCCGCACGAGATCGGCGAGCGACGCCGCCGCCATTTTTTGCATCACATTTCTTCTATGGATCTGCAGCGTAACTTCGCTGATCCCCAATTCGGCTGCCGCCTGCTTGTTGAGAAGACCGCTGACCACGAGCGGCAGCACTTCGCGCTCGCGTGGAGTCAGCTCGAGATAGTGTCGTTTGAGCATATCGAGTTCGGCGCGGTCCGATCTCTTCACCCGATCCTGGGCGAGCGCCGCATGGATTGCCGCCAGGAGATCCGCGTCACTGAACGGTTTGGTCAGAAAATCCACGGCGCCGCTTTTGATCGCACGCACGGAGGAGGGGATATCGCCGTGTCCGGTAATGAAGACGATCGGCGGATGATCCCCGTCGGCGATCTGTCTCTGCAGGTCGAGGCCGTTGATGTCAGGCAGCTCGATATCGAGGATAAGGCAGGCGGCTACATCAGACTTGTCCGCTTTCACGTAATCGCCGGCAGATTCGAAGGCGATGGCGCGCATGCCGTGCGCGTCCATGAGCTCGCTGAGCGCCTCCCGGACACGTTCGTCGTCATCGACGATGAAGACGATATGGTCATCGTCCGTCATGACGCCGCCTTCGTTTCTATTGGCAAGGTGAAGATCAACGTCGCTCCGTGCGGATCGTTCTTCTCTGCCCACAATCGTCCGCCGTGCAGCTCGACGATCGAGCGGCAGATCGCCAGACCCATGCCCATGCCATTTTCCTTTGTCGTGAAGAACGGCTCGAACATCTTCTCGGGGAACGCGATACCCTGACCGCGATCGCTGATTTCGGTCTGCACGGCATTCCCCATATGGCGCACGCGCATGCCGATCACCTTGTCGCCGGCGACAGTGTCCATCGCTTCGATGCCGTTGCGGACGAGATTGATCAGGACCTGCTGGATCTGGACCCGATCGATGGCGATGAGCGGAAGGTTTGCATCGACGTCCATGTCCATCCTGACGCGCCGCCGCGACGCTTCATCGGCCATGAGATTGCGGGCTTCGTCGACGACGCCGGCGAGCGTCGTGTAGACCCTCCGGTCTGCGGATTGCTTGAACAGGGCGCGGATGCGGCTGACGACATCGGCGGCCGAGTTTGCGTCGCGGATGATCCGCTCGACCGTCCTCTGTGCCCGCTCCATGTTCGGGGGGGCGGCCATCAGCCAGCGCTGGCAGGCATGCGAGTTGGCGACGACGGCGGCAAGCGGCTGGTTCACCTCATGGGCGATGGAGGCTGAAAGCTCGGCAAGGCTCGCCACCTGGCTTGCCCGTGCAAGGCCTTCCCGCGCCTGACGCAGATCTTCCTCCGTGCGAACCTCACTGTCGATATCAAGGCAGATGACGTTCCACTGGACGATGACGCCTTCGGCATTGCGCATCGGTGCCGCACGCGTCTCGACCCAACGATATTCCCCATCGTAGCGCCGCAGACGATGCCGGCGCGCATAGGGCTCGCCGGTGGATAATGAGTGGGCATAGTTCTCTTTGACCCCCGCCACGTCGTCGGGATGAACGCCCGCATCGAGCGTGCCGTCCAGACGGGTTTTCCCCGTTCCATCAAGCTCTTCAAGCTTATATCCGAGGAAATCGCGGAGCTGAGGGTTGCGGTATACCGGCTCCCCATCGGGCGCCGCACAATCGATCATCGCCGGCAGCGTTTCGACGATCTGCCAGAGCGAACGTTCCCTCTCGCGCAACTCCTCCTCGATGCGAAGCTGATCGTCGATGTCATGGGTCAGCCCGTACCATTGAATGATCCGTCCGTTTTCGTCCCTCAGCGGTTCGGCACTGCCTCTGACCCAGCGGTAGACGCCATCGGCGCGTCGCAGGCGATACTGTTTCGAGAAGCGCTCGCCGGTGGCGAAGGAATGCTTCAGCGCCTCGGCTAGGCTTTCCGCATCGTCGGGATGAATGGCGGCTTCGATGATGGCGGACAGGTTCATGCCGGGCTTGCCCGGGTTTGCAATATCGGGACCGAGAAAATTGATCAGCCGCTGGTTGAAGAAGGTCGGCTCCCCCTCCGCATTCAGGCGCCAGAGAAGGCTCGGTACAATGTCGACGAGCTGTGACAGCTCCCGTTCCCGCTCACGCAGGGCCTGTTGCGCACGCACCTCGTCATCGATGTCGATCGCAGCCGCGTACCATTGTACGATCGCTCCATTCTGATCCCGCAACGGCTCTGCGCGGCCTTCCATCCAGCGATATTCGCCGTCCGCCCAACGCCGGCGATACCGGATTGTATAGGGCTCGCCGGTCGCAAGCGCGTGAGCGAGCACTTCCCTCATGCGCGGCCCATCTTCCGGATGCACGGTCGCCCCGATGATGGCCGCCGAGCGGCTGATGTCAGGCGTGTCCCAGGCCGCGACGTCGTCCACCCCAATGGATTGCAGTGTGCGTCTGCTGAAGAAGGTTGGCTTGCCGTCGGGCGCCATGCGGGCAATGTGCACCGGGACCATGTCCACGAGCTGGGAGAGCTCGCGCTCGCGATCACGCAACGCCTCCAGGGCGCGCACTTCCTCGTCGACATCGAGAGAAACGCCGTACCACTGTACGACCGTTCCGTTGTCGTCGCGCCGGGGTTCCACCCGGCATTCCGCCCAGCGGTAGACGCCGTCTTTTTCGCGCCAGCGAAACCGCATGGCGGTAGCGCCGCCGCTTTCGAAACAATTCTGCAGCGTGCGCTGGACGTCGGGCGCGTCTTCGGGATGAATCAGCTGCCGCAGCAGCTCTTCGATGCGCGGTTGCCCGAGAGCGTCGAAATTGGCGATGACGGCGCGGAAATGGTCCTGATAGCGTTTGTTGAAATAGACCGACCCGCTCGCCGGCTCCACGCTCCAGACGCGAACCGGCACCGCGTCGATCATCTGCTGCAGCGCTTGCTCGCTCTGGCGCACCGCCTCTTCGGCACGGACCTGATCGTCGATGTCGTGGCAAAGACCGTACCACTGGACGATGCTGCCGGTCTGATCCCGCATCGGTTCGGCGCGGCTCGACATCCAGTGATAGACGCCGTCGGCTCGGCGCAGCCGATAGCGCATGGCGAAGTTTTCGCCGGTGGCGAGGCAATGATTGAGCGCATCTTTGAAGCTGGTAGCATCATCGGGATGAATGATGGCGTCGATGACCGCCTCCCGCCGGCTCACGCCCGGCCTGTCCGAATCCGCGACATCCAAACCGAGGAAATCGATCATTCGTCTGTTAAAGAAGGTCGGTTCGCCCTCGGGTGTCAGACGCCAGACGTGGCTCGGAACCATGTCGACGAGTTGCGAGAGCTCCTGCTCCCGCTCGCGCAACGTCCCCACGCTTTGGCGCAATGTGAGCACGGCCAGCTGGTGTTGCCTGGATATGGCGGCGACGATCAGCGCCGAAAATGCCGAGATGGCCAGAAAGAGCTGCAGCATGATCTGCTTGTGTTTCTGGGACTCGGGATCGCCGACAGATTGGCCGGCGCCTGTTATCGTGAAGACGGCGGTGATCAGGGCGAGGAGCACTAGCGATATGGCAGCGCCCTTGAACTCGAAGCGGACCGCGGCCCAAAGAAGCGGGGGCATGATGATGTAGGCGAAGGGAAGGTAGCCGCTGAGAGACAGAGCGGCGACACCGAGAAAAATCAGTCCGAGAACGCAAGCCTCCAGCCATTGCGCGGCTGAGAGCCGGGTCTTGCCGCGCCAGTTGTGGGCCACGGCGAGCGCCAGCGGCGCGACGATCAGGACGCCGGTTGCATCACCGATCCACCAGAGAGGCCAGGCCGTCACGAAGGATTGCGATTGGATGCCAAACCAGGCAAGCGTCGCACTTCCCACCGTCGCACTCACGACTGGCGCAATTCCGGCGCCCAGCACGACGAAGGCGAGAACTTCCTGCAAGGTTTCCAACTGCGCCGGCCGCTTCAAGGCCTGATTGACCAGCCATGCCGCGACCACCGCTTCAAGGGCATTGCCGACATAGATCAGGGAGGCCGCTGGCAGCGGACTAAAGAACCAGATGGCATTGCTGAACAGCTCTGCCAGGCAGCCTCCCAGTATCCACCATGGCCAGCTGCGCCTGGAGGCGAGGATGAGCGTAGCAATGAAAAGCCCGCCCGGAGGCCAGATGGAAATGCCCGTTCCCGGCACGATCGCGAGCAACTGGGCAAAGCCGCAGGCGAGCACATAGGCGACGATAAAAAGCGTGAGATGGAGGAATCGGGGGCGGTGCGACCAGACGCTCATCATCAACCGTTCCTGCCGGACGGACAAAGCCGGGGGATCGTCAGCATGTAGTACAGCACTCGTTTTCGATGTCGGGATCGGCGAGCTCATGATCGAACCGTAACCCTGTGGAACCACAGCCGCAACTCATGGAAATCCATGCATTGCGCGGAGAGGTAGCGTTGGCCTGGGGCTGGATCTTCGGCGCTAACCAGGAGCGGCACGACGTTTCCGTTCCTGGCGGGTCGTCCTATACCTTGGAACTGCTGCATTATACCTACGGCTAGGGCGTCTACCCTCAGGCATGATGGAAGGATTTTGGCTTTCCGGTCATTGTCGGTCCAATCGATCGCGAGGATGCCGACATGAAAATTACCGTGGTGGGAGCAAGCGGTCTCATCGGAACGCGGCTCAGCGATAGCCTGCGCCGGTCGGGCCACGAGGTCACGGCCGCATCCTTGTCGCTTGGCGTCGATACGGTTACCGGTAAAGGTCTCGATGCAGCTATAGCCGGAAACGACGTCATCGTGGATGTGACCAATGCCGCATCCTTCGGCGACAGCACGGCACTGGATTTCTTCAAGGCATCGACGAAGAATTTGCTCACGGCTGCGGCGGAGGCCGGCGTCGGGCATTATCTCGCTCTCTCCGTCGTCGGCACGCCCCGGCTCGTTGAAAGCGACTATTTTCGCGCGAAAATGGTACAGGAAAACCTTATCCGAGCTTCAAATCGTCCCTATACCATCCTCCGCTCCACTCAGTTTTACGAGTTCATCAATGGATTGATCGACATCGGTGCGCAGGATGACGTCTTTCGACTGCCGCCGGCATTGATGAGGCCGGTCGCAGCTGGGGAGGTTGCCACCTTCCTGGCCGAATTGACCCTCGCAGCTCCTTTGGGTGGTATCGTCGAAATCGGCGGTCCGGAACAATTTGGTGTCGATGACGTCGCGCGGATCTATCTCGCCGCCAACGAAGACGAGCGGCAGGTGATAACGGATCCGTTTACGTCGTATTTTGGTGTCGAATTGACCGATGACGCGCTGCTCCCAGATGCAGCCGCGCAGGTGGCGGCGCAGACGCTCTCCGACTGGCTCAACCAATCGATGGCGGATTAGTTCTGCCGGTGATCGGTTTCATTGAGCCGGTAGCGGAATTCACGCCAAAATCCGTTGTGCCCCTGAACCTGCTACCTCGTCTATCGCGGCCATCGCTGCGCGAGCGTCCTTGGGAAATTTTTTCCTGACCGAGCGAAGTTGACGTTACCTCGGGAACGCAGGACAATCTTCAAATCAAGTGAATATGGATGTCGAGGCTTGCCTTCGTAAAGAATTGCGCATAATTAAATCGCACACGATATAGAGGAGCTTAATGATGTTGAAGATGTTTGTCGCCGCCGCCGCAATCGCCGCCTTCGGCCTTTCCAATGCCCGAGCAGCCGAAAAGCCGACGGTTGTACTTGTTCATGGCGCATTTGCAGATGCCTCCAGTTGGAATGGCGTGATCACACGTCTGGAAAAGGATGGATATCCGGTAGTGGCGGTCGCTAATCCGCTTCGAAGCGTCACGTCCGATGGCGATTACGTGCGCAAAGTGGTCGCGGGATTGAAGACGGATGTTGTCCTCGTCGGTCACTCCTACGGTGGCGCAGTCATCAACGAGGCAGCAGCACACAGCGCGAACGTTAAATCGCTGGTCTTCGTCGCGGCTTTCGCGCCCGATGTTGGAGAAACGGCGCTTGCGCTTTCAGGTAAGTTTCCAGGAAGCACGCTCGCACCGACCCTTGCCGAACCGGTGCTGTTGGATGGTGGAGTCAAGGACCTGTACATCAAGCAGGGCGAGTTTCACGATCAATTCGCCGCAGATGTATCCAAGGCGGAGGGCAAACTGATGGCCGCAACGCAGCGTCCGATCACGGACAAGGCTCTTGGCGAGGCTTCGACTTCGGCGAGCTGGAAGAATATCCCTTCCTGGTTCGTTTACGGCGATGCGGATAAAAACATACCGCCGGCAGCGCTTGCATGGATGGCGGAAAGAGCGGGCTCGAAAGAGACGGTTGTGGTTAAAGGTGCGTCGCACGTCGTAATGGTATCTCATCCCGATAAAGTTGCGAAGGTCATCGAAGACGCTGCGTCCAACAAATAAGCGTACGGTGCCGCGGCCGGATCAATATTGGTCCGGTCGTGGTTTGACAAAAGCTTGATTGCAGGGCGATAGCCATTGAACATGCCGCCCCAGCGTTAGTCGCTGCATCTCCCCGGTTAGTCGATCGCCCGCGCGATGGTGAGCGTAGTCTCGCCCATGGCGCGCGACATTTGCCGGCGATGTTGCCTCATGCAGGCCTGGCGGCGGTTTGGACGGAACAGATGATTTCCATCGAAGTCGAATCGTAATCCAGGCCGCCGCCGGCCGGTTGGTCGCCGTAAGCGCAGGGATTTTTGAAGCCGGCGATACGTGGGACCCGTGACGTGGCGGAAATGTCGACAGATGACCGGGAGAAACGAAGGGCGCGGCGAGCGGAGCGACGCCAGAAGCAGCGCGAGGCCAACATCGAACGTGCTGCCAAGATGCACGAGGTCCGGATCCACTCTGAGGATCGAAGCATAGCGATATCCAGTGGCGGACCTGAGGGTAAGGTCCATATCGGCTGCTCCGGCTGGTATTACTGGCATTGGCAGGGCCTGTTCTACCCGGCCGATGCTCCTCGAAATCAATGGTTCTCGTTTTACGAACGACAGTTCAAAACGGTCGAGCTGAACGCTCCGTTTTACTCGTGGCCGACGGTTGCCGCGGTGAAAACCTGGCTTCGCCAGGCGACCGGTGATTTCGTCTATACCATCAAGGTGTGCGAGCTCATTACGCATGTCAGGCGTTTTGACGATTGCGGCGAATTGATCAGAGATTTCGGTTATGTCGCGGACATGCTCGGTGAGCGAATGGGCTGTTTCCTCTTCCAGCTGCCGCCGAGCATCCGCTATTCACCTGAAACTCTGCAGCTCGTTCTTCGCCAGCTCGATCCGTTCCGCCGGAACGTCGTTGAATTCCGCCACAAAAGTTGGTGGACCGATGAGGTGTTCAGGCAGTTCGAGGCCGCCGGTGCTATCTTCTGCTCGTGTAGCGGGCCGCGTCTTCCAGACGATTTGGTGAAGACCGCAAACGAGATTTACATTCGCTTCCATGGCACCGCGCAATGGTACCGTCACGATTACAGCGAAGCCGAGCTGATGGTCTGGGCCGACCGGATAAGGAGCAGCGGGGCTAAAACCGTTTGGGCCTACTTCAACAACGACAGAGACGCTAACGCTATCAAGAACGCCAAGATGCTGTCGCGACTTCTGGGTCAGGTGTAAAACGCTACGGCCGCCGGTCCTCACGCAATATCGCAAGGCGGGCCGGTATGGCGCGGCCCGAAGGGCTTCAATAGCGACAATGAGCATATTCGAACCGGACGGAGTTCCCAATAGCCTCTGGTGATCAACGGTAACAACGACGTGAAATGTGACACACAATAGTCTGCCGGATTTTACGGATAAAATTCGATGAATTCATGTGCATAAGGAGGGCGTCGGCCTTGCTCGCCTGCAGCTCGGGCGAGCGCTAATTCCCGCCGATCGGGTGGGCGAGACCGCCAGGTTCCCGCGGCAGTTTCGCAGGCCTCACCCTGCCTTTTGGTTAAGCATTTGTAATTCAGTCACGAATCGCGGCATATAGTAACTGCGCAGCTGGGGCGCTTTCGTTCAAAATTGCGCAGTTATTTGGGAAACAGATCATGCAGCCGAGTCTTGCTCTTCAGGACGATCAAGAGCATCTCCCTTCGCTTCTGGCAACAGATGCAAAGGAGTTGTCCTATCAACTTCAGCAGCATCAGGCAAAAATCTTCCCGCCGCTTTCCCAAAAGACCATCAGAACATTTTCGCCGGCGGAAGCGGCGTCCTTCATCGGCATCGGCGAAGGTTATCTCCGGCAGGTGGCGGCCGATGGCCATGGGCCCGATCCGCTGGCCAACGGACGGCGGCTCTATAGCGCAACGGATATGGATCGGATTCGCCGGGTTCTTGACGAGCGAAACGGAACGCCGAAATATGTGCCGGCCCGCAGGCCGGGAGAGAAGCTCCAGATCGTCTCCGTCATGAATTTCAAAGGCGGCTCGGGCAAGACGACGACCGCAGCCCATTTGGCGCAGTTCAT
Organism: Rhizobium phaseoli; assembly: GCF_010668805.1. Classification (GTDB taxonomy): domain Bacteria; phylum Pseudomonadota; class Alphaproteobacteria; order Rhizobiales; family Rhizobiaceae; genus Rhizobium; species Rhizobium phaseoli_A. The sequence continues at coordinate 195,529 of NZ_WUFT01000002.1, read as the reverse complement.
GGCGCTCAGGGGCTACCGCGTGCTCGCCGTCGATCTCGACCCGCAGGCCTCGTTGTCGGCTCTTTTCGGCCATCAGCCGGAATTCGACGTCGGTGAGGGCGAAACCATATACGGCGCCATCCGCTATGAGAATCCGCGCCCAATCGCCGACATCGTACGCGCCACCTATACGCCCAATCTGCATCTCATTCCGGGAAATCTCGAGCTGATGGAGTTCGAGCACGAGACGCCGAAGGCGATGTCGTCGGGCAGAGCGGAGACGATGTTCTTCGCCCGCATTGGCGAGGTCCTGACCGAGATCGAAAGTCTTTACGACGTCGTCGTCATCGACTGCCCGCCGCAGCTGGGGTTCTTGACGATGTCGGCGCTCTGCGCGGCGACCTCGGTGTTGATCACGGTCCATCCGCAGATGCTCGACGTCATGTCGATGTCGCAGTTTCTGACGATGACGAGCGAGCTGATGTCGGTCGTGGAGAAGGCCGGCGGGCGCACCAGCTATGACTGGATGCGCTATCTCGTGACGCGCTTCGAGCCGAACGACGGGCCGCAGAGCCAGATGACTGGCTTCATGCGGGCGATTTTTGGCAATCGCATGCTCCACAACGCCATGGTGAAGTCGACAGCAGTCGCCGACGCCGGCGTCACCAAGCAGACCCTTTACGAGGTCGAGCGGTCGCAGTTCACCCGCGGAACCTATGATCGGGCGCTGGAGTCCCTCAACTTGGTGAATAGCGAAATCGAGGCGCATCTTCGCTCCACCTGGGGAAGGAAATAGTCGATGGCGCGCAAGAACCTCATCGAAATCTCCGCTCCGAGCCCGGCAAGAGCTGAGGCGGCAAGAGTTGAAGCGGTCCTACCGCGCGACAATCGCCCGATCGCCGGCTTCGTGCCGCAGGAGCGCAGCGCGGCGCCGGTCGGCGGCATTACCAAGACGCTGGGCAATATTACGGAGAAGATGGAGCGGGCGAGTGAACTGGAACGGCAGCTCGCCGCCGGCCAGACCATTGTCGATCTCGATCCCGCCCTGATCGACGCCTCCTTCGTTAGCGATCGATTGGCGATCGACGCGACCGAACTCGCGCAGCTTGTCGAGCAAATCCGCGAGCACGGTCAGCAGGTTCCGATCCTCGTCCGTCCGCATCCCGAAACCAAGGGACGTTATCAGGTTGCCTACGGCCATCGTCGCCTAGCCGCCACTCGAGTAATCGGCATCAGGGTGCGCGCTGTCATCCGCGAGCTCACGGACGGTCAACTGGTCGTCAGCCAGGGGCAGGAAAACAGCGCTCGAACCAATCTTTCCTACATCGAGCGCGCGCTCTTCGCATCGAGGCTCGAAGAACGAAGCTTCGGCCGCGATGTGATCATGGCGGCTCTCGCCGTCGATAAGGCGGCGCTGTCGAGAATGCTGATCGTCATACGGCAGGTTCCCCTTGATCTCGTCAATGCTATCGGCGCGGCGCCCGATATCGGCCGGCGGCGGTGGCTGGAGCTGGGCGAGCGGCTTGACGGTGCCGACATCGAGAAAATCATCGCCGAGTTGTCCGCGGACGACGCTCGAAAAATCTCAAGCGATGAGCGGTTTCACCGGGCGCTTATGCTGGCTACCAGGCGGACGGCGTCGGCGAAACCGACGATTGCCCAAACCCAGCTTAGCGGCGTGCCGGTGATGATCAAAACGACAGCGTCCGGTGCGACCTTCGTCTTTGACGGCAAGTCCGCGCCCGGTTTCGATCAGTTCGTCCAGGAAAGGCTGAAGGGCCTGTTTCAGGAGTTCAACAAGGACAGAGGAGCGTAGCGCGCAAAAGAAAAAGGCCCCCAACGACGCCGTCGTGGAAGCCCTTCTCAGATCTTAAGCACATCGAGAATCGCATTTCCACGAATCACAGTCAAGCGTCTTCGGCACCAAATTGGTGGATGGTTTTCTTTTGCCTGAACGAAGGTGAAGGCAAATGGAGAGTGGATATGTGACGACGCCTTTTGGGCGGCGGCCGATGTCGCTTGGCATGCTGGCAAGCCAGCAACTGGCCGAGACTATCGAGCCGGGAATGAAACGCAACAAGTGGAAGCTGTTCAGGGCGATCTGCGAGGCGCGCCCGGCGCTCGGCGTGACCGATCGGGCGCTGACGGTGCTCGACGCACTTTTGACCTTCTATCCCGATGACGAGATTTCCGAGGAGAAGGGCCTGATCGTCTTCCCGTCGAATGCGCAGCTTTCGCTCCGCGCTCGCGGAATGACGCCGGCGACGCTGCGGCGACATCTGGCGGTTCTGGTCGAGTCCGGTCTGATCCTGCGCAAGGACAGCCCGAATGGAAAGCGCTATGCCCGCCGCGACAGGGCAGGGGCCATCGGCGAAGCCTTCGGCTTCAGCATTGCGCCGCTGCTTGCACGCGCGGCCGAGATCGAAAGCCTGGCGGCACAGACGGTCGCCGACCGGGAATTGCTGAGAGCGACCCGAGAGCGCCTGACGGTTTGCCGGCGCGACATCTCCAAGCTGATTTCGGTGGCGCTCGACGAAGCGATTCCGGGCGACTGGGAGACGTTCACGATGATGTTTCGCGCCCTGGTCGCCAGGCTTCCGCGCGTGGCGACGACCGAAAGCCTGGCTCCATTGCTCGATGAGATGGTCCTGCTGCGCGATGAAGCTGTCAACCTCCTGGAAAGGCATGTTAAAAGGCAAAAAACAGACGCCAATGAGTCTCAGATTGAGCGTCACAAACAGAATTCAAATCCCAACTCCACTTATGAACTTGAACCAAGCTTCGACACGAAGCAGGGCGAAAAGGCAGCGACAATCAACGAGGGGATGGCCGAGCCGCCGGATGAGCGAAGGGTGAGGCCGCCGATGCCTTCGGCCGGAACGGGCAACAAGACATCGGGTGCCGCCGATCCGGAGTCCGGGCCAAGCCTGAAATCCTTCCCGCTCGGCCTCGTTCTCCAAGCCTGCCCTCAAATCCTCGACTATGGTCCCGGCGGCGCCATCGGCAACTGGCGAGATCTGATGTCGGCGGCGGTGATCGTGCGCTCGATGCTCGGCGTCAGTCCCTCGGCCTATGAGGAAGCCTGCTTGGGCATGGGGCCGGAAAATGCCGCGACGGTGATTGCCTGCATCCTGGAAAAAGGAGGGCATATCAATTCGCCCGGGGGTTATCTCAGGGATCTGACCCGAAGGACAGAGCGGGGCGAGTTTGCAATCGGCCCTATGCTGATGGCGCTCGTGCGGGCAAGCGGACCGACAGCAAGGCATGTTGGATGAGGGAACGGGCGTGACAATCGCATAATGATTGATGATGTAATCACCTCTTTACAGCTAACATGTTACTCTGCTACGTCTAAGCTCAATCATTGGGAGGAATATATTTGACCCAGAAATTCGGGCTGTCGGTCGCTCTCGCCACGCCGTTCGACAACAATGGCGATATCGCCATCGATGTTATGATCGGGCAGGCAAAGCGAAGCCTCGCTGCGGGATGCTCGAGCGTAACGCTGTTCGGAACGACGGGTGAAGGTTCGTCCATCGGAACGCAGGAACGTGAACGTGTTCTGGCTTCCATGCTCGATAGTGGGATAGAAGCGAGCAAAATCGTGGTCGGCGTGCTGGTCGACGCCGCCGAGGATGCGGCGTCGCAGGCAGGTCATGCGCTTTCCAAGGGGGTTCGCAACATTCTGCTTGCTCCCCCTTCCTATTTCAAGAACGTCAGTGACGACGGCCTCTTCCAGTGGTTTTCGGCTGTGTTCGCCACCCTCGGGGACAAGGCGCGAGACATGATCGTCTACAACATCCCCTCGGTCACCATGGTTCCGCTGAGCGTATCGCTGATCGGTCGGCTGCGGACCGCCTTTCCCAATATCGTCATAGGCGTCAAGGACTCCTCCGGCGACTGGCCTTTTACGGAAACACTGTTGAAAGCGCATGGCGATCTCGTCATCCTGGTGGGGGACGAACGTCATTTGGCGAAAGGCGTGCGGCTTGGCGGCCAGGGTGCAATCTCGGGCATGGCGAATTTCGTACCGCGCGAAGTCAAGCTGATGGCAGAGGAAGGCAAGGATGATTCCCGCATCGAGGACTTCGTCGCCGAACTGCTGAAATTTCCGGTGACGGCTGCCGTAAAGGTCATGGTCGCGCAACTGACGTCGAATGATATATGGCTTGCTGTTCGTCCGCCGCTCGTTTCAATATCCGCGGAAGGGCAGGCGGAACTCGCTCTCGCTTTCGATGGTCTTTTCCGCTCGAAGGCGGCATAGGGCAAAGATGTTTCTGGGAGAGGCGATGGACGGAACAGACGAGCAGCCGACACTGCGGGAAAAGGCGTATGAGAGCTTCACGCGCCACCTTCTTGCGCGTGACGTGCGCCCCGGTCAGTTCGTTTCGCAGCGCCGCCTCGTTGAGTTGACAGGACTGACACTTGGCGCCATCCGCGAACTCATTCCGAGGCTGGAGGCCGAAGGGCTGATCAAGACTGTGCCTCAGCGCGGCTTACAGATCGCCCATATCGACCTTAATCTCATTCGAGAGGCATTCCAGCTGCGCGTTTTCCTGGAGAAGGAAGCTGTCGCGCTTTTCACCCGCTCGGCATCTGACGAGACAGTCGCCAGACTTTTGAAGCAGCATCGCGATATCGCCGATGCCATTCGCGGCGGCGATGGATCGCACGAATTGGAACTGCACGCGCAGGCCGTCGATTGGGGCATGCACGACGCTTTTATCGATGCCTTGGGAAATACCATCATTTCGAACGCCTACCGGGTAAACTCGATCAAGATGCGCCTGATCAGTCAGGATCGTTTTCGCATCGACGGTCACGTCGGGCCTGTCATGGGCGAGCACCTGAAGGTGCTTGAGGCGATCGAACGACGATCGGCGGAGGACGCCGTCAACAGCCTTGTCGCACATATCAATCATGCAAGAGATCGTGCGCTCAGGATATAATCGGAAAATAGGCAGCCGGGGGTGAGGAGATCGCCGGCAAGAGGAGGAGCAATCAAATGTCATCGTTTTTGAATCCGACGAGGCGCGGCTTTCTGGCGGGGACCGCCGCTTTTGGAGCCAGCAGCATGCTCGGCATGCGGTCGGCATCCGCTGCCGTTGATTGGAAGCGCTTTGCCGGGACGACACTCGAAGTCAACCTGGTCAAGAGCCCGCGCAGTGAGACGCTGGTCAAATACCTGTCCGAATTCGAAGAACTCACCGGCATCAAGGTCAATGCCGAAGCGACGCCCGAACAACAGCAGCGCCAGAAGACGACCATCGAGCTCAGCTCGGGCAAGCCGAGCTTCGACGTCGTCCATATGAGCTACCATGTGCAGAAGCGGCAGTTTGAAAAGGGCGGCTGGCTTGCCGATATCAGCGGTTTTCTCAAGGATTCGTCCCTGACCGATCCGTCGCTTACGGAAAGCGATTTCGCCGAAGCCGGCCTGACCTTTGCCAAGGATTCTGGCGGCGTTCTGCGCTCGCTTCCGTTCTCGGTCGATTACTGGATCATCTACTGGAACAGGTCGTTGTTCGAGAAGAAGGGGCTGTCTTATCCGACGACGTTCGAAGAACTGGCAAGTGCGGCCGAAGCACTCACCGATCCGTCGACCAATACCTACGGCTTCGTCGCCCGCGGCCTGAAGAACGCCAATACGCCGGTCTGGACGTCGCTGCTGCTCGGTTATGGTTCGAGCCCGCTCGGCCCTGATGGCAAGCTGCGCACGACATCGCCAGAAGCGATCGATGCGGCCAAGCTTTACCAGAAGCTGATGACCAAGACCGCCCCTCCCGGCGTCTCCGGCTTCAACTGGGCCGAGGCGCAGTCGGCCTTCCTGCAGGGCAAGATCGGCATGTGGCTGGACGGCGTCGGTTTTGCTCCGCCGATCGAGAATCCGGAAAAGTCGCGTGTCGTCGGCCAGGTCGGTTACGGTGTCATGCCGAAAGGCCCGAAGGCACAGGCCGCAGGCACCTTCGGTGACGGCCTTGGTGTCGTTGCGGCAAGCAAAAACAAGGAAGCAGCCTATCTCTTCTGCCAATGGGCGATTTCCCACGACATGGGCGCACGCCTCCTGCAGGCCGGTGCCGGCGTTCCTTTCCGCCAGTCGATCCTTGCGGATGCCAAGGTTCGCGAAGGTGTCAAGATGCCGGCCGCATGGCTTGATGCAGTTGCTGGTTCCGGCAAGATCTCGCAACTCGCGCTGCCGGTGATAATTCCGGTCACCGAGTTCCGCGACATCTATGGCGTCGGTCTTACCAACATGATCGGCGGCGGCGATCCAGAGGCCGAACTCAAGGCGGCGACGGCACAGTTCGAACCCGTCTTGGCGAAGAGCGAGGGATAATGGCCTCGGCAAGCATCGAAACGGCCGCAGCGGCCAAGGCCGCCGCGAAGGGAAGGAGCAACGCCGGTCGCGTTGCTCCCAACTACTGGCCCTTCGTCATTCCGGCGCTGATCGTCATTGCGGCCGTCATCGTTTTTCCATGGGTGTTTACCCTTTGGATGAGCGTCAACAGCTGGACGCTCGGCCAGTCCCAGGTCTTTGCAGGACTGGACAATTACGCCCGCCTGGCTGTGGACATGCGCTTCTGGGACTCGCTCTGGCATACGGTGCTCTACACCACGCTCTCGGTGGTGGCGCCGCTTTTTCTAGGGACGCTCGCCGCGCTGATTTTCGATACGCAATTTCCGCTCCGCGGTCTTCTGCGCGGCATATTCGTGATGCCGATGATGGCGACACCAGTCGCCATCGCCCTCGTCTGGACCATGATGTTCCACCCGCAGCTCGGCGTCCTCAATTATCTTCTATCCTTGATCGGCATCGGCCCGCAGGAGTGGATCTATAATCAGACCAGCGTCATCCCCTCGCTGGTGCTGGTCGAGACATGGCAATGGACGCCGCTGATCATGCTGATCGTGCTCGGCGGTCTGGCGGCGGTTCCGCGCGAGCCCTATGAAAGCGCCGAAATCGACGGCGCCAATGTCTGGCAGAAATTCCGCTATCTGACGCTGCCGATGATCGCGCCCTTCCTGATGATTGCCGTGATCATCCGCAGCATCGATGCGGTGAAAAGTTTCGATATCATCTATGCCATGACCCAGGGCGGGCCGGGCACGGCGTCGGAAACGATCAATATCTATCTCTACAACACAGCTTTCGCCTATTACGATATCGGCTATGGCTCGGCCATGGCGGTGGTCTTCTTCATCCTCATCGTCCTGCTGTCCTTCGTCCTTTTGATGCTCCGGCAGCGTGCGAACTGGTCTGACGGGGAGGCGCGCTGATGAAGCGCAGAACGCTCGATCGCATCGGACTGCTGTTTGTTGCTCTTGTGATGATATCGCCGGTCGTCCTGTTCTTCCTCTGGATGATCTCACTGTCGCTGAAATATGAAATCGACAGCGGCGCCTATCCGCCGATCTTCATTCCGGAGCGTTTCGCCTGGTCGAACTATCTGAAGGTCTTCGAGGAGAACAGCTTCTTCCTGTATCTGTGGAATTCGGTGGTGGTGACAGGCGCCGCGACGCTTCTGGCACTGCTGATCGGCGTGCCGGCCGGATATGGCATCGCGCGCCTGAAGGCTGAGAAGTCGGCGATGGTCATCATGATCGCGCGTATGACGCCCGGCCTTTCCTTCCTGATTCCGCTCTTCCTGCTGTTCCAATGGCTGAACCTGCTCGGCACGCTGCTGCCGCAGATCATCATCCATCTCGTCGTCACAGTGCCGATCGTCGTCTGGATCATGATCGGTTATTTCGAAACGACGCCGATGGAACTGGAAGAGGCCGCCAGCATTGACGGCGCCACACCCTGGCAGATTTTCCGATTGGTCGCTTTGCCGATCGCCAGACCCGGCATTGTCGTCGCCTTCATCCTGTCGGTCATCTTCTCCTGGAACAACTTCGTCTTCGGTATCGTGCTCGCCAGTCGCGAGACCCGCACGCTGCCGGTCGCGGTTTACAATATGCTTTCGTTCGAACAGGTCAGTTGGGGGCCACTTGCGGCGGCGGCGTTGATCGTCACTTTGCCCGTGCTGATATTGACGGTGTTTGCGCAACGGCAGATCGTGGCGGGGCTGACGGCCGGAGCCGTCAAGTGAGCCCCGCTGCTTGACCAGGATGATTTTAGGCCGATCGGCCTAAAGTCAGAATCCTGTTCGAAATTAAAGAGTTAGAGCATGATGTCGTCCGAAAACCGCTCACACTTTTCGGCATCATGCTCAGGTCCGGCGCGCAATGTTTTATGTGTCGGCGCTGCGGTGCTCGACACGCTGTTTCGTGTGCGCTCCTTGCCGACCGGCCAGGGTAAAATTCTCCCCTACGATATGCTGCAGGTCGCCGAGGGTATGGCGTCGAGTGCGGCCTTTGCGGTCGCCCGACTGGGTGGCAATGCCAGCCTTTGGGGTGCGGTTGGCGATGATGCCACCGGCGAACGCATCATGGCGGAGCTCAGCGATAGCGGAGTAGATACGAGCGGCATGGTCCGTGTGGCAGGCGCCCGTTCGGCGGTTTCGACGATCCTTGTCGATGATCAGGGCGAGCGCCTGATTGTGCCCTTCTACGATGCCTGCCTGCACGATACGGTCAAACCGGTGACAGAACACGACGTGTCTGCTTTCGATACGGTACTCGTCGACGTCCGCTGGCCGAAGCTTGCGTTGCGGACGCTGCTCGCAGCCAGAGAGGCGGGCAAGCCGGCCATTCTTGATGGCGACGTTGCAGGCGATGGCGTGATCGAGATGCTTGCACCGGCGGCAAGCCACATCGTATTCTCACAGCCGGCCGCTGAGCGCTTGACCGGAACTGCGGAGGCGGCGAAGGCCGTTGGCCTTCTGAAGCGAAAGTTCGAGCAGGCCTTCATCAGTGTCACATCAGGGGAAAACGGCTCCTTCTGGTTCGATGACCGAACCGGCGAAATCCTTCATCTTGCCGCTCCGAAGGTGAGGGCCGTCGATACGCTTGGAGCAGGCGATATCTTCCATGGTGCTTTCGCTCTTGCCATCGCAGAAGGCGTGCCGATCGGAGAGACAATGCGTCTGTCGTCGATGGCGGCGGCGCTCAAATGCCAGGTGTTCGGCGGACGTATCGGCGCGCCCACCAGAGTCCAGGTCTGCGATGCCCTGCGGGGTTGGAGCGTTGAGCCGCAATCGTGCGCGCATGCAGATTGAAGAAGCGATCCGCCGGCGGCAAGAGTTTGCGCTCCCTCAGCTTTTGACCGAACCGGCGGTCATGCCGGCCAGGAAATAGCGTTGAGCAACCAGGTAAAGCACCAGGAGGGGCAGGGAACCGAGCACGCTCATTGCCATCATTTCATTCCATTCGAAAGCATGCTGACCCATCAGCAGCTGGATGCCGATCGGAACGGTTCTGAGATCCATCGATTTTGTCAGCGTCAGTGCGAAGAGGAATTCGTTCCACGCCAGCAGAAAAGTATAGACCGCCGTGGCAACGATCCCGGGGATGGACACTGGCACGATGACACGCCAAAGCGCTGTCCAGCTCGAACCGCCATCGACGAGAACGGCCTCGTCCAGCTCTTTCGGCAAGGTGTTGAGATAGCCCGTCATCAGCAGGACTGCGTAAGGCAGTGTGAAGACCATATAGGTGAGGATCAGTGCCAGATACGTGTCGAAGATCCTGAAGGCGACCACCATTCCGAAATAGGGGATCAGCAGGGTGATCGGTGGCACGGTCTGCGTGCTGATGATGAAGATGTTCAAGGTGTTTTTGAACCGGAACGAATAGCGGCTGAAGCCGTAAGCGGTCAGGATCGCGATCACGAGGGTCAGGCAGGTGACGACGCCAGCGACGAAGTAGCTGTTGATGAAGAACCGCACCTTTACCGGATCGTTGAAGATCGTCAGATAGGCGGCCAGGGTAAAGTCCTTCGGCAAAAGCCGCGGCGGAAGAGCGAAGATTTCGGTATTCGATTTCAGCGAGCTGAAAAACATCCACACGATCGGGAAGGTCGAAAAGACCAGGCCGATCGCCAGCCCGAGATAGGTCAGGATGGTCGGCATTGCCGAGTTCTTGAAGGAACGCTTTGCCATGCCGGTCACCTGCGCTGCTGGTGTTTGATGTAGAAGTAGGTGACGCTCATCGAAATGATGAGGATGATCATTGCACTCGCCGACGCCAGCGAAAATTCATATTGGGAGAAGGCGAGCTTGTAGGTGAAGGTGGAGAGCACTTCCGTCGAGTAGATCGGACCGCCGCCCGTCGTCATCCAGACCAGCGGAAAAACCTGCATCGTCCAGATAAAATCGAGAAGCGCGATGCTGATGATGATCGGCATCAGTTGCGGGATGGTGATGTACCAGAATTTTTGTAGTTCGTTGGCGCCATCGATCCCGGCTGCCTCGTAAAGCTCCTTCGAAATGCCTTGGAGACCGGCAAGCAGGCTGACCATGTAAAGCGGATAACCGGCCCAGATGTTTGCAAAGGTCAGAGCGTGAATGGCGGTGCGGGTCGAGGAGAACCACTCGACCTTGAAATTGATGATGTGGAGCGCCATCAGCACGCTGTTGACGACGCCGTTCGGATCGAGCAGCAGCCGCCAGATGATGGCGATGATCACGGCGGTGAACAGCCAGGGCAGGATGAAAAGCACACGCAGGACGCTCCGAATAATCGGATCGACGCGGTTGGTGTTCAGCAGCAGCGCGAAAGCCAAGCCGATGATGAAGTGGAAGACGACACTCATGATCGTGAAATACATCGTCTGGCCGACCGACTGCCAGAACACCGGATTTTCGAAGATGGTCAGGTAATTCTGAACCCCTGCGAAAGCAGCGTCCTTTTTCATGATGGCGCCGTCCATCAATGAATATTTGAAGACCATCACCATCGGGAACAGCATCAGCAGAACGAGCAGCAGGGTGGCCGGCGACACGTAGAAATACGGCACCAGCTTCCTCACGGTGCTGTAACGAAATCTTCTTTTCCTTCGCGCTTTGACTTGCGCAGCGACCAGAGCCGGAGCGGAATGAACCATGAGCTGTGACTTCCCATTCTGCGAAAATTGGACGACTTTCACCGGCAGCGCCAGGTCGCGCTGCCGGGATCTCGTGAAAGCGACGTCTTTTAGTCCTTGGTTTTATGCATGTCGTCGCGCGGAACCGCTGCGCACTTCCGGGCGACAGGCGTCAGAACTTCGCGAGCCAGGCCTTCTCGGTATTGGCAGCCGCGTCCTTGGCCGACTGGCCACCGTCGAACATCTTCTGGACTTCGACGTTCATGTCCCGCATCAGCTCTTCGGCAACCGGAAGGCCGACGAATTCGTTTGCAGGATAGCCGCTCTGGAAGATTTTAAAAGCTTCCGCGAAGATCGGGTCCGATGCCACGAAGTCCGGTTTGGCATGGACGTTGCCGGGGAAGGCGTTGGCAATCGAGACCAGACGGCCATTGACATCAGGGCTCATCAGATATTCCACAAGCTTCCAGGCTTCTTCCTTGTGCTTGCTGCCCTCGCTGATGCCGATCCCCCAGGACGCATAGGGCATGCCGCGTTTGCCGGTGTAGCCGTCGGTTGCCGGCAGGGCCGAGATGCCAAACTTGAGCTTCGGATTGCGCTCGCGGATGAGATTCACATGCGCGAGGGAATCGACCATCATGCCGACGCGGCCATTGACGAACTCCTCGACCTTGTCCTGTTCCTTCTTGGCGAAAATGCCGGGAGAAATAACGCCTTCCTTGTTGAGGGAGGCAAGATAGTCGAGCGTGCCGACGACGGCGTCATTTTCAAGATCGGGCTTGCCGTCCTTCATCATCGAAGCACCGGAGGCCCAGACCCAGGACATCACGTCATTCTGGATTCCGCTCGGGGACTGCAGCGATAGCGGCAGAACCCAACCATACTGGTTCTTCGAGCCGTCGGTCATCTTCTTAGCGGCTTCGGCGAATTCCGTGCGTGTGGTCGGCAATTTGTCGACGCCAGACGCCTTGGCGATATCCAGGTTGACGAAGACCGGGTAGACGAAAGAAGCCAGCGGGAACATCACGCTCTTGCCATCGACCTTGACGATATCGGTGATCTGGCTCTTGTCGTACTTCGCCTTCTCCATCAGTTCGTCCATGGAGGCGATTGCGCCCTGCTTGGCGAGCCCGTTGACCCAGGCGCCATCCAGGCCGACGACGTCACTGAGGGTTCCGGATGCGGCGCCGACGACGATCTGATCGCGCGTTGTCGCATAGGGGCCGCTGACCAGCGTCACCTTGATGCCGGGATTTGCCTTCTCGAAATCGTTCATGATGCCGCGCAAGGCCCCGGACGGCATTTCCGGTTCCCACCATTGAATGAATTCGATGGTGGTGTCGGCAAATGCCGATGTGGCGCAAAGCGCCCATACAGCCACGGCAGCCCGCATCGTCACGCTGAATTTTCTGATATTCATCTGTGCCTCCCAAAGATTTCAGTTAATCGATCCTCCTCAAGACCGTGGACAAAGTAGGTTCCCTGAGGCACCTATATGTCAACGAAGAACTGTGATCGAGAAAGGATAAGAGGTCAGGACAGGTCGCGCATTCCAGAATAAGTAGCTGATAATCCGCTATAAAATCTGTCTTTGGAAGCGAGATTTTTTTCAAGCATTTGTGTTGCTTGTGACTCATTTTTTCTTTACTTTCGTAAACAAATGAAAGTTTGCCCAACAAAACGAAACATGGGAAGTCTGTCATCATCACTGCGAAATTTCCCGATTTGCGGCCTGAAACAAGCATTTTTGCAACCACGAGGCGAAGGCGCCGCAAGTCGCAGATGGAGGGAATATTTCGGTTTTCGAAAGGGAGCCGCGTCTGCGATTCCGGGCGCCAAAAACGCCCTGTACAAGTTGCCCCATGCGTGATTTGGCGCATCAGTGGATTTGATATTGACGCGAAATCATTTTGACCCGGCGTCTCGTCCCGCCGATAAGGAACTGAATGGCCAAGAAGAGTTATAAATCGATGGACGATTTCGCGACCGCCTCCGGCGTATCGCGTCCGACGCTGTCGAAATATTTCGATGATCCCTCGCAGATCAAGGAGGTGACCCGAAAGCGTATCGAGGCGGCTCTCAAGAAGTCGAATTTCGAGCCGAACCTTTTCGCGCGCCATCTCAATCGCAAGCGAACCAGAAATATCGGGATCCTGGTCCCGACAATGTCGGATCCCTTTTATGTGCAGGTCGTGTCGCTGATCGAGCTGGAGTTGCGCGAAAAAGGTTTCTGGCCAGTCCAGATATCCTCGCACACGCGGCCGGAGTTGGAGGCCGAGGCGGTGCGGACCTTGCTCTCGCTAAAGGTGGCCGGTGCGATCGTGGCGCCGCTCGGAGCCGGCCAGCGCCGCTCCGCGTTGGAGAGACTGAAGGAGGCCATCCCCGTCGTCTGCTTCGACAATCCGGCCAGCGGTGACCTTCCTTATGTCGGCAACGACAACGCCCAAAGCATGGCAGCCATAGTCCAATATCTCTGCCGGTCCGGTGAGCCGCCGATATTCCTGGAAATTCCGCATCTGACGGAAAACGCCGGCGAGCGGCAGGCGAGCTACCGTGCGACCATGGCAAAGGAAGGGCATTCGCCGCTGGTCATCGATTGTGACGCACCACCGTCCTGGGAATTCGAGCGTCTCGGATATGAGCAGATGCAGAGAATTCTTGCGCGTGGCGGCCTGCCCGGCAAAACACTGCTCTGCGCCAACGACCGCTTCGCTTTCGGCGCCATGGCGGCTGCATTCGCGTCCGGCCTGAAAATCGGCCGTAACGACGGTTGCGACGTGCGCATCGCCGGGCACGACGATCATCCGCTGAGCCGCTATACCTGTCCGTCGCTGACGACGATGGCCCAGAACGCGCCGGAGATCGCAGCAAAATCCGTGGAGCTTTTGCTGTCTCATATCGAAAGCGAAGACGAGGGGACGACCCCTTCGACAAATAGGGTCATCCTGGAAGCAACACTGGTGATGCGCGACTCGGCTTGAGGCCGGGTGCCAGTTACGGCTTCAACGCGTGAGCGCCGGGTCCATGGTGCGCCATGCCGTTGAAATGGCTTCAAGAGCCTCTTGCGCCTCCGGAATGGCCCGGCGCTTCGAGACGAAGCCATGGATCTGTCCAGGCCAGGTGTGGCTTGTGGCCTTGGCTTCGGAGCTCAGCCGCTCGGCATAGAGGGCCCCTTCGTCAAACAGCACGTCGTGGCCGGCAAGGATCACTAGCGCCGGCGCCACGCCCGCCAGTGACGCCGCGCGAAGCGGCGAGGCCCGCCAGTCGGACCCGCTTTCAGGGTCCGGCAGATAGTGGTCGCGGAACCATCGCATCGCCGCTGACGTCAGGCCGAAGCCTTCTGCGTAACGCAGGTAGCTGTCGGTTGCCTGCAACTGGTCGGTCACCGGATAGATCAGCACCTGCCCGATGACAGCGGGCACCTGTCCGTCGCGCGCCAGCAGAGCGATGACAGCGGCGAGATTTCCGCCGGCGCTGTCGCCGCCTACAACAATTCGCGCCGGATCGATGCCGAGTGCATCAGCCTGATCCGTCATCCAGACGAGCGCGGCTGCGCAGTCTTCGATCGCTGCCGGAAAGGGATGTTCCGGGGCCAGGCGGTAGTCGGGCGAAACCACGACGGCGCCAGCCATATTGGCAAGCGTCCGGCAAATGTCCTCATGGGTTTCCGGCGCGCCGATCACAAAGCCGCCACCATGGAGATAAAGCAAAGCGGGAGCCCGCTCGCGCGGCGCAGTGCGGCCGCGCCATATCTTCAACCGGATGGCGCCGGCATGCCTTTCCAACATCTCGGCCACATCCTCGAGCGGCCACTGGATATCTGCGAAACCGTCTAGATACTGTTGCCGCGCCAGCGCCGGCGTACAGCTTTCCACCGGCTCCTGCGGCTCGCCAGGCCAGGCGAGTGCGCGTCTTGCGGATTCATCCAATTGTGTCATGCAAGCAGGCTCCGTGCTTCGTCTTCCCGTAATTCCCTTGGCTGGGCGACAGTACCCGGAATGGTCTGCGCGACGCCGGTTTCACCTGCCCGAAGGATTGCTTCCATGACGTCTAGCACATGCAGGGCGAGATCGCCCGAGGCGCGCGGCGTACGGCCTTCGATGATGGCGCGGGCGAGATCGGCAAGGCCAAGCATGCGATAGTTGGCGCGGTCCGGTGCTGCGATTGGCCAATTGACCGCACCGAAGAGTGCGCCTGATGTATCGGTTTCCTCCCAGGGCGCGCCGCGACTGGAGAGCGCGACACGGCCGCCGAAATTGTCAGGGTCGGGCAGGCGCAGCGATCCTTCGGTGCCGTGCAGCTCGATGGGGTGGTTGGAGTGGCGGAAGACGTCCCATGAGGTGCCGAAGGTGACTGTGGCGCCGCAATCGAATTCCAGCAGCGAAAGCACGCTGGTCGGTGTTCCCACCTTGAACCTGGTGCCCTGCTTCGGCCCGTCGGCGGTGATGAGCCGCTCTTCCTGCCCGCTTGTGGCGACGGCCTGCACACGGCGGATCGGCCCCATCAGATTGACCATCATCGTCAGGTAATAGGGGCCCATGTCCATCACCGGGCCGGCGCCGGCCTGATAGTAGAAGCTGGGGTCCGGATGCCAGTGCTCCATGCCGCGGCTCATCATGAAGGCCGTTCCCGTTACCGGCCTGCCGATGGCGCCGGCTTCCATCTGCCTCCGGGCATGCCGTCCGGCTGCCCCCAGGAAGGTGTCCGGCGCCGAACCGAGCATGAGGCCCTTTTCGGCAGCCGCATCCACCAATCGGCGTCCCTCTGTGGCCGTGACGCCGAGCGGTTTCTCGGTAAAGACATGTTTGCCCGCCGACAGCGCCCGCATCGAGACGTCGAAATGGGCAGCCGGGATCGTCAGATTGAGGATCAGGTCGATGTTCTTGTCGTCAATGAGGGCATCGACGTCTGCGGCCCGCAGGTTGAACTCAGCGGCGCGGCGCTTGGCGGCGTCTGCATTGAGATCGGCACAGGCGGTGATTTCGACGCCGCGAAACAGCGGCGCGTTGCGCATATAGGCGAGCGAAATATTGCCGCATCCCACAACGCCGATCTTGAGTTTCATTTCATTGGTCCCTTCCATTGAGAACCTGACCTTGCCGCGATGTTTGTAGAGTTGCGCGCAAGCAATAATTTATATTGACGCACGCTAACATTTTCTCCTACGAAATGACAAGACGTTGGGAGGCGTCGCAATCCCGGCCGAAGTGTCCTCGTTCGGGAGTTCGACATCCTCCTTGAAGAATGCTTTTCGGCAATGCCGGGCGCCGAGCGCCGCCAGTGATCGTCTGCGCGAGTGCATCGGCTTCGGTATATCGGCTGTCACCATCGGATAGGTCAGGACCAAGAAATGAACAATTCTGCGCTGAAGATCGGCTGCCAGACATTTACCTGGGAAATGCTGGGCAAGGGTTGGAGCGGCGGGCCGGATGATCTGGTGCGCGCCATCGCCGACGGCGGATATGCCGGTCTTGAAATCACCGACACGATGATCGGTCACTACGCGCTCGATCCTGCGGGTTTTGCCCGCACCCTCTCGAATGCCGGTCTGACGCTGGTGTCCTTTGCCTTCGGCTCCGCCAGCGGCTTCACGCTGGCGGAAAAGATCGCCTCCGATCTGGAGACGGCGCGGCGATGGGTGGATTTCGCAGCGAACTTTCCCGGTGCGATGGTGTCGATGGGCTCGGCCACTGTCGTTTCGGATGGCCCGCGCGATGAGAAGTTCGCTATCGCTGCGGAGTGCTACAATCGTGCGACCGAGATCGGACGGTCGGCCGGCGTCGCCGTTGCTGTCCACCCTTCCTCGCACCACAATACGCTTCTCTTCACTCGGAACGATTATGACCGCCTGTTCGTTCTCCTCGATCCACGGGTGGGTTGGGTGCCGGACACCGGCCATATCCTGCGTGGCGGCCAGCAGATCAACGAGACGCTTTCGGCCTACCGGGACCGTATCCGCTACGTGCATCTGAAGGATGTCGACGCCGGCGGGATCTGGGCGATGCTCGGCGAAGGCGTCTGCGACGTGCCTGCCGTGATTTCGGCCGTTCGGGATGCGCCGGCGTTCACCGGCTGGATCGTGGTGGAGGAAGAATCGGACAATGCAGGAACCGACCCGGCCGCGGCCGTTCGCGTCAACCGCGAGACGCTTCGACAGCTGGGGTTCTAGCGAGCCTCGTTTGCCCCGGCGTCGGCGAAAACCTTCTGCGCGCGACACTGCCTCTCCCCGCTCCCGGCGGAATTGGTGAGGCGGGCTGCCGGTCACGCGTAGCGCACCTCCACGCCGAGCTTGTCCAATCGGTGGCGAATGCTGTGCGGCATGTTGCTGTCTGTGATGATCAGATCGACGCGCGACAACGAGAAGGCTTTCGAGGAGGCGCCGATGTCAAATTTGCTCGAATCCGCCACAAGTACGACACGCCGGGCCATGCGAACCAGGTTGCGCTTGGTCCGCGCAATATCCTCGGAGACATCGACGACGTCGAAGGCCTGATCGATCGCGTGAGCGCTGACGAAGACCTGGTGGGCGACGAGACCGCCGACTGCCTTGTCGGAGTCCGATACGATCGTGCTGACGGTGCTGGGAAACACCCGGCCGCCGATCATGTGCACGTCAAGTCCCGGCCGGTACATCAGATGCTGGGCGATGTTCATCGCCGTCGTCGCAACCACGACGTTGTTGACCGGGGGCATCTGCATGGCCACCTGCAGCAGCGTCGAACCGCTGTCGAACACGATCGACTGGTTGTCGATGATCTGCCGCGCGGCCATCTGGGCGATACGTCGCTTCGCATCGAAATTACGCTGCATGCGTTCCTCGAAGGCTGCGGCCGGCGAGTCGGACGGCAGAGCGATTGCCCCGCCATGGGTTTTGATCAATTGCTTCTTCGCATCCATGATCTCGAGGTCGGAGCGGATCGTGACTTCCGAGACCTCGAAGAATTCCGCGAGCTGGCGGGTGCGGGCCTGGCCGACCCGTTGAAGTTCCAGCATGATCTGCTGCCGCCTCTGTTCTGCAAGCATGTGCGATCCCGACTGCCGCGCGCGCCTTTGCGATATCGCGACTTTTGAAAAACGAAAGCCAACCGCGTGTTCGTGCGGTTTGTGCTGAAGAAATAGCCCCCGAGAGCAAAAAAAGCACGTTAAAAATTTTCTTGCCGCGTGGAAACGAAAGAATTCGAAATATTGAACATTTGTTTGTTTTCGAGTTAGGGTTTTTCCAGCAAGCCGTCAATCGCAAAGCAGCAGTTGCAAAAGGAAGTATCGCCATGGGTCTCGGAACCAAAATCCGCCTCGCACGCCTGTTCTCCAACCCATCGGGTCATTTGTTTGGAGGCGCGGTCGATCATTTTGTCGGTTATGGCAATGTTCGTGAGGGCGGGCTTGCCGATCTGCCGGGCGCGCTCAAACGCGTTATGGCGGGAGGCCCAGACTACATCAGCATCCAGCCGGGTGCTGCGCGGCACCTTTGGTCGGAATATGCCGGGAAGGCAGCCCTCGTCATTCAGGGTGGTTGCTTCACCGCCGACGACCGGATTCGCCAGCTGATTGCGACCCCGGAAGACGCTGTGCGTTATGGCGCCGACGCCCTGGCTGTCGCTATTCCAGTGCGCGGCGCCACCGAAGGAGAGTACATCCGCTGGCTGACCGACACGGTCAACGCCGCCGCCCGCTACGAGATGCCGGTCGTCGCCCACGTCTATCCCCGGGATTTCTCCGACGGCGGCAAGATCGTGTTTACCCCGGATGAAATTGCCTATGCGGTGCGCATCGGTTTCGAAGCCGGCGTCGACGTGATCAAGGTCGGCTACACCGGAGATTTCGAGTCGTTCCGGGAAACCGTCGCGACCTGCCCGATCCCGGTGGTGATCGCCGGCGGCCCGAAGACCGATACGCTGCTTGGAGCGCTCGTCCAGACCTCGGAAGCTTTGCGCGCTGGCGCCAAGGGGGCGGTCGTCGGCCGCAACCTCTGGGGCCACGGTGATACGACCATGGCGGCGCGCGCCTTCAAACTCGTCATTCACAAGGGGATGGCGCCAGAGGAGGCACTGGCGGCTGCCAGGGCTTGAGACATGTCGCGCTCGCTCCAGGTTCTGGGCTTCGGCGCCCTGGCAATCGATGACATCATCTATGTCGATCGGGGGCTTTCGGCCGGCAAGGGGAAGGTAACGAAGCGGACGATGGACCATGGCGGCAACGTGGCGACGGCCCTTGTCGCCGTCGCCCGGCTTGGCGGGCGGGCCGGCTTCATCGGCTGGCTCGGCAATGAGCCGGCGGCCGATCTGGCCGGTGCCGAGCTCGAGCGCGAGGGCGTCGACATATCCCTGGCGCCGCGCCATGCCGCTGCCGCGCCGATCCGCTCGGTGATTACGGTCAGTCCCGACGGCGACCGGTTCATAGCCTACGACGACGATGTGCTGCACGGCACGTCGGACGCGCTGCCCGACGATGTCTTGATCCAAGCCCCGGTCCTGCTGATCGATGGTTACGCGACGCATTCGGAAAGTGTTGTGGCCCGGGCGCGCGCGCTCGGCCTTGCCGTGATAGCCGATATCGAATGGACGGTCGGTGCAGCGACGGACCGGATCCTCGCCTTCGCCGACCATCTGGTGCTGCCGCTCGCTTTCGCCAGAGAGTACACCGGTGAAGATGATCCAAGGATCATGCTGGAGAAGCTCTGGTCAACGGATCGGTCCGCTGTCGTGCTGACAGATGGCGAACGAGGGACCTGTCTTCGCCAGAAAGGCGATCCCACCCGGTGGCTTTTGCCGGCCTATCAGGTTCAGGCGGTCGACACGACCGGCGCCGGCGACTGTTTTCACGGGGCCTACGCTCTTGCCCTTGCCGAGGGCAAGACCCCGCTTGATTGCGTAGCCTATGCCACAGCGGCGGCTGCCATTTCCGTGACCGCACGCGGAGGGCGCCGGGGCCTGCCGAACCACCGGACCTGCCTGGCATGGATGGCAGGGGAAAATGCGCCGGCGCCGCGCCCGATTCCTGGATGTCACGATTAGCGTGCCGTTAGTCGGTGTCGACCTGGCTGGCCGCCCGAGCAGAACCACACATTGATCGCAGGGTTCGAACATCATTCAACAGCTGCCGCGCCGGCTATAAAAGTTACGCGCGTAAAAAAATATTAGCGCGCAGATTAATCTTATTTTTCGGACTAAATGTGAAATATTTCAAATGGATACGGTGAGATATCGACAATGATGACGTGGAATGTGATCGATTCTTTTGTTGACATTGAAGCTCAGGCCTGAGCTTTCTTGTCGAAAGGATCGGAGGTGGCGGGAAGAGCGCCGGTCGAAGACGTGAGCGGACTGATACGGGAGGATGAGACGTGGCTGTGGTTGTACTGGACAAAATCTGCAAGACCTATGGAAACAGCTACCATGCGATCAAGGATCTGAGCCTGACGATCCATGACGGCGAGTTTCTGATCCTCGTCGGCCCGTCCGGATGCGGAAAATCGACCGCGCTCCGCATGATTGCCGGGCTTGAGGAAATCAGCAGTGGAACCTTGAGCATCGGCGGTCAGGATGTCGTCGATCTTGCGCCGAAGGACCGGGACATCGCCATGGTCTTTCAGAGTTATGCGCTTTATCCGCACATGACGGTGTTCGACAACATCGCCTTTTCGATGAAGCTGGCCGGAAAGAACAAGGCCGAGCGAACCAAGCGCGTTCACGAGATTGCCAAGATCCTGCAGCTGGAAAGCCTGCTGGGCAACAAGCCCGCGCAGCTTTCCGGCGGCCAGCGCCAGCGTGTCGCGATGGGCCGCGCCATGGTCCGCGAGCCCGCGGCATTCCTCATGGACGAACCGCTTTCCAACCTCGATGCCAAGCTGCGTGTGCAGATGCGCGCGGAGATCGCAAGCCTGCAGAGACAGCTGGGTGTCACGACGATTTACGTGACGCACGACCAGACCGAAGCCCTGACCATGGGCGATCGCGTCGCGGTGCTGAAGGGCGGCGTGCTACAGCAGGTGGACACGCCCAAGGCTTTGTATCACCGCCCGGTCAATGCGTTCGTCGCAGGCTTCATCGGGTCGCCCTCGATGAACCTGTTCGAAGGGCGTCTGGAGGGTATGCGGATCCATCTGCCGGGCTTCTCCATCCCCCTGTCCGACGGCGCTTTTGAGCGGGCTCCCGGCCTTTCCGCCTTCGAGGGAAAAGCCCTGATCTTTGGTGTCCGGCCCGAGGATCTCTACGACAGCCAGTTGCCGTCGGGGGCATCCTATCCGACGATCCCGGTTGTCGTGAAGTCGATCGAGGAGCTTGGCTCGGAGTTGATCGTGCATTTGAAAATCGACGCGGTCCGGATCGACTCGGGCGACCCCGACGCCGTCGAAGACCTGAGCGGCGCCGCCAACGCCGTCGCCCGCTTCGAAGCTGTCAGCGCCGTCGAGACGGGCCAATCGATCAATCTGGCAATCGACCCGGCGAAACTGCACTTTTTCCATCCTCAAACACACATGGCTTTGAACTGACCAGGGAAAGCTGATGGCAGTTCGGACCAGGGCCATTCCTTTCGGCGCCGAAACCGGCATTTATCTTCAACATTCGACCTAGAGAGCTTATCGATGCCAGCAAAACAGGAACGGCGCCTCCGCATCGGCGTACTGGGAGCGGGCCAGATTGCCCAGGCCGCGCACTTCGAGAGCTGCACGAAGGCCGCCAATGCCGATCTCTATGCGATCTGCGACGTTGCCGCGGATCTCCGCGAACGTATGGCAATCACCCATGGAGCTGGTAAAACCTACGACGACTACGACAAGATGCTGGCCGATCCCGACCTCGATGCCGTGATCATCGCGACCGCCGATGCCTTTCACGTCCCGACCTCCATTCGCGCCCTCCAGGCGGGCAAGCATGTGCTGTGCGAGAAACCCGTCGGGGTCACCGTCGAGGAATGCCTTGAATTGAAGGCCGAAGTCGACATGTCGGGAAAGGTGTTTCAGGTCGGGCATATGAAGCGTTTCGACGCCGGGCTCCAGGCGGCCAAATCCTTCATCCGTGACGAGATGGGTGAGATGGTCGCCCTGAAAGCATGGTATTGCGACAGCACCCACCGTTATCCGATGACCGATGCAGTCCAGCCCCTGATCGTTGCCAGCGCCAATGCGCGAAAACCCTCCGCCGATCCGAAAGCCGACCTGCGCCGCTACTACATGCTTGCGCATGGTTGCCACCTGATCGACACGGCCCGTTATTTTGCCGGCGACATCGTTTCCGTCGCCGCGCGCCTCTCCGAGCGGGCCGGTATCTGGTGCTGGTTCGTCGACGTGGAATTTGCCTCCGGCACGCTCGGCCACCTCGATCTCACCGTCCAGGTGCGCATGGACTGGCATGAAGGTTTCCAGATCTACGGCAGGAACGGCAGCATTTTGGGCAAGACCTATAACCCGTGGTACTACAAGACCAGCGAGGTCGACATTTTTCGGGAAGCGGATGGCGCAACCCATCGCGTTCTCGGTGCCGACGGTCATTTCTACCGCCGTCAGGTCGAAGGCTTCGCCCGCACCATCCTGGATGGCACGGTGATGGAAGGCGCCGACATCGATGATGGCCTGGCCTCCGTACGGGCGATGGTCGCCGTCGCGCGTTCCGTCGAAAGCGGTAAGCCGGTCGCGCTGGCTGACGTCACGGGTGGCGTTTGATGAAGCTCGGCATCTTCGCAAAGACCTTCGACGGATCGGAGCCCTCGACGGTCCTCAATTCGGTAGCGCAGGCCGGGTTCACCGCGGCGCAATACAATATGGCCTGCTCGGGCCTGCCGCCAATGCCGGAGACGATTACCGAGGCTCAGGCGCGCTCGGTCGCCGAGGCGGCACGCAGCGGCGGCGTCGAGATCGTCGCCGTATCCGGCACCTACAATATGATCCATCCCGATCCGGCCCTGCGCGAGGTAGGGCTTCGAAGATTGGCGACGTTGGCCGAGCGTTGCGCCGGTATGTCAACGGGGCTGATCACGCTTTGCACCGGCACACGCGACCCCATCGACCAATGGAAGGTGCACGCCGACAACGACACGCCGGCAGCTTGGCGCGATCTCCTCGAAGCCATGGAGGCGGCCGTCGCAATCGCCGAGCGCTACAATGTGGATCTTGGCATCGAGCCCGAGCTTGCCAATGTGGTCAACTCGGCTGAGAAAGCCCATCGGTTGATCACGGCGCTGAAGAGCCCGCGCATCAAGATCGTGCTCGATCCGGCCAATCTTTTCGAGGTTGCGACGCTGAATGAGCAGCGGCGCACCGTGTCTTCCGCAATCGATCTTCTGGCCGATCGGATCGTCATGGCGCATGCAAAAGACCGCAATCCCGACGGCAGTTTCGCGACCGCCGGCAAGGGCGTCCTCGACTATGGGCATTATCTCGGCCGCCTCAAGGCGATTGGCTTTTCCGGCAGTCTTGTCACCCATGGTCTCTCAGCCTCGGAGGCGGCCGGTGCGGCGACCTTCCTGAAAGGTGCTCTCGGCGGCGAAGGCGCGGGGAGAGGATGATGAGACGGGCTCAGCCGTTCGAAACCAGCGATGGGACCATTCTCAACGTCGATATGGCGGGCGAGGGCGTGCCGGTAATATTCCAGCACGGCCTATGCGGCGACGCGGCACAGACGGATGAGGTCTTTCCGCTCGAAACCGGATATCGCCGGGTTACGGTCGAAGCCCGCGGTCACGGCCGTTCTCGGGCCGGCAATCTGGAGCAACTGTCGATTTCGACCTTCTGCGATGATATCGCCGTCTATATCGAGAAAAGCCTTGCGGTGCCGATCGTGATCGGCGGCATCTCGATGGGTGCCGCGATCGCCTTGCGTCTCGCCGTCAAGCGGCCCGATCTCGTCAAGGCTTTGATCATTGCAAGGCCGGCTTGGCTGACGGCATCGGCGCCGGACAATATGGCGCCCAATGCCGAAGTCGGGCGGCTTATGAAAACCCTGCCACTGGGCGAGGCAAAGCAGGCATTTCTTGCCGGGCCCGTCGGCGTGCGGCTCGCCGCCGAGGCGCCGGACAATCTCGCTTCGCTTGCCGGGTTTTTCTCCCGCACGCCTCTGGATGTGACCGCCGAACTGCTGACCAGGATCGCAAATGATGGCCCTGATGTGACCGACGCGGATGTTGGCAATCTGGCCTTGCCGACGCTCGTCATCGGCCATGATCGCGATAGCATTCATCCACTTGGCCACGCGCGTGCTCTTGCTGCGCGGATTGCCGGCGCACGTTTCGTGCAGATCACGCCGAAAACGGAGAGCCGCCCGCAATATGTCGCCGACTTTCGGCTTGCCATCGGCAATTTCCTGAAGGAGCTCTGAAACAATGCCTACCCCCCCAAAAAACTGGATCGCCGATCTTCCGAAGGATCGGCTAATCGCCGAATTCTCCGTCTGGTCGGCCGATCTCATGCGCCTCGCCGATGATCTCGCGCGTGTCGATCCTCACGTCGACATCCTCCATATCGATGTCGCCGACGGCCATTTCGCGCCAGCAATGTTGTTTTTTCCCGACCTTGTCGCCGGTGTGCGCAAAGTCTCCGCGCGGCCGATCCATGTTCATCTGATGGTTGCAGACAGCATCATTATGTCGCAGATCGAGCAGTTCGCCGATGCCGGCAGCGACCTGATCAGCCTTCATGTCGAAAACGAAAGCGTCGCCGACGAGGCTCTCGATCTTCTCGACCGCCGCGGTATTGCAGCCGGCATGGTCCTCAAGGTCGAGACCCCCGTCGAGCGGATCGAGAAATATGTTTCGCGGCTGCGTTTTGTGACGCTGCTTGGCACGGCGATCGGCGTCAAGGGCCAGGGCCTCGACGAAAAGGCCGGCGCCCGGCTTCAACAGGCAAAGCAGATCATCGCCGGCTGCGGTGCGGCCGATCGGATCGTGCTTGCGGCCGATGGCGGCATTCGCGAGCATACGGTGCCTCTCCTGCGCCAGTCCGGTGCGGAAACAGTGGTTCTCGGTTCCCTGGCTTTCAATGCGCCGTCGCTCGATGAGCGGATGGCATGGGTCCGCGCACTCTAACTCTTGGTCTCCACATGCAGCAGGTTGCCATTGGTATAGACCTCGGCGGAACGCAGGTGCGGGCCGCCCTTGTCGATGAGCAGGGCAGGATCCTGGCGCGCTTGGCTGAACCAACGGATGCGCAGGCCGGCCCCGACCGGGTGCTCGCCCAGATTTGCGGCCTCACCGATCGGCTGCTTGCAGCATCGAAGCCTGCTTCGGTGGTGGGCGTCGGCGTATCGGCCCCAGGCCCGCTCGATACGGTCGCCGGTGTCGCGACTGATATCCCGACCCTTTCGGGCTTCGTCGATTTTCCGCTGAAGGCCGAGTTGCAGAAGCGCTTTCCGTTTCCGGTCGATCTCGAAAACGACGCCATTGCCGCGGCGATCGGTGAGTGGCAGTTCGGTATCGGCAGAGGACTTGATAACCTCGTCTATGTCACGGTGAGCACCGGGATCGGTGGTGGCGTTATCTCGGACGGTCGTGTGGTGCGCGGCCGTAAGGGCATGGCGGCGCATGTCGGACACATGTCGGTCGTGCCGAGTGGTGAGCTTTGCCCTTGCGGCAACCGGGGCTGTTTCGAGGCCTATGGATCCGGTCCGGCTTTTGCGCGGCGCGCCCAAATGCGGGCGCTGGGAAATGGCGAGACGACGTTAGGCAGTAACGGCGGCGCCATCGACAGCCGCAGCGTTTTCGCGGCGGCTCGAAATGGCGATCGGCTCGCCAATCAGCTGATCGACGAGGAAGCGGAAATTCTCGGCCGCGGTTTCACCAGTCTGATCCATATCTTCAGTCCCGATATTATCGTCATGGGGGGAGGGCTTTCCCACGAATTCGACCGGCTACAGCCGGGCATTCAAGCCTATATCAGCCAATGGGCGATGCCGGCATTCAAGGATGTGAAGGTGATGCTGGCGGCATTGGATCAGAACTCGGGCCTTATCGGCGCCGCGGCTCTGGCGTTTCTGGCGGGGAAGGTCGCTCCGCCGTGATGCAATTCCGGGACGACCGCCTTCGTCAGATGCGCCGGTTCAGCTCGTCTTCGTTTACTCCGAAGTGGTCGAGGATGATGCCGACGTTGCGGCGGTGAGATTTGAAATAGACATCGAAGATATCGCCGATCAGAGGGACCGTACCGCAGGCGGCGTCGACGCCGAGATTGACGCCCATACGGGCGAGTTTGTGGGCGGGAAGACCGAGCCGCCTTGCCTCATCGATGATGAAAAGACCGATCAGCGATCCGGCAATGTCGCCGACGCCCGGGATCAGACCGAGAACCGAATCCGCGCCGATCCGTACGCCGACGATAGGCAACCGGACCGCGGTATCCATTAGACGGGCTATGCCGACGGCGCGGCGAATCCGCCCGAGTTCGGCAGAGGTGAGGTATGTCGTCTTGCCCGTGTCCATGGCCGTGAAACGCCGCAAGACCCATAAAGTTCGTCGGCGCGCGTGATCTGGGAGATCTCGATCTTATCTTTCGTCGGGAACCGCCGACCTGGCTCGACATGCCGAACCTGTCATCGATCTCGATGATGCCATCATCGCGCGCATCCATCCGATCGGGCGGGCCGGGGTGGCGCGCCCCGCGAGATCCGCGCCGGAATTTCCCGGTCTGGTCAAACCGGGCGATTGTTGCCGTCGTGGCGATCATTACAGGCTGAGGTGAACGGAGTTTCGGCGGCTGCTCATACGTCAGGCCGCTCTCTGCGGTCTTGACGCGCTGGCTCTTGCATTAACCTGGAAGCGGTTGACGACCCCTTCCAGCGTCTGCGTCTGGGTGCCGAGCGCCCGGCAGGCCGAGGCGGTTTCGACGGCCATGGCCGCGTTGCGTTGCGTCACTTCATCCAGTGCGTTGACGGAGGCGTTGATCTCGCCGATCGCCACGGCCTGTTCGGAGGACACCGAAACGATGCGGGCAATCAGGCCGGCAACCTGCTCGACTTGTCCTTCGATTTCCAGAAGCGCCTTGCCGGTGCGGTTGACAAGCTGCACTCCGCTGGAAACCTGAGCCGAGGATGTGGAAATCAGAGCCCTGATCTCCTTGGCGGCATTGGCCGAGCGCATGGCGAGTTCGCGCACTTCCTGCGCCACGACGGCGAAACCCTTGCCCGCTTCGCCAGCACGGGCGGCTTCGACCCCGGCATTGAGCGCCAGAAGATTGGTCTGGAAGGCGATTTCATCGATGACGTTGACGATGTCGCCGATCTGCGACGACGAACCTTCGATCCGTTCCATGGCGGCGATCGCTTCGCGAACGACGGCGGCCGAATGTTCGGCGCTGGTGCGGGTCTCGGCCATCATGCCGGTTGCCTTGCCGGCATGCTCGGCGGCATCTTTCGCCTTGGCATTCATCTCGTCGAGGGCAGCCGTGGCCTCTTCGAGCATCACGGCCTGCTGTTCCGTACGCGACGCGAGACTCTCGGTTGCGCCGGTAATGCCGTCCGAGGAACTGCCCACTTGCCTGGAGGTCAGGGCGATCTCGGCCATCGAGGCGCAAAGTGCGTCCATGCTGTCGTTGAACTTGGCGCGCAAAGTCTCGTAGGCGGCGGCGAAGGGCGTGGCGATCCGGCAATCGAGATTACCGTGTGACAGCTGGTCCAAACCGTGTGTCAGTTGATCGATCACCGTTTCGCGGATCTGCTCCTCGGCGGCTTTTTCGGCCATCTGGCTGCGTTCGCGTTCGAATTCCACATCGCGAAGCGCCGTCTCTCGCTTCTGCGCGTCTTGCCGCTCGAGCGCGTTGTTGCGGAAGACGGCCACTGCCTTGGACATGGCGCCGATCTCGTCGGAACGGTCGGCATAGGGAACGTCCGTCGAATAATCGCCATCGGCAAGATTGCCCATATAGGCCTTCATGCCATCGAGCGGCACAATTGCCCGGCGACGCAAGAGATAGAGACCCACGAGCAGCAGGCCGAACGACCCCAAACCCGCAGCACCCGCATAGATCGTCCAGGTGACGATTTCCGAGGCGGCATTGTGCTCCTCACCCTTCAAAAAAGCATCGGAATTTGCAACGAGTTTCTCGACCGCGTCCTGGTGCGAATGAAAGGCGACGCGCAGTTGCTCGATCGCACCATGCGCCTTGTCTTCATCCTTCGCGTTCAAGGCTGGAATGATCTCGCGATCCATCACTCCCCAGAATACGTCGCCCTTGGCGATGACATCGTTTTCAAGCTCGTCCTTCAGGGCCTGCGGCAGCCGGGTGGTTTTCCAATAGGCGCGTCGGTCGTCGTAAGCGGCCTTGAGATTTGCGATCTTGGCGAGATTGGTATCGGTGAGTTCGGGAAATTTGCTCGCCTCGAAGGAGAGCATGTAAGATTCGACGACAAACAGCGGCGGCGGCAAAATATCGGCGATCAGATCCTTGCCGTAAACGACTTGTTCGTAAACCGGTCCATTGACCTTCAAGCGTTCGAGCGCCGATTGCTGCAATCCGATCGACATGAAGAGGCCGGCGGAAACGGCGACGCCAAATGCCACCAGACTGCGCGCAATAGTAAAGGCCAAGGACCATCTCCAAATAACTTTGGGCCTCTCTTCTTCGAGACGCCTGATTTACGTGGAGCATTATTTCGTAAGAACGCTGAGATATGGTTAATTCTTTCTTGGGCAGGGGGTTGGCTCGCCTGTGCAAAGCCGGCTCAGTCGTCCAAAATTGGGGTGATCGCAGACAATGGCCATTTTGATAGTACGCCAATCCACTATCTCACTGGCCGGGATGATAAGCTTTATTCATCGGAAAGGAGATCAGCATGGCCGTATCTCGGCTTGTCGTACGAAGCGCAAAGGCGCGTGATCTTGCACGACGGCTTGCCCGGCGCGAAAATCGTTCAATCGCCGAGATTGTCGAGAGGGCTCTTGAATATTATGAGATCTGTCAAGCCGGGCGCGAGCCAGCCATGTCGTTCTATGCCCGCCTTCCGCCGCAAAGCGGCACGGATCTCGATCTTGAGGCAATCGTCGATGGAAGCCGCGAGATTCATAAAGGCATAAAGCTTTGAATTTGTCGATGAATGGCTACCAGCCGGATGGGAGCAGATGACAATCCTATGATATCGGCGGTTAGATTAAGAATAGCGCCCAGTGGTGCATAAGACCGCTACCGGTTCAGGATAGTTCTATGTTTATTTATTTCGTGCTGTCTTTGCATTTGTTAGGACGCTCGGGTTTCGCCTTTGACGCCCCGCCCAGCGGGGGGACTTCACACACGACACAACTAGATATGCCGTCATCCAGTGATGAAATATGGGTGTCGGGCCAAAGAAATGTGTTTGATCCACACATCCTTCTAGCACAATTTTCGCGCCATCAAGCTGATGAAGATTTGATAATAATAGAAGCTGATCGTATTTTTGATACCATAGAGTCAATGAATTATACTGTTAACCCAGAGACGAAATATTTCGTCTTTTTTGCCGATAACTTTCCGTTCTTTCGTAGCCGTTCTACGCAGTTGGACAACGAAGTTTATGACTACAGACTGCCCACATCAGGTTACTTGCATTTAAAGACCTTTCGATTTGTGGTGGATCCCACCGATCAAAAGCTCAAAGCTGTTGTGGCAATGTCGTCTTTTTTGTAAGCGGCTTCCTAGGGGTAGTTTTCGGGAAAGCAGAAATCCCAATCCTTCAGGATTGGATCATTCTGGTGAGGATCAGGCCAATCGCATCAGCATATCGTTGAGGTCGCCGATCTCGCGCAGCAGCTCGACCAATCTATCCGTATCGTCTTGGCTGAGCCGGCCGGTTTCGCCGCTGCTATTCCAAAGCTGTTGGAATTCTTGGCTCATCTGGAGCGCGCTGTTCATTATGCTGATGATTTGCGCGCGGTTTTCCCAGGTTGCAACGACGGTTGGTTCGTCCATATCGATCGAAATATCCGGTTCGCGTTCCAGCAAAAGCAATTTCTGATTCCTTTTGGGCGATGATGACTTGGTTCGGGTGGGGCCATCGCGTCGGCGGTGACCCGTTTCGGAAATTACGCGAAAACACGGTTCGACTTAAAAAGCGTTTGAAAATCAGACGATTGGCTAGCGGGTATGGGGCGGACCCGTTAGCCAATCGGTAAACCCTTCCTGGAATCACCCGAAGCAGGATTCGCAAGAGCAATAAAATGGGAAAATTTCCCATTTGTCAACGTGGGTGACAGCGTTTTCAGTGCGGACCCGGATCGGGGGGCGGCGACCCGGGAGGCCCCGAGCCGGAAGGGGGGCCGCCAGGGCCGGGTGGCGGACCTCGCCTGCCCGGATTGGGAAAATCGCCGTCCGGCCCGCCTCTGCCGAAAGGCGAGTGATCGGGCCCGGGTCCGTTCCCGGGACCATTCGGCGGGCGGGGACCAAAGCCATTGGGACTAGGTCCGGGAAAGCCCGTCATTCTGCTCGAATCCCGTACGCCGATATCGACGAAGCCATGACCATCGGGGGAGAGTTGCATCGACCCGGACGGCGCTGAACCCCCAGGTCCAGAACCCGCCATGCCTCTGTCCCCCGGCCGGAAGGTCTCGATGTTGACGGTACCGTGTTTCAGACCCGGCACGACAGGTTCGGGCTGAATACGAGTGACGATCAATCGATCGGCGACTGCCTTCAGACGCACGACTGTTTGTTTGCCGGCCAGATACCCATGCGTGCTTCCAAGCGAAAGGCCGCCGATCAGGACGCGGTTGCCGCTCTTGACGAGGACACCACGGACATGGGCGCCATCGGAGACGGAGCGGGGCTCGATGCGCCGGGCAATGATCGTGCCGTCAGGTTTGCGGATACCGAACACGGCAACCCGCTTGCCTTTCCGCAGGCCCTTCGTTGGCAAATCTGATGTGTCGATGCTTTGCGAAAGTATTCTTATCCCGGTCTTATCAACCTGGTCGATGCGGCCCTGGACTTCGCTGACGATCGTAATGCGGGCGGCGCGCTTGCCTGTGAGCAGCACCCGGGCGACATGACCGACCTTCATCGCGCTGGCGGGAACGCGTCGTCCATCGATCTCGATCGGCGTCGTGGCGCTGAACGGTATGTGGATATCGTTGACGATGATGCTGCCGAAACCCTGGATGGTCCCGACGATGCCGGTTCCGCCGATACCGTGATCTTCGTTCTCCCCACCTCCCTGAATGGAAAGACCGGATCCGCCGATCCCATGATCGCTGGTGCCGGTCGGCTGCGCGGCCGTTATCGCAGGTATCAGGACCTGAAGCGCAATTCCGCCCAGGAGAAACTGTCGTCTCGAGATCGTTGACGGGCTCATTCGTCCGCCTCCGTCCCGGAGGCGGAATCTGCCCGGGGATCCGTCGCACGCTCCTCGGTCATGACGTAGAGGCCTGAGATCCAGCGGCTGTGGCCGCCCGGGTCGTCCTTGATGGACTGATGGGCGATCTTGTTGAGCTTGAGAAGCATCGCCATCCCTTCCTCGCGCGCGATTTCGTCGAGCCGGGCGGCGAGCGCTGGTGACATCCCATCATAATGAACGGCGCGTTCGAAATAGGGAGGAGGATCGTTCATCAGGTTCATGACCGACGCCTGCATATGGTCACGAAGGTTGCGGGTAAAATAATGCCGGCGGGCTTCGTCGCCGGCATTGGGCACGATCGATGAAAGGTTGAGCCGGACCCAGCCGTTGTCGTCGACAACGACGATGCCCTTGTCCAGCCAGTCGTCGAGGATGGAGCGGGGATGGACGTCTTTGGTGATGTCGCTCACCAGGCTCTCGAATGAGGGACCACCATCGCTTGAGGTTCGGGGCAGGGTGCTCGGCCTGTCCTCGGCATCGCAATAAAGCGGATCGGCAAGCCATCGGGCAAGGATGCGGCTCGTCTGCGAAACGCCCACGGTCAGGAACGAGGGGTCAAGCGCCAGTCCGCGCAGTCGGTTGACGTCCTTGCGGTGGATGCCTGTCAGCAGCGAGATGCGGCTATCCGTCTGCTGCTTGTTCGGCAGCGCGAATTCCTTCTCCGCCACCTCGATATAAAGCCGGCGAAGGACGACCGAAAAAGCGGTGAAGTTGAAGCCGGAGGCGAGAGCGAGTTTGACCAGCGGGCGAAGCACGCGGACCAGCATGGCCTGCAAGGTCTCTTCGGAGAACGGAAGCTTCGCGCGCGGCTTTGACATCAAGAAACACTCGGCCTGTGAAAGACCATTGCCGGCAGACTTCGACAATCGTCCTTGGTCTTCCCTATGGCAAAGTCCACACTGCCGCAACGCACAGGCGGCATGCAAGCCCGGTCCTTGCCATGCTCACCGGCGGAGCACACTCGATCGCGACGCCTTCCGGAAGGTAT
This sequence comes from Rhizobium phaseoli, assembly GCF_010668805.1. Taxonomy (GTDB): domain Bacteria; phylum Pseudomonadota; class Alphaproteobacteria; order Rhizobiales; family Rhizobiaceae; genus Rhizobium; species Rhizobium phaseoli_A. Next base: position 163,311 of record NZ_WUFT01000002.1, on the reverse strand, counting down.
TTTTCTTATTCTATCAATGTCTTGTGTTCTCTGACTCGGGGGAGAGCAAGGCACCCTGACGCCAGTCGATCAACCGGTCGATTCGAGCAATCTTGTGGAAAACCTCGAAGACGTCGAATGACGAGCCTTTCTCGATGTAGGAGGCCAGGAGCTCGCAAAGCTCGAAGATTTCCGGGGGCGTTCCCGTCATCTCGACGCCGTCATCGGTGAAAATCCCCGATCGCGGCCACGCCTGGGCCTGTTGCTCGTCGAGCTTGCTGCCGACGAAAGGGATCGTATTGATGATGCCTGAGGCAAGCGCAAAGGCGGCCTCAGCCACGATTTCGGAGCAGCTCATGTTGGGCTCTCTCGTTAAGGCCGGTATTTGCAGCCGCTTGAATTCCCGCATTTTCAATCCGTCAGAGATAGTTGACCAGGCTCAGGCCCTGGAGTTTCGAGACGAGCGTGTAGGCCGTTTCCAGTTGTGTCTGCAGCTGGTTGACGAGTGCCGACGCCTCGTAGGCATCGACACCCTGGAGATCGACGAGGTTTCCTTGGAGCAGGCTCGACTGGGCATCGAGCGCGTCATTTGCCTTTTCGACCCGTTCCTGCGAGAGGCCGAGCTGGCTTTGCTGCGTCACGATGCCTGAAGTCGCCTGCGCGGCATAACCGATCGCCTTCGATGCCACCGTGCTCTGCGCGCCGGCGCTGAGATCCTGGCCGAAGAGCGCGGAGACGACGACGGAGGCAAGCGCCAGATAACGCATGCCTTCGGAATTGGCGTTGGTGGACGAGGTGATGGTTTCCGAGCCGCTGATCCGGCTTGTCATGTCGGTGCTGGAAGCGGTCGACCAGCCTTGCGAAGCGTCCGTCCAGGCGCTTTCGGAAAACATCGGCTCGACGGTACCGGTGATGAAAGTGCCGATTTCCTCGCCTGTGAGTTCGTTGACGTTTTTTCCAAGGCCGGTTGCATAATCGCCGAGCGCGGTCACGATCGCATCCGAGACCGTAGAGGACTGATCGGTCAGAGGCTGGCTGTCGAGATTCGTTCCGCCAAACAGGAACTCGCCATTCACCTCGGTGTTCGCCGTCGAGATCAGCTGAGAAATCGTGGCGCCCGCGGTCTGCAGGGCAACGGCGATGCTGGTCGTATCCTGGCTCGCCTGGAGCGCGGTCAGGTTCGAGACCAGGCTGTCGCCGGCATCCTTGAGGCTGGAAAGGGCGGTCTGCGATGCGTCCATGCGCAATCCGACGACCGCATTGCTCGACTGAAACGAGGCGGCCTGGTCGATGGCGCTGGTGAGATTGATCGTTTTCGCGGCGCCGGCGCCAAGGGAGACGCCGATATCGGCGTAAGTTCCGGTCGTCGCCTCCGTCGAAGCCTGCTGCAGCTTGGTTTGGGACTGGCTGATGGTCAGACGCAGGACGTTCTGCATCGCCGATGATGAGACAAAAGAGGCTTTCATGACTAGCTCGCTATATCGAGGAGCGACTTGAACATCTCGTCGATGACGTTCAGGATCTTTGTCGCCGCTTTGTAGGATTGTTCGATATCGAGGAGGAGCGTCAGCTCCTCGTCGAGGTTGACGCCGGCCTCGTTGGAATAGGCCTCGTCTGAGCGCGATAGCGCCGCAGATGTGTTTTCGGAGGCCGCCGTCGCATCGCTGCGGTATTGTTCGAGCCAGCCGATCGAGGAGCTGGCGTAGTCCATCAGGCTTTGCGATGTGGAAAGACCGGCGTCGGAGGAGAACGAGCGCTGTTCCGTCAACGCCGTATAGAGGGCGTCGAGATTGTCCGAGAAGCCGCTGTCGCCCGAACTGTTGAGATCGGTGATGCCGCTGATCGTTCCGTCGCGCAGTTTCGTCGCATCACCGCCCTCGCTGGTAACGACGGCAAGATTGACCGAGATCGAGGACGCTATACCGGTGATATCGTCGGAATCCGAGGGTGTTCCCCCGGTTGCTCCGGCCGCTGTTTTCCAGACGAAAAGTCCGGGTGCGCTGGTGCTGCCGTCGGTTTCCGAGAAGGCCTGGACGAGGGACTTGGCGATCTCGTCGAGCTGAGCCTGGAAGGTCGGGGCAATTTCGTCGCGAAGCTGCAGCAGCGCCTGCAGGCTGCCCGAGGCGCTTGTCGTCGATCCCTCGCCGGCGTCGAGCGCAACGCCGTCGATATAGACGGAATTGCCTTCCGTTCCGGCGACGTAGGTTGTGGTCGGGACGTAGGTGACGGTGCGCGGTATGGTCTCGAACAGCACGGTGCCGTCAGAGGTGTAGAGCGCCATGTCGTTATTGTTGCGGACGGCGGTGGTGACGCCGACGATCGAGGAGATTTGCTTCAGAAGCTTTTCACGCTCGTCAAGAGCCGAGGACGTATCGGCGCCGGTCGCTGTCGCCGCCTTGACCGCATTGTTGGCCGTTTCGAACTGTGACAACAGCGTATTCAGCGACGAGACCTGCGTGGCGATCTCGGCATCGGCATCGGCTCTGATCGACTGGACGCCGTCGCTTGCGGTATTCAGCGAGTTGGCCAGATCCTGCGCGGCAGTGACGGCCGATTGCGCTGATGTCGTGCTGCTCGGCGATGTGGCGAAGGTCTGCAGCGCTTGCTGAAATGCCGAGAGATAGGTGCTCGGCGAGGTCTCGTAATCATTGCCGCCCATCAGCGACTGCAGGCTTTCGAGGCCGGTCACCAGCGTCTGCTGCGCGCTGTCCTTGGCGTTCGATTGCAGATACTGGGCCAGCAGCGCAGTTTCCTGCGCCCGGCTGATGCTGACGACCTGGGCGCCGGACAGAGACGTCGTGATCGACGCCTCGCGTCTGACATAGTCGGAATTGCCGACATTGGCGATATTGGTCGAGACGACGCTGCTTTGCTGGCCGGTATTGTTGAAGATACTTTGCACGCTGTTCAAGGCGGAGGTAAGCGACATCCAGGCGCTCCCTCTATCGTTTCAGGTTGACGAGGACATCCATGATGTCGGAGCCGGTCTGAAACACCTTCGAATTGGCGGTATAGCTGCGCTGCGCCTCGATCATCTCGGTCAGTTCGCCGGCGAGGTCGACGTTCGAGCTTTCGAGAGCGCCGGACTGGATGGAACCCAGTCCGTTCGTCTGCGGAAAGCCGGTGACGGTAACGCCCGACTGGCCGTTGGCGCTGTAGACGTTGCCGCTGAGCAGCGTCAGATTGTCGGGGCTGGCGACCGTTGCAAGCGGGATCTGATAGAGCGCCTTGGTCGCACCATTCGCATAGGAGACCGACACCACGCCGTCCGTCCCGATCGATACCGAGCTGACGGCGCTGGCGGCCTGACCGTCGGCAGAGCCCGTCGCCGAGAAGTCGGAGGCAAGCTGGGTGAAATAAGAATAATCCATGGTGATCGTCTTTGCCGTGACCGGATCGACGATATCGGTGTCTGCCGAAGACGTCAGCTGGCCGTCGGCGTCGAAGGAGAGCGTCGCGACGCTCACCGCACTGGAGGAGTAGGGAAAGGACGTCGTGCCGCCGGTCGCTGCATCGGCGTTGCGGTAAACCGCGACCTCCCAGGTGCTTCCGGTGACCGCGCCGGCTGAATCCGTCGTGACACCCGTCTTGGTGAAATAGTAGTCGTACTGGACGGTGCCGCCGAGGCTGTCATAGGCCACCAGCGACATCTTCTGCGTATCGTCGGTGACAGTAGAGGAATTGGCGCTTGGCAGTGTCGTCGCATCGGTGACGACAGTTGCCTCGGAATTCAGGTTGCCGCTGAAATAGGCGCTGGTCGAAGCAACTGCGCTCAAGCCCGATTGGGCTACATTAACCGGCACCAGCCCGTCGAAACCGTTGACGACAACCGCCGGCAAGCCGGAATCATAAGAATACCCCATCAGGGTAAAACCAGCGCTGTTGACCAGATTGCCGTCGCTGTCGACCGAGAAGTCGCCGGCCCGGGTAAGCACCGGCGTGCCGTCGGGGCTTTCCACGATAAAGAACCCGTCTCCAGAGATCGCCAGGTCGTAATCCGAGGTCGTATAGGAGATGTCGCCCTGTTCGGAAATCGCCTGGCGCACGGATGTCTGGACGCCGCCGGAATTGTAATTGCCTGAAGAGGACGGCAGGACCAGTGACGAGAAGGACGTGGAAACGGCCTTGTAGCCGACGGTGTTTGCGTTGGCGATATTGTCGGAAACCGTGCTCAGCCGGTTTGCCTGGGCGCTCATGCCGGAGACGGCGGTTTTCATGCTTCCAAAGATGCTCATGGCTCGATCCTTAGTGGTTTGGGAACATGCCATGTGACGACAGGCTTCCAGCTCCCGGATTGCGGGCGCACGACATCGCTGGCGCCGGGCAAAGCCCACACCGGTCGATGATCTGATTGTCTGGACTGACCCCGTAATGGCGATAGGCGCTTCGGTTCATCCGGGCGCTGATGTCGTGCGCCTATTGCGGCGCACCATTTGTTCGGCGGAAGGCTATGCCGGCGTTCCTGCGACAGCATGATGCCGAAAAGTGTGAGCGGTTTCGGACGGCATCATGCTCTCACTCTCTAATTAAGAACGGGATTCAGATTTTAGGTCGACCGGGCCTAAAATCGTCCTGTTCCAGGCGGTCGTCAGCCCGTGGCAGTGGACAATGAACCGGTGCCCGATGTGTCGAGCAGATCAAAGAGCTGGCTCGCCTGGCTTTCGCTGACGTCGTCCGGCCTGCCGGCCATGAATTCGTCCAATGTCACGAGCCCGTCTCCATTCGTATCGAGATCGGAGAGCAGGGATGCGGTCTGGTCATCGTCGGCGGGCGGCGGTGGCGGCGGTCCGTCGGGACGTTGCGACGACTGAGAGGACATGGCCTCGGTCAGCGCATCGACCGATAGAGACCCGGCGCTTTCGCTGTCGAAGCTGTCGAACAGCGTGCCGGCCTGATCTTCCGTCACATCGGCCGGCCGGCCTGCGACGAACTCGGCCTTGCTCACCAGCCCGTCACCATCGGTATCGAGATCGGAGATCAGGGATGCGGACGGATCGTCGTGGGGCGGCGGCGGCGGCCCTCCGGCACGTTGCGACTGCTGGGCGAACATGGCCTCAGTGAGCGCATCGACCGACAGCGAGCCTGTGCCATCGCTGTCGAAACTGTCGAACAGCGTGCCGGCCTGATCCTCCGTCACATCAGACGGCCGGGCTGAGACGAACTCGGCCTTGCTCACATAGCCGTCGCCATCGCTGTCCAGCTGCGCAACGTCCATGCCTGCGCCGCCGTCCTGGTCTTGGCTGGAGCCGGACTGACCGGTGAGGCCGTTCATCGCCAGCGACATCAACTGGGCCATGAGTTTCTCGGCGCTGTTGGTCGTGTCTTCGTCGGACTGCTGGCTTGTGGTTGATTTTTTTGCCGAAACCGTATTACAGGATAGGATGTCCTGGGATGCGGATGTCGAGTTCTTGCTATAGGAATAGGAAGAAATTGATGTTGTGGCGGAAATGGTCGTCATAAGCGCTCCATCGCTAGAGGGTGGGGATGCAACGCATTACAGAACTTATGAGTTCTCTAAATCGAAATTGTTAATGCCACAACCGGAAAAATCATCCCTCAGAAATCGCAGTCCGCTTTTCCGGGTCGTCGGCATGCGCTTCGGTAAGGCGGTCTAGATCGTCATGGATGGTGTCGACGAACCCGCAGATGAGCCGCGCAAGCGGGGCCGGCCGAAAGTCTCCAGCGATGAGGACAAGCGGGCGCATATCGTCGAGATCGCTCGCCGTGTTTTTGTAAAATGCGGCTATGCCGGAAGCACGACCGCGGTCGTCGCCGCTGAGGCGGGTGTCTCGAAACAGACGCTCTACAAACTGTTTCAGAGCAAGGAAGAGCTGTTTGCCGCCGTCGTCGGTGCGCATCGGCGTATGATGCTCGATCTGCCCAGGCCCGTGGAAGATCTCTCGATTGCCGAGAGCCTCGAACGTATCTTCATGATCGACATGGATGAGGAGAAGGACGCGGATCGTGCCGGTTTCCTGCAACTCGTCTTTCGCGAGGCGGCTCAGTTTCCCGAGCTTGTCGACATCTTGCAGCATGAAGGCATGCTTGCCAGCCGCCAACACCTTGCCGACTGGTTGAACGATCGCCGGGCGGAAGGCAGGTTGGCGCTCGACGACCCGGCAAGCGGGGCCCGCATGCTGATGGATATGATCTTCGGCGGTATGGGCCCGCCGGAAGGGCGCGCCCAGGCGTGGCCCGATCGGGCGAGGCTGCTTGCCCATCTTCGCCGGTGCATCGCCATCTTTGCCGCCGGCGTCGGCGCGGCCTGACGCGCGTCGCATTTTTAACTTCCAATTCCGCATCAGATTAATTATAGAACTCTATAGTTCTTTTAAATCGATTCGGCCACATGGACGTGGCTGTGCCTCGCCATGATCGGCGACGAAATTCCCGCAGAGATGAAAAATTTCCCCGTGATTGCCGTCAGGCTTTCGCGCGGCGCCGTGCTTAGCGCAAATCCAGCAAAAGCCGCAGAGCGGTTTTGCGTTTGGAATTGCGTAAACACCAGAGTTTAGAGGGACAGACGTTGGTTTCCACTTATGTAAGCTACCTCGCGGTCGCTCGAAATCTCGGCGCCAGTCTTTCGAACGTCGCATCCCAGGCCACGGTTGCCCGCGACAGCGCCTATTACAAGGAAAACATCGGCAAGGTCACGACGGTCGATGACTTCATGGGTGATTACAAGCTCTATTCCTATGCCATGAAGGCCTACGGGCTCGACGACATGACCTATGCCAAGGCCTTCATGAAGAAGGTGCTGGAAAGCGACCTCAGCGATTCCTCGAGCTTCGCCAACAGCCTGAGCGACGGCCGCTATGCCGAGTTTGCAGCCGCCTTCAAATTTTCCGGCGAGACGAAGACGGCGCAATCGGACGTGCAGCGGGACAATCTGCTCGATGCCTACGAGACGTCGTTCGACACCGAGGCTGATGACATCGCGGATGAGACGGATTATTTCGAAGAGAATATCTCATCCATCACCTCGGTCGATGATTTCCTGTCGAGTTCAAGGCTGAAGAACTATGCGCTGACGGCCTTCGGTCTTAGCACCGACTATACGTCAAGCAGCTTTCTGAAGGAGGTTTTGACGAGCGATCTCGACGATCCCGACAGTTTCGTCAACCAGCTCGGCGACGACGTCTATGTCAGCCTGGCAAAGGCCTTCAACTTCAACGAGGACGGCTCGACCGACGGCGACGTGATGTCGGAAGACCAGATATCGCTGGTGACGAGTGGGTATGCGGTGGCCTCGTCGACTGCTGCGTCTTCGGACACCGGAGAGGCCTATGACACCTATTTCGCTGCAGAAATTGGAAACGTCACCTCAGTCGATCAGTTGATGAACGACGACAAGCTGGTCGGCTATCTCAGGATCGCCTACGCGCTGACCGACGACGAATCCGACACTTTCATTTCCGCGGCGTTGAAAAGCGCCGACATCGCCGACGCGATCGGTCTGTCCGATCTGCACGACGCCTTCAATTTCGACGAGGACGGCGCACTTGCCGATGGCGACACCGCCCAGACGTCGGAACAGACCGCCACGACCACGGCGGCCTTCGATGAAAATTATCAGGTGCTGGTCGCCAACACCAGCACGGAAGATGCCACCGACAACTATACGACGCGCATCGCCAGCGTCATCTCGATCGATGATTTCCTCGTGTCGAATGCCGATGACGACGATGACGACAATGACGATCTCCCGGAAATGTGGGAAATGGCGTTGCGCGCCTATGGCATCGATTCCACCGAGGTTTCGAGAAGCGAGGTCCGGAAGATACTCGAAAGCGATCCAACGGACGCCAAAAGCTATGTCAACAGCCTGAACGACGACCGGTTCGTGGCCTTTCGCAAAGCCTTCAACTTCGACAGCGCTGGCGACGTCACCGTTCCCTTGCAGGCCATGTCGGAATCCGTCGTCGACGACTATGCCGCCTATTACAAGCAGAACAAGATCCGCTACCTCGAAGGGGACGAGCTGACCGAGGCGACCGATGCGGCGGATGACGAGATTAGCTATTATCGCGAGCAGATGGCGACGATCACCACGGCGAGCGAATTTCTGGCCGACGATCGCCTGGTTTCCCTGGCACTGGTGGCCAAGGGACTCAACCCTGACGATATCACGTCGGACCAATTGAAGAAGATGTTTTCTTCCGATCTCGAAGACGAAGACAGTTATGTCAACAAGCTGGACGACAATCGTTTTGCCGAACTCGTCGGCTCGTTCAATTTCGATCAGGACGGCAATATTTCCGCCGATCCCACCGGGACGGTGCAGCAGCGCGGCGATGTGCTCGATACCATCGACTCCTATGTCAGGCTGACGCTTGAGGACGATCAGGGCGATAGCAACACCGGCGTGCGCCTGGCGCTCTATTTCCAGCGCAAGGCGCCGGAGATTTCGAGCGCCTATGGCATTCTGGGTGACAGCGCGCTTTTCGAGTTCTTTACCACGACCTTCAACCTGTCCAGTTATGTCTCGAACATGGACGTCGACAAGCAAGCCGAGATGGTCAACAATTTCGTCGACATCAAGGATCTGGCGGATCCTGACAAGGTCGACGATCTGATCAAACGCTTCACCGCCATGTATGATGTTGCCAACGGCACGGGCACCACGTCGACAGCACTTTCGATCCTGACCGGCTCTGCGACGATAAGCTCTGACACGCTGCTTGCCATGGCGCAGTTGAAAAGCGGCTGAGTGATCTTTTGCCTCGCCTCGTGATGAGAGCACTATTCTTTTCAGAAGACCGTTAAACCTTATATTAATCATTAAATCCCCATTAATAAGCATAGGCAAATATTCGCGGCCTGTCCGAATTGGCAGCGATGAAATCTATGGGGGATTTGTGAGTGAGCATTCTTGATCGTGGTGCAAATGCTGTCGCGGCTCTCGCCGCTCTATCCAACTCGCAAGCCATGATCGAGTTCGACTTGTCAGGCATGATCCTCACCGCGAACGAAAACTTCTGCAGGGCGCTCGGTTACGAATTGCGGGAGATCGTCGGACAACATCACCGCATGTTCGTCGAACCTGCCTATGCATCCTCGGCGGAATATAAGGCTTTCTGGACGAAGCTGTCTGCCGGGAAATTCGATCAGCAGCAATATAAGCGGCTCGGAAAAGGCGGCCGCGAGGTCTGGATCGAAGCATCCTACAATCCCGTGTTCCGGCGCGGGAGACCGGTCAAGGTCATCAAAATCGCAACCGATATCACCGCGCAGAAGCTGAAATCCGCCGAGGATGCGGGCAAGATCGACGCCTTGTCGCGGGCTCAGGCGATCATCGAATTCACGCCGGGCGGCGAAGTGCTTGGTGCCAACGACAATTTCCTTGCCGCCCTCGGCTATTCGCTTGCCGAGATCCAGGGCAAACATCATTCGATGTTCTGCGAAGCCGACTATTCGAGATCGGAGGCCTACAAGGAATTCTGGCGAAAGCTTGCGAGCGGCCAGTTGATTGCCGACGAATTCATGCGGGTGGGGAAGGGCGGACGCAAAGTCTACATCCAGGCCTCCTACAATCCGATCTTCGACCTGAACGGCAAAGTGTTCAAAGTCGTCAAGTTCGCAACCGACGTGACGGCACGCGTCGAGAATGTCGAACAACTTGCTTACTGCCTGACAAATTTTGCCGACGGCGACCTGTCGCAGACGATCGTGAAGCCTTTCATTCCTTCGCTGGAGCGGCTGCGCACCGATTTCAACAGCGCCTCGGAGAAGCTGAAGGGCGCGATGGCAACGGTGGCCGAAAACGCCAAGGCGATTTCGGCCGGTTCCAACGAAATCCGCACGGCAGCCGATGACCTGGCAAAACGCACCGAGCAGCAGGCGGCATCCGTCGAAGAGACGGCCGCCGCGCTTGAGGAGATTACCACCACGGTCAAGGATTCGAGCCGCCGCGCCGAGGAGGCCGGTCAACTGGTGGCGCGCACCAGGGACCATGCGGAGCATTCCGGCCAGGTGGTGCGGGATGCGATCGGAGCGATGGATCAGATCGAAACCTCGTCACGCGAAATTTCCAACATCATCGGTGTTATCGATGAGATTGCCTTCCAGACAAACCTTTTGGCGCTCAATGCCGGCGTAGAAGCGGCGCGGGCAGGGGAGGCCGGCAAAGGGTTTGCGGTTGTCGCCCAGGAAGTGCGCGAACTGGCGCAGCGCTCGGCGAAGGCCGCAAAAGAGATCAAGAGCCTGATTACGGCGTCCGGTTCCCATGTCGCAAACGGCGTCGCCCTGGTGACCAACGCCGGATCGGCGCTACGGGAAATCGCCACACAGGTTCACGAAATCAATACCAACGTCACGGCGATCGTCGAGGCGGCGCGCGAGCAATCGACGGCGCTCGGCGGCATCAACCAGGCCATCAACACCGTCGACCAGGGAACGCAGCAGAATGCCGCAATGGTCGAGGAGCAGACTGCTGCAAGCCATGGCCTTGCCCGGGAGGCTGCCGCGCTCTTCAAGCTCCTTGAGCAGTTCCGTTTCGAAGACGGACCGAAAACACGGTCTTCGTCGATGCAGGCGGGGCGTCACGCTTCGATGCCGTCGGCTTTAAAAGTTGTCCGCACGGCCTCGGCTCATGGATCGGCGGCTGCCGCGCTGAAGTCCGATTGGGAAGAATTCTGATTTAGCTCCAATCAAAGCTGCAGCGTTGCTTGCACGCCGAGAGGCGCGGCGCTGCAGGACTGAGGGCAGCTCCGGTTCCCTGGCGCTCGAAGCCAGGGGACTCGACCCTGACGATGTCACGTCGGACCAATTGGAGAAGATGTATTCTTCCGATCTCGACGACGAAGACAGTTATTTCAATAAGCTGGACGACAATCGTTTCGCCGAACTCGTCGGCTCGTTCAATTTCGATCAGGACGGCAATATTTCCGCCGATCCCACCGGGACGGTGCAGCAGCGCGGCGATGTGCTCGATACCATCGAATCCTATGTCAGGCTGACGCTTGAGGACAATCAAGCCATGTATGGTGTCGCCATACGGGCACCACGTCGACAGCACTTTCGATCCTGACCGGCTCTGCGACGATAAGCTCTGACACGCTGCTTGCGATGGCGCAGCGGCTGAGTGGTCCTTACTCCCCCGGTTCTGCAGCTTGTCCTTGAGTGACCGGATATTCCCAGGGTGCACGCGCTTTGAGGCAGCGGATCGGCTTGACGTGCTCCGACAGCGTCATGCGGCTGCTCCCTTTCGCCCAGAATATAGAACGCCCCAGGCCTGACCTGGAGAGGTTCCGATTTCCATCTCCGGCGCGCCGCTTTTTTCACCAAACCTCTGCGAAAGAGAATGTCATTTCTTATAATGCAGTTTGTCTACTGATTTTATAAATTATACTTTGCAACCAGCGATCGGCTCGTGATGTCATGACCTATCTCCTCAGCCTTCTCGACAAAAGTCCTATCGAACAGGGTTTCACTGCTGCGGATGCGTTGCGGGCGACGGTCAAGATTGCTGCCCGCGCCGAGGAACTCGGCTATCACCGTTTCTGGGTGGCCGAACATCACAACATGTCCAATCTGGCGAGCTCCGCGCCGGAGGCGCTGATCGCTTATCTTCTCGCCAAGACCTCGAAGATCCGGGTCGGCTCCGGCGGGGTGATGCTGCAGCATTACAGCGCCTACAAGGTTGCCGAGACCTTCAATCTTCTGGCATCGCTTGCGCCCGGCCGCGTCGATCTCGGTGTCGGCAAGGCGCCGGGCGGGTTTCCGTTGTCGACGCGCGCCCTGCAGCTTGCCGTCGATCCGTCCAGAAAGCCGGATTTTGCAAGCCAGCTTTCCGATCTCAACACCTATCTCGCCGCCGACCCGAATTATAACGGTGCGCAGGCGACCCCTTTCCCGCCGACGGCGCCCGATCGTTTCTTGCTCGGGGCCAGCGTCGAAAGCGCCGAACTGGCGGCCGAGAAGGGCTGGGAGCTGGTCTTTGCCGGTCACCTGAACGGCGATCCTGACAATCTGCGCAAGACCTTCGAGGCCTATGAGCGGGCATCCGGCGGCAAACGGCCGATCCTGGCGCTCGCAGCCTTTGCCGCCGAAAGCGAGGATTATGCCCGCGAGCGCGTCGGCAAGCTGCGCATCGTCAAGGTGTTCCTGCCGAACGGTCAGACCGTCAATGTCGGCAGCGAGGAGCAGGCAGCCGAATTTGCCCGCCAGGCCGGCGTCACCGATTACCGTATCGAGGAGAAGGTGCCGAGCGTGCTGCACGGCACGGCAAAGCAGATCCGCAAGGAATTGGACGAGCTTCACCGTCTCTACGGCGTCAAGGAGTTCGTGCTCGATACGCCGGCGCTTTCGGTCGCCGAGCGCCTGGCCTCCATCGAGCTGCTCGCCGAGGAGCGGCTTTCTCTCGTCGCCTGACCGTTTTCAAGGAGATCGATCCCATGGCTCAGAAACACGTCACGTTCGGCATCATGCTGCAGGGTCCCGGCGGTCACATGAATGCCTGGAAACATCCAGGCGGACCGGCCGATGCCAGCGTCAATTTCGACTTCTTCGTCAACACGGCGCGCAAGGCGGAGGCGGCCGGCATCGCCTTCGCTTTTGTCGCCGACGGGCTCTATATCAACGAGCAATCGATCCCGCATTTCCTCAACCGGTTCGAGCCGATCGCCATTCTTTCGGCGCTGGCGGCATCGACCTCGAAAATCGGCCTCGTCGGTACGGTCTCGACCTCCTACAGCGATCCCTTCACCATCGCCCGGCAGTTCGCTTCGATCGACCTCATCAGCGGAGGACGGGCAGGGTGGAACGCGGTGACCTCGCCGCTTGAGGGTTCGGGGCGCAACTACAGCCGCGAACATCCCGAACATGAGCTGCGCTACGAGATCGCTGAGGACTACATCGATGCGATCAAGGGCCTGTGGGATTCCTGGGACGACGACGCCTTTGTGCGTGACCGCGAGACCGGCGTCTTTGTCGACAAGACCAAGATGCATCGCCTCGACCACAAGGGCCGCTTCTTCCGCGTCGAGGGGCCGCTTAACATCGGCCGCTCGAAGCAGGGTCAACCGGTGGTCTTCCAGGCCGGCGCTTCGGATTCCGGCATCAGGCTTGCCGGCAAACATGCCGATGCCGTTTTCACCAATGGCGGGCCCATCGAGGAGGCGCAGGCCTTCTACCGCCAGCTCAAGGACAGCGTGATTGCGCATGGCCGCCCGGTGGCGGAGGTCGGCATCTATCCCGGCATCGGCCCGATCGTTGGCAAGACGGCCGAGGAAGCGGAAGCCAAGTACCAAGCGATCCGCAACCTTGTCACTATCGAGGAGGCGCTCGCCTATCTCGGCCGCTTCTTCGATCATCACGATTTCGGCGTCTATCCGCTCGACGAGCCGTTCCCCGAACTTGGCGATATCGGCAGAAACAATTTCCGCGCCACCACCGACCGCATCAAGAGAACGGCGCGCGACAAGGGCCTGACGCTTCGCCAGGTCGCGCTTGATTCCGCGACGCCCCGCACCGCCTTCATCGGTACCGCGGAGCATATCGCCGACGAGATCACCCGCTGGGTCGACCATGGCGCTGCCGACGGCTTCATCCTGGGTTTTCCCGTCATCGCCGAGGGTTTTGCCGACTTCGCCGAACACGTCCTGCCGATCCTCACGGAGCGCGGTTATTTCGACCCCGTCCTGAGGGGCGAGACGTTGCGCGACCATCTGGGTCTGCCCTTCCGTGAAAGCCGCTATGCGGCCAGTGCGGATCAGCTCGAGCGCGGAAAGGCCGTCGGCGCCTGAGGCGCTGACGAACCGTCATGAACATCATCGCTCGGAACCCACGCAGCAACGATCCCGTCGAAAAGGGCATCGCCGCCTATCTCGACGAGGTCATCGCGCTTCGCCACGATCTGCATCAATATCCGGAGCTTGCGTTCCAGGAACTCAGAAGCAGCAAGCTTGTGGCATCCCGGCTTTCCTCCTGGGGCTATGAGGTGGCGACGGGCATTGCCGGCACCGGCATCGTCGCCACCTTGAGACGCGGTGACGGCAGGAAGCGGATCGGCATTCGCGCCGACATGGATGCGCTGCCGATCGAGGAGGCGACCGGTCTTGCCTATGCCAGCAGCAATCCCGGCGTCATGCATGCCTGCGGCCATGACGGGCATGTCGCCATCCTGCTGGCGGCTGCCCGCTATCTCGCAGAGAGCGGCAATTTCAGCGGCACGTTGAGGCTGATCTTCCAGCCCGCCGAGGAAATCGGCGCCGGTGCCCGCAAGATGATCGCGGAAGGCCTGTTCGAACGTTTCCCCGTCGATGCGATCTTCGGGCTGCACAACTGGCCGGGTGTGCCGACGGGTCAATTCGGCTTTGTCGCCGGTCCTGCCATGGCCTCGGTCGATCAGGCGGTCGTCAAGATCGTCGGCAAGGGCGGCCATGGCGCGGAACCACACCGTGCCGTCGATCCGGTGCTGGCCTCCGCCTCCTTCATCACCGCCTTACAAAGCGTCGTCTCGCGCAATGTCGATCCGCAGGACATGGCGGTCGCCACCGTCGGATCGATCCATGCCGGCTCCGCTTCGAACGTCATCCCCGAAAGCGTCGAGATGAAGCTCACCATGCGGGCCTTCAGCGAGACGGTTCGCCAGCTGCTGCAGGAGCGCATTCCAGCCCTTGCCCGCGCCCAGGCTGAAAGCTTCGGTGCGGTGGCGGATGTGATTTACCGGCTCGGTTTTCCGGCCTTGGTCAATCACGCCAAGGAAACCGCCTTTGCCCGTGACGTCGCCTATGACGCACTTGGCCTTGCGGCGATCGAAAAGGATTTCCGGCCGAGGACCGCAAGCGAAGATTTTGCCTTCATGCTGCAGGCCAATCCCGGCAGCTACCTCTTTGTCGGCAATGGCGACAGCGCGCCTCTCCACAGCGCCCACTACAATTTCAACGACGCGATCATTGCACCGGCCTCCCGCTACTGGGTGCGGCTGACTGAGACCTTCCTCACTGATGACAACGGGTGACGAACGATATGAGCGATACGTTTCTCTATACCAGCCCTCTCGATCCCCGTGCCCAGCCGCTGATCGATGAGTTGATCCACGAATATGACAGCCGCTACGGCACCTATTTCAACGCCGAAGGTGCTGCAGCAGAGCTCAACCGTTATCCTCCCGAAGCCTTTGCGCCGCCTCACGGCAATTTTCTGTTGCTGATCCGCAATGGCGAAACCATCGGCGGCGGCGCCTTCAAGCAGTATGACGCGCGCACGGCCGAGTTCAAACGCATCTGGACGCGCTCCGACCTGCGCCGCCAGGGCCTTGCCCGCAAGGTGCTGGTGGAGCTGGAGGCTCAGGCCGCCCGCCAGGGTTATGCTCGCATTTACCTCACGACCGGTTTCCGACAGCCGGAGGCCGTCGGCCTTTATCTGAATGACGGCTACACCGCTCTCTTCGACACCTCAGCCGATCCCGAGATCTACAAGAGCCTGCCCTTCGAGAAGGATATCCGCCATCTGGCTCAGCCTGCGCTGGAGGAGGTGGCGGCCGAACCGCGTCTGCGCGTGGCCGGCGCACATCACTGAAAACGGCACAGACCGACAATCCATAAAAGGGAAGCACAATGGCACTGACGACGGATTTTGCCGGCATCGCGCCCGGCAGCAGGACGCTGGATTCGAAACCGGATCATTCCCGTTACCGCATCGTGCCGGCGCGCCATCCCGGCCGTCTGGCCGGCACGATCTTTGCCGCCATCGTCATCCTTGCCGTGCTCTATTCCACCTTCACCAATCCGCGCTGGGGTTGGGACGTCTTTGCCGAATGGTTCTTCGCCGAGCCGGTGCTCGTCGGCCTCGGCAGGACCTTGCTTTTGACCGTGCTTGCCGCGATATCAGGTTCCATTCTCGGAACGGCTCTGGCGCTTGCCCGGGTCTCCAGGTCGCCGCTACTGTCAGGCCTTTCCTGGGGCTATATCTGGCTGCTGCGGTCGATCCCCATGATCGTGCTGCTGCTGATCTTGAACAATCTCGGCTATCTCTACGAAACGATCAGGATCGGCATTCCCTTCACCGGCACGGTCTTCATCGACTATCCCACGGTGCAACTGCTGACGCCCTTTGCCGCCGCCTTCGTCGGCCTCACGCTCAACCAGTCAGCCTTCTTCGCCGAGATCGTCCGCGGCGGCATTCTTTCGGTGGATCACGGGCAGCTGGAGGCCGCAGCCGCACTCGGCCTGCCGCGCCGCCGCCAAGCCTTCCGCATCGTACTGCCGCAGGCCATGCGCTCGATCCTGCCGACCGGCTTCAACGAACTCATCGGATTGGCGAAGAGCACCTCGATGGTCTACGTGCTGGCGCTGCCGGAACTCTTCTACACGGTGCAGGTGATCTATCGCCGCAATCTCGAAGTCATTCCGCTGCTGATGGTCGCGACCGTCTGGTATCTGATCATCATGACGGTGCTGTCGATCGCTCAGCACTATATCGAGCGTTATTTCTCCAAAGGCGCCGTGCGCAATCCGACGCCGCTCCCTTTCCAGGCATTTTTCGAGCGCTTCCGCCGGCCGCTCCCTGTGCTGGAGACAGCGACCGATACTGTGCGGAAGGTCGGCTTCCGGGATGCGGCAGCTTTGCGGGCCGCAGGCGGTGCGGTGCGCATCCAAGGTATCTCGAAGAGTTTCGGCTCCCTGAAGGTGCTCGATAAGGTCGAGCTCAGCCTGCCGGCCGGCAGCGTGACCGCCATCCTTGGCCCGTCCGGCTCCGGCAAGTCGACGCTTCTGCGGGCCATCAACCATCTGGAGCGCGTCGACGAGGGCTTCATCTCCGTCGACGGCGATTTCGTCGGCTACAGCAGGAAGGGCGACACGCTCTACGAGCTCAAGGAAAAAGAGGTCCTGCAGCGCCGAGCCGATATCGGCATGGTCTTCCAGAGCTTCAATCTCTTCCCGCATCTGACCGTGCTCGAAAACCTCATCGAGGCGCCCATCCAGGTTCGCGGTGTCGGCCGCGAGGATGCCGTGCAGCTGGCGCAGGAGCTGCTGGCCCGCATCGGCCTCAGCGACAAGATCAACGCCTATCCGCGCCAGCTCTCCGGCGGGCAGCAGCAGCGTGTGGCGATCGTCCGTGCGCTGGCGCTCCGTCCCAAGGTGCTGCTCTTCGATGAGCCGACTTCCGCACTCGATCCGGAGCTGGTCGGCGAAGTGCTCGACGTCATCAAGGAACTGGCCCGCACCGGCACGACACTCGTCATCGTCACCCATGAGGTCGGCTTTGCCCGCGAAGTCGCCGACACCGTCGTCTTTATGGAAAGCGGCCGTATTCTGGAGGCTGGTCCGCCGGCCCGGATTTTCACGCAGGCGGAGCATCCCCGAACACGCGAATTCCTTGCCAAGGTTCTCTAGC
Organism: Rhizobium phaseoli; assembly: GCF_010668805.1. Taxonomy (GTDB): domain Bacteria; phylum Pseudomonadota; class Alphaproteobacteria; order Rhizobiales; family Rhizobiaceae; genus Rhizobium; species Rhizobium phaseoli_A. The sequence continues at coordinate 145,992 of NZ_WUFT01000002.1, read as the reverse complement.
GCCGGACAGTGCTGGTGAAATGCCGGGCCGCGACGGGCTGCTCTGGTCGAATGATAATAATTACAACCCAAAGATGAGATGGAGAAGGGGCATGGCATTTACAGATAGAGTAAGGCTTCTGATAGCGGGAGCCGTCACCATTGGTGCGATTGGTTTCGGGTACGCTCAGGCGCAGCAGAAATTCGATCTCAGCCCCGAGCAGCCGAACCGGCTGCGGGTGGAGAAGAACGAGAAGAGCATTGACGAGGTCAAGGGGTTCAAGTTCGTCGAAAACGGCCTCTTTACCGTCGGCATCAGCTCGAGCGGCAATCTGCCGCTGCATGACTATGCGTCTGATTCCAGAACGGTCATCGGTTACGACGTCGATCTGGCGCAAGCCATTGCCGACAGCCTCGGTCTGAAGCTCAATCTGGTTTCCGTTGCCTGGGCCGACTGGCCTCTGGGACTGACGTCGGGCAAGTTCGACGCGGTGATCTCGAACGTCACAGTCACGGAAGAGCGCAAGCAGAAATTCGATTTCTCGACCTACCGCAAGGATGAACTCGGCTTCTACGTCAAGGCCGACAGCCCGATCAGGGCGCTCAAGCAGCCGAAAGATATCGCCGGCCTGAAGGTCATCACCGATGCCGGCACCAACCAGGAGAAGATCCTGCTGGAATGGGATCGCGAGAACGTCGCGGCTGGCCTGAAGCCGATCGAGGTGCAATATTATGATGACGACGCGGTCAAGGATCTCGCCGTCCAGTCCGGCAGAGCCGACGCCGTCTTCAGCGTCAACGCGACGCAAGCCTATTCGGCAGGAATCAATGGCAAGACCAAGCTCGTCGGCACCGTCAGCGGCGGTTGGCCGATCACCGCCGAGATTGCGGTCACCACCCGCAAAGGCAGCGGTCTGGCGGCTCCCTTGACCGATGTTGTCAACGACCTGATCGCCAGCGGCGCCTATCGGAAGATTCTCGATGCATGGAATCTCGGTCCTGAGGCGATCGACAAGGCGCAGACCAACCCGCCCGGCCTGCCGAAGAGCGGCTCCTGACCTTATCCGGCCGGCAGCATTCCTGCCGGCCATTCCTGCCTGTCAATTTGGAGATTGAAGACGATGATTGCCTTTCCGGCATTGCGGACCCTGCTGATCGCCGCCATGGCGTCCGGCCTTTCCTTCGGCGCAACCCGTGCGGCCGACGATTTCGACCTGAGTCCGCAGCAGCCGGGCAGACTGCATGCCACCAGGAACGACGCGGCGATCGCTGCGATCCCCAAAGAGTTCAAATTTGTCACGCCAGGCAAGTTCACCATCGCCGTCAGCCCCGGCGGTCCTCCGCTTGCTACCTATGCCACCGATGCCAAGACCGTGGTCGGGGCGGATCCGGACTATGCCCACGCCATCGCCGACAGCCTCGGCCTGACGCTGGAGATTGTGCCCGTCGCCTGGATCGACTGGCCGCTCGGCCTTGCTTCCGGCAAGTATGATGCCGTCATCTCCAATGTCGGGGTCACCGAACAGCGCAAGGAGAAGTTCGATTTCTCCACCTACCGTCAGGGCCTGCACGGTATCTTCGTGAAATCCGATAGCCCTATCACCTCAATCAAGCAGCCGAAGGATGCGGCCGGTCTGAGGATCATCGTCGGGGCCGGAACCAATCAGGAGCGCATCCTGGTGAAGTGGAGCGACGAGGATGTCGCCGCCGGCCTGAAGCCGATCGAGCTGCAATATTACGACGACGAGGCGGCAAGCCTCCTCGCGCTCCGTTCAGGTCGGGCCGATGTCATCGTCCAGCCGCATGCGCAGCTCGTCTTCATCGCGGCGCGCGACAAAAATATTAAGCGCGTCGGCACGCTGAGCGCCGGCTGGCCCGATCGCTCCGACGTTGCGATCACCACCCGCAAGGGAAGCGGGCTCGCCGATGCGCTGACCGTCGCCACCAACGGCCTGATCAAGGACGGCAGCTACGCGAAGATCCTCGATCACTGGCATCTGTCCGAGGAAGCCCTGCCGGCATCCGAGACCAATCCACCCGGCCTGCCGAAATACTGATTATCGCCTGGCACGAATGGAAGGGGCAACATGAGCGGCCGCAACATATCGATCAGCCATATCGGCTTTCTCACACCCGGCAACTATCCCGACGACGATCCATTGTCGGGATTGGAGCAAACGCTCCAGCAATTGCAATATAGCGAGGCGCTGGGCTTTGACAGCGCCTGGGTCCGCCAGCGCCATCTTGAGCCGGGCATCTCTTCGGCCAGCGCCTTCCTGGCGGCGGCAACGCAGCGAACCAGCCGTATCGAATTCGGAACCGCGGTCATCCCGATCGGCTATGAAGCCCTTACCGGCTGGCCGAAGATCTCGCCACCGTCGATATTCTGTCGCGCGGCCGGCTGAATATCGGCGTCAGCGCCGGCCGGCCGCTGCATGCCGACCTGATTGCCCCGCTCGTGTTCGACGGTGACTGGACGGGTTACGATTTCTCGCATGATCGCGTGCTGCGCTTTGCCGACAATCTGCGTGGCGCCTATCTCGGCGACGAGCTGACTTTCATCAAGACGCCTTTCGGGCAGCAGCGGCCGCGCCTGCAGCCCTATGCCAAGGGCCTGATCGACCGGATCTGGTATGGTGGCGGGTCGCAACGCTCGGCCGAATGGGCCGGCCGCAACGGCTTCAACCTATTGACCGGCAACGTGATAACGAGTGAGGGGACGGACGATTTCTTCGCTGCCCAATCCAGATTGATTGAAACCCATCGCGCTGCTGGAATCGTGCGTCGCGTCGCGCTAGGCCGCGTCATCGTGCCTTTCGACAGCGCCGATAAGGCAACGCGCCGGCGTTACCGCGATTATGCCGAGGGCCGCCATGAACGGACGCTTTCGCCCCAGGGCGAACGGCGGACCCTGTTCGCCCGCGATATCGTCGGCACGTCGGAGGAAATATTGGAGCAGCTTTTCGCCGATCCGATCCTGCCAGAGGTCAGCGAGTTGCGGCTGGAGCTTCCTTACGAGTTCGAGCACGAGGAATATCGTCAGATCCTGCACGACTTCGTGACAAGGATCGCGCCGCAGGTCGGATGGAAAGCACAGCCGGTAATTCGGGCTGCTTCCTGAGGCAAGCCGCGCCGGTCACGCCCTCTTTCGACGTCAGAACAATCATTTACGAGGATCAATCACCAGTGACGAGAACGGTAGAATACTTCTTTTCGATTGGATCGCCCTGGTCCTACATCGGCTTCGATGCCTTCATCGAACTGGCGGCAGAGAATGACGTCGTCATCACGCCCTATCTGACGACTGTGGTCGAGGAAAATGGCGGGATCTTTTCGCGCAACCGTCCGGAGATCCGGCGCGCCTACTGGACGCGGGACCTTAAACGCTGGGCGCGCGTGCGGGAGAAGGAATTGCGGCTCGAACATCGCCCTGAGCTCAGCGATCCGACGCCGGCCTCCCTCTTCGTGATTGCTGCCTATCTCGACGGACAGGACTGGATCGGTGTCGCACGGACTCTGCAGCATGCCTTCTGGAGCGAGGCGAGGGATATCGGCAAGCCCGATGTGCGCGAGGCGATCGTTGTATCAGCGGGTTTCGATGGCGCAGCGCTTCTCCGGCGGCAAGCCGACGACGATGTCCAGAATAAATGGTCGGCAGACCGAGCGCATGCACGCGACAGCGGTGTCTTCGGTTTTCCCACCTATGTCCATGACGGCGAGATTTACTGGGGACAGGACAATCTGCCTTTCCTGGAGCGACATCTTCGCGGCGACCGGCCATAGGTTTGGATCATCAAGACGAATGTTTTTTCAACCGAGCGCCGAAGGAGAGACGCTCATTCCTTTAATCCAGTAATTTTATAGACAATATTTGAAGCAACCATAGAGAGGAAAAACCATGTCAGGTTTCAAACTCGTCGGCATCGCCGGCAGCTTCAACCGTCCATCGAAGACACTGGCACTTGTCCGGCATGTGGCCGACCGCGCGAGCCTCCGATATGGCTTTACGAGCAAGACCTATGATCTGCACGATGTTGGTCCGTCGCTGGGCCGCGCCTTGTGGCGCAAGGAGCTCGACGAGCAAGCCAGGCATGTCGTCGACGAGATCGTCAAGGCCGATGCTTTGATCATCGGCTCGCCGACCTACAAGGGTTCCTATCCCGGCCTGTTCAAACACCTGATCGATCTGATCGACCCCCAGGAACTTCGAGGCAAGCCGGTCATCATCACGGCGACGGGCGGCGGCGACCGGCATGCGTTGATGGTCGAGCATCAGCTTCGACCGCTGTTCGGTTTTTTCATGTCCCATACGCTGCCGACGGCCGTTTATGCGTCCGATCGCGATTTCGCGGATTACGCGGTCTCATCAGAAGCGCTTTCGAGCCGCATCAGCGAAGTGATCGGCGAATTGGCAGCCTTCTTTCCTGAAGCAAGGCCGACGATAGCGGCGGCCGAATAGGGATCGTCGCCATGGTTCGATCTCAGGAGGCCACGATGAACGATGTGGAAAGACCGGGGTCAAGCGAGCAATTGTGGAGCGTCTTCGAATTTGCTCGGCGATATCGCCTCGCCAAACGCGAAGAGAACCGCCTGTTGATGCTTTATGGGCCGACTGCGTCGCTTCGCGATCTTCTCGCCAATGCCCGACGTCATTCGCTGATTTCCTAACCTATCGGTCCCTGACAGGAGGTTCGCATGAAGCTTGATTTCCATTCCTGGCTGCAGCGCACGATCAACCGCCTCCTCGAGCCGAAGGTGCGGGAGCCCGCAAACGCATCCTCCTTGCGGGACAACCAACTATTCTCCCGGGACGAAGAGCGGGACCGGTCGGCACGCGAATACGAACTTCACTACTGGGGCGCGTTGCCCGGACTTTGGTATTGAGAAGGGTGGTGTAATGACAATTGTCGTCGAGACCGGCCTCGGTCGGCACGATACGGGAAGAGAAACGGGCAGCGTCATGTCGCAATTCAGGCATGCGGCCGGGATCTGCACGATCGTCAGTTCCTTCACCTTCCGCTTCGCCCTGGTGATCGGGTTGATCCGATGAGCGACGTCATTATTCTTCCAGGACTTTTCGGCTCGGGTGAAGGGCATTGGCAACAGCATTGGCTGCGGGATCAGCCTGGCAGCCGCTATGTCGCTCAGGACGACTGGGATCACCCGAACCTCGACAACTGGTTGCAGCGATTGGAAAGCACGCTTGAAGAGGTGGGTGAGGCCTATCTGGTTGCCCACAGTCTCGGATGCCTTCTCGCCGCAAGGCTGGCCGGGCGAAGCGCTGCCCGTCGCGTAAAAGGGGCGTTGCTCGTTGCACCATGCGATCTGCCGGTCACGGAAATTCTGCATCCGGGGCATATCGCCTTCGGCGGCATGCCGACGGCGGCTTTGCCATTTCCGAGCATCGTCGTCGGCAGCATGAACGACGCCTACATGACGGTCGATCGGCTGAGCCTTTTCGGCCGGCTGTGGAAGGCCGAAACCAGGAATATCGGCCTTGCCGGCCACATCAATATCGCCAGTGGTTTTGGCCGCTGGCGTACCGGCTATCGGCTGCTGGAAACCTTGAAGGCGCGCGCCGGCGATCGAAGGCGCATCATTTCCGCGCAGCCGGCCTTTGCGATGTGAATGGAAGCGGAATGTCCGACATTGTCGATGAATTCCTGCGCCTCAGCGAAGATCCGAATAGCGACCCTAAAAGCAGGCGCCGGCAAACCATGGAGCGTCTGGTGCAGACGCTGCTCACCATGGCCGATGCAGAAATCGGGCCGGAAGAGGCACAGCATCGCCATTCGATCATCCATTTGACGACGATTATCCGCGACATGACGGGCCGGATCGCCGAGGCCGACGATCCGACATTTGCGGCGATCGTCAGGGAAGCCGCGGTGCTGATCCGCAGCCTGGAGCGGCGCCAGACCGACGCGGCCGGATGTACGGTGCATTGAAACGTGACCGATATCGCGGAGCATAAGCAGGTGACGATCCGGCGAAGCGGGGTTCGGATGTTCGGCCCGACTAGGATGGCTCTTACGGACGAACTGGTGTCGCTCAGCCTCCGCCCTGAGCTCGACCGCGGCCCCGAGCCGCACCGGACACCGCTTACCGAGGCGGAGCTGGAGCTATTCGCCATGCGGCTTCTCGATGAATCCGACGGCGCGCCGCTTTGGGTTTTCGCCTATGGATCATTGATTTGGAAGCCGGACTTCGATGCCGTCGAATGGCAGCGGGGCGCAGCAAGAGGCTGGCATCGGTCCTTCTGCCTGAAGATGACCCGCTGGCGGGGAACGCGAACCCAACCTGGTCTCATGATGGCTCTTGATCGCGGCGGACGGTGCAACGGTATCCTCTTCAGGCTTACCGATGATGATCGCCTTGGCCAGATTCGACGGTTGATCCGCCGTGAGGTCGGCACGATCGAAGATGCCGCGACGGTTCGGTGGATTCCTGTCGAGACCGCACACGGCTTCGTGCGCGCGCTGGTCTTCTGGGCCGGGCCGAAGGGAGAGCGCGTTTCCCGCAAATTGCCGTTGGAGGCGGTGGCGCGCGTGCTTGCCAGGGCCTGCGGACACATGGGCTCCTGCGCCGAATATCTCTATCTGACGGTGAAGCATCTGGAAGAACGCGGCATCCGTGATCGCAATTTGTGGCGGCTTCAGGAGCTCGTCGCAGCCGAACTCCTGTCGATACATGGCTTCAACGGGGTCACGCAAAGTTGTTAATCGCTGCGCGTCTTTTCAGACCCGCGGCGCTTTGACGTTTTGCACTGGCCCATTCCCTCAGAGCTTGCCTTTCCAGGGCACAAGGTAAGTCTCCAGAAAACGAATGGCGGCCGAGAAGGTGAAGGCGCAGATCGCGATGATACCGATGCCGACGAAGACGACGTCGGTTGCCAGGAACTGCGACGCCGACATGATCATGAAACCGATCCCGCGCGTCGAGGCGATCAATTCGGCCGCAACCAGCGTGCCCCAGCCGATGCCAAGCGCAATGCGGATGCCGGTGAGGATCTCCGGCAGCGCGGACGGCAGGACGATATCGATGAAGAGCTGCAGCCGGCTCGCGCCCAGCGAACGGGCGGCATTGACGCGCTCGATCGGCAGCGAACGAACACCCGCCTGAGCCGAGAGGCAGATCGGCGCAAACATCGCCAGCACCAGCAGCGTGATCTTCGACGTCTCGCCGATGCCGAGCCAGATGATCATCAGCGGCAAGTAGGAGAGGGGCGGAAGCGGCCAGTAGAACTCGATCGGCGCGTCGAGCACCCCTTTCGCCCAACGGTTCAGGCCCATCAGCAATCCGAGCGGAATGGCGGCGGAGATGGCGATGAGGGCTGCGACCACGATGCGGAATAGGCTTGCAAAGACATGTTCGGAGAGCGACGCGCCGGCATAACCGTCGCGATAGATGACACCGATCTGAGTCAGCACCTCATCCGGACGCGGCAGGAACAGGTGTGGCACGAGGCCGATCGCCGAGACGAGCCACCACAGCAGCACTATCGCCAAGGCGGTGGCAATGCTGATCACCACCGTCGATTTTTCGCCGGCGCCGAAGCTCGCCATTTTCACCAGCTTGATCTGGCGGTCCTCTCTCTGTGCTGCAACCGGCGATGTTTGGACTATATCGCTCATGCGGCGCTCCTCAAATCTTCGCTGCTATGGAGAATGGCGCGGATCTCGTCGCGCAGCTCGGCAAATTGCGGCGACGCCTTGATCGACCGGGCATCGCCGGTTTCGGCGAAGCGGCGGATGAAGTCGAGATCGAAGCGAGCGACGACGCGCCCCGGCCGAGGCGACATGACCAGGACCTGCGTGCCGAGAAACAGGGCCTCTTCGATCGAATGGGTGATGAAGAAAACCTTCTTTGCCGTCTTGCTCCAGATGGAAACCAGCAGTTCCTGCATCTGCTCGCGGGTCAGGCTGTCAAGCGCACCGAACGGCTCGTCCATCAGCAGGATGTCGGGATTTGTTGCGAGCGCGCGGGCGATGCCGACCCGCTGGCGCATGCCGCCCGACAGCTCGTAGGGAAAGGCGCCGGCGAATTCGGCAAGGCCGACGAGCCGCAGCAGTTCGAGCGCGCGCACTCGCCGCTCCTTGCGGTTGACGCCGGCGAATTTCAGGCCGAGGGCGACGTTGTCGGCCACCGATTTCCAGGGCAGCAGCGCATCTTTCTGAAAGACGACGCCGCGATCGGCGCCCGGCCTTTCGACCGCGCGGCCATCGAGCGTGATCCGGCCATCGGAAAGCGGAAGGAAACCGGCAATCGCGTTGAGAAGGGTTGATTTTCCGCATCCCGAGGCGCCGAGCGCGACGACGAAACCGCGTTCGGGGATATCGAAGGAAACGCGATCGAGCGCGTGGACGGTCCGCCCGTCGCGGGCTGCGAAGAAAACGCTGGCGTGATCGACTTTAAGCATGGTCCGCTCATAAGTTCGATGCCGGCGCGACAACAGTCGCGCCGGCATCGGGGAGGATCAGTTGCTGACGCTGGTAAGCGCGTCTGCGGTGACGAAGGCGCCGTAATTTGCCAGCACGTCGGACACCTTGCCCTGGCCCTTCAGGAACGATGCGGTGTCCTGGAGGATCTTGGCAGCACCCGCCTTTTCGCCGCCGCCGAGCCAGGCATCCGATGCCTGGACCTCGGGCGTCAGCAGCGTCAGGTTCTTCAAGGCCGAGGCCTGCTGCTCGGCCGTTCCGCCGAGAAGTTTGGAGAGCGACTTGGCGTTGTCGCTATCAGGACCCCAGGCGGCTTTGTCCGAGGCGAAGGACGCGTAGTACTTGTTGATGACCGAGGCGAATCCCTTCAGGAATTCCGGATTATCGGTCGCGAACTTCGAGGTGGCGACCCAGGCGGAGAACGTCGGTGCACCCTTGTCCGCCACGTCCTTGGAGGTCACAAGAACCTTGCCGTTCTTCTTGAGTTCGGTCAGCGCCGGATCCCAGACGAAACCGCCATCGATATCGCCGCGATTATAGCTCGCGACGATTTCGGGCTGAGGGATTGCGAAGACCTGCACGTCCTTTTCGGTCAGGCCCAGGGATTTGACGAGCGCCAGCAGCTGGTAGTGGTCGGTGGAAACAGGCGCGGCGGCAAGCTTCTTGCCTTTCAGGTCGTTCAGGCTCTCGATGCCCGAGCCGTTGCGGACCACGAGAGCCTCGTCGATGCCGGAAATGGAGGCGAGGTAGAAGGCCTTGACCTCCAGCCCGCGCGATACTGCAGCCGCAAACGGGCTGGAGCCGACATAACCGACCTGAACGTCGCCCGAGGCGATGGCTGCAAAGATTTCGGCGCCGGAATTGAACCTGCGGAAATCGATATTGTAACCGGTGTCCTTAGCGAATTCGCCGTTGGCGATCGCCGCCGAAGACGGCAGGGCGTCGGTTTGATAGCCGACGACAACCTTCTTGTCCGCCGCTTCAGCAGCAATTGCCGTTGCAAGAGTACCGACGCCGATGGCGATTGCGGCAACCAAATTTCTGAAATTCATCCTAAGCCCCTTTGTTTAAGGGCCAGCCGGCCCCTTGATCTCACCTTTAAAAGGGTAACGGTTGCGGAGGGGCTGGCGGGAGAAATAACAAACTATATTTATAGACTATAGGGATAATTGTTTTCGTGATTCTGCCGCTTGAGCCATCCCCGGGCGGGTGAGCGATAAGAACCGGCGTTTCGCAGCTTCAGGGAGAATGCGTTGATATACGATGTGATCGTGGTCGGTTCCGGTTTTTCAGCGATCGCTGTGACCTGCAATCTCATCGAGCAGCTTCCCGCTTCGGCGAAGATCGCCGTCGTCGGCGACGATCCCGGTTTCGGACGTGGAACGGCATATAGGACGGAGCTCTATCTCCATCGCCTCAATGTGCCGGCAGGCCGCATGAGCCTGCTGCCCCATCATCCCGACGATTTCGTCGACTGGCTGAAAGCCCATGGACGCCAGCTGCAGGCAGGCGATTTCGCCTCGCGCGGCGACTACGGTCTTTATGTCAGGGATACGCTTGCGGGGCTGCTTCGAAAGCGGGACGGCCGTTGCCGGGTTGATTTCATCAAGGCCAAGGCGGCGGGATGCGTGGAACACTATAAGACGACGCTCGCCTTCCAACTCGACAACGGCGACGAGATTGCCGGGAAGAATGTCGTGTTGTGCCTTGGCGTCGGTAATGCCAACCTCCCGGTCGATCCGGCTGGCGTCCCATCATCTCTGCGATCGCGGATCATCGAGAACCCGTGGCGGCTCTCGTGGCTGAGGCGCGTCGCACCGTCCGATGCGGTCTGCATCCTCGGCTCCGGCCTGACGATGATCGACCAGGTTCTGGCACTTCGCGCCCGTGGCCATAAAGGCAGGATCGACGTGCTTTCGCGGCGCGGCTTGGCGCCGCTCGGCCATGCGAGGACGCCGCCGGCGGCTCTGCCGATCGACGTTCACACACTTCCCGCTACGGTCAGCGGTATCTTAAAAGCCTTGCGGGAAAAGAGAAGGGGCGCCGCCGACTGGCGGAGCGTGATGGACGGCCTGAGGCCGGTCACGCAGGCTCTCTGGCAGCGGCTTTCGAGCGAGGAGCGGGCGCGTTTCCTGCGGCATGCGCTTCCCTGGTGGAACATCCACCGTCACCGGGTCGCGCCCGAGGTGTTCGCCGGGTTCGAGAAACTGGTTTTGGAAGGAACCGTTCGCTTCCATGCAGGCTTCCTGAGAACGCTCGACGCCTGGGAAGATGGGCTCGCCGCCGGCTACAGGGTCCGAGCCAAGCGTGAGATCGCCGAGATCAGGGCGGACTGGCTGGTCAACTGCACGGGTATGGAGCGCGCCGGGATCAGCCATTCGCCGCTTTTAAAGGAAATGAGCCGGCTTCAACTGATCGTTCCCGATCCCCTTGGGCTTGACATCCTGGTGGATGCGGCTTCCGAGGTGATGGCTCCGTCTCGGATCTCGCCCGCTCGGCTGTTTGCCGTCGGCGCCTTGACCGCGGGGCAATTCTGGGAGATCACCGCCGTCCCCGATATCCGGGTGCAGGCGAAGGCGGTGGCCGAAGAGATCGTCAGGGCAAGACCCAATTCCGACGTATAGGCTGACGATCTGCAGATCGACACGGTGCTGTTGAATTGCTCGCCGCCGACCGCTACAGTATTCGGTAGGCCATAATACGATTCCTGAATTCGGCTGCCGCACCGGAACTTGAGCGTGCGACGTCAATCCAACACTGAGGTACAGCATGAGCGGTGCTCTGAAGGACGCGACAATCAGGGTAGAGCGTCCTGCGAAGACATTGCGGGAATTGGCGCTCGATAAGGTCCGCGAGGCCATCGTCAACGGATACTTTCGTCCCGGAGACCGCCTTGTCGAGCGCGACCTCTGCGCCCAGCTCGGCGTCAGCCGGACGGTCGTGCGCGAGGTTCTCCGACATCTGGAATCGGAAGGGCTCGTCGCCAATCTGCCGAACAAGGGACCAATCGTCGCCCTGTTGGATATCGAGGAAGCCAAACAGATCTATGAGATCCGTGGTGCGCTCGAAGGCATGGCGGCGCGGCTGTGTGCGGAGCGCGGCAGCCCAGAGATCGTCGCTGCGCTTGAGGAATCCCTGACCGCAATCCGCAACGGCTATCGCGACCAAGATATGGCGGTTGTGCTTGCCAATACCTCTTCCTTCTATCAAACGCTGTTCACCAGGGTCGACAGGCATGTCGCCTGGGGCGTCGTCAACCTCCTCACCGTGCGCATAAACCACCTGCGCTCGATGACGATCAAGACGGAACGGCGCGGCATCGAGGGGCCGATGCAGATGTCGAAAATCATCGATGCCATCCGCCGCGGCGACGGCGAGGGGGCCCAGCGGGCGGCGATGGATCATGTCGCGGCCGCCAGCGCAATTGCCGAAGCGGTGCTGTCCGCGCAGAAGCCTGCCGAATAGGCCGCAGCGCCGCTGCGTTTTTCAAGACGGTCGCCGCCCTACTACTCCAATTGGTTCATCCCTTCGTGTGCATCTGTCTTCACTAAAAGACGGCCAGCATGGCGTTGTCGCATCGACTGCCTCTTGCGTATTCGCAATCACGTTCCGCGGAATTCAAACTTCAAGCTTGACACCCAACTTTGCTCGATGTGATGGTATGCCATAATCCATCATATATAAGGCGGCATCATATGGGCCGGGGTAATATTTGCAGTCTGATGTGTCGCGTCACTGCGGGCCGCCGTCGCGCCTCCCGGCTCTCGACAAAAAACTGAATGAACAAGACGCTTCCGGGCGGTGGCGCGCCACATTGGCGATTTCTCGGACTTTATTGCGTCTTCGCCGAAACCAAGTTGACACTCATGTATTATGGTATACCATAATACTAAATAGAGAGATGAGGTGTTTCATGGCCATTCAAATTCGCAAGACGGGACTGCAGATCGAAACGACGCTGATCGAAGGCGGCAAGGCCGCGGCGGTGCCGCTGAAACTGTTTACCGCCTTCGCGGTCGTGAAGAATCCCTGGGCGGGCCGGGGCTTTGTCGAAGACCTCAAGCCCGAAATCCATGCGGGCGCTCCGGTTCTCGGCGAGTTGCTGACCAAGATGATCATCGATGCGGTCGGTTCCGGCGATGCCGTCGAAGCCTATGGCAAGGCCGCCGTCGTCGGCCTCGACGGTGAGATCGAACATGCCTCCGCGCTGATCCACACGCTGCGCTTCGGCAATTTTTATCGCCATGCCGTCGGCGCCAAATCCTATCTTGCCTTCTGCAATACGCGCGGTCCTGCCAATGCGCCGATCATGATCCCGCTGATGGACAAGAATGACGAAGGCCGCCGCTCGCATTATCTGACCATCCAGACCTCGATCCCCGACGCGCCTGCCGCCGACGAGATCGTCGTGGCGCTCGGTGCCTCGGTGGGTGGGCGTCCTCATCATCGCATTGGCGACCGCTATCAGGATCTGAAAGATCTTGGGCAGGACGTCGCCAATCCCGCGGGCGTTTGAAAGGGAAGGCGCTGAGATGCTGACAGCTGGATCGATCTCGGGCGCCGCTGCAGCAAAGAGCGCCGCCGCTCACCTGCCCCGAAAGCAGACGGCAGGTGGAACGGCCTATCACGAGGCCGGCAGCGGCGAGCCGCTGATTCTCATTCATGGCGTCGGTATGCGGCTTGAGGCCTGGGCACCGCAGATTGCGTTCCTGTCGGCCAGCCATCGCGTCATCGCCGTCGATATGCCGGGACATGGCGAGAGCGCAAAACTGCCGCCGGGCAGCCGCCTCGAGGATTTCGTCGCCTGGCTCGGGCGCTTTCTCGACGAGATGGCGATCGATACGGTGAATGTTGCCGGCCACTCGATGGGAGCGCTGGTATCGGGAGGGGCGGCGGCAACGTTCGGCGAACGTATCAGCCGTGTGGCTTACCTCAACGGCGTCTACAGGCGTGACCCGCAGGCAAAGGCTGCGGTCCTCGCGCGGGCCGCGGCCATTCCGATGACGGGCGTGGACAAGGAAGGCCCCCTGGCTCGCTGGTTCGGCGATGATCCCGATAGCGTCGTTGCACGTGAATTGACGCGGAAATGGCTCAACCTCGTCGACCCGGAGGGGTATGCTGTCGCTTACGCCGCCTTCGCCGGAGGAGACGAGACCTATGCCGATCGTTGGAAAGACGTGGCTGGTCCGGCCCTGTTCCTGACGGGGTCCGATGATCCGAATTCGACGCCTTTGATGGCGACGCAAATGGCGGCGCTCGCGCCCCGGGGCTGGGCCCGTATCGTCGAGGGTCATCGTCATATGGTGAACCTGACCGCGCCTGATATCGTCAATTCGCTGCTCGCTGAGTGGCTGTCGTTCGGGGAGGATGAACGATGACAATCCAGACTGTCGACCCAAGAGCATTGCGTGATGCATTCGGCGCTTTTCCCACAGGCGTGACTGTCGTCACCGCCTGCGACGGCGATGGAAATCCGATCGGCTTCACGGCGAACTCCTTCACATCGGTCTCGCTCAATCCGCCTTTGCTTCTCGTCTGTCTCGCCAAGACGTCGCGTAATTTCGCGACCATGACCGGAGCGCAGCATTTTGCGATCAACGTGCTTTCGGAAACCCAGAAAGACGTGTCGAACACTTTTGCGCGGCCGGTCGAAGACAGGTTTGCAGCGGTCGAATGGACCAAGGGCGCGGCGGGCTGCCCGATCTTCTCGAGCGTGGCGGCCTGGTTCGAATGCGCCATGGATCAGGTCGTCGAGGCCGGTGACCACGTCATTTTGATGGGGCGCATCGAAGCGTTCGACAATAGCGGCCGCAATGGTCTCGGCTATGCGCGTGGCGGCTATTTCACGCCGACGCTCGCCAGCAAGGCGGTTTCGGCGGCAAGTGAAGGCAATATCGAACTCGCAGCCGTCGTCGAGCGCCGCGGAGAGGTTCTGCTGCTCGGCGAGGAGGTGCTCTCTTTGCCAAGCGTCGACGCCCATGACGGCAACCCGACCGAGACGCTGGAAAAGTACCTGGAGACGCTCACCGGGCTGAAGGTCAGCATCGGCTTTCTTTATTCGGTCTATGAGGGCAAGAGCGACGGCAAGCAGCACATCGTCTATCACGCCGTCGCCGGCGACGGGGAGCCTGCCGGTGGCAGGTTCGTGAAACCCGACGCGCTGGCTGCGGCAAAATTCAAGACCAGTTCGACCGCCGATATCGTCAATCGTTTCGCGATGGAAAGCTCGATCGGCAATTTCGGCGTCTATTTTGGTGACGAGACCGGCGGCACCGTTCATCCCATTCCAGCCAAGGGCGCAAAAGCATGAAGTTCTCCCTCTTCGTCCATATGGAACGGCTCGACGCCAGCCAGAGCCATAAGAGCCTCTACGAAGAATTCGTCGCGCTCTGCGAGATCGCCGACAAGGGCGGCATGCATGCGATCTGGACCGGCGAGCACCATGGCATGGATTTCACCATCGCGCCCAACCCGTTCGTGACCATTGCCGATCTCGCCCGCCGCACGTCGCGGGCAAGGCTCGGGACGGGCACGGTGATCGCTCCCTTCTGGCATCCGATCAAGCTCGCCGGCGAGGCAGCTATGGCCGACATCATCTGCGACGGAAGGCTCGACATCGGGATTGCGCGCGGCGCCTATTCCTTCGAATACGAACGTCTGTTGCCGGGTCTCGATGCCTGGGGGGCTGGCCAGCGCATGCGCGAACTGATCCCGGCGGTCAAGGGCATCTGGAACGGCGACTACGCCCATGACGGAGAGTTCTTCAAGTTCCCCGCGACCACCTCGGCGCCGAAGCCGCTGCAGCAGCCGAACCCGCCGATCTGGGTCGCGGCGCGCGATCCGAACTCGCACGAGTTTGCCGTCGCCAACGGCTGCAACGTTCAGGTCACACCGCTCTGGCAGGGTGACGACGAGGTTCAGTCGCTGATGGAACGCTTCAACGATGCCTGCGCCAAGAATCCTGATGTCGAGCGGCCGAAGATCATGCTGCTGCGCCACACCTATGTCGGCTCGTCGGAAGAGGACGTTGCCCAGGCCGCCCATGAACTCAGCGTTTATTACAACTACTTCTTTGCCTGGTTCAAGAATGAGAAGCCGGTTACCCAAGGCCTGATCGAACGGATTCCGGACGAGCAGATCCGAGCGAACGCCATGCTGTCGGATCAAGTCATGCGCACCAACAATGTCGTTGGCAATGCCGAGACCGTCATCGACCGGCTGAAGGCCTATGAGGCGCTCGGCTACGACGAATATTCCTTCTGGATCGACACCGGCATGAGTTTCGAGCGAAAGAAATCGTCGCTCGAGCGCTTCATCACCGAGGTCATGCCGGCATTTCAGGAGTAGGGCCATGCGGCGTTTCCAGCACTATATCGACGGCGAATTTTCGGATGGCGAGGCTTCCTATCCGAGCATCGATCCGGCGACCGGCGTGGTCTGGGCTCATATGCCCGAAGCCCGCGAAGGGGATGTCGATCGGGCTGTGATCGCTGCAGAGAGGGCGCTTTATGAGGGCCCGTGGACGAAACTGACGGCCACCCAGCGCGGCAAGCTGCTTTACAAGCTGGCCGATCTCGTTGCCGCCAACGCCCCGATTCTGGCGGAACTGGAGACGCGCGACACCGGCAAGATCATCCGCGAGACATCCGCGCAGATCGCCTATGTCGCCGAATATTATCGCTATTATGCCGGCATCGCCGATAAGATCGAAGGCTCCTACCTGCCGATCGACAAGCCTGACATGGATGTCTGGCTCCGCCGCGAGCCGATCGGCGTCGTCGCAATGGTCGTGCCGTGGAACAGCCAGCTCTTCCTGTCGGCGGTCAAGATCGGCCCGGCGCTCGCCGCCGGCTGCACAATGGTGGTCAAGGCCTCGGAAGACGGGCCGGCGCCGCTTCTCGAATTCGCCCGCCTGGTGCATGAAGCGGGTTTTCCCGCCGGCGTCGTTAACATCATCACCGGTTTCGGCGCTTCCTGCGGTGCGGCGCTTGGCCGTCATCCGAAAGTTGCGCATGTCGCATTTACCGGCGGTCCCGAAACAGCCCGGCACGTCGTTCGCAACTCGGCCGAAAACCTCGCCTCCACTTCGCTTGAACTCGGCGGCAAGTCACCCTTCATCGTCTTTGCCGACGCCGACCTCGAAAGTGCGGCCAACGCCCAGGTCGCGGGTATTTTCGCGGCGACCGGGCAGAGTTGCGTTGCCGGATCGCGCCTGATCGTCGAACGTAGCGTCAAGGACAGGTTCGTCGCCCTGCTGCGGGAGAAGGCAGAAGCGATCCGGATCGGTCCGCCGCTCGATATGGCGACCGAAGTCGGCCCGCTTGCCACCAAGCGCCAGCAGGACAATATCGGCGCCCTGGTTGAGAGATCGATCGAAAGCGGCGCCCGTCTCGTCACCGGCGGACGCAAGATCGACGGCGAGGGTTATTATTTCCCGCCGACCATTCTCGATTGTGACGATGTCGCTTCACCGTCGCTGATCGAGGAATTCTTCGGTCCGGTTCTCTCGGTCGTCTCCTTCGAGACCGAGGCGGAGGCGCTGAGGCTTGCCAACGACACCCGCTACGGCTTGGCCTCCGGCGTCTTCACTCAGAACCTTACCCGGGCGCACCGGCTGATGAAGGGGCTGCGCGCCGGCATCGTCTGGGTCAATACCTACCGCGTGGTATCACCGATCGCACCCTTCGGC
This sequence comes from Rhizobium phaseoli, assembly GCF_010668805.1. Classification (GTDB taxonomy): domain Bacteria; phylum Pseudomonadota; class Alphaproteobacteria; order Rhizobiales; family Rhizobiaceae; genus Rhizobium; species Rhizobium phaseoli_A. The sequence goes on along the minus strand of NZ_WUFT01000002.1, from coordinate 128,887 downwards.
GGCTTCGGTCTGTCGGGTCACGGCAGGGAAGGCGGCATGGCCGCGGCTCTCGACTACACCCGTACCAAGACGATCTGGCTGAGGACCTCGGACGATCCGATCCCCGATCCCTTCGTGATGAGGTGACGCCGATGTTTTACGAAATCCGCACCTATCGGCTGAAGAACGGCACGATCCCGCAATATCTCAAGGTCGTCGAGGAAGAGGGCATCGAGATCCAGAAGAGCCATCTCGGCGCGCTGGTCGGCTACTTCTTCTCGGAGATCGGCACGATCAACGAGATCGTCCACATCTGGGCCTTCACGAGCCTTGATGACAGAGAGGCGAGACGCCAGCGGCTTCTGGCCGATCCCCGATGGCAGGCCTTTCTGCCCAAGATTCGCGACCTCATCGAGGTGGCGGAAAACAAGATTATGAAGCCAGCCAGTTTTTCTCCCAGGAGCAACGCGCGCTGACGACATAACGCATACCCGTAGGACAAACCAAAACAGGGATAAGGGAACATGAAAACAACATTTGCATTCGCGGCGGTTGCCGCATTCGTCGCGGTCTCTGCGCCGGCCCACGCTGATAACATGGTCTTCTCGAGTTGGGGCGGAACGACCCAGGATGCCCAGAAGGCGGCATGGGCGAGCCCCTTCACCGAGAAGACCGGCACCACCGTCGTGCAGGACGGCCCGACCGACTACGGCAAGCTCAAGGCCATGGTCGAGGCCGGCGAAGTCACCTGGGACGTCGTTGACGTCGAAGGCGATTATGCCGCCCAGGCCGGCAAGACCGGCCAGCTCGAGAAGCTCGACTTCTCCGTCATCGACAAATCTAAGCTCGATCCGCGTTTTGTCACCGATTATTCGGTCGGCAGCTTCTATTATTCCTTCGTCATCGGCTGCAATGCCGATGCCGTCAAAGCCTGCCCGAAGACATGGGCCGATCTGTTCGACACGGCCAAGTTTCCCGGCAAGCGCACATTCTACAAGTGGTCGGCTCCCGGCGTGATCGAAGCCGCACTGCTTGCCGACGGCGTGGCTGCCGACAAGCTTTATCCGCTTGACCTAGACCGCGCCTTCAAGAAGCTCGATACGATTAAATCGGACATCATCTGGTGGTCGGGCGGCGCCCAGTCGCAGCAGCTGCTGGCATCCGCCGAAGCGCCCTTCGGCAGCGTCTGGAACGGCCGCATGACGGCGCTTGCTGCGACCGGCATCAAGGTTGAAACCTCCTGGGAACAGAACATCACCGCTGCCGATGCGCTCGTCGTGCCGAAGGGCTCGCCGAACGTCGAATCCGCGATGAAGTTCATTGCACTGGCGACCTCTGCCGAACCGCAGGCCGCCTTGGCAAAAGCCACCGGATATGCGCCGATCAACCTTGACTCGGCCAAGCTGATGGACCCAGAGACGGCAAAGACCCTGCCGGACCAGCAGACGGCAAGCCAGGTGAACGCCGATATGAGCTACTGGGCCGATAATCGCGATGCCATTGGCGAGAAGTGGTACGCTTGGCAGGCGAAATAAGCTGAAACTTGAGATCAAAGGGCACGGCGAAGGTTCGCCGTGTCCCCCGCAGCGCCAGTGCCAATCGGTTGCACCTCGGCGCCCGCGGAAACTGACGGGTGGGAAGGACTGTCATGTCGACGTTTAGCAATGCCTCCGGCGTAATTACGCCCTTGCCAAAGGTCCGCAGGCCAACAGGTTTCAGCGGGGTCGTTCCGGCGTTCGCCTTCGTGAGCATCTTTTTCATCGTGCCGGTGGCGATACTTCTGTTGCGAAGCGTGCTGGAACCTGTGCCGGGTCTGGGAAACTACGCGCAGCTGATCGGCTCTGCGACCTATCTCAAGATTTTCGCCAATACTTTCATCGTCTCGGGTCTCGTCACGGTGATTTCGCTTACGATCGGTTTTCCGGTCGCCTGGGCGCTGGCGATCATGCCGGGACGGCTGAGTTCGGTAATCTTTGCGATCCTGCTCCTGTCGATGTGGACCAACCTTTTGGCCCGCACCTATGCCTGGATGGTGCTCCTGCAGCGGACCGGGCTTATCAACAAGATGCTGATGGGAATGGGTCTGATCGACCAGCCGCTGGCGCTCGTCAACAATCTGACCGGCGTGACGATCGGCATGACCTATATCATGCTGCCTTTCATCATCCTGCCGCTCTATGGCGTGATCAAGAAGATCGACCCGTCGACGCTGCAGGCGGCCGCCCTTTGCGGCGCCAATCGGTGGCAGTGCCTGACGCGTGTTCTGCTGCCGTTGGCGATGCCGGGCATGGCGGCCGGCGCACTCATGGTCTTCGTCATGTCGCTTGGCTATTTCGTCACGCCGTCGCTTCTCGGCGGCACCTCCAACATGATGCTCGCAGAATTGATCGCGCAGTTCGTGCAGTCGCTGGTCAACTGGGGAATGGGGGGTGCTGCGGCGCTGGTCCTCCTGGTGGTGACCCTGTCGCTTTATACCGTGCAGCTGCGTTTCTTCGGCAACCAGAATCCGGGAGGACGTTGATATGTTGCTCAATTTCGACCGTCTCGGTTGGTGGAAATACGCCCTTCTCGGCATAACGCTTCTGACCGCGGCCTTCCTGCTGATGCCAATCGTTTTTATCGCGGCACTGTCATTCGGCTCGTCGCAGTGGCTGATCTTTCCGCCGCCGGGCTGGACGCTTCAATGGTATGGCGAGCTCTTCGCCGATCCCCGCTGGCTGGAATCGGCTTTAACGAGTCTGAAGATCGCCGTCATCGTCACGGTTCTGTCGGTACTGCTCGGGCTCGTGACATCCTTCGGACTGGTGCGTGGTTCATTCATGTTCCGCGATGCGCTGAAAGCGCTGTTCCTCACGCCGATGATCCTGCCGGTCGTGGTTCTCGCGGTCGCCCTCTACGCCTTCTTTCTCAGGATCGGCCTTGGCGGCACCTTGACGGGCTTCGTCATTTCGCACCTCGTGCTGGCGCTGCCCTTCTCAATCCTGTCCATATCGAGTGCGCTTGAAGGTTTCGACAAGTCGATCGAGGATGCGGCGGTGCTCTGCGGCGCCTCGCCCCTTGAGGCAAAAATCCGGGTCACCCTTCCCGCGATCAGCCATGGGCTGTTTTCGGCGGCCGTCTTCTCCTTCCTGACATCCTGGGATGAGGTGGTGGTGGCGATCTTCATGTCCAGCCCGACCCTGCAGACCCTGCCCGTGAAGGTATGGGCGACGCTGCGGCAAGACCTGACGCCTGTTGTCGCAGCCGCGTCGACCCTGCTCATCCTTTTGACGATCATCTTGATGGCCCTGGTAGCCGTCGTGCGTAAGGTACTGAAACAATGAACGAACCATTCCTTCAGATCCGCGGAATACGCAAGGAATACGGCCCCGTGGTCGCCGTGCACGACGTCACGCTCGACGTCCGGCGCGGGGAATTCCTGACCTTTCTCGGCCCGTCCGGATCCGGCAAGAGCACGACGCTCTACATTCTGGCGGGATTTGACAATCCGACGAAAGGCGACATTACGCTCGAGGGCAAGACCCTGCTCGCCACACCGTCGCACAAGCGCAACATCGGCATGGTGTTCCAGCGTTACACCCTGTTTCCGCATCTGACGGTGGGCGAAAACATCGCCTTTCCGCTGAAGGTCAGGCGCAAGTCCAAGGCCGAGGTCGACACCAAGGTGAAGGAGATGCTGCGCCTTGTCCGGCTTGAAGGTTTCGAGGACCGCAAGCCGGCGCAGATGTCCGGCGGCCAGCAGCAGCGTGTCGCCCTTGCCAGAGCCCTTGCCTATGATCCGCCGGTGCTTCTGATGGACGAGCCGCTGTCGGCGCTCGACAAGAAGCTTCGCGAGGAAATCCAGCACGAGATCCGCCGCATCCACCAGCAAACCGAAGTGACGATCCTCTACGTCACCCACGATCAGGAGGAGGCTCTGCGGCTCTCCGACCGCATCGCCGTCTTTTCCAAGGGCGTCATCGACCAGATCGGCACAGGCCCTGAACTCTACGCCAATCCGAAGACCCGCTTCGTCGCCGAATTCATCGGCGACAGCGACTTCATTTCCTGCGACCTGCTGTCGTCGTCCGATGGGCAGGCTACGATTTCACTTGGCGGCGGCGCCGTCTTCAACAGCATTCCGGTGCATGGAAAAGGGGCTGCCGGCACAAAGGCAGCCTTGATGCTGAGGCCGGAGCGCATTCGGCTGTCGCGCGCCCAAGCGGGAGCGAGTCTCGCCGCCACCGTCAGTGACATCACTTTCCTCGGCAACAATATCCACGTTTCCACCGAAACGGCGAAGGGCGAGGCGCTGGCGGTTCGCCTGCCGTTCGGTCACGAAGCGATCACCGGGCTTAGCCGTGGAGATACGGTGCATCTGGATTTCGATCCGGGTGCCGCTCACGTCTTCTGTTGAGAGTCCTCCTATGAAACTCAGTGATCCCTCGCTCTTCCGTCAAGCATGCCCGGTCGCCGACCGTTGGATCGAAGCGGAAGGCCGTCCGGCAACGACCGTCCGCAATCCGGCGACGGGCGAGAAGCTGGGCGCGGTCCCCGACCTCGGGGCGGCGGAAACGGAGGAAGCCATCCGCGCTGCCGTCATTGCCCAGAAGCTTTGGGCAAAGAAGACCGCCGGCGAGCGCGCCGCCGTTCTCAAGGCATGGCATCGCCTGATGATCGAAAACCGTGACGATCTGGCGATGATCCTGACGCTGGAGCAGGGAAAACCGCTCGCTGAGGCCAAGGGGGAGATCACCTATGGCGCGAGCTTCATCGAATGGTTCGCCGAAGAGGCAAGACGCATCAACGGCGAAACCATACCGGGGCACCAGCCGGACAAGCGCATTCTCGTCCTGCGTCAGCCCGCAGGCGTGGTGGCCGCCATCACGCCCTGGAACTTTCCGAACGCGATGATCACCCGCAAGGTCGGCCCGGCACTCGCCGCCGGCTGCGCCGTCGTTCTCAAGCCGGCGCCGCAGACGCCATTCTCGGCAATCGCCATCGCCGTTCTCGCCGAGCGCGCCGGCCTGCCGGCAGGCCTCCTCAACATCGTCACCGGTGACGCTGTCGCAATCGGCGGGACGCTGACGGCAAGCCGTGACATCCGGGTCCTGACCTTCACCGGCTCGACGCGAACGGGCGAGCTGCTTTACCGGCAATGTGCGCCGACGATCAAAAAGCTCGGCCTCGAACTTGGCGGCAATGCACCCTTCATCGTCTTTGACGACGCCGATCTCGACGCTGCCGTCGAAGGCGCGATCATCGCCAAGTTCCGCAACAATGGCCAGACCTGCGTCTGCGCCAACCGGCTCTATGTCCAGGATGGCGTCTACGAGGCTTTTGTCGCCAAGCTGGCAACCGCCGTTTCGGCACTGAAGGTCGGCAACGGCCTGGAGCGCGACGTCGTGCTCGGTCCGCTCATCGACGAAAATGCTGTTGCCAAGATCGAGACGCATATTAGCGATGCCGTCGCAAAGGGTGCAGGACTCGTTTCAGGCGGCAAACGCCACGCACTCGGCGGCCTTTTCTTCGAACCGACCATTCTGCGCAACGTTGCGGCCGGCATGCAGGTTGCCCGCGAGGAAACCTTCGGGCCTCTGGCGCCGCTCTTTCGGTTCCGCGACGAGCGAGATGTCATCGAACAGGCAAACGACACCGAGTACGGGCTTGCTTCGTATTTCTACGCGCGCGATCTGTCGCGGGTTTTCCGCGTTGCCGAAGCGCTCGAATATGGGATGGTCGGCGTCAATACCGGTCTCGTCTCCACCGCCGAGGCGCCGTTCGGCGGCGTGAAAATGTCGGGTCTTGGCCGCGAAGGCTCCAGGCACGGGTTGGACGAATATACCGAACTTAAGTATGTATGTTTGGGTGGCATTGGCTGACCTTGGTCGACATTTGCGCATGCCGCAAAAGAAAGACCAGCATGCAATTCGCCCGTATAGCAATGTATCTCACACCCCAGCCGCTTGCAGGTGCGACGGCCGAGCTCTGGTCGTTCCTCCGGCATTATCTCTCGCAGGCCGGCCTGACGGACCTGCCCGAGACGCTCGATCGGACGGTGGCTTATGACGACGCCTGGCTGAGGCCGGATCTTCTCCTCTCGCAGACATGCGGCTATCCCTTTGCCAGCCGCCTGCGCGGCAAAGTTCGCCTGGTGGCGACGCCGGTCTATGATCATCCCGGCTGTGACGGCCCGCTGATGTGCAGCTTCATCATCGTCCGCACGGGTTCTTCCCTTCGCACGCTGGAGGATCTGCGCGGCACCACGGCTGCAATCAACAGCCCCGACAGCAATTCCGGCAGCAATCTCTTTCGCGCGGCCGTCGCTCCGCTTGCCCGCGAGGGCCGCTTCTTCGGCCGGATCATTGAAACCGGCAGCCACGGCGGCAGCATCGCCGCCGTCGTTGAGGGCAGGGCGGACAGCGCGGCGATCGATTGTATCACCTATGCCAATATCCGCCGCTTCGATCCCGGCCGGATTGAAGGGGTCCGCATCATCGCCGAAACGCCTAAAGGTCCAGGCCTGCCATTCATTACTTCAGGCGATGCCTCTGACGACAGAGTCCTTCTGCTACGAAATGCGCTCTACGCCGCCGTCAACGACCAATCGCTGGCAGCGGCGCACGCCACACTCGGCCTCGCCGATTTTGCCGTGCTTTCCGAAGCCGACTATGAGCCGCTTTTATCATTAGCCGGCGATGCATTGCCGCAATTGAGAACGTGAGTTTCTCAAATCATATCCGTCCTGGCGAGATGACGGCGGACGCTGATCAGTCACTCTCCTATCGCCGCGACAATGCCGATCTCGACGGAAAATTCCGGCCCAGCGAGCCTTGCTTCGACCGTGGCACGCGCCGGCGCATGGCCCGCTGGCACCCAGGCATCCCAGACGGCATTCATGTCTTCGAACCTCGATATATCCGCAAGCCAGATGGTTGCGCTGAGGATTCTCGTGGGATTGCTGCCTGCGCCCTCCAGAAGCCGCGTGATCCGCGCCAGGATGTTGGTCGTCTGCTCGCGGACGGAGGCACCAGGCGCGTCGATGGCCACCTGGCCTGCGAGGAAGACGAAGCAGCCATAGGTCACGGCCTGGCTCATCCGCTTTCCGGTTTCGTAGCGCTCGATCTGCATGCTCAAACTCCCTGAATTAGCCCCTGTGCGCAATCTTCTGGCGTTCAGCGCGTCGCTGCAGCCATTGGATCGTGGCGAGAAACAGTGTTGAAAAACAGGATGAGGAGGGTGGCGACGGCAGCGATTGTCGGGCTCAGCGTTTCCCGTACGCCGCTCCACATCTGGCGCGGCAGCGTGCGTTCCTCAGAACCGGCGATGAAGAGCGCGATCACCACTTCGTCGAACGAAGTCACGAAGGCAAAGAGGGCGCCGGATGCCACTCCAGGCGCGATGACCGGCAGCATGATGCGCAAGGTCGCTTCGACTGGGGTTGCGCCGAGACTGGATGCTGCTCGCATCAGATTGTGATCGAAGCTTGCGAGTGTCGCCGTCACGGTGATCACCACGAAGGGCGCACCGATGGCCGTATGGGCTAGCACCAGCCCCGTCAGGCTGTTGAGCAGCCCGACGGCGGCGAAGGCATAATAGATGCCGACCGCCGAAACGATGACCGGCACGATCATCGGTGAGATCAGGATGGCGGTCAGCGTGGCCCGCGCCGGACAGGATGGCCGGCTGAGACCGATCGCGGCAAGCGTGCCGAGAAAGGTCGACAGGACAGTGGCGCAGACAGCGACGATGATGCTGTTTCTCAGCGCCAGCTGCCAGACGTTGGAATCGAAGAATTCGCGATACCACCGCAGCGACAGGCCGGGCATGGGATAGGTGAAGAACGGCTCGGCATTGAAGGACAGCGGCACGATCGCGACGATCGGCGCGATCAGGAACAGAATCACAACGCCGCCGGCCAGCCACGAGAGTATCGAAAACAGCCGCGGGAAAGAAAGGAAGTTCGTCATCAGCCTATCCTCAGCCTGTCGATGCCGACGATGCGATTGTAAACGGCGTAGAGGATCAGCACCGCCACCAGCAGGATCGTGCTTAGAGCCGCCGCCATGCCCCAGTTCGTGACCTGGTTGGAATAATAGGCGATGAAATAACTCACCATCTGGTCTCCCGGCCCACCGACCAGAGCCGGCGTGATGTAATAGCCGAGCGCCAGAATGAAGACGAGCAAGCCGCCGGCGCTGACACCGGGCATGCTCATCGGCAGGTATATGCGCAAGAAAGCCGATACCGGCGGCGCGCCGAGCGACGAGGCGGCCCTCAGATAGACCGGGGGGATGCTTTTCATGACGCTGTAGATCGGCAGCACCATGAAGGGCAGCAGAATATGGGTCATGGCGATCAGGACGCCGATGCGATTGTAGATCAAGTCGAGGGGATGTGCGGGGTCGACCAGGCCCAGCCAGATGAGTGCCGAGTTGATCACGCCGCGTCCCTGCAGCAATACGACCCAGGCGCTGGTGCGGACCAGAAGCGAGGTCCAGAATGGCAGAAGCACCAGGATCAGCAGCGTATTGGCAACGGCGCCTTTCGAGCGGGCGATCAGGGCGGCGAGGGGATAGCCGAGGAACAGGCAGATCGCGGTTACCGAAGCGCTGACGACGAATGTGCGGATCAGCACATCGACATGTACCGCATTCTCCGCCGAGACCCTGCCGATGGCGCCCGACGCGTCGCGCTCCAGGTCGAGCGAGGCGAGAAGGTAGTAGTCAGTGAAGGGCGGCGACGCATTCTTGATGAGCGTCCAGTAGTGCGGTGTCTCCCATTTGGGATCGATGGCAACAAAAGCCGGCTTATACGGCGGCGCGGCGATGCGGATGGTGCGGGCGGTTTTCAACAGCATCGAGCGCATGCCTGTCTCATAATAGTTGAGACGCTTGGCCACCTCGGCGATCTGGTCGCGGGGCGATTGTTTCAGATCGGCGGCAAAGGCGGCAAACAGCGCTTCGTCCGGCGGCGATTGTTCATCCCAGGCTGATAGAGCCGACATCGTGTATGGCAGGGCGGCCGAAGCCGCCCTGTTGTCAACCGCCCGCGTCAGCAACAGGGCAATGGGCAGCACGAAGACGAGCAGCAGAAAGATCAATAAAGGCGCGACCAGCAGCAGCGCTCGCAACTGCGCCTTGTTTTTCGCGCTGCCGCGGCTTTTCACCCGCATGCGGGCGGCAATCGTCGAACCGTCGCTGTCATTCATTGTCGCGATCACCATCGCTCATGCCTTTTTGCGGTAGAGAAAGGGGCGGACGAAGCCGGGGGACACTCGCCCGCCCGACGAGGTTACTGTGCGAGCCACTTGTTGAAGCGTTCGGTCAACTCCTCGTCATGATCGGCCCAGAACTCGGAGGAGACGACGAATGCGGTCTTGGTGTTCTCGGGTGCTGTCGGCAGATCGACGAGAATGTCCGGCGGGACCTTGGCAATGGCCGCTTTCAGGGTCGGGCCATAGGAGATATACTTCGATTGCTGCGCCATCACATCGGGATTGACGGTGAAAGCGACGAATTTGTCCGCCAGTTCCTTGTTCTTCGAGCCTTTCGGCTCGGCCCAGAGATTGAAGTCCATTCCCTGGCCGTCCCAGACGATCTTGAAGTTCTTGCCGCTGTTCTTGACGGCATCGTAGATGCGGCCGTTCCAGGCCGTGTCATCACGACTTCACCGTCGGCGAGAAGCTGCGGCGGCTGCGCGCCGGCGGTCCACCAGACCTTCACATCCTTCTTGATCGTGTCGAGCTTCTTGAAGGCGCGGTCGACACCCTCCGGCGTCCCGAGCACGTCGTAGACCTCGGACGGTTTGACGCCATCGGCAATCAGGGCGAATTCCAGCGTGGTCTTCGGCGACTTGCGCAAGGCGCGCGGCCCTGGGAATTTGGCGGTATCGAACAGATCGGCCATGGTCGTCGGTCCGCCGTTCGGAAACTTGGCGGCGTCATAGGCATAGATGGTGCCGAAGACGATCGTCGCGACCGCGCAATCCATCGCTGCGCCATCGATGAAGGCGTCCTTGCCGCCAAGCTTCGAATAGTCGATGGTTTCGAGCCAGCCTTCATCACAGCCTTGCAGCGCATGGCTGGGTTCGACATCGACGACATCCCAGGTTACCTGGCCGGTCTCGACCATGCCCTTCAGCTTGGCGGTCGAGCCGTCCCATTCATCCTGAAGGATCTTGGTGCCGGTTTGCTTGGCGAAGGGCTTGAAAAAGGCCTCCTCCTGGCTCTTGGTATAGGCGCCGCCCCAGGAGGTGACGGTCAGCGTATCCTGAGCAAACGCCGCTCCCGCGATTGCAAGAGTCACGACGGAACTGAGAAGCATGCAGTTGAAACGCATCATGGTGGTTCCCCTTTTTGTTGCTGCGTTTACGAAAGAATCAATACCCGGTCAGGAGAGCGCGAGCGCGCGGCAATCATCCGGCGCCCAGCCGATGAGGGCATGCGAGCCCAACCCCTGAACCGGAATGTCCTGGGCGGCGGCAACTTTGATAAAGATGTCGTCGCAGCCGCAGGCGGCGACGCGTAACCGCACATGATCGCCGTGATAGATGATTTCCTTGAGCGTGGCCGTAAACCGGTTTGCAACGTCGGCAGCGGGCGCCAGCTGAATCCGCTCGGGCCTCAGAACCAGGGTTGCCCGCGCGCCTTCCTTCAATCCTTCTCCGGCGCGTCCGGTAATGATCGAACCGTCGGGCGCGCGAATTCGGCAGCCCGCCTTGTCGATCGCGATGACTTCACCCGATATCGCATTGTTCTCGCCGATGAAGGTTGCGACGAAAGGGTTTACCGGCGTCTCGTAAAGCGCATGCGGCGGCGCGATCTGCTGCAGGATGCCGTCATTGAACACGCCGACCCGATCCGACATGGTTAGCGCCTCGCTCTGGTCGTGGGTGACGTAAACGACATTGATGCCGAGGCGGGCATGCAGGTGTTTGATCTCGAGCTGCATATGTTCGCGAAGCTGTTTGTCAAGCGCGCCGAGTGGCTCGTCCATCAGCACAAGCTGCGGCTCGAATACGAGAGCGCGGGCGAGCGCGATGCGTTGCTGCTGTCCACCCGAAAGCTGGTTGGGCCGCCGCGTTTCGAAACTCGCCATGCGCACCATATCGAGCGCGCGGCGAACCCGTTCGCCAATCTCCGGCTTGCCGAGCCGGCGCATTTTCAGCGGAAAGGCGACATTCTCGCCGACCGTCATATGCGGGAAGAGCGCGTAATTCTGGAAGACCACACCGATATTGCGGCGATGCGGCGGAACGCTGTCGATCCTGTTGTCGTCAAGGGTAATGGTCCCGCTGCTCGGAGCCTCGAAGCCGGCCAGCATCATCAGTGTCGTGGTCTTGCCCGAGCCGGAAGGGCCGAGAAGGGTCAGAAATTCGCCCTTCGCGACGTCGAGGTCCAGGCCGCGCACGACATAGCTGACGCCGTCATAGGATTTACGCACGCCTTCGAAAGCAATGAAGCGCTCGCTCATGAATTCCTCCTGTTTGCATCGGCCGGGTCCCTGCCTCTTTGTCTCGATGCTGGCCCTATATTGTCTCGGTCTGTTTCTGCTTGTCAAGCCACACAAATAATTTTGTATGGCGGTGGTTGTGGATCTCGAAAACACTGGAAAAGCGTGCTATGTGGCACAAAATGACGTTAAATCGCAGCACGGGCAGCCAATACGGTGCATGATGCACATGAAATTTGTATCCCCGTTACAGGAATTGTATGTCTGAAAGATCAGAAGCAACCCGGACAAACCAGGAGCGGGAAGCGCGAATGCCGGCCTATCTGGAGCTTGCAAGCGAGCTTGAGGCTAGGATCCGTTCGGGCGGCTTGCCTCCGGGCAGCCAGCTGCCGCCGCAGCGTGACCTCGCACGGGAGCGGTCGCTCAATGTCTCCACGGTCACGCGCGCCTACCGCGAATTGCAGAACCTCAATCTTGTGATGGGCAGCACCCGGCGCGGCACGATCGTCATCGGCGACGGCGCCATGCCGCGGGTCGATCGGGCGGCGAGCCCGGCCGGGGTCATCGACCTGACGGTCAACCGACCGGCCGTTGACGATTTCCAGCAGCGTCTCGCCCAATCCCTGCCGGATCTTTCGTCCGATCCGCGCTTCCGCCAGATGCAGGAGTACCAGCCGCCGGAAGGGCCGGCCTGGGCGCGCCGTGCGGCGAAGAAGTGGATAGGGCTCAACGGCTTCGACCCGTCCGAAGACGATATCGTCGTCACCAGCGGCGCCCAGCACGCTCTTCTTGCTGTCATCAGCAGCCTGATCGAGCCCGGCGATACCATCGTCTGCGACCGGCTGACCTATTACGGCCTGATCGCGCTTGCTCAGATGTTCCGCTTCCACATTATCGGCATCGGAAGTGACGATAAGGGCATGTCGGCGGCGGAGCTCGACGATATCTGCAGCCGCGAGAGCGTGCGCGCCGTCTTCACGGTTCCCTCGATGCACAATCCGACCGTCGTCACCATGAGCGAGGCGCGTCGGCGGGAACTGGTCGAGGTCGCGGAAAAGCATGATCTCGTCATCATCGAGGACGATGTCTATGGACCGATGCTCGGGACCCGGGCAAGCGCCCTGATCACGCTCGCTCCGGCCAGGACCTACCATATCTCAGCGCTTTCCAAGGCCTTGGCGCCGGGGCTGCGCGTCGGCTATCTCACTTGCCCGCCGAGCCGTGCGCTGCTCTCCGCCGAGGCAGTCCGCACGACAGCCTGGATGCCTTCGCCGCTGCCGCTGCTGCTGGCCACCCGCTGGCTGGAGGACGGCACGGCCGAAGCGATCCTGAAGGCACAGCTTGCGGAGTTGCGGGCGCGCTATGCGATCGTCACGACGATCCTGGCCGGCCACTCCTTCTCCGCCGATCCGCGCTGCATGTTCCTCTGGCTCAGATTGCCGGCGCCATGGCGCTGTGAGGATTTCGCCGCCAATCTGCGCGCCCACGGCGTTGCCGTCATGGCTGCAACCGCCTTTGCGTGTGACCGTCAGCCCGTCGAACATGCCGTCCGTGTCAATGTCGGCTGCGCATCGTCGCGGGAGGAACTGGCAACGGCCCTGCGCATCATCGCCGCGACGCTGAACGATCGTCCCCGCGCTCTGGCCGGCCTGGTCTAGGATGAATAGGCCGCTCCCCGAGCTTCAGCCTTTGCCCGACGCCGAGCGCCGGCATGTGGCAGTCGTCGGCGCGGGATTGGTCGGCCTCTGCTCGGCCCTCTGGCTGCAGAGAACGGGGCATCGGGTCACGATCATCGATCCGGCGCCGCCATTGGGCGATGCATCCTACCGGCAGGCCTGTTCCTATGGGAACGCCTGCACCTTTGCGCCGCACGGCGTCGTTCCCGTCGCAACGCCGGGCGTCATGTGGCGTGTGCCGGGCATGCTGCTCAATCCGCTCGGTCCGCTGGCGATTGTCTGGAGATACCTGCCGCAACTGGCGCCGTGGCTACGCGCCTTCCTGGCATCGAGCACGAAAGCTGAGGTCGAGCGCATCGCCGCGACACTGGCGGTGCTGCTGTCCCATGCCGATGCCGCCTGGCAGCCGCTTGTGATGCAGGCGGGCGCCGAACGGTTGAAGCGGCATGACGGCTGCCTCTATCTCTACAAGACCGAAGCGCAATTCCGAGCGGCCGATGCCGAGAACGATCTGCGTGAACGCCATGGCGTCGCCATGGATCGGTTGGACCAAGCCGATATCCGCAGCATCGAGCCCAATCTTGCGCCGCTCTACCACAAGGGCGTGCTGTTCCGTGACGCCTATGTGTTTTCCAGCCCCAAACAACTCGCCTTCGCGCTCGCCCAGGCTTTTGTAGACGGCGGAGGAGATATCGTCTGTGGCGAGGTCTCGGCAATCGAGCCGCACACGGACGGCATCGGCCTCAGGATCGCGGGCAAGGCAATGCTTGCGGACCACGCCGTCGTCGCAGCCGGCGCCCATTCGCGCAAGCTCACCGTATCGATCGGTGATCGCGTCCTGCTCGACACCGAGCGTGGCTATCACGTCCTGTTCCCGCAAGCGGGTCAACTTTTGTCGCGCCCGGTCTGCTATCCCGAGCACGGCTTCTACATGGTGCCGATGGTGGACGGATTGCGCGCGGCCGGAACCGTCGAACTCGGTGGGCTTGCCGCTCCTTTGAACCCCAAGCGGACCGCGATGATCCGCGAAGGCGTGAAAAAGCTTCTGCCGTCTGCCGGGGAAGGCAGCGACGAATGGCTGGGCTTTCGCCCATCCATGCCGGATTCACTTCCTGTCATCGGCCGCTCCCGCCGCTTGCCCCACGTCACCTATGCCTTCGGCCACGGCCATCTCGGCCTGACGCTGTCGGCCTTGACCGGCTATCTCGTGTCTCAGCTTGTTGCGGGGCAGGATCCGGTCATCGACTTGGCGCCCCTGCGTCCCGATCGATTATGAGCCGCTGATGGCTCCGGCTGTCTGGCGGGAGCGTGATGAATATTGACAATATATGCTACGCCACCCATGATAAATAAGGAATGAAAGGGTATGCCGATGGCGTCGGGTAGCATTCATGTGAAGGTCAGTGGTCAATTGCAAGATCATATCCAGCAGCAGGTCGGTGACGATGGCCTCTATGAAAATGCCAGCGAATATATTCGTGCTCTCATTCGCCGCGACTTGCAGACCCGTGATGAGGCGTGGGATCTGCTTCAGAGGGAGCTTGCGCCCGCGATGCGGGCCGACGACAGCGAGTTTGTCGCCGTTTCGGCGGAAGACGTCATCCGCCGTAACAAGCGCCGATAGCCATGCCGGCTTATCGATTTTATCCGCGCGCCGACGCCGTGCAGGACAAGATTTGGCGCGATACGGTTGAGGCGTGGGGAGAAATGCAGGCGGACGCGTATATTCTCGGGCTGCATGCTTATTTGCAACGCCTATGCGAGGATCGAGTGATCTGGCGGCAGCTCCCGCAACGGCTGGCCGTGTCGGAAGACATCAAGCGTTCGGCCTATTTCGGCCGCTACGAGCATCACTATGTGTTCTTTCGCGAGCTTCAGAATGGTGATCTCGGTGTCATGAGCATTCTTCACGAGCGGATGAATCTGCCGGTTCGGCTTAAAGAGGACTTGGTGGCTCTCTCAAACAAACAACCGTGACGCGGGCTATCATCGCCCATCCTCAGAACCGATGTTCCGCTCCTTCGACCGGATTTGCCCAGACCGTCATCCCGGGCGCAAACGGCGTCTCGCCTTCGGCGCGCACGACCATCTCGCCGAGATCGGCGACGTCGAGATAGAGGATCGCGTCGGCGCCGAGCCTTTCGATGTGGCGGATCGTGCCCTGCCACTGTCCGGCACCTTTTGAAAGCCTGATATGCTCCGGCCTTATGCCATAGGTCGTGCAGTCCAATCGCCGCGCCGTCTCACCGCCATAGAGGTTCATTTTCGGGCTGCCGATGAAACCGGCGACGAAGGGGGTCGCCGGATTGCGGTAGAGCTCCATCGGGCTGCCGATCTGCTCGACCGCCCCGCCGTTCAGGACGACGATCTTGTCCGCCATCGTCATGGCTTCGACCTGGTCGTGGGTGACGTAGATCATCGTCGACTTGAGCCGGGCGTGGAGGTCGGCAATTTCGAGGCGCATCTGGGCTCTGAGCGACGCGTCGAGATTGGAGAGCGGCTCATCGAACAGAAAGACCTTGGGATCGCGGACGATCGCGCGGCCGATGGCGACACGTTGCCTCTGGCCGCCCGAAAGCGCTTTCGGCTTTCTCTGCAGAAGGTGGGTGAGCTGCAGCGTTTCGGCGGCGGCCGCGACCTTGGCGGCGATTTCCGCCTTCGGGCGGCGGGCAAGCGAAAGGCCGAAACCGATATTCTCGGCAACCGTCATATGCGGGTAGAGCGCATAGCTCTGGAACACCATGGCGATGCCGCGCTCTGACGGCTCGGCATCGGTCACGTCCTTGCCGCCGATGGTCAGCGCGCCCGATGTGGATTCCTCCAGGCCGGCGATGATCCGCAGCAGCGTCGACTTTCCGCATCCCGACGGCCCGACGAACACCACGAACTCGCCGGAAGCAACTTCCAGATCGATCCCCTTGATGACCTCGAGGGCGCCAAAGCTCTTGCGAACCTGCTTGAGGGTGAGTTCGGCCATTCTGCTACCCTTTGACTGCGCCGGCCGTCATGCCCGCGACGATCTGCCGGTTGAAGAAAATGAAGACGATCAGCGGCGGGATCGTCACCAGGAGGATATTCATGAAAAGGAGATTGTATTGGCTCGTATACATGCTCTGAAAATTATAGAGCGTCAGCTGCACCGTTACGTTCTCCTTCCCGGGAAGGTAATAGAGCGGGTTGGTGAAATCGTTGAAGATCGCGATCGACTGTACGACGATGTTGGTGACGGTCACCGGCTTCAGCAGTGGCAGGATCACCCTGAAGAAAATCTGCCGGGGTTTGGCGCCATCGATCAGTGCTGCCTCATCGAGGTCGCGCGGAATGGTCGAGATGAACGAGCGATAGAGCAATGTCGAGAAAGAGAGATTATAGGCGACCTGGATCAGGATCATCCCGGTCATGGTCTTGAAGAGACCGATCTCCTGCAGGAGGCCGATGGTCGGCACGACGGCCGGCGGCATCATCAAACCCATGAAAAGCGCAACGGATGCCACTCTGTTCCAGGCGGTCTTGCGGCGCTGCATGATATAGCCAACCATCGCCGACAGCAGGATGAGGATGGTGACGGAGACGACGGTGATCAGCGTGGAATTGAAATAGGCAAGGACGAGCTGGTAATCGCGCGCCTTGAAAACTGCCACCAGATTGTCCCAGAACAGCCATTGCTCGGGCCATTCGAAATCGAGGCGGGACGCTTCGGATTTCGATTTGACTGCCTGCAGGGCGACGAAAACGAAGGGCAACACGAAGATGACCGTTGCGACGGCAAGGGCTATAGCGCCCGTCACGTAAGGGCGGATGCTTCTCATTCTTCGAGCCCGCGTCGGTTGAACCAAAGGGTGAGCGGCAGGATGATTACGGCGATCAGCGCGAACAGGATGACGTTTCCGGCAGTCGACAGGCCGTAGAACCCCGCCTGATACTGCTTGTAGATGACCGAGGCGACCACGTCGGAGGAGAAGCCTGGCCCGCCGCGGGTCATCGCCCATATCAGGTCGAAGGATCGAAGGCCGCCGATCAGCGATAGGGTTACCACGGTGATGGTGGCGGGGCGCACGAGCGGCAGGGTGATCCGGGAAAATTGCTGAAGGCGGGTCGCTCCGTCGATCCTCGCTGCCTCATAATAATCGGGGCTAATCGCGGCGAGACCGGCGATGAAGATCAGCGTGGCAAGGCCGACGCCCTTCCAAAGATCGACCAGGGCCACCGAAAAAAGCGCCAGCGCCGGATCGGTCAACCATCCAGGCCCGGGGATGCCGAGCGCTTCGAGCGTGACATTGATGATGCCTTTGGTCGGATGCATCATCACCGTGAAGGTGATGCCGATGCCGATCGTCGAGACCAGCACGGGAAAGAAGACCAGCGTGCGTAGGAAGCCGCGGCCGAAGATATTGCTGGTCAGCAGCACGGCGAGCAGCAGCCCGCAGACCGTCTTCAGGCCGGAGGTCGTTACGGCATAGATCAGCGTGTTGACCAGCCCCTTGACCAGGAACGGTTCGGAGAAGAACTGCTGGAAGTTTTCGAGCCCGATGAATTCGGCCGTCGAAAGGTCCCAGCGCGTCAGGCTGAACCAGAGAGAGGATATCGTGGGAACGAGAAACAGCACGCCGTAGACGATGGCGGCGGGAATGAAGAACCAAAGCGGGTAGGGCGATTTGCGCGAGCGGGGGCGTGTCTCGGTCATATCAATCTCTTCGATCGGCAACCTCGCCCTATCGGGAGCGAGGTTGCCGAACGATCGCTACCAATTGGGCAGGCCGAGTTGCTTGGCCTGCTTGCGGACATCGTCATCATAGAGTTTCGCGGCATCAGTGGGCTGGCGGATGCCGGAGCCGACTTCGACGGTGATCTGCTCGAGAGCCGGTCCCTTGACCGGCGAAACGAATTCCAGCGCCGGGGTCGTCTTATCCTTGGCCTCGAAATAAGGAAGCATGTCCTTGATCGCGGGCGGCACGTCGGCAGGCAGGTCGCAGCCGTCGACCAGCGACGGTCCTTGGACGGCGTTGGTTTCCACCATGACCTTGCAGCCTTCGACACTTCCGGCGAAATCGACGAATTTCCGCGCTTCCTCGGCGTGCTGGCTGCTCGTCGGAATATAAAGGGCCGGGGGCATCCAGACCGTCAGGCCGTTGACCGCCGCATCGTCGCCCGGCTGGGCGAAGAAGCCGACATCTGCGAGGTTCTCCGGATAATTCTGCTTGAGCGCACTGACCGCGAAGCTCAGCATTGGATAATGCGCTGCCTCGCCGGTCGACACCATTCTCAAGCCATCGTCATAACTTGCCGCGCCGAAGTCCTCGTTCATCAGGCCGGCGTCGTGCACATCCTTCAGCCGTTCGAAGCCCTTCATAGCCGCGGGGGTTTCGGCATATTTCGCCTTGTTGGCGGTATAATCGGCGGCGAAGTTCGGCACGGCGGCATGCAGATTGTAATAATCGGCCAGAACGAACAGCTGCGAGGTCCAGGTGTCGCGATAGGTCTGCGCCACGGCGACCTTGCCGGATGCCTTGACCTTGGCGTTGTTCGCCATGAAATCCGCCCATGTCTTCGGAACGGAGAGGCCGAGATCCTGATAGATCTTCCTGTTGTAGAGGATCCCGCCGGCCATCGCCGTGCCGAAAGGAACGCCGTAGAGCTTGCCCTCGGCGCTGACCACCGCCTTGAAGCTTTCGTCCACCTTTGCCTGTGACGGCAGGCCGGTCAGATCGACCAGTTTCTGCGTGGGCTTCAGCGCCTGTAAGAGCGAACCGGAATTATAGAGGAACACATCGGACATCTCTCCCGTCGCCAGGCGCGTCTTGATGATGTTGTCGCCCTCGCCGCCGCCTGGCCGTTGCTCGATTTCGATCGTCACATCAGGCGCCTTGGCCTGGTAAGCGGCAACCAGTGCCTCGGCGGCCGCAACCGTGTCGGGGTTGTTGTCGATCAGCAAGGACAGGGTGGTTTCTGCACGCGACGGGCCGGCCGCGACCAAGGCTAGAAGCGCGGATGCGCCCGCAAGAATAAGCTTTATCGGATGTGTCATGACGTTCCTCCTCTGAACGATGTGACGTGTATTCTCCTCAAGAATTGGCTAGGGAAAAGACCAGCTGGTGCGTTCCCGGCGGAAGGACGGCTTCCTCGCCGACAGGCTCCCCGTTGAGCAACGGGTTCTGGTGCCGCGGCCCGGGCCGGAACCGGCCCATGCATCCCTCCGGAAGCGTCAGCACATAGGTGACCTCGTTGCCGGTGCAATGCCAGCCGGCTTCGATGCGACCCTGACGGATGTCATGATGAGCTGAAACCGGCGAAAGGGACGGAATGGGCGCGGGATCGACGATCACCTCGGCAAAGCCTGGTGCGCTTGGGCTCGGCGAAATTCCGGCGACGCATTCGAACAGCCATTGGCAGACGGCGCCATAGGCGTAGTGGTTGTAGCTGTTCATGTCGGGCTCGTAGATGGTGCCGTCGGGCGCCATCGAATCCCAGCGCTCCCAGATCGTCGTCGCCCCCTTCGAAACCTGATAGAGCCAGCCGGGCACGTCTTCCTGCAGGAAGACCTTTTCGGCGAGATCGTCCATTCCGAGCTTCGTCAGCGCCGGCAGCAGGGCAGGCGTGCCGATGAAGCCGGTGCCGATCCTGTAGTCGGCATCGACGATCACCTGCCGGAAATGCTGCCGGGCGGCGTCATGATCCTCCGTCGGTATCAAGTCGTGGAGGAAGGCCAGCGCATAGGATGTCTGGTCGTTATGCGCCAGCCGGCCGGCCGGCGTGATGAACTCGTTGGCGAATGTCTGCCGGATCTCGCCGGCGCGCCGCTTCATCTGATCTTCAAGCGTGTGCTCGCCGAGAACGGCGGCAATCCTTGCCAGAAGGTCGGTCGAGATGAAGTGATAGAGCGTCGCCGCGCAGTCATCGGCAATCGTCGGGCGCGGCTTCCTGTTGTCGCCGACCGGCTGCAGCCAGTCGCCGAAGGTAAAGCCGCGGTCGCCCCAGCGGGACGGCGGGTTCACGAGCGGGCCATCCGAGATCGACCAAACGAAATCGACCCAGCGGACCATGGAATCCAGGCACTCCGCCAGGACGGCCCGGTCGCCGTAGTGGGTGTAGAGGACCCAGGGGATGACGACGATCGCATCGCCCCAGCCGGTCGAGCCGGCATAACCGGGGAAATCGGCGGGATGCAGACGGGTCGGATCCGGCGAAAAATGGGAGACGGCACCGTCCTCGCGCTGGTCGGCCATCACATCGCGCAGATATTTCCTCAGGAACGACTGGCTGTCGCTCAGCCAGCAGGCAGTTGCGGCAAACACCTGGGCGTCGCCCGTCCAGCCCAGGCGTTCGTCGCGCTGCGGGCAATCTGTGGGGACTTCGACGAAATTGGCGCGCTGCGACCAGATGGTATTCTGGACGAGGCGATTGACGAGGGGATTGCCGGAGGTGAAGCTTCCGGCAGGCTCGGGCACCGACGAGATCGGGATCGATGCGATTTCAAGAATCTTGGCATTTCCCGTGATCGTCACCCTGGCATAACGGAAACCGTGGAAGGTGAAATGCGGCGCATAGGTCTCATCGTCGCCGTCGCCGCGCAGTGTGTAGAGCGTGTGCGCCGCGGCCGTGCGATAATTGCGATTGTCGAAATGCCGGTCGGGGCCGAGCACTTCCGAGTGCTCCACCCGCACTTCGGCGCCGCCGACGCCGCAGACTGTGTATCTGACGTAACCGCCAACGTTCTGGCCGAAGTCATAGATCGTTCTGCCGTCGTCGTCGGTCCAGCTTTCGACGGCGGCGAGCGGCTGCAACTCCCGCACCGCTGCCGTCTCATGCGCGACGAGCAGCGCCGTGTCGAACGGCAATCTCTCGGTGCCATGCGTTTCCGTGGGGTTTTCCAGCAGCGCGTCATAGATCTCGCCGAAATAGATCCCCGATTTCAGGATCGGCAGCCTGCCGCTCCGCCACGTCGTATCGGTGGAAAGAATGACGCCACCTGGGCCCATCAGATCCGCAATGGCGCCGATCTTGTCGCCCCAGCAGTTCGGGATCGGCTTGGCGCCCCACATCAGGGGCGACCGGTACCATCCGTCGGCAAGCCAGATCTCGATGCGATTGAGGCCCGGCTTGATGAGGCTGGAAACATCGTAGCGCTGATAGGCGATGCGATCGTCGTAATTCGTCCAGCCCGGCGTCAACAGGTCGTCGCCGACGCGCGCGCTGTTGATGAAGCAGCGGTAAAGACCGAGGGCGGAGATGAACAGTTCGGCCGGAAGCCCGGCGCCATCATGTTCGAAGCTTCTGGAGACGAAGCTTGCGGCGGTTCCCTGGCCGCCGTCCGACAGGGGGGCGATCATCTCTCCCGACCAGGCGCGCGAAACGAGATTGCCACTGATGGCTGCCGGCTGAAAGTTCATCAAATCCTCCCGATGAAATGTAGAACGTTCTCCATATAACGTTCTACATTTTCTTCGGAAGCGCAATAGAAATTTCGTTGCCGGTCTGCCATGGTGGTTCCGCGGGCGATTGTTGACGGCTCGCAGCCGCAAGCCAGAGAGTCCATGTCAGTCGAAGACAAACAAAAGCCGCAACGAAACGATCGCGTGACGATCCGGACAGTGGCAACCCATGCAGGCGTCTCGGTCGCAGCAGTTTCCAAGGTGATGCGAAACGCCTACGGCGTCAGCGAGGCGTTGCGCGCCAAGGTGACGGATGCCATCGAAGCGCTCGGATATCGCCCTTCGCGGGCGGCGCGGGGCTTGCGCGGCCGCAGTTTCACCATCGGTGTGCTCTTGATCGACATCCGCAATCCCTTCCTTCCTGACGTGATCGCCGGTGTGAACGGGGTGCTGGCGCCCTCTCACTATCAGGCGATGATCGGCGTCAGCAATGCGCGCGTGCAATTGGAGACGTCGTTGATCGAGTCGATGATCGACTACAAGATGGACGGCCTCGTCCTCGTTGCGCCACGCTTGCCCTCGGAGATCCTCGCCAAGTTCGCGGTCCAGATACCGATCGTCGCGGTCGGTTACCACGATGCCAGCGCCACGGCCTTCGATACCGTCAATGCCGACGATCAGCGCGGGGCGGAAATCGCGGTGGAAGCGCTTCTTGCCTGCGGCTATCGCGGCATTGAAATGCTGAGCCTCGGCGAGCGCGAGGGGCACGCGGTCTCCGTCGTCCGTCAGCGTGAGATCGGCTACCGCCGGGCGATGCAACGCTGCGGGTTCGGCGCCTCCGCACCGATCGGCAAAATTCCCATGGCCTCGCCAAAGCGGGAAGAGACGATGCGAAAATTCCTGTCGCGGCAAGACAGGCCGCGCGCCGTGTTCTGCTGGAGCGACCTCGACGCCATCACCCTTCTCAGCCTGGCGATGGAGATGGGCGTGCGCGTGCCCGACGACCTCGCCGTCATCGGATACGACAACTCATCGACCGCAGCCCTCGGCCTTGTCAATCTCGCCAGCATCGATCAGTCGGGCAGGGAACTCGGCCAGGTCGCCACCCGGGCCCTCATTTCCAGAATAGAAGGCCGCACCGCCTCCGAGCATATTCTCCAGATACCGTCGCTCGTCAGCCGCGGCAGCCTGATCGGGTCCGATACGAAATAGCGCTGATAGTAAGACCGGCAGAGGCTGTCCGTACTCGCCGGCCCCTTCAGCCGCGCAGCAAGAGCAGGAAAACAAAATGTCGTGGCAGCACTCCGTACCCCGCATAACCGATGAGGAGCGGCAGAGCCGCCTCAGCAGGCTTCGGCAAGTGATCGAAGCTCACGGATTGGCTGGCATGCTTCTCGGACCGACCGAAAGCCTGCATTATTTCACCGGGCTCGTGTGGCATCCGAGCGAAAGGTTTCTCGGCGCCCTCGTTACGCCGACGGCGGTTTCCTACATCGTTCCGGGTTTCGAGCGCAGCCGTGTCGAAACCCTGCCGCATCTGCGGGGGGAAATCCTGGTCTGGGAAGAGGAGGAGCAGCGCTGCTCTCATCGCGCGCCTTGTCGGCCAAAGTGGCAGGCTCGCCCTCGACGATGGGTTACAGCTTTTCTTCTTTCACGCTCTGGCAGCAGCAATGGGCGCCGAAAGGCTTGTCGATGGCGGACGGCTGATCCGCGACCTGCGTCGGATAAAATCGGCCGCCGAGATCGCGCTCATTCACTATGCGATGAACCTGACGCTCGACGTCCATAGGCAGGTACGCGCGCTGTTGAAACCGGGCATCAAATCATCCGAAGTAGTCGATTTCATCGATCGCCGGCATCGCCAGGCCGGCCCCGATGCCGGCTCGACATTCTGCATCGTGTCGTTTGGCGCCGCGACCGCGCTGCCGCATGGCTCCGACGGCGATCAGGTCCTCGGCCGCGACGACGTCATCCTCGTCGACACCGGCTGCCGGATCGACGGTTATCATTCCGATATCACCCGGACCTACATGCTGGAGGCTGGCAACAGTGCCTTTGAACGCGCCTGGTGGATCGAACGCGAGGCACAACAGGCCGTCTTCCACGCCGCCCGGATCGGCGCCGCCTGCTCCAGCCTCGACGATGCCGCCCGCAAGGTACTTGCCAAACATTCCCTCGGCCCCGACTGCCGCCTGCCGGGGTTGCCGCACCGCGCCGGTCATGGGCTCGGGCTCGAGATCCACGAGGAGCCCTACATCGTTCGCGGCAACGACATGCCACTTGCTGCCGGCATGTGTTTTTCCAACGAGCCGATGATCGTCTTTCCGGAAAAAATTCGGGATTCGGCTGGAGGACCATATCTACATGACCGCCGAGGGAGGGACCAACCGAGCCGTTCTCTTGAGCGGACGCTATGTCTTAGCCGCTCGGGCGTCAGTTCACGCCGATCCTAGGCTTGCTCGCAATGGTGCAAGAGACCTGCGGCGCTCTTTTGAGGGCTCGCAGCGAAAAGCGCCACCTCGTTCGTAAACCCTTTTGCCTCTCTCGCTAATCTGAGTTAAGTCGGAATTTCCGTACACGTTATCATTGAAGATTGGGAGCATCGGGGTGTCTACGAAGCAGCGCATGATAAAGGCGGCCAAAACGGTGCTGCCAAAGCCCCTAATTGAGGCAATCAGAAGCCGTAGAAGCCCCAGCCGTAAGAATCTGGTTGCGTGGGATGGAACGGCTGTTCAGTCCGATGCGGAGCACTTCCGATCCTCGCGGATTGTTGCAGATCAGATCGATGGGATGCTCTCCCCGTTTTCAATGGCGGCGATGGATAGTTTGCTGTCACTTCAGGCATCGAATCCCGAAATCTCTGGGAACGTTGTTGAATTCGGGACCTACAAAGGTCGCTCCGCCGCAATCATAGCGCCACGGGTCAGGCCATCAGAAAAGTTTGTTCTGGTTGATGTTGCCGAATACCTGGAGGTGGAAAAAATACGGGCAATAAATGCCAGTATGGAATTTATTCTCTGCAGGTCGGAGGAGTTTCGCTCGCGTTACTCGGAATATAAGCAACTCCGGAACAATTGCCGATTTATTCACGTAGATTCTAGTCATGCTTATAGAACTACATTTGAAGAAGTTAAAATGTGCAATGAGCTCCTGTCTTCAGGCGGCATTGCTGTTTTTGATGATTACACAAACCTGAATTATTCCCAGGTTCTTCCGGCTATATATAAATATATTTATACAAAAAATCCTGATTTGGCTGTATTTATGGTGACGGATATTAAGGCCTACGTGTGCAGGAAAAAGTATTTGAACTATTATTTATCTTTTGTTCTGCAAGGTGCAGTGCCGTCGATGGCGGCACGAGGTATTGAAGACGCGATGATATCGCGGACCGACTGGGACAGGGAATACCGCGCCATCTATCTACGCACTCGTGATCCAGGCGAAACAGGTTCTCACTACGGCGAGGAAGTTTACGGAAGACTTTACGAGGGGCCCTGAGTTAGCTCTTCAAATGCCGTTCGGATATTCCTGCCGTTGGCACGCCCCGGCACAAGTTTGAGAAATGATGCTATCGGCTCAAGGGCCAGCATGATAACTCAGCGGGGCGCGCCTAAAGTGCCCGTGCCCTAAATACTAGTCGCACTCCCCGCCTTGAGCTTGACCTCGATGACCGGGACGACGACGCCGGGGCGGCGCACCGGCAGGACGAATGTCAGTTCGTCGTCGGCGACGGGGAACTGGGTGTTCGTCCACAAGGTATTGGCGGAGGGGCGCAGCCAGGTGACTTCGCTGGCATCGTGCAGGAATTGCGCATATTCGATCTTCCCGGCCAGCGCATCGAAATGCAGATGCTTATAGGGCCAGTTGAAGAGGTGGATATAGAGGCGATCGCCGTTCTGGGTCAGGCGGCAGTCGGGCGGAGCGTTGAAATCGGACTGGGTGCAGCCGACGATGCTGCGCTCGTGCAGCGCCATCCACTCCTCATAGGCGGCAAGGGCTGATATTGCGCGGTGGTCCAGCGTGCCGCGTGCCGTCGGCCCGACATTCATCAGCAGATTGCCGCCTATGGCGACGGTGCCGACCAGCATCTGCACCAGCTGCTCCGTGCTTTTCCAGGTATCCTCGTCGCGGTGATAGCCCCAGGAACCGCTGAGCGTCTGGCAGGCTTCCCAGACGACGCGCCTGCCGTCGCGTTTCGGCCAGGCGCGCGGCATATATTGTTCCGGCGTGACGATGTCTGGCTGCAGACCGGCAAGGTCGAGCCGGTTGTTGATGATGATGTCGGGGGCAAGCTCGCGTACCATGCGCACGAGCTTCTCGCTTTCCCAGTCCCGATGGCCCTTGCCGACGAGCTCCCCGAGCTTCCACTGCGGATAGCTGAAATCGAACCACATGATGTCGATCTGCCCGAACTCGGTGAGCAACTCGCGCACCTGTTCGCGCATGAAGGCGGCATAACGGAGCATATCCCGGCCTTCGTTGATTTTCGACGCATCGGGATGATTGCGCTGCGGGTGGCGCGGATCGACTGTGAAGTCGGGATGATGCCAGTCGATCAGCGAATAGTAGAAGCCGATCCTCAGGCCCTCGGCGCGGAAGGCGTCGACGAAGGGGCGCAGCAGATCCTTGCCATAAGGCGTGTTGGTCACCTTGAAGTCGGTGGCCTTGGTGTCCCAGAGGCAGAAGCCTTCATGGTGCTTGGTGGTCAGCACCACATATTTCATGCCGGCGGACTTGGCGCGTCTTGCCCATTCGCGCGGGTCGTAGAGATCGGGGTCGAAATGATCGAAATATTTCTGGTAGTCGGTATCGTTCAGTTCTTCGCGGCTCTTGACCCATTCATGGCGCGCCGGCAGGGCATAGAGCCCCCAATGCACGAACATGCCGAACCGCTCGTGGACGAACCAGCCCTTCTTCTTCTCGGGCAAGGCCAGTGACTGCAGATTGTCGCCATCCATGGGATGTTCCTCCTGTTGATCGTCGATCAGGTCGTTTCGCGGATGATGAGTTCGGGCACGATGACGATGCCGTGCTGACGGTTCTTGGTGGCGATGCGGCTGAGCAGCAGGCGCACGGCTTCCTCTCCCATTTCCCGCTTCTGCACCCGCAGCGTGGTGAGCGCCGGAGACAGCAGTTCGGCGGTCGGGATGTCGTCGAAACCGATCAGGGCGATCTGCCCGGGGATGGAAATGTGGGCTGCCCGGCAGGTCTTCATGGCGCCGATCGCATTGAGGTCGTTGTAGCAGATGAGAGCATCGATATCGGGTGTTTCCGCCAGCAATTGCGCGGCCGCGGTCTGTCCGCCCGCCGCCGTCGGATCGCAGTAGACGATGCCATGCGCCTTCAGCCCATGGGCCGTCAGCGTCTTGCGAAAGCCGACGAGGCGGCTCTTGCCGCCGAAGGAACTGCGCGGTCCCGCGACGATCGCGATTTTGCGGCGTCCGCGCTCGACCAGATGGTCGATCGCCCGCGACGCGCCGGTCTCGTAGTCGGTGACGATCGTCCCGGCGATTTCGTTCGGAGCCTCGCGGTTGATGAGCACGACGGCGCGGTGGGGCGCCAGCGCCTTGTGAAGTGCTGCATCGGGCAGCCGCGCGCTGCAGACGATGATCCCGTCGACCCGATGCCTGAGCAGCGCTTCGATGAGTTCCTCCTCGCGTTTGCTGTTCTCGACGACATTGGACAGAAGCAGGTTGTAGCCGGCCGCACTCGCCGCATCCTCGGCGCCCCGGATGACTTCGGGAAAGAACGGGTTGGTGATGTCGGGAACAAGAAGGCCGATGGTCTTCGACCGGTCGGAGCGCAATCCGCGCGCAAAAGGGTTGGGGCGGTAATTGAGTTCGTTCGCCGCTGAGAGGATGCGTTGACTGGTTTCGGCGCTGGCGCCGCCCCGCCCGTTGAGCACACGCGATACCGTCATCGGCGACACGCCTGCGGCGTGGGCGACATCGGCGATGGTTATTTTGGAATCGGGTTCTTTGGGGCTGCTCAAGATTCTGTCTCTGAGGTGGCGGGAATTTACGGTAACGATAACTAACATAAATCAGGAGAAAGCCAAGCATTTGCGGGTCAGGATTCCGCCAGCGCGAATCTTTTTGACAAAAAAGGAACGATAACGTTAACGTTCTGAATTGAGGAGAATACGTTAACGATAACCTAAGTGGAATATTGGGAGGAGAGAATGCAACACGTCAGAATTCTACGGCGGCAGGTTGTTTCCACAGTTGCCGCGGCGATCCTCATGGGTACCGGTTGGGCCGGCGCCGCTTTCGGCTTTCAGGAGTCGCCGGAATTGAAGGCGCTGGTTGACGCCGGCAAGCTGCCGCCCGTGGAAAAGCGGCTGCCCAAGGAGCCGCTGGTGCTCACCCCGCTTGAATCGGTCGGCGCCTATGGCGGCACCTGGCGCACGGCCACCTTCGGCGGCGGCGACAGCGAGATCGAGCGTTCGATCGGCTATACGAGACTGGTCCGCTGGAACCCGGAATGGACCGAGGTGATCCCCGACATCGCCAGGAGTGTAGAGGTCAACGACAATGCCACCGAATATACCTTCGCCCTGCGGCAAGGTACGCGCTGGTCGGACGGCGAGCCCTTCACCGCCGACGATCTGGTGTGGTGGAATGAGAATGTGCTGCGCAACACCAAGATCACGCCTGCCGCCCCCGACTGGCTGACCGCGGGTGGTCAGACCGTCAAGGTCGAAAAGCTTGCCGACGACAAGGTCGTCTTCAAGTTTGCCGCGCCGAACGGCCTGTTCCTGATGAATATGGCGACCGTGCGCGGCTCCGATATTCTGGCGGCCGCACCGGCGCATTACCTCAAGCAATTCCACAAGGATTTCAATCCGGACGGCGTCGACGCCCTGGTGAAGGCGGCGGGTGCGACCGACTGGGTCCAGCTCTTCAACAACAAGATCGGCTTTCCCGGCCGCTGGCGCGATCTCGGCCGGCCGACGCTCGATGCCTGGGTGCTGACTGCGCCCTATAACGGCACCACCCAGGTCGTCGCCGAGCGCAATCCCTATTATGCCAAGGTGGATACGGCGGGAAACCAGCTGCCCTATTTCGATCGCATCACCATCGATGTGATGCAGGACACCCAGGCGATCATCCTGAAGGCGATCAGCGGCGAAATCGACATGCAGAACCGCTTCATCGAGACGACGGACGCCCGCACGGTGATCGTGCAGAACCAGGAGAAGGCCGGTTACGGCCTGTTCATCGCCCGGCCGGCATGGTCGAACGCCCTTTTGATCACCCTGAACGAAACGCACAAGAATCCGGCCTTGCGCGCCGTCTTCTCCAACAAGGATTTCCGCATCGGCCTCAGCTACGCCATCAACCGCGAGGAGCTCAACCAGCTGATCTATGCCGGACAGGCCAAGCCCTATCAGGCGGCACCCCGCGAAGGCACCGCGCTCTACGACGAGAAAATGGCGACGCAATATCTGGAATATAATGTCGACCTCGCCAACCAGTATCTCGACAAGGCCGGCCTGAGCAAAAAAGACGGCGATGGCTATCGCCTCGGCCAGGATGGCAAGCGGATCACCTTTGCGATCGATGCGCTGACCGGAAGCCCGATCCAGGTCGACGCGCTCGAAATGATCCAGCGCTACTGGCGGGCGGTCGGTATCGACATGCAGCCCCGCCCGGCCGAGCGTTCGCTGATCTTCTCCCGCCTGCAGAACAATGACAATGACGGTCTCGCCTGGGTTGGCGGCGGGGGCTACGACTTCCTCGGCCTGCTCGATCCCAAATGGTATTTCCCGCACGAATATGAATCGAGCTTCGCCACCGCCTGGGGCCTTTATTATCAGAATCCCAAGGATCCGAACGCTCAGGAACCGAGCCCGGCCGCCAAGAAGCAGATGGATCTCTACCGCCAGGTGCAGGAAGCCCCGACGCTCGAAAAGCAGCTCGAAGCGATGAAGGAGCTGCTGGCGATCACCCGTGACGAATTCTACGTGATCGGCACCAACCTTGAGCCGGATCGCGTCGGCATCGTCAAGACCAATATGCGCAACGTCCCCAAGGTCATCCCCAGCACGTCCTTCTACATGACGCCGGGACCGGCAAAGCCGGAGACCTTCTACTACCAGCAATAGACACATGATCGGTCGGAATGGCGTCCGCGGGCGCCATTCCGACAGCAGCCCCGCCCCATCCCCCAGACCGACCGGCGATCGCCGGTCGAAGGAGCTTGAACATGGCCGGCTTCATCATCAGACGTTTGCTTTACATGATCCCGATGATGTTCGCGATTTCAGTCGTGACCTTCATCATCATCCAGCTTCCGCCGGGCGATTTCCTGACCGCGATGACCGCGCGTCTCGCCTCGCAGAACGAAACCATCGATCCTAGCGCCATCGCCGGCCTGCGCGAACGGTATGGCCTCGATCAGCCCTGGGCGGTGCAATACTGGAAATGGATCAGCGGCATCCTGCTACGCGGCGATTTCGGCCAGTCCCTCGACTGGAACAAGCCGGTCAGCGAATTGATCTGGGCGCGCATGGGCCTGACGATGGTGGTCTCGGTCACCACGCTGCTCTTCGTCTGGGTGGTTGCCTTTCCGATCGGTATCTATTCGGCGGTGCGGCAATATTCGGTGGGAGATTATTTCGCCACCTTCTTCGGCTTCCTCGGCCTTGCCATTCCGAACTTCCTGCTGGCGCTGGTGCTGATGTTCGTCTCGGCGCAGTATTTCGGCCAGAGCGTCGGTGGGCTGTTTTCGCCCAACTATATCAATGCCGCCTGGAGCTGGGCCAAGCTCGGCGATCTCGTCTCGCATATGTGGATCCCGGTCGTCGTGCTCGGCACGGGTGCTACGGCGGCGCTGATCCGCATCATGCGCGCCAACCTGCTGGACGAGCTCAACAAGCCCTATGTCGACATGGCGCGCGCCCGGGGCCTGAGCGAAATCCGGCTGCTGCTGAAATATCCGGTGCGCGTCGCGCTCAACCCCTTCGTCTCGACTGTCGGCTGGGTGTTGCCGCACCTCGTCTCGGGTTCGGTGGTGGTTTCCATCGTCCTCAGCCTGCCGATCACCGGACCGCTTCTGCTCAACGCGCTGTTTGCCCAGGACATGTATCTCGCGGGCACCTTCATCCTGCTGATGAGCATGCTGACGTTGATCGGCACGCTGATCTCGGACCTGCTGCTCGCCTGGCTCGATCCCCGCATCCGCAACGGCTGAAGGACGATAGATATGACCGATCAAGCCATCGCGCTATCGCCAGAACCCACCAGAAATACCGCCGCCGCGGCAGGACAGTGGAAGCTCATCTGGTGGCGTTTCTGCCGCCACCGGCTGGCGCTGGCGGCAGGCGTCGTCATCGTGCTGATCTACCTGGTCGCTCTCTTTGCCGAGGTTCTCGCCCCGGTTTCGTCGCAGACCTACGATTCCCGTTACACCTATGCGCCGCCCCAGCAGCTGAGATTTGCCGGCTACGACGCAGCGGGGGGATTTCATCCGCTCTACGTCAACGGTTATTCGATGAAGATCGACCCGATCGCGCTCAGCCGCAATTATGTGCCCGATCCGGCCGTCGTCATTCCCGTCGGCTTCTTCGTCAAAGGTGAACCTTACCGGCTCTGGGGGCTGTTCGATCTCAACCGCCACCTGATCGGCCCGGTCGAGGCGGGCAAACCGTTCTACCTGTTCGGCGCCGACCGGCTGGGCCGCGACGTCTTCAGCCGGACGGTGCACGGCACCCGCGTGTCTATGTCCGTCGGGCTGATCGGGGTCACGATCAGCCTCACCCTCGGCATTATCCTCGGCGGCATCTCCGGGCTCTATGGCGGCTGGGTGGACGACGTCATCCAGCGTTGCATCGAGCTTCTTAACTCGATCCCGACCATTCCGCTGTGGATGGGCCTTGCGGCCGCCGTTCCGATCAGCGCCGATCCGATCCTGGTCTATCTCTGGATCACCGTCATCCTGTCGCTGATCGGCTGGACGGACCTGGCGCGGGTGGTGCGCGGACGCTTCCTGTCGCTGAAGACGGAAGATTTCGTCATCGCCGCCCATCTCGATGGCTGCTCGCGTATGCGGATCATCTGGCGGCATATGGTGCCGTCCTTCATGAGCCACATCATCGCCTCGGTGACGCTTGCCATCCCGACGATGATTCTTGCCGAAACCGCGCTTTCCTTCCTCGGCATCGGCCTGCGTCCGCCTGTCGTGAGCTGGGGCGTGCTGCTTCAGGAAGGGCAGAACATTCTCGCGGTTTCGAGCGCGCCCTGGCTGTTTCTTCCCGGTCTTGCGGTGATCGTTACCGTGCTCGCCCTCAATTTCCTCGGTGATGGATTACGCGATGCTGCAGATCCCTATGAATACTAATTCCCATTTCGCCGCCGGCGGCGGGCGCGCCGATCGCGACGCGCTGATCGAGGTCGACGACCTCAGGACGCATTTCTTCGGCGGTGCGGGCACGGTGCGGGCGGTCGACGGAGTTTCTTTTTCCATCCCGCGCGGCAAGACGGTCTGCGTCGTCGGCGAGTCCGGTTCAGGCAAGAGCATCACCGGCCGCTCGATCCTCAACCAGGTTCCGCGGGGCGGGCGGATCGTCTCGGGCGCAATCCGCTATCGGCCCGATCCGGCAGCTCCCGCCATCGATCTCGCCTCGCTCGATCCGCGCGGCCGCGACATGCGGGCGATCCGTGGCGCCCAGATCGGCCTGATCAGTCAGGAGCCGATGGCCGCCCTGTCGCCCGTCCATACGATCGGCAACCAGATGGTGGAGGTCATCCGCCTGCACCTCAAGATGGGAAAGAAGGAAGCACGCCAACATGCGATCGAGACGCTGGCGCTGGTCGGCATTCCGAGGCCAGCCGAGCGCATGGAAAGCTATGCCTTCCAGTTTTCCGGCGGCATGCGCCAACGCGTCTGTATTGCGCTGGCGCTCGCCTGCCGCCCGAAGCTCCTGATCGCCGACGAGCCGACCACGGCGCTCGATGTGACCACTCAGGCCAATATCCTCGATTTGCTCGCCTCGCTGCAAGCCGAATTCGGGCTCTCGGTGCTCTTCGTCACCCACGATCTCGGTGTGGTGGCCGAGATCGCCGACGAGGTCGTCGTCATGTATGTCGGCCGGGTGGTGGAGGCGGGCGACGTCGACACGATCTTTCACGCACCTGTTCATCCCTACACCAAGGCCCTGCTGCAATCGGTGCCGCGCCTGCACGGACAGCCGAGCGAACGGCTGGCGACCATCGAAGGCATGGTGCCCTCGCGTTTCCACAGGCCCGAAGGCTGCAGCTTTCATCCCCGATGCCGAGAGGCGAGGGCGGGCCTCTGTGACCGCGAGGATCCGCAAGCTGTCCTCATCGGCAAGGGGCACGTCGCCAGCTGCCTGCTTTACGAGGGAAGACAATGATGGCCGATCCCATGACGCAACCAAGCCCGCTGCTCGAACTGAACGATCTCAGGATGCATTTCCCCATTCGCAAGGGCGCGTTCCGGCGGGTGGTCGGGCATGTCAAGGCGGTCGACGGCGTCTCGCTTCGCGTCGAGGACGGCGAGACGCTCGGCATCGTTGGGGAATCCGGCTGCGGCAAGTCGACGCTTGCCCGCACCGTGCTGCGCATCTACCAGCCGACCAGCGGAGAAATCCGCTATCGCGACCGCAGCGGCGGCACGGTGGATCTCGCGGCCCTGTCCGGACCCGCCCTCAAGGAAATCCACCGCGACCTGCGCATCGTCTTTCAGGATCCGCAATCCTCGCTCAATCCGCGCCTTCCCGTCATCGACATCATCGGCGAGGTGCTTAGCGTCAACGGCATCGCCAAGGGCCGGGAGCTCGAGCACCGGGTCGCCGAACTGATGCAGAGCGTCGGCCTGCGGCCCGAATATATGCGTCGTTATCCGCATGCCTTCTCCGGCGGCGAACGCCAGCGCATCGGCATTGCCCGGGCGCTGGCGTCCAATCCGCGGCTGGTGATCGCCGACGAAGCCGTCTCGGCGCTGGACGTCAGCGTCCAGGCGCAAACCATCAACCTGCTGCAGGACCTGCAGGAACAGTTCGGCCTGACCTATCTCTTCGTTGCTCACGACCTCTCGGTCGTCCGGCACATCTCCGACAATATCGCCGTCATGTATGTCGGCCGGGTCGTCGAAAAGGCGCCGACGGAGCAGATCTTTTCGCGTCCGCGCCACCCCTATACCGAAGCGCTGCTCTCGGCGGTGCCGATCGCCGATCCGAGGCTGCGCCGCCACGGCCGGCGCATCCGGCTGGCGGGCGAGGTCGCCGACCCTGCGCATGCGCCCCCCGGCTGCGCCTTTCATCCGCGCTGCCGCTACGCCACCGAGCTTTGCAGGCAGGAGCTGCCGGCGCTGCGCACCGTTACCGCCGATGGACATGCGGTGGCCTGCCATCACGCCGAAACCCTGACCCTCAACCCTTCTGCCGACCGTACCGTAGCGGAGTTCAATTGATGCCCGAATTCATTCCACGCTCCGAGCAGCGTCCCATTGTGGATACCTCCTCCAGGACGCTCGATCTCATCTATTTCGACCTCGTCACGCTTCCGGCAGACGGCCGGGACACGCGGCGGCTGCCCTTGCACGAAAGCCTCTACGTCGTGCTGTCGGGGCAGGTGGATATCGAGGTGGATGACATCACCTTCGAAGCTGTGGGCCGGCGAGCCGATATCTGGGGAGGCGATGCGGACTCGGTTTACGCGCCCGTCGACGCCAATGTCCGGATATCGGCCCGTGGCGGCCCGGCGGAAGTCGCCATCGCCGGCGGCCTATGCGAGACGCGCTATGCCCCGTTCCGTGTCACGCCTGAGGAGGTCGACGCGGTCAATGTCGGCTCGCCCGACACTCATAGCCAGCGGCGGATCGTCCACCTGCTCGGGCAACGGCAAAACGGCCGCTGCGGCAACCTCCTGGTGAGCGAACTCTATGCCGGCGAGGGTTGCTGGTCCGGCTATCCTCCCCACAAGCACGATACCGAAGACGGCGATGCCGAGACCCTGCACGAGGAGCTCTATCATTACCGCTTCCAGCCCGAGACCGGCTTCGGCAGTCAGATCACTTATGATGACGACGGTCCGGTCAAGATCCTCATGACCCGCAACGGCGATACTGTCCTGGTCGACCGCGGCTACCACCCGACCGTCACCTCGCCCGGTCATCGCGGCTATATCTTCACCATCCTTGTTGGCAAGCACCGCCGCGGGCTGATCCAGCGTTTCGATCCGGCGCATCAGCATCTGACCAAGACTATCCCCGGCATCGATGCGATGCGTGAAAAGTTCAAATAACCAGGTTCCTGGCCTTCCGCGCTGGTTTTTCGGGCGCTGCCAGACTTCCGCTCAAGGAGAGACGATCCCATGCGTGAACGGACGCGAATAAATGTTGATGCCAGCCAAACGGTGCGCCCCTTCGAGCGGTTCTGGCGCGGCACCGGGTTTTCGCCTGCCGAGCTGCTGCTCGAACCCGAGATGCGCCAGATGCTTGCCTATATCGGCGGCCTGCCGAACGAGGGCATCAGGTTTCTGCGCGTCCACTACCTCTACAACCTGCTGCGCGCCACCGGCGGCGCGAGCGGCTACGATTGGTCGCTGCTTGACCGCGCGCTCGACGTGATGATCGAACACCGGCTGAAGCCGTTCTTCGAGCTGATGGGCAACCCGTCGGGCCTGTTCACCGACTACGAGGACATGAATCAGGTCAAGCGCTGGCGCGATCTCGTCACAGTGACGGTGGAGCGCTATGGCGCGCGCTACGGCATGGACGAATTGCGCACGTGGTATTTCGAAACGACGAATGAGGCCGACTCCGGCTGGTGGACCTACGGGATCAAGGGCTACACCAATTACTACGACGCCTGCGTCGCCGGCCTCGACGCCATTGACCCGAGTCTGCCGATGGGCGGGCCCGGCACCGCCCGCACGCTCTCGCCGATCTTTCGGGCTCTGATGGCCCATTGCGACAGCGGCACGAGCTGCCTGACCGGCAACGGGCCGCCGCGCATCGATTACATCTCGATCCACGAGAAAGGCGTCAACGGCAGCAAGGACGATCTGACCCCGAAAACCAACGCCATCGTCGATCGCACGCTTCTCGTCGTCGATTATCTCAAGGAGCATCATCCGCGGCTTGCCGGCCTGCCGATCGTCAACGACGAATGCGATCCGCAGCTCGGCTGGAGCGATCATCACAGCTGGCACGGCAAGGCCTATTATGCCGGGATCATCGCCCGCATCATCGAACAGCACGACCGGCGCATCATCGCCCCGAAAGCGGCGAATTTCACCTTCCTCAGCAATGACCATGCCTTTATCGGCGGCTGGAGCCAGCGCACGATCTTTGCCTATTTCGGTTCGCGCAATTTCACCAAGGCGCAGTGGGAGCACAAGACCGATCTGGAAAAGCTGGTGACCGACATCGACAGTGCGCCGCCCTTCGACATCATCAAGAAGCCGGGCCTCACATCGATGGAGCTGCTGGCAACGCTCGGCGATACCGTCTGCAAGGTGACGGCCGAGCCGCCGCTGGCGCCCGATCAGGATGGCCTGGCGATCCTGCCGACACGGCTGCCGGGCGGCGGTGTTTCCATCAGTCTCATCCACAGCGTCGATGCCATCAACCGCTCGGGCCGGACCGCCGTCCGCCTCGAGGTCGACGGGCTCACTCCCGGCCGCCATGCGCTCTGCCTGCTGCGCATCGACGAGGAATTCACCAATCCGATGGAGGTCTGGGAGGCCCAGCGCGATGAAAGCAATCCGCGCGGGCCCTTCGAGCCGGTCGGCGCGCCGCCCGTCCCTGATGAAGCGCAGTTTGCCGCACTGCGCCGCGCCCAGGAGCCCGCCTTGCTGCATCCGATCAGCACCGTCGCCTGCGACGAAGGCCGGGCCAGTGTCGATCTCGACGTGCCCTTGCCGTCGCTGACGCAGGTGCTCGTCGTTCCCGATATCGGCGCACCGCCGGCAGCACCCACCGGTCTCGTCGTCGAACGTTACCTCGG
The DNA here is from genome assembly GCF_010668805.1 of Rhizobium phaseoli. Classification (GTDB taxonomy): domain Bacteria; phylum Pseudomonadota; class Alphaproteobacteria; order Rhizobiales; family Rhizobiaceae; genus Rhizobium; species Rhizobium phaseoli_A. The sequence continues at coordinate 92,454 of NZ_WUFT01000002.1, read as the reverse complement.
TCTCGGCGGTCGGGAGGAGCGCATGCTGTTCTGGGCGGCCGGCAATGCCAGCCCCGCCGTCTTCTACGATGTCCTCACCAGCACCGACGGCAAGACCTTTGAAAAGGTCAGTCCGGCGCCGCTGCTCTCCACGGCATTCCTGCACATGTCGCCGCCGGAGGGTGCGCGCTATGCGGTGCGCGCCCGCGATGCCTTCGGCCGCCACAGCGAACTCTGTGTTTCCAGTTGATGAGCAGGGACATCATGGATATCGCCTATTTCACCAAGACCCTGGAAGGTCTGCCGCTGGAGACGGCGGCGGAGATCACGGCCGGCCTCGGATTCGACTGTGCCGATCTTCTCGTTCGCGACGGCCATGCCGTGTCTCCCGACCGGCCGGAGGAAATCGTAAAGGCCACAAAGCTCTTTGCCGCAGCCGGCCTCCGCACCCCGATGGCGACCATCGATTCCACGCGGCCCGACGCTGCTGCGTCGCGCCTTCTCGGCTTTTGCGGCGAGGCCGGCATCGGCCAGGTCCGGCTCGGCTTCTGGCGTTATGATCCGTCCCGGCGCTGGAAGGTGCAGGTCGATGAGGCGCAGCGCGACCTCGATGGTTTTGAGCATCTCGCCGAACGCTTCGCCGTCAAGTTGACGATCCAGCTGCACGGCGGGACCCTGCACAGCTCCGGCGCGCTGGCGATGCAATTGCTGGCCGGGCGCGATCCGATCAGGATCGGCGCCTATCCCGATCCGGCCAACCAGATCATCCGCGAGGGAAGCGAGGACTGGCGTCTGACCCTCGACCTTCTCGACCCGTGGTTCTGCTGCATGGGCGTCAAGAATTGCGGCTGGTTTCCCGGCGCCTATGGGGCGCAGGGCCAGCGTGCCTGGCATTCGGATTGGTACGGGCTCGACGATGGCATGGTGCCCTGGGCCGACATCATCCCGCATCTCACCGCCACCGGTTTTGCCGGGGTGCTCTCGGTGCATTCCCAATACCGGGTTCCCCGCGAACAGGCGCTCGACAAGATCCGCGCCGATCTCGCCCATCTCAGGCGCCTGGTCGCCGCAGCGAAAGAGTAGAAGAATGAGCAAACAAGCGCCCGTCATTGCCGTCCTTTTGACCGAAAAGACCCGCCGCATGATGCTGAACGATGCGGCGACCGCTGATTTGAATGGGCTGGGCGACGTCCGCTGGCCGGCAGCCGCCATGATCGATGCCGCCGATGCCGACCGGCTGCTACAGGGCGCTACGGCGTGCCTGACCGGATGGGGCACGCCGCCCTTTGATCCCACAGCGCGCCAGCGCCATCCGCAACTTGCCCTCGTCGCCCATTCGGCCGGCAGCGTCCGCACGCTCGTTCCCGCCCGCCTGTTCGACGACGGCCTTCGCGTCAGCCATGCCGCCTCGAAAATCGCCGCCTCGGTTGCCGAGTTCGTCGTTGCCGAAGCACTGCTCGCCATGCGCGGCATTCACCGGCTGCATCATGCATTGCGCGGCGGCGGCGAATGGCTCGATGTTCGCGCCGCCGTGCCGCAAAGGTTGCTCGGCGCCAGAACGGTCGCCATCATTGGCGCCGGATATGTCGGCCGGGCGGTGATGCGCCTGCTCGGGCCCTTCGGCTGCCGCGTGTTGGTCGTCGATCCCTATCTCAATGACAGCGAGGCCGCGGTACTCGGCGTCGTCCGAACAGGACTGGACGAGGCACTGGCGCAAAGTGATGTGATTACCCTGCATGCGCCCGTTCTGCCGGAAACGCGCCGCATGATCGGTGCCCGCGAACTGGCGCTGTTGCGCCCCGGCGCATTGTTCATCAACACCGCGCGCGCAGAATTGGTCGATGAGGCGGCATTGCTCGCCGAGATCCGGTCCGGCCGTATCGAGGCGGCTCTCGATGTCTTCGACCAGGAGCCGTTGCCGCCGGACAGCCCGTTCCGCGATCCGGCACTTGCCAATGTCACCATTTCGCCGCATGCCGCCGGCCATACCGAAGAGGCGCATTTCGCCCAAGGCCAAGCCATGGTGGACGAGATCGGCCGGCTGCTGCGCCAGGAACCGCTCCATCACGAAGTGTCGCGCGCCATGCTCGACCGGATGGCGTAAAATGGACAGAAACATCGGAGGTTCCGTGACGGCGCCGCGCATCAGAATTGTCGAAATCGACGCCTTCGAGCGCGATATCCGCCTGCGCCTGCCGTTCCGCTTCGGCGCGGCAACCCTCGAAAGGGCCCCGCAGGCCTTTCTCAGGGTGCGCGTCGAGGATGACAGGGGAAAGACCGCCGTCGGCGGCGCCGCCGAAATGATGGTGCCGAAATGGTTCGACAAAAATCCGGCACTGACGCCGGCGCAGAATGTCGATCAATTGCGCGGCTCGATCCGCGCTGCAGCCGCAGCGTCGCTCGAAGCGTCGGCGCCGACGACTTTGTTTGCTGCCGCCCGGCTGAACGAGATAGAAACCGTGCGGCGCCTGCCCGGAAATCCGTTGGCCGCCGGTTTCGGACCTTCGCTTATCGCTCGCGCAGCACTCGATGCCTATTGCCGTCTTGCCGGAATTTCCTTCTTCGATGCGGTGCGCCAAAACCTCGTCGGCATCGGCGGCCCCTTGTTGCCGGGCGACATCGACGCCCATGCCGCATCGGCGGTGCTAGCCAGCCTTCGCCCCGCCGGTTCGATCTCGGCCCGGCATACGATCGGGCTGCTCGACCCGATTACCGAGAGGGATATCGTTCATCCCGTTGATGACGGCCTGCCGCAAAGCCTCGAGGCGGTGATTGCGCGTTATGGCAACCACTGGTTCAAAATCAAGCTTTCGGGCACGATCGATGCCGATCTCGACCGGCTGGCGCGAATTGCCGCGGTGCTGGACCATCTGCCCGATTACCGGGTGACGGTCGACGGCAATGAACAATTCGCCGCTGCCGAACCGCTTGCCGACCTGCTGGCGCGCATGGCGGCGATGCCGCGGCTGGCGCGGCTGCGTGCGGCCATTGCCTTTGTCGAACAGCCGTTCTCGCGCGCGATCACCATGCAGACGTCACTCGGGGCTCTGGCGGCGCAGTTGCCCTTCCTGATCGATGAGAGCGACGATGGCGACGCGGCCTTCGCCCACGCCCGTGAGCTCGGCTATACCGGCGTCTCCTCGAAGACCTGCAAGGGCGTCTATCGCTCGCTCCTCAAGGCGATCCGCATCAGGACGACAGGCGTGCCGAACCTGTTCCTCTCCGGCGAAGACCTGACCTGCCAGGCCGGACTTGCCGTGCAGCAGGATCTGGCGCTGGTTTCGCTGCTCGGCCTCTCCCATGTCGAGCGCAACGGTCATCATTATGTGGCCGGCATGCAGGGTGCGCCGCAGGCGGAGATGGCGCGTTTTGCTGCTGCCCACCCGGATATTTACGAGCGGGGTGCCGAAGGACCGCTGCTGTCGATCCGCGACGGCCGGATTGCCATCGGTTCGCTTGGGGCGATCGGATATGCCAGCGGCGCCTTGCCCGATTTCGAAGCAATGGAGCCGTTGTCAGCCGAGTAGCAGGACGCGCAGGCGGCTTGTGGCCGCCTGCGGGGGAACACGTCCCGCGGCCTTGTTCCGGTTGGGGGGAGGAACGCAGCCGAAGAGGGTGCCGTCACCGGCCGTTGTCTGGCGGGGTCATCTCTGACCTTGCCCCCGCCTTGACTGCTCGGGTTGGAAATCGACCGCCGCGTGATCGTTGGACGCATGCGGTTTGTTTCCGGCCATGTCCTCGGCCAGGCCGATCCGGCGCAGCAAGCGTTTGAGGATCTGTTCGAGATCATCGACGAAAGTGAAGATGACGGGGATGACGATGAGGCTGAGCAGCGTCGACATCACCACGCCGCCGATCACCACGATCGCCATCGGCTGGCGGAAGCTGGAATCGCCGCCCATCAGGCTGAGCGCGGCCGGCAGCATGCCCGAGGCCATGGCGATGGTGGTCATGACGATCGGCCGTGCGCGCTTGTGGCAGGCATCCACCAAGGCGTCGAATCTCGACATGCCACGCTGGCGCGACATGATCGCATATTCGATGAGCAGGATGGAGTTCTTCGTCACCACGCCCATCAGCATGAGCAGGCCGATGACAACAGGCATGGAGAAGCTCGTTCCAGTCACCACCAGCGGCACCAACGCGCCGCCGAGCGAGAGCGGCAGCGCCATCAGAAGCGTCAGCGGCTGCAGGAAATCGTGAAAGAGCAGGACGAGGACCGCATAGATGCAGAACACGCCGATCGCCATTGCCAGCCCGAAACTCTGGAACAGCTCCGAACTGCGCTGAAGTTCGCCCTGGTTGACCAGGGTGACGCCCGACGGCAGATGCCGGAGTGCCGGCAGCGCCTGCGCCTCGCGATTGACGTCGCCGAGGATGCGGCCGTTGAGTTCGACGGAAAGGGTGACATTGCGCATCCGGTCGATCCGATCGATCTCCGACGGGCTGCCGCCGATCTTCACGTCGGCGATCGATCCGAGATCGACGTTGCCGTTGGTTCCCGCCACCCGCATGTTCTTGATGTCGTCCAGATTGGTACGCGCCTCGGGTGAGAAGCGGACGACGATCGGAATCTGCCGCTGAGGCAGGTTGAGCTTCGGCAGGTCGGCCGAATATTCCCCGTTGGTCGCCACGCGCACGGCCTCGGCGATGGCGCTCGACGTGACCCCGAGTGCTGCGCTGCGCGCAAAGTCGGGCGTGATCTGGATCTCGGGTGCCTGTCTGGCTGCAGTCGATGTCACCGCTCCGATGCCCTGCAGTGAGCGGAGCTGCTCCTCGAGCGCCGTACTGGCGCTGTCGAGGACATTTGCATCGTCGCCAGCCAGCGTGATCTCGAGCTTCGTGCCATTGCCGCCGCCGCCGACCTCCACACGCACGCCGGGGAGGACGGAAAGCGCCTGCCGGATGTCGTTTTCGATTTCCGACTGCTTGCGATTGCGCTCGTCGATGGGCGGCAGCACGGCAACGATCGTCGCCGATCCGACATCGCTCGTGGTGCCGGCGTCGGGACCACCACCCGAGGACATGGAACCGACGGCGGAGAAGACATGGGTCACATCGGGAAGCTTGCCGATGATATCCGCGGCCTTCCTGCTGGTGGCGTCGGTCTGCTCGATGGTGGCGCCCGGCTGCATGGTCAGCGTGATCTGGGTCCGCGCGTCGTCGGACGCGGGCAGGAAGCCGGATTTCAACAGGGGAATGGTCGAAAGCGAGAGCGCGACGACGACGGCGGTGACGGCCACGGTCGTCTTCCTGCGGTTCATGGCGGCCTTCACAATGGCGATATAGGCACGCATGATCCGGCCGTCCTTTTCCTCGGTCGGATGGGCCTTCATGAAATAGGCGGCCATCATCGGCGTCAGCAGACGCGCGACGACCAGCGAGGCAAGCACGGCGACGGCAGCGGTGATGCCGAACTGGCGGAAGATAAGGCCCGGTATGCCGCTCATGAACGCCGTCGGCAGGAAGACCGAGACCAGCGTGAAGGTGGTTGCGATAACGGCAAGTCCGATCTCGTTGGCCGCTTCGAGGGCGGCATCGATCGGCCGCTTGCCCATCTTGAGGTGGCGGGCGATGTTCTCGATCTCGACGATGGCATCGTCGACGAGGATGCCGACCACGAGCGACAGCGCAAGCAGCGTGACGATATTCAGGCTGAAGCCGGCGAAATACATGACAAGGAAGGTCGGTATGACCGACAGGGGCAGCGCCACGGCCGACAGGATCGTCGCCCGCCAGTCCCGGAGGAAAAGCCAGACGACGATGATCGCCAGGATCGCGCCTTCGTACAGCATGTGCATCGAACCATCATAGTTGCCGATGATCGGGCCGATCGTGCTGTAAGCCTCGTCGATCTCAACGTTGGAATGCTTGGCGGCGAACTCCCTAATCGCCTTGTCCACATCGGCGGCAACACCGCTGTCGGAAAATCCGTTCGAGCGCTTGATCTCGACCGCGATCACCGGCTTGCCGTCGAGATAGGCCATCGAGGAGCGCTCGGCGAAGCTGTCGGTGATGGATGCGACGTCATCGAGGCGAACCTGCTGGCCGTTTGCCAGGGGGATTTTGAGCCCCTTCAGCGCCTCGACCGATGGCAGGGCGCCGAGCGTGCGCAAGGTCTGGCGGGTGCCGCCGATTTCGCCAAGGCCGCCCGATATATCCGTCTGCACTGCCTTCAACTGCGACGACACGGTGGCCGCGGTGACCCCGAACGACGCCATCGTCGCGGGATCGAGATCCACATGAACCTCACGGTCGATCCCGCCGATGCGGTTGACTTGCCCGACACCGGACACCGAAAGCAGCGCCTTGGTCAGATCATTGTCGACAAACCAGGAAAGTTCGGTCTCGTTGAGAGCGGTCGAGCCGACGGCATAGGTGACCAGTGCGGAACTCTGTACGGTGACCTTGCTGACGCTAGGCGTCTCCATTTGCGCCGGCAGGTCGCCCTTGACGCTGTCGACGGCATTGCGGACTTCGTTCAGCGCCGTTTCGCTGTCTTTTTCCAGCTTGAAGGACACTTTGATCGAGACGGTGCCGTCGGTGATCGTCGTGGTGATATGGTCGAGATAGCTGAGCGCGGCAAGACTGTCCTCGATGGTGCGGGCCACCTCGGTTTCGAGCTGCGTCGGTGCGGCGCCGTCGAGCGTAGCGGTGACGGTGATTGTCGGAAGGTCCATGTCGGGGAAGTTCTGTATCGGCAGCTGCCTGAAGGCCAAGAGCCCACCGACTGTCAGCATCACAAACAGCAATATCGCCGGTACGGGATTGCGGATCGACCAGGCTGAGAAGTTCATCAGTTTGTCTCCGCAATCTTCACGAGGTCATTATCGGACAGGAAGGCGCCGCCCGAGTTCACCACTTTCGCCGAGCGATCGATCCCGGAGACGATTTCCACTTCGCCATTATTGCGGCGGCCGGTTTCCACCCTGACCTTTTTGACCCGCTGATCCTCACCTGAAGTGAAGAGGTAACTGATGCCGTCCCGGAACACGATCGCCGTCTCGGGAACGGTCAGCGCTGGCGAGGTCTGCACTTCGATATTGCCGGTGACATAGAGACCGGTGCGCGGACGGACGTCGGTCGGAAGCGCCACATAGACGATTGCCCGACTGGTATCGGTGCTGACCGAAGGCCCGACAAGTCTAACCTTGCCGTCAATGGCATGGCCGTCCGGTCCGTCGATCCTGACGCTCAAACCTTCCGAAATGCGCGGGAGGTAGCGTGCCGACACTTCGGCCTGCCATTCGACACGCTGCTGGCGAACCATGCGGAACAGCTCGGTGCCGGCGGAGACGACGGCGCCGAGATTGGCGGAACGCGACGTGATCACGCCGTCGTCGACGGCCGTGATCGTCGTTTGCGCAAGCTTGATCTTTTCGCTGTCGAGCGCCGCTTCTTCAGATGCAAGACTTGCCGTCGCCGTCTGCTCATCGGCCAGATATTCGACGATCTTCTCGTCGGAAAGCGCGCCCGAGGGACGGAGCTGCCGCGCCCGGTCGGCATTCGCCTTGGCCTTTGACAGACTTGCCTTAGCGTTCTCGACGGCGGCCTCCTGCTTGCGGAGATCGGCGAGCACGCTCTCCTGGGAAAGCTGGACGAGCGTCTGTCCCTTCGTGACCACGGAGCCGACGTCGACCAGAACATCGGTTATCCGCAGGCCGCCGGTTTCGGAGGCGATGATCGCTTCCTGCCAAGGCTTCAGCCATCCGCTCGCCGGAACCGTCTCCGGCCAGTCGCGCTGCGCCGGCGTCGTCAGGGAGACGGTAAGAGCGGGTGCTTCCGCCTGTTCGGCCGCGGCATTGCGCAGGGGGAAGAAAAGCGCAACCGCAACGAACGCGGCGGCGAATGGTTTGGATGGTTTTCTCAACGATGCACTCCTTGTGGTCAAAGGCATCGCTGCCTTTGCCGATGCGCGATCAGCTCGATGACGGATTACGGCCCATGCACGGCAATCCGATCGCAGCTCGCGCCGATGTCATGGCAGAATAGGTAACGGGGCGAATGTTAAGTGCGGTCAAGTTGGTGTTAAGTTAGGTAAAACTTGGCCGCGTGAGCGTGTTCGTGCTGTATGGCTTGCCCGGATTAAAGACGGACGAAGTGAATGAACAAGGTTCTCCTCATCGACGACGATGCCGAGCTGACGACGCTTCTGCAGGAATATCTGATCGAAGAAGGGTATGACGTCGCAACGGATACCGACGGTCGCGCCGCCATTGCCGCAGCCGCCGGCAATACGGTCGATATCATCGTGCTCGACATCATGATGCCCCGGATGAACGGGATCGAAGTTTTGCAGAGGATCCGGAAGCTGAGCCAGGTCCCCGTTCTGATGCTGACTGCAAGAGGCGATGACGTCGACAGGATATCGGGTCTCAATCTCGGTGCCGACGATTATGTGCCGAAGCCATGCTCGCCGGGTGAATTGGCGGCAAGGCTGCGCGCCATCCTGCGCCGCGCGGGGCAGCCGGCAGCCGGCGCAGCGACCGACACGATCAGGGCAGGGCAACTGGTGATCCACTCCGGCAGCAGAAGTGCTGAATGGCGCGGCGAGACCTTGGAGCTGACCGGCACCGAATTCAGCCTGCTTGAGGTTCTCGCCCGCAGCGCCGGCCAACTGGTGTCGAAGCAGGATATTTCGAAGCGGGCCTTCGGCAAACCGCTCACGCCGTTCGACCGGCGTATCGACGTCCATATCAGCAGCGTTCGCCAGAAGCTCGGGCTGCGGGAGGACGGACAATCCTGGATCCAGTCCGTCCGCGGCCAGGGCTATCAACTTCTCGTGGACTGACCATGCCCCGGCTTTTCTGGAAATTCTTCAGGATCATCTGGCTGACGCTGGCGGCAAGCCTCGCTGTCATCATCCTGATCGTCAAGCTGCTTCAGGCGGTTCCCTTCGCAGGCGAGCTCGAACAGGAGCGGCGGACGATCGTGCTCAACCTGACCGCAAATATTCTGGTTCAGGATGGCGAAGACGCCGCTGCCCGTTTTGTCAGCACAAGCGAGAAGACGCAGCCGCTCAGCCTCAGCCTTTCGAAGCCTGCGGAAGCCGCTGCCTGCGCTGCGAAGAACACGCTGACCACCCGATCCGTGCTGAAGGATGGCGTCTGCTACCGGCTTTCCGTGTCGGCCCCGGCCAGTTCCATCTTCGACAGTCTTGGCCCGTTCATGCCGTGGATCACCATCCTGATCGCCAGCACGATCGCGGCCGGCGCATTGGCGCGATACCTCATTCGCCCCGTCGTGCATCTGCGCGACGGCCTGAGCGCGCTTGCCCATGGCCGCTTCGATTTTCGCATCGGCGACAAGATGGCTGGCCGAAAGGATGAAGTGACGGCACTCGCCTATGATTTCGATGCGAGCGCCGCCCGGCTTCAGGAACTCCAGGATGCGCAGCAGCGGCTGTTCCACGACGTCTCCCACGAACTGCGTTCGCCCTTGTCCCGCCTGCAGGCGGCCGTCGGCGTTCTCAGGCAAAGCCCGGCCAAACTCGGCACCATGCTCGACCGTATGGACAGGGAGGTCGAACGGCTTGATACGCTGGTGGGCGAGGTTCTGACCCTTGCCAGGCTGACGGCGGGATCCGGCCGGCCGCTGAAGACGCAGACTCTCGACGTCATCGAGCTGCTGAATGAAATCCTCGGCGATGCGGCATTCGAAGCCCAAGCCCGCGAGGTTACGATCACGACGAGTGTCGACGGCATCTTCCGGGCCGAGGTCGAAGGCGAACTGATCTACAGGGCGCTCGAAAACGTCGTCCGCAACGCCGTCAAATATACGGCCGAGCATTCGCGTATATCAGTGTCCTGCGAGGCGACGACCGATCGCCTTACGATCCGCGTTGGAGACCAGGGGCCGGGCGTCGGCCGTGACGAACTCGAACGCATCTTCCAGCCGTTTTCCCGGGGCAAAGACGCCGTGCCGAGAGGCGGATACGGCCTGGGTCTTGCCATCACCCGGCAGGCGATCGAGCGTCATGGCGGGCGCGTGCATGCCTCGCTGCCGGCGGCCGGCGGCCTGGCGATCACCCTGGAGCTTCCGAGGCGGCCGATGCCCTACGGTTCGGCCGGCGATGAAGCCTGATTTAGGCCGCTCGACGGGCGGTGCCGGATTTTACCTAACTTTACAGTTTCTTAACCGCCATTAACGCTGGTCTCGCTAAGCCTGAACTCACGATCCCGGTTCAGAAGGCTCGCCCGTGAGTACGTCGCTTCGCACAAGATTATCATCCCTCCGCTACGCTGCATCCGCACTGACGCTTCTGCTGACCGGTTGCGTCAGCGGCCCGGATCACGTTCCCCCGCAAATGCCGCTTCCCGCCAAATTCGAAGAAGGGGGCAATAAGAGCAACGGCAATGTCGTGACGGAAGAGTGGTGGACGGCCTATCGCGACAAGCGGCTCGACGGCCTGGTGGCGCATGGCCTCAGCGAGAACCTCGACGTGCTGCAGGCGCTCGAAAGCATCAACGCGGCTTCAGCCAATATCACCGTCGCCGCCGCCGGCGGCCTGCCGAGCCTGACTGTCGATGCTTCGCACACATTATCCGGCGAGAAGGGTCGGCTGCGCACCACGGTCGGCACCACGAACACGACGGGCGGGGAGGCCAGCCTCTCCTGGCTGCTCGATTTCTTCGGCCAGTATCGTCGCTCCAGGGAGAGCGCAATTGCCTCGTTGGGGGCCGCCTATGCGACGGCCGACAATGCCAAGCTCACTTTTCTCAAAGATCTCGTCGGGAGCTATATCGACGCCCGCTATTACCAGGAGCGCATCGCCCTTTCGCAGGCGAGTGTGAAATCCCGCCAGCAGACCTACGAGCTCACGCTGCTGCAATTGAAAGCCGGCGCGGCCTCTCGCCTCGATGTCGTTCAGGCCGAAGGCCTGGTGCAGTCGACGAAGGCCGATATTCCCGGGCTGGAAAAGAGCTTCACGGAATCGGCCCATCACATTGCCACGCTGCTCGGAATGCCGGCATCTTCGCTGATGGGTGAGCTTCAGAAGAGTGCCGGGCAACCGGTCTTCCGCGGCGACATGCGCGCCGGCATTCCCGCCGATCTCATCCGCAATCGTCCCGATATTCGCAAGGCCGAACGCGAACTGGCGGCTGCCGTTGCCGATATCGGCGCAGCCGAGGCCCAGCTCTACCCGTCGATCACGCTCTCCGGCTCGATCTCGCCGAGCTGGGTCAAATCCTCGGGCGCCAAAGGCGCAAGTCTGACCAGCTGGTCCTTCGGGCCCTCGCTCAACCTGCCGATCTTCGACGGTGGCACGTTGCGCGCCAATGTCGATATCGAAAAATCCGATGCGAAGACCCAGTATCTCGCCTGGAAGGCGGTGGTGCTGAACGGCGTCGAAGAGGTCGAAAACGCGCTGACGGCGGTTCGTCGCGACACGCAGACGCTGGAGCCGTTGCGCCGGCAGGTGCAGACGGCGCAGGAATCGCTGGCACTTTCGACCACGAGCTACAAGGATGGCGCGTCGTCGCTGCTCGATATTCTGGATGCGCAGCGTTCGGTCTCCGATGCGGAGGCAAGCCTTGCCGCCACCGTTCAGCAGGTCGCCAAGGACTATGTCGACCTCTACGTCGCCATCGGTGCCGGTTACCTCGAGTCGGAGCAGGTCGCCTCCAAGCCAACCGCAAAATCGGGCTGATCGGCGGAGACTATTGTCCGGCGCTCTTCAGAAGGCGGAGCGCGAGCTTGAGATGCGGCAGGTCGAGCATGCGCCCGTCAAGTTGGATGACGCCGGCGTCGGGGCTGGCGGCAAAGGCGGCAGCGACTTTCTCGGCCCAGGCGATTTCAGACGCATCCGGCGTAAAGGCGTGATTGATCGCTTCGATCTGGCTCGGATGGATGGCCATCATGCCGGAAAAGCCGTCTCGCCGAGCGCGGCCGAGATAGGTGCTCAGACCTTTGAGATCGTGAAAATCGGGATAGACGGTTTCGATTGCGGGAACGGCGGCGGCATGGGCTGCAAATAGCGTGAGCGAGCGTGCAAGTTCGTACGGTGGCGTATAGCGGCCATCCGTCCTCCGCGCGGCCGTGGCCCCCATCGCAGCGGGCAGATCCTCGGCACCCCAGGTCAGGCCGCAGAGGCTGGTCGAGACCTCCCGGTAACTGCCGATCTCGAAGATCGCCGACGCCGTTTCCGTCGCGATCGGCAAAATGGGAAAGGCCGACGTAAGCGAGGCTGCGAGTTTGCGCACGGAAGCCGCGCCCTCGGCCTTCGGCAGCACGATCGCGAAAGGGTGAAGGCCGCTCAGAGCGGCAAGGTCGTCCTCGAATTCAGGAGAGGTGAGGGGATTGATGCGGATGAGGAGAGCGGTTTCGCCGGAATGGCTTAGGGCGAATTCGTGCACGCGCGCGCGCGCTATTGGCTTATTCGCAGGCGCAACCGAATCCTCCAGATCGAGAATGACGGCATCGGCACCCGAGGCGAGCGCTTTTTCGAAACGTTCCGGCCGGTCGCCGGGCACGAAGAGCAGCGAGCGCAGCCTCATGACGGTTTCACCTTCAGCATCGCCGTGCGCAGGCACTGACAGACGATTTCATCGCGCTGGTTCAGAGTGATGTGCCGGAAGGTGACGATGCCGGCGTCGGGGCGGGAGTTCGAGCGGCGCAGTTCCGTCACCTCGGTTTCCACCCGCAGCGTATCGCCGATGAAGACCGGTTTCGGCATCGTCACCTTGTCGTAGCCGAGATTGGCGACGAGCGTGCCGAGCGTGGTTTCGCCGACCGAAAGGCCGACGGTGAGCGCAAAGGTGAAGGTGCCGTTGACGACGATCCGGCCGAATTCGGTGCCGGCTGCGTATTCGGCATCGAGATGCAGCGGCTGCGGATTGTGGGAGAGCGTCGAAAACAGCAGATTGTCGGTCTCGGTGACCGTCCGGCGGATTTCGTGAGCGATGCGGTCGCCGACCGTCCATTCGTCGAAATAGCGGCCGGCCATCACTCCTCTCCCTTCATGACGCTGGCGACCAGCTGATTTTCCGAGACGCGGACACCCGGGGAAACCTGCAATTTGCCGACGATGCCGTCGAAGGGCGCCCGCAGCGAATGTTCCATCTTCATGGCTTCGACCGTCAGCAGGCGATCCCCCTTGGCGACTGGGTCGCCTTCTGCGACATCCACCGAGATGACGAGGCCTGGCATGGGCGAAAGGATGGCGCCATCGCCGACGCCATGATTTGTCTCGATTTCGCTCGCGAGCGGCAGGCCGATCGACCAGGCATTGCCACTATCGAAAAGCACCGTCGCTTCGTCGATCTCGATCGCCTTTGCTTCGAGGCCGGGGCGCGCACGCCCCCAATGGAGATGACCGTCGATGCGCACACGCACGCGGCTGTCGCTCGTCGCAGCGATGCGGAAGCCGGAAAGTGCGGACCAGGGATCGCTGCCCATGCTCTTCGAAAGTGCCGCGGCTGCCTTGTCGATGACAGTTTCATCCGGCTCGCTCGCCACAAGGCTTTCGCCGTGGCGGTCGAGGAAGCCGGTATCGATCCGTGCGGCGCGAAAATCCGGGTCGGTGGCGATGCGGGCGAGAAGACCGGCATTCGATCTGACCGGCCAGACCTCGATGCCGGCGCAGGCGGCTGCGAGCTTCCACAGCGCTGCCTCACGGTTCGGCCCATGCGCAATGATCTTGGCAATCATCGGATCGTAGAAGGCGGTGATCTCATCGCCCTCGTCGACGCCGCTATCGACGCGGACGGACGTCGGGAGTTTGAGATGTTCGAGCCGGCCGGTCGAGGGCAGGTAGCCGGCGGCGGGATTTTCGGCATAGACCCGGGCCTCGAAGGCCCAGCCGTTGACGGCGATCTCGTCTTGGCGTTTTGGCAAGGGCTCGCCGCTGGCGACCTTCAGCTGCCAGAGCACCAGATCCTCGCCGGTTATGGCTTCGGTGACCGGGTGTTCCACCTGCAGCCGTGTGTTCATCTCCATGAACCAGATGCGGTCGGGATTGAGGCCGGAGGAGGCATCGGCGATGAATTCGATGGTGCCGGCGCCGACATAATTCACCGCTTTTGCGGCCTTTACCGCCGCATCGCAGATCGCTACCCGCGTGGCGGTATCGAGGCCGGGGGCAGGGGCCTCCTCGATGACCTTCTGATGCCGGCGCTGCAGTGAACAATCGCGCTCGAAGAGATGAACGCAATTGCCTGATTTGTCGGCGAAGATCTGCACCTCGATATGACGCGGATTGGCGATATAACGTTCGATCAAAACGCGGTCGTCGCCGAAGGAGGCAGCTGCCTCACGGCGACAAGAGGCGAGAAGCTCGGCGAAATCCTGCGCGCGGTCGACGCGGCGCATGCCCTTGCCGCCGCCGCCGGCAACCGCCTTGATGAGCACGGGATAACCGATGGCATCGGCTTCGGCCGCAAGCCTTGCATCGCTCTGGTCCGGCCCGAGATAACCGGGGGTGACGGGCACGCCGGCCGCCTGCATCAATTCCTTCGCTGCGTCCTTGAGCCCCATGGCGCGGATCGCCGCCGGCGGCGCGCCGACCCAGACGATACCGGCTTTCTCAACCGCTTCGGCGAATTCGGCATTTTCCGACAGGAAACCGTAACCGGGATGGATGGCGGCAGCGCCGGTTTTTCGGGCGGCCTCCAGGATTCTTGCCTCAGAGAGATAGCTTTCGCGGGCCGGCGGCGGGCCGATGGCGATCGCCTCGTCCGCTTCTCTCACGAAGGGCAGGCCGGCATCGGCCTCGGAATAGACGGCGATGGTGCGGATGCCGAGCATCTTTGCCGTGCGGATGATGCGGCGGGCGATCTCGCCTCTGTTGGCAATGAGAAGACTGTCCATCATCGCCGCCTCACATCCTGAACAGGCCGAAGCGCGGCCCTTTCGGGATCGGGGCATTCAGGCAGGCGGAAAAGGCAAGGCCGAGCACATCGCGGGTCTGGCGCGGGTCGATGATGCCGTCGTCCCAAAGCCGGGCCGTCGCATAATAGGGATTGCCCTCGGCCTCGTAGCCGGCCCGGATCGGCGCCTTGAAGGCCTCTTCCTCGTCGGCCGGCCAGTCCTCGCCGCGCGCCTCCATCGCGTCGCGGCGGATGGTGGCAAGCACGGAGGCTGCCTGTTCGCCGCCCATGACGCTGATGCGGCTGTTCGGCCAGGTGAAGAGGAAACGCGGGCGATAGGCGCGGCCGCACATGCCGTAATTGCCGGCGCCGAAGCTGCCGCCGATAATGACGGTGACTTTCGGCACGGTCGCGGTCGCAACCGCCGTCACCAGCTTTGCCCCATCCTTGGCGATGCCGCCGGCCTCATAGCGGCCGCCGACCATGAAGCCGGAGATATTCTGCAGAAAGAGCAGCGGCACGCGGCGCTGGCAGGCGAGCTCGATGAAATGCGCCCCCTTCAGCGCGCTTTCGGAAAAGAGCACGCCGTTATTGGCGATGACGGCGACCGGCATGCCCCAGATGCGGGCAAAGCCGCATACGAGCGTCGTGCCGTAGAGCGGCTTGAACTCATGCAGTTCCGAGCTGTCGACGATCCGGCCGATCACCTCGCGCACGTCATAGGGCGAGCGGACATCATCCGGAATGAGGCCGATGAGATCCCCGGGATCGAGTTTCGGCGGGCGCGGCGGCGTGACGTCGATATCGACGGATTTGACGCTGTTGAGGCTGGCTGCGATATCGCGCACCAGGAGCAGCGCATGTTCGTCGTTTTCCGCGACATGATCGACGACGCCGGAGCGGCGGCCATGGGTCTCGGCGCCGCCGAGCTCTTCGGCCGAGATGATCTCGCCGGTGGCGGCTTTGACCAGCGGCGGACCGGCGAGGAAGATCGTGCCCTGATTGCGCACGATGACCGTTTCGTCGGACATGGCCGGCACGTAGGCGCCGCCGGCGGTGCAGCTTCCCATCACGCAGGCGATCTGCGGAATGCCTTCGGCCGACATTTGCGCCTGGTTGTAGAAGATTGCACCGAAATGGTCGCGGTCGGGAAAGACCTCGGCCTGATGCGGAAGATTGGCGCCGCCGCTATCGACCAGATAGAGGCAGGGCAGCCGATTCTGCAGCGCGATCTCCTGCGCCCGCAGATGTTTCTTCACCGTCAGCGGGTAATAGGCGCCGCCCTTCACCGTCGCGTCATTGGCGACGATCATCACCTCGCGGCCGGAAACGCGGCCGATGCCTGATATGATGCCGGCGCCCGGCGCCTCGTCGCCATACATGCCGTTGGCGGCCAGCGTGCCGATCTCCAGGAAGGGGCTGCCGGCATCGAGGAGCAGCTGGATGCGGTCGCGCGGCAGGAGTTTACCCTTGCTTGTGTGGCGCTCGCGTGCGGATTGCGATCCGCCCTCCCGCGCTTTCGCCGAACGGGCGTGGAGCTCGTCGATCAGGGCTCTGTTCTTGACGGCATTGGCCTTGAAGCTGTCGCTGTCGCGGTCGATTGCGGTCGAAATCACCGTCATGACGTTATGAGCTCCCGGCCGATCAGGTAGCGGCGGATCTCGTTGGTGCCGGCGCCGATATCGTAGAGCTTGGCATCGCGCAGGAAGCGTTCGACCGGCCATTCCCTGGTATAGCCGGCGCCGCCGAGCGCCTGGATCGCCTCCAGCGAGACCTTCACGGCATTCTCGCTGGCAAAGAGGATCGCGGCGGCCGCATCCGTGCGTGTCGCCCGGCCGGCGTCGCAGGCGCGGGCGACGGAATAGACATAGGCGCGGGCCGAATTCAGCGCCACATACATGTCGGCGATCTTGGCCTGCATCAGCTGGAAATCGCCGATCGGTTTGCCGAACTGCTTGCGATCGCGCACATAGGGCAGCACGACATCCAGGCAGGCCTGCATGATGCCGAGCGGGCCGCCCGCAAGCACGGCGCGTTCGTAATCGAGGCCGGACATCAGGATCTTCACGCCTTCCCCCTCCCGGCCCATCAGCGCCTCGGCCGGCACCTCGCAATCCTCAAACACCAGTTCGGCCGTGTCGCTGCCGCGCATGCCGAGCTTGGAGAGTTTTTTCGAGACGGTAAAACCGGACAGGCCTTTTTCGATGATGAGGGCGGAAATGCCTCTCGGACCAGCCGCCGGATCGGTCTTGGCATAGACGACGAGCACGTCGGCATGCGGCGCATTGGTGATCCAGAACTTGGTGCCGTTCAGGATATAGCGATCACCCTTGCGTTCGGCCCGCAGGCGCATCGAGACTACATCGGAACCGGCGCCGGCCTCCGACATCGCAAGCGAGCCGACATGTTCGCCGGAGATCAGCTTCGGCAGATGGCGGTGTTTCTGTTCCGGCGAGGCCCAGCGGCGGATCTGGTTGACGCAGAGATTGGAATGGGCGCCGTAACTCAAGCCCACCGAGGCCGAGGCGCGGGAGACTTCCTCCATGGCGACAACGTGTTCGAGGTAACCGAGACCGGCGCCGCCGAATTCTTCCTCGACGGTGATTCCATGCAGGCCGAGCGCCCCCATCCGGGGCCAGAGCTGGCGCGGAAACGTGTTGCTTTCGTCGATCTCCGCAGCCAGCGGAGCAATATGATCGGCCGCAAACCGCGCCGTCGTTTCACGGATCGCGTCCGCGGTGTCGCCGAGCGAAAAATCAAACATGGCACTCCTCCCACTGAAATATGTAGCGCGGGTTGCGGAAGGTTCAAAGTGCTCTTTAGGTGTCGCTAACACGGGCGTCTGTTGTGAATGGTTTCTCCTGCCCACCCCCACCCTCCGTCATGCTCGGCCTTGAGCCGAGCATCCACGCCGCATCCACTGGCAGGCGTGGCATGGATCCCAGGCTCGAGGCCTGGGATGACGGAGAGTGTGGTTGGCGTAATTGCCAAACTCGCCGCCGGCGTACAGAGAACACCACAGCGGGGCTCGTTCGGCCGGCAATTACTATGCCCTCCCTCATGCCTGTGACAAGCACAGGCATGAGGGAGTATGTTGGACGGCCAGCGCCAAGTCGCGCCGTTCTATGACGTCGCCGATGACGCGAATCTCATCTTACCGCTCGCGCTCCTTTCCCCGGACCCCTCCCGCCGGAAAGCCTCCGGACTCTTGCCTATCCACTTCCGGAAGGCCCGAAAGAAGGCGCTGGGTTCGGAATAGCCGAGCTGCACAGCGATCTCGCCGATGGTGTTCGATGTGCTTAGCAGCAGTTCGACGGCAAGGTCGCGGCGGATGTCGTCCTTGATGGCGGCATAGCTTTGCCCCTCATCGTGCAGACGGTGGCGGAGCGTGGAGGGCGGCATGCGCATATCGGCGGCGAGCTTGGCGAAGTTCGTCCAGGCATTGGGCGTCGCAAGGTTCAAGCGCCGGCGGACGGCGGCGGCGATGCCGGCATCGTAACGGTAGCGCACCAGAATATTGGCAGGCGCGCCGCGCAGGAACTGTTTCAGCGCCTGTTCGCTGCGTGATATCGGCAGGTCGAGCAGGGCGCTGTCGAAGCCGAGCCGGCTGATGGCTTGCGAGAACCGCACCGGTGCTCCGAAGAAGAGCTGGTAGTCGGCGCCTTGGCGGGGCTCGGCGCAGCGGAAGTCGACGAGCTTGATCGGGATACGCCGGCCGACCAGCCAGCAAATGATGCCGTGCAGGATGATCCAGTAGGTGCGGTAGGCGAAGGCCGAACGCGGCTCGCCGGCATCGGTGAGCTCGACCTCAGCCAAGCCGTCGCGAATGACGAGCCGTCCCCGGGGATCGTCGAGCACGACATCGAGAAAGCGCAGCGCCCGGCGGAGCGCATGTCCGAGTGTTGGTGCATGCAGCACGCAATGGCAAAGCAGGGTGAAGCTGCCGCTGCGCATCGGCCGTGCGCCCATACCGAAGAATTCGTCGTCGAGCGCGGCCGCGATCGCCAGCCAAAGCGCGCCATAGGTCTCCGCCGAAACCGGCTGGTCGATGACAGGCGGAAGGTTGACGCGGGCAAGGATCGGCGCCGTCGGCTTGCCCAACCGCCGCAGGCTGTCGAGCGCCTCCTCCACGAAACCCGGCGCGATCATGCGTCGCTCGATCTCGGCCATATATCAATCCCTGCTATGGCAAAACTGGCCGATATAATGGAGCAGTTCTGTCATCGCTTGCAATAGGTGGAGCGAATAGAATCGCTGCTGCCGGTTGTGCCTGGGGGACGGCGCGGGCGGCAGGGAGGAACAGGTTCATGCTAATCCCAGGTGCAAGCTTCATCGTGACAGGCGGCGGCTCCGGGCTCGGCGCGGCAACGGTGCGCGCGCTGGTCGAGGCGGGCGGGCGCGTGACGATTGCCGATCTCAATCCGCAGGCGGGCGAAGAGATTGCCCGGCAATACGGGCGCGATGTCCGCTTCGTCCAGGCGGATGTGACCGATGGCGAGGCGGGTGCAGCAGTGGTCGCCGCGGCGGTCGATGCCTTTGGCGGCCTGCGCTGCCTGGTGAATTGCGCCGGTGTCGCGCCGGCCGAAAAGGTGATCGGCCGCGATGGACCGCACCGGCTGGAGAGTTTTGCCCGCACAGTCGGCATCAATCTCATCGGCACCTTCAACATGATCCGGCTTGCCGCTGCTGCGATCCGGAATGCGGAGCCGGATGCGGAAGGCGAACGCGGCGTCATCGTCAATACGGCTTCGGTTGCCGCCTTCGACGGACAGATCGGCCAGGCAGCCTATGCCGCCTCCAAGGGCGGCGTGGCGGCGATGACCTTGCCGGTCGCCCGCGAGCTTGCCCGTTACGGCATTCGGGTCGTCTCGATCGCGCCCGGCATTTTCGAGACGCCGATGATGGCTGATATGCCGGCCGAGGTTCAGGCCGCACTCGGCAAGAGCGTGCCCTTTCCGCCGCGGCTCGGCCGGCCGGCGGAATTTGCCGGGTTGGTGCGCCATATCTTTGAAAACAATATGCTGAACGGCGAGGTCATCCGCCTCGACGGCGCATTGCGGATGGGTGCGCGGTGAGCGTCGCCCGAGGAGGAAAGATGGCTTTGCAGGACCCCATCGTCATCGTCGGTGCAGCGCGCACCCCGATTGGCAGCTTTCAGGGAGAGTTGAAGGAGGCGACAGCACCAGAGCTCGGAGCAGCGGCGATCCGCGCAGCGCTCGAGCGCAGCCGCGTCGAGGCCGAGGCGATCGAGGAGGTCATTTTCGGCTGTGTGCTGCCGGCAGGCCAAGGGCAGGCGCCGGCCCGCCAGGCGGCCATCCATGCCGGCCTGCCGTTTGCGACTGCGGCCAGCACCGTCAACAAGATGTGTGGCTCGGGCATGAAGGCGGTGATGATGGCGCATGACCTGATCGCCGCCGGCAGTGCTTCGGTGGCGGTCGCAGGCGGCATGGAAAGCATGACGAATGCACCCTATCTCCTTGATCGAGCCCGTGCCGGCTACAGGCTTGGCCATGGGCGGGTCGTGGATCACATGTTTCTCGACGGGCTGGAGGATGCTTATGACAAGGGGCGCTTGATGGGCAGCTTCGCGGAGGATTGCGCCGAGGCCTATCAGTTCACGCGCGAGGCGCAGGACAACTACGCCATCGCCTCTCTGACGCGGGCGCAGAAGGCGATTGCCGACGGCTGTTTCGAAAGCGAGATCGTGCCGGTCACGGTCAAATCGGGGAAGAGCGAGCAGGTGGCGAGCCGCGACGAACAGCCCGGCAAGGCCAGCCTCGACAAGATCCCGACGCTGAAGCCCGCCTTCCGCGACGGCGGCACGGTGACCGCCGCCAATTCCAGCTCGATCTCCGATGGTGCTGCAGCCCTCGTGCTGATGCGCCGTTCCGAGGCGGAGCATCGCTGCCTGAAGCCGCTCGCCACCATTCTCGGCCATGCCACCCATTCACAGGCGCCCAATCTGTTCGCCACCGCGCCGATCGGCGCGCTGCAGAAGCTCTCCGACCGGACCGGCCTGGCGCTCTCGGACGTCGATCTCTTCGAAATCAACGAAGCTTTTGCCGTCGTCGCGATGGCGGCGATGCGCGATCTCGACCTGCCGTATGAGAAGGTGAATGTGCATGGCGGCGCCTGTGCGCTCGGCCATCCGATCGGCGCATCGGGAGCCCGGATTCTAGTGACGCTGCTTTCGGCATTGGAGCGCTACGGCTTAAAGCGCGGCATGGCGGCACTCTGCATTGGCGGCGGCGAGGCGACGGCCGTCGCCATCGAGCGGCACGAGGCGAGAGGTTGAACAGATGATCCTTTCCGAACTCCAGCAACAAATCTCAGATCTCGCCCGCGACTTTGCCCGCGACCGGCTGGCGCCGGGAGCGGCCAAACGCGACCGGGAACATCTCTTCCCGCGCGAGGAATTGAAGGAGATGGGCGAACTCGGGCTGCTCGGCATGCTGGTGCCGGAGGCCTATGGCGGGTCGGATACCGGCGTTATCGCCTACGCCGCAGCCCTGGAGGAGATTGCCGCGGGTGACGGGCCGTGTTCGACAATCATGAGCGTGCACAGCTCGGTCGGCTGCGTGCCGATCCTGAAATTCGGCACCGAGGAGCAGCGGCAGCGGTTCCTGCCGAAACTGGCGAGCGGCGAATGGATCGGCGGCTTTGCGCTCACCGAGCCGCAGGCTGGTTCCGATGCCTCGAACCTGAAGACCCGGGCGCGGCGAGACGGCAACGACTACGTGCTCGATGGCGCCAAACAATTCATCACCTCAGGCAAAAACGGCAATGTCATCATCGTCTTTGCCGTCACCGATCCCAATGCCGGCAAGAAAGGCATCACGGCCTTCATCGTGCCGACGGACACACCAGGCTACGAGGTGATCCGCGTCGAGGAAAAGCTCGGGCTGCATTCCACCGATACCTGCCAGATCGCCTTTAGCGGCATGCGCATTCCGGCCTCGCTCAGGCTCGGTGCAGAAGGTGAAGGCTATCGCATCGCGCTTGCCAATCTCGAGGGTGGGCGGATCGGTATTGCCGCGCAGGCCGTCGGCATGGCGCGGGCGGCCTTCGAGGCGGCGCGCGACTACGCCAAGGAGCGCACGGCCTTCGGCAAGCCGATTTTCGAGCATCAGGCGGTTGCCTTCCGCCTGGCCGATATGGCGGTGCGGATCGAGGCGGGCCGGCAGCTCACCTTCCATGCCGCCGCCTTGAGGGAAGCCGGATTGCCCTGCCTGTCGGAAGCCTCAATGGCGAAGCTCTTTGCCTCCGAAATGGCCGAGCGCGTCTGCTCCGAGGCCATCCAGATCCATGGAGGCTATGGCTACATGGCCGATTACCCGGTCGAGCGCATCTACCGCGACGTGCGCATCTGCCAGATCTACGAGGGAACGAGCGACGTGCAGCGCATGGTGATCGCACGCAATCTGTAAGAACATCTCCGGCCTGCTTCCGGGGAGGGACGCATGGCCGGCAAAGGGAGGAAAGAAAAAACATGGTGGATTCCACGCGTTTGAGCCTGCACGTCCCCGAACCCGCCGTCCGCCCGGGCGGTCAGCCCGATTTTTCCAACGTCAAGATTGCCAAGGCCGGTGCCGTGCCACGGCCGGAGGTGGATGTCGCTTCGGAAGACATCCGCGAGCTCGCCTATTCGATCATCCGCGTGCTGAACCGCGACGGCGAGGCGGTCGGCCCCTGGGCAGGGTCGCTCTCCGACGAGGAATTGCTGACCGGGCTTCGCAACATGATGAAACTGCGTGCCTTCGACGCCCGCATGCTGATGGCGCAGCGCCAGGGCAAGACCTCCTTCTACATGCAACACCTCGGCGAGGAGGCCGTCAGCTGCGCCTTCCGCAAGGCGCTCATCAAGGGAGACATGAATTTCCCGACCTATCGCCAGGCGGGCCTGCTGATCGCAGACGACTATCCGATGGTCGAGATGATGAACCAGATTTACTCGAATGAGAGCGATCCCTTACGCGGCCGGCAGCTGCCGATCATGTATTCCTCCAAGGAACACGGCTTCTTCACCATCTCCGGCAATCTCGCCACCCAATATGTGCAGGCGGTCGGATGGGCGATGGCCTCGGCGATCAAGAACGACAGCCGCATCGCTGCCGCCTGGATCGGCGACGGATCGACGGCGGAATCGGACTTCCACTCTGCGCTCGTCTTCGCCTCGACCTATAAGGCGCCCGTGATCCTCAACATCGTCAACAATCAATGGGCGATCTCCACCTTTCAAGGCATCGCCCGTGGCGGCTCCGGCACCTTCGCCGCTCGCGGCCTCGGCTTCGGCATTCCAGCGCTGCGGGTCGATGGAAACGACTATCTCGCCGTCCATGCCGTCGCCCGCTGGGCGGCCGAGCGGGCGCGGCGCAATCTCGGCCCGACGCTGATCGAATATGTGACCTACCGCGTCGGCGCGCATTCGACTTCTGACGATCCGAGCGCCTATCGGCCGAAGACGGAATCGGAGGCCTGGCCGCTCGGCGATCCCGTGCTGCGGCTGAAGAAACATTTGATCGTCAAGGGCGCATGGTCGGAGGAGCGGCATGTGCAGGCGGAGGCTGAAATTGCCGACGAGGTGATCGAGGCGCAGCGTCAGGCGGAAGCGCATGGCACGCTGCATGCCGGCGGCAGGCCTTCGGTGCGCGATATTTTCGAGGGCGTCTATGCCGAGATGCCGCCGCATATCCGCCGCCAGCGGCAGAAGGCGGGGTACTGACATGGCCAGGATGACGATGATCGAGGCGGTGCGTAGCGCCATGGATGTCTCGATGGCGCGCGACGACGATGTCGTGGTGTTTGGCGAGGATGTCGGCTATTTCGGCGGCGTCTTTCGCAGCACGCAAGGGCTGCAGGCAAAATACGGCAGGACTCGCTGCTTCGATACGCCGATCAGCGAATCCGGCATCGTCGGCACGGCGATCGGCATGGCCGCATACGGACTGAAGCCCTGTGTCGAAATCCAGTTCGCCGATTACATGTATCCCGCCTATGATCAGCTGACGCAGGAGGCGGCGCGCATCCGCTACCGTTCCAACGGCGATTTCACCTGCCCGATCGTCGTGCGTATGCCGACCGGCGGCGGCATCTTCGGCGGCCAGACGCACAGTCAGAGCCCGGAAGCGCTCTTTACCCATGTCTGCGGGCTGAAAGTGATCGTGCCTTCCAACCCTTACGACGCCAAGGGCTTGCTGATCGCGGCGATCGAGGATCCCGATCCCGTCATGTTCCTGGAGCCGAAGCGGCTCTATAACGGCCCCTTCGACGGCCATCACGAGCGGCCGGTGACGCCCTGGTCGAAACACGAGCTCGGCGAGGTGCCCGACGGTCATTACACCATCCCGATCGGCAAGGCCGAACTGCGGCGCACGGGGTCGGCGGTGACCGTGGTTGCCTACGGCACGATGGTGCATGTGGCTCTTGCTGCGGCCGAGGATGCCGGCATCGATGCCGAGGTGATCGATTTGAGAAGCCTGCTGCCGCTCGATCTCGATACGATCGTCAAATCGGTTTCGAAGACCGGGCGCTGCGTCGTCGTGCATGAGGCAACGCTGACGTCGGGCTTCGGCGCCGAGGTGGCAGCGCTGGTGCAGGAACATTGCTTCTATCATCTTGAAGCGCCGGTGGTGCGCGTTGCCGGCTGGGACACGCCCTATCCGCATGCGCAGGAGTGGGACTATTTCCCCGGTCCCGGCCGTGTCGGGCGGGCGCTTGCCGAAGTCATGGAGGCCTGAACGTGGGCGAATTCATCATCAAGATGCCCGATGTCGGGGAAGGGGTGGCCGAGGCCGAGCTTGTCGAATGGCACGTGAAGACCGGAGATCCGGTCCGCGAGGACATGGTGATTGCCGCCGTCATGACTGATAAGGCGACCGTGGAAATTCCCTCTCCCGTCAACGGCACCGTCATCTGGCTTGCCGGCGAGGTCGGAGACCGTATCGCGGTGAAGGCGCCGCTGGTGCGGATCGAGACGGCGGGCGATGCCGGCGAGGCGCAGCCCGTGCAGATCTCGCAGGCGCCGGCTGCCGAGACAACGAAAATCGAGGCTGCGAAGCCTGCTCCGGCAGCGCCGGCTCCTGCGGCTGCGGCTGAAAAGCCGCTCGCCGCGCCTTCGGTGCGGCTCTTCGCCAGGGAAAATGGCGTCGATCTCAGGCAAGTACAGGGAACGGGAGCGGCCGGGCGTATTCTGCGCGAAGATATCGAGCAGTTCCTGGCTCAGGGAACGGCGCCTGTGACGGCCAAGAACGGCTTTGCCAGAAAGACGGCGACCGAGGAGATCAAGCTGACCGGCCTGCGCCGCCGCATCGCCGAGAAGATGGTGCTCTCCACCTCGCGCATCCCCCACATCACCTACGTGGAAGAGGTTGATATGACCGCGCTCGAGGAGTTGCGCGTCACCATGAACACTGACCGCAGAGAAGGCCATCCGAAATTGACGGTTCTGCCCTTCCTGATGCGGGCGCTGGTCAAGGCGATTTCCGGGCAGCCTGACGTCAACGCCACTTTCGACGACGATGCTGGAATCATTACGCGTTATAGCGCCGTGCATATCGGCATCGCCACGCAGACGCCGGCCGGTCTGACCGTGCCGGTGGTGCGGCATGCGGAGGCCCGCGGCATCTGGGATTGCGCCGTGGAGATGAACCGGCTGGCGGAAGCGGCGCGCTCGGGGACGGCGACGCGCGACGAGCTTTTGGGCTCGACCATCACCATCAGCTCGCTCGGCGCGCTCGGCGGGATCGTCTCGACGCCGGTGATCAATCATCCCGAAGTGGCGATCATCGGCGTCAACAAGATCGCCACACGGCCGGTCTGGGACGGCGCGCAGTTCGTACCGCGCAAGATGATGAACCTCTCCTCCAGCTTCGATCATCGCATCGTCGACGGCTGGGATGCGGCGACCTTCGTGCAGCGCATCCGTACGCTGCTGGAAACGCCCGCGCTCATTTTCATCGAAGGCTGAGCCATGAAAGAAATTGTCTGCAAGCTCCTCGTCATCGGCGCCGGTCCGGGCGGTTATGTCTGCGCCATCCGCGCCGGACAGCTCGGCATCGATACCGTCATCGTCGAGGCCGGCAAGCCGGGCGGCACCTGCCTGACGGTCGGCTGCATTCCGTCCAAGGCGTTGATCCATGCGGCCGAGGAATTCGACGCGACGCAAAAGATGCTCGCCGGCAAGAACCTGATGGGCATCCGCGTCGAAGGCGCGTCGATCGATCTTGGCAGGACGATCGCCTGGAAGGATGGCATCGTCGGCCGGCTCACAGGCGGTGTCTCGGGGTTGCTGCAGAAGTCGCGGGTCAAGATCGTCCACGGCCGGGCTCACTTCCGCGACGGCAAGACGGTGGAGGTCGAGACGGAGACCGGCCAGCAGATCATCCGCGCCGAGACCGTGGTGATCGCCACTGGCTCCGATCCGGTGGAGCTTGCCAACCTGCCGTTCGGCGGCCGCGTCATTTCCTCGACGGAGGCGCTGTCGCTGACGGAGCTGCCGAAGAAGCTCGTCGTGGTCGGCGGCGGGTATATCGGGCTGGAACTCGGCACGGCCTTTTCCAAGATGGGCTCCGAGGTGACGGTCGTCGAGGCGACACCACAGGTGCTGCCGCTCTATGATGCCGATCTGGTGCGGCCCGTCCTGCGCAAGCTGACCGAAGGCGGTGTCCGGGTGTTGACGGAGGCGAAGGCGATCGGTCTTACCGACAACGGCGAGGCATTGATCGTCGAAACATCGGATGGCCGCCGAGAGACCCTGCCGGCAGACGGGATCCTCGTGACCGTCGGCCGCCGGCCAAGAACCGCAGGTTCCGGTCTCGAAGAGCTCGATCTCGATCGCGCCGGCCCTTATCTCAGGATCGACGACCGCTGCCGCACCTCCATGCGGGGCATCTATGCGATCGGCGACGTGACCGGCGAGCCGATGCTGGCCCATCGAGCCATGGCGCAAGGGGAGATGGTGGCCGAGATCATCGCGGGCAAGAAGCGCGCCTGGGACAAGCGCTGCATTCCGGCCATCTGTTTCACCGATCCGGAGATCGTCAGCGCCGGCCTTTCGCCGGCGGAAGCGCGGGCGCAAGGCTATGAAATCCGCACCGGCCAGTTTCCGTTCAGCGCCAACGGACGAGCGATGACGATGGTCTCGGAGGAAGGCTTCGTGCGTGTCGTCGCCCGCGCCGACACCAATCTCGTGCTCGGCATCCAGGCGGTGGGGGCAGGCGTCTCTGAGCTCTCGGCGGCTTTTGCTCTGGCGATCGAGATGGGCGCGCGCCTGGAAGACATCGCTGGCACCATCCACGCGCATCCGACCCGCAGCGAAGCGGTGATGGAGGCGGCGCTGAAAGCCTTGGGAAGCGCTTTGCATATTTGACGAGAAGCACAGTCAATAAGCAGGCGATGATGAGTGGTTATTGCCAGGCGGAGGCCAGTTGGCGTGGAGCGCGCAAAGCCGCTTTTCTGCCAATGGTCAGACCAGGACGGTGAAGTTGTCAAACGCAAGCTGCGGAAAGCCTGTCGGCTCTACGTCAGGATGAATATCGAAGCGGACGAAGTCGACGGCTCCGAGGGCTTCCAAGGAGATATGCTGGCCGTCGGCAATCGTGTCTCCATAGACCGTAACAGCCATCTCGCTCACCTTGTTGCCACCGATATAGCCCTCAAAGGTTACAAGGGCATCGACCCCTTCGTAACCAGGGTCGAAATTGGTCGCGACGTCGACGCCCTTTATCGTGAAGAGCTTGCCGTCAGCGTGATTGAAAAAGGGATTGTAGGGATTGCTGATGACGTACTCGTTGCCGTTCGCTTCGGCGACCGCCCAGAGATTGCCGTCAAGTTTGTCGCCAAACTTGAAGCCCGCATAACCCGAGGCGATATCGGGCTGCCCGGGATATTCCCTGGGGGCGTTTTCGAAATCGATAGAATACAGCCCCTGCGGCGGGGCGTTGACGGCGATGTGGAGGTTGCTGACGTCAGTGCCGCCTTTTCCATCGGAGGTCTTGAATGAAAAATTCTCCGAAAATAGGCTACCAGGCTCGAGGCTTGCCGGGTCGTTGACGTTGTAAGCATAGCTGCCGTTGCTCCAAATCGTCAGCGTTCCGTGCGCGCCCTCTACCGTAAGAGATCCGGGCTCACCGGCTTTGTTGGGGATTCTCATGCCGTTGACGAACTGAACTTGAAGCAGATCGCCATCTTCGTCCGAAGCGTTTTCGAGGAGGTTGCCTTCGACGGCTTCCGTTGGGGAGTAGTCGTGGATCGACACGCTGGGCACGGTTGGTTTGTGATTTGCCATGGCTCGCCTCCCGAAAGATGAGCGTGGAAAGGACATCGGGCAGCGGCCCGAACGCTGCAAATAAACTTTCTACCAAATCTTGAGTCAAGCAACAAAATACACGCTCCAAGGGAAGTGGAGCGTGGAGCGTCGCTGCGACCGCAAACTTGCAGCGATTAGGAAGGGATGGGCAGCCGGAGGGAGAGGATCCTCGCATGAATGAATTGTGGCAGCGATGTTGAAATGTCCGCCGTTGCACAAGTTAGAATGTCCGTTTCGGTGTCCACACGGCATGACGACCAGCCCCGATCTGAGCGGCTGGTCGGGGTTGCAAGATCAGATCGGGGCGGGTGAGGGGCACCCTTCGGCTTTAGCTTTGAGACGATGCGATTGACGCCTCACTCGGCAGCGTCAAGCTTTGCCAGCGCCGCTTTGCGGCGTTCGATCACCGCCGGGTCGTTCATAAAATCTGTCCGCCGTCCCGGACCGTGAGCCCGTCGCACATAGCCGTTCTTCTCGCTGTTGGTCTTCACCACCGGCTTCGACGGTTGCTCCTGGCGCTCCTTGATATAGGCCAGAACATCGCCGAGTCGCTTGTTCTCGGTGATCGCCGCATGGATCACCCGCTGGTCCTTGTCGAACACCTTGTAGGGCAAGGGAATGCCCCTTCCAGCGCACGTCCAATCGACCACCCCGGCTACATACATTGGTGGCATAATGAACATTATGGAACTTCGCGGCTCGAAGGACTACTTCCTGCGTGTCGAGTAGACGCTTTGCAGCCTTAGCATTGTGGCGGCTTTGCACCAGAACGTCGAGAACAAAGCCATCCTGATCGACGGCCCGCCAAAGCCAATGCTTCTTTCCCCGAATGGTGATGACGGTCTCATCAAGATGCCATTTGTCGCCGAGCTTTCCGGCTGAACGCTTCCGGATGTCGTTGGCAAAATGCCTGCCGAATTTCTCCGCCCACAATCTCACCGTCTGGTGGGAAACGATGATGCCGCGGGCGGCCAGCATATCCTCGACCATCCGCAAGCTGAGAGGAAACCGGAAATACAGCCAAACCGCATGGGCAATCACCTGAGCGGGAAACCGGTGGCGACGATATAGAGGATCACGGGCATAGCTGGTCATGCCGCCAAATCTCACATTTCGATGGCGGATCGGTTAACGTTACGGTGCCGTGCGGGCTTCTGAAAATGAACGTGCGGCAGCTCATCTTTTCACAACTCAGCAGCACCACAAGACGCCTCCCGACCTTGGCTCTCAGGAGGCGGAAGCTCTGGCGCGTTTTGGATAAAAGTGTGCGTGACCCGACCGTCACAGATTGTCATGGTGGCCAAAGATGGACCATCCTGACGCCGAAAGCGGAGATCGGAATTCGGAGGACGAGCTTCGGGCTGCGATCGACGCCTATAAGATCCTAAAATTGAACGGCTTTTGCTGAACAAAAAGAGCGCTGGCGAGCACGGGCTCAGCCTCCGTTATCTGCCCGGCCGCGCGAGCGAGCGTGCAATATCGATGATGTCGACACGCGAGGCGGTGGGGTCTTTTTCTGTTCCAGGCGACACCGAGCCCGATCTTGAAACCGACACCCCTCACCTTCTTCAGCTCGAACCCGCAGATGCACGCGACCTGATCGCCACCGTGCGCTCCACGCCAAGAGCGTTCTGCTTTTTCGCGACATCGCAAAGCTGATCTGCAAGGGAACTCTGCTTTTCCCGGACCCCTGCGAGGAAGAGAAGTCTGGAAGAGTGAACCGGACGACACCCACGCCCTGAACGAATTCGAACCAACGTGTCTCTGGTCATTCAAGAACTAAGTCGCTGAAAACATAGAACTAAGGCGTAAGGCGATTGTGAACCGAACCATCTTGCTGCCATCCAGCGAGTCAGTTCTTCATCGCGCCGCCAGCGGCCACGATATCGTCCGGCGTATCGACGTCGAGACAAGCCGCATCGCCGACATCGACATCGAGAATGGGCAGGCCTGACGTCGCAATGATACCGCACGCGCCGACGTCCCCCTCAAGTCTCAGGACCGCGTAATAGAGAGAATGTGGCAGGATAACGGGATTGCCGGGCTTACCGCGTGATACGGCGCGCACGATGGCCTCGCCGCCCGCGTTGCGAAAGGCGAAAATCAAGGCATTAAGGTGTGCCGTGGAAATGCCGGGCATATCGGCCAGCATGACGAGAATGCCGTCGGCGCCGTCAGCGCGCTTTGATGAGAACCCTGCCATGAGCGAGCTCGCCATGCCGCTGGCGTAATCGGGATTATCGACGAAAGTTTAAGCGAGCCCGTCGAGCGCGGCCTCGATCTCGCTCCTGCGATGACCCGTCACGACAATAGCGGACGCTGCATCCGCACCGAGCGCGCTCAATGCTGACCGCCGCACGAGCGGCATGCCGTCGAACTCGGCCAGCAGCTTGTGTTTCCCGCCTTCACCCATCCGGCTTGCCTTGCCGGCAGCGAGAATGACGATCGCGACCGACGCATCAAGCATAAGCAACCAGCCTTGCCGCAGCGACATCAGCCAGAACCGACAGGGCGAGCGATGTCGCATCCCGCGTCGGGCCGAACATCCCGATGGGGGCTTTGATACGAGTGATGTCGTCCTTTCCGAAACCTATGACTGTCAACCGCTCGACACGTCGACGATGCGTCCGGGTGCTGCCAAGCGCGCCGATGTAGAACCCCGGCGAGGCAAGTGCGGTTTCGAGAATAGCAGCTTCGGCGTCAAGTTCATGATGCAGGAGCACGACGGCCGTGAAGGGGTCGATGCTGTCGGCTGCGACCCTACCCCCCTCGCCCTGTTCCCTGACGATCACTTCGTAGCCGGAAGCTTCGGCCAGTCGTGCGACGGCCTGCGCTTCAATCGTCTGCCCGGAAAGGATGACGCGGGTGCGGGGACGGTAGACGTTCAGGAAATCTCGCTTGAGCCAGCACGCCCGCGGCAGCGGGTCTACCGGTTCGAGCACCTGCCGCTCTGGCGAATATGCAAGGCCGGCTGCCTGTCTGCGTTCGAGACGCTCCACAACATGCCGCAAAGCTCCGACATTTTTGAGGACATGGATTGCGACTGAGATTCCGCCGCCGCAGGGAAGGACAATGTCGAAGAAGGGCGAGCCGTCGCCGAACTTGACCGTGCGGTCGCGCCCTTGCGCCATTGCAAGAAGCGCTTCGGAAGCGAGCGCGGCTTCGACGCATCCGCCGGAGACATAGCCGCAGAATCGCCCGTCTGCTGCAACCGCCACATGAGCGCCGAGCGCGCGCGCGGCCCCGCCCCGGATTTCGACGAGGGTGGCGAGCGCCACCGCGCCGAGACCATGGGCGTCTATCGCGAAGCGAAGCAGTTCCGCAGGATCGTCGGTGGACGACGCCCGGACAGGAATTGGCGCCGTGATGGGCGCGTGTGTCTGATCCATCGGAAATCCTACAGGAGAGAGACGACGGCGATCCGGCTTTAGATTACCCGTTCTACAAGGTGTTTTAGTTCAGCGGAAGCACAATGCGCCTCCAATTTCTGCCTTTGCAGAGCAACAAGCCGAGATCACAGTCACGGCCTGATTAGCCGCCCATTTCAATTCTGTTGCTTCCAAACGCTCGCGCAGGTTTTGTTCGGAGCGGCCGAGGTTGCCAAGCGACGCGGTTGGAATCCCTGATGTCGATCGAGGTGGGATCGAAGCGCCCCCCGCCTTGAAGGCCGCTTGAACTGTGAGCTTGTAGAAGCTGCTGTGACAGGAATCATCAATGATCGGAGAGAGAGATCAACCACCGCTCGATATCATCAGCATCCGTGACGTCTGCGTACTTCTGATCCATATCGTAAAGATTGGCCTCATGCGGTGCGATGGCGCGATCAGCGCAGCAATCGGCCGGGACCAGCACGTTGAAGCCTGACTGCACGGCATCGACGACGGTTGCCCGGACGCAGCCTGAGGTCGTCGCACCGGCGACAACCAGCGTGTCGACGCCGGCACCGGTGAGAAGCGCAGCAAGAGACGTCCCATGGAACGCGGATGCGCCCTTCTTGGTGATCACAGGGTCGCCGGGCTGGATACCGGTGGCCGCATCGATCTCCACAAGCCGGCTGCCCTCGATCAGCGCCGCCATGCCGGTTGCCTTGCGCAACCAAGGCAGTTTGTTAAGTTCACCCGGATGATAGGCGATGGTCGTATAGATCACCGGCATCCCCTTGACGCGGGCAATATCGGTGAGGTGCCGTGTGGCAGCAATAGCCGTCGTCATGTCAGCAGCCGTCGGATAGGTCGTGTCGGTGAACCCGTAGGTGAAATCAACGACGACGATTCCTGGGCGAATGCCCCGCGGGACGGGCTGCCCGAACCCCGCGGTCTTGTAGGTTTCCTGCTGCGACATGTGTTACCCCTCAGGCTGGAAAGAGTGCTCGTCAGCCACGCACCATCTGGATTTCCTTCACAACAATGTCGCCGTCGATGACGACCGGTTCGTCGTCTAGGAACAGCGAGCATCCGCGCATGGGGATATCAAGGTGGCAGGCCGTATCGTTGGGCCCACCCAATTCGTTGTTGGGGCCGGTGGAGAACATAACGTTGCCATAGAAGCTGCGTGGTTCCATGCCCATGCCGCCCGGGAAGGCGCCGGGGACCAGGTTGTGCCATTTCGCATGCGGGTTCATGCCCCAGCCGACGTGGCTCATACCCATGCCACGCGGATCGTTGAAATCCTCCATGTAGGATTTGACCAATTGCGCGTCGAGCCCGCCACGGATGTCGGTCACCCAGCCCTTCTCGATGGTGTAGACGATCGGATCGCGGACGTAGATATTCTGCGGCAGGAGAATGTCGCCGGGTGCCACCACGATCTGACCGTCCACGCCGTCGTCGTCACCACCGGTGAAGACGAAGCCTGACGGCCAGTGGTCCCAACGGCCGGGCTCGTCGGTACAAGCATATTCGGTGATTGTCGGATAGGTATTGAGTTTGTAGCTAATGTCGGTTCCATGTGGTGACGTGATCCGCATGACCTTGGCCTTGGCCAACATGACACCGGCGATTTCGACCTTCTCGCGGATCTCCTTCGTCGGCAACATGCGAGCCAGCAGTTCCGGTGGCTCCACGGCGGTCAGGATTCGCGTTCCGGCCGCCTGGATTGCCATCTGCTCCGGCGAAAACAACAAAAAGATGCAGTCGATCAGCATATCGCAGGCCTTCAGCGCTTCGACCGCATCGGGCATGGCGGCAAGGCCAGTGACGCCGACATTCCAGCCGCCGACCGGCAGGGGTGCGGGCAGGCGCATGTGATACATGCTTGCGCCGAGGCGCTGGCCCGCCGCCATGAAGGCGTCCGCATAGTCCAGGCGATCACTTCCCTGCGTGAGCACGATCAGTTTTTCGCCTTGGCGAACACCAGACATCTTCAACTGGTGCAGGCAGATTTCGGTGAAGCTCGCATGGTCCATGGCTGGGTCCTTTTCAGTTCGTCGTGCGGATGGGCTGGAAGTCGACGGTGGCGGAGAGGAACCCCTCGAGGTCGTCCCAGGGGATCATGTGGCCGGCCTTTTCGACGATGCGCACGTCGATGCCGGGCTTCAGTTGCCGGATTTCGTCGATGTCGGCCGCGCCGATCACGGTCGCGCCACCGGCAACGACCAGCCGGGCCGGCGCGGTAATCTCGGGAAGGTCGGCATGGATGTCGTCTATATGGAAACCGTCATAGGCGGTGCGGATCGCATCGAGCTGGCAAGTGTGCAGCCACTCTGCACGCAGCGCATTCTGCCCATCTGTCCAACTCGGACAAAAACTGCGCATGTCTTGTCCCGAACAGCCCTTCTGCGCCATCCGGATGGAGTCCTCGTACCAGTTCCAGGCGGACGGATAGGCACGCCGTCCCGGGCCTGAAACCGGAGGATCGACGAGTATCAAGCCCGAAAATGCATCGGGAGCCTGGCGGGCCGCACGAATGGCAATGCGCGCACCCATTGAGTGGCCAAGCACGATCGGACGGCCTATTGCCGCCGTTGTCGCCAATGCCACGACGTCCGCTGCCATGGCATCCAGCGAATAATCAAGGTTGCCCGCCTCACTCAGTCCGCGACCGCGCACGTCGAGTACATGGACATCGAAGGCCGCGGCCAATCTCTCGGCTACAAAGCCCCAGGTAATAGCGGGGGAAGTAATGCCCGGAACCAGCAACATTGTCGGCCCCTGCCCCGGGAAATGGAGGAGATGCTGGCGGATTCCATTTGCATGAACATGATATCCCTTTGCCATCTGCCCGCCCTCCTCAATAGGCGCCGGACAGCAGCGTGCCGCCGCCCGGTACCTGCCTATTGAGATCAAGGGCCTGCAGCATCTGCCAGGTGGTGGCAATGGCGGCCGTCAGAACCGGCTTGCCCGTCATCGCCTCGACCATGGAAACGGCCGGCAGTGACGGCATCTGGACGCAAGCCGAAAGCACCACGACGTCCACATCGCTGGTTTTCATGCCCTTGACGATTTCCGGCAGGTTCATCGGGTCATGCGCGGCCACAGCCAAGTTGTCCGGGATTTCCAGCGCGCGCCAGTCCGAGACTTCGATCCCTTCGTTACGAATGTAGGAAACGACCAACTCCGTGAGCGGCTTCATGTAGGGCGCCACCAGCGCGATGCGCTTGGCGCCGATAGCCTTTAGGCCGTCTACGAGCGCTCCGGCAGACGTCACCACGGGCGCCGGATTGCCGTTCGCGACCGTGATGCCATGCAGGCGCGCCTGGCTTTGGCGATGATATCCGAGCCCCATCGCCATGATTGCCACCAGACAGGCATAACCCATCACATCGACCCGGGCATCGGAAAGTTCTAGCGCGCAGCGGTCGCTGTCGGCATCCATGGCGGCCAGCTCTTCCTTCGTCACGTGCTTCATCCGCATGCGAGACGAATGAAAGGTGAAACGTTCGGGCGCGATCATCTCGCGGGCGCGCAGCAGCGCTGGGATTTCCGTCTCCATCGTAACGTTCGAGCTCGGGACGATCTGGCCGATCCGATAGGTTCTCATTGCATGGCTCCATCGATCTGATGGAGAGACATTAATTATTCATTTGAATAATAACAAGCACAAATTTTCGGCTGGCCTAGGAATTGGGCGGCCGGCCGGTTTATGTCTTGTCTAGACGGGTGCGCGCAGTCCCGCTGCGAGGAAGCGGACGAGCTGGTCGAGCATTTCGTCCTTGCCGAAGGATGTCAGATGACCTTCGGTGAGATCGCTGATGCGCCCCAAGTCGTTGAGCATGAAAAGATATGCGCCGACAAGAAAGGCCATACGCACGCTGATGATGTCCTTGGGAACCTGAGGCAGCACCTGTGAAAGCGCCGATATATAGCGCTTGACCGAAGCGTCGTAGACTTCCCTTCGAAGACGTAGAGCATGCTCCTCAGGCTCAGCATGCAGCCGCGCCTGCATCGCGACGAAGGCTGCGCCATTGGGGCTCGAATACTTCATGTCCCACTGTGGTTTGAGGTAGGCAAAAACAAGATCCTCGACCGATGGGTTTTCGCTGATCTCTAAAAGCCGATCCAGGTTGACGTGTCTATGTCCCGCCAAAACTCCGCCGCGCCGCCTGAAGCATTCATCGAAGAGGTCGGCCTTCGAGCCGAAATAATACCGGATCAGCGCCTGATTGACCCCCGCAAGAGAGGCGATTTCCCGCAGATTGGCACCTTCGAAGCCCGCTTCCGCGAACGCCAATTCGGCATGATCCAAAATACTGTCGCGCAAATCCGAGGCCTTCCCAAAGCTATCGGTTCTCGGAGGTCGCCCGGGACTGCGGTTTTTTGTTTGGAGCTTTTGCTCGGCCACGCGATCGTCCTCGTCAGGCGCTTGCGCGCTTTTTCACTGGCAGTGTTTAGGCCGTTTATTATCTTAATGTATAATTTTATATCAGGCGTTTCAGCAATTGCAGAAGTTGCTCCCTTTCCGAAGGCGCTAAAGGGGCAAGCGTAGTCTCGCTGCTGCCTTTCACGTCCGGCAGCACTGCATCGAGCAGCCGGCAGCCGGTGTCGGTGATGAAAAGCGTGTAGCGTCTTCGATCTTCGCCGTCCTTCTCCACATGGATCAGATCTCTCGCCAGCAGGCGCGACACGACGCCCTTGGTGGTGGCGCCATCCATCCCGACAAGACGGCCGAGAGCGTTTTGCGAAAGCGGCTCCGACGCCTCACGCAGTCGGTAGAGTGTGGAGAATTGCGTCGGGGTCAATCCGCCCGTCATGCGCTCCATGAAGAGGGCCATATGCCTCTGATAGGCGAGACGCAGCAAGAAGCCGACCTGCTCGTCAAGGACGTAACTTTCGTTCCGGTCGGTCATCGGCGATTTCCAGCTTCTGAAGAAACAAGGTCGACCTGCAACATCCCAATGCCTGACGTCAAGCCGGAATCCCGCATAAGCGCTCTCGATGAAGCGGCGCCTGGCGCAGCGAAGGCGGGCGCGGGCAGAGACTGCTTAATAATCCAACAAATTCGTTTATTGCCTGCCGATTGTGCAAAAAATCTGCACATGCTGCGCAAATTCGTTTGCATACAAACGAATTTTCTGCTGAATTCCCGACAAGGGTCAAAAAGAGAGCCCGAGGGAACCAATGACGAATACGCTCGAACTGACGGTCAATGGGACAGCGCGCCTCCTTCAGCATCCCGGGGAACGAACCCTTCTCGACGTCTTGAGAAATGAGCTCGGCCTCAAGGGGGCAAAGTATGGCTGCGGCAAGGCGCAATGCGGCGCCTGCACCGTGCTCATCGACGGTTCGCCGGCACGGGCCTGTGTGCTGCGTGCAAAACGTGCCGTTGGACATGACGTTACCACGCTCGAAGGCCTATCCGATTCTGTGACCGGAGCTCTTTCTTTGGTCCAGGAGGCCTTTCTCGAGTGCGAAGGCGCGCAATGTGGATACTGCCTAAACGGGATGGTTATGACCGCCGCCGCTCTCCTGCAAAATAACCCGTCACCGACGCGGGAAGACATTCGCGCGGCTCTGCGCCACAATCTTTGTCGCTGCGGAACACATCTGGAGATCATCGCTTCCGTCGTACGCGCGGCCGAGCTGATCCGTGGAGCCCAGCATGACTGAAAGTCTTCCCCCCGGCAGCCTCTCGATCTATGACGAATTCTCTACCGGCCCCGCCGTCTTCCTGAGAATAGACGAGCGTGGTGTTGCCACTGGTTACAACGGCCACGTGGATCTTGGTACCGGCATCGACACTGCGCTCTCCCAGATCGTCGCCGAGGAACTGGACCTGCCGTTGAGTGCGGTGCATATGGTGCTTGGCGATACGGCTTCGACCCCGGACCAGGGGCCGACCATCGCGTCCGAAACGATCCAGGTTGCAGCCATTCCGCTGCGTCTGGCAGCCGCGCAAGCCCGCGTCTTCCTGGTGGCGGAGGCTGCCCGCCGCTATAATGCCCCAATAGATGAAATCATTATTGAGGAGGGCTGTCTCAGCTGGCGTGACAAGTCCTGTAGTTATGGTGACCTCATTGCCGAAGAGGGTATTTCGCTCAAGCTTGACCGGACGACGCCCGTCAAGCCGCAGGCGAACTACCGCATCGTTGGCCAAAGGACCGGCCGTCGCGACCTTTCTGACAAGCTGCGTGGGACGCATCCCTACATTCATGACATAGACGTTGCCAATATGGCGCACGGTCATGTCATCCGGCCGCCTTATGCCGGACGCGACAGCGGAGCCTTCGTCGGGCACAGCCTCATCCGTTACGACGAGGCCGCCGTACGAAACCTTCCCGGTTTCATCGCGGTCGTCCGCCACGGCGATTTCCTTGGTGTGGTGGCAGAGCGGGCCGACCAGGCCCAGGCAATCGCGGAGGCTTTGCCGGCGCATTGGCACCTGCCGCCTGACATCCCTGACATGGCCGATCTGCGCCAGACGCTGAAGGATCATCCCTCCACGCCGCGCAGTCTTGATCGTGCCGGCGATTTTGGCCGGGCTGTTGTCGAATGCGATGTGGCCCGGCAGCGCACCTATGTCTGGCCTTATCACGAACACGGTTCCATCGGCCCGTCCTGCGCCATCGCCGATTGGAACGGCGGCACGCCTCTCGTCTGGTCCGGCACGCAGAACCCGCACATGCTGCGCGATGATCTGGCCGTCCTTGTCGGAGTGCCGACTGAGCAGGTCGAGATCCGCCGCTATCAGGCTGCCGGTTGCTATGGGCGCAATTGCGCCGACGATGTTTGCGGCGACGCGTTGCTTCTGTCGCGCGCCATCAGGCGGCCGGTCAGGGTTCAGCTCACCCGCGCGCAAGAGCATCTCTGGGAGCCCAAAGGCGCCGCGCAACTCATGGAAGTGCACGGCGGACTAAAGGCCGGGACACTGCATGCCTATGCCATCGACACCTGGTATCCATCCAACCGGGGGCCGAACCTGTCGCTGCTGCTGACGGGCTGCATCAGTTCGGAGGCGCGACCTTCCGACATGGGTGATCGCACCATTATTCCGCCTTATCGGGTTCCTCACAGACGCATAACCGTGCATGACATGGCACCGATCGTGCGGGCTGCATGGATGCGCGGTGTTTCCGCGCTACCCAACACCTTCGCCCATGAGAGCTTCGTGGATGAACTGGCTTACGAGGCGGGCGAGGATCCGGTTGCCTTCCGGCTGCGCCATCTCGACGATCCGCGGGAGGCCGATCTTGTCCGCCGCACGGCCGAACAGGCAGGATGGGCGGAGCGTGTCGGTCCGCGCCTGCGTCGCGAAGGCCGTATGGCCTTCGGTCAGGGTTTTGCCTTCGCCACCTATGTGCATGGCAGCTTCCCCGGCACGGCAGCGGCCTCCGCCGCCTGGGTGGTGGATGTCGCTGTGGACACGGAATCCGGTGAAGTCGCGCTCACCCGCATCTTCATCGGCCAGGATCAGGGCCTCGTCATCAATCCGGACGGCGTGCGCCAGCAGATCCATGGCAATGCCATTCAGACGGCAAGCCGGGTGTTGCATGAGGAAGTGACCTTCAACGAAATTTCTCCCACACCGCAAAGCTGGGCGGCCTATCCGATCCAGACTTTTCCTGCCGTGCCCGAGATTGAAACCATGTTGATCGCGCGACCCGGGGATCCTCCGCTCGGCGTTGGCGAAAGCGCGGCGGTGCCGAGTGCGGCGGCCATCGCCAATGCTATTTTCGACGCAACTGGCGTGCGCATGCGCGAAGTGCCGTTTACACCGGAGAAAATGCGCGCAGCGCTGGCAGCTTCGGGGACCGTGCCCGCCCTCGCCGCCGCGGAGACTCGCCCGCTCCGGAGCCGAAGCCCGCTGCGCAAGAAACTGCTCGGGCTTAGCGCCGTCATCGGCGGCATGCTTGCGATGGGTACTATCGCCCTGCCGCTCAACCGGTCCGTTGCCCCTTCCGCTGCGCCTGCGTCGGGCACGTTCTCCAAGGAGACACTCGAACGGGGTCGGCAGGTATTTGCCCTTGGCAACTGCGCCACATGCCACACTGCCGATGATGGGCTGCCCAATGCAGGCGGGCGCCCAATGGTCACCCCCTTCGGCACGGTATATTCCACCAATATTACCCCCGAGCCTGAAACAGGTCTTGGCCG
Source organism: Rhizobium phaseoli (assembly GCF_010668805.1). Classification (GTDB taxonomy): domain Bacteria; phylum Pseudomonadota; class Alphaproteobacteria; order Rhizobiales; family Rhizobiaceae; genus Rhizobium; species Rhizobium phaseoli_A. Next base: position 52,834 of record NZ_WUFT01000002.1, on the reverse strand, counting down.
CTGGAGTTTCGAGGCGTTCGAGCGTGCGATGCGTCATGGTATCAGTCGCGACGGCCATAACCTCTACCCGGCCTTCCCCTACACGTCCTTTGCCAGGATCAACAGCGAGGACATGTTCTCGCTTTACGCCTACATGCAGACGCTGACGCCTGTGCGCCAGGAAACGCCGCCGTCACGGATGATCGCGCCAACCAACCTCCGACCGGCCCTCGCCGCCTGGAACTGGCTCTATCATGACGCCGCGCCCTTCACGCCCGATCCGGCCCGTAGCGAGACATGGAACCGCGGCAAATATCTGGTCGAGGCGGCGGGCCACTGTTCCGCCTGCCATGCCCCGCGCAATGTCGCCGGCGCGGAACTGCCCGAGCTGACCGGAGCCATGATCAAGGGCTGGTATGCCCCGGCCCTTGCCGGGCCGCCGGCCGCCGCCCGCGGCTGGAACGAGGACACGCTGTTTTCCTATCTGCGCCGCGGGCATTCCGAAGCAGCAACTGCATCCGGCCCGATGGCGGACGTTGTCGCGAGCCTCTCCGCCCTGCCCGATGGTGATATCCGAGCTATGGCCACGTATCTCAGCTCACTGACTGAGGGTGTTACCTCGACCGCTGTGGGCGTTGCTGAGGCCAAACTTGCCCCTTCACGGGCCAGCCGGATCTACGAAAGCGCCTGTGCCGTCTGCCATGAGCCCGCGCTTGCCGGGACAGTCACGGCGGCTCTTGCGCCGATCAGCCGGTCGGCCGCACTGCGCGCGCCCGTGCCCGATGCCCTCTTCGCCGTTCTGGACGAGGGTCTGAAGGCGCCGGACGGACTGGATCTGCGCGACATGCCGTCCTTTAACGGCGAATTCACAGACACGGAACGGGAGGCCCTCGCTAGCTATCTGCGGCAGCGCTTCGCCCCCGATTTGCCACCCTGGTAGCGCCGGAGGACCGCGATCGTGCTGGGTCCCCGGCTGATAAGGGTCCACTTCCGACGACGACAACGGCCGGTTCGCATTCGCATTGTTTGTTAGCCAACAATATGCCTGACAGAAGAAGGACACACCCATGAGCATGAACATTGAGAAGGTCGAGATCGCGGTCATCGGAGCGGGCCTTGGCGGCGCTGCGGCAGCAGCCCTGCTGGCCGGCGCCGGGTTCTCCGTGCATAGCTTCGAACAGGCCCCCGCCTTTACGCGTCTTGGCGCCGGCATTCACATTGGCCCGAACGTGATGAAAATCTTCCGCCGCATCGGCATTGAGAAGAAGCTGGAGCAGATCGGCTCCCATCCGGATTTCTGGCTCTCCCGTGATGGCATGACTGGCGACTATCTCTCGCGCATTCCTCTCGGCGATTATGGTCGCAAGGAATACGGCGCCTCCTACATCACCATCCACCGCGGCGACATGCATGCCGTCCAGATAGATGCGCTGCCGCAGGACAAGGTCCATTTCGGCCACCGCCTGATCGGCATTGAGGAGCGCGAGACCGACGTGCTGCTCACATTCGAGAACGGACGGCGGGTTGCTGCCGGTCTTGTCGTCGGCGCTGACGGCATCAATTCCATGATCCGAGACATGCTGCTCGGGCCCGAAAAACCGCGCTTCTCCGGCTGGATCGGCCATCGCGCCCTCGTCAACATGGACAAGCTACGTGGCTCGGGCCTCGAGTTCGAAGCTTGCGTCAAGTGGTGGTGGGAAGCCTCTCGCCACATCATGGCCTATGCCACCAAGGGCAATGGCAGCGAATACTATTATGTCACCGGCGTGCCGGTGGACAGCTGGGAGCATGAAACCAGTTTCGTCGACAGTTCCCGAGAGGAGATGGAAGCGATATTCGGCGGTTCCCATCCGATGGTGCAGGCACTGGTGGATGCCACCGAAACCGTCACAAAATGGCCTTTCTGGAACCGCGACCCCCTAAACCTTTGGAGCCGTGGCCGTCTCGTCATGCTGGGTGACGCATGCCACCCCATGCGTCCGCATATGGCGCAGGGCGCCTGTATGGCCATCGAGGACGCAGCGATTCTGGTGCGATGCCTCGAAGAAAGCGGCATGGCTGACTATAGTGACGCCTTCTCGCTTTATGAGGCTACACGGCGTGAACGGGCCACCAAGGTGCAGACCATATCCAACGCGAACACTTGGCTGAAGCAGCCGGAAGATCCTGCTTGGGTCTATGCCTACGACCCGCTGACCGCACCCCTCGGCTGAACCAGCGATCGTTCGCACGCGAAACAAGGCGCCGAGCAGGCCTGCCGGAAATAGTCCGGCCGGCCATGCGGCTGTTTTCGTTCGGAGCGATGACACGGGCATCAAGCGTTTGCGATAAACTCGACTTTTCCATCCACGACCAATTGCATGTGAGGAGCGTCCGGCCGCTCGATTTGACGCACCAGCCCCTCGACCAGGCTGCGCCCGACGGCCACCATATCGACGGTATGGGCGATGAGAGGGGCGGACAGGTAGCGACACATATGCGTGTTGTCACGAACGACGATGTGAAAATCGCTACCAACGGTCAGGCCTTTCCGACGCGCAGCACTCAGCGCTCCGAGAAGGCCCAGTTCGTTGGCGCAGACCAGGCCTGTCGGCGGTTCCGGGAGATCCAGCAGACGCGCGACCCAGCGTTCGCTCGCCTCCATGGTGAAATCCTCGTGGCCGATCAACTGAGGATCGATCGAAAGCCCCGCTCCAGTCATGGCCTTGGCATAACCGCTCATACGCACGGTGCTGTATTGGTCCTCGCGGGTCAGCAGTTGAAGCGCGATGCGACGGCACCCTCGATCGAACAGCATGGTCGCGGCCTGGAAGGCTATCCCTTCGTTGTCGACATCCACGAAAGCGTAGTCGAGCTCACTGCCGCTACGGCCGAAGGCGATGAACGGAATGCTGCGGTCCAGGAGAAACGGTATGCGCGGATCTTCCGATACCATTCGAGTAATCACGATTCCATCGGCGCCGCCGGCATGGATCAATCGACTGAGATTCTCCTGCGGATCTTCCTCGCGTGTGGTGGAGTATATCGAGAGGCTATACCCGTGTTCTCGTGCGGCGAGCGTCAGCCCTTCGATCAGTGGCAGTTTCGCAATGTCCGATAGGTAGTCGCGGGTTTCCATCGGCAGTATTGCGGTCAGCGCCTGTGTGAGACCTGTGCGCAAAGCCCTGCCATGGAAGTTCGGGACATAGCCCGCAGCGTTGGCGACAGCCTTTACACGCTTGATGGTGTCTGGATGAACCTCTGGTCCGTCTTTCAATGCCCTGGAAACCGTCGTCACCGAAAGACCAAGCTCTGTCGCGATCTGCCTCAGATTGGGTCTCGAATTTGCTGCCATCGCGTCTGTCAATCTTCCGTGGTTCGCTTCTCAACACACTGCCCTTTCCGCCGGAAGATTGGAAGTGGGATGGTTGAGGAACAAGATTCCGCTTGACGCGAGCGCGGATATCCATCAATCGTAACGTTACGATTTCGAAAAATCGGGCGTTAGACCCCAAGAATCGTCATTCAGAGGTGAACAAAGGAGATATCGAATGTTTCGTATGCTGCGCCTATCCGTGGCTGCTATCGCCATGACCGCCGCCGGCCCCCTGGCTGCACAGACACTGACCATCACAACCGCCGGCGGGGACTATGGTACCGCCATGAAACAAGCCCTGTGGGAACCTGCGGCCCGCGAGCTTGGCCTCGACGTGCGTGAAGAAACCCAGAGCGATGGCTTTGCAGCACTCAAAATGCAGGTCACTTCAGGTGCGGTCACGACCGACGTTATCCACCTCGGGTCGCCGGAAGGTGCGCAGGCTGCCGCTCAAGGACTGCTGGAGCCGCTGGACTATTCCGTTATCGACGGTAAATCACTGCCGGCAGGCGCGCAATCGGAGTACTGCTATCCCTTCAGTTCCTACGGCACTGTGATGGCGTGGAACACAAAGACCATCGGCAACAATCCGCCGAAGACCTGGGCCGAATTCTGGGACGTCAAGGCATTTCCCGGAACCCGCGCGCTACGCGCCAATGCGCAGGATCTCATAGAGATAGCACTTCTCTCGCAAGGGGTGGCACCAAATGAAGTTTACAACGTCCTGAGCGCATCAGGGGGGCTGGAGCGTGCAATCGCCCGTCTCGAAGAGCTGAAGCCAAATGTTGCGATCTGGTGGACGTCGGGTGCGCAATCAGCCCAGATCTTGAAGGACGGCGAAGCCGACCTCGTCGTCACTTGGAATGGTCGCGCCCAAAGCGTCAAGACAGACGGCGGTGCTGCCGACTACAGTTTCAAGGGCTCAGTCATCGGCACGGATTGCCTTGCCGTTCCGAAAGGCGCGGCAAACAAGGATGCCGCCATGAAGCTCATCGCGGCGATGACGAAGCCGGAAAGAGGCGCGAAGCTGACGGATTTCATCGCTTATGGACCGGTCAACCCGAAAGCCTATGAGGGTGGATTGATCCCGGCGGAACGGATGCAACTCCTCGCCACCGCTCCCGGCAACGTCGAGACTTCCGTTTTCTCCAAGGCCGACTGGTGGCTGAAAAATGGTGAGGCTGCCCAGGTCGCCTTCGACGAAATGATGAACCGTTGAAAGACAGGGAGCAGGTATCAAGATGGCCATAACCTCGCTTCCCATAACCATCGACACCGTAAGGAAAGTATTCGGTTCCTACGTGGCGCTGAACGATGTTTCGCTGGAGGTAGCTGCTGGCGAATTCCTCACCCTGCTCGGTCCTTCAGGATCGGGCAAGACAACACTGTTGATGGCACTTGCGGGGTTTGTCCGTCCGGATAGCGGCTCTCTAACCATCGGCGGCCGGGATGTCACCCGGCTGTCTCCGGAAAAAAGGGAAATCGGAATCGTCTTCCAAAATTACGCGCTCTTCCCACACATGAGTGTGCTTGCCAACGTAGCGTATCCACTGATGCTGCGTCATGTGTCCAAGGTCGAGGCTCGCGAGCGGGCAATGGGCGCTTTGGCAAGGGTCCAGCTATCAGGTTACGGCGACCGCAACATCGCCGCGCTGTCGGGCGGCCAGCGGCAGCGCGTTGCACTGGCGCGTGCCATTGTATTCGAGCCGCGTGTCATGCTGATGGACGAGCCACTCTCCGCGCTGGACAAGAACCTGCGTGAACACATGCAGTTCGAAATCCGACGCCTGCACGACGATCTCGGTATCACGACGATCTATGTGACGCATGATCAAAGGGAGGCGCTGACGATGTCCGACCGAATTGCAGTCATGGATGCCGGCGAGATCCAGCAGATCGGCGCACCATCCGAGATCTATCATCATCCGACCAACCGCTTCGTCGCAGAATTCATGGGTGAAGCCAACATTCTTCCCACAGCAAGCCTGACGCGGATGAACGGATCGACGCAAGCCCCTCAGGGATTTGCAATGATCCGGGCAGAAAGCTTCCATCTTGACGCCGCCGATGCCGAACCTGACGCGGTCGCGATCACAGGCAGCCTTTCCGCCAAGGCTTTCCGCGGCGAGAATTGGCTTCTCAATGTGACAACCGAGGCCGGCGCTCTAGTCATGTTGAGCGTGCCCGCAACCCGCGCTGCGGGCTGCGCTGAGCTGAAAACCGGTCAGGTGGTAACCGCTTATGCGGCCGCCGCGAGCGTGCATAGCTTGCCAGAGGGGCCCGGGAAATGAACACTGCAGCTCTTTTGCAGGACGTCCGGCGCGAACGCCGCTTCTTTCTGTCACTTGCCGTGCCGGCCTTGGTGCTTGTCGGTCTGGCGGCTATCCTGCCGGTCATATGGATCCTGCGTCAGTCGTTCCTGACCATGGCAGGTGACTTGTCGACCGCCAACTACGAAAAGATCCTCTCGAGCGGCCTCACCTGGTCCGCGGTCGGCACCACCCTCGCCTTGTCTGGCGCGACATTGTTCATCTGCATGGTCCTTGGCATTCCTTTGGCATTGACCTTGGCCAGCACCAAAACGCGCATCGCAAACCGGGTCCTGATCCTGATCATGCTGCCGCTTTGGACGTCCATCCTGGTTCGCACCTACGGCTGGCTGGTACTCCTGCGGCGTGAAGGTCTCGTCAACTCCGCCTTGCAGAACCTCGGCCTGACGGACACCCCTTTGCCGCTGGCCTACAATTTTACTGGCACGCTGATCGGCATGGTTCACTACATGCTGCCACTCTTCGTTCTGCCGATCTATGCCGCGATGCGCGATATCGACAACAATGTGATCCGCGCTTCCGCCAGTATGGGTGCGAGCCTCTGGCACTGCGTGCGAACCATCATCCTTCCGCTTTCGGCGGGCGGGATCCTGTCAGGCTCAACCATCGTATTCATATACACGCTTGGTTTCTTCATCACGCCTGCCATTCTTGGGGGCGGCAAGGTCAACCCGATCTCGGTCCGCATCGATCGCACCCTCTCGACATTTCAGGACTGGGGTTCGGCCAGCGCGCTTGGCGTTCTGCTCCTTGTTCTGGTTCTGGTAACCGGTGGCATGCTGTTCGGCCTCCGCTCACTTCTGACGAAGGATGCACGCCATGCTTGACGCCTATTACGGCAGCCGACTGACCAAGGCGGCCCTTTGGATCTTCTCAGCGCTCGTTCTCGTCTTTCTCATGCTGCCCACTTTGATCGTGGTGCCACTGTCCTTTTCGGCCTCGGATCTCCTCGAGTTTCCGCCGAGGGCCTGGTCGCTTCGCTGGTACGAGGCTTTCTTCTCGTCGGCCGTGTGGATGGCTGCGTTGAGAGTCAGCCTGCTTCTCGGTGTACTCACGGCCGCGATTGCGGTGCCGATCAGCTTTCTGGCATGTTTCGCTATCAACCGGTTCGGCGGGCGTAGCGCGCGAGTGATCTACGGATTTCTCCTGTCTCCATCGGTAACGCCCGGCATCCTTCTGGCGATCGGGCTCTTCTTTATCCTCGCAAAGCTTGGACTCGTGGGCACCCTTACCGGCGTCCTTGTTGGGCATGTGGTCCTTGCAATTCCGGTGGCCGTGATCGTGCTCTACCCCGCCATCAATCGGTTCGACTGGGCTCAGGCCCAAGCGGCCCGCAGCCTTGGTGCGGGCTGGTTCCGCACCATGGGGGGGATCATACTGCCACAGCTGGGCCTCAGCTTAACGACCGCCGCATTGATGGCGTTCCTGACGTCTCTTGATGAGGCGGTCATCTCGATCTTCGTGGCCAACGGCCCAAGCAGCACCTTGCCGAAGCTCATGTTTATGTCCCTGCGGGACCAGATCGACCCTACCATTGCCGCTATTTCCACCTTTTGGACTCTCCTGATCTCCGTCGTGCTTCTGTTTTTCAACCTGCGCGAACGCGGACCTTTGAAAGATAATTCATGACTGATCCTGTAATCATTCCCTTGATTCCAAAGACCGAGCTGGCGATCATTACCGGTTCAGCGAATTGGGGACTTGCTTTTCCAGAGGATATTGCGATGCCGGGGGTTCGCGTACTCGCTCGTGACCTGTCTTTCGATACCCCCTATGGTGTGTCCGATAACTGGAAACTCCTGGAATTCGACGCAAGCATCACGCAGGATCGACAAAGGAAGCGAGCGCTTTGCATGTATTCCCATGGCAATCCACGGGATCGTATAGACCATTCCTGCCATCAGCGCGCCTTCTGGGTCCTCATGGAGTCTGGCGTGCGTCACGTGCTCGCCTGCTCGACTCTTGGCGCGGTCAACAAGGCCATTCAGCCGGGCGATATGGTGATCAATGCCGACATCATCGAGTTGACCCAGACCCCTTACTCGCTTCTTCCTGGCCGGCAGCGTTTCGATTGTTCCGGCAAACAGATCGTTTGTCCGCATTGCGCTGCTGTTTTGGCAGACACAGCCCGGCGCGTCTGGCCCTCATCCTGCCGGGTCCACGGGATCGAACAAGGATTGGTTGCCGCGCATGCCTACGGCCCGCGCCTGACGAGTCCTGCGGAGGCGCTGGCCTTTCGCTCGATGGGCGCAGATGTGATCAACCATTCGATAGCGCCTGAAGCGACGCTATCGCGCGAGATCGGCGCGTGCTTCGTGCCGTGCGCATTCGTCACAGCCGGATTTAATGACTATATGGATCGGAGCCGCGGCACCTTGCTCCAGGATGGTGTGCTGCCCAGCTTGTCCATGCTAGCCTCGCGCGTCGCCCTGGAGACAGCGATACGCCTGCCGTCAGACTCGTCCTGCGGCTGCCAAGAGCTGAAATCGCCCCAGCCTGAAGAACGTTACATTCGCTTCTGATCGGTGCTTAGAGGTGATGGGCCATCACGGTGAACAGCAATATTTCCTTCAAATTACCCATGCCCCATCAGATAGCAGCAGGTATGAGTGGCTCTGATCTGGACGAATTCTCCAGATACGGTCGACGCGACAATGTGGATACAAGTCACCGCAAGTCGGGACCGACTGCACCCACCCCTGCGTTCCGTTTTGTCGATTTTCCGCTTTGCTAAGTCTGCATCTGGCTGAGAAAGAAGCGTCTCATGAGCGGCCAAATGAGAACACCCTACGCCTTGAAAGGATCCGAACCATTGACCACGTTCTTTTCAGGCGGCGCGTGGCATAAAGGGCATTGGAACTTATACGTAGGGTAGCTTGTGAAATGTCGCCGCATCCGTCTTTCCGGCTGTTTCACGGCCACTAGCCTTGATTTGCGTAGGTCGATGCGAAGCAAGGTCTCCAGGCACAAATTGCGTGCGACCTAATCTCAGCTGTTGAGTTTCAGCAGGATTTAACCCGTTTTTCCACTCCACGTTAGCCCACCAGATCCTGTCTAGTGAATTGTCCGACAACAATTTTATCCGGCGTAAGTGGATCACGACGAAACGAAAAAAATGGATCAAACTCACATGAAAACGAACAGTCCCATTCCGAACACGCATGTCACCCCTTCAAGGTCGACATTCCGCAGCTTGACCTCGTCGATCTCTCAGCCAGTCTCGCACAGACGCGCTGGCCTCCCGCACGCCTTCAGATATCAGGACGCCTTAACAACCGAAGTGGATGCCGGTTCCTTTCGAAAAGCCGCTTCAGTTTCTTCGAGGAGCACGAGCGCAGAATCTGGATTGTCGCGTGTCAGAGTTTTGACGATCTGCGACGTACATTCAATGTCACTGCTCCCCCCGCCGATATTGCGTTCTACCGATCGTCAACATCGGTCTCGAATACAAATTTCTCCCGTCTCTGCCACCAGTCATTCTCAACACCATAAACCCGCCGATCGCTCGGCGGGTTTATGGTGGCCCGACAACTGGCTTGCACCCGCTATGGACGTCATGAGAGATCAACTGCCCTTGCGGCTGTGAAGAGATGGGATGAACAGGTCGGTCCAGGCTTCCGGCTTGACCTTGATCGTGCCGGCGAGATGCATGAAATCGGCAAAGTCCATGATCTCGGTCGGCGTCGTCGAAAACTGAGTGTCCTTGTCGTTGAGCATTTCCAGCACATCATCGACCGAAACTTTGACCTTTGAATTGCGCGCGAAGATTTCCGCCGCGGCCTGCTTGTTGCTGGCGATAAAGGCATTTGCCTCATCAAGCGAATCCAGGAAGGCCTGCGTCATCTTGGGATTGGCATCGACGAACTTCTTCGGGGCGAAGGTCACGTCCAAGGTGATATTGCCGATCACGTCGACGGAATTGACGACACGGTGGATTTTAGGGTTCTTCAATTCAAGATAGGAGAACGGTGGCGACGTAAAATGTGCGTTGATTTCCGTCTGTCCGCCCACCAGGGCCGCAAGCGCCTCTGGGTGCGGTAGCCCGACCGTCATTGGATCGAGTTTCGCGAAATTCTCGCGGCCGAATTCATGCGCCACCATCATCTGCAGCACGACCGCCGACAGCGAGGTCTTGATGCCCGGCAACGCGATCTTGTCTGCGTCGGTGATATCCTTGAGGCTCGTGAGCGCGGGTTTGTTGGAGTTCAGCCAGAGCGACGTCGCGCTCAGCGCGCTGATACCGACGACCTCGACGTTCGGAATACCCTTTGCCTTCGACCACAGGGTGATGAAGCCCGGAGCGCCGGTGCCGGCGAAATCGAGTGTGCCCGACATCATGGCGTCGTTGATGACATTGCCGCCATCCAGCATCACCCAGTCGACCTTTACATCGCCGAGGCCAGCCTTCGCAGCCTGCTTTTCCATAATTTTCTGGTCTTCCATGACGATCAGCGGCAGGTAGAGAATACCAAACCCCTTGGAAATGCGGACTTCACTAACCTCGGCGCGCGCCACGGTGGTCAGTGCCACCAGGCCTACGGTTGCCGCCAGCGCGGCGACCTTTGCCAGTTTCAAGAAATTCATGTCTTCCTCCCTTAATGGCCGGCGGCGCCGACCTTTCTTCAGTGTCAGAGCTGCATGCCCCAACGGCGAATTGTCTTTCGCTCGACGGTCGCGAAGATCATGTTCTCCACGAACAGACCGATTAGAATGACGGTAAACAGGCCGGCAAACACATTGGCGGTTTCGAGCTGGTTGCGGTTTTCGAAAATAAACCAGCCCAGCCCGCCCGACCCCGAGGACACGCCGAAAACAAGTTCCGCCGCAATCAATGTGCGCCATGCAAAAGCCCAGCCAACCTTGAGACCTGTCAGGATCGACGGGAACGCCGCCGGGATCAGCACGAGGCGCACCAGTTTGAGACCGCGCAATCCGTAATTCAGACCAACCATGCGCAGTGTGTTGGATACCGAACGGAAACCGGCATGCGTGTTGAGCGCGATTGCCCACAGGACCGAGTGGATCAGGACGAAAATCACGCTACCCTGCCCGAGGCCGAACCAGATCAGCGCCAGCGGCAGCAGCGCGATCGCCGGCAGCGGGTTGAACATGGAGGTCAGCGTTTCCAAGAGGTCGGAGCCGATCCGTGATCCGATGGCCAGCGTCGTCAAGAGTGCCGCCAGAACGATGCCGCCGGTATAACCGATCAAAAGCGTTTTCAGAGAATTCCAGGCACGTTCCGGAATAGTGCCATCAAGGATATTGCTGGTAAACGCGGTCAGCGTATCGCCAAAGGTTGGAAACAGCAGCGGATTGCCCAACCAGCGGCCATAGGCCTCCCAAGCGAGCGCAAGAACGATCAGGATCGCGGCTTTGCGCACGAAGCCGATACGATAGCCGCGTTCGAAACTAGAAAGGCTTTTCTCCACGGGCGGAATGTTTGCCTGCGGTTCGTTATGAACGATCTCGGGGCGTATGTTGAGCGTCTGGTTCATGATCCTGGTTCCATTCTGGCGCGCAGGCTCCTGCGATCATCCGTCGCGACGACATGCATGGCGCAAATTCTTGAATGCCGGCGGGAATGCCGCTCGTGCGATTGCAGGCCCCGTCAGGCGAAGAGCATATCGTTGATACGCGTTTCCAGAGCCGTTTGCGCGGCGGTTCCCAACTCCTCGGTTGGGATGCTGTTGAGTTCGGCCTTGACCTGGCCAGGATGCGGCGACAACAGCAGAATGCGGGTACCGATGCGGATCGCTTCCTCAATCGAATGGGTGACGAACAGAACCGTGAACCGTGTATCTTCCCAAAGCTGCAGCAATTCGTCCTGCATCTTCCGGCGGGTCAGCGCGTCGAGCGCCGCGAACGGCTCGTCCATCAAAAGCACATCGGGTTCCATCGCCATGCCGCGCGCGATCGAGACGCGCTGCTTCATGCCGCCAGACAGCATGTGCGGAAAGCTGTCCTTGAACTTCGTTAGTCCGACCTTCTCGATATAATCGAACGCACGGTCTTTTGCTTCGGCGGGCTTGGCGCGACCGCTGGCCGTGAGAGCGAAAATGACATTCTCGCTGACGGTCTTCCATGGCAGAAGCTGGTCGAATTCCTGGAAGACCATCATCCTGTCGGCTCCAGGTTCGGTGACAACCTTGCCCTTCAGCGAGATGCGTCCCTCGGTGGTCTTTATATATCCGCCGATTGCTTTCAGAAGCGTGGATTTCCCACAGCCGGACGGGCCAAGCAGCACGAAACGATCGGACTGGAAAACTTCGAAGCTGACGCGGTGCGTAGCGGTAACGAGGACATCCGGCGTCTTGTACTGTAGGGTCACGCTTTCGACGGTGAGCAATGGTGTCGTGGCGCCGATATCGGATTGAATATTCATCTTACCTCCCGGAATTTTCCTCCATGCACTCCCATGCACTTGACAAAGACATATCAGCGATCGCTGACTCGGAACTGACAGTCGCCAGCGGAAGGAGCCGATGCGCATATTGATCGTCGAGGACACACCCGAGATTGCAAAGGCCATCGAACAGCGGTTCGAAAAGCTGGGTCATGCGGTCGATTGGGAAAAGAATGGCGTGACCGCGAGTGAACTTCTCGAAGTCCAGGCCTATGATCTCGTCATTCTTGACATGATGCTGCCCGGCATGGATGGTTTTTCCGTGCTGAAGACGATGCGGGCGCGCAAAAAAAAGACGCCGGTGCTCGTTCTCACGGCGCGCTCCGCCGTGGAAGACAGGATCAGCGCACTGGATCTGGGAGCGGACGACTACCTTATCAAGCCTTTCGACTATCGTGAGCTGGACGCACGGGCGCGGGCTCTGCTGCGGCGCAGCGACGGCTTTGCCGATAACATGATCCGCTTCGAGGACCTCGTCATCGACCGATCTGGCCGCACTGCCAGCGTCGGCGGACGACCTCTCGAACTAACGCGCCGCGAACTGACGATCCTGGAGATCCTTTCCGCGCGGCCCGGACGTTTCGTCTCGAAGGACGAGCTGATTGAACAATTGTTCGGCTTCGATCAGGATCCTAGCGCCAACGCCATCGAACAGTTCGTCGTCCGACTACGGCGCAAGCTCGCCGACACGAATATCGAAATCCGGACCATGCGTGGACTGGGATATCAAATTGCGAAAATTTGACCTTCGATATTCGCTGCATACCAGAATTATCACTTTCATCGGTCTGATCCTGGCTGCCGGAGCGATTTTACTCGGTTTCGCCGCTTGGCAATACGCCACCGTCGCGGCGCGCGAGTCCTATGACAAGCTGCTGATCGGCGGAGCCGTCCAGATAGCAGAGAATGTCTATGTGCAGGGCAGTGTCGTTACGCTCGATCCGCCCGTTGCTATGCTGTCGACACTGTCGGCCTATGATCTAGTCTTCTATAAAGTGGTCGATCCTCGCGGGGTGGTCATCGCTGGAGACCGAGATCTGCTGTCAGGCGTCCAACCGACAAGAACCCATGAGGGCGTAACATTGGCCGACGGTCTGTTCCAGGGCCGACCGGTTCGGATCGCCACGATTGGGAAGAAACTGGATAATCCGCGCGTTGGCGGCTGGACCGAGATCGTTATCGCCCAGACACTCACTGCCCGGCAGACGCTGGCCTGGGATCTGACGGAGAAGGCGGTTGAGTTGATCGCCGTTATGAGCGTCCTGGCATTGTCGGCAGGTGCCCTATCAGTGCGCATCGCGCTTGCGCCGCTCCGGCGCCTCGAAAACGAGATTTCATCACGCAAGCCTGAAGACCTGCGTCCGATCCGTGTCGAACCCCCAAACGAGGTTAAGGCATTGGTTGGCGCGATCGATGATTTTATGCGGCGGCTGTCGGATCGTATCGACCGTATGCAACGCTTCATCGGAGATGCTGCCCACCAGATCCGCACGCCGCTGGCCTCGATCGATGCTCAGGCAGAAATGCTTTGCGCTGCCGATGGCATCGTCGACTCTGCAGCCGTTGCCCAGCTTCGTCAACGCATCCTCGAGCTGGGTCGCCTCTCAAGCCAGTTGCTCGACCACGCGATGATCATCCATCGCTCGGAGGCTGTGGCATTCAAGCCCGTTGATCTCGGGAAACTGGCAAAATCCACGCTCGCACAGGCTGTACCACTGTCCCTCGAGCGGGAAGTCAGCGTCTCGTTTCATATAAACGATGGGAATATGGTTGTATTGGGAGACGAGATAAGCCTTCGTGAAGCCATATCGAACCTCATACACAATGCGCTCAAACACGGCGCCCCCACAAGGCTCGCATTGGACGTCAGCCGGAACTTGGAATTTGTTTGGGTTACGGTGAGCGACGACGGTCTGGGCATACCGGAGGAAAACCAGGAGAAGATGATCGAACCTTTTCAACTGGGCGCCGCATCATCGGGCAGCGGCTTGGGGCTCGCCATAGCCTCCGACGTGGCGCGCGCGCATGGCGGCCGGTTGAAGATGCAAAATGGACCCGATGGCTTCTCGGTCAGTCTGGAAATGGCAGCTCTCCGAGCATGCTCAACATGATCGAGTCCACGCGAGAGTGCATCGCTATCTGGTCGTGAGGAAGCTAAAGGCCGTCGCCGCCAAATCCCACATTTCGATGGCGGATCGGTTAACGTTACGGTGCCCCCAAAATATCATCGAGAATGACCAGCTATGCCCGTGATCCTCTATATCGTCGCCACCGGTTTCCCGCTCAGGTGATTGCCCATGCGGTTTGGCTGTATTTCCGGTTTCCTCTCAGCTTGCGGATGGTCGAGGATATGCTGGCCGCCCGCGGCATCATCGTTTCCCACCAGACGGTGAGATTGTGGGCGGAGAAATTCGGCAGGCATTTTGCCAACGACATCCGGAAGCGTTCAGCCGGAAAGCTCGGCGACAAATGGCATCTTGATGAGACCGTCATCACCATTCGGGGAAAGAAGCATTGGCTTTGGCGGGCCGTCGATCAGGATGGCTTTGTTCTCGACGTTCTGGTGCAAAGCCGCCACAATGCTAAGGCTGAAAAGCGTCTGATGCGTAAGCTTCTGAAAGGTCAAGGCAGCTCGCCGCGTGTCATGATCACTGACAAGCTCCGATCCTACGGCGCGGCGAAGCGAGAGATCATGCCCGGCGTCGAGCATCGTTCGCACAAGAGCCTCAACAATCGGGCGGAGAATTACCATCAACCGGTCCGACGACGCGGGAAGATCATGAAGCGCTTCAAGTCAGCGCGACAGCTTCAGCATTTCGTGTCCATCCACGATCCAGTCGCCAACCTGTTCCACATTCCCCGATACCACATTTCATCTGCCCAACATCGCTGCGAGCATCTGCCATGCAAATGTGGAATGAAATCGCGCGCATCGGGGTCGCTTGAGCAACAAGCCAAAGCCCTCACCGCGGCCTTAACACGTTAAGACGACGCCGGAACGGGAGAACGCAAACAGGCAGTAGGCCGGCAATGATTGAAGTGCAACGCGTTATGAGAAGCTTAGCCATGCCAGATTCGCGGCGCAGCGGCGACGCCGGAAATCGGAGAGGCTGTCGTTTAGCCGGTCTCTCGCGCCTTACCCGGAGACCTCCGGGTAAGGCGTGACTTTTAAGCTTAGCCCCACTTCATTTCGCCTTTGGCAACCTTCGAACCGATATCGAGCGCGACGCCCATACCCAGGCCCGGGAAGCGGGCTTCCATGGCGGCCTTGAGCGCCGCTGCGTCAGCGGCCTTGGCGAGCTCTTCCTCGAAGGCGAGCAGATAAGTCTTGGTGTGCTCAATGCCGGAAACGTCGGTCGCAGCTTCCGGCGTCATGTGGCCGGGCACGACCACCGAGGGTTTGCGGGCGATGATCTTGTCGAGGGTCGCCACCCAGGCGGCGCGCTGTTCTTTCGCCTGCGTGTCGGCGGTCCAGACGTGGACGCCACAGAAGATCATGACGCCGCCGAAGACCGCATTGAGCGACGGCACGAAAAGGTAGCGGCGATTGGCCAGCCCCGTTTCGGCCGCGACGATCTCGATCGTTTCGCCATCGACCGTCAGGCTAGGTCCGTCGAAGGCTTCCGGCATGACGATGTCGGCGAGTGTTTGCGGGCCGTTCTCCTTGAGCTGAGGTCCCCAGACGGCGAGCTTCTTTTCGACATTGCCCTTGATGGCAGCGATTGTGTCGGCAGCGGCCAGCACTCTGGTGCCGGGGAAAGCTTCGAGGACCGGCTTGAGGCTGAAATAATAATCGGGATCGGACTGGCTGACATAAATTGCAGTCAGCGTCTTGCCGGTAGCCTTGATGGCGTCTGCCAGCGCGCGACCGTCGGGATAGCTGAAGCCGCTGTCGATAAGCAGCGCTTCGCTCGAACCAGAAAGTAGCACCGGGGCGCGGAAGAAGCCGTTCTGACCAGCGGGAAAATGTTTCCAGGTGAGCTTCGATCCGGTGGCATTGCCGAGACCGGCAGGGGCGAAGGCGGCAGTCAGGCTGGCTGCGATGGTAGTTTTCATGATATCTCTCCTTGTATGCATGGTGGTCTCCGATGGTTGTCGATTTCTGCCCGATGGGAATTGGATTAAATGTCCAGATTGGAAGCTGTTGGTCAGGCTGCCTGCAATTTGGCGGCAAGCAGATCGAAGCCGCCGAACAGAACGCCGCTGCTAAGCGATCGCCGCTTGTCTCCTTGATCAGCAAGAAGCGCTGGAACGCCGTCAAGCTGGAATTCCGCCATGAGCCGGCGCCCCTGCTCGATCCTTTTGCGATAGGCGCTTAGCAGGGGCTCGTCGGGACTTCTGACGCGGCTTGCGGCATCGCCAAACCCGGCCCTATCAAGAGCATCGGCCACTACCGCCATCTCCGAATTGTTGCGACCATCTACATAGCGAGCATTCTGGAGCACCTTCAAAGCCTCGACCTCCTTGTCCGGCTTCGAGAGCCCGACGGCGACAATACCGAGCGTTGTTGGTGCCGAGTCGAACATGCTGCCGATGTTCCCAAGAACCCGGTCGCGATAGAGCTGGCTGAAGACCTGCCCCGTGAGGCGTCCTATGCGCTGATCGTTCTGCCAGGCATAGGCCGCGAAACGTTCATCCATCGGCCGCGCGCCTTCACCCGCAAAGAGGCCGGTGGGCGCAAGTTCGATCGTAAGGTCATCGAGCCCGGCCAATTTTTCGAGTGCCAGCGATGCGCCATAGCACCAGCCGCAGAGTGGGTCGAAGAGGTAGGTAACGTGCATCTAGGGGGCATCCTTGATTCTGATATGCCTTCCACGCAATCCAATGGCTTCAAACAGAATTGCATGAATTTAATTGGTCTTGGCCCTAAATAACCCGCTTCCATTGGATAAAAAATAGCCCTAAATGCTACAGAATGTACGTCATAGACTTACAATAAGGTGAGCAACCATGGAGCCCGTCAATCTCAATCGGCTGGCCTATTTTGCTGCCGTTCTCGATACCGGTTCGTTCACCAAGGCGGCGGAGCGGCTTGGCATCACCAAGACGGTCGTCAGCCAGCAGGTCGCGCGGCTGGAAACAGAGCTGAAAACCAGCCTGCTCCTCCGGACGACGAGACGCGTCGAACCGACTGAAGCGGGCCGGCTTCTCTACGCCCGATGTATCACGATCTTCCGCGAAGCGGAGGACGCCGTCGACGAAGTCACGCAGGCCAATGCGGTTCCGACGGGCGTGCTCAGAATTGCCGCTCCCAATGACTACGGCGCCAGCAATATAGCTCCGGTTACGGCGGCTTTCGCGCGGCAATACCCCGCCTGCAAAGTCGAACTGCTGCTGTCCGACACGAGGGTGGATTTGATCGCTAACCAGGTGGACCTGTCGATCCGGGTTGGATGGCTGGACGATTCCAGCCATCAGGCGAGGCGGATCGGTGCGTTCCGGCAATTTCTGGTCGCGGCTTCAGGCTTCGCAGCCTCGCTCAGGCTGAACGAGCCTGAAGATGTTGCCAACTTGCCTTTCACTGCCAATCTGGCGCTCAAGGAACCGCTGTTATGGCGGTTCACCCGGGACGATTTCGATCGGCGGACCGTGCGAATGCAGCAGAGTATTTCGAGCAATTCGACGCCTGCGGTCCTTGCGGCGACCCTCGCCGGGGGCGGCGTGTCGGTGCTGCCCGACTTCCTCGCCGGCGAGCACATCGAGGCCGGTCGGCTGGTTAGGCTCTTGCCGGACTGGACGTTGCCCTCGGGCGGAATTCATGTCGTCTATCCGGCTGCCCGATTCCGGCCGCCGAAGGTCTCGGCTTTTGTCGCGATGCTGATCGACAGTCGGTGAGACAGGAGAGTTTTGACCCACGCAGGAAACCGCTGGTCATTGGGTGTTATCCATACGTTGGGTGTGTATGGCCGCCTGCGCCATGCGGATATCCGCCGCAGGGTGCACGGCGTTACCGAAAGGATCCTCACCACCACTCTCCGTCAGCTTGAGAGAGATGGGCTGGTCACGCGCTATGATCTCTCGGAGATGCCGCCACGCGTAGAATACGAGCTTACCGAGCTGCGAATGGGATTGCTGATCCACATGATCCCGCTTTTGACTTGGGTAGTAGAAAATTCCGATCAATTCCGTACGTCGCGTGAAGAATACGATTCCGACCGCATGAGAAAGCCGCCGTGGCAGACGTTCTAGCGGCTGCTGAAAAACCCGCTGGCTTTTGGGCTGGACAAATGATTCCGTCTTGGCAGTGATGTCGAGGGAATTTGGATGCGCGGCGGGGATGATCGGACGGGTTGTTATGCCCAGTTCGAGGCTTCAACGAGATGGAATGCGATGATCAAGATAGTCCCGCATCTGAGCCAGGGCCGTTTCGCGAGTAAGGCCCCCTGATTGAAGTCCGGCGCGTAGCCAGAGCCCGTCGATCAGCGATGTAATGGTCAGGGCCACCGCCTCGCATTCGCCGCGCGGCAGTATATGCACGAGTGCGGACATCAGGTTGGACCGCATACGGGCATGGATCACTGTCTGGATGCGCGCGAGCTTCGGATCCCGCGGCACTTCAGCGCAGAGCGACAGCCAAGCATGACAGATCGATGGCTGGAAGAAACGCTCCTCGAAGTTGCCCTCTATGATCGCCTCCAGCCTATCACAGGCCGTCGTCGCCAGTTTCAGCCTGGCAATGACAGCTTGGCTCAACGCAACGTTGGCCTCGCGCATCGCATGTTCGAAAAGCTCCTGCTTGTTGCGGAAGTAATGCAGTACAATACCCTTCGAGGCTCCGGCATGACTCGCGACCTTCTCCAGCGTCGCGCTGGCCATCCCCTCCCGCTGTAGAACCTCGAATGCCGCCTGCCGCAGTTCCTTGCGGCGAATAGCGCTGATTTTCGTAAGTTTCATGCCCATGTCCTTTTGTGTCGTCCCAGCATTGACAATTCTTCCGCAAAGATCAATTGTTGACCGCTCGGGCAATATAATGACTTGTTGGTCAAAGAGGAGAAACGCAGTGATGCAGCATCTGAAGACAGGCATGCTTTCCATACTCCTGGGCACCGTCGCCCTGCCTGTGCTTGCCGCCGAGCCCGAAGCCTGCAAGGTCGTCCGCATGGCCGAGCCTGGCTGGAACGACTTGGCGTTCACCACCGGCGTCGCCCTGACGCTCCTGAAGGCGCTAGGCTACGAGCCGCAAAGTTCTCTTCTTGGCATCGACGTGATCTATCTCAGCCTCAAGAACAAAGATCTCGACGTCTTCCTCGGCTACTGGGATCCGGCGATGGTCACCTACTACAAGCCCTATAAGGAAGAGGGATCGGTCGAGGACGTCGTAACCAATCTCAAGGGCGCGAAATACACCTTTGCCGTACCGGCTTACGTCTGGGAGGCGGGCGTCAAGGATTTCGCCGATCTGCAGAAATTCCCCGACCAGTTTGAAAAGAAACTCTACGGCATCGAACCCGGTTCGAACCAACTGATGATCGACGCGACGAAGGATCAGGCGCTCGGCCTTGATGGGTGGGAAGTGGTTGAATCGAGCGAACAGGGCATGCTGGCCGAAGTCCAGCGTCGCGCCAAGGACAAGGCCTTCATCGTTTTCCAGGGCTGGGCGCCGCACCCGATGAACACGGCGTTCGACATCCGCTATCTGACCGGTGGCGACAAGTTCTACGGCCCGGATTTCGGCGCAGCGACGGTCTCGACTCAAGTGCGCAAGGGCTATCTCAAGGAATGCCCGAACGTCGCACGGCTCTTGTCCAATCTTACCTTCGACATCGCCTTTGAAAACAAGGGTATGGGCTATCTGATGACGGATGGTCTTTCGCCTGAGGAGGCGGCGGTGAAGGCGCTGGCGGACGAACCGCAGCGGCTCGATGCATGGTTGGAGGGTGTCACCGCTTTCGATGGCAAGAACGGTCGCGATATGGTGAAGGCGAAGCTTTCCCTGTGACACAGGTCAATCAGCAAGGTTGGGCGGCACGTAAACGTTCGATGCGTTTGCCCGATGACCGGCCTCTGGCTTTTATCGACAGTGGCGGGGAGGGTCCGGTGCTTCTGCTGCTGCACGGCTATTCGGACTCTAGTCGCAGCTTCTCGTTGCTGGAACCGTGCCTGCAGGGGTGCCGCCTTGTTGTTCCCGATCTGCCTGGCCATGGCTCATCTGCTGCCGGCGATGGTCTGATGGTTGGCGATTTTGCTGATGATATTGCCGCCTTGCTGGCTGACCTGGGCATCGACCGTTGTGTCGTTATCGGGCATTCCATGGGGGCGATGGTCGGCATGGTGCTTGCGGACCGGCTGGCGAGCACGGTCGAGGCTCTGATTCTGGTTTCGGGTACGCTGCGGCCGGCCTTTCCGCTGAGCGAACCAGTGACGAAGGCGATCCTGCGGCTCAGCGATCCGATCGATCCTGCCGATCCTTTCTTCGACCTCTGGCATGCTGGTCCGCAACCTGTCGATCAAACCTTCCTCGATCCTCTGCGCCGCGAGGCGGCTGCGATTCCCGCGAACATCTGGCAGGGCATACTCCAAGAATTCACAAGACTGGACCTGACGGGCACGGCAAGACGGATCTCTGTGCCAGTGCTATCTATCTCCGGCAGCGAGGATACCATTTTCGATTCCGCTCAACGAACGGCACTCATCAGTGCGTTACAAAAGCCCCAGACCGTGGTCTTGAAGGGTTTTGGCCATAATCCCCACTGGGAAGATCCCGCACAGATGGCACTCCTGATAGACCGGTTTCTGGCACGCATACAAACAACTTTATCCGTCTGCAAACCTGACGGCTGAACATTGCCACGTTAACGAAGAAGATCGATATCGAGGGATAGAGGCGGCTCAGTTTTCCCCTCACTGTCAGCGCGAAGTGCCGAAAAACCAATAGCGCGCCGGCAACATCTGGTTGAGGTGCCTCATTGCTTTTTAAGCAATTCCTGATGTGATGCTAGCATGACGAAGCCGCCGAGGGCCTTTGCATCGAGATTGGACAATGTGAAAATCCCTGAAGTAAGTAGTGGCTAGGGCTCACCGGCTTTAAATATCGATGAAACGGTCTAGATTTCCCGAATGAGCACTGTCGCCCGCTACATCTTCAACCTGATAACACCGGCCGGCGGAGTGAATGATTTCGCGAAAGCAGATTTCCCCTCTTTAGACGAAGCTCGCGCGGAAGCCGTGTTGGTTGCTCAGGAACTTATGAGGGGGGCGGCTAGCCAAGGGCAGGATGCGTCAGATTACGCCATCGAAATCTGCAATGAGGCTCGTAGAACCCTTTCTGTCGTGACGTTTCGTCAGGCGCGCTATTGATGTCGGCCTCGGGCGCTTGTGCGGTTGTGGGCTTGGAAAATCAACTTGCCCGGCCTTTGATGGCCCTCCTTCCTACCAATGGAAGCGTTTTGCGGTCAATCGCACCAGTCGTTTTCGCTGTTTCGGGCTTCACGTCCGCGCGACCCCTTCCTTCAGCACCTTCTCCGATTTTTCACCAATCGCTTCCATGATGTCGCTCACCGGAATCGTCGAACCACTGAGGACGCTGCCGACTTGCCGACAACTCCCGCCCCGTTCATTGCCGCTGGTCGATAATGGGAACCCCCCGGCCATGCTACCGTCGCTGCGGCATCCGCGTTCAGACCGACGCGCCGCATATCGATCCAGAGACCATTTACTCGTCTGCGCACAGCGCTGCCAATATCTTGTTGCTGCGCCGCAACATTGATGATTTGATACTTCTCGTTGCTAAACTCTTTGCTGGGTAATCAAGTTGTTAGACGGCCCTGATCAAAAGCACATAATCCTGATTGTAGAAGAGAACCGGATCCTCCGCGCGGAAACGGCCGTTGCGTGCAAAGGATTTGGCTACGGGACAGCCGAGGCGTCCAGTGGCGCAGATGCGTTGGAGATTCTGGAAAAGCGAGACGACATCAGTCTCGTGTTCACCTCCGTTAATATGAAAGGCGCAATAGATGGGGTCCAACTCGCGGTGCGCGTTCATGCAAGATGGCCAAAGCTACCGATCGTTATGACTTCCGGGGTGGTAAATCTGCGACAGTCGCTGCTGCCGCAACGTTTTAGATTTGTCCGGAAACCGTACGCTACCAAGCCCCTAATGGCATGTTTCAAAGTGCTCATTGAATCCGAGCATCGGGAAGTCTCCTGGCCACAATTGAGTTCGTAGGGCAGGAACACTTTGCGAGCGCCGTCTGAGATAGACTGAAAATCTGGCGGCCGGGAAATCTTAATGAAACTTCAGATCAAGCATCGAACGACCTATCGTTACTTGCGGCCCGTCGGGCTGCTTGCGCACCGCCTGATCCTATCGCCCCGGACCGACCAACAGCTTCGGACCTTGTGTTTCAACATTGACTGTTCGGCGAAGGGGTCGATCGACTGGGCGAAGGACGTTTTCGGCAACACGATCGCGACGGTAACGTTTTCTGAACGGACCTCCGAACTGACGATCTCCAGTGCTGCCGTTGTCGAGCAGACCGCCGACCCGTGGCCGGTCTTCAATATTGACATCTCGGCGCATTCCTACCCCTTCACCTACTCGACCGAGGACAAAACTGACCTCGGCGCGTTTGCTGCCGCGATCTCTCCAGGTAACCGTCTGGCGGATTGGGCTCGAGCGTTCGTCAGCGGCCGCCCGACCGACACGCTTTCGCTCCTGAAAGACATCAATGCCGGCATTCTGACAAATGTCAGATATCGCATCCGAGACGAAGAAGGCACACAGTCGCCGCAACAAACACTGGAGCAGGCCAGTGGCTCATGCAGGGACATCGCAGCACTTTTCATTGAAGCTGTTCGTTGCTTGGGGTTTGGTGCGCGTGCTGTCTCCGGTTACATCTACGATCCGCGGGCATCTGTCGACGACGGCGGATCGACACATGCCTGGGCGGAAGTCTATCTTCCGGGAGCCGGTTGGATTGCGTTTGATCCCACCCATCGACGAGTGGGAGAAGCATGTCTTATTCCCGTAGCGTTTGCCCGCAACAATGGACAGATCATGCCTGTTACCGGCGGATATACGGGAATGCCGGACGATTTCCTGGATTTGGACGTGTCGGTCAAGGTGGTCGAGATACGAGAATAGCGGCAGATGATGTTCGCCTGCTCTATTCAATCAGGTCATTGGTACTGACATGCGTGAGGCAAACGTCCGCGGCTATGAGTGGTTGTTCGCCGAGGAGGCGACGGAAAGCTATTTTTCCAGCCGAGCGACGATCCTCCTGGAGGCGAACGTGGTGAATTATCGTCCGTTGATAGAGGATCTTAAACGACCTGACCTTGACGATCGGCATGTACTCGCCGCTGCCATTGTCGGAAAAGCTTCCACCATCGTCACCTGGGACCTCAAGGATTTCCCGAGACGAGAACTGCGTCCTTACGGCGTGACGAGCAGGTCGCCAGATGATTTCCTGGCTGACCTTCATATTACGTTTCCCGAGGCGCTTCTTTCGAGTGCTAGACTTGCGCGGCTTAATCTGCGCAAGACAACGCCAACGGTTGAAGGGTTCGTCGACGCGCTTCCGCAAAATGGGCTGAAGAAATTTGCAAGGGGCAAAACCCGGCAGGGGCCGCGTTCCCCTGCCCCTTCATGATCAAACTTATGCCGCTCGTTACCAGGTGACCAATGGCGAGCGGTGCGCCCAGGCGCTGCTGACCACTTGTTCCAGTACGAATGTTGCAACGTCCGCGCGGGATATCTGACCGCCGCGGAATTCCTTTAGGTCTGTCAACGCCCGGACTGCACCATGTCCAGGCTTGTTGTTGAGGATCGACGGACGAACAATGGTCCAATCGAAACCGCTGTCCCTGATGATGGCTTCCTGACGATTCTTGTCGGCGTAGACGTTGCGTAGAAGCAGCGGGAAGATCAGCTTGTCGAAAAGGAAGCCGCCATGTCCGGCGCTGTCGCCGGCGCCCATACCGGTGATGGTCACGAGGCGTGAGACCTTCTCCGCTTTCATCGCATTGACGAGGGAGAGGGTTGCCGTCGAAAGAAGCGTGACTTTACGAAAGGGGCTCGCGGGTGTGCCCAGTGCGCTGATTACCACATCCCGACCTTTGACAGCCTGGCGCAGGACCTTCTCGTCGCGGGCATCTCCGACGATAAGGTTTGCGCCCTTCAGATCTGCCGCTCTTTCCGGCGAGCGCACCAGGACAGTGACATCATAGCCGCGACTGACAGCCTGGCTAACGATGTGGCGGCCGGTGGGCCCAGTAGCGCCAAGAATAAGGATCTTCGGTGCAGCGCCTATATGTGGTTCTTTAACGGTCGTCGTCATGGTGGCAGTCCTCTCGAGGAGCAGGGCGCCTCTTCAAGAGGCCGCCCTGTTTGTTGTCTATGGTGGTGATCAGAGCCGACCCTCTGCCAGCAACTCGCGGGTCCGCTTCAGCGTCGACAGCAGCGCCGATTTGTAGCCCTTGTCGCTGTCGAACCGTGTCTGCTCAGCCTGCTCCTCGGGGCCGTTCGGCTCTCTGCCGCGCAGGCCGAGGTAGCAGTAGAAGCGAAGCTGCAGTGCGCCGGCTTCATCCTCGAACAGCTCATTGACAATCGCGCCTTCGCGCGGGCCGGCGGCCTGAAAGAAGGTGACCTTGCTCTCGCTCTCAAGAACGATGATTTCGCGCAGGTCGGAGCCGGCGATTGTGGCCTCGCGGACGAAGTGGGTCGCACTTTCCTCCACGACATCGCAGCGGGAGCAGAGGCCGGGCGGGAGAAACAGGCGCGCATCGCGCGCCTTCAGCTCCAGGCCCTTCCAGGCCTGCTTCCGGCTGAGTTTCGTTTCGCCTTCCGGGTTCACCGGAACAGTGGCGGTCGAATAGATCATGATGATGGTCCTTGGTGTTCTGGATCGCGGATGGGTACCTCAAGCAGAGGCAGCCGTTTCCGATGCGAAGTTGCGATAGGAACGAAGCGGCCGACCGAGAAGCGTCGTGAGGCGCTCGACATTGCCACCTTCAGGCAGCATGCCGTCGGTCAGGAAGCGCTCGCCCATCACGCGCATGTCGTAGGCCATCCAGGACGGCATGAACTGTTTGAGGTTCTGCTCGAATGCCGCAGTATCACCGCCGCCATAGTTGATCTGGCGTCCAAGAACGTCCGACCAGATGGCGGCAATACCCGCTCCAGTGAGTATTTCGGGGCCGACCAGGTTGATGCGGTCGAGCGGAAGCGGCTGTGCCGCCTGCTCGCGGCGCAGAAGTTCGAGAGCGGCGATCTCCGCGATATCGCGCACGTCGATCATGGCGAGGCCCTTGTCGCCGACCGGCATCGGGTAAACACCGTAGCCGGTGATGGCGTCCTTGATCGTTAGGTCGTTCTGGATGAAGTATGCCGGGCGCAGGATGGTGGCGTGCATGCCCATCTGCTCGATCATCCGCTCGACGCTAAACTTGCCAGCAAAATGCGGGACGTTCACGTAGACGTCAGCATGGATCACCGAGAGGTAAACGATCCGTTCGATGCCGGCCGAGCGGGCAACATTGAGTGCAATCAGAGCCTGAGTGAATTCATCAGGTACGACGGCGTTCAGCAGGAACAGCGTGGACACGCCATCGAAGGCGGTGCGCAGCGAGTCGACATCGAGGAAGTCACCCTTCACCACGGAGACCTCGGCCGGAACGTTGGCCTTGGAGGGATCACGAACGAGGGCGCGGACATCAGCGCCGCGGTTGACGAGGTGTTGGATGACTTGGCTGCCAATATTGCCTGTGGCGCCGGTAACGAGAATGGTCATGGGATGATCTCCGGGTTGGTATTGCTTGACACCCCGAATATGATGGGTCCACTGTTGGCCCGATAGACCATCAATCTAGACGCGCTGTCTCACAAATGGAACGAATATGGATCTTGTCGCGCTTGCCGATTTCAATCTCGTTGCCCGCCATGGCGGTTTCGGCAAAGCAGCGCGGGCTACCGGCCGTCCTAAGGCGACCCTGTCCCGGCGGGTGACGGAGCTGGAGGCTACTCTTGCGCTTCGACTATTCGAGCGTGGCTCGCGTAACCTGAAACTCACTGAGGAAGGACGCGCGCTCCATGAAAGGACAGCCGCTCTGCTGACCGAGCTTGACGAGACGGCAGCCACTATTGCCTCAGGTGCCGAGAAGCCGCGCGGCAGGTTGCGGATCAGCGCGCCACTTCTTTTGTCGCAGACCGCCATGGGCAAGATCGCGGCAGGTTTTGCGCTCAAGTACCCGGATGTCAGGCTGGAAATTACCACAGAAGACCGCCCGGTGGATATGATCGAGGAAGGCTATGATCTGGTCATCAGGGTCAACCCCGACCCGGACGAAAGTCTCGTTGGTCGCGCCTTTCTGCACGACCGACTCGTTGTCGTGGCAAGCCCGGATCTCAGTCGTCCGGCCGGGGACCTCCCCGTTCCTGGCGTGGTGCGCGGGGCCGGCAACCGGCAAATCTGGAGCGTCACAACCTCGCAGGGATGCTCGACGATTAAAGTCGAGCCAATCCTTGCCCTGTCGTCGCTGATCATGGTTCGCGATGCGGTGCGGGCAGGCGTCGGCGTGGCACGCTTGCCGATTTCCTTGGTGAGCCACGATTTGGCAGACGGCACTTTAAAGCACTGGGGAGATGTCGAGGAATCCGAGATCGAGCTTTGGGCGCTTTACCCATCCCGACGACTGCTCAGCGCTCGCGTGTCGGCATTCCTGGATTTTCTGAAACACGCGTTCCCCAATGGAACGCCCGACGAACTCGCTGCGTATATCGGCAAGTAGCAAGTCTCAAAGCTTCGTCGCCCCAAGGCTAAAGACTGTCTCTCCACTGAACCCTCTAGTCATAAACCTTCTAACCGGTCGGTGCCGCGCAAATCCCGGCGCCCGCCATTCACCTCTCCAATAGCGCAGGAGAAATCACGTCCCGCGCTATCAACCCCTCCGATTTTTATCGCGCCCCCTCAAACACTAGGTTGCAGCACTTTCTCTCGAATAGGCCCCCGGCGATTTCCCCACATGCCGACTGAACGCAACACTGAAGGCGCTCGCCGAGCCGTAGCCAACGCGTTGTGCAATCTCTGCCGTTGCCACATCCTTGCGAAGCAGTTCCTTTGCAAGCGCCATTCGCCAGCCGGTGGCATATTCCATCGGGGCAACGCCCACCTCCCTGCGGAAGCGATCGAAAAACGTCGAACGGGACATGGCGGCATCCTGCGCCAAGGCTTCCACCGTCATGCTGCGGCCCGGATCCTCGTGGATCCGGCGTAGTGTGGGAGCCAACTGCGGATCGGCCATGCCGCGGAGGAGGCCGGGTGAAACTGCTGCACCCCCCGCCGAACGCAATGCCTCAATCAGCAAGACTTCCAGTAATCGGTGAAGCACCATTTCTCGGGCGGTCCGGTCGGCTCTTGTTTCGTCGTTGATCATTCGCACCAGCAACGTCAGGCGTGCCTCGCCCCTGATATGGATGACCTCCGGCAAAAGCGAGACGAGCAGAGCCTTGTCATCCGATCCGAAAGCACAATGACCAACCATGGCCAGGACTTCGGCCGGCGCGTCAGGGTCTCCCAGCCGGAAGACACCCGGACTGGTCTCAAGACGTTGGGCAGGCGCTTTGCGAGGCGGCGGGTCAAGGCTGCTCATCGTGAACGAGAAGATCTCCGGCACCAGCACGAAGTCACCGGCTGCCAGCCGGATTGGCTCATGACCGCTGATAGTCATCAGGCAATGCCCTTCGACCACGGCGCAGTAGAAGGGGCTTCCGAGCTCAGTGCGCTCGACGCGCCACTGACCGCCCCCCGTCACCAGCTTGGAGATCGAAGGCCTTGGCTTGAGCAGGGAAACGACTTCTGCAACTGGGTCGGTCATCAATTCGGACTTTTGCTAACAATGCTTGGACGTACGATGATAGCAAGTCCAGGCATGACAGTCCATCTTTTGAGCAAGTCAATCGTTCAGGAGTCACGACATGCCAAAGATCCTTATCACCGGTTGCTCATCCGGTTTCGGTCTCGCAATCGCGCAGACCTTCCTTTCTGAGGGGTGGGACGTGGTCGCGACCATGCGGACGCCGCGCAACGACCTGCTCCCCGCTAACGACAGGTTGAAAGTTCTGGCGCTGGATGTCACGAGCGCGCAAAGCATAGCCAAGGCGGTCGACGCGGCCGGGTCGATCGATGCGCTGGTCAACAATGCCGGCGTCGGCATGCTGAACGTGCTGGAAGGCACCGAGATGGCGAAGGTCCGCGAACTATTCGAGACGAACGTCTTCGGCGCAATGGCCATGACCAAAGCCATTCTTCCGCAAATGCGCGTGCGGGGCTCAGGCGTCATCGTCAATGTCAGTTCCAGCGTTACGATTAAGCCGCTGCGCGCTTTGTCCGTCTACAGCGCCAGCAAAGCGGCTCTGAACGCCTTTACCGAAAGTCTGGCCCTTGAGGCCGCCCTGTTCGGTGTACGTGCAAAGCTTGTTCTGCCGGGCTCCGCACCGACCACAGCGTTTGGGAAAAATGCCATGGCCCGAATGGGAATGGATATCCCGGAGCCTTACTCCGCGTTCGTAGACGACTATCTCACGACGCTGCGCTCCGGCACTGAATTCACGACACCGGAAGACGTGGCCCAGGCTGTCTTGCGGGCCGTAACGGAACCGGACGCGCCGATGAAGGCTCCCGCTGGCGCCGATGCAAAAATCTGGTCTCGCGAAGCAGGCCACTCGGTCGGGTGACGCATTTGCCTGCCCCAACAAAAGAGACTTTGAAATGAACAATCTGATTGATCTGGCCCGCCACATTCCTACGCCTGACGCCACTCTGACTGTCGCCTACAGTCCGATCCGACTTCCGATGGTTGGCCGTCGACCGCTGGAACTGCGCCTGACGGCACCGGCGAACGGCAGCAGCTTGCCGATCGTGCTGTTGTCGCATGGATTCGGACCGTCCAATTATATCCCGTCGAAGGACGGCTACGCGCATTTGGCTCAGTTCTGGGCCGAACGTGGCTTCGCGGTAATCCAGCCAACGCATGCAAGCTCGCGCGTCGGCGGCTTGCCTTCAGATGCACCCGGTGCGCCATTCTTCTGGCGCGAGCGCGTGGAAGAAATGAAGGCGATCCTCGATCACTTGCCCGAGGTAGAACGTCGGGCGCCGGCTGTTTCCGGCCGGCTCGATGACCTGCGAATCGCTGCAGCGGGTCATTCCTTCGGCGGCCATACTGTTGGCCTTCTGTTGGGCGCACGCCTGGACGGCGAAGATTTTTCCGATCCGCGCATCTCCGCGGGCATACTGCTCGCGGCTCCGGGACGCGGTGGACAAGACATGACCGAAGAGTACGCCGCCCGCTTTCCCTTCTTCGATTTGGACTTTTCCAGTCTGACAACCCGCAGCCTTGTTGTCTGTGCGGACGCTGACGATCCCCATTTCACGACCCGTGGCCCCGAATGGCATGCGGACGCGTATTATGACGGCCCGGGTGCGGAAGCACTGTTGATGATGCACGGCGTAGGACACGGGCTCGGCGGCATAGCGGGGCTTGACGCCAAGGAAACAGAGACCGAGGCGCCCGATGTGCTGGAAGCAACGAAGCGTTTGACGCTTGCCTGGCTTCAGACGGCACTTGCTGTCGACGAACCGGCATGGGCGCAAGCGTGCCGCGCGCTGGAAGGATTGGCCACTTCGCTCGCGCAGGTCTCACGACGGGCTACCCCGGATCAAGCAAGATCGGCAAACAATGAATCTGCCTGAGAAGTGTCGGGGGCCGGGTCGGCCCGTGCGGCCGGACCGCCGATAGAGCGTTCGACGCTTCCACAGGGACCGAATATCTCCTCGCGGCTGGCCCGCACTCTTCGTCGCGCCGACGAAGAGTGCGGGCTTCTGAAAATGAACGTGCGGCAGCTCATTTTTCACAACTCAGCAGCACCACAAGACGCCTCACGACCTTGGCCCTCAGGAGGCGGAAGCTCTGGCGCGCTTTGGATAAAAGTGTGCGTGACCCGAC
Source organism: Rhizobium phaseoli (assembly GCF_010668805.1). Lineage (GTDB taxonomy): Bacteria > Pseudomonadota > Alphaproteobacteria > Rhizobiales > Rhizobiaceae > Rhizobium > Rhizobium phaseoli_A. The sequence goes on along the minus strand of NZ_WUFT01000002.1, from coordinate 22,827 downwards.
CGTCGCAGATCGTCACGGCGGCCTTGAGGCGGGACACCGCCTCTGGGGCGGTCGCCTCGATATCCCCGGACAGCACCACGACGTCGGCGAGATAGCCGGGTTTCAGCACGCCCTTTCGGTCTTCCATGAATTCCACCCAGGCACAGTTCTTCGTGTAGCCCTCCAGCAGTTCCGACAGGGAAAGCCGTTGATCCTTGAGATCGTCGCGCCACGGCTGGCGGACCAGCGCACCTTCGATGCAGGCGAGCGGGTCGAGCGGCGTGACCGGCCAGTCGGTCCCAAGGACGAGCGTGACGCCGGAATCCTTGATGGTTCGCCATGCGAAGGCGAGCGGCCAGCGTTTTTCGCCGATACGACCGAGATAAGGCTGCAGCGGCAAGTCGCCCGTTCCCGGCGGATGGGTCGGCTGCATCGAGCCGACGACACCGAGCGCCGACAGACGCGGCACGTCATCCGGCTCGATGGTCTCGATATGTTCGATGCGGTGGCGGCTGTCGCGTGCACCATTGAGCGTGCGCGCATGCTCATAGCCGTCCAGCACCTCACGGACTGCGCCGGTGCCGATCGCGTGAACGGCCATCTGGAAGCCGAGGCGATCGGCCTCGACGGCGACCGCATTGAACTGCTCGGCCGGGAACAGCAGGTCGCCATTTTCCTCCGGGTGGTCGCCGTAGCCGCCGACCATGACGGCCGTTCCGGACTCTATCACGCCGTCAGCGAACATCTTGACGAAGTCACAGCGCAAACGGTCCGTATTGTAGCGCTCGCGCCAGGCGACGGCCTTTTCCTCGATGACGCTGAGCGGCATGAAATTCTTCATGTGGTATGGCATGCGAACGCGAACCGGCAGGCCGTCCGTCTTCTCGATCTCGTCGAGAAGCTCAAGCTGGTAGAGGTTGCCATCCATGTTCTGAAACGAGGTGATGCCGAGCGAGGCGCAATAGACGAGCCCCTTCTTGAGGAGGGCAATATCGCTGGCGCGTTGGGCGTCAGTGACCAAATCCGGGTCGCCGCCGGTGGCGATGCCGAAGCGTTCGCGCCCGCCGGTCGATCCGAGCTCCAGCACGGGTCCCATGGCTTCGCTCTCGCGCAATTCGCCGCCGGCAAGGCCGTCCGCTCCCATGACGATCTCGTTGCCGATGCTCAGTTTCGCACCTTCGAGAATACCGGCGGCCTTGAGTGCAACGGTGTTGGCCCAGGCCGTATGATAGTCGGGGGAGATGAGAAGCAGCGGCCGGTCGGGCATGATCGCGTCGAGCTTGTGGCGATCGGCTGGCGTATCGCCGAAGATGAGATAGTCGGCACCGTTGCCGACGAGAAGCGGCAGGTCCGGATTTTGCGCAGCATAGGCGGCAATGGCGTTTGTGAGCGCCGCTTCGCCGCGAACGCCCATCAGTGGCAGTTGGATGAGGCTGAGGGAGCCGCCGAAAATATGCATGTGGGATTCGTTGAAACCGGGCACGATCGTCCCGCCGCCCGCATCGATCACGTGCGTGAATGGGCCTGCAAGCTCCATGGCTTCGGCATCCGAGCCGACCTTGACGATCCGGTTGCCGAAAATAGCGACGGCTTGAGCGCGCGGCGCGGCGTCGTCCATGGTGATGACCTTGCCGTTCCTGATGACGATGTTCGCAGACTGACCCATAGCGTTCTTCCCTTTTAAGCAAATTTGTTCTGTAGCGCGCCGGTCTGGCCGGCGCGCTGATGTCCGTTGATGGCGGAAATGGCTCCAGGCCCCGCGTTACTTGCGCAGGTTGGTCCAGATCTTGTTGTAGAGCTCGATGACTTCGGGGCTGCAGGGCGGCGAGAAAGAGACCTTGAAGTTTGCCGGGCGCTGGAGTTCCGGTGCGTTGCTCAGATCCTTGTCGAGGAACTTCTCTGAGCCGACGATGCCGTTGCTATAGGTCGCGAAGTTAGAGATCATCGCGGCGTTTTCCGGGTCCATGATGAAGTTCTGAAAGAGCTTGGCGTTGTCTATGTTCTTCGCGCCCTTCAGCACGGCGACATTGTCAACGAAGCCCTCAACGCCTTCCTTGGGGAAGCCGAATTTCAGGGTCGGGCGGCTTGCGTGGGCGCGGTAGGCGGCGCCGTCCCAGATCATGGACGCATCAACATCCCCGGATTGCAGGAGCGTCGGTGCATCGTAGCTGAACGTACGCCAGGAAGGCTTGGCGGCGAGCAGCAGTTCGTTGATCTGCTTGAGCTCAGACTTGTCGGAGGTGCAGAGCTTGAAGCCCTTGTAGTGCTCAGCCGCGTGGATGACGCTTATCATGTCGTCGAGGACGTTGATACGGCCTTTCAGTTCAGCCGGCGGATTGAAGAGCACACTCCAGGTGTCGAGATCGCCCTTGTAAACAGCCGTGTCGGCTTGCAGGCTGGTGACGCCGATCTGCCACGGAACGGTATAGTGGCGGCCTTCGTCGTAATAGAGGTTCACAATTTCCGGCTTAATGTTCTTGAAGTTTTCCATCTTGTCGGGCTCGGTGGCCTCAAGAAGTCCTTCCTTCTTCATGATGTCGACGGCGTAGTCGGACGGTATGACGATGTCGTAGCCGGAGCCGCCAGCCTTGATCTTCGCCATCATCGATTCGTTGGTGTCATAGGTGTCGAGTGTCACCTTTACGTCAAACTGCTTCTCGAACTTCTTGATCAGGTCGGCGCTGGTGTAGTTGCCGAAGTTGTAGATGTGAAGTTCGCCGGCGGCGAAAGAGGTGCTTGTTGTGAGCAGAAGACCCGCGATGGCGAGAGATGACAATTTCTTCATTTCTGTTGTACCCTTCTGGTTGGTTTTTGGTTTTAGTTCTGCTTCATCTTTGTCAGGAGGAAAGAGAGAACGATAAAAGCGATGGAGACGACGAGCAGCGCCGTGCACATGGCGTTGAGCTCGGGCGTGACGATGTTGCGGATGCGAGACCAGATAAAGAGTGGCAGCGTTGTCTCGCCGGGACCGGCAATCAGCTGCGTGATCGTGAAATCGTCGAAGGAGACGATGAAGGCGAGCGCTGCGCCAGAAGAAATGCCCGGCAACAGCAGCGGCAGCGTGACATAACGAAACGTTTTCCAGCGATCAGCGTAAAGATCAGCCGCCGCATTTTCCAGCGTCACGTCCATGCCCTCGAGCCGCGCCTTAATCGGCAGGTATACGAAGGGGATGCAGAAGGACGTGTGCGCCAGAACGATCTTCAGAATGCCAAAGCTGATGCCGAAGGTCTGCGCGATGAAGGAGAAGAAGGCGAGCAGCGACACGGCGCTGACGATTTCCGGGATGATCAGCGGCGAGGTGATGGCGAGAATGGTAGCAGACTGCCCCCGCCAGCGCTTGGCCCGCGTGGTGGCCAGCGCCGCCATCGTGCCAATGATCGTCGACATGATCGTTGCCGCAATGGCGATCGCCACCGACAGGATGGCTGAATTGAAGAACCCCTCGTTCCGCATCAGCGCCACGTACCAGCGCATGGAGAAGCCCTGCCAGGACGCGCCGATGCTCATGGCATTGTTGAACGAGAAGATGAGGACAACGAGGATCGGCAGATAAAGGCTGACCAGGCAGGTCACAGCGATGAAGCCGAACCCCGTTTGGCGCTTGATGTCGATCTCTCCTGTGGACGCGAAGCTAGCCATGTTTCACCTGTCCCGAGCGACGGATCTGAAAGAGAAGCGCAAGCAAAACGAAGACCATAAGCACGATCGAGAAGGCCGAGCCCAGCGGCCAGTTGCGCGACGAGCCGAATTGGAGCGCGATCAGGTCGCCGATCATCAGGTGGCTGCCGCCACCGAGCAGAAGCGGCGTGACATAGGCCCCGAAGGCGGGCACGAAGACGAGGATGCTGCCGGTCACGATCCCGGGCTTGGCCAGCGGTATGATGATCTGCGTCAGCACCTTGAAACGGCTCGCATAGAGATCGAAGCCCGCCTCGACGAGGCGGAAATCGAACTTTTCCAGCGAGGCATAAATCGGCAGCACCATGAAGGGCAGGAAGCTGTAGACCAGGCCGAGCAGGATGGCGAAGTTCGTGTAGAGCAGCGTGATCGGGCGATCGATGAGGCCGAGATGCATCAGCACCGTATTGATGAGTCCCTCGTCGCGGATAATGAACATGACCGCGATCGTGCGTACCAGGAGGTTCGACCAGAAGGGGATCGTCAGTAGTAGTACCCAGAGATTGCGCTGTTTCGCTGGGCGCGTCGCCATGAAATAGGCGGTTGGGAAGCCGATCAGCACGCAGAAGACCGTCGTCGCCACGCCAAAGACGGCGGTGCGAATGTAGACCTCTAGATAGGACGACGAGAACGTAAGGGTGTCATCGAACATGTCGCGCTGGAAAATCAGAGAGACATAGGCCTCTAAAGAGAATTTAGGCACGACTCCGCCGTAGTCGCCAGGCGCCATGAAGGAGTATGCGACCACGATCAGCAGGGGGATGAAGCCCAGAAGGATCATGATGACGATGGCCGGTGACGCGAGCAACAGATGACGCCTGGCGTCCTGTTTGTCCTGAGGGGTGGCGATCTCCGACATGGCCTCAGTCCTTCAGGATCTGGGCGACGCGGGGCGGAATGGTGACCCCGATCGTCCGGCCGACGGCAATGCCTTCTTTCGGGCCGGGGCGGTTCTGCTGCCGAATGGTCAGCGCCGTACCGTCGCTCAGGCGGGCGTGGACATGCGTGTCCGTGCCGAAATAGACGATTTGTTCGACGGTCGCGTCTACCGCCTGCTGCGAGCCGGGCGCGACCAGTTCCAGATGCTCAGGGCGCACGACGATGGTGACGGCCCCCGAACTGGCCACTGACTTGGCAGTCAACGCCTCTACAACGGGACCGCAACGCAGCGACACCGTGCCGACGCCATCGGCGCTCGACGTCAGGTCGCCCTCGAGGAAGTTCGTCTCCCCGATGAAGCCGGCGACAAAGCGGTCGGCGGGATGTTCGTAGATATCATGCGCCGAGCCGATCTGCAGGACCTTACCGCCATTCATGACCGCGATGCGATCTGACATGGTCAGGGCTTCCTCCTGGTCGTGGGTAACGAAGATGAAGGTTATCTCGGTTTCCTGCTGCAGGCGCTTCAACTCGATCTGCATGGATTTGCGAAGCTTCAGGTCAAGGGCCGATAGCGGCTCGTCGAGAAGCAAAAGCTTCGGCTTTGGAGCGAGCGCGCGCGCAAGCGCGACACGCTGCTGTTGGCCGCCGGAAAGCTGAGTGACGGAGCGATTGCCGGCATTCTCCAACCGGACCAGACGAAGCATTTCCTCGACTGACGACGATATTTCGGCGGCACTCTTGCCGAGCATTTTGAGGCCGAAGCCGATGTTTTCGGCGACCGTCATGTGCGGGAAGAGCGCGTAGTTCTGGAACACCGTGTTGATCGGGCGTTTGTTCGGCGGCAGCATCGAAATGTCTGTGCCGTCCAAAAGGATCTTGCCGTCGCTTGGCGCTTCGAAGCCAGCGAGCATTCGAAGCAGAGTCGTCTTCCCGCAGCCCGAAGGCCCCAGAAGGGTGAAGAACTCGTTTGGACGGATCTCTATGGACACATCGTTGACGGCGCGGAAATTGCCGAAATCCTTCAGAACGCTGAGGATCGTTACAGCACCGCCCTTGGCGGCCCGTAAGGGCGTCATATTGCTCATGTTTTAGAAAGCCACCCAGTTTGAACTTGGCCGAAAGTCATCGGTTCAGTCTCCCAGTTTCAATTTTCCGCGTCGGGCTCACTGCAAACAAGATGCAGAAACCTAGGACCGCGAAGACTATATTCGCAGCCGACATCAGTCTTAAATTGAATACTTTGCACTCGCAGAAGACAATCGAGACGAACATCGTCTCGGTTTCGATCTTGTGCGGAGTTCTTTACTTGTATTCCGTAGACCAAGGCGGCCGGCGAAATTTATGCTGTTCCCACGCTTGTTTTTTATGAGCGATTGACACGTACTGTATTGCGTCAATAAATTGTGTCAATAAAATATTTTATGGCGTAAAAGATTTTATTGGGAGGCTACGAGACATTGGCTCAGAAAGCGACGGCAGGCCTGCGCGAGAGGCAAAAACAGCAGCGACGCGACGCCATCATGGAAAGCGCGCGCCTGCTGTTTGAGCGCCAGGGCATCGAAGACTGCTCCATGGCCACCATTGCTGCCGAGGCCGGCGTTTCCACGCCCACCGTGTTCAACTATTTCGGTAGCCGCGACGAACTGCTTCTCGCGATCATTCTCCAGGGCCACCAAAACGCTATTGCCGATTATCGAAGTCAGCCGCGCAAGTTCACAAGCCTTGCCGACGATGTCTGCGAATTGCTGACCGGCTTCACCACCCGCTCGCTTGAAATCTTCAGCAAGCGGGTTTGGCGGTATGCGGATTCGACCGCAATCCGCTATCCGGAATCCGAATTCGTCCAGCGCTACGGTCAGATCGACATTACACTGACCAAGATCATCGAAGACCTGCTGGTGGCGAGAGCGAGCCGGACGCGGCGTGGCGACGGCTTCGCCGCCGGCACTCTTGCTTCCGTCATCTACAATCACTGGAACTGCCACTGCATCGCCTATATCAAGGATGAACAGATGACGATCGAGGAGCATCTCAGCACGTTGCTGGCCCAGATCAGGCACCTGCTCGACCTGATCTTTGCGGAAGACTGATCCGGCGCGCATTACCTCGATCATTCGGTGTATCCAATGATTCCCTTGATCTCGAGAAAGTCGTCGAGACCGAATTCCCCATATTCGCGCCCGTTGCCGGACTGTTTCATGCCGCCAAAGGGCGCGTAGGTATCCCAGGCCGGAGAGTTGATATGCACGTTGCCCGCGCGCAGCCGGCGGGCGACGCGCCGTGCGCGGTCCAGGTCCGACGACGAAACATAGGCCGCAAGTCCATAGATGGAATCATTGGCGATGCGGATCGCGTCGTCCTCGTCCTTGTAGCCGATGATGGAAAGCACCGGTCCGAAGATTTCCTCGCGCTCGATGCGCATGCCCGGCTTAACATCCGCAAAGACCGTCGGGCGGACAAAGTAGCCGCGATTGAGGCCATCCGGACGGCCTTCGCCGCCGGCAACCAGCGTTGCGCCTTCTGCCACGCCTGCGGCAATCATGCCTTGAATCTTGTCAAACTGCGCCTGGCTGACAACGGGGCCAAGATCGACGCCATCACGCTCCGCCGGACCGACGGTCAGAGAGCCGGCCGCTTCAGCAGCAATAGCCGCTGCCGACTGCATGCGTCCTTCGGGCACCAGCATGCGAGTCGGTGCATTGCAGGACTGGCCCGAATTGTCGAAGCAGTCGAGCGCACCCTGGCGTACGGCCGCCACGAAGTCGGCCTCTTCGAGGATGACGTTGGCGGATTTGCCGCCCAGTTCCTGGTGCACCCGCTTGACGGTCGCCGCTGCCGCTTTCGCCACGGCGATACCGGCGCGGTTCGATCCAGTAATGGAAATCATGTGGACGTCGGGATGGGAGGCCATCGCCTCGCCCACCGTCGGGCCATCGCCGTTGACGAGGTTGAACACGCCGGCGGGAACGCCCGCCTCATGCATGATTTCCGCAAAGACCAATCCGCTGACGGGGGCAACTTCGGACGGCTTCAGGATCATCGTGCAGCCCGCGCCGAGCGCCGGGGCGACCTTGCAGGTGATCTGGTTGAGCGGCCAGTTCCACGGCGTAATCATTGCGACGACGCCGACCGCTTCCTTGGCGACCATCGTCTTGCCGACCATGCGCTCGAACCGGTAGTCCTTCATGACGTCAATCATGGTGTGAAGATGCGCCGCGCCGCTGCGCACCTGATTTTTCAGCGCCATTTTTTTTGGAGCGCCCATTTCGCGGGAAATAGCCCAGGCGAGATCCTCCGAACGCTTTTGATACACGGAGAGAACCGATTTCAGCAGGTCGAGACGTTCTGCAGGGCTCGTCAGATAGAAGTCCTTGAAGGCGTGCGATGCCGCGGCAACAGCGCGATCGACATCGCCCTGGCCCCCCAGCGCAATCGTGGCAAAGGCCTCTTCGACGGAAGGGTCGATGACCTCTAGCGAACCCTGCGCATCCAAGGGATCAACCCAGGCGCCGTCAATGTAGAACTCGCCAAACTGTTTCATCCGGAACTCCTGCAAATATACGAAAGATCGTTATCGCTGATATATTCAATATTTGATCATAATACAATGTATTTTGATCAGATTATTCCGCCGTACTTCAAAGTCGCTGATTGATCGATGGAAGACCATCGCGCCGCTGAAAAGGGCGAACTGCCGCCATCGGGCGTCCCAAGGGTGCTCCCGTCCCCCATCAAAACCCAAGCGCGATACCGTCTTTTCGCGATTCCGACGCACCGGTCAGCGTGCCGTTTTCCCAATCGATGCGGATCAGCTGCGCGCCGCCGATGGGGTCCTCTGTCGGCACGATCTCAAAGCCACGGTCCTGAAGTTCGGCAATCGTCGCAGCCGGAACGGTCTGCTCCACCTCGATCTTCGGTGCGAGCCCGCTGGCCGGCACCAGGCGCGGCAGGTCGATGGCGTCCTGCATGTCCATGCCATAGTCGAGCACCTTGCTGATCAGATGCGCATGACCCATGGCCTGGTAGTAACCGCCCATGACGCCGAAGGACATTTCGGTTCGACCGTTGCGCGTCACGATGCCGGGGATGATCGTGTGCAGCGGACGTTTTTCAGGCGCGATCATGTTGAGATGGCCGCGCTTCAACGAGAAACTCTGGCCACGATTATGTAGAACGACGCCCGACTTCGGCGCGACGATGCCGCTTCCGAAGCTATCGAAGATCGAGTTGATGAAGCTCACGGAATTCCGTTCGGAATCAACCACGGAAATATAGACCGTGTCGCGATGGCGCGGCAGCTCGAAAGGTGGCAGGTCAGCAATCGCCCTCTTCACATCGATTAGACCGGCGAGCCGGCTGGCGAGTTCGTCGGACAGCATCTCCTCGACCGGCACATTGGCCTTGGCGGGGTCCGCCAGCCAAGTGTCGCGCGCCGCATAGGCAAGCCGTGCCGCCTCAATTTCGATATGAATGCGGTCAATCGCGTCCGGCGCACCCGTAGCCTCGAAATGCGACAGGATATTGAGGATCATCAGCGCAATAATCCCTTGCCCGTTTGGCGGGCATTCGTGGATCGTATAGCCCCGGAAGTCGGTCGTCGCAGGCGTCACATATTCACCCTTGGCGGCGGCGAAGTCTTCGAGTGTGTGCAGACCGCCGAGCGCGCGCAGCCGCTCCACCATGTCCTCGGCCACCGGCCCGCGATAGAACCCGTCGCGGCCTTCGGCGACGATCCGCCGGAAGGTGGCGGCCAGCTCCGGCTGGCGGTGCACCTCGCCGATGCGCGGTGCGCGGCCTTGCGGCAGGAAGATGCGTGCAGCCACTTCATCGGCAGCCAGCAGGGGTTCTTCCTTTGCCCAGTCGCGATGCACGCGCGGCGAGATCGCATATCCGTTTTCGGCAAAGGCGATGGCAGGCGCCAGGACCTCGGCAAAAGGCAGGCGACCATGATCGGCATGAAGACGGGTCCATGCGTCGATGGTGCCTGGAATGGTCACGGAGGAAGGCGACTGGCGGGGCACTTCGGTCAGGCCGCGCTCCTCGAACCAGTCCACCGTCAGGGCTGCCGGCGTGCGGCCCGATCCGTTATAGGCAATGACATCGGCCCCGCCCTTCGGGGCGTAAAGCGCGAAGCAGTCGCCGCCAATGCCGGTTGATCCCGGCTCGACGACGCATTGTACGGCGCAGGCGGCTATGGCAGCGTCCATAGCATTGCCGGCGGCTTGCAGGATGTTGATCGCCGTCAGCGTGGCGGACGGGTGCGATGTCGCAGCCATCGCCTGGGCGGACACAGCAATCGATCGCGTCGGTGTCTCGAAGTTACGCATTGCCTTTTGGTCTCCGTACTATGCGGCATGGCGGGTGGTCAGGCGCGCAGGCGGTAAGGCGTCAGCCTTGCCTCGAGCAGCGCGAGAGCCCGCACAATGAGGAAGTTAAGGGCGAGGTACATAGCGCCGGCGGCGATGAAGACCTCCATCGCGCGGTAGGTCTGTGCGATCAATTCCTGCGCTATGCCAGTCACTTCCGTCAGCGTGATGATGGAGGCAAGCGAGGTGCCCTTCACCATCAGGATGATCTCGTTGCTGTAGGCAGGCAGCGCCTGGCGCAGCGCGATCGGCAGGACCACCAGCCGCAAGGTCAGCAGGCGCGACAGACCCAGCGCCGAGGCGGCCTCGGATAGTCCACGCGGCACATTGCGGATCGCTCCACGCAGAATTTCGCTGCCATAGGCGGCGGTGTTCAGCGTCAGCGCCAGGATTGCGCACCAATAAGGCTCGCGGAAGAGTGACCAAAGCCCCAAAGATTGAAGGGTCGGACGGAACTGGCCGAGCCCGTAATAAATGAGGAATATCTGCACTAGAAGCGGCGTGCCGCGAAAGATTGCGACAAAGGTCCTGATGGACCAGACGGCGACCGCCCCGTTGCCCAGTTGAGCCAGCGCGAGAAGAAGCGCGAGGACGAAGCCGAGCAGGACTGAGGAACCAGCCAACTCCAGCGTCAGTGGCAGGCCGGAGAGGAGCTTCGGAATGATCTCGAGGAGAAAGCCGGGATCAATCATCAATGGGCAATCCCACGAGAGGCAATCGCTTCAGCCCGCCCGAAGAAAAGGCCGGTGACGCAGGCAATGGCGAAATAAAGTGCGGCGGCGGCACAATAGAAAAAGAACGGCTCGCGGGTCGAGCCAGCGCCGATCTGCGCTTGGCGCATCAGTTCAACAAGGCCGATGACAGAGATCAATGCCGAATCCTTCAGCACAAGCTGCCAGACATTGCCGATGCCGGGAATGGCGTGGCGCAGCAGTTGCGGCACGATCACGAAGCGGAGCATATGGAAGCGAGGCAGCGCCAGCGCTTTGGCAGCGTCGAATTGGCCGCGGTCGACCGCAAGATAGGCCCCCCGATAGACCTCGGCCTGATAGGCACCCGAAATGAAGCCGATCGTCACGATCCCGGTAGCGAACGCCGGGAGGCCGGCAAAGCCTTGCGCGCCGAAGAGACGGCCCACGGCCGTCAGCACAACGCTGCCGCCGTAGTAGAAGAGATATATGGTTAGGAGATCCGGCACGCCGCGAAATACGATCCCGTAGGCCGATGCGATACTTCGCGGAAGGCGCGCCGCAGAAAGCCGACCGGCCGCTGCCAGCCCGCCGAAGACGATCCCCAGCGCAAAGCCTGCCAAAGAAAGAAGCAAAGTGACTCCAGCGGCTTCTAGTAGCGCCGCACCCCAGCCACCGGCTCCGAAACCGAGCAGATTGAATCTATCGAACATGAGGCTCAGGACCTGTTTAACGGTCGGGCACGACGGCGTGCCGCAAATGGCTTTGTGAAATGTGGGCTGGACGAATGGCCTCAGTCATCCGATCCAGCCCGGCAGGCGGAGCTTACTTCACCGGCGTGACGTCGGTATGCAGCCACTTTTCGGAGAGGCGCTTGATCGTGCCGTCAGCAATCGCGGCATCTATGGCGGTGTTGAACATGTCCTTCAGCGCCTTGTCTTCCTTGCGGAGACCAGCGCCTGTGCCGAGGCCAAAGATGCCGCCGACGAAGCCGGGGCCGGCGATCGTGTAGTCGGCAAATTCCGGCTTGGCGAGGGTTGCGGCGAGCGCCGTCTGCTGTGCAAAGAGCGCATCGACCCGGCCTGCCGCGAGATCGAGGTCATGCTGCTCCGTCGTCTTGTATTCGCGAATTTCGACCGTGTCGGCGAAATACTTCTTCAGGAAATCAAGGTTCGTCGTGCCGGACTGGACGCCGATGACCTTTCCCTTGAGCATGGGCTTCAACTTCTCGATCGCGGCCTTGGCGGCGGCCTCCTCATCCAGCTTGAACTTCTCATTGGAGATTCCGAGCTTCCCAAGGTCACTATCCTTGGCTACGGCGAAACCGGAGGGGTCGACCGCATAGGGCCGGGTGAAGTCGATCGTTTCCAGACGCTTCGGTGTTATGAACATGCCGGCCATGATCACGTCGAACTTGCCGACTGTCAGCGACGGGATGAGGCCGTCCCAGTTCTGGGCGATGATGGTGCATCTGATCTTCATGCGAGCGCAGAGATCATTGGCAAGTTCGATTTCAAGCCCGTCGAGCTTGCCGTCGGCGGTGGTGAAGTTCCATGGCGCATAGGCCCCTTCGGTGGCGATCGTGATGGCCTTCGGCGCATCAGCGGCCATTGCGAACGGCGAAGATGTAATTGTCATCAAGGCAGCCGCAACCGCGGCCAAACGACGAAATGTCATGGCTCATCCCTTTTTTGTTGTGCCGTGTAAAACGGCCGTTCCCCGTCCTTGCCGGACGTCCCTCCGGCTTCGGACAATTTGACCAGTCGGCGATCAGCGCCGGTTGGGAGTTGCGAAATCGGCCAGCAGCGACGCCGTGCCGAGAACGTGTTCCTGCATCACTCTTTCCGCCACGGCGCCATCGCCAGATTTCAGCGCGTCGATGAGGTTTTGGTGCTCTTCGCGCGCTGAAAGCGGCTTGTCGACATAGTCGAACCAGATGCGCATGTAGGGCTCGATGGCGACGTGAAGGGCAGCGATCTGACGGATGAGTTTCGGGCGTTCGCTCATCCCGTAGAGATAGGCGTGAAATTCCTGGTGGCGCAGCACCCAGTCGCTGCCGCCGATCTCGCCAGCGCGTTCCATGCGCAGGAGCAAACGATCCAGTTCCTCGAACGTTTCCAATGTCAGACGGGGCATGATGAGCCGCACAGCAAGCCCCTCGAGCACCGAGCGGATTTCAAAAACCTCGTTGATCTGGTCGAGCGTCAGCCCTGCCACCACGCAGCCCCGATTGGGCCGTAGCGTTACGAGACCGTCGGCCGACAGGCGACGAAAGGCTTCCCGCACCGGCATGCGGCTCATTCCAATTTCCGCAGCGATCGCTTCTGGGATCAGCCGATGGCCTGGCTTATAGCGGCCGAGCCGCAGAGCCTGCTGGAGGTATAGATATGCCTCCTCTTCTGCCGTCGAAGAGAGGTGTGCGTTGGATGCAGATTGAAACGCCATTCACAGCTCACCGGATTTTTGTATCCACTCATCCAAACACTGAGTTCCTAAGCCGTCAAGGCGTTTTTGGCCCCGCAGAAAACTTTCTTTGTCGCCACCTCCTATAAGCGCCGGATGAAATATCGTGATCACATCGCCAATGAAAGCATCCATAGGAAAAACGCCTAATTGTAAAAAGCACTTATTAATAGGATTAAATTCGAGCATATTGTCAATATGTCATTGACACATAGTCATCCTGAATTCTAATTGTGATCACAATAAGCACTGCGAAAGGTTTTGGCAATTGTCGAGCATCTCACCCAGCAGACCACCGGAATCCAGTTCCATTCTCACCGCCGCCAAGCGGATTCTTGCGGAAGAAACGGCGATCTTCACGAGCAGGCGGTCGCGCAGCAATGAGATTTTCGGCGCGGCATCCTCGGGTTTCTTCAATCAGGTCCCGCAATACTGGATGCGAGACTGGCCCATGCCGTTTCCAATGGTGATATCCAAAGCCGCAGGCAGCGAGGTTTGGGACATTGATGGCAATCGCGCGATTGATTTCTGCCTGGGAGATAGCGGAGCGATGTTCGGGCACGGGCCGCAGCCGATCCTGAACGCGCTGGCCGGGGCCAGCACTCTGGGCCTTACAACTATGTTGCCGTCCAAAGATCTGGATGCCGTGGGCCACCTTTTGCGTAGCACGTTCGGCATGGCAAAGTGGCAGGTGACGACGACCGCAAGTGATGCCAACCGCTTTGCCTTCCGCGTTGCGCGTGCGGTGACTGGTCGCAAAAAGATCCTGGTTTTCGATGGTTGCTATCACGGGGCCGCCGACGAAACGCTGGTGGACCTCGTCGATGGGCAGACGGTGGCTCGCCATGGCCTGCTTGGTCAGGCAGTGGATCTTGCCGAAACGACTGTCTGTATTCCTTTCAACAATGTACCCGCTCTAGCGGCGGCGTTGAAAGGTGGTGACATCGCTTGCGTCGTGGCGGAGCCCGTCATGACCAATTGCGGTATGATTCTTCCACTTCCGGGGTTTCACAAAGCCCTGCGGGATCTGACTCGCTCTACGGGGACGCTGCTGCACATCGATGAAACGCATACGGTTTCAACCGGATTTGGCGGATACACCAAAGTCCATGGTCTCGAACCGGATATCTTTGTCGTCGGAAAACCCGTCGGTGGCGGTATTCCCGTTGCGGTATGGGGCATGACGGACGATGTGGCGGGCCGGTTTGCCGCCGTGCGCGCGGCGAATACGGGCACGGGCCATTCAGGCATAGGCACGACACTCTCGGGTAGCGCCTTGCAACTCGCCTGCCTCAGGGCGTGCCTTGAAGAGGTGATGACAGCCGAAGCGCACGACAAAATGAACCGCCTTGCCGATATCGTCGAGAGGGGCTTCTCCGCAGCCATCAAACACCATGATTTGCCGTGGCACGTCGGTCGCGTCGGCGCCAGGCTCGAGATCGTATTTGCGCCCAATCCGCTGCGCAACGCCAGTGAAGCACACAATGCAGCCAATCCGACGATCCAGAAGGCGCTGCATACGGCATTCCTCAATCTCGGATATCTGGTTACGCCGTTCCACAATATGGTTCTTGTGGCGCCGACCACCAGCGAAGAAAATGTCGCCGGCCTTGTCTCCAGCTTTGAGAAAATCCTCGATCGTATGAGAAAGGCTGTATGAAATGACCGGAACACGTCCACGCAATGCGGCACCTGTCGAAGAAGCCGAGTCGTTCCTGGAAAAACATCCAGAGATGGCAGCCTTTGATCTCGTGCTTATCGATCCGAACGGGATCGCGCGCGGCAAGATCATCCGCCGCCATGAACTCTTGACACTGTTCCGGTCCGGCCGGCATCTGCCCGGCTCGATTCTGGGGCTGGATGTGACCGGCGCTGACGTCGATGAGACGGGCTTGACCTGGGACGACGGAGACGCCGACAGAATTGCATGGCCGATCGCCGGGTCACTGACTACATTGCCCTGGACATCGCCCGAACGCGGTGAAGTTCGTGTCATGCTGTATGAGCTGGACGGATCTCCCATGGGAGCCGATCCCCGGCAGGCCTTAGTGCGCCAGATCGAACGGTTTGAAGCGAAAAACCTGTTCCCGGTCCTGGCCTTCGAACTGGAATTCTACCTACTCGATGCCGACAAGGATGTTCTTGGAAAACCGAAGGCCGCACGCCTGCCTCTTTCGGGCGCGTCGTCAAAGGGCAACCAGGTCTACAGCGTTGCGGTGCTGGATCAGTTCGAGCCGTTCATCGATGCGCTGTACCGCGCCGCTGCCGTCCAGAACCTGCCTGTCGAAACGATGATCTCCGAATATGCGCCCGGCCAGTATGAACTCACGCTGCGTCACCAGGCCCAAGGCCTGCGGGCGGCAGACGATCTGGTGATGCTCAAGCGTCTGGTTCGAGGCCTTGCCCTCCGGCATGGCATGCGCGCCAACTTCATGGCCAAGCCCTTCGCCCACAATGCCGGCTCCGGCATGCATCTTCACGCCAGTCTCGCGGACCCCTCGGGTCGCAATCTGTTCGCCGACGTGGACGATGATCTCGCGCCGATGTTGCGTCACGCGATCGGCGGTCTGCAGCAGACCATGGCCGATTCGATGCTGATGTTTGCACCCAATCTGAATTCCTGGCGTCGCTTTTCGCGCAACAGCTATGCACCGACGTCGCCGACCTGGGGGCGCAACAACCGGAGCGTTGCCATCAGGGTGCCGGCAGGCAATCCGGCCAACCGGCACCTTGAGCACCGTTCCGCCGGTGTCGACGCCAACCCTTATCTGGTTGGTGCGACCGTGCTTGCCGGAATGTACCAGGGGATCGAAAAGCGGATCGAGCCAGACGCAGAATCCTCCACCTACAGCGACGACGCAGGAAAGTTGTTGCCAGGCGATTGGCGCGAGGCGATCCACCAGGCTGCGGAATCCGAATTCCTGAAGGAGGCTCTCGGCGAACGCATGGCCGCGGTGTTCATTGCGCTGAAGCGTGTGGAACATCGTTTCTTTTCCGCCGAGGTGACAGACGAAGAGTTTGCCTATTACGGCGACGTCATATGACGGCACGCGAAGGCGACTTTCGCTCGGCTCTGGTGACCGGCGCGGGCGGGCCTGATGGCATAGGCTTTGCCATTGCCCGCAAGCTTGCACAGAAAGGTCTCGCCGTTTGCATCACCGGCGCCAGCGAACGCATTCATCTGCGCGCTGCGGAACTGCGGGCACTGGGCTACGACGTTGCATCGCATGTTGCGGATCTCACCAAGGCCGAGGAGGTCAGGCGTCTGCGAGAACAGGTAGGGCCGGTCGACGTTCTGGTGAACAATGCCGGCATGGGATCGATGGCGGCGCCAGCCGTGCAACGCGAATTCCTGGCGCTAAGCGAGGCCGATTGGGACGTCGGAATTGACGTCACCCTCAAGACTGCGTTTCTGGTCACGCGCGCCTTTCTAGAGCCGATGGTCGAAAGGCGGCGCGGACGTATCGTGAATATCGCCTCCGTGACTGGCCCACTGGTTTCCAATCCGGGAGAGGCTGCCTACTCGGCGGCAAAGGCGGGGATGATTGGGCTCACCCATGCTCTGGCGCTCGAAGTCGCGCCTTGCGGTGTGACTGTGAATGCCGTCGCCCCTGGTTGGATCGAGACAGGGTCATCGACCGAGGAAGAGCAGGTTGCCGCCCGGTATACGCCTCCGGGACGCGCGGGAACCCCGGATGAAGTCGCTGCCGCAGCCGTCTTTCTGGCTTCTGCCGAAGCGAGCTACATCAACGGCGCAACGCTGGTGGTCGATGGCGGCAACATCCTGCAGGAGCGCAAGGTCCAGCTGGCTTGAACGCCTCTCTCCAAGGTGGTGAGCCGCATTGCGGACTGAACACCCGGAACCAGTCGGGTTTCGATGCTCATTTGGCAGTCCCTTGCAGGGCAGCTGCAACGGCGCACTGGTTGTCGCGCACCGGATCGTGCTATGGCGTCGCGTCTTACGCGGCAGGGGGCCGTCCTGCCTCCGAGAGGAACGGCAAGGCTTGACCATATCGCCGCGGGGTCGTGCGGCGGCGTTATCAAGGCATATTGAACAATGAGAGAACTAGCGACCCAACAGCAGCAGGTTTATCAGGCGCTTCGCGAGCAGCTTATTTCCGGCCGATTTTCTCCTGGCACGAGCGTCAGCCTACGGGGCCTAAGCAAGAGCATGGGTGTCGGGCTTATGCCTGTCCGTGAAGCGATTACTCGGCTCGGCGGCGAGCGCGCGCTGGAAGTGCGTCGCAACGGCAGGGTCTGCATTCCCGACCTCACGCGCCTACGCTTTGAGGAGCTTATGCAAGCCCGGCTGCAGCTGGAGCCGCTGTGCGCGCGCCGAGCGCTTCCCTATGTGACCCCCGAGACGATTGCAGCCATGGAGGCCTGCGATTCGCGCATGAATCAGAGCTATGGCACCAAGGATGCAGGCGCCTACATGCGTGAAAACTACCAATTTCACTTCGAGTTGTACCGCGCTGGAGGCTCGGAAGTCCTGGTCGCTCTCCTGGAGAGCGTTTGGATGCAGTTTGGACCGTTCATGCGCAGCGTTTATGAGATGAGCGAAACGACAAGTATTGTCGATAAGCACCAGATGACGCTGGAAGCCATACGCCGAGGGGATGCCGAAGCGGTGGGCGTGGCGATCAAGGCGGATATCCTTGACGCCATTCACCTGTTGAAGCAGACCCTTGGAACCGACACCCTGTAGGATTGACCGCACGGTCGCGCATCAGGGTGGCAACCGTTGACCTGCAGCAAACTCGTAAGTGGGCCGGCGCCTCGAAGAATATCGCCAGATTGTGGCTGTCCCTCAGAATGAAGATGGTGGAATAGGGTCCGAGCGGGTCGGCTCCCAACATCAAACGAGGAGCAGCGGTGAATTACTGTGTGGATTTGATTTCTTCTTTAGTGAAGGGTTTGACGTCGGGATAGTCGTGCATAGGCACTCTTGGTCAATGATAGGCGTCCCGGTAGCCGGCCGGGCGCCCGACATACTGGTCGAAACAGCAGCAGAAAATCAGCGAAATTTCAAAAAGGTGGCTATTTCGGCACTTGTCCTTGCGCGTGCGATTTCGGCATCGTCGGCATTGCTCGCCCTGTTCTTGATCCCATCTGTTAAACTCTGCCCGCGCGTTACGACGAGCCCGCGAATGAAATCGGCGGTAAATTCAGGATGGGCCTGGTAGGTGAGCGCCACGTCGCCGTAACGAAGAACTGCGTGCGGGCAAGCCGACGACCCCGACACGATCTCGGCCTCGCCGGGAAGCGTCAGGATCTGCTCCTTGTGCCAGGCAAGCAGCGTGCGATCAGGCGCGCCCTCAGGTGTCCGGTATTCGGACGCGCCGGCAATCCAACCCGCCGGATTTTCGCCCACGGCGCCGCCAAGCGCCTTGGCAATGGCTTGGTGGCCGAAGCAGATCCCGACCATTGGTCTGCCCGATGCCTTGATTTGGCGGATCAACGCGATCAGCTTGCCAATCCATGGATCGGGGTCATTGACGGAATAGCGAGAGCCGGTGATCAGCCAGCCATCGGCGCTTTCGACGCTGTCGGGGAAAATATCGTCCACCACCGGATAGGTGACGTAGTCGAATGTCGACTCTCCCAGCAGCCGCCGGAACAAAAGGTCGTAGTCGCCGAAATTCTCTAGAAGCTCATCAGGCGCATGGCCTGTTTGCAGTATGCCCAAACGCATTATTCAAACTCCCAACCGGTCGCGAAGTCCGTACCACCAGGCGCCTAGCGCGGTGAGTGGAACGCGAAACGCGCGGCCACCGGGGAAAGGCAGACTCGGCAGTGACGCCCAGATATCGAAGCGGTCCGCATGGCCAGCCACCGCCTCACCCAGGATTTTGCCCAAGAGATGTGTCGTGGTCACGCCATGTCCGCTGTCGCCGTGCGAGAAGTAGACCCTATCTGAAAGCTTGCCGACATGTGGAATGCGGGTCAGCGTCAGCGCGAAATTACCGCTCCATGCATAGTCGATCCGGGCATTGGCAAGTTCGGGAAAGGTTTTGATCATATTGGGGCGGATGAACGCCGTCAGGTTTTCCGGATCCTGCCCGCCGTAGCCTATGCCGCCCCCGTAGAGAAGGCGGTTGTCGCTGGTCCGCCGGTAATAGTCGAGTACGTAGTTGGCGTCCTCGACGCAATAGTCCGCTGGCAGCATCCGGTCGAGCAATTCCGGGGCCAGCACTTCGGTCGCCATCACCTGGCTAGACACCGGCATCATACGCTCCGTGATCTTCGGCAGCAGGTTGCCGAGATAGGCATTCCCACAAACCAGCAAGTAGCGCGATTCCACACGGCCGGCAGCGGTGGTGACGACCGGCTGCCCGCCGCTGAGGTCGACGCTCACCGCGCGCGAATTCTCAAAGATGCGCCCGCCGAACCCCTCGGCCGCCAGGGCCTCGCCAAGCACCAGATTAAGCGGATGAATATGGCCACCACGCGTGTCGATCATGCCCCCGACATAGCGCTGGCTACTCACGTAGCGAAAAACGTCTGCCTTGCCGACCATTTCCATGCCGTCGATGCCATAATGCTCGCAGCTCTTCTTGATGGTCTCAAACTCTCGCAGTTGCTTTTCCGTGAAAGCAGCAAAAAAACCGCCGTCACGCAGGTCGCATTCGATGCGGTGCCTGGCCACCCGCGACCTGATGATCTCGCCGCCTTCGCGCGACATCAGCGCGAGCTTGCGGGCAATCCCAGGTCCGAAGCGCCGCTCGAGCGTGTTGAAATCGCGGCTGTAGCCGTTGACGATCTGACCGCCATTGCGCCCGGAAGCGCCGAAGCCGATGCGCTCGCTTTCGAGCACAACGACGCTCAGGCCCTTCTCGGCAAGTTCGAGTGCCGCCGAAATACCGGTAAAACCGGCGCCAATGATGCAAACATCGGCCTCGATGGCCCCCTCTAGACTTGGACGGACCGTCTTGTCGTTGGCCGTTGCGGCATACCATGACGCGATATGGCCAGGATTTTCCCGAGTTCCTAAAGCGTTCATTCAAGTCGTCCTTATGTAGGCGTCGTATTCGACGTCAGTCACTCTCAGCGCGAACTCCTGCAACTCCTGCCGTTTGGTGGCGGAGTAGAGCTTGCGGAAGTCAGGACCAAGTGCGGCGAAGGCAAAGCCGGAACTCGAGAAGGCCTGGACCGCCGAGTGCCAACTGCGCTGAAGCGGCTCGATATCAGGGGCATGATCGTCACCGGTCACGGCGCCGCCTGGATCTCTCCGTTCGCTCATACCCATGTGGGCGGCCTGCAAGATCATAGCGAGCACGAGATATGGATTGGTATCCGCACCGGCCACACGGTGCTCGATACGGGTCGCCGACCGGCCCGCAGTGATGACGCGCACGGCGGCCGAACGATTGTCGATGCCCCACGAGGCATAGGTCGGCGCGTGTTCGCTGGGCGTGAGCCGGCGGAACGAATTGGCATGCGGCGCAAAGATTGCCGTACTGTCCTGCATGTAACTCAGCAGCCCACCGACCGAGTGCATCAGTGCTTCCGACGGGCCACTGTCGTCCGCATAGATATTGCCTCCCTTATCGTCAATCATCGAGAAATGCACATGCATGCCGCTTCCAGCCTGCGTACCATACGGCTTTGCCATGAAGGTGGCGTCGAGGTGATTCTTGCGGGCAACACCCTTAACGATGCGCTTGAGCAGCACCGCATTGTCGGCGGCGCGCAGCGCGTCGGGCATATGGTTCAGGTTGATCTCATATTGTCCCGGCCCGTTTTCGCGGAGCGTTGTGTCGGCCGGCACGAACTGATCGCGGCATACAGCGGCGATTTCGCTGAACACGTGCTCAAAATCCTGCAATTCGGCAATCGACAACACCTGTGTCTGGCCAGTGTGCCAGCGGCCTTCGCGGGTGTTGGGCGGACGAACCGGATCCAGTGCCGACCGGACTGGATCGATAAGGTAAAACTCGAGTTCGGTCGCCACCACCGGCCTCAGCTTCTTTTTTTCGAAGCGGGCAAGTACCGATCTAAGTACCTGGCGAGGATCGGCATAAAACGGCTCGCCGGCGGCGTCCAGCATGCTCAGCATCACCTGGGCAGTTGGCCGCTTAAGCCAGCCGACACGCGCGAGTGTCCCGGGAACAGCGCTGCAGATCCCGTCCGGATCGCCGGTGCCTTCGGCAAGGCCAGCCGCATTGACGTCCCTCCCCCAGATGTCGAGGGCATACACCGAGCGCGGCATCGCCATGCCCTTGACCAGCACCTCGACAGCGCGTTCGCGAGGAATCCACTTGCCGCGGGGCACGCCATTCACATCGACGACGAAGGCTTCCAGCACTTCGATATCAGGGTTGGCCTTCAGAAAATCGAGTGCGTCCTGTTCATCTATCATGATCCACCATCGGGCTTTGACAGTCGGCGCACAAAGGGCACCGGGCCTGACTTGCCCTAAATTATTGTCTTACTGTCCGGGGGGTGTCGTGCTGCGCGGGCGTGTGCTTCAGCAGACAGCAATCGGCCCCTCATCGACCTTCATAAACCAGCGCATCGAAGTCCCTCTCCGCAAGCCAACTCGGGCTTGCTTAATAATATGATCATATCATTGCCATATAAGATCAACTCTGTAAATCTTGTAAATTGCCCTGCAAAGGCCTTTTCGCTGTGCTATTGCGGAATCTCTCCAGGGCCACGTTTGGCATCGGGATGGCAAGTAGGTGCGGTTGATGGACAACAAGCATATTTCGATCATCCGCGAACCAAAGCTGAAGGGTGAGTCCACCAAGAAGTGGGTCTATCGCTCGCTAAGCCGCGCCATCATGAGCGGCCGCTTCCCGCCAGGTCTGCCGGTAACGATCTCCGGCCTGTCAGAAAGCCTCGATGTGAGCACCATGCCCGTGCGCGGTGCGCTCGACCAGCTGATAGCAGATGGCGCACTTGAATATCTCGACAATAGGCGCGTGCGCGTTCCAGATATCGGGCCGGAGCGTTTCGACGAGCTGATTGCGGCCCGCGTGTCACTCGAGACGGTGGCTGCGGAAAGAGCATTGCACTTCATCGACTTTCTTCGTATCGACCGGCTGGTGGCACTAGATACTATGATCGACGAGGCCTTTCAGGCGGGAGACATAGAACTCGGTATCGAGCGCAATTTCGCTTTCCATCGCTGCATGTACGAGGGGAGGCCTTCCTTCGTGCTGCTGCCTTTGATTGAATCCGTCTGGCTCAGGATGGGGCCCTTCATGCGCGAGGCAGTCGCGCATCTGAATGAGAGTTATCAGGTGGACAGGCATGTCGAGGCCATTGAGGCGATAAAGCAGAAGGATGGCCTGGCCCTGAAGGAAGCGATCACGGCGGATATCCAGGATGGGGCAGGACACGTCGGGCGGCAGCGTCTGCGCGAGGTGGCGACGTCGACTATGGGGCAACTGCGCTGACACGCCCGCCTGGAGCCTGGGCCGCCGATCTACGGCAGGTTCGCTGCGGCTCTACTTGGGGCAACACCGTAAGCGCCATCCTCTGGAGCCTATCGGCTTGGCTTTTTAAAGAGGTGCACTCATCACGCTTTTTGCCTAGCAAATTTAGTGACCTGAGACCCATCTTCCCTCCATTTTCAGGAGAGTCTTGGGTTTATTTTTTATTCTGCCGATTGGCGATCAGGTCATCGACGACCGCAGGGTCCGCGAGCGTCGAGGTATCGCCGAGAGCACCGAAATCGTCCTCGGCGATCTTGCGCAGGATACGGCGCATGATCTTGCCGGAGCGGGTCTTCGGCAGGCCGGGCGCAAACTGAATCTTGT
>NZ_WUFT01000029.1 GCF_010668805.1 Rhizobium phaseoli | reverse complement strand
AACCGGCTCCAACGCTGCGCGAGATGAAAGCTTCGCGTTTCCGCCGGTTGCTCACACCGCGCCACTTGGCGTATTCAAAACCGCCGAGGCTCTAATCGCCGCCGGATGAAAATTCAGTGGCAGGTCAAACAGACCCACTTCGTCCGCAGGGAAAGCAATCGGTTGACCCGCTTGGCGGTAAACATGTCCCTCGACCCCATTTTGTGAGACCCGCAGAAGCGTACGGCCTTATGAACGCACAGCGATCAGCAAACTTCTCAAATGCAGCATATTTAGCGCGATATCTTCACGACACCCTCGGCGGTCCAATTCTTCTCGCGTGCAGCTCCAAGGCAAGTACGCGTGGTCTAGCGGCTGCCATCGCAGCGGCACATCCGACAGGCAACGATCAACCATCTTCAGACCTCGCGGAATTTATACGTCGACGCCACCCTCACCTGAAACCGTTGTCCGACATGGCGGATAAAGGAGTTGCCTACCATAACGCCTCTCTTCCCCCTGAAGTGCGAGAAGCAATTGAGGATGCAGTAAAAAATCGGAAAGTGGCTTATGTTACATCGACAACGACACTCGCCGAGGGCGTGGATTTGCCTTTTCGTTGCACTATCATCTTCGAATGGCTAACCGGCTTTGGTGAGACCCAAGCTCCGATGCCAGCTCTATTGTTTCGAAATATCGCTGGGCGATGTGGTCGAGCTGGCGAGTTTACCGAGGGCGACACCATCATCTTCGACAATCAACTTGGTCGCCTCGAATATACCAGCGAGCAAACCCGTAGGCGATCTCAAACTAGGCTTTTCGCAGACCCGCCGCCGGTCGCAAGCGTCTTCGCCAATGATAATGCAAAGGTACTCGACAAACGGGCGGTAATGGCTGTTGCTGCCTCACAGCTGCTTGCAAGCATTCCCGAAAACACTGAGGTCGACGAGTTGGAACACGTCTTTGCGGGACAAAGCTATGCGGCGGCGCTTGGCACCGCACCAAATGAATTGTTCGAAAAGGCCCGAGAGGAACTTTTAAGCGACGCGCACGGGGAGCCGTTTGCGAGGGCTGCAAGCCCTATGCGACTTACTAGGTTGGGCGAAGCTGCAAACCGCACCGGTTTCGGCCCACTTACCTGCCGCGCCTTGATTGATTATGTGAAATTCTTTGAAATCCAGGATGACTTATCGACGTTAGCGTATGATCTCGTGCTAGCTTTCGGTGCAATGGATGAACAAGAAAACCAGCTTGTCCGAGAGATTGCTTCGTTGAAGAAGAATCGATTCTTTATGAAGGCGAACGACATACCCGCCGTAGCGGCATGTTGGTTGCGGGGAGCCGCCCTTACGGAAGCGTTCTTGGCATTGCCTAAAGCGAAAGAGAGCAAATCTGCCGTGCGCCCGGATGAATGGATAAAAGGAGAGAGGGACTCCGAGTCTGTCGCTTCTCAGTACGACAAATTTGTTGATGTGACTCAGTATACCTTCGGCGTCTACCTGCCGTGGCTTCTGCGTGCACTCAGCGCTTTCAGTATTTATGGCTCTCAAGATGCACTATCGTTCCAATGGCAAGCTGCTGCCGATGCCTTCGAGACAAGCCACACACTGGACGCTACCGGCGCGCTAGACTTCGCCTCAGATAATGACCAGGTCTGAAACCCTATATTCCGCAGGGCGGTCGGTGTGAATGTAGAAGGGTGCTACCCCTTTCGGCCGTCGTTAGATCCTCGTTGTAATATGAACATCAGATCCGCCCTGAGCAGCTTGCGCTTAACCGGAACAACTCATGGCGGTACGGGGTCTTCCGAAACGTAGAAACTTAAATACCCCTTCATAAAAATTTGTCGTTTTATGGCGTTACGGCTATATTCCGCGTCAGAAGACCCTAAGCACTTCCGGCGGATAACTGCGATTTGTAGGGGCGTTGGTTTCAGTAACACGAGAGGCAGCATTTTTGGGGAAAACGGCTTTGCTCATTGTGAACAAAACGAGAATGAAGTAGTTTAAAATATGTATGACGTTCGCGCGGTTGCTAACTTCGTTCTAGATGTTGCAGAGGCCCATGGCAGAAATGTCTCGAATCTGCATATCAATAAAATTGTGTACTTTCTGCATGCAGACTTTCTGGTTGCATTTTCGCGTCCGTTAGTCACCGCGAAAATTGAAGCTTGGACATATGGCCCGGTATTTCGCGAATTATACCGTGAGTTTAGAGAGTTCGGCGATGCGTCTATAGTTGGGAGAGCCAGATACCTCGACCCGGAAACAGGGCGAAAGAAAAATGCAGAGTGGCATTTCACCTGCGAGGAGGAGGAATTTCTAAGAGAGCTTGTAAGGAAATATGTTTCCATGACGCCGGGCGCTTTAGTCGCTCAATCTCACATAGAGGGCGGCCCATGGGATAGGACTTGGAACCATGAGACGAAGACGAACGCCTCGATGAAGATTTCCGACGAGGCAATCAAAAGTTGGTATGAAAGGACGGTAAAGCACTAATGGCATTCGACTATTTGAAGCTGCTTGCTAAGCTCGACAGGCCGCCTTCTGGACCTAACTGGGTTCGTTTCGTTCAGGACGATGTGGTCAGAACAACCAAGTCAATTGTTTCCTTTGTGAAAGGTTCACCTCGTTTCACCTACTCGTCCGGCTATGTTGCGATTAAAGACCGTATTCAGCTTGGTATCAATTTAGAGACGGCGCTCGCTGTAGCAACTCATTCGGGCGCTCCTGCTGGGCGGAAGCAGAACGAAGACCTAGTCAAATCATTCTTTGAGCATGACGAAGAGCGTCGCTACGCGGCTCATAACTTTGTGGAGTTTGGCAAGGAATGGTTCCGCGTTTCCAGAGATGTTGCAGTTCCCATATCACCGCTGTGTGTCATTCGAGAGCAAGGGAAATTTGTTCCATTGTTCGTATGCGGATGGAGCGAACTCAATCTCACTGATTTTCAGCGGCGGCTCCTTGTAACAATCTGCGAAGACGCCTTTCTATCTCTTACCGACTATCAAAGCTCACCCGCCGAATTTCTATTCTTCCCCAAGGTGGATGACGGCAGCGAGGTAAAGCGAACGGCCGAAGTCTGGAAACGCGGAGACTATGATCTTTTAGAAGATCAGGATCTAAATGCGGCCGTAGAGATATTCTTGCAATCGCGAGAACTAGCGCGTCAGATTTTGTTGAAAGAGATGGCGGAAGATGCTGAGCGTCGGAGACGCGAAGGTCCCTCTGTGCCCCCTCCTCGTCCAAGAGATTTGTTTGACGATTAAACCCGCTCAAACATCGGCATGATCGTGATCTCGGACCGATGGTGGGCGCTCCCTCCAGGCCCAAAGGCAATTTCATATCGCTGTTAAAATGGGCAAGGAGAACGTCCGCTACCGCCGTCTCGGAAGCAAAAAGCAATAGTCCGCTTCTGACCCCAAGCAGACACTCGCGCGTAGAGTCCGTGTCCGCCTTTGGCGCAACGAAGTCATCTACTGTGCACGTTTTGCAATACTAGCGGCTGCATCCTTGCTGATACCGTGGCCTTCGCCGATCAGTCTCATTTCGCCCTCAACCGAAGCCAACCTTTACCAGACGAGACCGCGGGCCGCGACTTCCTCGACGCGCGTCACCACGCCACCCCGATGAAACACCATCGTGTCGAACAGGTTGGACACCACGCAGGTATGGTTCGGGATGATGAACAGCTTCTCGCCGATCTGCGGCCGGGGACCGGTGCAGTTTGAAAGATCGATCACGCCGTGTTCTTCCGACAGGCTGCTGATCCGCGCTTCGGGAAAACCGACGATCAGGCCGTAATCGCTGAAGCCCTGGAGATCCGAGGTCAGCGCCTTCGAGCCGGCATCGATGACGGCGCGGTCGGCGGTCGGGCGGGAGACGACGGTTGCGAGCACATGCATGGCGCAGTCGTTCTCGGTGCAATGGCCCATGCGCACCATCTGGCGGTCGTTGTAGATATAGGTGCCGGCGCGGTGTTCGGTGGCGGATTTGACGAGATGCGCCTCGAACAGGCTTGGCGTTCCGCCATTGCTGACGATCGGGCATTCAACGCCATCGGCTTGCAGGCGTTGCAGCACATCGGTGATGAAGGCTTCGACGGCGGCGGCCGATTGCGGCTTCGGATAGGTGACGATGCCGCCGAAGGTGAGGCCGTCGGCAGCAGTGATGCGTTTCGCGAGCGCGGCAGCTTCTTCAGGCGTCTGCACGCCGCAACGGCCGCCGCCGGTGTCGCATTCCACCAGCACGGTCAGCGGCTTGTGGCCGGAGAAATGGGCTGCCAGCCCATCGATCGTCGTTTCGCTGTCGGCGACGACCTTGAGGGCCGGGATTTTCTCGTTCAGCCTGGCCAGGCGCTCGAGCTTCTGCTGTCCGATTATGTTGAAGGTGATCAGGATGTCGCCGAAGCCGGCTTCGGCGAAGACCTCGGCCTCCGTCACCTTCTGGCAGTTGATGCCCTTGGCGCCGGCGGCGACCTGCGCGACGGCCAAGGCCGGGATCTTGTGCGTCTTGATATGCGGGCGGAAGTTCAGGCCGTGCTCGTCCATATAGGATTGAACGCGGGCAATGTTGGCAGCCAGCCTGTCCTCGTCGATCACAGAACGCGGCGTCGAGAGATCGGCGATCCTGTCTCCTGCCCGGGCGACGACGGCAAAGCTGGCATCATGCATCTAGGCGGCTCCGCGTTCTCGTCCATGGGGATCGGCCACGATCGGCCAGATTGTCTTCGGCGCCCGCCGGTACGGCGTCGTCGCCGGATTATTGGGATAGGGCGTTCCGGCGGAGCAGTAAAGGATCTCGGCGGCAATCCGGGAGAAGGAGGCGAAGAAGTGATTGGTGGATTTGATCACCAGGATCTTCTGCTTCTTGGGATCGATGCCCATCACCGAAAACAGGCTGGGATCGAAGCTTTGGGCGCGGGTCGAATTGAGGATGATGTCGATGCCATCGAGCACGATATGGGCGGCATCGCCGAACGGCGCCAGGCTCTCGCCGAACTGCATCTCGGCATTTTTCACCAGCCTGACGACCTTCACCGTGCCGTCGATCGGATTGCCGGTGCCGGGCGCCGATTTGGCGCCGAAGCGCAGCGGAATTTCCGCCCCCTCGCCTGCCGCAAAACAGATCTGCACGGCCACCGGATCCCAGATGGTGCCGATCGCCGCACTGGTGACGCCGCGGGCCATGAGTTCGGCGAGAACAACGGTTGCATCCCCGGCCGTGCCGCCGCCCGGATTGTCCCAGACATCGGCGATGACGACGGGCCATGCGGTTGCAGCCATCGCGCGCGCGACCGCTTGCTTCTCGTCGATCTGCGGGACCATGAAGGTGCCGCGCTTGGAAAACAATTCGAGGCCGAGCTCGCGCGCCAAATCAGCGCCCTTTTCAGGCTTGTCGTCGGTGACGACGAGCAGCTTCGTTCCCATTTCGGGAACGTCGCCGACCATGAAGCCGTGGATCACCGAGATCGACAGGATATCGGGATCATCCTTCTCGATCCGCATGATCTTGTCGACGAAGGAGCGCATCGGTTCGCGCGATGTCGGGAAGACGTCGATCATCCGGCAGTCGAACACCGAGATGACAGGCTTGACCCGGCCTTCGAGCGCATCGACGGCGATGCGCCAGAGGTCCTCGGCGCGGTCGACGAAATCGGTATGCGGAAATTCCTTGAAATAGACGGCGAAATTAAGCGCCGCGACGCGTTTTGCCGTCAGATGGCTGTGCGGATCGAGTTCGGCGCAGATGAGCACGTCGGGGCCGACGATCTCGCGCATACGGGAGAGAAGATCACCTTCCGTATCTTCGTATCCGGCGGCCACCATGGCGCCATGCAGGCCCATGACGACGGCATCGACCGGCATTGCCGCTCTCAATTGGCCGAGGATTTCGTCGCGCAATTCCTCGTAGGTCGCCCGGTTGACCAGGCCTGCAGGGTCGGCCCAGGTCGCCGTTCCCTCGATCAGCTGCCAACCTTTCTCTTTGGTGACGCGCCGTCCGACGGTGATCGGCGCGGTGCAGAGCGTCGGGGTGTCGGGATGTTGGCCGGGCGGCGCATAAAGCGAGGCTTCGAATGCGCGGCGATCCACGCAGATCGGGGAAAAAGTATTGGTCTCGGTCGCCAATGCTGCCGTGAAAATGCGCAAAAAAGTCGCCTTCGTGTTGTCGGCCCCGCTTTACCCCATCGGGTTCGGCAGGTAGCCGGTGAAACCTGAGATTTTCCAGCGTCCTTGGTGAAGCCTGCAATAATAGAGCGTCTGCCATTGCAGGATGTCGCGGGTGCCGTCCGCCTTGGTAATGCCGCCGTCGAACTTCTTGCGCACGAGCGCCATCTCGCCTTCGATCTCGATATCTTCGAGCGTCGTCGTGGTGAAGATCGCCGTGCGTGCATCTTCCGCAAAGCTCTGCTCGGCGAAATCCTGTGCCTGCTTTAGCCATTCCTGGCGATAGGCCGACAGCGTCGGAAAGGCCAGCCGCCACCTGTCGGGGCTGACCTGCTTCTGGGCATCGATGCCGATGAAGCCCTCTTCGACGAAATCATGCTCCACCTTCGACCAGTCGGCGGCGAGAAAGGCGTCGATATCGCGCAAAACGAGCATTTCCCAGATCGCCTGCCGGGCGCTGTCGGAGGGGAAAGGATTCTGGAAAGGATCGCGCATATCGGCCCCGGATTGAAATTCTTTTCATAATTTCTGTTTTTCACTGGCCAAATTCTGCTTTCTATGGTCCTTTGTCAACTTATCAAGAAAATAATTTGCAAGGACATCAGCATGCCCATCAAGCGCTATGGCACTGTTCAAACGGGGGCCGGCGGCAAGGCGCTGCCTTTCGCGCGTGCGGTCGAGGCCGACGGATGGCTCTATGTTTCCGGGCAGGTTGCAATGGAAGATGGCGAGATCATCGACGGCAACATTATCGCCCAGACCCACAAGACGATCGCCAATGTTCTGGCGATCCTCGAGGAGGCTGGATACGGCGTCGAGGATGTTGTGCGCGTCGGCGTCTGGCTCGACGATCCGCGCGACTTCTGGACCTTCAATAAGATCTATCAGGAGTATTTCGGCGAACATCCACCGGCCCGCGCCTGTGTGCAATCGTCGATGATGGTCGATTGCAAGGTTGAGATCGACTGCGTGGCCTATAAGAAGAAGGATGGGTGAGGAATAAGGGCGGGAGCGGCTTTGGATATCTTTTCGACATTGCAGGAAGACAAGGGCCGGCTCTCTCCCTCCGAAAGCCGCATCGCGGAGATCATCGTCAACGATTTCGAATTCGCCGTGAATGCCTCGATCATCGAGCTCGCCGAACGGGCTAAGGTATCGCCGCCGACCGTCACCCGCTTTTGCCGCCGGCTGGGCTGCGAGAGCTTTTCCGACTTCAAGGTGCAGCTCGCCCGCACAGCCCATATCGGCGTGCGTTATCTGAAACCGGAATCGAAAAGCACCGACCCGGCCGATGTCGCCCAGGATATCATCACCAAGGCCCAGAACGCGCTCTTCCTGCTGCACCGGTCGCTCGATCTTGCCGCCATCGAAGCCGCCGTTTCACACATCGCCAAGGCCGATATGATCTATGCCTTCGGCTCGGGCGGCAATTCGTCGATGATTGCCGACGAGCTGCAGAACCGCCTCTTCCGTCTCGGGCTTCGCATCACCGCAAGCTCCGATCACAGCATGCAGTTGATGATGGCGGCGGCGGCAAGGCCGGGCGACGTGTTGATCGGTTCGTCCTTCTCAGGGCGCAATCTGGAGCTGGTGCGGGCCTTCGAGCTCGCCCGCGGCGCCAAGGTGAAGACGATCGCCCTGACCCAGACGGCAAGCCCTGTTGCCAAGGCCGCCGAAATCGTCGTGCCGATCGACCTTCCCGAGGGTAACAATATCTATCGCCCGACCTCGACGCGCATCGCCTACATCGCGACGGTCGATATTCTGTCGAGCCTGGTCGCTTATGCGGTGCAGCCAAAGGCGACGACGACGCTGCGGCGCATCAAGCAGCAGCTCGTCATTCACCGCGACGGCGACGACCGGCAATTGCTTGGAGATTGAGGTTCATGAACGGGAGCGACAGAAAATGACGAAGTCGATAGCGATCGTCACCGGCGCTGCGGGTGATATCGGCGCTGCGATCGCCACACGGCTCGCCGATGAGCACGATGTCGTGTTTCTCGCCGACATCGATGCTGCCGCTGCTTCTGCCGTCGCTTCGAAGCTCGGGCCGGACGATCGCTTCGTGGCCGCCGGATGTGATGTGACCAGCGAGGCGAGCATTGCCGAACTGGTCAGACGGGCTGCCGACGTCGGCGTGGTGCGGACCCTCGTCAACAATGCC
This sequence comes from Rhizobium phaseoli, assembly GCF_010668805.1. Classification (GTDB taxonomy): domain Bacteria; phylum Pseudomonadota; class Alphaproteobacteria; order Rhizobiales; family Rhizobiaceae; genus Rhizobium; species Rhizobium phaseoli_A. The sequence goes on along the minus strand of NZ_WUFT01000029.1, from coordinate 41,773 downwards.
GGTGCGGCGCGGGCCACCAGCCTGCACGAGACGACGCCCGAAATCTGGCGGGCTGATAATGCGCTCAATCTCGAAGCGGCATTCCTGTGTTTCCGCGCCTTCGAGCCGATGCTGAAGGTTTCAAAGGGCTCCGTCGTCAACATCGCCTCGGTCAACGGCATGAATGTCTTCGGACACCCGGCCTATAGCGCCGCCAAGGCCGGCCTTTTGCATTTCACCCGGCTGGTCGCCGTCGAATACGGCAAGTTCGGCATCCGCTCCAACGCGGTTGCACCCGGCACGGTGAAGACGCAGGCCTGGGAGAAACGCGCCGCCACCAATCCGAATGTTTTCGAAGAAGCGCGCCGCTGGTATCCGCTGCAGCGGGTCGTCGATCCTCTCGATGTCGCCAATGCGGTTGCCTTCCTCGCCGGTCCGCTGGCCGCTGCCATCTCAGGGGTCTGCCTGCCGGTCGATTGCGGCCTGACGGCCGGCCAGGCCGAACTGGCGAGAACCTTCTCGCAATCGGAGCATTATTGAAATTTAAGGCTCCGATCTCCGAACCGAAACATGACATGATTTTCGAGACTGCCCGCCGCGGCCGCGCTTGCCGATTTTCCTGACGATTGATGACCCCATGAGCCGCCTCTTCCCCGACGTCTTCCGCAATCCGGCGATCCGCGCCAGCATGATCGCCATTTTCACCTTCGGCATGGCGGGCGCGATGACCGCCCCCTATCGATCCATCGTCGGCATCCGCGAACTGGGCTTGAGCGACGGTCTCTATTCCGTCCTGGCCTTCGCCTCGGCGGCGGTAAACGTCGTCATCAGCGTTCTGCTCGGCAACCTCGCCGATCGGCTCGGCGAGTATCGTTCGGCGATGATCGGCGCCTGCATCTTCGGCATCGTCGGTTACGGCATGGTCTATGCCTTTCCGAGCGCGACGGTTTTCATCATCAGCGGGCTGCTGCCGCTGCCGATCTACGGGGCGCTGAATTCGCTGCTGTTTGCCAATGCACGCGCGGCGATGCACGGCATGAACCGGAATGACATGGTGACGGCCAATTCAGGCGTGCGCGCGATGATCTCGCTCTCCTGGGTGCTGATCCCGGGCATAACGGGCCTTGTGCTTTCCGGGGCATCGAGCATGCTGCCGGCCTATCTCTTTGCCGCCATCTCCTGCCTGCTCTGCCAGGCGATCATCGTCTTTTCCCTGCCGAAGCGGGCGGGAACGGAGATGGCCGCGGCGCATCATCTCTCCTATCTCGGTGCGCTCAGGCAGGTGGTGTCGCCACGGATTTCGGCGCATATCGCCGGCGTCGCGCTGATCACCAGCACGCTGCATCTGAACGACGCCCTTCTGCCGTTGATCGCCACTGGTGCTGCCCACGGCGCGCTCAGCGATGTCGGTATTCTCGTCGGCATCGTCGCCCTGCTGGAGATCGTCTTCATCATCGTCTGGTCGCGGATCGCGCGGAAGACCGGGCAGATGACGGCGCTTGCCGCCGGCACCATCATCTATGCCTTATTCCTCAGCCTTCTCGGCTTTGCCTCCGAGCCATGGCATCTCTATGCATTGACCTTGCTCGCCGGCATCGGTGCTGCGGCGATCATCAGCTTTCCGATCACCTATCTGCAGGATCTCATCGCCGATCGGCCGGGCCTCGGCAGTGCGCTGATCTCCGTCAATATCTTTGCGAGTGCGGGGATCGGCGCACTGGTTTTTGCCGCCGGCACTTGGGCGACAGGTTATTCCGGAACCGCGATGCTGGGCGCCGTCACCGGATTGTCGGGCATCACAATCCTCGGCCTGCTGCAGAGGCGCAATGCCGTTGCGCCTGTCGACGCCGAGGTTCAGTAAAATCTGCCGAAAAATGTGGCTTTCATCACTATCCGTCTTGTGACAAGGGTGGTGCACCATTTCCTTTGAAGGCGACATGAAGGCAATCTCCGGCACGAATCTCGAGCAGGCCAAGTCTCACAACCGGCGTGTGGTGATCGAGGCCGTGCGGACCAGCGGTCCCTTGTCGCGTGCGGCGATCGCCCGGATGACGGCGCTGACCGCCCAGACCGTGTCGAATATCGTCGAGGAACTTGAGCGGTCGCATCTGCTCGTTCCGGCCGAGGCGCAGAAGCTGGCGCGGGGACAGCCGATCATCCCCTATTCGATCAATCCCGCCGGCGCCTATTCGATCGGTCTCGAACTCGGCCGCCAGCGCGCCAGCGGAGTCCTGACGGATCTTTCCGGTGCCGTCTGCGCGCGCATCGAGCGCCACGTCGAACATCCCGATCCGCAACGGGCGATGCCGGTTCTGCAATCGATTGTCGAGGACATTCAGCAGGCCTTCGTCTTCGACCGAAACCGGCTGCTCGGCGTCGGCATGGCCCTGCCCGGCCGCTATGCCGATGGCGGCATCACCTCTCTCAGCCCACAGAATCTGCCCGGCTGGCAGGATTTTCCCGTCGGGCATGCGCTGGAGCAGCGGGTTAAGGTGCCGGTGCTCGTCGAAAACGACGCGACCGCAGCTGCGATCGGCGAGCGCCTCCACGGCGTCGCCCGCGGTTTGAGCAGCTTCGTCTATCTGTTTCTCGCCGGCGGTGGCGGCATCGGCGCCGGAATGTTTCTCGACGGCCACCTCTACAAGGGCAGCCGCAACAATGCCGGCGAGATCGGCCATATCATCGTCGAGCCGCACGGCAAGCTCTGCAGCTGCGGCAAGCGCGGCTGCCTGGACCGCTACATCTCACCGACCGTCGCTTACGAATTCATGGGCATTGCCAATGCCGAGGAGCTGTCGCCAGACGATCTCGACGCGCGGATCGCCAAGGGCGGCGAAGGTCTGGACGCCTGGCTCGACCAGGCCGTCCAGCCGCTGCGGCAGACGCTCGACTTCCTCGAACTTGCCTTCGATCCGCAGACCATCGTGTTCGGCGGCAGCATATCGACGTCCCTCATGCGCCGGCTCGCAGACCGGTTGGAGCCGCTGCACGTCCCGATCGACCCCAATCGGACCCGCAGCGTGCCCCGGGTGATGATCGGCATGACCGGCAAGGATACCGCCATCCTCGGCGCCGCGGCGCTACCGATCTTTTCCGAAACCAACCCGCGCTTCGACGTTCTGCAAAAGCCGGTGGGCTAAACGACGGTCGAGCGGCTACTCAAACAGAATAAGGCTCGCCGGCGTCGGCGGCATCGGTTTGACTGTGACGCCGGCAAGGCCGGCCTGTCTTGCCATCTCGGTCAGCTCACTTTGCGTATAAGCGTCGCCCGCCGGCGTGCCGGCGAGCATTTCCCAGGAGAACGCCGCCGGAAAAGGCGGCGACACGCGGTCTTCGTTCGGCACGAAATCGACGGCGACGATCCGGCCGCCCTCTGCCAGGCTCGCGATGATCTTTCGCAACAGCCCCGCGCATGTCGGCAGATCGAAATGGTGCAGGAAATTCGGCAGCAGGACGAGATCGTAATCCGTGCCCCAATCGACATCGAAGGCACTGCCGGCGATCGTCCGGTACCGGTCAGCCACCCCGGCTTTATCCGCATTCTGCCGCGACAGCTCCAAGACCGCCGCCCAGTCGACGGCGACGATCTCCGCTGATGGCAAGGCTTTTGCAATTTCGATCCCGAACAGGCCCGGACCTGCGGCAATGTCCAAAACCTTTTTGAAGGGCTTTCCCAAGCCGGAGATTTCGTCGGCCAGTATTTTGGCGCTGAGGCCGGTAAAGGAGCCCATGCCGCGCGCAAACTTCAACCAGACGGGATTGTCCGGCGACATGTTCGCGAGCCCGGGCGAACCGCCGTTTCGCACGACGGCGGCCGGATCGCGCAGAAAATTATCCAGTATTTCGGGTGCAGCAACGAACTCGACCGCGGAGCCCATATAGGCCGGCGAATTGCGATCGAGGAACATCCGGGTCGACGGCGTCATCCGGTACTGTCCGCTCTCCTTTGTCAGGAAACTATGGACCACCAGGTAGTCGCAGAGGATGCGCACCCCACGCTCCGAGGCGCTTGTTGCCGACGCCAGCAAGGCTGCCGTTTTGCCCTCGCCGATATGCGTAAACAGATCGAGCTCGATGGCCGCCCTGATCGCTGCCGTCTTTCGGCAGGCAAACAGTGCATCGACCACGAGTTCAGGCGACACGACGCCGGCATCGGCGTCCTCGGCGATCGTTTCCATGGTATCCCCCAACAGCCTTCGATCGGTCTTGCCTGGCAGCGCCAGCCGCGGGAATTATGCGTGCATTCGCATATTCTACAAGACTTACCACGCTAACCCGATCGGGTGCCCCAAGGGCCGACCGGGACCGTTCCATTACGGTCCCGGTCCTGCCTTACGACTGTTGCAGCCCATAAAGCAGCGGCATCAGCCCTGCCAGCGCCTTGAAGCGCTCCCATGACTTCGATGACGGCTTCGTCCAGCCGGTTTCGGCCAGTGCCGAAAGGCGCGGGAAAACCAGACGGTCGAAAACGGCGCGATCCGTCATCGGTTCCGACCAGATGCAGGCCTGGATGCCGAGCAGTTTTTGTTTCTGGCTCGCTGTCCAGCCGCCGATAGGATCGAACGTGTAGAGCTTCTCGGCATCCGAAGTCCCCGCCCAGCTGGCGCCGGGCTCGTCCCAGTCCGGCCTCAGCGCCATGTCGAGGTAGTAGACCTGCCCGGGGCAGACGACCATGTCGTAGCCGCGTTCGGCGAGTTCGGCCGAGACCTCGACATTGCGCCAGCTGCAGAGATAGCTCTTCGCTTTGTCGATGACATCGCCGTGCGCCGCCTCTTCCCAGCCGCCGGTGATGCAGCCCTTGCTTGCCAGAAAGCGCTGGACGCGGTTCAGGAACTCCGCCTGCAGGATGGCCGCACCCGAACCGTGGATATCGTCGGCGCCATGGGTGTTGGTCACGACGTTCAGCCGCTTGGCATGCGCATCGGCAAGCTCGCCGCCGGCGACCGTGCGCAGACGTTCGAGCGCTTCCGGCGAGCCGGACCAGGCGCCGAGGGGAACTTCGTCGGCGCCGAGATGGATCGTCTTGAACGGAAAAAGCTCGATGAGTTCCGAGAGGATGGTCTCGATGATCTCGTAGGTCTTCTCGCGGGCCGGATTGATGCAATTGTCGGGAAAGCCCTGAACCGAATAATAGCTGCCGACCTCGGCCGGATCGCGCAGCTCCGGTATCGCCTGCAGCATCGCGTAGCAGTGACCGGGCACATCGATCTCCGGCACGATCTCGATGCCGAAGCTCTTGGCGTGGGCGACGATCTCGCGGATAGACGCTTTGGTGTAATAACCGCCTGTGCGGGCCGGGCTGGAACCGAGCAGCGGCGGAACGGCAAGGCCATGGCCGCGCCAGGCGCCGATTTCGGTCAGGGCGGGATAGGCGTCGATCTCGACGCGCCAGGCTTCGTCGTCGGAAAGGTGCCAGTGGAAGCGGTTGAGCTTGTTCCAGGAAAGCACCGCGATCAGTTTCTTGACCTCGGCTGCGCCGTAGAACTGGCGGGCAACATCGAGATGCAGTCCGCGCCAGCCCATCGCCGGCTCGTCGACGATTTCGCCGGATGCCGGAAACTGGAAAACGCCGGGATGCAGCCTTGCGCCGCGCCAGATCTGGCCGAGGGTCACGAGGCCGTAGAGAAAGCCGGTCCGGCCGCTCGCCTCGATCGCGATCGTTTCACCCTCGAAGCTCAGTCGATAGGCTTCGGGGCCGAAGCTGGCGGCATCCTTTAGGGCGACGGGCACCGCACCCTCCGCCTCGGTGCGCACGATGCCTTCGACGGCGAAGAGATGATCGACCAGCGCCGCGAAGTTTTGCGCCGCCGCCTCCCCTTCGGCGCTCTGCGCCCGCGGTGCAAAACCGGCCGGCAGCGGCTGGCGCGAGGTGACGGCGACATGGTTCGGCCAGGGAATGATCGACACCTGGACGGGCGCGTTGACGGGCACCGGATAAATCTCGGCGCCGCGTTTCAGCGGCGCATTGCTGACTGAAGAGCGCGTCGGCTCGATGCCGAGCACGATGGTGCTGCCGTCGGAAAGCGCGAGATAGGCGCTCGTCGCGCCATCCGTCCAATGGCGGAACTGCCAGCTCAGCGCATAGACCGAGATCGTCCAGGTCTCGCCGGCGCCGAGAACGAAATCGGCCGGCGGCTGGAATTCGGTGAAATTGGAGAGCCGCTTCGAGACCGTGGCGCCTTCGACCCGTCCGGCCGGATCGACCCGGCCCGGACCGCTGATGCAGAGGGAGAAATTCGAAAGCGGCTCGCTGCCGAGGTTCTTGAGGCGCAGGACATAGGAGAACTCCTTGCCGTCGGCCGGCGGGTTCCAAAGGGTTTCAAGCCGCAGGGTTTTCGGTCGCGGTGTGGACATGGTCACTCTTTCCTGTTGTGAATCGGGCTTTGAAAATCAGCTTTTGGGCATTCCGGCGTTGGAAACGCCGAGCGCGCGGATGAAGTGGTTGGGGCCGACCTGCTCGATGTCAGCCGATTCAGGGCGGCTCAGCGACCGCACTTTTTCGGCCTGTTCGAGGAAGCGCGCGCTTCCGCCCGTCACGAACGGCCTGCTGCCGTCCGGAACGGCGGAAAGCAGCAGCCTTGTATAGGGATGGCGCGGGTCGGAAAGAACCCTCTCGGTGTCGCCCCATTCGACCATCTGGCCGGCAAACATCACGACGATCTCCTCGGCCACATGCGCTGCCGTTGCGATATCGTGGGTGATATAGAGCATGGCGAGATCGTTTTCCCGTTTCACCCCGGCGAGCAGATCGAGAATATCCTTGCGGATGGAAACGTCGAGCATCGAGGTCGGCTCGTCGGCCACCAGCACGCTCGGTGCGACGGCAAGCGCCCGGGCGATGTTGACGCGCTGGCGCTGCCCGCCCGAAAGTTCATGCGGGAATTTCTGCCTGGTCACATCGGGTTCCAACCCGACGCTTGCGAGCAGCCGGGTAATCTCCTCGACGAGGTCAGCCTTTGCGCCGCTCGGCCGATGCAATTGCAGCGGCCGCGCCAGATGATGGCTGACGGTAAAGGCCGGGTTGAGCGATGAGAACGGATCCTGGAAGACCATCTGCACCTCCCGGCGGTAGCGATGCTCAGCCCCAGCCTGGCCGCGGGCAGTCAGCTCCTCCCCGCGGAAAAACAGCCTGCCGCCGGTCGGTCTGTCCAGGCGCGCGATGATGCGGGCGCAGGTCGTCTTGCCGCAGCCGGATTCGCCGACGAGCGCCAAAGCCCGGCCGGGAAAGAGCGAGAAGGACACGCCTTTCAGCGCGCGGACCGCGCCGAAATTGCGCTCTATTCCTTCGAGCCGGATCACCGCTTCAGCAACAACGGGATTTGCCTCCGCTTTCATGCCACCACTCCCGATAGATGCCGATTGTCGGGAAGCTGCGGAATGGCATTCCAGAGCTTCCGCGTATATTCGTGCCGCGGCGCATGCGCGACTTGGCTGACGTCGCCCACTTCCACGAGTTCGCCCTTCAGCATGACGCCGATGCGCCGGCAGAGCTGCGCCATCAGGTGCAGGTCATGGGTGATGAAGAGCACGGAGAAGCCGTAGCTCCGCTGCAGGTCGACGACCTGTTCGAGGATCTCCCGCTGCACGACCACGTCGAGCGCCGTCGTCGGTTCGTCCATGATGATCAGTTCCGGTCTCAGCGCCAGGCAGATCGCGATGACGATGCGCTGGCGCATGCCGCCGGAGAACTGGTGCGGGTAATCGCCGATGCGATGCGTGGGAATGCCGACGAGGCGGAACATCTCCTCGGCCCGCGCCCGGGATTCCGCATGCGAGCAGCCGGTGTGCCGGCGCAGAACGTCGTGGAACTGCGCCTCGACCCGCATCAGCGGATTGAGCGAGTTCATCGCGCTCTGGAAGACCATGCCGATGCGCTTCCAGCGGATTGTCTGCATCTCGCGTTCCGGCAGCTTCAAAAGATCCTGTCCGGCGAGCCGGATGCTGCCGCCGCTGATCCAGGCGGGCGCTTTGGAAAGACGGGTGATCGCATAGGCGATCGTGCTCTTGCCGCAGCCGGATTCCCCGGCAAGCCCGAAGATTTCGCCGCGGCCGATCGTGAAGGAGACGTCCTTCACGGCGCGGAATTCTCCCTTGTCGACGAGGTAGTCGACATTGAGCTTTTCGATTTCCAGAAGATTGTCGCTCATCGGCCAAGCTCCAGTTCTCTGTTGCGGGCGCGGTTGAGGCGGAACCAGCGGGTCAGCGCCGGGCCGGAGCGGAGCTGCGGATTGGCGATCTCGTCGAAGGTGAAATTCAAAAGCGCAAGGCCAAGGCCGGTGAGCGCGATGCCGAGTGCGGGCACCCCGATGTCCCACCATGCGCCGACCATGATCGCCGAGGAATTCTGGGCGTTGTAAAGCATCGTGCCCCAGGAGACTTTCAGCGGATCGCCGAAGCCGAGATATTCGAGCGTCGTCTGGGCAACGATGGCGTAGATGATGCTGCCGGCGAGGTTGATGCCGATCAGCGTCGTCAGGTTCGGCAGGATCTCCACGAAGATGATGCGCCAGGCCGGCTCGCCGATCATCTTCGACGCCGTGACGAAATCGCGATTGCGCAGCGCCATCGTCTGCGACCGGGTCATGCGGGCGCCCCACGGCCAGGAGGTCAGCGCGATGATCGTCATGATCGTCATCGGCCCCACTGTGCCGGCGAATGAGGCGAGCAGGATCAGAAGCGGCATGTTCGGGATGACGAGCACGGCATTCGTCGCAAGGTCGAGACAGGCATCCGTCCTGCCTCCGGCATAACCGGCGACGAGGCCGATCGCCGTGCCGAGAACGGTGATGGCAATGCCGGTGGCAAAGCCGACGGAAAGAGAGCTGCGGGCGCCCCAGACGAACTGGCGATAGACGTCCCGTCCCATCTTCGTGGTGCCGAGAACATGTTCGATCGACGGCGGCTGATGCGAGCGCCCGACACGCGCTCCGGGCTCTCCGGGGGCGACGAGCGGCGCAAACAGCGCCATCAGCCACAGGATGGCAATGATGATCAGGCCGGCGAGCGCTTTCTTCTGCTTAAAGATGGGCCATAGCGTAAAGCTCATCACGCGGCCTCCCGCAATCTCGGATCGACGAAGCCGTAAATGATGTCGACGAGGAAGTTGGCGCAAAGGGTGGCGAGCGTCATCAGCAGCAGCTGCCCCTGGATGACCGGGTAATCGCGGGCGATGCTCGCGGTATAGAGCGTCAGCCCCAGGCCGGGATAGTTGAAGACGATCTCGGTGACGATCGAGCCGCCGAAGACGGCGCCGAGCATCAGCGCCAGATTGGTCAGAACCGGAAGCATGGCATTGCGGGCGCCGTAGCCGAACATCACGGTGAGGTGGCTGAGCCCCTTTGCTCGGCCCATGGTCACATAGTCTTCGCCGAGCACCGAGATCATCGACGAGCGCATCGTCGTCTGGAATTCGCCGATCAGAAACGGCGAAAGCGTCAGCACCGGCAGGATCGCATGGGCAAAGACGCTGCCGACAAAGGTGAAATTGAAGGCGGGATCGAGATTGGGATCATAGGCATAACCCACCGGAAACCAGCGCAGCGAGACCGCGAAGACGAAAAGCGTCGTCAGCGCCACGATGACCGGCGGCACCGAAATCATGATCACCGACAGCGGCGAGACGATCGTGTCGAAACGCCCGCCGCGCCGCCAGGCCGACACAGCGCCCAGCACGACACCGACACAGAGGGAAAAGATAATCGCTGTGGTGACAAGGACGATGGTCCAGAGCGTCGAGCGGCCGAGCACCTGGACGACGGTCTGGGGGTAATATTTGACCGAGACGCCGAGATCGAGGGTCACGAGCCCCTTCAGGTAATCGACGAATTGCCAAAGCATCGGCTGGTCGACCGCGCCGAAGCGCGCCTTGATCGCCTCGACGGCAGCAGGCGTTGCCCGCGGGCCGAGCTGGGCAACCATGGCATCGACCGGGCTCCCCGGCATTAGCCGGGGCAGGATGAAGTTCACCACGATGGCAAAGGCCAGCGCGACCGCATAGACGCCGAGGCGCCGGCTCGAAATGCGCATTTCCGCTCCCTCGTTGGGGTTAGCTGACCGGCTTGAGACGCAAGAGATGCATCAGGCGCATGCGGTTGTTGTCGTGATCCTCCGGGTTCATCACCGGATCCTTGTCGGTGACCCAGCCGGTGAAGCGCTTGCTGGAAAACTGATACCAGGTCGGCCCGTTAAAGACGGGAACGACGGGGAAGTCGTCGGCGATCAGCAGCTGAATGTCGTTGAAGATCTTCTTGTGATCGTCGTCCGACGTCGCCTGCAGATATTGATCGAAAAGCGCGTCCAGTTTCGGGTTCGAATAACGCGAGGGCGCGCCGGTGATGCGCCCGCCATAGGCTGTGGAAAGGCTCTGGTAATAGCCGCGGAACGGCGTTGCGCCGTCGGCGCGGGAGTTCATGACGACTTCGAAGCTGCCGTCGATGATCTCTTTGCGCCATTGTTCGTATTCGGGCGTGGCGACCGACGCATTGATGCCGGCGGCGCGCAGGCCTTCGACCGCGATCTGGACGGCATCGATCCAGTCCGTCCAGCCGTTCGGAACGATGATCGGGAAGGCGATCGGCTTGCCGCTCGGCGTCGTGCGGAAGCCGTCGGCGCCCTTCTTGTAGCCGGCATCGTCGAGAATCTTGCTCGCCTTCTCCGTGTCGAAGCCTATGAAGGCGTCCTTGCCGCCCTCGGCATCCTTGTTGCGCCAGCTTTCGAAGCGCGGCGGCAGGCCGGTCGCATGCTCGTTGACGACGGGATAGCCGAAGCCGGCAATATCGACCATGGACTTGCGATCCATGGCGAGGCTAAAGGCATGGCGGAAGTTCAGGTCCTTATAGGCCTCGAGATTGCCTTCATTGCCGCTTTTGAAGTTCATCTGGAAAGCGACGGTTTCGGCCGGCGGCTGCCAATAGCCGTTATGGTCGGCATCGAGCGCGACGAAGGTCTTGTCGATCTGGGGAATGAAGGACCCGATCCAGTCCATGTTACCCTCAGGTAGGATGGCAAGCATCTGGTCGTTGCCGGAGATCTGCGGCAGTCTCAAGCAATCGACATGCAGCGAGGCGGCGTCCCAATAGTTCGGGTTGCGGCACTGCTCGTAGACCTGCGGCGTGAAGCGGCGCAGCTCGGTCATCGGGCCGGAACCGACCGGCTTCTTGTTCTTGAAGGCGACCGGATCGGACACGTCCTTCCAGATATGTTCGGGAACGACGGCAAGGTCCGCCAGCGTTTCCGGGAAATCGGAGTTGACGGCCTTGAGATCGATCTTCACCTCGGTCGCCGACGGCGTCTCGACGGAGGCAACCGTCTCTCCGACGCCGACCGTGTCGAGGGCTGCGTTTTTCAGCATCAGGTCGATCGTATATTTCACATCGGCCGAGGTCAGCGGCTGGCCATCGGACCATTTCACACCGGGTCGCAGCGTGTAGGTGACCGATTTCATGTCCTCGGAGAATTTATAGGCGCTCGCCAGGCGGAAGACCGGCTTGCCGCCATCCTCGGCATTGAAGATCACCAGCGGCTCGTAGATGAAATCCATCGTGCTCTGCCGGCGGCCGGCAAGATCGAACGGGTTGAAGTTCTGAACCCAGCTGGTTTGCTCTTCGATGTGCATCGTCAGCACCGATTCAGCGGCCGCACTGCCCGTCCCGAAAGCGACGAGCGCCGTCAGCGCGGTTGCCGCGGCTAAGCCGGCGCGCACGGAAATGTGGCGAAAAATGCGTTTGCTCGATCTCATTCCAACGTTCCCTCGTTGTTTGTTTTTGAAGTCAATCAAATTGATTTAATATTGATAGTCAGTTTCCGGCCGGTGCGTCAATTGCCGATCTCAAATTTTTGCGGGCGGCATCCGGAGCCGTTCTCGGCAGCCATCGAACTGCAGGAAGACTTCGTCGGCGCGCTGTCCGACTCGATCGACTCGGGCGTCGGACGGCTGGTCGATGCCGACATGGAGGAAGAATCGAGCAAGCTGTCGGCCTTGCAGACACAACAGCAGCTGGCGATCCAGTCACTGTCGATCGCCAATTCGTCGTCGCAGAACATCCTGTCGCTCTTCCGCGGCTAATCGCAATCAAAGACGCAAAGGGAGCCGGGCGCTTAAAACACCCGGCTCCCCTCCGCCGATCAACGATCGAGCCTGGCCTTCCCCGGTCGGGCTCGATTGCATTTCGGACACCTCTTGCCCTGACATGCCGGTTGACATGTCGATCGTCTCCACCGCAAACATGATCGATCTTCTCAACCGCGGCAGAAATGCCGCGCGCGCAGGATCATCGCATGGAACGAGTTGAGCCTGCCCACCCCGATGCAAGGCCCGCCATCATCTGGCTCGGCTTCATCGCCATGTGCATCGGCATGTTCATGGCGATCCTCGACGTCCAGGTGGTGGCGACGTCGCTGCCGACCATCCAGTCGGCGCTGGGCATCGATCCCGATCAGATGAGCTGGATACAGACGGCCTATCTCATCGCCGAGGTGGTGGCGATCCCGCTCACCGGCCTGCTGACGCGGCTGCTTTCGATGCGGTGGCTGTTCGTTACCGCCATCGGCCTCTTCGTCGCGGCCTCCGCCGGCTGCGCGGCCAGCGGCAGCTTCGGCGAGCTGGTGGCCTGGCGGGTGCTGCAGGGCTTTTCCGGCGGAACCCTGATCCCCTCGGTGTTTTCAGCCGTGTTCATCCTGTTCCCGAATGAGCGGCAGGCCCTGGCAACGACGATCGCCGGGGTGCTGGCGGTGCTGGCGCCGACGGTCGGGCCGATCGTCGGCGGATGGCTGACTGAGACCTATTCCTGGCACTGGCTGTTCCTGATCAACATCCTTCCGGGCATTGCCTCGGCAATCCTGGCGGCACGCTTCCTGCCGCGGCAGGCGGCCGACCCGTCCGAACTCCGGCATCTCGACGGCCTGTCTCTTCTCTTGATGGCGTCAGCGCTGACGACGCTGGAACTCAGCCTGAAAGAGGCGCCGACCAGCGGCTGGACCTCGGCCTATGTGCTCAGCCTGCTGGCGATCTGTCTTGTCTCGGGCGGTGTGTTCATAGCTCGCACGCTCAGCCGGCGTCGGCCGATCGTCGATCTCGGCAATTTCGCCGATCGCAACTTTCTCGTCGGCTCGACCTTAAGCTTCGTGCTCGGCATCGGCCTGTTCGGCTCGGTCTATCTGATGCCGGTCTTTCTCGCTTTCGTCAGGGGCCACGACGCCCTTGAGATCGGCATGACGATGCTGGTCACCGGCATCGCGCAATTGGTGACGGCGCCGGTCGCGGTTGCGCTGGAGAAACGTTTGGATGTGCGGCTGCTGACGGCCGCCGGTTTCGCGCTGTTTGCGATCGGCGTCGGGATGAGCGCCTTTCAGGATCCGCGTTCGGACTATGACGCGATGTTCTGGCCGCAGATCGTGCGCGGCGTCGCCATCATGTTTTGCCTGCTGCCGCCGACGCGGCTGGCGCTCGGCACGCTCCCGGCCGATCGCATTCCCGACGCGAGCGGGCTTTTCAATCTGATGCGCAATCTCGGTGGCGCCATCGGTATCGCGCTGATCGACACCATCATCTACACCCGCTCGGAACCGCTGGGCCAAGCCCTCTGGGCGCGCCTTCAGGCCGGCGACGTCGAGGCCGCGACCTTCGTCGGCGCTCCGCTTGCGGCCATATCGGGCCATAGCGGCAGTTTCGATGCCGATACCACCGCGCTGCTCGATCCGCTGATCCAGACTGCCGCAAGCGCGCAGGCGATCAACGAAGCCTGGATGGTCATCGCCGTCCTCACCGGCTACGCCCTGCTCTGCGTGCCCTTCGCCAGACGGCCAGCGCCGGGGTGAAGGCCGTCGCTGACGAACCCGCTTTAGTTTTAAAGAGAATCAGTCAACAAGCTGAATTTGCACATTCACCACGCTCTGACCTCGGTTGACTGAATAAAAACAGGTAAACAGACATGCTGATCAAGCAAACCGACTATCATCGGATTTATCGAGTTATCAATAGCTTGATCCTGAATGAGAACGGAAATCCCGCGCACGCCTGCATGTACTTCTCTACCTTCGGCTCGTTCATTCTCGAACGGCACTATAAGGTGAAAGCGACGCCCAAAGGCGGCCTTGCGGCATATAATCTGGATGGAACAATGATCCTGTTTGCCGACCACCGTGAGGATGGTTACGTCACAGGAGCTGGTGAGAATTTCCATTGCTGGGTCGAAGCAGAGGGTTGGGTCATTGATTTCATGGCCCCTGCGTTCTCAGAGACAGCGGCAGGTCTCCAGGTTCCGTCAAAGATGTTTCAACGGCCCTTGTCATCCATGGCGTCCAGCATCAATGGTTTGAATCACTCCGGAGACTTCTTCTATTTGTCTGAACCCGCCGCGACCGCCGCTCGTTTTCAGGATTGGCACAAAAGTGCGATGATCGGCGATCTTGCAAGTGTTGCAGCAACTTGGTTTCGAAAGACTCCTAAAAATATGGCTGCCGCCATTTCCGTGGACAATCAGTCAGGCAAGCCCAGAAGCGTTCCTCTTGTCGGCAATCCGCTTGTCGGCAGTTGGTGAGCGGCGCGCCACGGTTCTAGCGGAATTGTCTACTGCCTTTCTCGCCACAAGGGGCACAGGAAGGCACGACTGCGGCCAGCGTTCAGGCGATCAACGAAGCCTGGATGGTCGTCGCCGTCCTGACCGGCTGCGCTCTCGTCTGCGTGCCCTTCGTCAGGCGGCCGGCGTCAACGTGACACATGGCGATATGTTGCCGATCGGTCGAACGCCGGTAAGATTTCTCTCAATCTTTTTGCGTCATCCTTCGATTCCCCTCTGATCAATCGACGAGATCTCAATGGCCCCGAACCTTGACCGCAGTTTTCAAATGCCCCGACGCGACGATCTCGGCCTCCTTGCGATCAGCAACGGTTCCGGCCTGTCGATAGCGGCGCTGCCGAACGGCACGCTGTTTGCCATCGAATATGCCGACGACAAGGGATCGGTGCAGATCAACCAGATCCAGGGCTCGCCGCTGTCAGGCGGTATCGGCCGGCTTTACCTGCGCATCGGCGGCGCGGCGGCCGACGTCGTCGAAATCGTCGGGCCGCGCGCCCATGGCAGTTTCGGACATGACGCCACGAGTTTTTCGTGGAGTGGTGAGGTCGGGGATCTTCACTATAACGTCCGGCTCGAGCTGCATCCTTCCGAGACGGCCTGGTTCTGGCGTGTCGCCATCCGGCATCGGAAGGAGGCAACGCTGCCGGTCGATCTGGTGCTGATTCAGGATGTCGGTCTTGGCGATCGCGGTTTCCTGATGAACAGCGAGGCCTATGCCTCGCAATATGTCGACCACCATATCGCCGATCACCCGGCATTCGGACCTGTGGTGATGAACCGGCAAAATCTCAAGCAGGGTGGCGGCCGCAATCCCTGGCTGGTCCAGGGTTGCTCCGATGGCGCTGCTGCCTATGCCACGGATGCGATCCAGCTGGTGCAGGCGAAAGACCGCCTCGACGACCGGCTGGTCGGCCCCTTCGGCGCCAGCCTGCCAAGCAAACGGCGCCAGCAGGAGACGGCCTGCCCAGCCATCCAGTCGAAATCGTTTTCCGTCACGGCAAGCGGCGCGTCCGCGACCTTTTTCGCGCTGTTTGCCGCCGATCATCCCGAGGCGTCGAGCGATGCCGATCTCTTGCTGCTTGACGGGCTTGCGGCGGCAGACAGTGGGGTTGTCGATATCGAGGAGGCCGTGCCGGTGCGCAGCCTGCTGCAGGACGCGTCGCTGTTGGAGGTCGAGTCGCTCGACAAAAAGGCGATCGGCCGGCTCTATCCCCAGCGCAGCCTGGAGGAACGCGCCGGCGGGAAGCTGCTCTCGTTCTTCGTGCCGGACGGCGTCCTGAACCGCCATGTCGTCCTGCGCGAGAAAGAACTTTTGGTGGCGCGCCGTCACGGCGCGATCGTCCGAAGCGGCCAGAATATGCTGCTCGATGATTCGACGCTTGCCGCCACCTGCTGGATGCAGGGCATTTTCGCCGCGCAGCTGACAATCGGCAATACCTCCTTCCACAAGCTGTTTTCCGTCTCCCGCGACCCCTATAACCTGACGCGCGCCAGCGGGCTGCGCATCATGGCGGATGTCGGCGCCGGTTGGCAGCTGCTGGCGGTGCCGTCGGCTTTCGAAATGGGGCTCAGCGATTGCCGTTGGATCTATCAGTGCTCCGACCGCACTATCATCGTAACGGCAGTCGCCTCCGGCGAGGATGCGGCCATGCAGTGGACCGTCTCGGTCGAGGGCAAGCCGTGCCGCTTCCTGGTGTTCGGCCATGTCGTGCTCGGCGAGCGTGAATACGATGCGGGCGGCCAGATCGCATTCGATACCTCAGGCAGGCGCATCCTGTTTCGGCCGGATCCGGCCTGGCTCTGGGGCGAACGTTATCCCGAGGCCGCCTATTGGCTGGTCAGCGCGACCCCCGATGCCATCGAGGAAATCGGTGGCGACGAACTGCTCTATGGCGATGGCGTCACGCGCAACGGCGCCTTCGTCGCCCTCAGATCCCGGCCGACGCAAGCGCTCTCCTTTGCCGTCGTCGGTTCGATGACCGATGCTGGAGAAGCCGAGCGGCTGGCAGAGCGGTATCAGGGCGGTGTCACCGATGAAGCCATGCTGGCGCCGGCCTCGACATTCTGG
Source organism: Rhizobium phaseoli (assembly GCF_010668805.1). Taxonomy (GTDB): domain Bacteria; phylum Pseudomonadota; class Alphaproteobacteria; order Rhizobiales; family Rhizobiaceae; genus Rhizobium; species Rhizobium phaseoli_A. Next base: position 25,150 of record NZ_WUFT01000029.1, on the reverse strand, counting down.
CGCAACACAGTGCGTGGTTTGACGATCGATAGCGCGGCGCCCGACCTTGCCGCGCAGACGACCCTGCTGCCCTGGCTCGCGCATGACGCCGTCGTGCATCTGAGCGTGCCGCACGGCCTGGAGCAATATACCGGTGCGGCCTGGGGCACACGCGACGCCTGCCAGGGGCCGATCGAATTCCTGCTCGCCTACGAGCATGACCGCGAAGCCAAGAAGGTGGTGAAAACGGTCTTCAGCGAGCAGTACCTTGAGAAAGGCGACTGGCCGCAATGGTTCATGCTGGAGCCCTATGCCAATATAAGAGCGGGCGATAGCCATGGCGACGTTATCGTCTGGCCGTTGAAGGCGCTCTGCGACTATGTCGAAGCGACGGGCGATCTCGCCATTCTCGACGAGAAGGTCTCCTGGCGCGATGAAAAAACCATGCAGAGGGCGGCCCAAACCGACACGATCGCTATCCATGTCGAAAAACTGCTCGATACCGTCCGCGAAGCTTTCATCCCGGGAACCCATCTGATCCGCTATGGCGAGGGAGATTGGAACGATTCCCTGCAGCCGGCCGATCCGCATCTGCGCGACTGGATGGTCAGCAGTTGGACCGTTGCCCTGCTTTACGAGCAGATCGTCCGTTATTCCGCGATCCTGCGCCGCCTCGGCCACGGCGATCAGGCAAAGTCGCTCAGGAAAATCGCAACGGCGATGCGCCGGGATTTCAACCGTCATCTGGTGCGGGATGGCATCGTTGCCGGCTACGGCATCTTCGATCCCGCCCATGACGGCGTCGAATTGCTGCTGCACCCGAGCGATAAGCGCACCGGCCTCTCCTACTCGCTGATCTCGATGACGCAGGCGATGCTCGGCGGGCTGTTCACGCCGGATCAGCGACGCGATCACATGAAGCTGATCGACGAACATCTGCTCTTTCCCGACGGCGTGCGACTGATGGAAAAGCCCGCGACCTATGCCGGCGGACCGGAGACGCTGTTTCGCCGCGCCGAATCCTCGTCCTTCGTCGGCCGCGAGATCGGGCTGATGTATGTGCATGCGCATCTGCGCTATTGCGAAACGCTGGCAATGGACGCCGAAGCCGACGAACTCTGGAAGGCGATCGCTGTCGTCAACCCGATCGCTGTCACCACAGCGCTGCCGCATGCTTCGCTGCGCCAGCGCAATACCTATTTCAGCAGCAGCGATGCGGCTTTTCATGACCGCTATCAGGCGGCGGCCGGCTGGTCGCGTGTCAAGGCGGGAGAGATCGCCGTCGACGGTGGATGGCGGATCTATTCAAGCGGCCCCGGGCTCTACACCAGGAGCTTCGTCGAAAATATCCTCGGCTTCAAACGGCGCTTCGGCCGGCGCAGACGCAAACCGCTATTGCCTGAGGTTCACGCCTCCGTCGATCTGCGGACGGATCATGCCGCCTGGCGGCGGCTGATGAGGAAGTCCGACGCGTAACAGTTCAGGGCGAAGTGCGGGCATCGCGCAGCTCTTCGAAGCGCGCCGCACTCTTCGACAGATGGCTGCGGATGGCGCGCCGCGCCGCCGCCTCGTCGCCATGGCGGATCGCCGCGAATATGGCATGGTGCTCCCGGCGCATGCGCGCCGCATGGCGCTTGCGCTCGGCAGCGGTCATTTTGCCCAAGCGCGCCCATTGCCGCGGCACCATGATATCGCCGAACGTATCGAACAGGCGGCCGTAATAGGAATTCTGCGTCGCAACTAGGATCGACCGGTGGAAGGCGTAATCCTCCTGCGCCCCGTATCCGCCCTCCTCCAGCGCCGTGTCGAGGGCATCGAGGCGAGCCTGCATGCGGTCGAGATCCTCAGGCGTGCGCCGCAGCGCCGCAAGACCGGCGGCTTCGTATTCGACCCCCATGCGTAGCTCGAGCACGCGCAGAACCTCATCGATCGACTGCAGGTCGTTGGGAATGAAGGGCGTCGGATCGTTCGCGACGAACGCCCCAAGCCCTTGCCGCGTGGTGATCAGCCCCTTGGCGCGCAGCGTTGCGAGCGCTTCCCGAACGATCGTCCGGCTGACACCGGTCGTCCTCATGATCGCCTGTTCGGTCGGCAGGCGCTGGCCGGGTTTCAGATCGCCGGATTCGATCTGCGCCATCAGCGTGTCGGCAAGGCCGCTGCGCAGGTTGGGCAATTGCCGAGTGGTGGTAACCGCGTTGCCCCTATCCGTCATCTTGTGTCGATCCTGCCCCCGATGCGGCTGCGCCAGCCTCATGTCCTTTTGCTAACGCATGCCGGCAGGAAAGGCAAAACGACGTAAGTCACGGCAGCTCCTGATGATGCGGATCACCGCGCCAGCCAGCCGCCATCGACGGGCAGCACCGTGCCGTGCACGTAATCGGAGGCCGACGATGCCAGGAACACCGCAGCACCGCCGAGTTCATCCGGCGTTCCCCAGCGCCCGGCCGGAATGCGGGCCAGGATGGCGGCGTTGCGGTCGGCATCCTCGCGCAGCGCCGTGGTGTTGTTGGTGACGAAATAACCGGGCGCGATGGCGTTGACGTTGACGCCCTTGCCGGCCCATTCGCAGGCGAGCAGCTTGGTCAGTCCGGCAAGCCCGCTTTTCGAGGCGGTATAGGAGGGGATACGGATGCCGCCCTGGAAGGAGAGCAGCGAGGCGATGTTGATGATCTTGCCCCTGCCCTTGTCGACCATATGGCGGCCGGCCGCCTGCGACAGGAAGAAGGCGGTCTTCAGGTTGACGTCGATCACCGCGTCCCAGTCCTCCTCGGTGAAGTCGAGCGCATCGGCGCGGCGGATGATGCCGGCATTGTTGACGAGGATGTCGAGGCCGCCGAAGGTCTTGATCGTCTCCTCGACGATCCCCTTGACCGGTTCGATCGTGCCGAGATCGGCCTTGACGACATGCAAGCGGCTTCCCGCCTGCTTCACCAGCGCCTCGGTCTCATCCATCGAGGAGCGCCCGACGGCGACGATCGAGGCGCCGGCCCCGGCCAGCGCTACCGCGATGGCCTGGCCGATGCCGGTATTGGCGCCGGTGACGACGGCAGTCCTGCCTTTAAGGTCGAAGGGGTTTGCCACCACGCTCACCTCAGATCCGCAATGGCGATATGATCCATGTCGGTGAAGCTCTTATTGTCGCCGGCCATCGCCCAGATGAAGCTGTAATTCTTGGTGCCGGCGCCGGAATGGATCGACCAGGGCGGCGAGATGACCGCCTGTTCGTTGGCGACAAGCATATGCCGGGTCTGCTGCGGCTCGCCCATGAAGTGGAAGACACGCTGTTCCGCTTCGAGATCGAAATAGAGATAGGCTTCCATGCGGCGATCATGCGTATGGGCCGGCATGGTGTTCCAGACGCTGCCCGGCTCGATCATGGTGAACCCGAGGGTCAGTTGGCAGGATTGGCAAACCTCAGGATGGATGAACTGGTAAATCGACCGCTTGTTGGCCGTTGCCGCGTCGCCGGGCGTCAGGTGGCGGGCTTTCTCGCGGGTGAGCAACACAGTCGGGTGCGCTTGATGTGCCGGCGTTGAGACCAGATAGAACTTTGCCGGATTGGCGGCATCCACGCTCTCGAACCTGATGTCCTTGGCGCCCTTGCCGGCATAGAGGCAATCATACTTGGCAAGATCGTAGCTGGTGCCGTCGACGACGATGCGGCCGGCGCCGCCGATGTTGAGCGCGCCGAGTTCGCGCTCGGCTAGGAAGGTTTCCTGGCCGATCGCCGTCGGCGCCGTCAGCGGCAGCCCGTCGGCCAGCGGCGTCGCGCCGCCGATGACCATGCGGTCGTAGTGGGAATAAGTCAGCCGGATCTCGCCGTCCGCAAAGACGGTTTCCACCAGAAAGTGACGCCGCAGCGTCTCCGTGTCGTATTCGCGCACGGCCTCGGGATGGGAGGCGTGCCTCACGTCGATCTGCATGTCAAAATTCCTTCAGTTTCGTTGTCGTCAAGCGTCGTCGTTCCAGCGAAGCCGGATCCGCTCGGCGGCCGTTTCGCTCGGCAATGAACCGAATGGTTACATAGTTGTACGACAAATTCGAAGTCAATATGTTTCTGCAGCACCTGACAGCAGCCGACGGCGACCGCAGGAATCGGGAGCAAAATCAGCGATAAGCAGGAAAAAGTCATCAATGCCGGGCGATGGATCGCGAGCGGCGTTTTTCGGCGCGATCGGCCAAAAACGAAAAAGCCTGCCGCGGGAGGAGGTGCGGCAGGCTTTCGAAAAAAACCGAACGACAGCTGGGAGGAGGAGTGCTGCCGTTCCCGCAGACGACCCTGGGAGGAGGATGGGGCGCCTGCATATCGAAGGGATGCGGGAGGAGGTGCATCGCTTCGATAGAAATAATCATACTTATTTCTTGCTCAGTTGGTAGGCATTTCTTTGCAAGGCAGCTATGCGTTATGCGAAAAGCGGGCGGCTGCCTCGCCGTGATCCGGTCTCGCCGGAAGCACAAAAGCAAAGCGCCCGCTTCGGAGAAAGCAGGCGCTGGCCAAGTCTTTAAAAGTGCTTACCGTGCAGGCCGTTAGCGGGCGATGGCAGCGCGAGCGATGGTGTGGATGTCGCCGCGGCCGATGCCGAGGTCGTTCAGTTCGCGCGTGGACATACGGCCCAGTTCAGCGACCGTCTGACGATACTTGCGCCAGTTATTGAAAGAGCGTGCTACGTTCATGATGATCCCCTTTCGATGGGCTTTCGAAGCCTAGCTGCCAGTCCTTGGCGCTTCGTTCGCTTCGATGAGTTGTATATAGTACAAGCCCTTTGATTGTTGCAGCGCCAATGCATCACTGCACCTATGCGACGTTTGCATGGGTCGTCAGATTTGGGAGTTATTTCTGCTCAAGATCCGAACCGCTTCGCGGTCAGAGTTTGAAGCGATCGAAGGCCGTCAGCCGGACGATCGGCGGCTCCGCCTCTTTCCACCGGTAAATTTCCGAGCGCAGATAGGACAGTTCGTCGCCGAGATCGTCTTCGCCGACCTCGATCCACCAGGATTTCAGGCGGCCGTCGCTTCCATCCGACCAGCGATACCCCCTCGCCTTCAGATGGTCCTTCATCTCGAACGGGCTGTGTTCGGCAAAGATGCGAATACGCGAGCGCTGGCTGGCGCGGTAAAGCTCCGCGAACGGGCTTTCGCCGTCGCCCTGCTGCCGATCGAGGATTTCCAGCAAAGCGTGGCAGTCGTCCACCGCGCGATGGCCGTCATGGAAATAACCGGCCTGGCCGACGAGATAGCCGAGCTTGGTGCCTTCGAAGCCGCGGGCGCTCCAGTCGACTTCCGAAACCGAGCAGGCCCAGGCCTTGCCGGCGAAGATCGTCGAGAAGGCTTCGCAGAACGGCCGGTCGAAACCGGCATTGTGGGCGATGATCAGATCCGCCGGTTCGATCAGGGCGCTCAGCGATCTCATATCGATGACCTGGCCTTCGACCATCGCATCGGTAATGCCGGTCAATCGGGTGATCTCGGCCGGAATCGGCCGCGACGGCTGTTGCAGGCCGCCATAGATGCCGACGATGTCGCCGATCCCGCCCCCATCGTCGAATGTGAAAGCAACGGCGCCGATTTCGATGATCTCGTCGCTGCGGTGATTGAGACCTGTAGTCTCCGTATCGAGAATGATGCCGAGCCGCGAAAACTCCGGTCGTCTGGCGGCTGCGACCGGCCGGGCAGTCAGTTTCCTGAGTATGCGGTAGTTGCCGCTCTCTTCAAGCGCCCGCGCCATCTCTTCGTTGGAATAGGCGGCCGGCTGCGATAACCGCTGGCGCGACGGGTTGCGCAGCTGGACCACCGCGGGCGATGCCTTGGCAAACATGTCGAGTTGCGAATCTCTGTTCACGCTCATCAGATCTATATGTCATGGAGACGCGGTTTAATCCATCGCGCGCGGCGCTATACACCCTTGCGTTTCGAGGACACCGTGGCTTAGCTGAGCGGTGAACGACGGGAGGAGAATGCATGCCTGGTGACAACAGCAGGGGCGCCGAAGAGGATGTCGTCATCATCGGCGCCGGGGCCGCCGGCATTGCCGCTGCCCGTCGCCTGCAGGCGATCCGCCCCGATCTTTCCATCCTGCTGCTGGAAGCCGGCGGTCGTCTCGGTGGCCGCGCCTGGAGCGTCGGGCTGCCTGAAGCCGGCGATATTGCCCTCGATCTCGGTTGCGGCTGGCTGCATGGGGCGCGGACCAATGCCTGGACCGCGATTGCCGACGAAGTCGGATTGACGGTCGACCATACACCGGCGCCCTGGAACGGCGGGAGGCGGCTGCAGCGCGACGATGCGGAGACGCACGCCGCGCAACAGGCGATCGGCGCCTATTTCGAACGCCTGGAGAGCCATGAAGGCGATGACACCGATCTGGCAATGCTCGAACCCGGCAATGCCTGGAATGGCCAGATCCGGGCGATCGGCACCTACATCACCGGTGCGGAACTGGAGCGCTCATCGGTCGTCGACTATACCAGGTACGACCCCGGCCCCGGCCCCGATTGGCGGGTGCGTGAGGGCTATGGAACATTGATCTCCCGTTACGGCAGGCCGGTTCCGGCAAGGCTTGGCGTCGAGGTCACGCGCATCGACCACAGCCATGCCGGCCGTATCGACATTGAGACGAACCAGGGTGAGCTCAGTGCCCGTGCGGTGCTGGTGACCGTTTCGACGAATGTGCTTGCCGCCGGAAAGATCGCCTTCGATCCTCCCTTGCCCGAGAAGATCGAGGCAGCGTCCCGTTTGCCGCTCGGGCTCGCCGACAAGCTCTTTCTCAGGCTCGCAAATCAGCAGGCGCTGCCGGCCGATACCCATATGCTCGGCTCCATCAGCCGTGCTGCCACCGGCACCTATCAGCTCCGGCCATTCGGCGCTCCTGTTGTCGAGGCCTATTTTGCCGGCGACCTCGCGCATGATCTGGAGCGGGCGGGAAAAGAGGCCGCCTTTGCCTTCGCTGGGGATGAACTCGCGGCTGCATTCGGCGCCGATATCCGCAAGCAATTGTCGGTGGCGGCAATGTCGGCCTGGGCCGCTGCACCCCATATCGGCGGCTCCTATTCCTATGCCGAGCCCGGCGCCTCGGATCTGCGCGGGGTCCTCGCAGCCCCACATGACGAAAGGATCTTCTTTGCCGGCGAAGCCTGTTCGCGCGCGCGTTATTCGACGGCGCATGGCGCCTACGAGACCGGCGTCACCGCAGCCGATCTGATCGCCGGGTCGTTTCCGAAAAATCCGTAGCCGCCGCCGGCTGCATCGGCAGGCGGGAATATGTTTTCCCACTTGTGGCACAGGCGGGATTGGTTATGCTGCCCTCGCCCCTGCGCCAGATTGAGCCCAGGGCGCCAGACGTCATCCGGCGGCAAGCGGCCGCCTCAAGCACAATATTGTCATTGATTGCGGAAGCCCCGGCTTCTACCCCGGCGATTTTGCGCGTCGGCTGCGGGCGTCCGCATGAGGAGGAAGAAATGGATTATCGCAAGCTCGGTCCCAGCGGGACCGTCGTCACCGCCTATTGCCTGGGTACTATGACCTTCGGCGCGGAGGCCGACGAGGCGGCCTCGCACAAGCTGCTCGACGATTATTTCGCCTGGGGCGGCAATTTCATCGATACCGCCGATGTCTACAGCGCCGGCAAGTCGGAAGAGATCATCGGACGCTGGCTGAAGGCGCGCCCGACCGAAGCCCGCCAGGCGATCGTCGCCACCAAGGGCCGTTTTCCGATGGGCAACGGTCCCAACGATATCGGCCTGTCGCGCCGGCATCTCGGCCAGGCGCTCGACGATTCTCTGCGCCGTCTCGGCCTCGAGCAGATCGATCTTTACCAGATGCATGCCTGGGACGCGCTGACGCCGATCGAGGAGACGCTGCGCTTCCTCGACGATGCGGTATCATCAGGCAAGATCGGCTATTACGGCTTCTCCAACTATGTCGGCTGGCATATTGCCAAGGCCTCCGAGATCGCCAAGGCGCGCGGTTACACGCGTCCGGTGACCTTGCAGCCGCAATATAACCTGCTGGTGCGCGACATCGAACTCGAGATCGTCGCTGCCTGCCAGGATGCCGGCATGGGCCTGTTGCCGTGGTCGCCGCTTGGCGGCGGCTGGCTGACCGGCAAATACAAGCGCGACGAGATGCCGACCGGCGCCACCCGCCTCGGCGAAAATCCCAATCGCGGCGGTGAATCCTATGCGCCGCGCAATGCGATGGAGCGAACCTGGGCGATCATCGGCGTTGTCGAGGAGATCGCCAAGGCGCATGGGGTCAGCATGGCGCAGGTGGCGCTCGGCTGGACGGCGGCGCAGCCGGCGATCACCTCGATCATCCTCGGCGCCCGCACGCCGGAGCAACTCGCCGACAATCTTGGCGCCATGAAGCTCAAGCTCTCCGGCGATGACCTGGCGAGACTGGATGAGGTCAGCGCGCCTCAGCCCTTCGACTACCCCTACGGCAAGGGCGGTATCAACCAGCGCCACCGCAAGATCGAAGGCGGCCGCTGAGCTTCGCCGACAAATGCAAAAAGCCGCCATGTTTTTTCATGGCGGCTTTTTTGCTTGGGAGGCACTTTAAGCCGGAAGCTGGAAGATCACGTTGGCGGTCAGGACGATCGCCAGACCGGCGGCGAGTGCCAGATAGGGCAGCATGCCGGCCTTCTTGACGCCGAGATCCTGGCCGACGAGGCCGAGATCTTCCATCGCGCCTGCCGGGAACTTGCCGCCGTCACGCACATAGTGGCGATAGGCGAAGACCGGCAGGATCAGGGCGGCGAAGATGAAGCCGACCCAGAGCGCATTGGAATAACCCCAGACCTTGGCGCCGGCGCCGAGGAACAGCGCATTGACGAAGGCAAGCGCGGTGTTGAGACCGATCAGCCAGGTCGGCGCCTTCCACGGCCGTTCGATATGGCCGGAGTCCATCCGGTGGATCCAGCCGGAATTGAGGTTCAGGAAGTTGAAGATGATGTAGCCGACATTCGACACGGCGAGCACGAAGAAGTAGCCGCCGGTATCCGAGGCGATTGCCAGAAGGAAGAGGTTGAAGGCAAAATCGGTCCACATCGCCCGTGTCGGGGCGCCGTTTTCATTGACGTGATCGAGATATTTCGGCAGCCAGCCGTCCTTCGAGCCCTGGTAGAGCGTGCGCGATGAACCAGCCATCGCCGTCATGATGGCGAGGAACAGCGCCATGATCATCAACACGACGAGCAACTGGGTGACGACCCGGCCGGCGCCGATCAGGCCGCCGAGCGCTTCGGCAACGCCGGTGCCGTCGACGATGCCGGGGGCGAGCATGCCTGCGTGGCCGAGAACGCCCTGGAAAGCGAAGGGCACCAGGAAGAAGAACAGGCAGCAGGCAAGGCCGGAATAGAAGATCGCCTTGAAAGTGTCGGTCTTCGGATTCTTGAGTTCGCGGGTGTAGCAGACGGCGGTCTCGAAGCCGTAGGTCGACCAGGCGGCGATATAGAGACCGCCGAGGAAGAGCGTCCAGCCGCCATTGCTCCAGGTGCCGTCGGCGCCGGAATAAGCGGCTGTCGGCGGTACCAGGCCGGTAACGTTGGCGGCAACAATATGGCCGCTGACGATCGGGTAGAGGCCGATGATCAGCAGCGGCACCAGCACGATGATCGCCAGCCACTTCTGCACGCTGGCCGTCTCGGAGATGCCGCGATGCTGGATCGCGAAGATGATCAGCATCAGGATGCCGCCGATGAAGAAGGTGGCGTTGATGTTGGCGGTGGCAAGAAAGGGAATGCCGAAGCTGACCAGCGACCAGCTGCGAATCCACGGCGTCAGCGCGGCGACGCCGTCGGTGCTCAGCAACGCCTTGACGGCGTCATCCGGCGTCGTGCCGGCATGGGCGGCAATATATTCGGCGACGCGGGGGCTATCGGCCGTGATGGAAGCGGCATGCGCGGAGATCCAGTCGAGGACCATCTGCGAATCCGCCGCCGGGATGGGGAAGAACGAATTGAGGATATAACCGGCGGCGATGGCGCAGCCGAGCGACAGCACGGGCGACCAGGCAAACCAGTTGCACCAGACCGACAGCGGCGCGATGAACTTCGAATACCGCAGCCAGGCGGTGGCGCCATAGACCGAGGCGCCGCCGGATTTGTTGGCGAACATGCCGGCGATTTCGGCGTAGGTGAACGATTGCAGGAAACCCATCACCATCGAAATGATCCAGACGAGGAAGGCGAGCTTGCCCGTCGTGCCCGCAATGCCGCCGATGGAGAAAAGAACGAGCGGCGGCACGCCCGCAGCCACCCAGAATGCGCCCTTCCAGTCGAGCGCGCGTACAAGCTTACCTTCGGTGCCGGATGAAATTCCGGCCTCCACAACATCTGTCATCGGTGAAATTTCCCATTCTATTTGTTCCCGGACGTATCTTTGTACGTCTCCCTGAACGTGTCTCCCTGACCGTCTCAAGCCCGCCCGGATGATTTTGGCGATCCGTGTTCCCGACGGATTCCCGAGTCTCAGCCCTTGATACATAGTGAAGATATTTTCTTTTTAGTCAACTCGACTTTACTTTCCTCCGCCATTTTGTAACCTATATGGGTGGGTGCCCAGAGGGCATGCCGATCCTCCCATGAGGGCAGAATGCGAGAACTTCATCCTGCTATGACGGACCTGCGGCCGGCGGCTGCGAGCCTCGTGCTCTATCCCGGCATTCCCACCTTGCCGAAGGGAACGGAGCGCTACAGGGCAAAAGGCGGCGGATCGGTCGTGGTGCGCGTCGAGCCGGGCGACTGCGTCACCGTCATCGACAGCGAGGGCGGACAGGTTTGCGAGGTCTCTTTCCTCAACGAAAAGGGACGCTTCCTGGCGGCGGGTCTCGGAACGGGATTCAGCAATGCAGCCGAAGGTTTGAAAGCCATTCTTCAAGGGGAAAATGAGAGTGCTTCCCGCACGCGCGCAGCGCTTGAGCGGCGCGGCGCCGATCTTGCCTCGGCCGGAGCGCTCCGCATCTTCGGGACGGGATCGAGCCCGGGCAGCCGGGCGGATTTCACGATTTCCATGAAGGGTCTGCTGATCGTCGCGGCACCGGCCGGTGCCATGTCGCCGGAGGCGCAGGATACGGCGACGCCGATCGAGATCAGGATCAAGCGCAGCCTGCTGATCCGCGATTATGCCTCCGCCCTGCCGGAACCGGCTGCCGACCCCATCGAGGATATCCGCACCCGGGCGGCGACCGCCGCGGCCTATTTCGTGCGTGCCGGCGAGTTCATCCAGATCATCGATGTTTATGGGCGCCAGTGCACCGATTTCCAGGCTTTCGCCGCCCGCAAGGTCGACAAGGGCCTCGATCTCGCGCTGGATTCGACGGTGACCCGCACGCTGCTCAGCCGCAGCTATCCGATGCCGGGCCTGCCCTCCAAGGCCTTCGACCGCGACTTCGAGCCGCTGGTCGAAATCGTCCAGGATACAGTCGGGCGCCACGATGCTTTCGCGACCGCCTGCAATTCGCGCTATTACGACGACATGGGTTATCCCGGCCACGTCAACTGCACGGACAATTTCAACGCAGCGCTGGCGCCTTACGGCATTGCCGGCCGCAAGGGCTGGGAAGCGCTGAACTATTTCTACAACACCAATATCGACCACAACAACCAGCTCTATCTTGACGAGCCCTGGTCGCGCCCCGGCGACTACGTGCTGATGCGGGCCTTGACCGATCTCGTCTGCGTCTCCTCGTCCTGCCCCGACGATATCGACGCGGCGAACGGCTGGGATCCGACGGATATCCATGTCCGCACCTTTTCCGGAAAAGAAAAATTCTCACGAGCGGTGGCCTATCGTATGACCCCAGACGCCGACGCCGAACTGACGCGCGAAACCGCCTTCCATCCCCGGCTGTCGACGCTGACGCGCGATTACGCCGAATATCGCGGCTACTGGCTGCCGAACCGCTTTTCCGCCGCAGGACCGGTCGAGGAATATTGGGCCTGCCGCGAGCATGCCGCCGTCATCGATCTCTCGCCCTTGCGGAAGTTCGAGGTGACGGGGCCGGATGCCGAGGAGCTCCTGCAATATTGCCTGACGCGTGACGTGCGCAAACTGTCGACCGGCCAGGTCGTCTATTCCGCCATGTGTTATGAAAACGGCGGCATGATCGATGACGGCACGCTCTTCCGCCTCGGCGACAAGAATTTTCGCTGGATCGGCGGCGATGATTTCAGCGGCATATGGCTGCGTCAGCAGGCCGAAAAGAAAGGCTTCAAGGCCTGGGTTCGCTCTTCGACCGACCAGATGCACAATATCGCCCTGCAAGGCCCGGAGAGCCGCGATATCCTGAAGGAGATCATCTGGACGGCGCCGCGTCAGCCGACGATCGGTGAGCTCGAATGGTTCCGCTTCACTGTCGGCCGCATCGGCGGTTTCGAGGGCGCCCCGGTCGTCGTCTCGCGCACGGGTTATACCGGCGAGCTCGGCTACGAAATCTTCTGCCATCCGAAGGATGCGTTGACGGTGTTCGACGCGGTCTGGGAGGCGGGGCAGCCGCACGGGTTGAAGCCGATGGGGCTGGAGGCGCTCGACATGGTCCGCATCGAGGCGGGCCTGATCTTCGCCCATCACGAATTCACCGACCAGACGGACCCGTTCGAGGCCGGCATCGGCTTCACCGTGCCGCTGAAATCCAAACAGGACGATTTCATCGGCCGCGACGCGCTGATCCGGCGCAAGGAACACCCGCGCCATCTGCTCGTCGGCCTCGACGTCAAAGCCAACGAGGCCGTCGGCCACGGCGATTGCGTTCATATCGGCCGCGCCCAGGTCGGCGTCGTCACCAGCGCCACCCGCTCGCCGATCCTCGGCAAGACGATCGCGCTCGCCCGCATCGACGTCACGCATGCAAGTCCCGGCACCGAGGTCGAAATCGGCAAGCTCGACGGCCACCAGAAACGCCTGCCGGCGACAATCGTGCCGCTTTCGCACTACGACCCGCAGAAGACACGCCCGCGCTCGTAATGCATGCATTCGAGGCTGGTGTCGCAGATTGGGTCCTGAGACCGCGATGATGTGTCCACCTAGGCCTCCTACCGATCGGTAAAGATACCGGCAGCCCTTCGATTGCCTAATCTTTACCGAGCGATAAATCTGCGGACGCTGTCCACATGGTCAGGCTGCTCTCAACGAGCGCCTCCAGCTCGCTTGGGCTTGCGCCGGCCCCTCCCTGCGTGAGAATGCCGTGCATCAGGGATTGGACGAAGCGCACTAGACCGTCGACATTGACCGTCGGCAACAGGTCGCCCTCGCTTTTGGCCCGCTCAAACCTTGCGGCGAGCAGTTCGCGCCCGATGGCCTGGCGCCTGAGGACCTCGTTGCGGATCGCCTGAGCCTCGTCACCTCCCTGCATCGCGTTAAGAACCATCAGGCAGCCGCGCGGTTGCTCCTCGTCCAGTTGGTCGCGTAGCGCTCCCCTGAGAAGTGCTTCGAAAACGCCCCGCGCCGTCGGGGTCTGGAGCGCCTCGGTCATGTAGTCTTTCCGAAGAGACTGGTAGAGGTCGAGAGCTTTGAAAAAGAGGGCTTCCTTGTTGCCGAATGCGGCATAGAGACTAGGGCGGGTGATCCCCATCGCCTCGGTGAGATCACTGAGCGACGCGCCGGTGAAACCTCTGGTCCAGAAGACCTTCATGGCAGCATCGAGTGCCGCATCTGCGCTAAACCTTCGTGGGTCGCGGCTTCGCTCCCCCGCCGGCGGCGATCCCCCTGTCCCCATATTCGTGGCGGCTGCGACGTCACTGATTGCCCGCCACGCCGCTACGGCCTGCTCGGCAGCCTCTCGCAGGTCGCCGTGCGGTGCCCCGCCGGCGGCCTTAATGGCGAGGCCGCCGAGCACCGCCGTTGCGTAGCTCGCCAACCGTGAGGCGTCAGCCTCTGCCGGGAGGTTGCCCGCCCGCTTCGCTTCTTCGAACCGGTCTCGCAGTTTCAGCTCTGCCGATTGGCGGCGATGCAGCAGCGCAGGCGGGATGTCTGCATTCTCTGCGCCCATCGCCAGGCCCGCATGGACGAGAACGCGGCTCGACGTCTGCTCCGGCGCGGTCGTCAGCAAGCGTTTGACGACCCCTTCGGCCGTCGGCGCGGCGAGCGCCCATGCCCAGTGCTCGTCCTCGCGAGCGCCGCAGCGCCTGAGAACGGCGTCGAAGAGCCCGCGCTTGCTTCCGAAGGCGGCGTAGATGCTGGGTGAGTTCAGGCCCATCGCGGCCGTCAGCTCCGCCATGGTTGAGCCGTCATAGCCATGGCGGCCGAACACGTCCGCCGCGCGATCCAGCACTTCACTTTCTTCGAACGCGCGAGGACGGGCCATTGCCAACCACCATTCTGTAATCTACGTAACATAACTGGCTCGGTAGCCGACGCCAAGTGTGGTGTGCGGTACCCAGCTGTTTTGTAGCAGGCGTTCTGCCTGCCTGGCTATAAGTGTCAGTAAATCAGGAGATAAGACATGAGTTCGTTCTGTTTCGAGCAGCATGGTATGGTGGGCAAGCTGATCTTGCTCGGCGACGCGGCCAGCGAGCCGGGAGCCGATTATCCCTCTTCGCTGAGGGCTGGCGTGCGCCAGGCATACGAGAGCGACATCCGCGTTCTTCACGTGACGTCCGCGTCCGGCAGCTTCGCCATTGCGGATAACCCGGGTGACATTGGAGGCAAGGGATCGAAATTCCTGGAAGCGTTCGCCGCCGATGTTTTGGCTTCGTTGCGCGCGATTGAGGAATTGCCGATACCGACGGTTGCCTCTGTAAGCGGAATGGCGCTGGGCGGCGGTTTTGAACTGCTTCTCGCATGCGATTTTCTCGTGGCGGCAGAGTCGGCACACCTTTTCTTCCCGGAGGGAATGGTCGGGGGGGTTCCCATGACCGGCGGAGTGCAGCGACTTGCCGATCGCGTCGGCAGTGCGCGCGCCACGCGCCTGGTCCTGCTCTCGGAGATGATATCCGGCAAGGCCGCGTTGGATCTGGGTGTCGCAACCCACCTGGCTCCTGACGCCGAACTGGAAAAGGTCACGGACGATCTCCTGCAGCGCCTCGCGAACGGACCGACCCTCGCCTACGGGAAGATGCGCTCGCTTATCCGGGCCTGGTCGTCGGGCGGTGTGTCGGCCGCAGACGTCATTACCCTCCAAGTCACCGCTGGCATCCTCGACACCAAGGATGGCGCGGAGGGAATGGCCGCTGCAACTGCCGCTATAAGGAACGGTCAGCCGATCCCACAGATCCAGTTTTCCGGACGGTAGCTGCATCAAACTTTGATCATCATTCCTCCGAGTTGGGCAGCGGCTCTCTGCTGCCCAACATCGGCCCGACCGGCCTTTGCGTAAGCGTGCGGCCCGATACCACAGGAGAAGAGCCGGCTCTGCGGCGATGTGTAATGCCGTCGAGATACAACCATCTAGAGAATAGCGAGTTTCAAAGAACTAAAAGTTGACAAATTCGAGTTCAATGATTATATCCGCTTTGTCGATATTGCTTGTTTGACTTTTGTTATCGCACGCCGACAACGTGCCCTGGACGAACTTCCCTCTTCAAAATCGAGATTATCATCCGTCGTGCATCTCGCACGTGCGGCCTGTCAATTGCTATGAAAGGGTTTGTTATGACCACTGGCACAGTTAAATGGTTCAATTCCACCAAGGGCTTCGGCTTCATTCAGCCTGACGACGGCGGCGCTGACGCCTTCGTTCACATCTCGGCCGTCGAGCGCGCCGGCATGCGCGAAATCGTCGAAGGCCAGAAGATCGGCTACGAGCTTGAGCGCGATAACAAGTCGGGCAAAATGTCCGCTTGCAATCTTCAAGCTGCTTAAATTGACATCTGCTTTCCTTTGACCACGGATGTACTGGCACTGTTGAAAGCGTGATAACGGCGAGGTCAGGCAAGTTGCCTGGCCTTTTTGTTGCGTTCGCTGAGCGAACACTGCATCATTCCTTAAATCGGAATCGGTTTAAGGAATGACGCAGCAATTCCAAGCGTTCCACCGTCCTTTGCTTAAAGTGACGTGCGGCGCTTAAATGAAATCCAGGACGAATATGTCAGATACACACAGCAAATCACGCCAGCAGGCGGAGATCGCTTTCGGAAACGCACAATCGCAATTCTTGGCGCGTAGCCGCGCGGTGGAAGAGATCGATCAGACCGTGCGCGCCCGCGAGGAAAAGACCTTGAGATTGCGCGAAGCCCGTGAAGCCAAGGAATTGCAGGATCGCTCGATGGCGGCCGCAACCCCGGCTGTGAAGCGAAAAAAGAAAATGTGATTCAAGATCTAGATGATTTCACGCCGGATTGGCATAATACTGTCCGGATCCAAATCGAGAAATAGAGCATAGGGTCATCCGAAAAGCCTCACCGGTTTCGGCGTCATGCTCTAACGTCGCAGTCTAAACAGTCAGGTAAGAGATTTGAAACACGCCAGAAACAACGAGCTCTCCGATCGTCGCAGCGCCGCTTCCGAAGCCAAGGCGGCTCTCCTCAATGCGTTTCGTACCGCCAAGGATGCGGCAGAACCCACGCGGCTCGCAAAGCAGGCGGAGCGTCAAGCCGTCGCCGAAGCCCGGGAAGAACGGCGCGCCGAGCGGGAGCGGGTAAAGCGTGAGGAACTGGAGCGGGCTCAAGCCGCAGAAGCTGAACGTCAGGCGGCCGCCGAGGCCGAAGCCCGTGCCGACGCCGATGCGCGCGAAGCGGCTGACAAAGACCGGATCGCTCGCGTCATTGCCGACGAAGCCGCCCGAAAGGCCGCACGCGACCTGCGTTACGCCAATCGAAAAGCCAGAAAGTCGTGATTGTCAGCGCTGCCTGTCGTAACAACAGGCAGCGCCCTCATTCAAGCGGCCTGCACGGCTGCATTCAACGGGATTTCGACATCGATCTCGAGCGTCGAGACGTATTCGTTGCGATCGATCGTCACCTGCACCTTGTCGTGGTCGAGCTGTACATGCTTGGCGATTACCGCGAGAATTTCCTCGCGCAGCAGCGTGACCAGGTCCGACCCGGCTGAAGAGCGCTCGTGGGCAAGAAGCACCTGCAGGCGTTCGCGAGCGGCCGGTGCGGTTCTCTGCTTGTTGAAAAGACGGAAAATATTCATGCCGCCCTCCGTCCGAAGATCTTGCCGAAAATATTGCGCTTTTCCTCAGGGATCGCCATCGGCACCAACTCGCCGGCGAGCCGGCGGGCGGCATCGAAATAGGCCATTGCAGCCGGGCTGCGGCTTTCTGCCAGCGTGACCGGAGCTCCGATGTTGGACGCCCGCAGGACATCCATGCTTTCCGGCACGATGCCGAGCAGCGGGATGGACAGGATTTCCAGGACGTCGTCGACCTTGAGCATGTCGCCACGCTCGGCGCGGTTGGCATCGTAGCGGGTGAGAAGCAGGTGCTTTTCCATCCGCTCGCCGCGTTCGGCCTTGGCGGTCTTGGCATCCAGCAGGCCGATGATGCGATCGGAATCGCGTACCGACGAGACTTCCGGGTTGGTGACGACAACGGCAAC
This sequence comes from Rhizobium phaseoli, assembly GCF_010668805.1. GTDB lineage: Bacteria > Pseudomonadota > Alphaproteobacteria > Rhizobiales > Rhizobiaceae > Rhizobium > Rhizobium phaseoli_A. Next base: position 7,701 of record NZ_WUFT01000029.1, on the reverse strand, counting down.
ATCGGCATGGCGCATGGCAAGCGTTGCGCCGCGCTCGATCCCGGCGGGGCTGTCGCAGATGATCCAGTCGAAATAGCGCTTCAGGTCGGTGATGACCCGTTCCACGCCCTCGGCCGTCAGATTGTCCTTGTCGCGCGTCTGCGAGGCCGGCAGCAGGAACAGCGTCTCCAGCCGTTTGTCGCGGATCAGCGCCTGGGTAAGCTTGGCGTCGCCCTGGATGACATTGATCAGGTCGTAGACGACCCGGCGCTCGGCGCCCATGACCAGGTCGAGATTGCGCAAGCCGACGTCGAAATCGACGACGACGACTTTTTCATTGCGTTGCGCCAGCGCCGCTCCCAATGCGGCGGTCGAGGTCGTCTTTCCGACCCCGCCCTTGCCTGACGTGACGACGATCACTTTCCCCATGTCTCTCTCCTTTGCCGCAGTAATTCGAAGTGTCTCAGCGTCCTTTGCGCATCTGATGAAAACGCGCGGCGCTGTCGTCAGATCAGTTTCTCGGCCATGATCGCGTCGTCTTCCAGCCAAAGCTGAACAGCCTGTCCGCGAAGATCGGAGGCCATGTCCTCGGCCATTTTGTAGATGCCGTCGATTGCAACCAGCTCGGCCTCGAGCTTGCGGCAGAAAATCCGCGCCGATGCGTTGCCGATGGATCCCGCCATGGCGCGACCGCGCAGCGCCCCGTAGATATGGACCGATCCTCCCGCAATGACCTCCGCGCCGGAGGCGACCGATCCGATGACCGTGACGTCGCCTTCCGGGAAGATCACCGATTGCCCGGAGCGCACCGGTTCCCGGATGACGATCGATTGCATTGCCGGACGGGGTTCTGCCGCTGCTTGTTTCCCAACCGGGTCGGCAGGCTCATTCGCCTGAACCTCGATGTCGGAAGCCGAGCGGCCGCCTTTGAGCGCCGGAGGCATGCCCGTTCCGAGCATGGAAGGCCGTGCGCCCTCGATGCCCATGATGCTGACATTGCGCTTGGCAAGTTCGGCAATCAGGTCCTTCAGCTGCGGCCGGTCGATTTGCAGGTCCGTCAGGTCGAGCACGACAGGCCGTCCGAGGAAGAAGCCTGCCGAACGTGCAGCCAGATCGTCCAGCCGGATCAACCAATCATCGATGGGAAGATCCGGGGACAGCATGACCGCGAGGAAAGAGCGGCCCTTGATGCGGATAGAGCGAGCGTCTGTTAGCACTTTGGTCATCTATGTGAAGAAATCGTTGACCATGTCTAGCGCGGCTATGGTTAACAAAAAGTTAACGCGGCCTTAACATTCCCCACAATGAGATAGGATTTTTCACCCGAAAAATGCAGCAAATCATTGAAAGTATTTATAAATATCACAAAGGCATAGGACGGTTAACGATCCAGCCTTCGACCTCGGCGCCAATTATTTTGTGGGCCGGGCAAACCGTCAGCCTTCCGCCTTGCGTTGCGCCTCGGAAATGGCGCGCGCGGCCTCCTCGGAGGAGTTGGCGAGCGTGCGCATCTCGGCGGCAAGCACGGCAAAGCCCGATCCGGCGGTGCCGGCGCGGGCGGCCTCAATGCCGGCATTGACGGCAAGCAGCTTCAGATAGCGCAGCGATTGCAGGATCTCGTTGGTCTTCGAGGCGGTGACGCGCATGTCGGCGGTTCGTTCGTCGATTCGCTGATAAAGCGATTCGATGTTGATGATGCTGCCTTCGAGGTAGAGAAGCTCGCCCTTCTGGTCCCAGATGCCGCCGCCGGTCTCTGTCACCCAGATCAGATGACCCATCGCATGGCGGATGCGATATTCCATCGTCCAGTCCACGCGCTTGTCCAGCGCCCGGCCGACGATTTCGTCCATCAAAGGCACGTCTTCCTCGTACATGATCGAGGTGAAGGTTCGCGTGCAGTTGCCGACGATTTCGTCGGGGGGATAACCGAAGATGCGCTCGATGCCGTCGGTCATCTCAAGCATCGTGTAGTTTTCATCGGCACGGCAGCGATAGAGAAAGCCGTTCATGCGTCCGAGAATGCTCGTTTGGAAATCCATGAAGGCCACATAAGAAGAGAAGAGTTGCGGATGGATTCATATCGGCTCGTTTCAAAAGGCGCCGGTCATACTATGCCGGACGAAAGTGTACGAATACCTTCGCCCGGCAAAGCACTCGCCGTCTGGTCAGTTGCGCAGATATTCCTCCTTGGAATCGTCGAGCGCCTCGACCCAGGGCGTGTGGTGTTTCGGCGACATGGTGCCGGTCATCAGCGATCGATAGGCATGGTCGCGGAAGCCCATGATATTATGGGCCTTATGATGTTCCCACTCCATGAAGGTCCGGTTGGTGCCCTCGATGTCGAAGGAGGGATAATCGGTCTCGGCAAGCAGTTCCTTCACATAATCGCCCTGATACCAGATCATCTGTTCGGCATCCTCGAGCGTCTCCTCGCGGGCCCGCCACATATCGAAATTGGCTTTCAGCTCCTCTTCCGGCGGCAGGGTGATGCGGCCCATCATCACATCGCGGGCCCACCAGGCCTGCACGTCGAACATGTTGAACGTATAGAACTGATCCTGCATCCCGATATAAAAGAGCTGCGGGTTCTTATCGAAGATCACCCCCTTGTAGAGGCTGTCGGCCCAGAGGCGGTTTGCGGTCTTCAGCCGGAGATCATCCGGCAGGAAGGGGAAATGGTGCTGGTAGCCGGTGCAGAGGATGACCGCATCGACGTCCTTGGTCGAGCCGTCGAGGAAATGCGCCGTGCGGTTTTCGAGCTTCGTCAGCAGCGGCCGTTCTTCGAAATTCTCCGGCCATTTGAAGCCCATCGGCTTCGAGCGGTAGCTCGTCGTCACCGATTTCGCGCCATATTTCCAGCATTGCGAGCCGATGTCTTCGGCCGAATAGCTGCGGCCGACGAGCAGAATATCCTTGCCCTTGAACTCCAGCGCGTCGCGGAAATCGTGAGCATGCAGGACGCGGCCGTTGAAGGTCTTCACACCCTCGAAATAGGGCACGTTCGGTGTCGAGAAGTGACCTGATGCGACGACGACATAGTCGAATTCCTCGTCATACATCCGGTCCTCGACGCGGTTATGCGCCGTCACCGTGAATTTCTTCGTCGCTTCGTCGAAGCGGACCATACGCACCGGCGTGCTGAAGCGCACCCAATGGCGGACATTCGCCTTCTCGACGCGGCCCTTGATATAGTCCCAGAGCACGGCGCGCGGCGGATAGGAAGCGATCGGCTTGCCGAAATGCTCCTCGAAGGAATAGTCGGCGAATTCGAGGCATTCCTTCGGACCGTTCGACCAGAGGTAACGATACATGCTGCCATGGACCGGCTCGCCATATTCGTCGAGGCCGGTGCGCCAGGTATAGTTCCAGAGCCCGCCCCAGTCCGACTGCTTTTCGAAGCAGACGATCTCCGGGATCTCGGCGCCCTTCTGGGCAGCCGATTGAAAGGCGCGCAGCTGCGCCAGACCGGAAGGACCGGCACCGATGACGGCTACTCTTGTCATGAAGCATTCCCCTCTTGATTATGCGGTATCGATTTAAGGACGAAATTTCAAAGTGTTACGGTGTCTTTCGCGCTTGAAAGATGCGCGGTGCTGGTGTGCATCGCGGTGCGTCAGTCGGGAAAAATGCCGGGGCTGGTCGGAGTTCCATCGTCATATTTGGATAGCCAGTCGATCGTCGTCTCGCGGAAACGGGTGAGGCCCTTATAATCGATGAGCTCGGGCGGCAGTGTCTTCAGCACGCGCGGGAAGCGGCGCGCCCACTTCGGCACGGTGATGAGCTCTTCCATATTCATCAGGTAGCAACGGATGACGAACAAGATGGCGTTGGAGCGCGGCAGGCGCCAGAGGCTCTGCAGCTCGACGCGCAGATACACCTTCTCGCCGACATTGCCCGATGTCACCGTGGTGCGGTCCGGACCCCATTTGTGATAATTCTCGGGGCTGGTATCGAGCCGCGGATTGATCGTCATCGTCCAGTTGAACCGCCGTGTCGGCTTGCCTTGCTGCAGGTTCAACAGGAATTTCAGCGCCCGGTCGAAGACGCCGATCTGATGGGCGAGCGGCACCGGCCCATGCCATTCCATGAAATTCATGCCGATATCGAAATCGAGCGACCAGTCGGCCTGCGTCGTTACCATGCCGGCATCCATCCACAGATTGCCGTCGCGCTGGTCGACGATGCAGAAGTCGCCCTGGGCCTGGCGGGTGATGTATTCGAAGGGCTGATAGGGCAGCGTCGAGGTGTCGCCGAAGGTGAAGCTGTCGTCGATGCCGAGCGGGCGGTTGATCCAGCGCCACTGGTCGCCATTGCGGATCAGCGTGAAATGGTCTGGATTGCCCGCCGCCTGCTCTTCCATCAGCAGTTCCAGCGTATCCCATTGCGCGCTCATCATGTGCGGCAGCGCCTGATAGCGGAGCGGATCCTCCTTCAAAACCAGTGCCCGGTCGTGCATCTCGGCGACATAATGTTCGTCGACGTCGATCAGGTTTTCGAAGACGGTGCCCGCCCGGCCGCGCACATGCGGCTCCATGTTGACGGAATACATGTATTCGTCGCGCTCGAAGGGAAACGGGAAGCGCCGTATGTTTTCGGGGCTGTTGCCGTAGCTGAAATCATTCCGGAAGGTTTCCTGCTTGAAGGCGATTGCCATGTTCGGTCTCCTTGTTCCGCTTGATCCGATGCCGTCAGAGATCGAGATGCAGCCTGTTTCCCTCGAAGCGGGAAACACAGATCATCACCTTGCGGCCGGATGCCTTTTCTTCGCTCGTCAGATAGACGTCATTGTGCAGCAGCTTGCCGTCGCAGGTAACGACCCCCGTCTCGCATTGACCGCAGGCGCCGCCGCGACAGAGGAAGGGTGCGTCGACGCCCGCCGCTTCGATCGCCTCCAGCATGCTTTCGTGATGGCCGACCTTCACGGTCTTGCCGGAGCGGATCAGTTCCATCGTGAAAGGCTTGCCGGGCAGCGACGACAGGAACCGTTCCGAATGCAGGTTCTGTTCCGGCCATCCGGCATTGACGCCGGTTTTCAACACGCCATCGATCATCCCTGTGGGGCCGCAGACATAAAGATGCGTGCCGAGCGGCTGGCTGTCGAGCAGGCGCGCCAGCGGGATGGCCGCACCTTCGGCGTCGCAATGGATCTTGATGCGATGGGAACCGTAGCGCTCCAGCAGTTCCCGCCAATAGGCGCCGCGGTCGTGCGTGCGGATGGCATAATGCAGCTCGAAATTGGCGCCCTCGCGTGAGAACTGCTCCATCATCGCGATGAAGGGGGTAATGCCGATGCCGCCGGCGATCAGAAGATGCTTGCGCCCGCGCCAGTCCGGCTGGAAGAGGTTGACGGGGTAGCTGACCTTCAACTCGTCGCCTTCGCTGACCTTCTCATGCATGAAGGTGGAGCCGCCGCGTGAATCCTCGACATGCAGCACGCTGATCTCATAGGCTGCGCAATCATGCGGGGGCGACATCAGCGAATAGGCGTTGCGGCGCATATGGCCGCCATCGTTCATCGAGACGATGATATGCGCGCCGCCGGAAAAATAAGGCATCGGCTTGCCGTCGAGGCGCTCGAAGCGGAAACGCTTGACGCGTTCGGCGATCGGGGTGATCCGCGCCACGCGGACGGGAATTTCTGTGCCGCCGCTCAAAGAAACAACTCCTCGGGGTGGGGCGCGCTGCCCGGTTCTTCCGCATCGATATTGACGCCCTGGAAGGCGGCGAGCCGGCGCGAATAATGATCGCGCACCAGAAGCGTCAATCCGCAATGGCTGCAGGTAAAGGGACTGGCGGTGACGTCGTCGGTCGTGCCCTTGCAATGGACGCATTGCACGCGCCTGGCGAGCGACCCGCGGTGTTCGGTGATGACGGAGGCGTGGTCCATGCCGTAATCGAGCGCCACCAGCATTGCCTGGCCGATGAAGCCTTCCGTGCCCGCTATATAAAGCCGGGTGCCCATATGGGCGGTGGCAAGCGAGCCCTTCAATCGGAAGAGCAGTGTTGCGATCGTCGGCGCCGTGAAGAACATGTCGGCGCCGAGGTGGCGCAGTGTCTCGTCCAGGCCGGAGCCTTGCGAGCCGCGGGCGACATAGAGGATTTCGCTGCGGGAGAGGGCGGTTTCGTCGAGTGCTGCCCGCTGGTCGAGGAGAGCCTTGGCACCCTCCCCTTCGAGCGCGAAAATGTGCCGCCGGGCGTTCGGCTGGATGGTCAGGCCCGTATAGACTGGTCGGCTCTTGATGCCTGCAACGAGCATTCGCGTGCTCCTTAACCTACGGCAGTCCTCTTCTTCTTCTCCGGGTCGTCGAAGGGGAGCGTGTGGGCGGTGGCGCTTGCCTTCACGGTCTTGCCGCGGACTTCGAGTTTCGTCCCATGCACCGCCTTGTCAACGTCGAGACGGGCAATCGCCATGGATTTCTTCGTCAGCGATGAATAGCTCGGGCAGGTAATGACGCCAACCTTCTTGCCGTCGGCAAAAACCTCGTCGCCGAGATCGGCGGGTCCATCGGCATCGATCAGCATGCCGAAGATCTTGAAGCGTTCCTTGCCCTTGAGGCGGGCATGTTCCTCCGCACCGCGGAAGCCCGTCTTGCCGGGGCTGACGGTGAAGTCGAGGCCGAGTTCCCACAGGCTGTCGCCGGGCGGCTGATCGGCGAAGGGATACATCTGCGAATTGTCGTAGGGGTAGAACAGCAGGTAGCTTTCGACGCGCAGCATGTCGAGTACGGAGAAGCAGCAGGGGAGGATACCCATTTCCTTGCCTTCCTCGACGATCCGGTCCCAGACCATGACGGCGTCCTGGCCGCGCACGAAGATCTCGTAGCCGCGTTCGCCGGTATAGCCGGTACGCGAAATCATCACCGGTGCGCCGAACAGTGTCGTCTGCATGTGGTGGAAATATTTGAGATCGCGGATACCCGGCACGTATTTGGCGAGATAGTCGACCGCCAGCGGACCCTGCAGCGACAGGTCATGCAGGTCGTCGTCGAAGAGCACGGCGCAATTTCGGCCTGCCGCCTGCCTGACGATCTCCTCGTGGCCGGAACCGGAGCCGTGTACCAGCATCCAGGCGTTCGGGCCGGTGCGATAGACGATGCAATCGTCGGTGAAATGGCCGCGCTCGTTCAGCATGGTCGCATAGACCGAGCGGCCGGGGTAGATCTTGGTCAGGTCGCGGGTGGTCATGGCGTCGAGAACGGCGATGGCGTGCGGGCCGACCAGATGCACCTTCTTCAGGCCCGATACATCCATGATGCCGGCCTTGGTGCGGACCGCGACATGCTCTTCCGACATGTCCTTGTCGTAGGTCCAGGCGGTTCCCATGCCGCTCCAGTCCTCAAGCTTCGATCCCAGAGCGCGATGCCGATCCGCTAACACGGAGAAACGCCATGATAGAGCCATTTCCGTTCCCTCTTATTTCTTCTACGGAATATTTATTTCCTGAGTATATAAGCCTTTCGCGCCATGGCAAGCCCGCCCGGCGGCATTCCAATCAAAACTTCGGCGGGGTCTGCCCGGCGGCGCGATGAGCGGCGATGACGGTATTGGCCATCAGCATGGCGATGGTCATCGGCCCGACGCCGCCGGGAACGGGAGTGATGGTGCTGGCGACTTCGGAGACCTCAGCGAAGGCGACGTCGCCGACCAGCCGGGTCTTGCCCTCGCCTCTTTCGGGAGCCGGCACGCGGTTGATGCCGACGTCGATGACCGTCGCACCCGGCC